>NZ_BAAKIY010000001.1:0-1259254 GCF_059703745.1 Pseudazoarcus sp. NS20
CGACAGAATCGTCGTGATCGCAGCCGTCAGCGTCGTCTTGCCATGGTCAACGTGGCCAATCGTGCCTACGTTCACGTGCGGCTTCGTACGTTCAAACTTGCCCTTAGCCATGTCAACACCTCTTGTACAGAATCAGAATTAACGGACAACGCCGTGGCGACCCAACCGGATCGATAAAACGTGGTGCCCTTGACGTGGATTGAACACGTGGCCTCTCCCTTACCAAGGGAGTGCTCTACCACTGAGCTACAAGGGCTCTTCAAAACTTAAAACCATTACGCCCGTTTTGGAGCGGGTGAAGGGAATCGAACCCTCGTCGTAAGCTTGGAAGGCTTCTGCTCTACCATTGAGCTACACCCGCACACGACGCGAACGACTCGCATCACTTGCAAACCGCAAGAATCACTTCATGCGGCAAAAACTGGTGGAGGGAGAAGGATTCGAACCTTCGAAGGCTGAGCCGTCAGATTTACAGTCTGATCCCGTTGACCGCTTGGGTATCCCTCCGGGCGACAAGCCGCGCACTATAGAGCCTATCCAAAGGGATGTCAAACACGATTGCACGCTAATCGCACGACACGCAATTGCCCTTCTGCTAAGGTTTCCAGCTTCTCATCACCGACACCCGCCAATGCCGCACCCAGCGATCGAACGTCGGCGCATTCCC
Organism: Pseudazoarcus sp. NS20; assembly: GCF_059703745.1. Classification (NCBI taxonomy): domain Bacteria; kingdom Pseudomonadati; phylum Pseudomonadota; class Betaproteobacteria; order Rhodocyclales; family Zoogloeaceae; genus Pseudazoarcus; species Pseudazoarcus sp. NS20. The sequence goes on from NZ_BAAKIY010000001.1 coordinate 668, forward strand.
AGTTGGCTTGCCGCACTGGGCGCGCAACTGGCAGGCTGCGGGCTGGCAGTCGCACTTGCCTTTGCAGGCACACCGGGGGCGCCGTGGTCATTGCTGGCGGCACAGGCGATCGGGGCGGCAGCCACATCACAGCTGATGCGGCGCGAGTATTGGTGGGCCCTCATCCATTTGTGCTTCGTACCGCTGGTGGCTGCCACCCTGGCAACGGATGTCGACCCGCGCTGGTATCTGGGCGCATTCATTTTGCTGCTGCTGACGTTCTGGGGCACGCTCGGCACACGCGTACCGCTCTATCTATCCGGAAGCGATGCAGTGGATGCCGTAGAGACGTTGTTGCCACCGAGACGCCCTCTGAAAGTGCTCGACATCGGTTGTGGCACCGCTGCCTTGCTGGCGCCACTTGCCCGTCGCCACCCCGACGTGCTTTTCTTCGGACGTGAATCGGCCCCACTGCCTTGGGCAATTGCCCGTATGAGCACGTACGGCCAGCGCAATCTGCATATCGCACGCGGAGATTTTTTCAGGATCGACTGGAGCGGCTACGACGTGGTGTACGCCTTTCTGTCACCCCATCCGATGCCCCAGGTGACCGACAAGGCGCGCCGTGAATTGCACCCGCAAGCCATGCTTATCAGCAAAGACTTTCCCGCACCAGAGCTCACCCCCGTGCGCACCATCGACCTGCCGGGCGGCGGCACACTGTATTGCTACCAGCCGGGCGCCCGCCCTGCCGAAACCGATTAAAGGGGCAAATCCACCGTTTTTCCGGAATTCACCCGCGACGCCGGCCCGGATAATGCACAGCATGGAAAACTCCTCTGAGGCAACGGGGCAGCATGGCTCACATCATTTGCGTCATCGGTAACAAAGGCGGCACAGGCAAGACCTCGATCTCGCACATGCTGAGTCAGGGCCTGGGGCTGCTCGACCATCGGGCTGCCTGCGTACTGACCGACACCTCTCGCGAACCGCTAAATCCGGCAGGCCGGCGCTACATCACGGCGGACGCACGGACACGCGAGGCGCTCACCAAGGTGGTCGACAAGCTGCGTACCTTAGAGAACTGGATCGGAGTGATCGACGGCGGCGGAAACCGCACGGAGATGGATCGCAAGCTGTACGCGATGTCCGACATCGTGCTGCTGCCGTTCCGCGAATCTCATGAAGACATCCGCACCGTCCTGCGCGATCTGGAGATGTTTCCGCGTGCCTATGCCGTGCCGTCACAGTGGCCTAACAACGCCTGGCAACGCGAAGCGGCTGACCGCAACGTGCGCACGCTGATGCGCCCGTACCGTCACCGCATCCTGAACCCGGTGAATGCTCTTTCGGCCAGCAAGCTGCTGCTGCAGAAAGACGCGCCGGAGCAATTGCCCACACCATTGGCCAACGCCTGCCGAGCCTTGGCCCGTCAAGTACTGGAGGTGCTGGAGATCGATGTACCGACGCAGGACGTGAACGCGCTGGCCGTGGTCAGCGCCGAGAACCGCATCGCTTCGGACGAAATGCCGCTGCGCCTCGGACGCCGCTGAGCCGCCTTCAGGCGCGGGCGGAGCCGCGCGACAGTGCCACCAGCGCCTGGGCACGATTACGCACGTTCATGGCGCGAAAGATGGCCGACATGTGTACCTTCACCGTACCTTCGGACAAACCCAGCAGATCGGCAATTTCGCGATTGGTCTTGCCTTGCCCGAGCAGTTCGGCCACCCGGGTCTGCGCCGTCGTGAGGCGGTAGCGCTGTTCCAGCGTGCGGCCCGCTCGCCGCCCTTCCTCAGGCACGTCCTGCGGGGTGAAATACGCGCCACCGTCGAGCACCGTGCGCACGGCCAGTCGTAGCTCATCGCCCGAACTGCTCTTGGAGACGAAACCCGAAGCGCCGACCTTGATGGCGCGGCGCAGCGTGGCTGGATCGTCCAGAGCCGAGACCACGATGGTCGGCATGTCCGGGAAGCGCTTTGCCAGCACCCCCAGCAAGGAAAAGCCCGACATGTCAGGCAACATCAGATCGATTACAGCCAGATCCCAGTCTCCCCCTTCGCCGAGCAGCGACAAGGCCTCTTCCGATCCGCGCGCCTCCACGCATTGCAGGCCTTCCTCAACACGGTTCAAGGTCTGCGCCATGGCTTCTCTTACCAACGCGTGGTCTTCGACGATCAAAACCTTTGTCACCTTGCCGTGTTCTCCTGCGGGTGGGTTTGCTTGAATTGCAACCAGCATAGCATCGCCGGATGCCGCACACGCGTCGCGAGCGAGGCAGAAACATTGCACAATCGCGAACTGTGGCCACCGACGTGGTGCGTGCGGAGAATTGAGGCGTGGCAATGAACTGGGGGGTCAGATCGCGGGTTCTGCTCGTAGCGGTACTGCCGATGCTGGTGGTCGCGCTGCTGCTGACCGCGTTCTACACCAGCTCGCGCCTTGCCGACTTCGAAGAAGCCCACGTCGCGCGCGGCAAGGCCTACGCCCGACAACTGGTTGCCGCCAGCGAATACGCCGTGTTCTCCGGCAACCACGATGCGCTGCAGAGGCTCACCGAAGCCAGCCTGGCCGAAGAAGGCATGACCGGGGTCATGATCATCGACCTGTTCAGCGAGGTACTCGCTCGCAGCGGCCGACTGGACCACACCCTCCCCACGCGCCAGGAATTGTTCGACACCTCGTTCTATGCGAGCAACGGCGCGACCATCCGCATCATCGAGCCGATCTACGCCAGCCAAGCCTCGCTCGGCATCGAATTCGCTCAAGAAGACGACGGTGCCAGCACTCCTCCGCCGGCGCCGATTCTGGGCAACGTCATCGTCGATCTCGGCCGTGACGCGGTCGAGAACAAACGACAGGACTTGCTGCGCACCGGCATGCTCACCGTTTTCGCCGCTTTGCTGATCACGCTGCTGTTGGCCACGTCGATGAGCCGCAGCGTCAGCGGGCCCATCCGCCGCACCGCCGCTGCGGTGTCGCGTATCGGCAAGGGGCAGTTCGATGAACGCTTGCCGCTCGAAGGCGGCGGCAGCCTGCGCATGCTGGCCGAGGGCGTCAATCAGATGGGCTCGGAGCTCGCCAGCATGCACGCGCAGATGAGCGCCCGCATCGACGAGGCCACCGCCGAACTGCGCCGACGCAAGAACGAAGCCGAGCGCGCAAACACCGCCAAGTCGCGCTTTCTCGCCGCCGCCAGCCACGACTTGCGCCAGCCCATGCACGCCCTGGGGCTGTTCATTTCCGAACTGACGCAAGTACCTCTGGACCCGCCTGCACGCCACCTCGTCAGCAAAGTGGCGGCCTCGGCCGAGGCCATGGAAGATCTGCTCGACAGCTTGCTCGACATCTCTCGCCTGGATGCCGGCGTACTCGAACTCAACGTGCGCGCCTTTGCCTTGCAACCGATTTTCGAGCGCATCAGCACCACACAGCGCGCGGCGGCAGTTGAAAACGGCGTTCAACTGCGCGTACGTCCGACCTGGGCATGGTGCATCAGCGACCCGATTCTGCTGGAGCGCGTGCTGACCAACCTGGTGAGCAACGCAGTGCGTTATTCACCGGGCGGCAGCGTGCTGCTGGCGTGCCGCCAGCGCGACCGGCAATGGCGCATCGAGGTGCGCGACAGCGGCATCGGCATTCCCGCCCACGCGCAGGGCATCGTCTTTCAGGAGTTCGTGCAACTGCAGAACCCCGAACGTTCGCGCGACAAAGGCCTCGGGCTGGGCCTGGCGATCGTGCGCCGTCTCACCGACATGCTGCATCACCCGCTGGACCTGCGCTCAGCCCCGGGCAAAGGCTCCTGCTTCAGCCTGACCGTGCCGGCGGGCAAGGTCGAAGAGCTTGATCCGCGGGAAGAAGAAGGCCGCGAACCCGGCTATCTGGGCGGGCTGTGCGTTGCTATTGTGGATGATGACCCGCTGGTGCTGAGCGCCATGGAGAGCCTGCTCGCATCATGGGGCTGCGACGTCGTGGCCGCGCCCGATCTGCGCTTCGCGCTTGCGCGCTTCGAAGCACTGGACAAGGCGCCGCAAGCCATCATCAGCGACCATCGCCTGGCGCGTGGCGCCACCGGGGTAAGTGTCATCCGCGGTCTGCGGCAACGCTTCGGGCTGGAGTTGCCGGCGGCGCTGATCACCGGCGACACCGGCGCCGACGCGCTGGGCATGGCCGAGCGGGAAGGTTTTCCGGTGTTGCACAAGCCGGTCCGCCCGGCGCGCCTGCGTGCCCTGCTCAACCGCTTCGCCGCAAGCCACCAGCACAATCAGGAGGACGCACCATGAGCGACAAGCAAGGCAACGCCACCGACCCCCTCGAAATGCTGCATCAGATGTGGAGCGCCGCCGGCGTACCACTGCCGGGCATGGTGGCCCCCACGCTGGACATCGACGACCTAGACAAACGCATCAAGGACCTGAAGACCGTCGAGAACTGGCTGGCCATGAACCTCAACATGCTGCAGGCCACCATCCAGGGGCTGGAGGTGCAGCGCTCCACGTTGACGGCACTCAAGGCCATGAGCGAACAGACCGCGGCCGGCGCCCCTGCGGGCACGCCGCCCAATCCCTTCGCGCAGGCCATGTGGCCATGGAACCTCACACCGGCTGAGCCTCCCTCTGCCGCCGACACAGACAAGGACGGGACGCCCCCCGCCGGCAAGAAGGGCAAGTGACGCCCTTGGCCGTTCAGCGCGAAAGCACTTCCGTGACCTGGGCATTCAGCCCTTCCGGCCCGAAATTTCGCAGCGGCTGGCCGTTCACGAAAAAGGTCGGTGTCTGGCGGATATTCAGTGCCGTGATATCGGCCTTGTCCTGAGCAATCAGCGCGGCGATGCGCGGGTCGTCCATATCCTTGCGCGCACGCTCGACATCCAACCCCGTACCCCCAAGAAACTCCCACACCCGACGCGCTTGCGGGCGGGCGTGATCAGCCCAGTGCGGCTGTGCGGCGAGCACCGCTTCGAGCACGCGCCAATAAATGTCATCCCCTTGCATGCGCGCCGCCTCAAGCACTTTCACGACGTACTCCGAGCCCTCGTGAAAGGGCGCGTAACGCACGATCAGACGCGCCTTGCCGGCGTGCGCATCAAGAATCTGCTTCACGTACGGATGAAAGGCGCGGCAGCTTTCGCAGGCCGGATCGAAGAACTCCGTGATCTGGGCGCGCGCCATCAGCGGCCCCATGGAAGGCGCACCGGGACGGTGAAAGACGTTCTCGTTGCGCGCTGCCGCCTCCACCTTTTGCGCCACTTCCTGATCCTTGTACCACCACGCGGCAGCGATGAAGGCCACCAGCAGTGCAGCCACGGTGCCGAATACCAACCAATACTGTTTTTTCATTTTCGAGATCCTGTATGCACCGCCCACAGCAAGGCAGTGATGGAGAAGAAGGCAAAGAGGGAGAGCAGCGGGATGGTCACGAAGCCCGCCAGCTCAATGCTGGTTTCGGCGCATGACACACCTTGCGTGCACGGCTGCATGCCGGCCGGAATGAAGCCGAGATAGAGCAGGCAGTGATACACCGCAATCGCCAAGCCGCACACGGCAAGCGGCAAGGCGTAGCGCACGCAGCGCGGATCGGACGACAGCAGCCCCACACCAAGCACGAGCGGCAACGGGAACATAAAGATGCGCTGGTACCAGCACAGCACGCACGGAATGCGCTCCATCACCATGCTGAAGAACAAGGCCCCCAGCGTAGCCACGCACGCCAGCAGCCATGCGGCAAACAACGGCGCCAGCCAGCGCCGTGAATCAATGGCGGCGCTCATGCGGCACCGCCAGCAAGATGCTCGGCCATGCGGCACGGAGCACCATGAATCGGAATGTTCATGATTTATCCGGAAGGAAAGCTTACGGAGCGCCGCAACACCTCGGTGCGTGGCGCACGTCGACATCGGCCGCAAAAGCGGGCCGGATCAGCTACCTGGAACGGGCACCCATTTCGGGCGTTCGGGACGGGAGGGTGGCACACTCGGCAGGGCGCCGTGCGCCAGAAGGGGCAGACCAATGGAAGTCTTGGGCGGCAGGGGCAAGGTGACATTGCCGAGCAATTTGGCTTGGCAATACGGGCACGCATGACGCTCGTGCGAGGAAGCGGCCGAATCATCGTCACTGACTGCATCGGCGCAGACCATGACACCACCCGCACATGGCATGTCACCGCCTGCAAGCACGGCCGGCACAGGCAACAGCAGCAACACGAGGAAGACGATGAGCAGGCGTTTCATGACTGGCGCAGGCTAGCAGAGAGCGCCTTGCCGAGGCAACGGCGCTCGTGCTTCAGCCCAGGTGCGTGTGACGCTCAGGCCGGGTCTCGCTTTCCATCTCGGCGATGCCCTGCAGGATGCCGCAGTCACCCACCGGCTGCTCGTGTTCGCAACGACGGCGCAGCGCCGCCAACGAGACGCGCAACTGCTCCAATTCGCGAATACGCTCATCCACGTGAGCAATGTGTTGATCAAACACCGCATTCACCGACCCGCATCCGGCGGCCGGCTGGTCGGCCAGCGTGAGCAGGCTGCGGATTTCCTCGTGACTCATGTCCAGCGCGCGGCAGTTGCGGATGAAGCGCAGCCGCTCGGCATGCTCGTTGCGGTAATCACGGAAGTTGCCCGCAGTTCGCCCCGGCGGCGGGAGCAACCCCTCCCGCTCGTAGTAGCGCACGGTCTCGACCGTGCAACGCGCTGCATTCGCCAGATCACCGATTTTCATCTCGCTCTCCCGAGGTGTTGACCCTGTAGGCACTACAGGGTGTCGAATGGTTCCACACCTGTATTGGAACGCACAATGAAGTACGCACAATCCTCCCGAAAGCCTTCGCACACAGGCTGCTGCGGGCACGAGCACACACCTGCGCACGCTCACGTCGCGCACAGCTCAGCCCGCCACGACGGCGTGACGGCTTTGCCCGCCGACGATGCCGATCTCGCGCCCGCAATGGGAGAGGTGCAGACGCGTATCCGCATCCTGCAGATGGACTGCCCCACCGAAGAAGCCCTGCTGCGCAAGAAGCTCGGCGGCATGGAGGGCGTAGGCGGGCTGGGTTTCGACCTGATGCAGCGCGTTCTCACCGTCAATCATCAGCCTTCCCGGCTGGAGGCCGTGCTGGCCGCCATCCGCACGCTGGACTTCACGCCCGAGCCGGTCACTGGCGATCAACCGCCTACGGCCGCCGACACCCCGCACAAACCCTGGTGGCCGCTGATTCTCGCTGGCGTGGCCGCGCTCGGCTCGGAAGCCACGCATTGGCTCGAAGCCCCTGACGCACTTTCCGTCGCGCTGGCCGTGCTGGCCGTGTTCGCCTGCGGCACGACCACCTTCCGCAAGGGCTGGATTGCCGTGCGCAACGGCAACCTCAACATCAACGCCTTGATGAGCATTGCCGTAACCGGCGCACTGCTCATCGGCCAATGGCCGGAAGCCGCCATGGTCATGGTGCTGTTCACCATCGCCGAGCTGATCGAGGCACGCTCGCTTGATCGTGCGCGCAACGCCATCCGCGGCCTGCTCGATCTGGCGCCCGACCAGGCCACCGTGCAGCAGCCCGACGGCGAGTGGCTGCGTGTGGCCGCGGCCGATGTAGCCGTGGGCGCACTCGTACGCGTGCGCCCCGGTGAGCGCATCGCCCTCGACGGCACGATTCGCGAGGGGCACTCGAGCATCGATCAAGCCCCCATCACCGGCGAAAGCCTGCCGGTGGACAAATCCGTCGGCGACGTCGTGTTTGCCGGCACGATCAACCAGACCGGCTCATTCGACTACGCAGTGACGGCGCCGGCCAGCAACAGCACGCTGGCGCGCATCATCCACGCCATCGAAGCCGCGCAGGGTGCGCGGGCACCCACGCAGCGCTTCGTCGACGCCTTTGCCCGCATCTACACCCCCGCCGTGCTGGTCATAGCGCTGGCCGTGGCGGTGCTGCCTCCGCTGCTGGCTGGCGGCGAATGGCTGGCCTGGATCTACAAGGCGTTGGTGCTGCTGGTCATCGCCTGCCCGTGCGCGCTGGTGATCTCGACACCTGTCACCATCGTCAGCGGCCTCGCCGCCGCAGCCCGGCAGGGCATCCTGATCAAGGGCGGCGTGTATCTGGAACTCGGACGCAAGCTCGACTGGATCGCGCTCGACAAGACCGGCACGCTGACCCACGGCAAACCCGCCCAGACCGACTTCGCGGCGCTGTCGGAGCAAGACGCTGCGCGCTCACGTGCGCTGGCCGCCAGCCTGGCCGCGCGCTCCGACCATCCGGTGTCGCTCGCCGTGGCCGAAGCCGCGCGCCGGAGCGACATCGTGCTGCGCGATGTGACGTCTTTCGAAGCCTTGCCCGGCCGCGGCGTGCGCGGCCAGATCGAAGGGCGTGATTGGTGGCTCGGCAACCACCGTCTTATCCACGAACGCGGCCTGTGCGACGACACGCTCGAAGCCCGCCTCGCTGCGCTCGAGGCACAAGGCAAGACCGTCGTGCTGCTGGCCGACGACACGCGCGTGCATGCCTTGTTCGCCGTGGCCGACACCGTGCGCGAGCACAGCCGCGAAGCGGTCGCGGATCTGCACCGACTCGGCATCCGCACGCTGATGCTGACCGGCGACAACCAGCTCACCGCCTCCGCCATCGCCGGGCAGGTGGGCATCGACGCGGCCCACGGGGAGCTGCTGCCCGAAGACAAGTTGGCGCATATCGAAGCCCGAGTCACCGGCGGTGAAGCGGTGGGCATGGTCGGCGACGGCATCAACGACGCACCTGCGCTGGCGCGCGCCGACATCGGCTTTGCGATGGGTGCCGCCGGCACCGGCACGGCCATCGAAACCGCCGATGTCGCGTTGATGGACGACGATCTCAGAAAGCTGCCGCAGTTCGTGCGCCTGTCACGCCGCACGCATGCCTTGCTGGTGCAGAACATTGCCTTTGCGTTGGGCATCAAGGCCGTGTTTCTGGCGCTCACGCTGATCGGGCTGGGCACCATGTGGATGGCGGTGTTCGCCGACGTCGGCGCCAGTCTGCTGGTGGTCGCAAACGGCCTGCGCCTGCTGCGCGGGACGTACCGTTAGAGCAGTGCGATCCAGAACGCCAGCGTGGGCACGGCCAGGATGGTTGTGGCCGAAATCAGCCACGCCACGCCCGCGCCGTCGCCGCCCATGCGCATCGCCAGAATGTAGGCCGAGCTGGCCGACGGCATGGCGGCGAACAACACCAGCATGTCGAAAGTGATGCCGGTCATGCCCAGTTGCCGCCCGAGCCACCATGCCAGCACAGGCAGCAGCATCAGCTTCACCGTCACCAGCCAGGCCGAGCCGAGCATGCTGCCGCCAGCCGACCCCCAGCGCAGCGCAGCGCCCACCGCCAGCAGCCCCAGAGCCACCGCGGCATCACCCAGCCTGCGCAGGAAAGCGTCCACGGGCACCGCCAGCTCACCGCCGAGCAGATTGAAGGCCAGCCCCGACAGTGTCGCGATCACCAGTGGATTGCGCACCAGTTCACGCACGATGCCGCCCTGCCCGTGGCGCGCCAGCATGCCCACCGCCATCACGTTGGCGAACGGCACCATCATGCCGCACAGCGCGCCCATCAAGGCCAGCCCGGCCGGGCCGTGCACCTGGCCGGCAATCGCGATGGCGATGTAGGTGTTGAAGCGATACGCGCACTGCAGACGCGAGGCGAAAGCGATGCCCGACAGCCCCATCAGCGGGCGCCCCGCAAGACCCAGCAGAAAACCCGCGAACATCACCAGCACGCCACTGCCGACCAGCGGCAGGGTCGAGGCCATGTCGATGGGCACCGAAGCCAGCGCGCGGAAAAGCAAGGCCGGGAACAACACGAAATAGACGATCTTCTCGACGCCGGTCCAGAAACCGACATCGGTCACCAGCCAGCGGCGCAGCAAGACCCCGAGCAGGATCAAGGAAAAGTCGGGAAGGAGAAGGAGCAGACTTTGCATGGGCCGCTAGCTTAGCGAGTTGCGGCGCGCCGACCTATCAGTGTCGACCGCAAGAGCGGCTCACCGCACAATGGGCGCATCTACAGCAGGAGCTTTCGATGAGCACCCGCCCTTTCCGCATTCTCGGCATTCAGCAGGTCGCCATTGGCGGCCCCGACAAGCAGCGCCTGGCGAAGTTGTGGGTCGAACTGTTCGGCCTTGAGCGCGTCGGCACTTTCCAAAGCGAGCGCGAGAATGTGGACGAGGACACCTGCGCCATCGGCACCGGCCCGCTGCGCGTCGAAGTCGATCTGATGCAGCCACTCGACCCCGAGAAGAAACCGGCCGTGCACGCCACGCCGCTGAACCACATCGGGCTGTGGGTGGATGACCTGCGCGCCGCCGTCGCCTGGCTCAGCGCGCAAGGCCTGCGCTTCGCGCCGGGCGGCATCCGCAGCGGCGCAGCCGGTCACGACATCGTCTTCGTACACCCCAAGGCCTGCGACGAATTCCCGATGAGCGGCGAAGGCGTGCTGATCGAGCTGGTGCAGGCACCGCCGGAGGTTATCGACGCTTTCTCAACACTTGCTGCCTACAACCGCCCGCGTGGCGAAACGCTCTGAGGTCACAACGGCGCATCACTCGAATTCGAGGATCAGCTCATCCACCGCGAGGCTGGCACCGACCGCGACATGAATGCGCTTCACACGTCCGTCGCGCTCGGCACGCAAGACGTTCTCCATCTTCATGGCCTCGATCACGGCCACTTTCTCGCCGCTCTTGACGTCCTGCCCCTCGCCCACCGCCAGCTCGCGCAGCAAGCCGGGCATGGGTGACAACACGCGGGACGACAGATCCGGCGCCTCCTTCCGCGGCATGCGGGCGAGCATGGCTGCCGCGCGCGCGCTGATCACCAAGGCCTCGATCTGCAGCCCGAAGTGACTGATGGCGTAGCGCAGCCCGCGGCGCTCGACCTGCATGCACACGGCACAGCCGTCGATCAGCCCGACGAACAGCACGTCATTGAAGCCCCAGGCGGATTCCACACGCAGCGTGCGCTCGCCCTCGCGCACCTGCAGCGCGCCGTCCGCGCATTCGGCCGACAAGCGGTACTCGCGCTCACCCACCACCACCGACCAGTCACGCGGCGGCGTGTAGTGCGCGCCGTCCAGTTGGCCGCTGATCGAGGCATCGCGCTCGGCACGCCGCCAGTGCACGAACATTGCCACCACCACGAGCTGCAACGGGTCGGCGTGCGGCACGTTCGAGGCATCGAAGCCGCCGCCGTACTCCTCTGCGATGAAGCCGGTGTTGAAGTTGCCCGAGCAAAAGCTCGGATGCTGCAGCAGCGCGGCCTGAAACGGGATGTTCGACGAGATGCCGCGGATCACGAAGGCATTGAGCGCGTGGCGCATGCGGGCAATCGCCTCGGCGCGGTCGCGCCCATGCACGATCAGCTTGGCGATCATCGAGTCGTAGAACATCGGAATCTCGCCGCCTTCATACACGCCCGTATCGACGCGCACCTCGCCCGGCACTTCGACTGGCAGACGGAACTTCACCAACCGCCCGGTCGACGGCAGAAAGCCGCGGAACGGGTCTTCGGCGTTGATGCGGCACTCGATGGCCCAGCCCTCAAGCCGCACATCGACCTGCGTGAAGGACAGCCTTTCACCCGCCGCAACGCGGATCATCTGCTCGACCAGATCCAGCCCGGTGGTGAGTTCCGTCACTGGATGCTCGACCTGCAGCCGCGTGTTCATTTCCAGGAAGTAGAAGGACTTGTCCGCACCGACCACGAACTCCACCGTGCCGGCGGACTGGTAGCCCACGGCCTTGGCCAGCGCCACCGCCTGCTCGCCCATGGCCTTGCGGGTGGCCGCATCGAGGAAGGGACTGGGCGCTTCCTCGATGACCTTCTGGTGGCGACGCTGGATCGAGCATTCGCGCTCGTTCAGATACACCACGTTGCCGTGCGCGTCGCCCAGCACCTGAATCTCGATGTGGCGCGGTTCGACGACGAATTTCTCGATGAACACCCGATCGTCGCCGAAAGCGTTGGCCGCCTCCGAGCGGCACGAGGCGAAGCCTTCGCGCGCCTCTTCGTCGTTGTTTGCCACGCGCAGGCCCTTGCCGCCCCCGCCGGCCGAGGCCTTGATCATCACGGGGTAGCCGATGTCGCGTGCGATCTCCACCGCGCGCTCGGGCGTTTCGATGGCGTCGTTCCAGCCGGGAATGGTGTTCACCCCTGCCTCGGCCGCCAGCTTCTTGGAGGCGATCTTGTCGCCCATCGCCGCAATCGCCGCGTGCTTGGGGCCGATGAAGACGATGCCGGCCTCTTCCAGCCGGCGCGCGAACGTCTCGTTCTCCGACAGGAAGCCGTAGCCGGGATGCACGGCTTCGGCGCCGGCCTCGCGACAGGCCGCGATGATCTTGTCCATCACCAGATACGACTGCTTCGACGGCGCGGGGCCGATGCACACGGCCTCGTCCGCCAGCTCCACGTGCAGCGCGCCGGCGTCAGCCTCGGAATACACCGCAACCGTGGCGATGCCCATGCGGCGGGCGGTCTTGATGACGCGGCAGGCGATTTCGCCGCGGTTTGCGATCAGGATTTTCTTAAACATGCCCAGCCTCCGCGGCGAAGCCGCCTGCGTCCGCTTCGCGTAGGCGGCGATGTGACTTCGTCGCTGCGCCGCTTCGCGGCTGGTCGCCGCGGTTTGCGATGAGGATTTTCTTGAACATTGGCCAACCTCAATCGAAGTGAAGTGCCTCAGGTCGCGATGAGCGCAGCAACTTGCGACAGCAGCCGGTGCATCGTCGGCGTCGCAATTCGCCTCCGGCTCATCGCGACCTACGCTCCGTCACAGGGGCATATTGCCGTGCTTGCGCCACGGGTTATCGAGCTGTTTGTTCTTCAACATCGCCAGCGACCGGCACACGCGCTTGCGCGTCTCGTGGGGCATGATCACGTCGTCAATGAAGCCTCGACTGCCCGCCACGAATGGGTTGGCGAAGCGCGCCTTGTACTCGGCCTCGCGCGCGGCGATCTTCGCTGCATCGTCCTTCTCACCGCGGAAGATGATCTCGACCGCGCCCTTCGGCCCCATCACCGCGATCTCTGCGGTAGGCCACGCAAGGTTCACGTCGCCGCGCAGGTGCTTGGAGCTCATCACGTCATACGCCCCGCCATAAGCCTTGCGCGTGATGACGGTGACCTTGGGCACGGTGCATTCGGCATAGGCGTACAGCAGCTTGGCGCCGTGCTTGATGATGCCGCCGTACTCCTGTGCGGTGCCGGGCATGAAACCGGGCACGTCGACGAAGGTCACCACCGGGATGTTGAAGGCGTCGCAGAAGCGCACGAAGCGCGCGGCCTTGATGCTGCTCTTGATGTCGAGGCAACCCGCCAGCACCAGCGGCTGATTCGCGACGATGCCGACCGTCGAGCCGCCCATGCGCGCCAGGCCGATGACGATGTTCCTGGCGTAGTCCGGCTGCAGCTCGAAGAAGTCGCCGTCATCGACGATCTTGGCGATCAGCTCCTTCATGTCGTAGGGCTGATTGGGGTTGACCGGCACCAGGGTGTCGAGCGATTCGTCGCAGCGATCCGCCGGATCGGTGAGCGGCAGTGCAGGCGGCGCCTCGCGGTTGCTGGCCGGCAGGTAGTCGATCAGCCGGCGCGTCATCAGCAACGCCTCGACGTCATTGTCGAAGGCCAGATCGGCCACGCCGGATTTGGCGGTGTGCGTGCCCGCGCCGCCCAACTCCTCGGCGGAGACCTCTTCGTGCGTGACCGTGCGCACCACCTCCGGGCCGGTCACGAACATATACGACGAGTCGCGCACCATGAAGATGAAATCGGTCATCGCCGGGCTATACACCGCACCGCCCGCGCACGGCCCCATGATCAGCGAGATCTGCGGGATCACCCCGGAAGCCAGCACGTTGCGCTGGAACACGTCGGCGTAGCCGCCGAGCGAATCCACGCCCTCCTGAATGCGCGCACCGCCCGAGTCGTTCAGGCCAATCACCGGCGCGCCGACCTTCATGGCATGGTCCATCAGCTTGCAGATCTTTTCGGCGTGGGTTTCGGACAGCGAGCCGCCGAACACCGTGAAGTCTTGCGAGAACACGAACACCAGCCGGCCGTTGACGGTGCCGTAACCCGTCACCACGCCGTCGCCGGGAATGGTCTGGCCCGCCATGCCGAAGTCGGTGCAGCGGTGCTCCTTGAACATGTCCCACTCTTCGAAACTGCCGTCGTCGAGCAGCAGTTCGATGCGCTCGCGCGCGGTGAGCTTGCCCTTGGCGTGCTGCGCGGCGATGCGCTTTTCGCCGCCGCCCAGACGCGCACGTTCGCGCTTCTCTTCGAGTTGCCGGATGATTTCCTGCATCTTCCCTCCCCCGCTTCAGCACCGCTTCAGACAGCGTCCAGACGTTCAAGCTGCTCGTAGGGCGGATTAGCGCAGCGTAATCCGCCGGATGCTCGGCCCGATTCGGCGCAATGCGCTTTGCTTATTGCGCCCTACGGTTGGCTTCCGCACTACACTTAGCCATCGAGATGCCCCAACAGCCGCGCCGCCGCCACGGCTGGCGTCACGTTTCCGTTCTCCACATCGGCCTGCAACTCAGGCAGAGCCGCATGCACCTTGCTGTTGGCGCGGAAGCGCGCGCGCAGTTCGTGATCGATCAGCTCCCACATCCACGCGCCCGCCTGACGCCGCCGGCGCGCTTCGAAGGCGCCGTTGGTGGTCATGGTGTCGCGGAATTTCAGTACGGTGCTCCAGAAGGTATCGATGCCCTCGGCCTTGAGCGCCGACACCGGAATCACCGGCGGCGTCCAATCCGGGTGGGCGTGTCGCACCAGCGCCAGCGCGCCCCGCATCTGAGATTGCGCGCGGTGCGTGGCGGCCTTGTCGATATCGGCCTTGTTGATGGCCACCAGATCGGCGATCTCGACGATGCCTTTTTTCATGCCCTGCAGGTCGTCACCGGCGTTGGGCAATTGCAGCAGGCAGAAGATGTCGGTCATGCCGGCCACGGCGATCTCGCTCTGGCCGACGCCGACGGTTTCGACCAGCACCACGTCGAAGCCGGCGGCTTCGCACACCAGCATGGCTTCGCGCGTGCGATTGGCCACACCGCCCAGCGCGCCGGCCGACGGGCTGGGGCGGATGAAGGCTTCGGTGCGGCGCGACAGCAACTCCATGCGCGTCTTGTCACCGAGGATGGAGCCGCCATGCACCGACGAGGACGGATCGACCGCCAGCACCGCAACGCGATGGCCCTGCTCGATGAGGTACAGCCCGAGCGCCTCGACAAAGGTGGATTTGCCCACGCCCGGCACACCGGAGAGGCCGACGCGCAGCGCGCGGCCGGTATCGGGAAGCAGCGACTCGACCAGCGCGCGCGCTTGCTCGCGGTGATCGGCGCGCGTGGATTCGACCATGGTGATGGCCTTGGCCAGCGCACGGCGCTTGCCGGCGCGCACGCCTTCTGCGAGAGCCTGCGTGTCGCTCACGGTCAGGCCTTCAGGGCCTTGCGGATTTGCTTGAGCACTTCGCGCGCGGCGTCGGGAATCGGCGTACCCGGCCCGAAGATGCCGCTGGCGCCGGCGTCATACAGCATCTGGTAATCCTGCTGAGGAATCACGCCGCCGACAAAAACGATGATGTCGTCGGCCTCTTCGGCGCGCAGCGCATTGACCAGCTCCGGCACCAGCGTGCGGTGCGCGGCGGCCAGCGTGGAGATGCCGACGGCGTGCACGTCATTCTCCACCGCGTGGCGCGCGGCCTCCTCGGGCGTCTGGAAGAGCGGGCCGATGTCCACGTCGAAGCCCAGATCGGCGAAGGCCGAGGCCACCACCTTGGCGCCGCGGTCGTGGCCGTCCTGGCCGAGCTTGGCGATCATGATGCGCGGCCGGCGGCCGAAATCGGCCACGAAGGCGTCGATGTCTTTCTGCAGCACCTGCCAGCCCTCCTCGTTCTCGACCACCTTGCCATACACGCCCGATACGGTCTGCGTGTCGGCGCGGTAACGGCCCCATACCGCTTCGAGTGCATCGGAAATCTCGCCCACCGTGGCGCGCGCACGCACGGCTGCGATGGACAGCGCCAGCAGGTTGCCTTCGCCACCCTTGGCGCATGCGGTCAGCGCCGCCAGCGCCTGCTCGACGGCAGCGGCGTCGCGTGTGTCTCGAATCTTCTTGAGCCGCGCGATCTGCGACTCGCGCACCGCGTGGTTGTCGATGGCGAGGAAGTCGATGGGCTCTTCCTTGTCCAGCTTGTACTTGTTCACGCCGACGATGACGTCCTTGCCCGAATCGATGCGTGCCTGCTTCTCGGCGGCGCATTCCTCGATCTTCATCTTGGCCCAGCCGGATTCGACGGCCTTGGTCATGCCGCCCATGGCCTCGACTTCCTCAATGATGCTCCAGGCCTTGTCGGCGAGATCCTGCGTGAGCTTCTCCATCATGTACGAGCCGGCCCACGGATCGACCACGTTGGTGATGTGTGTCTCTTCCTGAATCACCAGTTGGGTGTTGCGCGCGATGCGTGCGGAGAACTCGGTCGGCAGCGCGATGGCTTCATCCAAAGCGTTGGTGTGCAGCGACTGCGTGCCGCCGAACACGGCTGCCATGGCTTCGATGGTGGTGCGCACGACGTTGTTGTACGGGTCCTGCTCGGTCAGCGACCAGCCGGAGGTCTGGCAGTGCGTGCGCAGCATCAGCGAGCGCGGGTTCTTCGGCTCGAACTCCTTCATGATGCGCCACCACAGCAGGCGCGCCGCGCGCAGCTTGGCCACTTCCAGATAGAAGTTCATGCCGATGGCAAAGAAGAAGGACAGGCGCCCGGCGAAATCATCCACATCCAGCCCGCTGCCCAGTGCGGTGCGCACGTACTCGCGCCCGTCGGCCAGCGTGAAGGCCAGTTCCAGCGCCTGCGTCGCCCCCGCTTCCTGCATGTGATAGCCGGAGATCGAGATCGAGTTGAACTTCGGCATGTTGCGCGCGGTGTAGCCGATGATGTCGGCGATGATCTTCATCGACGGCGCAGGCGGGTAGATGTAGGTGTTGCGGACCATGAACTCCTTGAGGATGTCGTTCTGGATGGTCCCCGAGAGCTGGTCCTGCGCCACGCCCTGTTCCTCGGCCGCGACGATGTAGCCCGCCAGCACTGGCAGCACGCCGCCGTTCATGGTCATCGACACCGACACCTTGTCGAGCGGAATACCGTCGAACAGGATCTTCATGTCCTCGACCGAGTCGATGGCCACACCGGCCTTGCCGACGTCGCCCACCACGCGCGGGTTATCCGAGTCGTAGCCACGGTGCGTGGCCAGATCGAAGGCCACCGACACGCCCTGCCCGCCGGCGGCCAGCGCCTTGCGGTAGAACGCATTGGAGGCCTCTGCGGTGGAAAAACCGGCGTACTGGCGAATGGTCCACGGCCGCACAGCGTACATCGTGGGTTGCGGCCCGCGCACGAAGGGCTCGAAGCCCGGCAGCGTGTCGGTGAAGGGCAGCCCCTCAAGGTCGGCTGCGGTGTACAACGCTTTCAGCTCAAGGCCTTCGGGCGTGTACCAGGTGAGGTTCTTGACGTCGCCCGCCGGAGCGTGGCGTGAGGCGGCACGCGCCCACTGCGTGGGGTCGGACGGCGGGCACGGCGGAAAATCGGATTTCGGCATTTCTGTCTCCGGTAGTCATGGCGCGGAGCCATGCCGCCGGCTCCGATCCCGCGTTCACTCTGGGTTGAACTGCTGACATGTTACACCAGCGACTGCCGCCCCACATTGCGCCGCAACATGCTGGTGCCAAGGAGAAAATGCACGAGCGCAATGCGCGCAGTGCGCACTCGCCAGAGGCTTTTGAAGCCAGTACTCAAGCCCGGAAAACGGGAAACGCCCGAGCACAAAAACATCACCCGCAGCGCGGTGCCTTCACAGGGAAGGCACATTCGCAAACTGCGGGTGATGCGGGGGTAGGCAGAGCACCGCCACAAGGGCAGGGCTTCACGCTGACATCAGTCGATCAGTTCTTGAGCTCGATGTCGTCGGCGATGTGGCGACCGTCTACGAAGTCGAAATCGATTTCGATGCGCTGGCCGACTTTCATGTCTTCGAACTTCTTCAGACCGTCGTCGTAGTCGGTGCGGTCGGTGGTGTGGAACACGATGCCCTGCACGGTCACCGTACGCGCGTGGCTATCCACTTTTTCGATGACGCCCGTGAGGTCATCCGCCTGAGCTACACCGGCGGCGAGAGCCAGACTTGCGGCAGCGACGAAATATCGGAATTTGCGTTTCATGAGAGCTCCTTTTCTTTCTTATCGAGGGCTGTTTCAGCCCGGGTTCATCATGGCCGCGGCTCGTTCCCGAGCGGCTTGCGACGAGCTCATCTTCCACGACAAATGCCTGAACAGTCGTTTCGGAACGTATCCATGGCGATGCGCCGACGCAACGCACAGCGCGCAAACTTGCGGCCTGACGATGCAATTCACATGATCTGCGCTATCGTTGCGAAGCTCTTCGGCATCTTCCGCCACAACGTCTGCTCTGCCCGTCGCGAGAGCGCTTCCGCAGGACGCTGGCCGTGAAAATCATCATCCTCGGTGCAGGGCAGGTAGGCACTTCGGTGGCCGAAGATCTGGCCTCCGAAGCCAACGACATCACCTTGGTCGACACCGATGCCGACGTGCTGCAACTCGCCCATGAACGCTTCGAACTGCGTGTGGTGCGCGGCAGTGGCGCCTCGCCCACGGTACTGCGCGAAGCCGGCGCCGACGATGCCGATCTGCTGGTGGCTGTGACGGCTTCGGACCAGGTCAATCTGAGCGCCTGCCGCGTCGCCAAAACCCTGTTCAACGTTCCCACCCGCATCGCCCGACTGCGCTCAGGCGATTTCATCGACTATCCGCAACTGCTGGCGCGCGACAATTTCGCGGTGGATTTCTCGATCTGCCCGGAACAGATCGTCACCGAATACATCCAGCACCTCATCGCCTTCCCCGAAGCGCTGGACGTGCTCGAGTTTGCTGGCGGGCTGCTCAGCCTGATCTGCGTGCGCGCCGTCGAAGGCGGCCCGCTGGTGGGCCACCCGGTCGGCGATCTGCGCCGCCATCTGCCGCAGATCGAGGTGCGTATCGCGGCCATCTATCGCCACGGCGAGGCGCTGATCCCCGACGGCGATACGGTGATCGTGGCGGGTGACGAAGTCTTCTGCCTGTCCGCCACCGTGCATGTGCGCAAGGTGATGCGCGAACTGCGCCAGCTCGACAACCGCATCCGCCGCGTGATGATCGCGGGCGGAGGCAACATCGGGCTGCGGCTGGCCCGCGCCATCGAGCCGCACTGCAACGTCAAACTGCTCGAGCGCGACAAGCGCCGCGCCCAGTTTCTCGCCATCAACCTCAACCGCACGCTGGTGCTGCGCAGTGACGCCACCGACGAGAATCTGCTGGAGAACGAGAACATCGACGGCATGGATCTGTTTGCGGCGCTGACCAATGATGAAGAGGCCAACATCATGGCCGCCTCGCTGGCCAAACGCATGGGTGCGCGGCGCACGCTGGCGCTGATCAACCGCAAGCGTTATGTCGAGCTCGTGCAGGGCGGCCTGATCGACATCGCCATCTCACCAGCGCAGATTTCCATCGGCTCGTTGCTCGCCCATGTGCGGCGGGGCGACGTGGTGGCGGTGCACAGCCTGCGCCGCGGCGCCGCCGAGGCGCTCGAGATCATTGCCCGCGGCGACCGCCGTCATTCACGCGTGGTGGGGCGATGCATCGACGAAATCGCCCTGCCGCCGGGCGCCACCATTGGCGCCCTGGTGCGCGAGCGCGCGGGCGTTTCGAGCGTGGTCATGCCGCACCACGACACGGTGATCGAGCAGGACGACCACGTGGTGGTGTTCTGCACCAGCAAGGCTGTGGTGCGCGAGGTAGAGGTGCTGTTCCAGGTCACGCCGGGCTTTCTCGGATGAGCAATCTGCTGTCGGTCCTCAACGTGCTGGGCCGCCTGATGGCCTTTTTCGGGCTGGTGTACGCCATTCCGATTGCTGCCTCGATGCTCTTCGACGACGGGCTGGTCATCGACTACGTCTACGCCATGGTGCTGACTTGCGGCGGCGGCACGGCACTGTTCCTCGCCACCCGACGCCATTACCGTGAATTGCGCGCTCGCGACGGCTTCGTGCTGGTGTTTGCCGCCTGGGTGCAGATGGCGGCCATCGCCACCATCCCGCTGCTGCTGGTACGCGACATGTCGTTCACCGACGCCTTCTTCGAAACCATGTCGGCGCTGACCACCACCGGCGCCACGGTGATGACCGACCTCGATCGCACTGCGCCGTCGCTCAACCTGTGGCGCCATCTGCTGCAATGGCTGGGCGGAATGGGCATCATCGTGCTGGCGGTGGCGGTGCTGCCGCTGCTCGGCGTGGGCGGGCGCGAACTCTACAAGGCCGAAACCCCCGGCCCGGTGAAGGATGCACGCCTGACCGCGCGCATCGGCGACACCGCCAAAGCGCTGTGGTTGGTGTACTGCCTGTTCACGCTGGCCTGCATGCTGGCGCTGAAGCTTGCCGGCATGAGCTGGTTCGATGCGCTGTGCCATGCTTTTTCAGCGCTCAGCCTGGGCGGTTTTTCCACGCGCGACGCCAACATCGGCGCCTTCGAAAGCGTATGGATCGAGGTGGTGCTGACTCTTTTCATGGCGCTGGCGGCGCTCAACTTCGCCTCGCATCTGGCGGCATTGCAGCGCCGCAGCCTGCGCCCCCTGTGGCGTGACGTGGAGGCGCGCGGCACCTTGCTGCTGCTGGTGCTGTCGGTGCTCGGCGTGGCCGTCTACCTGTACGACAACGGGGTGTATGCCGACTTCGCTTCGGCGCTGCGCCACACCAGCTTCAATCTGGTGTCCATCGCCACCGACACCGGCTACATGACGCAGAATTTCGATGCCTGGCCACCGTTCGCCACCATCTGGATGTTCTACCTGTCGTGCATCACGGTCAGTTCCGGCTCCACCGGCGGCGGCATCAAGATGATCCGCACGCTGGCGCTGGCCAAGCAGGGGCATCAGGAGCTGATGCGGCTCATCCACCCGGCCATCGTCAATCCCATGCGCATCGGCGATCTGGTGCTGCCGGTCAGCGTGGTGCAGGCCATGCTGGGCTTCATCTTCCTGTACTTCGCCACGGTGATGGCATCGACCTTCCTGCTGATGCTGGGCGGGCTGGATTTCGTCAGTGCGCTGGCGGCCACACTGGCCTGCGTGAACAACATGGGTCTCGGCCTGGGCGAGGTGGCCGTCACCTTCGCCGGTCTGAGTGATTTCCAGAAGTGGGTGTGCACCGCCACCATGCTCATCGGCCGGCTGGAGGTGCTGTCGGTGCTGGTGCTGTTCACCACCGGTTTCTGGCGGCGCTGAGGGGCTGCGACGTCTCGCTCAGGCGCCCGGCAGATCGAGCAGGTGATTGTCCCAGCGCGCTGCATCCAGTAAGGCTTCGCCCGTCATGCGGGTGGCGACACCCTCGCTCACGCGGCGCATGCCGCCCAGCCCGCTGCCCACCACGAAGCCGCCGCTCCCGTCGCTGCCCAGCGCACAGCCATCCGCCACGTCCACCAACGCTACCGGCCTATCGGCCTCCACGTCGTGAAACAGCGCCACACCGCCGCGCGGGCTGGTCAGGCCGAGGATGCGGCCCGAGCCGTCGAAGGCCACGCTGCCGACATAGTTCGCCAGCCGTGACTGCAAGGCCAGCTCCAGCGGCTGCAGCGCCTTGCCGGGGCGCAGCAAGGCCACCAGCGGCACGTCATCGGCGCGCGGGCCTTCGTACTGGATGCCCACGGCGATGGTGCCGCCGTGGCCGGCAGCCATGTGGCGCAAGCCCAGCCGCTGCAGCTCCGGCGCCAGGCGGTGAACGGCCTCCAGCCGGCCATCGCGCGCATCCATCAAGGCCAGCGAAGAGTTCATGCTGTCCGGGTTGAGCACCACGCCGGGCGCATCGGGGTGCGTCAGCAGCCCCCCATTTGCTATGGTCAGCGTGTCGCCGATGGCCAGCAACTGATGCGGATCATGCCCGCCGGAGGGAAACTCGCCGACGCGCGCATAGCCCGCAGCCGGGTCGTACACGCCGATCAGGCCGTTGCCGATCTCGGGCGGGTCGTCGGCCACCAGCGTTTCGGTGGCGAACATCAGCCCACGCGCGAAGACGGCATGGCCGTTGAAGAAGCGCTGCGGCGCGGCGGCCACGCGATGGCGCAGCACACCGCTGCGCGCGTCCACCACCAGCAGGTAGTCACCTGGCCGGCGCGACACCACGACGATTTCGCTGCGTGCAGGCGAATACGCCGCGCCGTGTGCGCGCGCAGGCAGGGGGATGTCGAAACGCAGCTCGCCATCGGCGTCGAAGCGCAGCGCGTGCGCGCGCCCTTCAGCGTCGAGCCGCGCACCGATCCAGCCGTGCGAGCCAGCGGCGGCGAAGGCCTGCGGCCAGACACCGACGGCCAGAGCCGCCAGCGATGCGCCGAGGAAGTCGCGACGCCGCATCAATCGCCGTCCATCGAATTGAAACCCAGCGGAATGCCCAGCGCGACGGTGAGGCGCTGGGCCAGCAGCGTCTTGAGTGCAGCAGCCTCACGTGCCAGCTTGGCGACTTTCTTGCGCTCGACCGCGTCACTCACCGCCTCTTCGAGCGGCATCGCAATGCTGTCGGCCGTGGCGCGCGTTTGCTTGAAGGCACGGCGCAGCAGATCGTCAAGCGCGACGTCACCGGCCACTTCGCGCACCATCTGCGAGAAGCCCCCATCCTTCCCTGCCTCGCCCAGATACAGGGCTTCGGCCGAGGCCAGATTCACACGGATGTTGTCGAGCGAGCGCTTGCTGCGCCACGACTCGGCCAACTGCGGCCGGGCGGCCTGGGGCGAATCGCCCAGCGGACGCATCAGCTTGTGCTCGGCGACGAGCTCCATCAGGCCATGCAGGCTCTTGAACAGCGCCTGCGTGACTTCGCTGTCGTTCTGGTAGTGCGAAGTGCCCTCGGCCACCGTCGCCACCACCTCGCGATAGGGCTTGTCGCCCGCGCTCCAGTCGTGCGAGATGTCGGCCGCCATGGTCGCCACGTTTGCTGCCACGGCCTGCAGCACGCCGCAGCGGTATGCATCGCTGGCGGGCTCGGCGGCGTCGGTGAGCAGACGTTCGATCACCGGAAAGCCCTGCACGCCGATGCTCAGGCGCGCGACACGCTCGGGCGTCAGCACGCTCTCGTCGCGCGCGGCCAGTACCTCGTCAAGTTGCCGACTCACGGTATTGCGCGGATCAGGCCAGAACTGCATGCGCATGCTGCGCATGAACAGCTCGCTCGGGCCGAAACGCAGGTGCTGCACGCCCTGCCACGCATCGAAGGCCTGCGCCCAGGCCGCGCGCAACGGCTCGACGCCTTCGGCCCCCGGCGCGCGGCAGTAGCGCGTGACGCTCTCTTCAAAGCGCGCCGTGGTAGCCGCTAGGGTGGCGTAACGCGGCAGCACGTATCCATCGACCACGTTCAGGTTGAGCGTGCGGTAATCGGCCGCCGCAGGCTCTGCAGCATGGGCACCCAGGCAGGCGCCCACCGTCACGGCAGCCAGCGCAAGTTGAGCGAGACGAGTCGTCGATTTCATGTTTGCCTCACAGGGAATTGAGGAAGGTGAGCAGCGCTTCGCGCTCGGCGCGGGGCATGGCCACCACGCGGTCGCGCGCGGCCTGCGCTTCGCCGCCGTGCCACAGGATGGCTTCCAGCGCGTTGCGGGCACGGCCGTCGTGCAGCAGGAAGGTGTGGCCGCTGACCGTTTCGGTCAGGCCCAGCCCCCACAGCGGCGCCGTGCGCCATTCGCGACCGCTGGCATCGCCTTCGGGGCGGTGGTCAGCCAGCCCTTCGCCCATGTCGTGCAGCAGCAGGTCGGAGTACGGCCAGATCAACTGGAAGGATTGCTCGGGCTCGATCGAGTCGCGCTGGGTGACGAACTTAGGCTGATGGCACGACACGCAGCCGCTCTCGTAAAACGCCTTCTTGCCGGCCAACACATCGGGCGCATCGACATCGCGGCGCGCCGGCACGCCAAGGTTGCGCGAGTAGAACACCGTCAGGTCGAACATCTGGCGGGTGACTTCCACGCCCTCGTCGGGGTGCAGACCGTGCGGTGCTTCGCGGCAGGCCGTCTGGGCTGCGGTGCAATCCCCCCACGGCGAATTGACCAGATGCGAAGAGATGCCGATGTCGCCGGCGAAGGCGTGCGCGCTCTGGTCGGCAATGCCGGCCTTGCCGGCCTTCCAGCCAAAGCGGCCGAGCGCCACACGGCCAAGCTCATCGCTCCACACGAAGTTGGGGCGGCCGGAAATGCCGTCGCCGTTGGCGTCGTCCGGGTCGGCATTGGCCAGAATCGCGGCCTCGGGAATAGCCTCCAGCAAACCCATGCCGATCATCGGCGGCGCCACGCGCGGCGACAGCATCGCCTCGGGATGCATCGGACCGTAGTTGAGGTCAGTGGCGCGGTAGCTGGGTTTGCGCAGATGCACCACTTCACCGTCGGCAAGCGTCACGGCCACTTCGTCGTACTCGATGGCCATGCGCCCCTCGGCCGGCACACCCTGCACGGAGAAATTCTGCAGTTGGCCGCCGTAAGTCGGCTCGGGGATGACGGCCTTGCGGCGGCTCTCCAGCGCGGCGCGATCGGCGTCGGTCTGCGGCGGAATCGACAGGCGCAGGAACATCGACACGGCGGCCTCGTCACCCTGCGGCGGTGCGCCGCGCCCGTCCTTCACGTGGCATGACTGACAGGAACGGGCGTTGAACAACGGCCCGAGGCCGTTGGACGACTGAGTGGAACTAGGCGCCGACACCCACAGCTTGCGGAAGATGCCATCGCCGATGCGGAAGTCGAGCTGCCGCTCGAAGCTCATGTTGCCCGAGGGGTGCGAAAAGCTGCTGGTATTGATGATCCCGGAAACGGTTGCAGCGCCGGCAGGATTGCGCTCGAAGGCTTCGGCGCTGGAAAAGTCGGTGGTGGGCGCCGTGACGCGCGCGATGCGCGCCGCCTCTTGCGGGTCCACGGCGGTTGGGGAAGCCTGCAGGGCACAGGCAACGAATACGGCTACAAACGGCAGGGTATGGAGTTTCATGCGTGCGAACGAAAACGGGCGCGACTTGCGCGCCCGTGAATGGATTACTGGAATACGGCTTCCGGGTCGTCGAGGCTGTCGGAGCCCTCGAAGGCGATCGGCTGCAAACCCAGCGTCGCAACCACACGCTCGATGCTGCGTGTTTGCTCGGTCAGCGCGTCGATGGCGGCTTGCACCACGGCGTTGCCCTCGGCATTGCCCTCACCGATCATCTGGTCATAGGCCTCGACCGTTTCTGCGCGTTTCTTCATGGCTTGCATCGCGGCATACGTGGCGTCGAGGCGCGCCTTCAATTCCTCGGCCAAGGCCTTGTCTTTCGCTGCCACCAGGTCCGCCAGCGCCGGCCCCTTGAGTTGGCTGCCATTGATGCGCTTGTAGTTGCCGAAGTACATCGCACGCATGCCGACGACGTTGTAGTAGTGCGCGTTGTGGGTGTTGTCGGAGAAGCAGTCGTGCTCCTCTTCCGGGTCGTGCAGCATCAGGCCGAGCTTCATGCGCTCGCCCGCCAGCTCCCCGTACGACAGGCTGCCGAAACCGGTCAGCATGGCAGCCAGCGCCTTGTCGACGCCGCCTTCACTCAGCGCGCTGCGCGCTTCGCCCTTGGCACCCCACTGCGCGGCCATCCACTCAAGGTCGTCGATGAGCAGTTGGGTGGCGACCTCCAGATAACGCGCACGGCGGTCGCAGTTGCCGTTGGTGCACTGCTTGCCCTGAGCGAAGTCGGTCCACGGCCGATCTCCGGCGCCCGGCCCGGTGCCGTTCAGATCTTGGCCCCACAGCAGAAACTCGATGGCGTGATAACCGGTGGCCACGTTGGCCTCGACGCCGCCGATCTCGTGCAGATCTTCGCTCAGCAGTTCGGCAGTGATCTCGCTGGCGTCGATCACATCTGCGCCGAAGCGGATCTGCTTGTTGCCGATGACGTTGGCGATGTACAGGGGGTTTTCGTCCGATGCCGTGCCGTACGAAGCATCGACGTAGTCGATCAGACCTTCGTCGAGCGGCCAGGCATTCACGCTGCCTTCCCAGTCGTCCACGATGGGGTTGCCGAAGCGGAACACTTCGGTCTGCTGATACGGCTCACGTGCCGTGATCCACGCCTTGCGCGCCGCAGCCAGGCTCTTCTCGCTCGGCTTGGCAGTCAGTTGCTTCACGGCCTTCTGCAGGCTCTGCGCACTGGTCAGGGCGTCGGAGTACATGGCCTGAGCGGTGTCGGCGTAGTGGCTGACCACCGCCTCGCGCGTGTCGGCGGCCAATGCGGGGGTCATGCACAACAGCGCGGCGGCAAAGACGCCACCTGAAAGTCGGAGCTTCATCGGATGGGGATCTCCCTGAAAAAGCACCGCAGGCAGCACGGCGCGTCTGAAATGAGCGCGGATATTATCACACTAGTGATACGCATTCTCATTACGATGCGCGTTTGCACAAACCTCCGCTCAGAACACGCGCGCTAAAATGCCTCGTCCCCTTCAGGCGTAGCCCTCGTGCCCCCCTCCTCCCCCCCTTCGCCCAGCAGTGACGGCCCGTTGTGGGCGCCCGTGGCCATGCTTGGCACGACGCAGATCATCGCCTGGGGCACGCTCACCTATGGCATCGCAGTGCTCGCGCCCTCCATTTCGACCGAGCTCGACATGAGCACCGGCATGGTGTTCGGCGCGTTCTCGCTGGGGCTGGGCTTTTCCGGCCTGGCCGCTCCGACGGTCGGCCGTGCCATCGACCGCATCGGTGGTGGCAAGGTGATGGCGGGCGGCTCGGTGCTGGCTGCGCTGGCCATGGCGCTGGTGGCGCTGGCGGATGGGCCGCTGCTGTTTTTCCTGGGCTGGATCATTGCCGGCCTGGCAATGTCCGCCAACTTGTACGACGCTTCATTCGCCGCTCTTTCGCAGTTCGCCGGCACGCGTTATCGCCAGGCGCTTACAGCCTTGACGCTGATGGGCGGGCTGGCCAGCACGGTATTCTGGCCGCTGGCCTGGTGGATCGAGGGGATTGCCGGCTGGCGTGCAGCGTTCTGGGTGTTCGCGGCCTTGCACCTTGTGGTGTGCCTGCCGCTGCACTGGCTTCTGCCCAAACCGAGGCCACTGCCCACTCCCGCAGCCACTGCAGCGCCGTCGGCCGAGGCCAGCGCTGCCCAGCGCACACAGCTGCTGTGGCTGGCGACGGCGTTCACCCTGGCAGCCTTCGTGGTGTCGGGCATGGCGGCGCACGTGGTGGGCGCGCTGCGCGCAAGCGGGCTGGAGGCGGCAACGGCCATCGCCGCTGCTTCGATGATCGGCCCGATGCAGGTGGTCGGCCGTATTCTGGAATTCAGCTTCGCGCGCGAGCTGCCAGCGGTGCGCGTGGGGCTGGCTTCATTGGTGGTGATGCTGCTCGCCATGCTGCTGCTGAGCCTGGCCGGCGCGGCTCCCATGCTGGCCTTTGCCTGCGCATGCGTCTATGGCCTTGCCAATGGCGTGTTGAGCATCGTGCGCGGCACCGTGCCCGCGGAGCTGTTCGGGCGCGCCACCTACGGCAGCCTGATGGGCCGGCTGGCCCAACCGGCATTCTTCGCCAAAGCCGTGGCACCACTGGCAGTGGCTTTGCTGATCGGCGCAAACGAGGCCTATGGTCGCATGGCTTGGTTGTTCATGCTGTTGATGGCCGCGGCCATCGCGGCCTATCTGATGGCCACCACAAAGCGCCGTTGAAACGGCACCCGAGCCACACACTGCCGCTCAGCGCGACTCCAGCACGCGGCGGTCGAAGCCGTCCTGCAGCGGACGGGCGCTGGGCGGATGCAGACGCGAAATCACGCCAAGCTGCTCCCACGAAACCTCCATCGGCTGCTTCATCACCACGCGCAGCACGCCCTCGGTGCACGGCGGTGAAGTCAGCGAACCCGAATACATGAAATGCGCCGGGTCAGCCGGTAACAAGGGGCGCAGGTCGATGCTGAAATCCGGCCCGTACTGAGCGCCGCGCTCCAGCGGCAGCGCCGACAGCAATGTGGTGAGCACCGGATTGGGCGCCGTGCCGGCTCGGAACTGGACCGACACCACGGCCATGCGTCCGTCGGCCGAACGGTGATGCAGATCCACCGACAGGTCGTGCACAACGCCATCCACACGCTCTTGCCCGGGGCGATGCACCTCGACGTAAATCAGCTCGTAACGCTCGCCGCGGATACGTGCCCCCAGCCCCGCTCCGGTCTGGACGCGCAGCAACCGACCGGTGTCGATGACGCGGAACAACGTCGGCGCATAGTCGAACTCGACCGGCTCGAGTTGCACCACCAACCCCGACTGCAGCTCGATCGGCGACTGGCGCTTGCCCTCCCTGCACACCGCCCAGTCCGGCCGCATCAGCCCCCACTGCTGGGGGCCGTACAGGTCACCGTAATCCCAATCCGGCAGCGGATGGCGCGGGGCAACCCGGGGGGAGCTGGACGGCGCTGGAGGCGCTGCAGGTTGAGGAGGCGCGGGCGGGGGCACAGCCGCGGCAGGCGGCACGACGGCCGGCGCTGCAGGCGCGGAAACGCCTGGCTCGGGCGCGGCGGGTGCCGGGCCGGCAACCGGCACCGGAGCGGCCGTTGCAACGGTCACCGGCTTCGCAGACGGCAATGTTTCGAGTGCGGCGGCGATGCGGTCGGCCTCGCCGGCCAGCGACACCAGATCGCTGCTGGACGGCGGCCGGCAGATCTCCCGCCACAGCCGATCATCCACCCCACCGCGAGCCACCGGACGCATGGTCTGATCACGCACCTCTTCCTCGCGCAGCACCACATTGCGCTCGTCGATGTAACGACGACGCACCGTGAGGAAGCCCCGATTCAGGCAATCAAAGCGGTTCAGCGCCAGCACCGCGGTGTAGCCGGCACGTTCGGCTTCCTCGGGCGCCATCACCATGCGCGCCCAGGCGATCTTGGTGCCCGCATCCGACGGAATCACGCTTGCCCGGTCCACCTGGATCTCCCGACTGCCGTCGCGCGAGATCGTCACCCAGTCGTCGTCGACGGCTGAGGCAGCAAGCGGCAAAGCCAGCGCTAACGCCGCAAAGGCACGGCCGAGGCAAGAGTGCATGTCGATTCGTCGGTGAATGAATTGGGTACCCGAGTGCTACAACGGCGCGAAGCGCGCATTTCTTTAACGCAACGCATGGATTCGAAAGATTCCGTGCGCACGAATTCATTCCTCGGATAGAATTCGCACCGTCATCGGGGAGTAGCCGCTTCCGCCCCGGCGGAAGGGACGCGTCAACATACTTGTCCATCGGACATGGCGCATTCAGCCCGAGGTGTCGCCTCCGCAGTTTTCAACTACTGCGAGCGCCCTCCAGCCTGGCAAGACCGCTGACCGACGCACTCCGCTGTTCGGGCCGGGAGCGCGCCGGTCATCGGTTAACGCTACGGCCCGGAGGACATCATGAATTTCCCTGACTTTCCGTTCGAAGCCTTTCTCGTTTCCACCGGCATCGTTGCGCTGGCCGAAATCGGCGACAAAACCCAACTGCTCGCCTTCATGCTCGCCGCTCGCTACCGGCGTGCCGCGCCCATCGTGCTCGGCATCTTCGTGGCGACGATCGCCAACCATGCCTTCGCGGGTGCCGTCGGCACCTGGCTCACCAGCGTCATCGGGCCGGACACGCTGCGCTGGATCCTCGGCATCGGCTTCATCGCGATGGCCATCTGGACGCTGATCCCCGACAAGCTCGACGACGCAGACGTGCAGGTCAAAAGCGGCCTCGGCATCTTCGGCACCACCCTGATCGCCTTCTTCCTCGCCGAAATGGGCGACAAGACGCAGGTCGCCACGGTTGCCCTCGCCGCGCAATACGAAGCTTTCGTGGCGGTCGTGGTGGGCACCACGCTGGGCATGATGATCGCCAACGTGCCCGCCGTACTGATCGGCGACCGACTGGCGCACCGCATGCCGACACGCCTGGTGCATGGCATAGCCGCCTGTCTTTTCGCGGTACTCGGCGTGATCGCACTGTCCGGCGTGTGGAGCAGCTGAGCTTCGCCGCGCAGCGGGCCGCCTGCGGTTGTCACGACGGGGCGGCTGCGCTAACCTGCGCAGCTTCGTTGGGGGTGCCCGCCGTCGCTGCGGCAGGCTGAGAAAATACCCTTGGAACCTGACCCGGTTAGCACCGGCGTAGGAAAACGCTCCATGCGCACCTGCACCTGTCGGCCCGGCAGCACCCCACAGACTGTCTCTAACCGGGGAGCGCGCTCATGAGCCGCAGCATTCCGAACGTAGTCAGCATCGCCGGCGTCGACCCCAGTGGTGGCGCCGGCGTGCTGGCCGACCTCAAGGCTTTCTCGGCGCTGGGCGCCTATGGCTGCGGCGTCATCGCCGCCTTGACCGCGCAGAACACGCAGGCCGTCACCGGCGTGCACACGCCGCCCGTCGACTTCCTCAAACTGCAGATCGACACGCTGTTTGCCGATGTCGCCATCCATGCCGTCAAGATCGGCATGCTCGGCACCGCCGACATCGTGCGCACCGTGGCCGACCGTCTGGAGCAGCACAAGGCGCCGTTCGTGGTGTGCGACCCGGTCATGGTGGCCAAGAGCGGCGACCACCTGCTGGCGCGCGAAGCCGTGGCGATGCTGCGCGAGGCACTGATGCCGCAGAGCTTCATGATCACGCCCAACCTACCCGAAGCCGGCGTGCTGCTCGAATGCAGTGAGCCCGATTCGTTGAAGAGCATGTATCGCGCCGCAGAACGCCTGCGCGACATGCTGCCGACTTCGTCCGAGCGCTGGGTGCTGCTCAAGGGTGGCCACCTGCCCGGCGGCGATCTGACCGATCTGCTGTTCAACGGCGACCGCATGATCGAACTGCAGGCGCAGCGCATCGAAACCAAGAATACGCATGGCACCGGCTGCACGCTGTCTTCCGCGATTGCCGCACTGCTGCCGCAGTCGGCTGACACCCTCGCGCCGGTGGAGAGCGCCGTGCGCGTGGCACGCGACTACCTGCTGCGCGGCATTGCCGCATCCGGCCAGCTCACGGTGGGCAGCGGACACGGCCCGGTGCATCACTTCCACGCATTGTGGCGCTGAGCACCCGAACCTGAGAGCACACTTGAAACGGGCTGCCTTGCGCAGCCCGTTTTGCTTCAGACACCGCCCTCTCAGGACGCCGTAAGCGCCATCACCACATCGGCGTACCACGCACAGTTGAGGCCCAGCGCCTCATCCAGCTCGGTGTCGCGCGAGCCCACATCGAGGCGTGCCGAGTGCACACCCAGCAACCGCCACGGCAGGCTTTGGCCCGCAGCGTCGGCATCCGGCTTGCGCATCACCACCGGCGCGCCGCTGGCGCCGCGGTGGGTGCGCGCATCGGTCAGGAAATAACCCTCACCCTGAAAGCGCAGGCCGAACGACGAGGCGATGCCGGCATGGCGCACCACGGGCAAGTGATGCAACGTGTCGTGGAAACCCAGCGGAAAACCCACCACCAGCACCGACGAGCCGACCTCGACGCGATCTTCGGGCTGCCACAGGTGCTCCGGCCCGAAGGCTTCCAGCACGGCGCTGGGCGGCAAGGCCGGGCGTTCGATCTCGATGACGGCCACGTCGATCTCGCCGGCCTCGTCCTCACCCTGGCGCCACAACGATGCGCCGTCCCGGTACAGCGGAATCGAGTATTGAACGGAATCCGCGACGTTGTCGGCATCCACATGAACTTCGATCTCGATGCGATCCGGCGCGTGCCCGCTCGGCCCGTCGAAGAACACGTGCCGGCTCGACACCAGAAACAAGCGCCCGTCGCGCTCGAAGAAAAAGCCGGTGGCGTTGGTCAGCGTAGTTGCACCGTTGAAGGTGAGGATGCGCGCGACGCTGAGCAGTATGGAATCGATCATGCGGGATGTTCTCCTGAAAGCCGGGCTCTTCGAACAATGCCCACAGCCGCTCTCCGGCTGGCCCCGATCACACCGGCTGCAGCGGCCAGAACACGGGAATCAGCACGCTGGCCAGCACCCACACGACGAGGTTCATGGGAATGCCGATGCGCGCGAAATCGGTGAAGCGGTAGTTGCCGGCGTTGTACACCAGCGTGTTGGTCTGATAGCCGATCGGCGTGGCGAAGCTGGCACTCGCCGCAAACATCACCCCGACCACGAACGGACGCGGATCGACGCCGAGTTGCTGCGCCACGCCGATGACGACCGGAGTGAACAGTACCGCGACGGCGTTGTTGCTGACGAATTCCGTGGCAATCGAAGTCAGCAGAATCACCAGCGCCAGCATCATCCACGGATTCATGCCGTCGCCTGCCCACACCAGACCGCTCGCCATCAGGTCCGCCAGACCCGATTCACGCATGGCGATCGACAAGGCCAGCATGCCGAAGATCAGCACGATGATGGGCCACTCGATGGCCTTCCAGGCCTCGTCCGAGCGAATGCAGCCGGTGGCGATCACCACCGCCGCACCGATCATCGCCAGGCCTTCGATGGGCATCACGTTGAAGGCCGCCAGCAGCATCACGCCGACGATGGTCGCCAGCGCGATGGGGGCCTTGGCCTGACGGTTGGCCGGCGCCTTGCCGTCGGTGATGGCGAACAGATCGCCGTTGTCGCAGAAGCGCTTGATTTGCGCCGGCGTGCCTTCGACCAGCAGCACATCGCCGAACTGCAGTTGGAAGTCGTCACCGATGTCTTCGATGGAGGCGTCCTTGCGGTGCACGGCAATCAGGTGAATGCCGTAACGCGCCGCCAGATCGAGATCGCGGATCGGGCGCTGCACATAGCGCGAAGTCGAGCCCACGATGGCCTCGACCATCACCACGCCACGGCGGCGCAAGGTCTCCAGATCGTGTTCGCCGCCGCCTGCCGACTGCAGCCCGACCAGATCGGTGCTGCGCAGGTCCATCATGCCCTTGCTGCGGCTGTGCACCACCAACCGGTCGCCGGTTACCAGCAACATGCCGGGCGAAGGCGCGGAGTATTCGTCGTCCCCGCGGAACAACGTCAGCACCTTGATGGTGCCGTTGGACAGGCGCGCGTCCTTGAGCGTGCGCCCGGCCAGCCGCGAGCCTTCGGGCACGAACAGCTCGGTCATGAACAGGCGATCACCACTACCGGTGAATTGCTGCGTCAGCGTCTCGCGCGAAGGCAGCAGCCGCGGCGCAAAGAAGTACATGAAGATGCAGCCCACCAGGGCCAGCACGATGGCCGGCGCACTGATCTCGAACATGTGGAAGGGCTCGAGCCCCATGTTGCGCGCCACGCCGTCGACCAGGATGTTGGTCGAGGTGCCCACCATGGTGATCAGCCCGCCCAGAATCGTCGCGTAGGACAGCGGGATCAGCAGGCGCGAGGGCGCGATGCCACGCCGCGCACAGATGGCGATGACGGCAGGAATCATCACCATCACCACCGGGGTGTTGTTGATGAACGGCGACACCAGCACGCCGACACCCAGCATGGCCAGCAGCAGACGCCGCTCGCTGTTGCCGGCCAGCGCGGCGAGCCAGTCGCCCAGACGGTCCACACAGCCGGTGCGCGACAAGGCTCCGCTGATGATGAACAGACAGGCGATCGTCACCGGCGCACTGTTGCCGAACACCCCCAACACCTGCCCCGGCTGCAGCAACCCCAGCGCCAGCAGCAGCGCCACCGCGCACATCACCGCCACTTCCGGCTTGAGCCATTCGCGCACGAACGCGACGAACAGTGCGATCAGGACGAAACCGACAAAAGCAGCGTGCAAGGATTCGGGCAGCATGAGGCGCCTGCAAGGCGAGTGTTGGGCAGGATTGGCACGGTACCCGCAGCGCCTCAGCTTTCAAAAGAATTTGATATTCAGTTTTTATGCTTTAAACGACATATGAAAGAAACCCCACTCACAAGCAGTCGCGCGCACTGCGCTGCAGTGCGACAATCCTCACATCCGACGCCCACACACGGCCATGAACGAAACCCCTGCCCCGCTCGCTGCCATTCTGTACACACCAGAAGACGCGCTGGAAGACCTGATGCTGGAGGTGGCACACGCCCTCGCTCAGCAAGGCGTGAAGCTCGGTGGCGTGCTGCAGCATGATGTGGGCATGGCCATCGACGACCCGTGCGGCATGGAACTCGAGAACCTCAGCGATGGACAACGCTTTTCGCTGTCGCAAGCGCTTGGCAAGGGCTCGGAGGCGTGCCGGCTCGACCCGGCCTCGCTGGCGCACGCCGCAGTAGCCATCCGCCGCGCCGTCGATGAAGGCGCCGAGCTCATCTGCGTGAACAAGTTCGGCGCGCAGGAAGCGCTCGGCAGCGGTTTGCGTGAAGAAATCGGCCTGGTGGTGGCCGCCGGGATTCCGCTGCTCACCGCGGTGGGCGAACGCTTCATGCCGGAGTGGCAGGAGTTTTGCGGCGGCTACGGTGAATTGCTGCCGCCCGAGCGTGAGGCCATTCTGGCGTGGTGGGCACGCGTCAGCGCAGCCTGAACCGGGCATGGAGTGCCGACCCGGCTGCGCCGCCTGCTGCACGGCGCCCTCGATTTCCAGCCCCATCCCCGGCATGCCGCACGGCAAGCCGGCCGGCATCGCCTGCGTTCAACTCGATGAAGAACTGCGCTGTCGCATCTTCGGCCAGCCCGAGCGCCCGGCCTGCTGCAGCGGGCTCTCGCCGTCGCCCGAAATGTGTGGCGAGCAACGCGAATACGCCATGACCTGGCTGACCCGTCTCGAATCCTTGACCCGACCCTGATGATCATCTACCTGCACGGCTTCCGCTCCGCCCCCGCCTCGCACAAGGCGCAAGCACTCAAGCGACGCATGGAACAGCGCGGCCTCGGCCACGCCTTCTGGTGCCAGCAATTGCCACATGTACCGGCCCACGCCATCGCGCTGATCGAGCGCGCCATTATGGAGGCGCCCGAGCACACGCCCGGCATCGCGCCCACGCTGGTCGGCAGCTCTCTAGGGGGCTACTACGCCACCTTCATGGCCGAACGCCACGGGCTGCGTGCCGTGGTGGTGAACCCGGCGGTGGTCGCGCCGCTGGATCTGGCGCCGTGGACGGGCGTGCAGACCAATCTGTATTCAGGGGAAAGTTTTGACTTCACGATGGAGCACGTCGATCAGTTGCGCGCCATCGACACCACGACGCTGAGCGATCCGACACGCTACTGGCTGCTGGCAGAGACCGGCGACGAGGTGCTGGATTACCGCCATGCAGTGGCGAAATACCGCGGCGGCCGCCAGACCGTGCTGGAAGGCGGCGACCACGGCTTTTCACGCTGGAACGACTATCTCGACGAAATCATCGAGTTCGCCGGACTGAACTGAACGCTCAGCCCTTGCGCACCGGCTCGGCCGGTGGAACTTCAACGTCGGATGGAGCATCAGCAGCTTCCGGCAACGCATGCTCCGCCGGCTCACGGCGCTCGGCGTCCATTGCCGCAGCCGCCTCGGCATCGGCCTGCACCGGATCGACCTTCTGCGCTTCGCGCTCTTCGGATTCGGCCATGTCGGCCGGCGCCACCGGGCCGGACTCAGGCTCCTTGAGGAAAGCCTCCGCCTCGGACTCGGGCTGGGACTCGGGCACTTCATCGGGCACTGCCGTGGCAACGAAGTCTGCCGGCTCCGGGGTTTCCGCGACCACGGTGGCGGCCGGCGGACCATCGAGCAGCAGCGTGGCGACACGCTCGCGGAAGAGGTCGCGTGAAGATTGATCGGACAGACGCTCGTAGCCAGTCGACAAGTGCTCGAACAAGGATTTGTACGACCCCGCCATCGACATGAAAAGGGTGGCGGTCTTGTCGAAGTGGGCATCCACTTCCTGCTTGTAGCTGGAGATCTCGGCATCCTTGCGCGCCAGTTCGTGCTCGGTTTCACGCAACTTCTGCTGCATGCCCTTGGTGCTCACACGCCCGAAGAAAAATCCCAGCAGCGCAGCGGTGATGACCGCAACGATGATCAGTGCCCACATGGCTTGTCCAGACATACTCTTCCCTTTTTACTTGAAAACCTGACAATCGACGGGCCGGCCGTCACTCGATCTTGATGTAGGCAAAACCCTCTTTCTGCTGCAGCTCGGCAATGCGCACCACGCCCGACTTCACCATCGTCACGCCCTCATAGAGCTTGTCCTCGGCCAGTCCGATCTGCGCGCGGGTGATGTCGCACAGCTCCAGCCTCACGCCCTGCACACTGTTCAGCGCCTTGAGGCGGCTGGCGTTGTTCTCGCGCCGTTCGGCCATCTCGGCATCTTCCTCGAACGGCGTACCGGCCAACTTGTCGTCCGTCACGAAGCGGATGCCATGCGCCACGAAAACGATGCGCACGTCGTAATCGACGAGTTCGTTCTGATAATGCGTCACCATGTTGTTGATGCTCGTGAGCATCGCGCTGAAGCGCCGCGGGTCGGAAAAATCGGCGTGATAAACCACTTTGGGCTCATCGTCGGCATGCGCCGGCTGGGCCAGCAAGGTCAGCGCCAGCAACATGCCGGCAAACACCACGAACAGGCTGCGTTGCAAGGGGGTCGCGGAAACGGGGCGACAGGCGGGCATGGGCTTCTCCTGAACGAATCGACGGTGTTTTGCGGCGCGGGTTCCCGCAGCAGGCTGGGTGGGCGGCAATACGCAGTATACGTGCGCAAATACGGGGCTGGCGCGCCGGGCGGACGGCAACGACCCTGCTAAACTAGCACGCTCATTTCCTCTCGGCGACCCGGATGTTTGTCCTTTTCGAAGACAGCGGCGCGTTCAAGGCAGGCACGATCCTGACCGACAACGACGCCTCCCTGCAGATTGAAACCACCCACGGCAAGCGGCTCAAACTGAAGAGCTCGCACGTGTTGATGCGCTTTCGTGAGCCGGCTCCGGGCGAGCTGATGGAACGTGCCGAGCGCGATGCCGAAGCGCTGGAAACCGATTTTCTGTGGGAAGTCTGCGGCGACGATGAATTCGATTTCGCCACCTTCGCGGCCGAGTATTACGGCCACACGCCGTCCGCGGTGGAGTCCGCCGCGCTGCTGCTGCGCCTGCATTCGTCGCCCATCCACTTTCACCGCAAGGGCCGTGGCCGCTTCCGCAAGGCACCACCGGACATCCTGCAAGCCGCGCTGGCCGGGCTGGAGAAAAAGCGCCTGCAGGCCGAAGCCATCGAGCGCATGCGCGCCGAGCTGGTCGCCGGCACGCTGCCGGCCGAGCTGCAGGGCATGGTCGAGCAAGTGCTGTATCGCCCGGACCGCAACCGCTCCGAGGTAAAAGCACTGGAGGCCGCCTGCGTCGACACCGGCCTTTCGGCGCCACGCCTGCTGCTCAAATGCGGTGCGCTGCGCTCGAGCTACGACTTCCACTACAAGCGCTTCCTGTTCGAGAACTTCCCCGAAGGCGAAGCCTTCCCGGAGTTCGAACTGCCCGATGTCGATCTGGCCGAGCTGCCGCTGGCCCAGGTGGCCGCCTTCTCCATCGACGACGCCACCACCACCGAGATCGACGACGCCTTCTCGGTCACGCCGCGTGACGGCGGCGGCTGGCGCATCGGCATCCACATCGCCGCGCCGGGCCTGGGCTTCGAGCGCGGCTCGGCGCTTGACGCGATTGCGCGGCGGCGCCTGTCGACGGTGTACATGCCGGGCAACAAGATCACCATGCTGCCCGACGCCGTGGTCGAGCGCTTTACGCTGGCCGCCGGCCGCGAGTGCCCGGCGGTTTCGCTGTATCTCGACGTCAGCCCGGCGCTGGCCGTCACCGCCTTCGAAAGCAAGGTCGAACGCATTCCGGTGGCGGCCAACCTGCGCCACCACGACATCGAGCCGTTCTTCAACGAAACCACGCTGGCTCAGGAGAACGTGCCCGACTTCCCGTGGAAGCGCGAACTGGTGCTGCTGTGGGAGTTGGCCACGGTGCTGGAAGCTGGCCGCGGCAAGCCCAGCGCCAATTCGGATCAGGTCGACTACAGCTTCTTCGTGGACTGGACGCTCGACACCGCCGACGGCCCCGGCCGCGTCACCATCAGCGATCGCAAGCGCGGCTCACCGATGGACAAGCTCGTGGCCGAGCTGATGATTCACGCTAACGCCACCTGGGGCAAGATGCTCGACCAAGCCGGCGTGCCCGGCCTGTATCGCGTGCAGAACGGCGGCAAGGTGCGCATGAGCACGCACGCCGAGCCGCACGACGCGCTGGGTGTGGATTGCTACGCATGGTCCAGCTCGCCGCTGCGCCGCTACGTCGACCTCGTGAACCAGTGGCAGATCATGGCGGTGATCCGCTCCGAAACGCCCACCTTCGCGCCGCGCTCGACCGAATTGATGGCGGCCATGCGCGACTTCGAGTTGACGTATTCGGCCTACGCCGAATTCCAGCGCATGATGGAGCGTTACTGGTGCCTGCGCTGGCTGCGTCAGCGCGAAGAGCCCGACATCACCGCCCGCGTGCTGCGCGACAATGTGGTGCGCATCGACCACACACCGATGGTCGTCAAGGTGCCCTCCATGCCACTGCAGATGCCGGGCGCGCAGGTGCGTCTGGCGCTCGAAGGCAGCGACCTGGTCGACCTGGAGCTGGACGCCCGCCACCTCGAAACGCTGTCCGAGCCGGACCCCGAGGAAGTGGGCGAGGCTCTTTTCGAAGGCAACTGATCCGTCCATGACGCTCCTGGCCCGTGTCCCGCTGCTCTCGCGCTCGCGCGCGAACACCCGCGACCACGGGGCCGGCCTGCCTCTGCCCATCGCGCTGCTCATTTCGCTGCTGCTGCATGTCGTCGCGCTGAGCATCCACTTCTCGAAGCCCGCGACGCCGCCACAACGCCAACAAGCGCAGCAACTTGAAGTCGTGCTGGTAAACGCCAAACGCGAGCGAGCGCCCGACACGGCCGACGTCCTCGCACAGGCCAACCTCGACGGCGGCGGCACCAGCTCCGAAGAGGCACGCCCCTCGACCCCCACGCCACCGCGCCAGCAAGACGCACCCGGCGACGCGCTGGCCGATGCACAAAGCGCAGCCCCGGCGCCGGCCGCGGCATCCGACCTGCCCGAAAGCACGGCCCCGGAATCCGCCGCCGCCCCGGCGACACCGTCGGAGCCGACACCCGTGCTGACAAACCCGGATCGCCCTGCACGTGCACCCGCAACCGCCGAAACACCGCAACCGGAAACCAGATCCGAGCCTCCGTCCGCGACCAAACCGGCCACGGCCCCGGCGCCCAAGCCGGCACCAAAGTCCCCGCCCGCCCCGACGCCGCAACCCGAGGCCGCCCCCAAGCCCGCGCCGCGCTCGCTGTCCGGCCTTGATCTGCAGGATTCGGTGGCTGCCATCGCGCGCCTCGAAGCACAGATCGACCGGCGCCTGGACGAGTTCTCGAAGCGCCCGCGCAAGGTTCAGATCGGAGCGCGCGCGCGCGAGCACCGCTTTGCCCAGTACGCCGAAGACTGGCGTCAGAAGGTCGAACGCATCGGCACGCTCAACTACCCGGAAGCTGCGCGCGGCCAGACCTACGGCACACTGGTGCTGACCGTGGCGATTCGCGCCGATGGCACGGTGGAGCGTGTCGAGGTGGACCGCTCCTCGGGTCACGACGTGCTCGACAAGGCGGCCGTCAACATCGTGCGCATGGCCGCGCCTTACGCCCCGTTCCCACCCGACATCCGCGCCGACACCGATATCATCGAGATCACCCGCACCTGGTCCTTCACCAACTCCAACCAGCTGAGAACACGCTGACCATGGACCGCTACGCAGTCATCGGCAACCCGATTGCCCACAGCAAATCACCGCAGATTCACGCCGCATTCGCGGCCCAAACCGGCCAGCGCCTGAGTTACGAGGCGCTGCTCGGCCCGCTCGACGGCTTCGTTGCCACGGTCGAAGCCTTCGCCCGCAATGGCGGCCGTGGCCTGAACGTGACCGTGCCCTTCAAACTCGAAGCGCACGCGCTGGCCCGCACGCTGTCGCCGCGTGCCGAGGCCGCCGGTGCGGTCAACACACTGCGCTTCGACGCCGAAGGCATCTACGGCGACAACACCGACGGCGCCGGGCTGGTGCGCGACCTGATGCACAACCTGGGCCACCCGCTGACCGGCACACGCGTGCTGCTGCTGGGTGCGGGCGGTGCGGCGCGTGGCGCCGTCCTGCCACTGCTCGCCGAGCAGCCGGGCGCGCTGGTAATCGCCAACCGCACCGTGTCGCGCGCGACGGAACTGGTCGAGCGCTTCACGGCACACGCCGGCGACACGGCCTTGTCGGGCTGCGGCTTCAGCGACCTTGCCGGCCAAAGCTTCGATCTGGTCATCAACGCCACCGCTTCCAGCCTGTCCGACCAGGCGCCGGAACTGCCAGCCGGCGTGTACTCACCGCAATCGCTGGCCTACGACATGATGTACGGCCGCGGCGACACGGCGTTTCTCGCCGCCGCACGATTGGCCGGCGCCGCACGATTGGCCGACGGACTCGGCATGCTGGTCGAGCAGGCCGCTGAAAGCTTCCTGCTGTGGCGCGGCGTTCGCCCACTCACCGCACCGGTGCTGGCTGCCCTGCGCAGCCAGCTCGACGCGCGATGAAACGCAGCCTGCGCCGCGTGGCGCTCGCCTTCGGGGCCATCCTGCTCGCGCTGCTGCTGATACAGGCGTGGTTCTTTGCGCAGGTGTTGTGGTGGCGCACCAACGACCCGGACACGACCAGCTTCATGCGTATCCGCCTTGCCGAACTGCGCGAGCAGAATCCGCGCGCCACGCTCGACCACCGCTGGGTTCC
Source organism: Pseudazoarcus sp. NS20 (assembly GCF_059703745.1). Lineage (NCBI taxonomy): Bacteria > Pseudomonadati > Pseudomonadota > Betaproteobacteria > Rhodocyclales > Zoogloeaceae > Pseudazoarcus > Pseudazoarcus sp. NS20. The sequence continues at coordinate 41,385 of NZ_BAAKIY010000001.1, forward strand.
CTACCGCGGCATCTCGACGCATCTCAAACGCGCCGTGGTGGCCGCCGAAGACGACCGCTTCATGGAGCACTACGGCTTCGATTGGACCGGCATCCAGCGCGCCATCGAGCGCAATCGCTCGCGCGGCACCCGCGCCTCGGGCGGCTCGACCATCACGCAACAACTGGCCAAGAACCTCTTCCTGTCGCCCAAGCGCAGCTACGTGCGCAAAGTGCAGGAAGCCATCATCACGGTGATGATCGAAACCACCTGGAGCAAGCAGCGCATTCTCGAGGTGTATCTCAACACCGTCGAATGGGGCGACGGCGTCTTCGGCGCCGAGGCCGCCGCGCGCGCGCATTACGGCATATCGGCCGATCGCCTGGGCCCGGTCGAGGCCACTCAAATGGCCGTGATGCTGCCCAACCCGCGGCGCTATGCCGATGCCTTCGGCCCGCGGCTGGCCTCGCACGCCGAAAGCGTGCGCAGGCGCATGATCTACACCCGCGTTCCCGACTGAGCGCACGCGAGACCCGCAACATTCTGCGGTCGCTTCGCAACGCACAAGTCCGTAAAATCGCGCCTGCAGCCACGCACGCGCCGAGAGCCTCATGTCCGCTGAAGAGCAGCAGCACTACCCTGATGACGTCCAGCAGCATCTGCGCGCGGTGCAGGAGCTGCTCGCGCGCCATCGGCTGGTCGAAAATCTGGTGCACCGCCAGGACATGGCTCGGCAGGACATCGTCGAAGGGCTGATCCACCGCCAGCATCTGGGCGAGTTGCAGGATCTGCTCGAGGGCATGCACCCTGCCGACATCGCTTACATCCTCGAGGCGCTGCCGCTCGAAGACCGCCTGTTCGTGTGGAACCTGGTCAAGGCCGAGCGCGACGGCGAGATCCTGCTGGAAGTCTCCGATGCGGTGCGCGAGTCGCTCATCGAGACGATGGACTCCGACGAGCTCAAGGCCGCGGCCGAAAGCCTCGATGCCGACGAGCTTGCCGACCTCGCACCGGACCTGCCACCGGAAATCATCCAGGACGTCTATCAGTCGCTCGACACCGAAGGCCGCGAGCAACTGCGCGCGGCCATGTCCTACCCCGAGGACACCGTCGGCGCGCTGATGGACTTCGACATGGTGACGGTGCGCGAAGACGTCTCGCTCGAAGTGGTGCTGCGCTACCTGCGCCGCTTCGAAGAGCTTCCCGACCACACCGACAAGCTCTTCGTGGTGGATCGCGACGAGCACCTGCGCGGCATCCTGACCCTCGAGAACCTGCTCATCCACGACCCGGAAATGGAAGTCTCGGAGGTCATGGGCACCGAGCCGGTGATCAGCTTCGTTCCGGAAGATGACGCTGGCGAGGCGGCCCAGGCCTTCGAGCGTTACGACCTGGTTTCGGCGCCGGTGGTGGATTCCGAAAAGCGCGTCATCGGCCGCCTCACCGTGGCCGACGTGGTGGACTACATCCGCGAAGAGAGCGAGCAGGAAATCCTCAGCAACGCGGGTCTGCGCGAAGAAGAAGACATCTTCGCCTCGGTGTGGGATTCGGTGAAGAACCGCTGGGCCTGGCTGGCCATCAACATGGTCACCGCCATCGTCGCCTCACGCGTCATCGGCATGTTCGAAGGCTCGATCGAAAAGCTCGTGGCATTGGCCGCGCTGATGCCCATCGTCGCCGGCATCGGCGGCAACTCGGGCAACCAGACCATCACCATGATCGTGCGCGCCATCGCCATGGGTCAGGTCGAGCAGAGCGCCATGCGCCGCCTGCTGCGCAAGGAAATGGGCGTGGCGCTGTTCAATGGCGTGGTATGGGGCGGCTTTCTCGGCGTGATGGCCTGGTGGCTGTACGAGAGCTGGCAGCTCGGCGTGGTCATGACCTCTGCCATGACGCTGAACCTGCTGCTCGCCGCCAGTGCCGGCGTGCTGATTCCGATGATCCGCATGCGCCTGGGCAAAGACCCTGCGCTGGGCGGTTCGGTGATGGTCACCGGCCTGACCGACTCCGGTGGCTTCCTGATCTTCCTCGGGCTGGCGACGATCTTCCTGTTGTGAGCGGCGCCAGCCGCTGCAGCTTCAGCCCGCCATCTGCTCGAACACGCGGGCAGCCTGCCCCAGCGTGGCGTCGATGTCCTCATCGCTGTGGGCGATCGACACAAAGCCAGCCTCGAATGCCGACGGCGCAAAGTAATGGCCGGCGTCGAGCATGGCATGGAAGAAGCGGTTGAACGCTTCCTTGTCGCACGCCATGACTTCAGCGAACGAGGCCGGCACCGCGTCGGCAAAATACACGCCGAACATGCCGCCCACACCATCGGCAGAGAAACGCAGACCGACGCGATTAGCCGCCGCCTGCAAGCCCGTGACGAGACGATTGGTGCGCGCTTCGAGGCGCTCGTAAAAACCCGGCTCACCAAGAATCTTCAGCGAGGCCAAGCCGGCTGCCACCGCCACCGGGCTGCCCGACAGCGTGCCGGCCTGATAGACACTGCCCAGCGGGGCAATGCACTGCATGATGTCGCGCCGCCCGCCGAACGCGCCCACCGGCATGCCACCACCGATGACCTTGCCCAACGTGGTGATGTCCGGCGTCACGCCGGTAAGGCCCTGCACACCCTGGGGGCCTACGCGAAAGCCCGTCATCACCTCGTCGAAGATCAACACGGCGCCGTACTGCGTGCACAGCTCGCGCAGGCCTTCGAGAAAACCGGGGCGCGGTTTGATCAGGTTCATGTTGCCGGCGAACGGCTCGACGATGATCGCGGCGATTTCGTCGGCGCGCGCCTTGAACACTTCCTCCACCTGATCGAGATCGTTGTAGTCGAGCACGATGGTGTGCTTGGCGAAATCGGCCGGCACGCCCCCCGAAGACGGGTTGCCGAAGGTCAGCAGACCCGAACCGGCTTTCACCAACAGGCTGTCGGCGTGGCCGTGGTAACACCCTTCGAACTTGATGATGGCGTCGCGCCCGGTGAAACCGCGGGCCAGACGGATCGCGCTCATCGTGGCTTCCGTGCCCGAGCTGACCAGCCGCACCATCTCCACCGACGGCAAGCGCTCGCAGATGGCCTCGGCCATCTCGATCTCGCCCTCGGTCGGCGCACCGAACGACAAACCATTCAGGGCGGCTTCACGCACCGCTTCGACGATGGCCGGATGGGCGTGGCCGGCAATCGCCGGCCCCCACGAGCCCACGTAATCGATGTAGGCCTTGCCGTCGGCATCCCACACTTTCGAGCCTTCTGCGCGGGCGATGAAACGCGGCGTGCCGCCGACCGACTTGAAGGCCCGCACGGGTGAATTGACGCCGCCGGGGATGGTGCGCTGGGCGCGCTCGAACAGGTTTTCGTTTTGCTTGGTCATGGCTCTCGCAGAATCAGTCGTACAGGGCCTGGATGGTGGCCGCGCGCGCGGCGGGGTCCGGCGCCTTGAACACATCGGAAATCACTGCCAGCAGGTCGGCACCGGCTTCGACCAGCTGCGGCGCGTTGTCGAGCGTGATGCCGCCGATGCAGCACACCGGCACGGCCAGCTCGGCCTTGGCACGGCGTACCAGATCGATCGGCGCCTGCACCGCTTCGGGCTTCACGGAAGACGAGAACATCGCACCGAAGGCCACGTAATCGGCACCGGCTGCCACGGCCTGCTCGGCACGCGCCCATTCGTTGTAACACGACACGCCCAGAATGCGATTGGCCCCAAAGGCGCTGCGCACGGCAGCGATGTCGCCATCGTCCTTACCGATGTGCACGCCGTCGGCCCCGACATCCAGCGCCAGCTCGACACTGTCGTTGACGATGAACAGGGCACCAGCGGCATGCGCCAGCGCCGCAGCGGCAGCCGCCTGCTCGCGCTTGGCTTCTTCGCTGGCAAGTTTGTTGCGGTACTGAACGATGGCTGGGTGACCGCCCAGGGCGTCTTGCAGGCGGGCGAGCAATTCACCGGTGTCACGGCAATCGGGGGTCACGAGGTAGAGGCCTCGGGCGAGAATTTCAGACATGAGGAAACTCCGGAAACCCCGCGCAACATGGCGCTTTTCCATGGTTCTGGCTGCGCTGGCGGGGGCTGGAAAATACGGTAAGATGCCCCGGATTCTACCGTCAAACGCCACGGAGCACCCCGCCCGATGAGTAATCCCGAGTTCAAGAAATACATGTGTCTGATCTGCGGCTTCATCTACGACGAGGAAGCCGGTCTGCCGGGCGAAGGCATCGCCCCCGGCACCCGCTGGGAGGATGTCCCCCCCAACTGGACCTGTCCCGAGTGCGAAGCGCGCAAGGAAGACTTCGAAATGGTGGAGATTTAAGGCGCTTCCTCACGCCTGCGTTGCTAATTCACAGCAACTTGTAGCAAGACATTGCGGAGGGGGCGTTTCTGCCGCATAGTCGTGTCAAAGCTGACGGCATATGCCGTTGCCCGTAAGGCCTTCCAGCCAACGTGTGACGAGGATTTGTACATGGATCTGACCGGCCTGAGGGTAATGGTCATTGACGACAGCAATACCATCCGCCGCAGCGCCGAGATCTTTCTCGGCCAGGCTGGCTGTGAAGTCGTGCTGGCGGAAGACGGCTTCGACGCGCTTGCCAAGATCGCCGACCACCACCCAGATGTCATTTTCATGGATATCATGATGCCGCGCCTGGACGGGTATCAGACCTGCGCATTGATCAAGCGCAATGCGCGCTTCTCTGCCACTCCGGTGATCATGCTTTCCTCCAAGGACGGGCTTTTCGACCGCGCACGCGGGCGCATGGCCGGCTCCGACGAATACCTCACCAAGCCATTTACCAAGGACAGCCTGCTGAAGACCGTCGCTCAGCATGCCGGCCAGAAACAAACCGACTGAATGTCAGTAGTGGGATGAATGAAATGCCGATCAAGAAAATCCTCGTCGTCGACGACTCCCCGACCGAACGCTTCGCACTGACCGAAGTGCTCACCGCCAACGGATACGAAGTGGTCACCGCCGAAAACGGCGAAGACGCCATCGTCATCAGCAAGGCCGAGTTGCCCGACCTCATCCTGATGGATGTGGTCATGCCCGGCATGAACGGCTATCAGGCCACCCGCACGATTTCGCGCGACGAAGCCACCCGCGCCATCCCGATCATCATCTGCACCACCAAGGGTCAGGAAACCGACCGTATCTGGGGCATGCGCCAAGGCGCTCACGACTACCTCGTGAAGCCGCTGGATCACCCCGAACTGCTGTCCCGCATCAAGAGCCTGGGCTGACGCATGGCACGGCGCGTCAGCCTGCGCGAATTCCAGGAGAGTCTTGCGCGACGGCTCGCGGAATCCCGCGATAGCGAGCGCCGCACGCTGCTCGGCCTGCAGACCCCTTCCGAAAACTGGCTGATCGACCTCGCCGACACCGGCGAAGTACTGCCCGTGCCGCCGATTGCCGGCGTGCCGATGACGCAGCCGTGGTATCGAGGGCTGGTCAACGTGCGTGGCAACCTGTGCGGCGTCATCGATTTCTCGCTGTTCCAGTCAGGCGAGGCGATCGCCCCCGGCGGCAGCGCGCGCGTGCTGCTGGTCGGCGCGAGTCACGGCAGCGGCATGGCCCTGCTGTTCACCCGCGCCGCCGGCCTGCGCAGCCCCGAAGAATTCACCCCCGAGGATGAAGCCGACCCGAGACCCTGGGTGAGCACCGTCCTCAGCGACGTGCAGGGTCATCGCTGGCTCAAGCTCGACGTCGCAACACTCGTACGCAATCCGGCCTTCCTCGAGGCCGGCATCCTCGAATCCTGAGGTATCCACGCATTTCCTGAGCACCTTTTCGCTGCGGAGCAAAAACATGGGATTCACGTTTTCGAAACTCTCTTCGGGCAGCGCTGCGAAGAAAGACGCCGACTCGTCCGACGAGACCATCCTCGAAACCGGCAGCAAACCCCGCGCGGCAGCCAAACCGGCCGGAGCGCCTGACGAGCGCCCGGTGTCGGAGCGGATGCGAAACCATTTCATCCTGTTCGCCCTGCTGGTGGTCGGCGCCGCAGCGCTGCTGACGCTACAGAACCGCCAGGCCAGCCACGCCACCCTGTACGTCGCGGCGGCAGGCGAACTGCAGATGCTCTCCCAGCAGATTGCCAAAGCCGCCCAGCGCGGCATCCAGGGCGACCCCGACGCCTTTGCCGAACTGCGAACCGCCAGTCAGCAATTCACCTCCACGCTGCAAACCCTGCGTCGCGGCGGCGTACTGCAGGGCAGCCGCGTCCCGGCCAGCCCGGAAAGCGTACAACCGGCACTGGTCGCACTGAGTGAGCGCTGGACGCCGATCGAGCAGGACGTGCAATGGCTGCTCGAAGGTGAAGAAAGCATCACCACGCTCGACCGCTCGGTGGCCATGATCAACGCCTTCAACCCGCTGCTGTTCGACCTGACCCAGGCCATCGCACGCCTGAAGGCCGAAAGCAACGCCTCGATCCGCGAGATCACGCTCGCCAACAACGCCGTGCTGCTCACCCAGCGCATCGCCAAGAACGCCAACACGCTGCTGGTCGGCGAGGCCGTCGACCCGGAAGCCGCCTTCCAGCTCACGCAAGACCCGGACGGCTTCAACAACACCATGGCCGAGTTGCTGCGCCTGTCGTTCGCCGATGCAGCCACCCAGCAACGTCTGCGCGACATCGAGTGGTACGCCGAAGAAAGCCTGGCAGCCGTCGCGCGCATCAACGACAACATCCAGAACCTGACGCAGGCCAAACAGACCGGCACGCGCATGTTCAGCGCATCGCCCGCCCTGCTGCAGGACACGCGCAACGTATCGACCGCCTTCGACAGCAGCTACCGCGGCGCCAACCCGCTGATCATCGGCATCATCTTCACCAGTCTGGCCGCGCTGCTCGTCATCGCGCTGATCGTCAAGGCATACAACGCCGACCTTCTGCGCCGCCGCAGCGCTGCCGAACAGCAGCGCCAGGAAGCCCAGGACGAACGCAACCTCGCCCAGCAGGCCATTCTGCGTCTGATGAACGAGATGGGCGACCTCGCCGACGGTGACTTGACCATCCGCGCCACGGTGTCGGAAGACATCACCGGCGCCATTGCCGACTCGGTGAACTACACGATTGAAGAACTCTCGGTGCTGGTGCGCCGAATCAACGATGCGGCCACCCGAGTCACCGCGGCCACCGAATCCGCCCAGAAGATTTCCGGCGAACTGCTCGACGCTACCGAGCGCCAGTCGCAGGAGATCGAGGAAGTCGGCTCGACCGTCGAGCGCATGGCCGCGTCGATGACTTCTTCGTCCGAGCGTGCGCTGCAGTCGGCGCAGGTTGCGCGCCAGTCACGCGACGCTGCCCAGAAAGGCACGACCGCCGTGGAAGACACCATCCGCGGCATGAACGACATCCGCGAGCAGATTCAGGAGACCTCCAAGCGGATCAAGCGCCTGGGCGAATCCTCGCAGGAGATCGGCGAAATCGTGGAGCTGATTTCGGACATTACCGAACAGACCAACGTGCTCGCGCTCAACGCCGCCATTCAGGCCGCTTCGGCCGGCGAAGCAGGCCGCGGCTTCACCGTGGTTGCCGAAGAAGTGCAGCGCCTGGCCGAACGCTCGGCCGAGGCGACCAAGCAGATCGCCTCGATCGTGAAGTCGATTCAGACCGACACCAAAGACGCCGTGGCCGCCATGGAAACAGCCACCCGCGACGTGGTCGAAGGCGCCCAGCTGACCGACGCCGCCGGCCAGGTGCTGTCGGAAATCGAGCGCGTTTCGACCGAGACCGCCGAGCTGATCGAACAGATTTCGGGCGACATCCAGGAGCAGGCCGCCACCGCCGGCCGTGTCGCCGGCACCATGAAGGAAATTCTCGCGATTACCGACCAGACCACGCGCGGCACGCAGCAGACGGCCGTTTCCGTCGGCGAGCTCGCAGACCTTGCTGTTGAACTGAAAGGCTCAGTGTCGGGCTTCAAGGTCTGAACGGGGCAAGCTCATGACGCAATCGCAGGAACTGGACATCGGGCCGCTCAGTTGGGTGCGTGGTGAAATCGATCAGGCGCTGAGCCTCGCGGCAGAAGCCATCGACCGCGCCGAAGCCGACCCCGAGCAGAGCGGGCAACTCCAGTTCGCCCGCACGCACGTGCACCAGGCGCGCGGTGCGCTGTCCATCGTCGGCCTGGACGGCCTGTGTCATTTCATCAGCACGCTCGACGACCTGCTGGTGCGCATGTCGGCGGCTCAGCCGCTCGACCCCGCACACGCCAAACTCGCCCGCCGCGGCTGCTCGGCGGTCGCCAACTATCTGGGGGAACTCGTCGGCGGCTCGGGCGATCAACCACTGCGGCTGTACGCGCTGTACCGTGAGATCGCCACCGCCAATGCTCAGGAAGAAATCAGTCCGGCCGATCTCTTCTACCCCGACCTGAGCAGACGCCTTCCGCGCCGCAAACTGCACAACGCCCCAAAACCCGACAGCGAAGCCGGCACCAACGCCATGCGCGGCGCGCGCGCAGCGCTCGAGCGGGGCTTGCTGCAATGGCTCAGGAGCCCGGCCGACCGCACCGGCCCGGACACCATGCGCGATGCCGCCATCGCGCTCGAATCCCAGCAATCCAGCCCGGCGTCATACACGCTGTGGCGCGTTGCCCAGGCCTTTTTCGAGGCCCTCGCCAATCAAGACCTCCCGTCGTCCGAGATGCGCATCAAGCAGTTGTGCACCGGTCTGGCCCGGGAAGTCCGCAATCAGGAAAACGCGGCTCACCGCCCTTCCGAACGGCTGATGCGTGATCTGCTTTTCGAGATCGGACAAGCCCCCGTACGCACGCCCGCGCAACGTCAGGTGCGGCAGGCATGGAATCTCGACGCATGGTGGGCCGACCCCGGCGAAGTCGTCACCGACATCCCGCTCGGCCCGCTGCTGCGCAAACTGCGCACCGAGCTTTCCGCCGCGAAAGCCGACTGGGACGCCTTCGGCAGCGGCAATGCTGCGGCATTGCAGGCCTTCGATGAGCGCATTGCGAGCATTTTGGATGAGGCCAGGCGCCTGGGCCGCCCGCCGCTGCAGGAGCTACTGGCCAGCGTGGCCGAAGTGTCGCAATGGCTGCGGGCCGACCCGGCCCACAACGGCAACGACAACCTCGCGGTTGAAGTGGCCACTGCGCTGCTGCTGGCCGAACTGAGCGTGGAGGGCGGCATTGCCGACAGCGAGCTCGCCGCGCAGGGCAAGTCCTGCCGCGCGCGCTTCGAAAGCATGATGCGCGGCGCCACGCCCACCCAGCCCGAAACCCTCGAAGGGGCTCGACGAGCGCACGAGTGGGACGCACGCCAGCAGGTGGCACGCGAAATCGCCTCCAACCTCGGCCATATCGAGCAGACGCTCGACGACTTTTTCCGCAATCACGACAAGCGCGGCCCGCTGGCGCAGCTGATCATGCCTCTGCGCCAGATCGAAGGCGCGCTGGCCGTGATCGGCGGCGAGCAGGCCATGCCGCTGGTGCGCGAGGCAGCACGGCGCGTCGGCGAGCTGGCCAACTCCACCTTCGAACCCGACAGCGAAGAGCTCAACCAACTGGCCGACCAGATATCCACGCTGGGTTTCTTCGTCGCGGCGCTGCAGCACGGCCAGGCCGACCTCGACGACTTCCTGCCCCCGGATCAGCGCACGCCGTCCAACGAACTCGACCCGAGCTTCGAGCTGGACTTCGACGAGACCATCGAAGCCCATGCCGTGGCTGCAGAACAAGACCCGCCGCCGGAAGCGCCGCAGCGCGCAGCCGCCCCGGCCATGGCGCCGCCGCCCAGCACGGACGCCGAGGTGGACGCAGAACTGCTGGCCATCTTCATCGAGGAAGCCCACGAGGTGTTGGGCGCCATCGAAGAAGGCCTTGCGGGCATTGCCCCCCACGGCGAGGCCGAAGCGCTGGTGGACATCCGGCGCGGTTTCCACACGCTCAAGGGCAGTGGCCGCATGGTCGGCCTGAGTGAGTTCGGTGAAGCCGCTTGGTCGGTCGAGCAGACCTTGAACCGCTGGCTGCAGCTCGAGCAGCCTCTCAACGACGAATTGTGCGCCTTGCTCGCCGGCGCACACCGAAGCTTCTCGGCCTGGGTTTCTCAGATCGAATCCGGTGGCAGCCACTCGTTCGACTTTGCAGAGCACGCCGCCCGCGCGGAGCGTCTGCGCACCGACGGCGAAGCCGAGCCCGCAGCCACCGAGCCGGTGCCCCCCGCAATTGAAGCGGTAAGTCCCCCGCCAACTGGAGCGGCCATCGAGGCCATCGAGCTGCCGGAGTTGCCCGAACTGGAAGTGCCGGACAGCTGGAACGAGCCCGCCTCCTCGGCGCCGGACGATGCCGACGACGACGCTCCGCTTGCCACCGCACCGCCTTTACCGCCGTTCGACTTCGGTGACTTGCCGTCACTCGAACTGGACGAGATCAAGGCGCCGCCGGAGCCCGACGACACCGTCACGGTCGAGCCGCTTGCGCAAACACCCGCCGGCCCCGTGGAAGAGCCGGTGCTCGATGTAGCGTTCACCGAGCTCACGGCGGATGCCCTGCCGGTCGAGTTTGTCGCGCCAGACGCCGCGAGCCCTACGCCTGCAGAGTCTTCCACCGAAACTCCTGCTGCGGCCTCACAGAGCGTCACCGTGCGCATCGGCGAGCACGAGTTGTCGCGTCAGCTGTACGAGCTGTATCTGAACGAAGCCCGCGAGCATCTGGACACGCTCAACAGCGATCTCAAACCGCTGCGCCGCAACCCCGGCAAGCCGTCAGACAAACTTCAGCGCACGGCCCACACGCTGGCCGGCATCTCCGGCACAGCGCGCATCCCGGCGATGCAACACCTCGCCCGCGCGCTGGAGTTCGCCTTCGAACGCCTGCGCGAGAACGAACTCACGCCCACGTCCGAACAGATCGACCTGCTGGCCGCCACGGTGGACACGCTGCAGGCCATGCATGCGGAAGTAACGCGCCAGCAGTTGCCACTCGAAGTCCCCGAACTCGAACCGCAACTCGACAGCGTCGGCCGCCCGCAGGCCGAAGACACCGCCGACATCGCCCCGGCCGACTCACCCTCGCCGGCACTGGAAGTCACTGCGACGCCGCAGGACGAGGTCGAGCCGCACGCCATCTCGCCCGCACCGGTCGAAGCCCCTCGCGCCGCGCCTGCGCCGCAGATGGCCGGCACGGAAACGGACGAAGCCCTCAGCAGCTCGGTGCATGACGACCTCGACGAACAGCTGCTGCCGGTCTTCCTCGAGGAAGCCGACGAACTGATGTCGGCGCTGAGCGAGCGCACGCGCCTGTGGCAGACCGACACCGGCAACCCCGAGCACGCGCGCATGGCCGCGCGCGATCTGCACACGCTCAAAGGCAGCGCGCGGATGGCCGGCGCCATGCAACTCGGCGAACACGTACACCGCATCGAATCACGCCTTGAATCCAGTCTGGCGCGGCACTACGACGCCGAGCATCTGATCGATGAACTCACCAGCGGGCTTGATCACGCTGCGCACATGATCGCCGCACTCAATGGCGAAGGCGCCGCGGAGGAACAGAGCACCTCCACCGAAGCCAGCGCCGAGCGCACATTGACGACGACACCCGCCATCACCGTGGAAGCCGGTGAAGCGGCCGAACCCGCACAATCGGGTGGCACCTTGCGGGTGCGCGCCGACACGCTTGGCGGCTTCATCAACACCGCTGGCGAAATCGGCATTGCACGCACACGCATCGAAGGTGAATTGCGTGTGCTGCGCCGCTCGCTGCTCGACCTCACGGAAAACGTCATCCGCCTGCGCAACCAACTGCGCGAAGTCGAGCTGCAGGCAGAAACCCAGATGCAGACGCGCATTGCCCAGGCCGACTCGGCCGAGGGCGATTTCGATCCGCTCGAGATGGACCGCTACACGCGCCTGCAGGAACTCACCCGCATGATGGCCGAGAGCGTGGGCGACGTCACCACGGTGCAGCAGCAACTGCTGCGCAACCTGGACGGCGCCGAACTCGCCCTGCACAGCCAGGCCCGCTTTGCACGCGACCTGCAGCAGTCGCTGATGCAGGTGCGCATGGTGCCGTTCGACAGCCTGGCCGACCGCCTCCACCGCGTCGTACGCCAGAGCGCGAAAGACCAGAGCAAACGCGTCAACCTCGACATCCGCGGCGGGCGCATCGAAATCGACCGCAGCGTGCTCGAACGCATGACCATCGCCATCGAGCACATGCTGCGCAACGCGGTGGCCCACGGTATCGAGCCCACCGAGCAGCGGCGCGAAGCCGGCAAGCAGGAGATCGGGCAGATCACCCTGTCGGTGGTGCAGATCGGCAACGAAATCGCCATCGACCTTGCCGACGACGGGCGCGGCCTGGACTACGCTGCCATCCGTGCCCGCGGCATCGAACGCGGCCTGCTGCTGGGCGACGAAGAAGCCGACGAACGCAAGCTCATCAACCTCATCTTCGCTTCCGGCTTCAGCACGGCCGAAACCGTCTCGGCCTTGGCCGGTCGCGGTGTCGGCATGGACGTGGTGCGGGCCGAGGCCGCCGCGCTCGGCGGGCGCATCGACGTCAATGCGCGTGAAGGCGAAGGCACCAACTTCCGTATTTACCTGCCGCTCACGCTGGCGGTAACACAGGCCTTGCTGGTGCGCGCCGGCCTCGCCAGCTACGCCATTCCGTCGAGCATGATCGCGCAGGCCATGGAGCTGCGCGCCGACGCCATCAACAAGGTGCGCGCCGACGGCCATATCGAATGGCAGGGTCAGCGCTTCAACTACCGCTACCTGCCGGAGCTGCTGGGCGACCGCCGCACGCAGGCCGAGATCGGGCGCTTCAACTGGCTTCTGTTGCTGCGCGCCGGCAGCGAGAGCCTGGCGGTGCATGTCGACTCCCTGCGCGGCAATCAGGAAATCGTCGTCAAATCGGCGGGGCCGCAGCTCTTGCGCATCGTCGGCATCTCGGGTGCCACCGTGCTGGGCGACGGCGAAATCGTGCTCATCCTCAACCCCATCGCGCTGTCTAGCCGCCTCGCGGCACCGGGTGTGACCATCGCCGGTGAAGACAGCGCAGCGCCGCACGCCGAACTGCCGCAGGTCGAAACCGCACACGTGCCGACCGTGATGGTGGTGGATGACTCGCTCACCGTGCGCAAGATCACCGGCCGCCTGCTCGAACGCGAAGGCTACCGCGTGCTCACCGCCAAAGACGGCACCGACGCACTCGATCAGCTGGAAGAAGGCTTGCCCGACGTGATCCTGTCGGACATCGAAATGCCGCGCATGGACGGCTTCGAGCTCGTGCGCAACCTGCGTGCCGACGAGCGCACGCGTGAGGTACCGGTGTTCATGATTACCTCACGTCTGGCCGACAAGCACCGCGAATACGCCGAAAAGCTCGGCGCCAACGAGTACCTCGGCAAGCCCTACGACGAGGAAGAGCTGCTGCGCCTGCTGCAGCGTTACGTGCACGCGACCGCCCAATAAGACCAGCCCCCGGAGCCCTGTGCCACCGGGAGCTGGTTTCATTCACGCGCGTTTTTGGTGACCTCGAAACGCGCCAGCGTGCGCTCCCGCGCAGCGGCGTGATCCACCACCGGCCCCGGGTAATCGTGGCCGATCTTTACGCCGCTCTGCTGCTGCAGGTCGGCATTCATCTTCCACGGCGCATGAATGTAGCGCTCCGGCACCTTCGCCAGTTCCGGCACATAGCGCCGAATGAACGCGCCCTGCGGGTCGAAGCGCTGCGACTGCGTCACCGGGTTGAAGATGCGGAACCACGGCTGCGCGTCGCAGCCCGTCGATGCCGCCCACTGCCAGCCGCCATTGTTCGACGCCAGATCATAGTCGTTGAGCAGTTCGGCAAAATGCCGCTCGCCCTCGCGCCAGTCAATGCCCAGATCCTTGGTCAGGAAAGACGCCGTGACCATGCGCAAGCGGTTGTGCATGTATCCCGTGTTCGCCAGTTGCCGCATGCCCGCATCCACCAGCGGGTAGCCGGTCATGCCCTCTTTCCAGGCCTTGAGCAGCGCCGGCGCATGGTCCCAGCGCACGGCGTCGAACTCGGGGCGGAAATTGGCCGAGACCACGCGCGGGTGGTGCCACAGAATCATCTGATAGAACTCCCGCCAGATCAGCTCGTTGAGCCAGGTCCGTGGACCATCGCCGACGTGCCCGTGGGTAAAGCGCGCCAGCTCACGCACCGACACCGTGCCGAAACGCAGATGCACCGACAGATACGAAACCCCTTTCTTGCCGGGAAAATCGCGCGCCACGTGGTAATCGGCCATGCGTGCGCAGAAATCTTCGAACAGCTCATGCGCGCCGCTCATGCCAACCGGCAACTTCAGCCCCTTCAGCGTACCGATCTCGAAGCCGATGTCGGCCAATTCCGGGACGCCGCATTGAGCGCTACGCGGCGCGAGGTTGGCGGCATGCGGCGCAATCGACCACGAGGCCAGTTCGCCTTCGTCGAGGCGACGCATCCAGGCATTGCGGTACGGCGTGAACACGCTGAACGGACGCCCGTCCTGCGTGAGCACTTCGTCGCGCTCGAAGACCACTTGATCCTTGAAATCCTCGAACGCGATGTCGAGGTCGCGCAGTGACGCAGCCACCGTCTCGTCGCGCCGGATGGCATCCGGCTCGTAATCTCGGTTGGTGAGCACGGCATCCACCTTGAGCGATTTGGCCAGCCGCGGAATTTCCTCAACCGCCTTGCCGTGCCGCACGATCAGACCGGCACCGCGGCCACCCGCGTCGCGCGCCAGTTGATTCAGGCTTTCGTCGAGCTCGAGCAGGCTGGCATGAATGAACTCGACCCGGCGATCACGCCGCGAGGGCAAGGCATCGAGAATGTCGCGATCGAACACGAAAGCGCAGTGGACGCGATCAAAGCGGCGCAGCGCGTGATGCAGCGCGGCGTGATCGAAGCTGCGCAGATCACGGCGAAACCAGACGAGAGCGGCAGAAGTCATGAGATCCGGGGATTGAAAAGGGACGGCATTCGACGGTGCGGCCGCGGTCAGGTTCCTGCAACTCGAAGCCGCGAAGGCGTAAAATAACCCGCATGAGCGCCATCATCGCAAACCTGACGAATCATTTCCTGATCGCCATGCCGGCCATGGCCGATCCCAATTTTTCCCGCTCGCTGACCTACATCGCCGAGCACAACGAGCAAGGTGCGCTCGGCATCATCGTCAACCGCCCGCTCGACATGAGCCTGACCACGCTGTTCGAGCGCATCGACCTGCCGCTGCACGCGGCCGAATTCGCCAATCAGCCGGTGTATTTCGGCGGCCCGGTACAGACCGATCGCGGTTTCGTGCTGCACCGCCCCGCCGGTGAATGGCATTCGACGCTCACCGTCAGCGAAGAAATCGGCCTGACCAGCTCGCGTGACATTCTCGAATCGCTCGGCGAACGCGGCGAGCCGGGCGAGGTGCTGGTGTCGCTGGGCTATGCCGGCTGGTCGGCCGGGCAGCTCGAACAAGAGCTGGCCGACAACGCCTGGCTGACGGTGCCAGCCGAGCTCTCGATCATTTTCGATCTGCCGCCCGAAGAGCGCTTTGCCGCAGCACTGCAAGAACTGGGTGTCGACTTCACTCACCTCAGCGAGGTTGCCGGACATGCCTGAGGCGGCTGCAGCCGCCCCGCTGCTTCCGACCCGTGGCACCGTTCTGGGCTTCGACTTCGGGCTGGCGCGCATCGGCGTGGCCGTGGGCGAACTCGAAACGCAGCACGCCAGCGCGCTGACCACCATTGCCGAAGAATCGCGCGACCGCCGCTTCGGCGCCATCGGCAAGCTGCTCGAAGAGTGGCACCCGGTGGCCATGGTGGTGGGCATTCCGCGCCATCTCGACGGCACAGAGCACGACATGACGGCGCGCTGCCGGCGTTTTGCCAATCAACTGCACGGCCGCTTTTCACTGCCGGTTCACGAGATGGACGAGCGCCTCACCTCCGCAGCCGCCGATGCCTCGCTGCACGACGCCGGCGCCTCGGGTTGGCGCGAGCGCAAGAGCCAGCTCGATGCCGTCGCGGCACAGATCATCCTGCAAGACTTCCTCAACGGATCCGCTCATGCACACCCCTGACGCAGAGACCCTGCTCGAACAGCTGATCGGGCAGATGCGCCCGCAGGTCACGCCCGACACCGCACTGGTGGGCATCCGCACCGGCGGCGTGTGGCTGGCCGAACGTCTGCACGCCGCGCTCGGCCTGACCGGGCCGATCGGCTCGATCGACGTATCGTTCTACCGTGACGACCTCGGCGCCCGCGGCCTGCCCCCCAACCCGCAGCGCACCGACATCCCCTTCGATGTCGAAGGCGCCCACGTCATCATCGTCGACGACGTGCTGTACACCGGCCGCACCACCCGTGCGGCCCTCAACGAACTGTTCGACTACGGCCGCCCGGCCTGCGTTGAACTCGCGGTGCTGGTGGACCGTGGCGGGCGCGAACTGCCCATCGCCGCGCGCTACTGCGCCCACACCCTGCCCGAACCCCTGCCCGCCTCGCAGATCCTCGAACTGGGTCGCGATGGCGCCGGCACGCTCTCCCTGAGGCTGATCGATGCGTAACCCCCAGCTCGACTCCAACGGCGGCCTGCGCCACCTGCTGACGCTCGACGGCCTGCCGCGTGAGATTCTCACCGCCATTCTCGACACCGCCGCGCCGCTCACCGAAGTGGCCGAACGCGAGGTCAAGAAACTGCCGGTGCTACGCGGCAAGAGCGTGTTCAACCTGTTCTTCGAAAACTCCACGCGCACCCGCACCACCTTCGAGATCGCCGCCAAGCGCCTGTCGGCCGACGTGGTGAACCTCAACGTGTCGTCCAGCTCCACTGCCAAGGGCGAGAGCCTGCTCGACACCGTCGACAACCTGTGTGCCATGCAGGCTGACATGTTCGTGGTGCGCCACGCCGCCAGCGGCGCGCCCTTCCTGATCGCGCAGCATCTCATCGCCCACGGCCGCAACGACATCCACGTCGTGAACGCCGGCGACGGCCGGCATGCCCACCCGACGCAGGGCCTGCTCGACATGTACACCATCCGCCACTTCAAGGGCGACTTCAGCAATCTGGTGGTGGCCATCGTCGGTGATGTGCTGCATTCGCGCGTGGCGCGCTCGCAGATCTCGGCACTGCTGACGCTGGGCGTGCCCGAAATCCGCGTGATCGGGCCGAAGACGTTGCTGCCCACCGGCCTCGAAGCCTGGGGCGTGCGCGTTTTCCATGACATGGAAGAGGGGCTGAAAGATGTCGACGTAGTGATGATGCTGCGCCTGCAGAACGAACGCATGAACGGCGCCCTGCTGCCGACGCCGCAGGAGTTCTACAAGGTGTGGGGCCTGACTGCCGAGAAGCTCTCGCACGCCAAACCCGATGCCATCGTGATGCACCCCGGCCCGATGAACCGCGGTGTCGAAATCGAATCTGCCGTCGCCGACGGCGCGCAGGCCGTCATTCTCAATCAGGTCACCTTCGGCATTGCCGTGCGCATGGCCGTGATGAGCATGCTTGCAGCCTGACCGACAGGAACGAACAGCCGACATGAAAATCAAGATCAGCAACGGCCGTGTCATCGACCCCGCGCACGGCGTCGACGCGGTGCAAGACCTCTACATTGCCGCTGGCCGCGTGGTCGGGCTCGGCAAGGCCCCCGAGGGCTTCGAAGCGCAGCGCGTGATCGACGCCACTGGCCTGGTGGTGAGCCCGGGCCTGGTGGATCTGGCCGCACGTCTGCGCGAACCCGGCTACGAATACCGCGCCACGCTCGAATCCGAAATGGACGCAGCAATGGCCGGCGGCATCACCAGCCTCGCCATCCCGCCCGACACCGACCCCGCACTCGACGAGCCCGGCCTGGTCGAAATGCTGTGCTACCGCGCCAAGCAACTCAACCGCGCCCACGTCTATCCGGTGGGCTCGCTGACCATCGGCCTCAAGGGCGAGCATCTTTCCGAGATGGCCCAGCTCATTGAGGCCGGCTGCTTTGCCTTCAGCCAGGCCAACGTGCCCATCGTGGACAACGCCGTACTGATGCGCGCCATGCAATACGCCGCCACCTTCGGCTTCCGTGTGTGGCTGCAGCCGCTGGCGCCCTTCCTGTCGCGCGGCGGTTGCGCGCATGACGGCGAGGTGGCTTCGCGGCTGGGTCTGGCCGGCATTCCGGTCGAGGCCGAGACGGTGGCGCTATTCACCTATCTGCGACTCGCCCGCGTCACCGGCGCGCGCCTGCACATCACGCGCCTGTCCAGCGCCGAAGGTCTGGCACTCATCGAGCAGGCCCGCAGTGAAGGCATGGACGTCACCTGCGACGTGTCGATCAACCACCTGCACCTGTGCGATCAGGACATCGGTTACTTCGACGCCAATTGCCACCTCGTGCCGCCGCTACGCGCCGCCAGCGACCGCGACGCGCTGCGCGCCGGCCTGGCCGATGGGCGCATCAATGCGCTGTGCTCCGATCACACGCCGGTGGATGACGACGGCAAGCTCGCGCCGTTCAGCGAGTCCGAGGCCGGCGCCACCGGCCTCGAACTGCTGCTCGCGCTGACGCTGAAATGGGGTGAGGAATGCGGCGTGCCGCTGCCCACCGCGCTTGCCCGCGTCACCTGCGATGCCGCCGGACTGGTAGGCATCACCAAGGCCGGCCATCTGGCCGAGGGCGCGCGTGCCGACCTGTGCATCTTCGACCCGAGCGCCAAGCGCATCGTCACGCGGGACTGCCTGCGCAGCCAGGGCAAGAACACCCCCTTCCTCGGGCACGAGCTGCCCGGCATCGTGCGCTACACGATGGTCGAAGGTCAGGTGATGTTCGAAGGCTGATGAGGCGTCGCCCCCGGCGGGCATACCGGCCCGGGGGCGATACTGCTGGATCAGTAGCTGCCGACGATCAGCGGCATGAACAGGCCGCGCAAGCCCGCCAGCACCACCAGCAGAATCTGCAGCAACAGCAGCAGCACCAGCGGCGAAAGGTCGACGTTGGCAATCGTCGGGATGATGCGGCGGAACGGCCGCAGGAAGGGCTCTGCAAGCCGACGCACGATCGGGGCCGCCGGCGCGTGCGGCGCCACCCACGACAGCACCGCCGACACCAGCACCAGCGCGAACACCAGATACACCGCCATGCGCATCAGCTCGATGAAGCCCATGCCGGCCAGCCCCAGCGCAACGCCACCCGGCCCGCCGAACGGCACACCGCGCAGCGACAACTCCAGCGCCACGTAAATCACCTGAGCCAGCCAGGCCGGCAGCAGGCTCGCCATGTCGAGCCCCCACACCCCCGGCACGACGCGGCGCAGCGGACGCACCAGCCAGTCGGTGGTAGCCAGCACGAAGTGCCCCATCTGGTTATGGAAGGGCACGCGCTGCCATTGCATGAAGAAGCGCGCGAGTAGCAGCAACGTGAACGCGCCGAAAACGAAGTTGAGCAGCAGGAAAACGATCTGACCGAGCATCTCAGAGGCCTCCGAGCTCGTCGCCAAGCGCACGCCCGCGCGCCTCGGCTGCGGCAACCGCCTGCCCGATCAGGCCACTGAAGCCGCCTTCGCCCAGCACCGCCAGCGCAGCGGCAGTGGTACCCCCTTTGGAGGTCACCTTTTCACGCAGCACGCCGGGAGCGTCCTCGGACGAAGCGGCAAGCTTCGCAGCCCCCAACACCGTGTCGAGCGCCAGCCGGCGCGCCGTTGCTGCATCGAAGCCACGCTCGATGGCCGCAGCCTCCAGCGCCTCGATGAAATGAAAAACATAGGCCGGGCCGCTGCCCGACACCGCGGTGACCGAATCCATGCGGGCTTCGTCATCCACCCACACCACGCTGCCCACAGCAGCCAGCATGCGCTCGGCCAACGCGCGGCCGGCGGGGTCCACCGCGGAAGACGCGAACACGCCCGTCACCCCGGCGCCGATCAATGCCGGCGTATTGGGCATGGCGCGCACCATGCGCGCGTGATTGCCCAACCAGCGCGACAGATCCGCACTGCGCAGCCCGGCTGCAACGCTCACCACCAAGGCGTCACCCAGCGTGCCGGCCAAGGGGGCCAGCGCCTCGCGCATCTGCTGCGGCTTCACGGCAAGCACCACGGCGTCGGCGCCGATTGCCGCACTGACATCCGCGGCCACGCCGACGCCGAGCGACCGCGTCAGCCACTCACGACGTTCCGCGGACAGTTCGACCACGACAATCCCTGATGCCTCGAAGCCGCGCTCGAGCATCCCGCCAATCATTGCGGCGGCCATGTTGCCGCCCCCCAGAAATACGATCTTCATGCTGCCGCTCACTCCGTGATCGCTCATGTATAGGTTCGTGCGCCGAAAATGGCGCTGCCCACGCGCACCAGCGTGCTGCCCTCGGCGATGGCCGCCTCCAGGTCGTCCGACATGCCCATCGACAAGGTGTCGAGCACGATGCCGTCGGCCGCCAGCGCGTCGCGCAGGCCGCGCAGCGCCGCAAAGCGACTGCGCAGCAAGGCAATATCGGACGTGGGCTCGGGAATGCACATCAGGCCGCGCAGGCTGAGCCGCGGCATCTGCGCGACGGCGCGGGCGAGGGCCGGAAGCTCGCTCGGCACAACGCCGCTCTTGCTGTCTTCGCCGCTGACATTGACCTGGAGGCATACCTTCAGCGGCGGCAAATCCGGCGCACGCTGCTCGGACAGGCGGCGGGCGATCTTCTCGCGCTCGATGGAATGCACCCAGTCGAAATGCTCGGCCACCTGGCGGGTCTTGTTGGACTGCAGCGGCCCGATGAAATGCCACTCCAACCCAAGGCTGGCCAACTCGGCCGCCTTGGCGGCGCCTTCCTGCACGTAGTTCTCGCCGAAAGCCTTTTGTCCGGCCGCCGCAGCCTGACGCACATCGTCGGCCGGCCAGGTTTTGCTGACCGCCAGCAAGGACACCTCATCGGACCTGCGTCCGACTGCCTCGGCTGCGGCCGCAATGCGCTCGCGCACGGCTTGCAAGTTGGCAGCGATTGTTGTCATATACCGGCGTCTGGCCTGTGGTTTCAGCAGGCGCCGAGTATAGCATCGCGCTTTCGGCGCCTTTCCCGACCCAACGTATCCCGAAAGCCCATGGACATTACTGAACTGCTCGCGTTTGCGGTCAAGAACAAGGCCTCCGACCTCCACATGTCTGCCGGCTTGCCCCCGATGATCCGGGTGCACGGCGACATCCGGCGCATCAACCTGCCGCCGATGGAGCACAAAGACGTACACGCCATGGTGTACGACATCATGAACGACTCGCAGCGCAAGCAATACGAAGACGAGCTTGAGTGCGACTTCTCGTTCGAGATACCCAACCTGTCGCGTTTTCGCGTCAACGCCTTCAACCAGAACCGTGGCGCCTCGGCCGTATTCCGCACGATTCCGTCCAAGGTACTGACGCTCGAAGACCTCAATGCGCCGAAGATCTTCAAGGAAATCGCCGAGCAGCCGCGCGGCATCGTTCTGGTGACCGGCCCCACCGGCTCGGGCAAGTCGACCACCTTGGCGGCGATGGTCGATTACATCAACGAGAACCAGTATTCGCACATCCTCACCATCGAGGATCCGATCGAATTCGTGCACGGCTCCAAACGTTGCCTGATCAACCAGCGCGAAGTGCACCGTGACACGCTGTCGTTCAACAACGCGCTGCGCTCTGCCCTGCGTGAAGACCCGGACGTGATTCTGGTCGGCGAGATGCGCGACCTCGAAACCATCCGCCTCGCGCTCACCGGCGCCGAAACCGGCCACCTGGTGTTCGGCACGCTGCACACCTCTTCGGCTGCCAAGACCATCGACCGTATCGTCGACGTCTTCCCGGCCGACGAGAAAGAGATGGTGCGCGCAATGCTGTCCGAATCGCTGCGCGCGGTGATCTCGCAGACCCTGCTGAAGACCAAGGACGGCACCGGCCGCGTGGCGGCGCACGAGATCATGCTGGGCACCCCGGCCATCCGCAACCTGATCCGCGAAAACAAGATCGCGCAGATGTACTCGGCGATTCAGACCGGGCAATCGGTGGGCATGCAGACGCTCGATCAGTGTCTGAGTGATCTGGTCCGTCGCAATATCGTTTCGATGCCTGAAGCGCGAATGCGCGCGCAGAACAAGGACGCCTTCGCAGGCTGACGACAACCCCGGCGGAACACCATCATGGAACGCGATCAGGCCCTCAAGTTCATGCACGATCTGCTGCGCCTGATGGCGCAGAAGAACGGCTCCGACCTGTTCATCACGGTGGGTTTCCCGCCCGCCATCAAGGTCGATGGCAAGATCCTGCCGCAATCCAGCCAGGTACTCACCGCCCAGCACACTGCCGAGCTTGCACGCGCGATCATGAACGATCGCCAGGCCGCCGAGTTCGAGTCCACCAAGGAATGCAATTTCGCCGTCGCTCCGCCGGGCATCGGGCGCTTCCGCGCCAATGCCTACATGCAGCAGAGCCGCGTCGGCATCGTGCTGCGCACCATCTCGCAGACCATCCCGAGCTTCGAGGATCTCGGCTTGCCGGCCATCCTGAAGGACGTGGCCATGACCAAGCGAGGGCTGGTGATCTTCGTCGGCGGCACCGGCACCGGCAAGACCACCTCACTGGCTTCGATGGTGGATTTCCGCAACGAGCACTCGCACGGTCACATCATCACGGTTGAAGACCCCATCGAATTCGTGCACCAGCACAAGAACTGCATCATCACGCAGCGCGAGCTGGGTATCGACACCGACTCGTGGGAAGCGGCGCTGAAAAACACCCTGCGGCAAGCGCCCGACGTCATCCTGATGGGTGAAATCCGCGACCGCGAAACCATGGATTACGCCGTCGCCTTCGCCGAGACCGGCCACCTGTGTCTGGCCACGCTGCATGCCAACAGCACCAACCAAGCGCTCGACCGCATCATCAACTTCTTCCCGGAAGACCGCCGTCAGCAGTTGCTGATGGATCTTTCGCTGAACCTGCGCGCATTGGTGTCACAACGCCTGCTGCCGCTGAAAGGCCGCAAGGGACGCGTGCCGGCGGTCGAAGTCATGCTCAACTCGCCGCTCATCGCCGACCTGATCTTCAAGGGCGACGTGCCGGGCATCAAGGAGATCATGAAGCGCTCGCGCGAGCTCGGCATGCAGACCTTCGACCAGAGCTTGTTCGATCTCTACGAAGAAGAACTCATCACCTACGAGGACGCGCTGCGCAACGCTGACTCGATCAACGATCTGCGTCTTCAGATCAAGCTCAACAGCCGCCACGGCGACCAGGACTTCCTGGCCGGCACGCAGAACCTCGACATCGTCTGAAAGCGCTCAGCCCTCGCTCGGCGCCACCGCATCCTTGCGGCCGCTGCCGGCAAACATGCGGTACTCATACAGGCGGCACTCCAGCGCACCATTGAACAGCGGCGTACGGCGGCTGGCCTTGAGGCCCATGCCTTTGGGCAGCTCCGCATCCGCGCTGAGGAAGTAGCAGCGCCAACCGGCCCAATGGCCTTTGAGGGCGTCGCCCAACTCGGGGTAGAACGCCGCCAGCTCGCTCTCCTCGCCCAAGCGCACACCGTACGGCGGATTGGTGACCATCACGCCGCTCTCCGCGGGCGGATCGATTTCGAGAATGTCCGCGGTCATCAGACGCACGCAATCCGCCACGCCCGCCGCGGCAAGATTCACGCCCGTGCGGCGGATCTGCTCGGACACCAGATCGGAGCCATAGATCTTCAGCGCACGCGGCGGCTTGCGGCGCTCTTCAGCCGCCTTGCGCAAACCCATCCACGCCGCGCGGTCGAAATTGCGCAGCTTCTCGAAGCCGAACGAGCGCCCCAGCCCCGGCGCCACATCCAGTGCGATCTGCGCCGCTTCGATGAGGAAGGTGCCGCTGCCGCACATCGGGTCGATCAACGCTTCATCGGGCGTCCAGCCGGTCAGACGCAGGATGCCGGCGGCAAGGTTCTCCTTGAGCGGGGCTTCGACCGCGGCCCGCTTGAAGCCGCGCTTATAGAGCGGCTCGCCAGAGGTATCGAGGTAGAGCGAAACCGTGTCGCGCGTGATGAAGGCGTGCACCCGCACGTCGGGGTTGGCCGTATCCACGCTGGGGCGCTTGCCCGACACCGTGCGGAAGTGGTCGCACACCGCATCCTTGATGCGCAAGGTGACGAACTCGAGACTCTTCAGCGGCGAGCGCTGCGCCGTGACATACACGCGAATGGTGTCGTCGAGCGTGAACCAGCGCGCCCAGGTGGGGGCGTAGGCGATCCGGTAAATATCCTCTTCGCCGCGATAACGCCCCTCGGTGATCTTCCACAGCACGCGGGTGGCAATGCGCGACTCGAGGTTCACGCGGTAGCAGGTCAGCCAGTCGCCCTTGAAGCCGACACCACCATGAGTGGGCTCTACTGCCTTGGCGCCCAGCGCATTGAGCTCATCGGCCAGTGCGGCTTCAAGACCGCGCGGGCAAGGAGAAAAAAACGATTCGGCCATCAGGCCCTCCGGATCAGAACGGTTTGAGCACCGTCAGGAATACGATTGCGAACAGCACCAGCACCGGCACTTCGTTGAACCAGCGGTACCACACGTGGCTGCGCGTATTGCGCCCCGCAGCGAAGTCGCGCATGAGCTTGCCGCAGTAAAGGTGATAGGCCACCAGCACCAGCACCAGCGTCATCTTGGCGTGCAGCCAGCCACCGGAAAACCCGTAGCCCTGCCATAACCACAGCCCCAGGCCAAGCGCCAACACGCCCAGCGGGGTCATGAAGCGATACAGCTTGTACTCCATCAGCGCGAGGCGCTCGCGCGTAGCGGCGTCTTCGACCATGGCGTGGTTCACGAACAAACGCGGCAGGTAAAACAGGCCGGCAAACCATGAAACGACGAACACGATGTGCAGCGACTTGAAGATCAGCACGCATGGTTTCCTGTGTTGGCAAGGGCCGCGGCAAAGCCGTCGGCCACTGTCGGGTGAATCAAGCGCAGCCGCAATTCACGCTGCACGCGCGCGCCGTCGATGCGGCGCGACTCGGACATGAACGACAAGGCCATGGGCGACAGCCTCTCCGCCAACTCGGCGCGCGTCATGCGCGGCGGCGCCGGCAGATCGAACATCGACGCGGCCAGATCGAAGTACTCGCCCATCGTCATGTCGGAGCCATCCACCGCATTGTAAACGCGCCCGGCCTTGCCCCGGAACAAGGCTATGCATGCCATGCGGGCGAGGTCATCGGCGTGGACATGGTTGGTGAAGACGTCCTCTTCGGGCCGCAGCACCGGGTCACCACGCCGCAGGCGTTCCAGCGGCAGGCGATCGGCCGCATAGATGCCGGGCGCGCGCAGGATGCTCACCGCAACGCCGTTGCGTGCACCAAAGGCACGCAGCTGACGCTCGGCATCGACACGGCGAAGCGCACGCGCAGTGGTGGCGGCACAGGCTTGCGTTTCGTCGATGCGCGCGCCCTCGCAATCGCCGTAAACCCCTGTCGTACTTATGTATATCAGGCTCTGTGGTAGACTCCGGCCGCTCGTGAGCGCCGCCAGCAGCCGTTGTGTGCGCGCATCTCCAGCCCCCTGCGCAGGCGGCGGGGCACAGTGCAGAACGGCGTCGGCAATGCCGGCCAGGCGAGTCAGGCTGCTGCGATCGTCAAGATCAGCCAGCAGCGGCATCGCCCCCAGCCGACGCAAACGTTCGCAGCCATCGGCGCGACGCGTCACCGCAACGACGCGAAAGCGCTGCGCGAGCCACGGGATCGCACGACCGGCGACGTCGCCGGCGCCGACGATCAGGATTCTTTTCATCGCAGGATTATCCCACGTCCGATGCCCTTCACGATTTCACTCCAGCCCGGCGAACAGTCCTTCGCCATCGAACCGGATCAAACCATTCTCGAGGCAGCGCTGACTGCCGGCTTCGTTGTGCCCTACGGCTGCCGCGACGGCGCCTGCGGCGCCTGCAAGGCGCGCATCGACGAAGGTGATTTTGAACAAGGCCCCGTATCCGGCACGGCCCTGAATGCCGCCGAACGCGCCGGCGGCATGGCGCTGCTGTGCAAGGCACACGCATTGAGCGACCTCACTATCACCGTGCGCAGCCTGACGCGCGCAGGCGACCTGCCCATCAAGAAACTGCCGTGCCGGGTGCAGTCCATCGAACGCGCAGCCTCGGATGTCATCGTGCTCAAGGCCAAACTGCCCAGCTCAGACACCTTCCGCTTCCGCGCCGGCCAGTACATCGACTTCCTGCTCGACGGCGGGCGCCGCCGCAGCTTCTCGATCGCCAATGCGCCGACCAATGCCGACCACCTTGAACTGCACATCCGGCGCATCGACGGCGGCAGCTTCACCGGCCACGTTTTCGAGAACATGAAAGAGCGCGACATCCTGCGTTTCGAAGGCCCGCTGGGCAGCTTCGGGCTGAGCGCCGGCGACGCGCCGATAGTACTTATCGCCGGCGGCACCGGCTTTGCGCCGATCAAGAGCATGGTCGAAGACCTCATCGCCGCCGGCCGCTCACGCCCGATCACGCTTTACTGGGGCTCACGCACCCAAGACGGCCTGTACATGGATGAACTCGCGCGCAGCTGGGAGCAACAGCTCCCCGGCTTCCGCTACGTGCCGGTACTTTCGGAAGCTACGCCTGAAGATGGCTGGACAGGCCGCACCGGGCTCGTACATCATGCCGTCATGGCGGATTTGCCGGATCTTTCCGGGCACGAGGTCTATGCCTGCGGTTCCCCTGCCATGATCGATGCCGCGCGCGCCGACCTCGCAGACCGTTGCGGGCTGCCCGCCGAGGCATTCTTTGCCGACGCTTTCACCTTCGCCAGCGCCTGAGCCATGCCCCAACCGACCATCTTCACGCGAGAACCCGTCGTCAACCGCAAGCGCGCCATCACGGCCAATCGCCTGATCGCCCACGCGCCCGACGTCGCTTCGGTGGTCGAAGCACTCAACGCCCTGCAGGATGTGTGGCCCACCCAGTATCCGGTCTTCGTGTCGCTGGCACGCCTGGTACCCACGCCGGATCTGATGGACTGGCAGGCGCCTGCCAACGCCATGGTCGAAATCCCGGCTCAGGCAATCAACCACCCACGCACGCTTGAATTGCTCGGCACGCTGCAAGGCGCCGGCGTGCAAACCTGTCTCGCGTGGTACTCGCCGGATGTCGCCGCGCCGAGCGGCACCGACTGGCGCTTCGTCATTGCCGATGCACGCAAGCACGTCACGCCGGGCAATCCGCCGGGCGTGCCGCTGGCTTGGGGGCTGAGCGATCTGGCCGCGTTCCAGACCGCCGTGCAACAAGGCTACGAAGGCGCATCGGGCTGGTTCTTTCTGCGAGGCCACCCGGCCTCGAAGGCGCTTACACCGGCGCACGGGCAGATCGTGCAGTTGCTCAATCTGGTGCGTGCCAACGCCGACATCGGCAAGATCGAGCAGATCCTCAAGCAGGACGTGGCCATCTCGTACAAGTTGCTGCGCTACATCAACTCGGCCGGTTTCGGTCTGATGGTGGAAATCCAATCGTTCCGCCACGCCGTCAGCATCCTGGGCTACGACGCCCTCAACAAATGGCTTTCGCTGCTGCTCGTGACCGCCAGCCGCGACCCCTCCGCCCCTGCGCTGATGCAAACCGCCATCGTGCGCGGCCGCTTCATGGAAATCCTCGGCGCGTCGTGGCTCGACAGCAGCCATCACGACAACCTGTTCATCACCGGCGCGTTCTCGCTGCTGCCCTTGCTGACCGGGGCAAGCATGGCCGAGCTCATCGAAGCCATGTCGCTGCCCGAAGGCATCGTCGATGCCTTGCTGTACGACTCGGGCGAATACGCCCCGCTGCTGCGCCTGGCCCACCTCACCGAAGGCTTTGACGGCGCCGCACTCGGCAAGCAGGTCGAGGAGTTGCAGCTACGGCCGGAGCAAGTGAATGCAGCCCTGCTGTCGGCCTTGAGCTTCGCCGACGCCTTGACCGCCTGAGCCGGCCCAAGTCGTAAACTTTCCGGCAGTTCATGCTGCCCCTTGGGTACAATTCGCGGACATTCACCCCACCAGAACATCCATGGGTTCGAGCATGCGTCACCCGCAGGCGCTCCTGCACGATGCGGCCTCACTGGCGCAGCGCAACACGCTGCTCGGCCTGCTCGGCGCGAGCCCGCTCGACCTCGACGCGGTCACCGACAGCTTTCTGGACGACCCCGTGCTGCTGCACGCCTTGCTGCGGGCCTTACCGCTCGAGGGCGCGCGCATTGGCACCGGCCTGCGCACCGCAGTAGCCCAGCGCATCGGCCAGTTGGGCCCCGACATGCTCACCGCCTGGCTGCTTTCGCGGCCGGCACCGCTACGCACATCCCGCACCGACCTCGCCCTGCGGACGCAATCGCTGCATGCCGCCAAACTTGCGCGCGCCATCGCTCACGTCGCGGGCCAGCCCTTCATCGACGATGCCGCATTGGCCGCGCTGTGGTCGCGCCTGGCGCCGTTGCTGCAGGCCGTCCCCACCCAGCGCGGCGCACAGCCTGCGCCGACCCGTTCGCTGAATGCACAACTGGCGCAGGAATGCGGCTGCCCCGAACTGGTGGTGGACGCGCTGGTGCTGGCCGACAGCGCCGAAGAGCAGATCGTGCAGGCGCACACTCTGGTGGGTGTGGTGTGGAGTGCCAACCGGCTGGCGGCCAACGCCGCCAACTGGCTCGAAGCCTGCGCACGCGTCACCGGCCTCGACACCGACCAGCTCGCCAACATCCTCGCCAGCGTGGGTCAGACCGTGCAGCTTCCGACCGAAGCCGAAAGCGACGGCCCTGCCTCCAGCCTGCCCACACCGCTGGCCACCACGCCATCGCGTCTGGTCGAAGCAGCGCTGGCCGGTTTTGCGCTGAAGGCCTTTGCCGGGCTGGACGATGCCAGGCTGCGGGCACGCTATGAGGCGTGCACCCGCCTGCTATGCGACCAGCAGCCTCTGCTGGTGGTCGTCGCACACGGCGATCAAATCGAAGTGCTGCCGCTCACGGGTCAGTTGCATGTAGCCGCGCTGTATCACGAGACGCCGCACCCGTTGCACGACGAAGCCAGCGTGCTCGCGCTGTGCATTCGCAGCCAGATGCCCACCTCGTGCCATCACGACGACGGCCCCGGCCGCTCGGTGCGCGATTGGCAGTTGAGCCGCTGGCTCGGTCAGCGCGGGTTTGTGTGCCTGCCGTTCATGAGCGGCGGGGTAGCCGGGGCGGTCCTCGTCGCCCCCGAACGCTCTCCGCTGCCCACCACCGACATCACCCGCACGCTGGTGGCGCTCACCTCCAGCGCGGCCGCCGTTGCGCTGGAACAACACCAGCGCCGTGACATTGAAGAGGCCCTGCGCCACAGCATCGAGCTGCGCCACCGCGAACACACTCGCCGCATCGCCCACGAAGCGCGCAACCCCTTGTCGGTGATCCGCAGCTACCTGCATCTGATTCCGCAGCGCCATCGCGACGTCACCGGCCTGGCCGACGACCTGCGCATGGTGCAAGACGAAATCGACCGCCTTGGCGGCCTCATCGACGCCGTCGCTCAACCCCCGGTCGAAGTCGAAGAGCCTCGCTTCTGCGATGTCAGTGTCTTGTTGCACGACATGCGCGCGATGCTCGGCGAAACGCTGTTCGCCAGTCGTGGCATCCATTTCGAGCTACGCACCACACCCGAGCTGCCCCCGGTTGCCATGCCGGCCTCGGCGCTGCGGCAGGTGGTCCTCAACCTGCTGCACAATGCCGCCGACATTCTTCACCCGGGCGGTCGCTGCACGGTTGCACTGGCCGGCGAGCTCATTGCAGACGGTGTCCGCTGCCTCGAAATCCGTGTCATCGACAACGGCCCCGGCCTGCCGCCGGAGCGCCTTGGCGACCTCTTTTCACCGCGCCCGAGCGCCAAGGGGGGTCAGCATCAGGGCATCGGCCTGACGATCACCCGCGAGCTTCTGGAGCAATGGCGGGCACGCATCCTGTGCCGCAGCCAACCCAGCGTCGGTACAAGCTTTCAGCTGCTTGTGCCAGTCGAGGTTTCCGAATAGATTAGGGCGTCATTTCTAGACGCAACCCGGCGCATATGGTCATCCCTGGTGACGCTTTTTTCCAGAATCAACTCTCAGAGTCCCAGGCTGACACCGAGACCACTGCGCGCATTCTCATTGTCGACGACGACGCCTCGTTGCGCCGCGCCCTGCCGCAGGTGCTTGCCGCCCCCGGCCGCAACTTCGACCTGACCTGCAACATCGGCGAGGCCTTGAGCCGCCTGGCCGAGCGGCACTACGACCTGGTGGTGCTCGATTACCGCCTGCCCGACGGCACCGGTCTTGTGGTACTCGACTGGCTGTCCGAGCATCAACGCGAAGAATCGGTGGTGATGATCAGCGGCGAGGACGCCATCGACGCAGTCATCGGCGCACTGCGTCGCGGTGCCGATGACTTCGTGCGCAAGCCCTACCACATTGTGCAACTGCAACGCGCGGTACAGAACGCCTTGCACAAGACCGTGCTGGAGCGCGCCAACCGCGCCATGAGCGAACGCCTGCGGGCGTCCGAGCGGTTGCATCGCTTTCTTGTCGAACATTCGCCCGACCTGATCTTCACCCTCGATGCACAGGGCTGCTTCAGTTACGTCAATCCGCGCATCGAGGAGTTGCTGGGCTTCCAACGCAACTTCCTGCTCAAGCAACCATTTGCCTCACTGGTGGTGGGCGAAGACGCCGAACGCGTCACCGAAATGCTCGAAGCCCAGCATGCGCGGCCGGACACCGGCTTCACGCTGGAGTTGCGCCTGCGTCGGGCCGAAATCGACATGGGCGACAACCACATCAGCGTGGTGCTGCAGGGGATTCCCATGCTGGGCCGGGGCGACGGCAACGATTCGGGCTATGCCGGCCTGTACGGCATTGCGCGCGACATCTCCGACCAGAAGCGCGCCGAAGAAATCATCAGCTTCCAGGCCTATCACGACCAGCTCACGCGCCTGCCCAACCGCAGCCTGTTCCGCGACCGCCTCGAGCTTGCACTGACGCAGGCGCGCCGTCACAGCCGCCCGCTGGCCGTGCTGTTCATCGACATCGACCGCTTCAAGCTGGTGAACGACACCTATGGGCACAGCGAGGGCGATGCCCTGCTGCGCGGAATTGCGGCGCGGCTGTCCGGCACCTTGCGGCGCAGCGACACGCTGGCACGCGTTGGCGGTGACGAGTTCACCATTTTGCTGCCCGATATCCGCGGGGCCGAGTGCGCCGAGACCCTCGCACGCAAGATTCTCACGGCGCTCGACGCACCGCTCACGCTGAGCCACGGCGAATTCCGCGCCACCGTCAGCATCGGCATTGCCATTTACCCGTCGGACGGCGAGAGCTCGGAATCCCTGCTGCAACATGCCGACATCGCCATGTCGCAGGTCAAACGCTCCGGCAAGAACGGCTTCCGCTTCTTTGCGCCCGAGCTCAACACCCACCACCAGGGCAGGCTCGCCCTGGAGAACGACCTGCGCGTGGCGCTCGAACGTGAACAGTTCGAATTGCACTTCCAGCCACAGGTCAGCCTGTCGCGTCGGCGCGTGGTCGGGGTTGAAGCCCTGCTGCGCTGGAATCACCCCGACAATGGCCTGATCAGCCCGGCCACTTTCATCCCCATCGCCGAAGAAGTCGGCATGATCGGCGACATCAGTCTGTGGGTGCTGGAAAATGCCTGCCGGCAGTTGGCGCAATGGCGTGCGCGCGGTCACGACACCATCAAGATGTCGCTTAACCTTGCGCCGCAAGACTTCGACCGCGGCGACATCGTGACTGCGGTCATCGACTGCATTTCACGCCATGAACTGCCGCCCGGGCAGATGACGCTGGAAATCACCGAAAACATGATGATGCAGGACACGCCGGGGGTCACCGCCAAGGTGCGCCAGTTGCGCGAAGCCGGCGTGGGCATTGCCATCGACGACTTCGGCACCGGTTACTCGGCTCTGGCCTATCTGCAAAAGCTGCCGATCAGCACGCTGAAGATCGACCGCAGCTTCGTCAAAGATCTGGGCGGCCTGATGACCAACCCCATCATCTCGGCCATCATCGGCATCGCCCGTGGCTTCGACCTCGAACTCATCGCCGAAGGTGTCGAGCACCCGCAGCAAGCCGCCATGCTGCGTGCTCTGGGCTGCGACGTGATGCAGGGCTACTATTTCGCTCGCCCAGTGCGGGCCGGGGATGCCGAAGCCTTGTTCTCGATGCCTCCGCGCGCCGTGTCGAATTAAGCCCGGATCGCCAAAAACAAAAAAGCCGGCATTGCCGGCTTTTTTACGACTGCATCAAGGGAATTACTTCTTGCCCAGGATCCAGGTGGCGAGCTTCTTGGCCTCGTCATCGGTGACGTTGTTGGGCGGCATCGGAACCGGACCCCATACGCCCGAGCTACCGCCCTTGATCTTGCCAGCCAGCATTGCAACAGCGTCGCCATTACCTGCGTACTTGGCTGCAACATCCTTGTAGGCCGGACCGACCAGCTTCTTGTCTACTGCATGACAGGCCATGCAGTTCTTGGCCTTTGCCAGAGCTTCATCAGCAAAAGCAGGCGCAGTACAGAGAAGACCTGCTACTGCGACCGCGGACAGGATTGCCTTCATGTTTTCTCCTCTTCCCTTGTTGGAGTTGAATCAGCCTTTACGGGCTGCGCTGATACTAAACGACTCCCCTGGCTTTGCCTACCCGCGATTTCCCGCTTCTTCAAGTAGATATGTAAGGGAGTTGGCATCTGACACCGGGGCCATGCATTGGTTGCCAAGACACACCCAGGCCGCGGCTCCGGCGGCTGGCCGAGGCTTAGCCAACACCGGCGGAACGCTGCGTAGATCCTGCGGCACGGTAATGCTCAAAGCATCGAGGCGGGGCTTGGCCTGCACCGCGGCCTGCAGAGGGCGCAGCGCATCGGGCTCACCCGACAGCACTACCAGCGTGGGCGGGCGCAGCACCTCGGCCAAGGCCAGCGCCAGACTTGCGCAGCCGAGCGGATTGCGCGAGAGCACGGGCCAGGCGGCCCGTACCGTGCGCTCCGCGGCGTCCAGATAACGCAGCTCGCCAGTGAGGTGGCCCAGGCGACCCAGCGCACGCGCGGCCACGCCGTTGCCTGACGCCGTGGCGTTGTCGTGCATCGGCTTGGGCCGCAGAATCAGCGTCTCGTGGTCGTGGCGCGTGAAGAAGAAGCCACCGCCTTCACGGTCTTCGAAATCGTCGAGCAAGGCATCGGCCAGTTCTTCGGCAAAGGCCAGCACCTCGGCATCAAACTCGATCTGCAGTAATTCGATAGCCGCATCCATCAGAAAGGCGTGGTCATCCAGATAGGCGTTCAGACGCCCCGCCCCGCCGTCGCTGGTAGCCAGCAAGCGTCCGTCACGCCACATCTGTTCGCGCACGAAGAGGAAGGCACGGCGGGCCGAGGCAAACCAGTCGTCTCGCCCGAACACCCGGGCTGCATGCGCCATGCCGGCAATCATCATGCCGTTCCAGCCCGCCAGCCGTTTGTGGTCGCAGCCCGGCCGTACGCGTTTGTCACGCTCGGCCAGCAAGGCGGCGCGGCCCTGCGCGAGCAATCGCGCCGCCTCGTCTTCGGATACACGCGCCTTCTTCGCGGTGCGCTCCAGGGGCTCGGCCACGTACAGATGCCAGGCGCCCTCGAAGTTGGCGCGCTCGTCCAACCCGTAGTGGCGCTCGAAGGCCTTCCATGCCTCAGGCGGCACGATGCTCTGCGCCTGCTTTCGGTCCCACACGTAAAAGCGCCCTTCGTGCCCCTCGGAATCGGCATCGAGGGCAGCGTAGTACGCGCCTTCGGGCGACTGCATCTCGCGCATGACCCAGCCGGCCGTGCGTTCCACCGCCTCGCGGTGGCAGGCCTCGCCGGTCAGTTGCCACGCCATCGACAACAGACGCAGCAACGGGCCGTTGTCGTACAGCATTTTCTCGAAGTGCGGAATTCGCCACTTGTCGTCGGTGCTGTAGCGAAAGAAACCGCCGCCCAGGTGATCCAGCAAGCCACCTTCGGCGATCTGCCGCAGCGTGCTCAATGCCATCTCGGACGCACGCGCATCGCCCTGTGTGCCCGCCCGGTGCAGCAAGAACTCGAGGTCGCTGCTACGCGGAAACTTGGGTGCTTCGCCGAAGCCGCCATGACGTTTGTCGAAGGCCGAACGCAAGGCGCCGTGCAAGGCGTCGAGCGGGCCCGTGACCAGCTCCGAGTGATGCGCGCCGCCGCTCGGGGCGGCCACGCTCGCCAGCTCGTTGCGCAGCTTCACGCCACCGGCTTCGATCTCGCGCCGCTCGGTGGCAAAGGCCTGCGCCACATCACGCATCAAGTCCATGAAGCCGGGCAGGCGATAGCGCGGCGTCTTGGGAAAGTACGTGCCGCCGAAAAACGGCAGCCCGTCGGGCGTCAGGAACATGGTCAGCGGCCAGCCGCCGGGGCGCCCTTTGAGCAGGTGATGCGCGGTCTGGTAGATGTGATCCAGGTCGGGCCGCTCCTCGCGGTCGACCTTGATGTTCACGAACTCGCGGTTCATCACCGCCGCCACTTCGGCGTCCTCGAAGCATTCGTGCGCCATCACATGGCACCAGTGGCAGGCCGAATAACCGATCGACAGCAGAATCGGCCGATCATGGGCACGCGCGAAGGCCAGCGCCTGCTCGCTCCACGGCCACCAATCCACCGGGTTTTCGGCATGCTGCAGCAGGTAGGGTGAGGTTTCGGAGCTAAGGCGATTGGGCATGAGCGAGTTGCTACGGTGATTGGCTGAGGTGGCTTACTGACGCACTTCGAACACGTTGTCGGGCTCGGGTTCGCCGGGGGTCGCGCGGAAGGGGTTGATGTCGAGCCCGCCGCGGCGCGTATAGCGCGCCCACACGGCCAGGCGGCGTGGGCGGCACGCCGCCAGCACGTCACAAAACACGCGCTCGACGCATTGCTCGTGAAACTCGTTGTGCGTGCGGAACGACACGATGTAGCGCAGCAGCGCTTCGCGGTCGATGGGTGGGCCGGCGTAGCGCACGGCGATCATCGCCCAGTCGGGCTGGCCGGTGACCAGGCAGTTGGACTTGAGCAGGTGCGAATAAAGCAACTCTTCCACCTCCGGCGCATCGCTTGCGCGCAGCACGCCGGGCTCGGGTGCGTAGCGCTCGATGGCGATGTCGAGCTCGTCGAGCAGCACGCCCTGCGGCACGGCAAACACGCGCTGCGGCGCATCCGACAGTGATTCCAACCTCACCGCGACCGGAGAGCCGGCCGCCGCGGACAGGTCGCGCACCAGCGTCTCGCGCGCCGCGTCAAGCGATTCGAAAACCGTCTGATTGAACGAGTTGAGGTACAGCTTGAGCGACTTGGATTCGATCAGATGGGGCGAAGCCGCCGGCACCGTGAAGCGCCCCAGCGCCACCACTGGCTTGCCGCCCGGGTTGAGCCAGGACACCTCATAGGCGTTCCACACATCCTCCCCGATGAAGGGCAGTTGCGTGGCGTTTAGCGCGAGTTCGTCGCGCTTGATCTGGCGGGCAATCGGGAACAGCAGCTCGGGGGCATAGTGATCGCGGTAGGTCACCGAGCGCCCCAGCGGCGAGTCCTCGGCACCCGTAGAAGTAGTTGGATTCATGGGCAAATTGTACGTCAGGCGCAACACCCCGCGCGCCAAAGCACCGCTAACGATGCGCAATCGCGAGGCGGCCGACAAGATGGTGTAAGGTCTGCGACACGCCACTCCGGCAGTGGCCGGACCGTTGCGAGGATGAAGCACGCGCATGCCCGATACGCTGCCCCCGGACACAAGGCCCTCCCCCGCCGGGATTGCCCGCGCAACGGCGCAGCCCGCCGCGGCAGAACCACCTCTTTCACTCAAGACCTGGGCCTGGATCGGCGCGGCACTCATCGCCCTCGCCACCTTCATGGTCAGCGCCTTCATCGTGGTGAAGCTTGCCGGCGGCGCGCTCGAACGCCAACTCCAAACCCACGACCGTGACACCGCGCTGCTGCTGGCACGCCTCATGGCCGATACCGAAACCACCCGCGGCGCGCTGACGGCACTCGTCGAGCCTCTGGTCAGCAGCAGGGACTACGCGCAGATCCGCATCGAGCGGAGCAACGGCGAGATCCTCGTGCAACGCGAGAGCCCGTACGAACAACGCGTGCCACACTGGTTTTCCGCCCTGCGGCCGCTGGCCGCCGAGCCGGCCACCTTTGAATTGCACAGCGGAGCGGAGGTACTCACCATCACCGTTGCGGCGTCGCGCGAGGCAGCTCACGCCGCGCTATGGGATGCGCTGCGTGGCCTGTTGCTGTGGTGCGCTGCGGCCGCACTGCTGATCGGCGGCCTCGGCATGCTGCTGCTCAACCGTCTACTCATGCCGCTGACGGTCTTCACCGCGCAGGCAACCGGGCTTGCCGAACTGAGCTTTGGCCGCGCTCCGCCGCCCGCCCGGCCCGAGCTGCGCCCGCTGGGCGAGGCCATGAACACACTGGCCAAACGCCTCGAAGCGCGCCAATCCGAACAGCTCACACGCATCCACGCGCTGGATCATCTGAGCGCGCATGACGAGCTCACCGGGCTGGCCAATCGCAACCGCTTCCTCGCCGTGCTCGACACCACGCTGGAGCCGTCGGACGCCAACCCGGCCGTGCGCGGCTCCATCGCCGTGCTGCGCGTGGCCAACCTTGCCGCGCTCAACCGCGGCTTCGGGCGCGCCGCTGCCGACAAGCTGCTGGTCGACGTGGCCGCCCGGCTGCGTGGGCTGGCCGCCGCGCACGCGGGCCGCAGCGCCGCGCGCCTCAACGGCTGCGACTTCACCCTGATCACACCGGATATCGAACGCCCCTCGGCGCTGGCCTCCGAACTCTCGAACGCGCTCGCCCCGCTCGAAAGCATGCATGGCGAGGGCTTGATGAAGCGCCTGCCGATCGGCGTGGTGGGCTACGCGGGCGGCGAGCCGCGCGAACGCCTGCTGGCCCGCCTCGACAGTGCGTTGGCCGCAGCCGAACACGCACGTCATGGAGCGGCCCACATCGGCGAAGCCGAAACCATCCTGCCCGCACGCACCGATCTGGCCGGTTGGCGTACCGCCATCGAAAATGCGCTGGATCACGGCCATGTGCGCATCGATGCCTTCCCGGTGCTCGATGCGGCCGGTGCGCTGCTGCATTTCGAAGCGCCTTCGCGCCTGCTCATCGACGACAGGTGGTATCCGGCGGAAGGCTTTCTGGCCTGGGCCGAGCGTCTGGGCCTCACTGCGCGCCTTGATCTGGCGTCGCTCGGGCTGGCACTGCAGCGCATCGAAACCGACGGCCGCCCAGTCGGCATCAACGTAGCGGCCAGTTCGCTGCGCGACGCGGGCTTCTTCGATGCATTCCGCGCCCAGCTCGAAGCCCACCGTCAGGCCGCGGCATCGCTGTGGATCGAGTTGCCTGAGCAGGGCGTGGTGAATGATCTGCCCGCGTTCCGCCTGCTGTGTGTGCTGGCACGCCCCTTCGGCTGCCGGCTCGGCATCGAGCATGCCGGGCGCGAATTCGGCCAGCTTGGCGGCCTGCACGATATCGGCCTGAACTATGTCAAAGTGGACGCTGGCCTGATCCGCGACATCGCCAGCAACAAGGACAAACACGGTTTTCTCGTCCGCGTGTGCGAACTTGCGCGGGCCATCGGGCTGCAGGTGATTGCCGAAGGCGTCGATCATCCCGACGACTTGGCAGTGCTGCGACAGCTTGAGTTCGACGGCATGACTGGATCGGTTATCCGGCTC
The DNA here is from genome assembly GCF_059703745.1 of Pseudazoarcus sp. NS20. NCBI lineage: Bacteria > Pseudomonadati > Pseudomonadota > Betaproteobacteria > Rhodocyclales > Zoogloeaceae > Pseudazoarcus > Pseudazoarcus sp. NS20. The sequence continues at coordinate 79,035 of NZ_BAAKIY010000001.1, forward strand.
GGGGAGGGCGCAGCACATGAACATGACTAGCCAACGCAGACATTTCTCGCGCATCGCCTTTGAGGGCGCCGCCAGCTTCACTTGCATGGGCCAAGATCTGCCCTGCGAGCTCAACGACCTATCTCTGAAAGGCGCTTTACTGCGGCTGGCCCAACCGCTTGAATGCCACCTGCAGCCGTGCGAACTACAGCTTGATCTGGGCGCCGACGCCAAGGTGGTGATGCGCGGTCACGTGGCACATTGCGACGGTGGGCGCATCGGCATTTTCTGCGAGCACATCGACCTCGACAGCATCACCCACCTGCGCCGCCTGCTCGAACTCAATCTGGGCGACGCCCACCTGCTCGACCGCGAACTGGCAGCCATGATTGCAGGCTGAGCGAGCTCATTCGCCCGCGTGGTCACCCAGTCACTCGTACTCCACGATGTCCATGCCGGTCATGCTGTAGCCCGACGTACCCAGCTCGGAGCTTGTGCGGTCGGCCTGCAGGACGCCGCTGACCCACACCGGCACCATGTTCCAGTCGGCCGGAATCGGCTTGGTCGGCGTAACCAGAATCAGCTGGTTGGCCGGCGGCGGCGGCACATGGATGCACGCACCGAAGTACGGCACCAACAGGAATTCGCGGATGGTCTTGGCATCGCCTTCGAGCGGCACGACGAAGCCCGGAATGCGCACCTTCTTGCCGTTGTAGGTATCCACCAGCGGCGCGTTGTCCCACGCCTCGCGCACTTTCGCCATCAGTTCCATGGCGCGCGGATCGGCGTCGGTCAGGCTGTCGAGCTCGACATCGTCGAAGAGGCCTTCGAACATCTCCTCGGGCATCCAGTCCTTGGGGATCAGGTCGTCCCACTCGATCTCGCGAAAGCCGTTCACCACTTTGCCGGTGGCTCCGCCCACGCGGTCGCCCACGGCGTAATCACCCTGTTGGGCACCTTGCTGGGCAAATGCCGGAGCAAACAGAAATGTCAGGGAAAGCAGTGCGGGCAGAAATCGCTTCATGTATTCAGATCCGTATCGTCATTCCATCGGCCAGCGAGTAGCGGTACGCACGCACGCCCGGCACCAGACTGGCGACCAGTGTGGCGGCCAGCACCCCTCCAAGCAAGCCCCACTCGAGCGGTGACAACCAGCGGGCAGACAGCAGCAAACCATGCTGCGCCTCCATCCACGGCCCAACCCCCAGCGCGACCCCTTGCACCAGCAGCACGCCAAGCACGCAGCCGGCCACGCCGATCACGAGACTCTCGAGCGCCAGCAGCGCGAACACGTGACGCGGCCCGGCGCCCATCGAGCGCAATATCGCCAACTCGCGCCGGCGCTCGCCCAGGCTTGCGGTGACCACTGCCACCAACCCGGCCAACCCAACCAGCACCACCAGCGCCGACACCGCCAGCAAGGCTTGCTCGGCAATCGCGATGATGCTCCACAGCTGCTGCAACGTGGCACCCGGCAACGCAGCGGTCAGCGCCTCATCCGGGAAGGTGTTGATGTAACGCTGCACGCGGAACACCGCCACGCGCGATTTAAGGCCGACCAGCGCAGCGGTGACTTCTTTGGGCTCAAGGTCAAAGCGCCGCACCTGCTCGGCCGGAATGTTCAGCCCCGGCATGCGGGCGCCGCCCGCCCAGTCGAGGTGAATGGCCTCGATGCCGGCAAGGCTCACCAGCACCGAGCGGTCCACCGGCGTGCCGGTACGTGCCAGCACGCCAACCACCTTGAAGGGCTTGTCGTCGTGCTGGGCAAAGCTCACGTCGCCGGTGCCGTGCGCCACGACGATGGATTCGCCCACCTTGTAACCGAGGCGCGAAGCCACCTCGGCGCCGATCACCGCATCGAATACTTCATCGAAAGGCTTGCCACCCTCGAAGCGCAGCTGGCGCGATTCGCCGTAGCGATAGCGCTCGAAAAACTCGGGCGTGGTGCCCACCACGCGAAAGCCGCGGTGCGAATCGCCCAGCGACAGCGGCACCAGCCAGTCCACCTGCGGGTGCTCGGCAATCGTCTGCATGCTCTTCCACGAGACGTTGTTGGTGGCGTCGCCGATGTGAAACACTGAATACAGCAGCAACTGCACGGCGCCGCTGCGTGCGCCCACCACCAGATCGGTGCCCGAAATGGTCTGCGCGAAACCGTCACGTGCGTCCGAGCGCAAACGCTCGACGCCCAGCAACATGGCTACCGAGAGCGCCACGGCAATGATGGTGAGCACCACGGTGAGGCCGCGGTTGGAGATGCTGCGACGGGTCAGATACCACAGCGGCGTCATGCGGCGGCCTCCGAGGCGGCGCAATTCACCGCAGGCAAATCGATCTGACGCGAAAAGTGCTGCGCCAGACGCGGGTCATGGCTGACGAACAGCAGGCTCGCACCCGAGGCCTCGCACTCGGCCAACAGCAGATCAACGAAGGCCTGCTGGCGATTGGCGTCCAGCGCCGAAGTGGGCTCGTCGGCCACGATCAGGCCGGGCCGGCCAATCAGCGCACGGGCCGCGGCCACCCGCTGCTGCTGCCCTACCGACAACTGCGACGCGGGCCGTGACAGCAACGCCGGATCGAGATCGAGCCGTCTCACCAGCCGGCGTGCCTCATCGGCAGGCGAACCCTGCACACGCGCCGCACGCTCGGGCGAGAAACGGCACGGCAGCAGGATGTTGTCGAGCGCCGTCAGATACGGCACCAGGTTGAAAAGCTGAAACACGAAACCGATGTGGGCGGCGCGAAAACGGTCGCGCGCCGAAGCGCGCAAGGCGCCGAGGTCTTGCCCCAGCACCTTGACGCGCCCGGCCCGCGGCGACACCACACCGCCGATCAGCGACAGCAGTGTGCTCTTGCCGCTGCCGCTGGGGCCGTGCAGGAACACACGCTCGCCAGCGGCCACCGATAGCTCGGGAATGTCGATGCACGGCGCAGCAGCGCCGGGCCATGCAAAAACGATTCCGTTCAGGGCAACCGCGCGATCCGTCACCGCAGCCTCGCTCAAAGCGGCAGACGAGCCTTGGGCGCTTCGATGCGCACGGCCTGCTGGCCGCGCGGGCTGGCCGTCTCGGCGCGCAACACGCGAATGGCCGGGTAGGCCTCGATCACGTCGACTTGAATCGCGTCCAGCGCATCGGCCTTCTTGCACTCGAATTCCCACGCCACGTAGGCATCGGAATGCTCGTGATCGTGGTGAGCGTGCTTGTGATCGTCGTGCTTGTGGCCATGATCGTGTGCATTCTTGTCGCCATGACTGTGGGTGTGCTTGTCGTGCTTGTGGTCGTGATGCGCATGCTCATCCACGCCCGGCATCTCCAGTTCGACGTCCTTGAGCGAGCAACCAGCTGAGGCCGGCAAGCTCACCAAGCCGGTGCCTGCACGCAGGCGCTTTTCCAGATCGGCCATGGCCTTGCGCTCGGCATCGGTACGCGCTTCGTGCTCGAAGCCCACCAGGTTGGCCAGCGGCGATTCGAACTCCACCAGCAGCGTCGAACCTTCCACCGCAACACGCAGATCGGCAACGCCATGTTCATGGGCGTGCTGGGCGAATGCGCCGGAGGCCAGACCAAGGCTCAGCGCGGCGACGAGGGGGCGAAACGGGATATGCACATCGGACTCCTGAAGACCAAGAAAAGGTGGCGGGCGACAAAGCGCTTGTCGGCCATTCGACCGTCAAAATGCTACAATGTTGCATCTTCATTCACAAGCAACATGCCGACGATGTCTCGCGAGGACTCGCACCACCACACCCACCCCGCCCGCGCCACCGCGGGCGCTCGCATTTCGGCGCTGTCATCCGGCGTGGCCTTGCGGCTGGTTGTCGCATGCGCGGCAGGCTGCGCGCTGTGGCTCACCGTACTGTGGGCCATCGCATGAACGCACCGGCGCCCGAATTCGCACTCAGCTGCGACAACCTCACCCTGGGCTACGACCGCCACCCTGCGGTGCATCACCTCGATTGCCGTTTTGGCCGTGGCACCATGGTGGCCGTGGTGGGCCCCAATGGCGCGGGCAAATCCACCCTACTCAAGGCCATCGCCGGCGAGCTGGCCCCCATCGAAGGCCACTACCGCCTGGGCGTGCCACGCGAGCGCATCGCCTACCTGCCGCAAAGCAGCGAGCTTGACCTGAGCTTTCCGGTGTCGGTGTTCGACATGGTGGCCATGGGCCTGTGGCGCGAGATCGGCCCCTTCGGTGGCCTGAGCCGCGCGCACGAGCAGGCGGTACGCCAGACGCTGGCGCGCGTCGGCCTGTCGGGGCAAGAGCAGCGCCCCATCGGCACGCTGTCGGGCGGCCAACTGCAGCGCGCGCGCTTTGCCCGCCTGATGCTGCAAGACGCCGACCTGCTGCTGCTCGACGAGCCCTTCAACGCCATCGACAGCCGCACCACTGAAGACCTCGCGGCGATCATGCAGCAATGGCATGCCGAAGGCCGCAGCATCGTGGCGGTGCTGCACGACCTCGAACTGGTGCGCCGCGTGTTTCCGCATTGCCTGCTGCTCGCGCGCGAGCAGCTTGGCTACGGCAGCACGGCCGAGGTGCTCACGCCGGTGCTGCTGGCGCGTGCCCGCGCGCTGGCCGAATCCTTCGACGAAGACGCCCCAGTGTGCCACCGCCACCCCGACGAGGAACCGGCGCAATGATCGACGCGGTGATCGGCCCCTTCGTAGATTTCGAATTCATGCGCCGCGCGCTGGCCGGCTGCCTGGCGCTTGCGCTGGGCGCCACGCCAGTTGGCGTGTTCCTGCTGCTGCGCCGCATGAGCCTGATGGGCGACGCCATGAGCCACGCCATCCTGCCCGGCGCGGCACTGGGCTATCTGGCGTTCGGGCTGTCGCTGGGAGCGATGACCATCGGCGGCATCGTCGCCGGCCTGGTGGTGGTGTTCGCCGCCGGCCTGGTGGCGCGCTCGTCCATCCTCAAGGAAGACGCGAGCCTTGCGGCCTTCTATCTGATGTCACTGGCGGCTGGCGTGCTCATCGTGTCGCTGCGCGGGCGCAACCTTGATTTGCTGCACGTGCTGTTCGGCTCGGTGCTGTCGCTCGACAACGGCTCGCTGCTGCTGATTGCCGCCATCACCAGCGCCACGCTGCTGCTGCTTGCGCTGCTGTATCGCCCGCTGGTGCTGGAATGCTTTGACCCGAGCTTTCTGCGCAGCATCGGGCGCTGGAGCCCGGTGGCGCACTACGGCTTTCTCACGCTGGTGGTGCTGAACCTGGTCAGCGGCTTTCATGCGCTGGGCACGCTGATGGCGGTGGGCATCATGATTCTGCCGGCCGCCGCGGCGCGCCTGTGGGTCAAGCGCCTGCCCGCCATGCTCGCCACCGCCGTGGGGCTGGCCTTTGCCAGCGGCGTGGTGGGGCTGCTTGCCTCCTTCCACCTCGACGTGCCCGCCGGCCCGGCCATCGTGCTCACAGCCGGCCTCGCGCACATAGCGTCGATCCTGCTCGCACCCGGCGGCGCCTTCGGGCCGCGCCTGTATCGCCGCCATCACCTTGAAGCCTGAATACCCGTGAAACGCGTTCTGACCTGCACCTTCGCCCTCGTACTGATCAGCTTCGGCAGCCTGCTGCATGCGGCAACGCCGCTCAAGGTGGTGACCAGCTTCAGCATCCTCGCCGACATCGCCGAACACATCGGAGGCGAGCGCACGCAGGTGAGCGCACTGGTGGGGGTGGATGCGGACGCCCATGCGTGGTCGCCGCGCCCGTCGGATGCGCGTCAGGTGCTCGACGCCGACGTGGTGATTGCCAACGGCTTGGGTTTCGACGCCTGGGTCGAGCGCCTCGCCGCCTCCACCGGGCAACGCAAACTGGTGATTGCGGCCGAAGGCATCGACACGCTTGAGCACGACGACGCTCACAACCACGCCCACCACGGTCACGACCACGGCCCGCTCGACCCACATGCGTGGCAGAACCCGGCCAACGCCCGCACCTACGCGCGCAACATTGCCCAGGCGTTGATCACCTCCGACCCGGCCGGCGAGGCTCATTACCGCGAGCGCCTTGCGCGCTACGATGCCGAGCTGGCCGCGCTGGATGCCGAGATTCGCCAACGCTTTGCACAACTCCCCGACGACCGCCGCAAGGTCGTCACCTCGCACGATGCCTTCGCCTATTTCGGTGACGCCTACGATCTGCAGTTTCTAGCCGCTGCCGGCGTGGGCAACCGCAGCGAAATTTCGGCCGCCGCCATGGCGCGCCTGATCCGCCAGATCCGCCGCGAGAAAGTGTCCGTGGTGTTCATCGAAAACGTGAATGACCCGCGCCTGATCGAGCGCATCGCCAACGAAGGCGGCGCCAAGGTCGGCGGCACGCTGTATTCGGATGCCCTCTCTGGCGCGGACGGCCCGGCTTCCACCTACGTGAAGATGATGCGCCACAATGCCGAGACCATCTTCGCCGGCATCCAGCCCTGACTTCGGCCCCGCACATCACGGCCGCACCGTCGCATTTCGCCTTCGGCTCAACCGCGACCTACGCGAACCACCTTGCGCACCCGGGCCGTCGTAGATCGCGTTAAGCGCGGCGAATTGCGACGCTCACCCCATCACAACCGCGGCCCGCATCAGAAGAACACGGTGTGCACCATCTTCGCCGACAGCATAAAAAAGAACACCGCAAACACCTTCTTCAGCCGCTGCACCGGAATGCGGTGCGCCATGCGCGCACCGAACGGCGCAGTAATGACACCGGCCACCGCGATGATGATGAAGGCCGGCAGGTAGATGAAGCCCACGCTGCTCTCCGGCAGCCCCGGCGTACCAAGCCCATTCACCAGATAACCAATGGCCCCCGCCACCGCGATGGGCCAACCAATCGCCGATGACGTACCGATGGCATGCTGCAGCTTCACGTTGCACGCCACCATGAACGGAATCGACATCGCCGCGCCGCCGATGGCTGCCAGGGCTGAAATACCACCGATGCCGAAGCCTACCGCCGACACCCCCACCGGGCCGGGTAACTGCCGCGTGGGCTTGGGCTTCACGTCCAGCAGCATCTGCAACGACATCAAGGCCATGAAAGCCGCGAAGAACAAGGCCAGCGGTTTTGACGGCACCGCCGCCGCGAAGAAGGTGGTGGCAAACGCGCCGATCATGATCGCCGGCGTAATCACGCGAAAGATGTCCCAGCGCACCGAGCCCAAGCGGTGGTGCGCGCGCAGGCTGGAGATCGACGTCACCATCATCACCGCCATGGCCGTGCCCAACGCCAGATGCACCACGTTCTCCACCGGCACGCCGCGCGCCACGAAAATCGACGTGAGAATGGGCACCATCATGCCGCCACCGCCGATCCCCAGCAGTCCGGCCAGAAAACCCGCTACCGCGCCCAGCGCCAGATACGCCATCCACCACACGTCAAAACTCATGCCTTCAACCCCATCATGTGCTGCGTGATGTAGCGCCATTCCGCCGGCTCCACCGGCGTGATCGACAGCCGATTGCCACGCGCCAGCACGCGCATTTCTTCCAACTCCGGCGCTTCGCGCAAGGCCTTCAGGCTGATCAATGGTGTCTTCTGCACCAGTTCCACATCCACATGCACCCAACGCGGCTCATCCGGCCGCGACTTGGCATCGTAATACGGGCTCTTCGCATCGAACTGCGTCGCATCCGGATACGGCCCACTCGCCACCCGCACGATGCCCGCAATGCCCGGCTCCGGGCAGCTCGAATGATAGAAAAACGCCAGATCGCCAATCTGCATGGCATCGCGCATGAAGTTGCGTGCCTGATAATTGCGCACGCCCGTCCATGGCACACGCTGACCGGGGAGGCCCGCGAGCGTGTCGATGGAGCATTCGTCAGGTTCGGACTTCATTAGCCAGTAGCGCATTGGTACTCCTGAAACAAGGTGCGCGTCACCACGGACGCCTGCTCATTCACAGCGTAAATCGCCGCGATAGCGATCAACGCCGAACCCAGTCCGCTACTTCACGACGTCATATTTCGATTGCAGCGGAGCGGGGCCGAAGAGTAGCCTTGCGACCGACACGAGATGTAACCACACATTACAAGATACAAGAACCAGGGAGTTTGACGTGGGCCCAAGAAGTAAAACGGTATTGGAACCTTCATTTTGGGTCGTCTCGGTCTCAGGGTTCCCGGAGGAGCAGCGGACGCTCCGACGCTCCCTGCGCGCCCTGAGCCTCGCATTGTGTACAACGGCCATTTGCGCACCTGTCGGGCTTACCCTGGCCGCCGAAACGATTGATGGCCAAACGGTGAACGTTTCTGCGGGCATGCAGCGGGATGCGGATGGACAACTCCTCGTTGGCAATCTTGCCAACGGACAACTCAACATTTCCAGCGGCGGTGAATACACCAATACTGACGCCTACATCGGCGTAAACGATGGGATCCAAGGCGTGGTATTCGTAAGTGGCCCGAACGCCAAATGGACAACGAATGGGTGGTTGACAGTAGGCTTCGACGGACAGGCCGCTGTTTTCATCGAAGACGGTGCGACTGCCTTCGCGCGGGATGGAGTTGACCTTGCTGCGGCCGGAAACGCCTTCGCCCAATTAACGCTCAGCGGCACCCAAGATGCTCGCGGCATGCTCTCGACCCGCTACATGCTGAAAGGTGCTGGCGTGGGCCTGCTTGAGTGGGACGGAGGCATCATCCAGGCCACCAGCAATGAGGCCGAATTTTTCCTCAACTTCGATTTTGGTGACATAGAGATCCAGAGCAACGGAGCTTTCTTCGACACCAACGGCTACAACGTCGGCATGCAAACCCCCGACATCCTCATCGGCGGCGGCGGCCTGACCAAACTGGGTGCAGGCACCCTCTCGATTGCCGGCAGCAACTCGTGGAACGGCAACACGACCGTGACCGCGGGCGCTCTGGAGCTCGGCAGCTACTCCCAGAGCGGCAGCCAGACCCTCACCATCGGCGTAGCCGGCGCGGCAGACTACGGGAGGCTGAATGTCAGCGGCACGGCTAACTTCAACAACGACAGTCTTGCCGTCGATGTCATCGGCAGCCCCACGCTGGCCAACAACCAGACGCTGACCGGGGTCGTCACCGCTGGTACGTTGAATGCGACGGGTTTCACCGTCACGGACAACTCCGCACTGTTCGACTTCGACGCCTTCATCAACGGCAACAGCGTCGATCTCAATGTCATCCGCTCCAGCACCACGTCCATCTACGGCTCCGCTCTCAGCAGCCGACTGTTCCCGGCCTTGGGCGCAGCCCGCGTCCTCGATACGCAAGTTCAAGGATCGCCTACTGGCGACATGGCAGATGTGGTCACCGCGCTGGGCCAACTACCCGACGAGCGCGCCGTCGCCCGCGCCGCGGCGCAGACGCTGCCATTGAACAGTGGAGCACGGGCGACACTTGGAGCGCTCAACACGATCAACTCAGTCTTCGCCGATCGCTTTGCCCCTCGATCCACGGGCATGTCTTCCGGGGATCCGGCTGCGCACAAAAATGCCTGGATCAAGCCCTTCGGCTCGAGAGCCGATCAAAACGACACCGATGACAATGCCGCCGGTTACACCGCCGACACTTGGGGCTTGGCCGCGGGTATCGAAGGGGATATCGGAGAAGCCCAACTCGGCATCGCTTACGCCTATGCCAACACCCGAGTCGACGGCAATACCCACCTGAGCGGCGCAGGCACCCGCTCCAAAATCGATAGCCATGTCATCGCCCTCTACGGCAATCGACCGCTCAATGACATGCTTCTGGGCTTTCAGGTCGACGCTGGCTGGAATGACAACCGCACTAGCCGCAGCCTCGACTTCGGCGGCCTCAATCGAACCGCCAAAGCTGACTACGATAGCTGGAGCCTGCATGTCGGAAGCAGCCTGTCCAAGGCTCTCCCGCTGAACCAAGCCACCACTTTCATCCCGGCATTCCGTGCTGACTACACCTGGCTCAGAAGCGCGAGCCATACCGAACGCGGTGCAGGGGCTCTGAGCCTGGATGTCAAAGCCAATACAATTGAGGCCTTCACCCTGGGAGTGGATGGCCGCATCGTGCATGCGCTCACTCCGAATTCGAGGCTCGAGGCCGCCTTGGGTCTGAGCTATGACTTCATCAATGACAAAGAACGTCTCGTGGCTACGTTTGCGGGTGCGCCGGGACAAAGCTTCGTAGCGGCGGGGATCGATAGCGGCCCGTGGCTGATCAAGGCGGGCGTGGGCTACACCTACACGCTCGAAAGCGGCACGGATATCTCGCTTCGGTATGAAGCCAACGGCCGCGACGACTACTTGCATCAGTCAGCCTCGATCAAGGCGAGCTGGCGTTTCTAAGGCGTCCTTCCACGGGCTCTCTTGCTCATAGTCGCGGCAACAAATGCGGCAGCCTCGCAGAAAATGCGGGGCTGCCGCGTCACTTGCCGCTGATCAGCCCGTCATGGGGATGCTGCCCCGCTTCCGGCGAACCACCGCCCTATCTGTTTGGCGCGCCTTTAAGTTCACCTTGAAGACCTTGCTGCTCACCCGGCCGGCAGTGCTACAGTTGGTAACACTCGACACTGCCTGAGACTCTGCATGGACAAGGTCATCATCCTGTTCCTGTTCGGTGCATTGCTGTTCGCCTCGCCGTGGGTGCATTGGTGGGCGTCGGGCAGTTTGCCGTGGTACGTGCCCTATCTGCTGTGGGCGCTGGTGATCGCATTGATTGCGGTAGTGCAGCGCCGTGACGTCTGAGATCGGTACGCTCTATGCCGTAGGCGTGGCCTATCTGGCCCTGCTGTTTTTCATTGCCCATGCCACCGACAACCGCTGGCTGCCCGACCGACTGGTGCGACACCCGTTGATGTATGCGCTGGCGCTCGGGGTGTATGCGACGTCGTGGAGCTTTTACGGCAGCGTGGGGTTTGCGCAGTCGCAGGGCTACAACTTCCTGACCATCTATCTTGGCGTGACGCTGGCGTTCATTCTGGCGCCGCTGATGCTGGCACCTTTGCTGCGGCTGGTGCGCGAGCATCAGCTCACGTCCATCGCTGATCTGTTCGCCTTCCGTTACCCCAGCCCGTGGACGGGCACGCTGGTGACGCTGTTCATGCTGGTGGGGGTGCTGCCGTACATTGCGCTGCAGATCAAGGCAGTGGCGGAGTCGGTGGCGATCATCACGCAGGAGGCGCCGCCTCACCTGCTCGCGCTGGGCTTTTGCGCCACGTTGAGCCTGTTTGCGATTCTGTTCGGCGCGCGCCACATCACGCCGCGCGAGAAGCACGAAGGGCTGGTGGTGGCGATTGCGTTTGAATCCATCATCAAGCTGATTGCGCTGCTGGCCGTGGGAGCGCTGGCGCTGTTCGGCGTGTTCGGCGGCTTCGACGGCCTCACGGAGTGGCTGGAGAACAATCCGCAGGCACTCGACGCGCTGTATGCGCCGGTACGCGAGGGGCCGTGGTTCACCTTCATTCTGCTGGCTTTTGCGGCCGGCTTTTTGCTGCCGCGGCAGTTTCACATGCTGTTCGTGGAGAACGTAGACCCGCAGGCACTGAAAACAGCCGCATGGGGTTTTCCGGCGTTCTTGCTGCTGCTGAATCTGCCGATTCCGCTGATTCTGTGGGCGGGCTCGATCAGTGCGCTCGAGGTGCCGGCGGATTATTACGTGCTGGGTCTGGCAGCCGAACACGGCTCGCGGCTGATGACGCTATCGACCTTCGTGGGTGGCGTATCGGCCGCCAGCGCGATGATGATCGTCACCACGCTGGCGCTGGCCGGCATGGTGATGAACCACCTGATCCTGCCGGCGCATTTCCGCCAGAAGACCTTTCCGCAAGAAGATCTGTACAACTGGCTGCTGTGGGGGCGGCGCACGCTGATCGTGGTGATCATTGCGTTGGGCTACGGCTTCTACCGGCTGCTCGAAGTACATCAGGGCCTGGTGCAGATCGGGCTGAACTCCTTCGTGGCGGTGGCGCAGTTTCTGCCGGGGCTGGCCGGGCTGCTGCTGTGGCCGCGCGCCACCACCTACGGCTTCATCGCCGGACTGACCGGCGGCATTGCCGTGTGGAGCCTGTCGCTGATCATTCCGCTGCTGTATTCGTCGGGCCTGCCGGTGACCGATTTCAACCTGCAGGAATGGGTGGGCGCCGACGAGCAAGATCGCTGGACCTTCGCCACCTTCTGGTCGCTGTCCATCAACGGCGCGCTGTTTGTGGCGGTGTCACTGATGACGCGGCCTTCGGAGCGCGAGAAATCCGCCGCCGCTGCCGCGCGCCCGCGCGATGCCGGCGACGCACCGCCCACCGTGCCGCAGGCGCGCAGCGTGGGCGAATTCGAAGAGCGGCTGGCGCAGGCGCTGGGCCCGCAAACCGCGCGGCTGGAGATGCAACGCGCCCTGGCCGACCTGGGCATGAGCAACGAGGCCTCGCGCAGCGACGAGCTGCTGCGCCTGCGCGAGCGCCTGGAACGCAACCTGTCGGGCCTGATCGGCGCGCAGTTGTCACGCATGATCGTGGACAACCGCCTGCAGGTGGCCCCGCCTGCACGGCGCGCGCTGGCGGACAGCCTGCGCTTTGTCGAGGCGCGGCTGGAGCACTCCAACGTGCGCCTGCAAGGTCTGGCCGCCGAGCTCGACACGCTGCGCCGCTACCACCGCGAAGTGCTCAACGAGCTGCCGCTGGGCGTGTGCTCGCTGACGCCGGAAGGCGAAATCCTGATCTGGAACAATGCCATGGCGCGCATCTCGGGCATTCCAGGCAATGCCGCCATCGGCCGCCGCCCGGAGCAACTCGATGCGCCTTGGCAAGACGTGCTGAGCGCCTTCGTGCGTGAGGGCAAGAGCCACCGCTACAAACTGCAATGCAACGTGCGCGGGTTGAACCGCTGGATCAACCTGCACAAGGCGGCCATTGAATCGGGCGAATTCGACACCACCAATGCCGATGGCACGGTAGTGCTGGTGGAAGACCTCACCGAGCTGCACGTGCTGGAAAGCGAAGTGGCGCACAACGACCGGCTGGCCTCCATCGGGCGGCTGGCCGCAGGCGTGGCTCACGAGATCGGCAACCCGCTGACCGGCATCGCCTCACTGGCACAGAACCTGCACTTCGAAACCGACCCGGCCGAGCAGGAAGCCGCGCTGCGCCAGATCCTGGTGCAAACGCGGCGCATCAGCAACATCGTGCAGTCGCTGATCACCTTCAGCCATGCGGGCAACGACCCGGCTGCCACCTTGCAGCCGATCAGCCTGCGCGAATGCGTGGATGAAGCCATTCACCTGGTGCAACTGGGTCGCGACGGGCGCGGCATCCAATGCCGCAACGAGGTGCCGGGCGAACTCATCGTGCATGGCAACGCACAACGCTTGCTGCAGGTGTTCGTGAATCTGCTCTCGAATGCCATTCACGCCTCGGCCGCCGGCTGCTGCGTAAGCATTGGCGCCCGGCATGCCGAGGACTTCATCGAGATCGCGGTGGAAGACGAAGGGCACGGCATTCCGCCCGCGTTGATCGCGCGCATCTTCGAACCCTTCTTCACCACCAAGCCGCCGGGCGAAGGCACCGGCCTGGGGCTGTCGGTGGTGTACAGCATCATGGACGAACACGGCGGCTCGGTATCCGCCAGCAATCGCCCCGGTGGCGGCACGCGCATCGAACTGCGCCTACCCGCCGAGGCCACGCAACCTAATGAGGGCTCCACCGCATGAACAGCATTCTCATCGTCGATGACGAGGCCGTGATCCGCAGCGCGCTGCGCCGCCTGCTCGAACGCGAGGGCTACGCCACGGCCGAAGCCGGGCGGCTGGATGAAGCGCGCAGCATGTGCGCCGCCAGCAGCTTCGATCTGGTGATTTGCGACCTGCGCCTGCCTGATGGCGACGGCATGGAGTTGATGCCCGACTGCGGCGAGACGCCGGTGCTGATCATGACCAGCTTCGCCAGCGTGCGCTCGGCGGTGGAGGCAATGCGTCAGGGCGCGGCGGACTACATAGCCAAACCCTTCGATCACGACGAGTTGCTGATGATCGTCGCGCGGCTGCTCAAACAGCGGGGCCTAGAGCGTGAGAACGCCAACCTGCGCAAGGACCTGGCGCAGGTATACCCCATCGAAGGCATGGTCGGCCGCTCGTCGGCGATGGCCAAGGTGTGCGAGACGCTGGCACGCGTGGCGCCCACCAACACCACCGTGCTGATCCGCGGCGAATCCGGCACGGGCAAAGAACTGGTGGCACGCGCCATCCATTCCAAGAGCCCGCGTGCCGAGGTGCCGCTGGTGTCGGTGAACTGCGCCAGCATTCCCGAGACACTGCTCGAATCAGAACTGTTCGGGCACGAAAAAGGCGCTTTCACCGGCGCCACCGCCAGTCACCGCGGCCTGATCGAGGCCGCCGACAGCGGCACGCTGTTCCTCGACGAAATCGGTGAGCTCACCAGCGCCGCGCAATCGCGCCTGCTGCGCGTGCTGCAGGACGGCGAGATCCGCCGCGTGGGGGCCACCACCAGCCGGCGCGTGGATGTGCGGCTGGTGGCCGCCACGCACCGTGACCTCGAACAGATGGTTCGCGACGGGCGCTTCCGCGAAGACCTGTATTACCGGCTGGAGGTGGTTCAGATTCACCTGCCGCCGCTGCGCGAGCGGGGCGACGACATTCCGCTGCTGGCCGAATTCCTGCTGGACGAAGCCTGCAACCGCGTCAAACGCCAGAAGCTGCGCTTCACCCCCGAGGCCATGCAGGCACTGCAGCGCCACACCTGGCCAGGCAACGTGCGCGAACTGCGCAACGCCATCGAGCGCGCGGTGATCCTCGCCGACGACCGCATCACCGCCGACCTGCTGGCGCTGCAGCCGCCAACCGACGCGCGCGGCGAAACGCGCGAGTTGAGCCTGGACGATTACTTCCAGCGTTTCGTTCAGGAACACCAGGGCTCCCTGACCGAGACCGAACTGGCGCGGCGCCTGGGAATCAGCCGCAAGGCGCTGTGGGAAAGACGCGCCCGCATGGGCATTCCACGGCCGCGCGCAGAACCCCGCTAAGCCGCTTCAGGCGCGGCTTTCAGCCCGCTTACACGGCCTTTCACCAGCCTTACATGATGCGAAACGGGCGTTACCCCAGGTAACGGGTGTTACCCAAGGTAACGCCCGTTTTTTCGTGCACACGCCTGCATCCCGCTCATAGCAAGCAACACTCTTTTGGCATGCCCCTTGCTGGTGCGTACACCAGCGCCGGAATACATGTGCGCATAACAAGGCAGTACATATCAAAGGAGGAACACCCGTGACTGAACTCACCGCAGAGAATCGTGCTGCGCACTGGCAGCGCACGCGGAACCTGATGATCGGGCATCTGACCGTCTGGTTCGTCTTCGCCTACGGCGTGCACTGGTTCGCCAGCTCGCTGAACAGCATCAACTTCTTCGGCTGGCCGCTCGGTTATTACTTTGCCGCGCAGGGCTCGCTGATCGTGTTCGTGGTGCAGCTGTTCCTGTTCAACAGGCAGCAACACGCCATCGACGTCGAGTTCGGCGTCGACGAAGACGAATAAGGGGAGAGCGACCATGGGTATGCAATGGGAAGGAAAATCCTTCATCGACAATCTCCCGAAGATCTACGGTATCTACACGGGCGGTTTTCTCGCATTTTTCGCGCTGATGGCATGGCTGGAAACCATGGGCGTGGGCGCCGGCACCATCGGCATTCTGTTCGTGGCCTTCACTATCGTGATCTATGCCTTCATCGGCATCCTTTCACGAACCATGGAGGTCGGCGCGTACTACGTCGCCGGCCGCTCCGTACCGCCGGTGTTCAACGGCATGGCCACTGCGGCGGACTGGATGTCCGGCGCGTCTTTCGTGGCGATGGCCGGTGGCGTGTTCATGGCGGGCCACAGCTACATGGCCTTCATCGTGGGCTGGACAGGCGGCTACATTCTCGTCGCCACGCTGATGGCGCCGTATCTGCGCAAGTTCGGCTGCTACACGGTGCCTGACTTCATCGGCACGCGCTACGGCGGCAAATCCACGCGTTTCATGGCCATCGTGGTGCTGGTGGTAGCGTCCTTCACCTACGTGACGGCGCAGATCACCGCAACCGGCACCATCGCGGCACGTGCCTTCCAGATTCCGTTCGAGGCCGGTGTGTGGTTCGGTCTGGCCGGCATTCTGGTGTGCTCGATGCTGGGCGGCATGCGCGCGGTGACGTGGACACAGGTGGCGCAGTACATCGTGCTGATCTTCGCCTACCTCATCCCGATCTTCTGGATGTCCGGTGCGCAGGGCTTCGGCTGGTTCCCGCAACTGGCCTACGGTGGCGCGGTCGAGCGCATCATGGAGCTAGAGCCGACGCTCGGCATCGGCACCCCGGCAGCCGAATCGGTGGCGGGTCTGTCGGTGCTGACGGCACTGCATGCGACGCCGAAGGAAGGCGCACTGGCGGCATGGCAGTTCGTCACGCTGGTGGCATGCATGATGATCGGCACGGCTTCGCTGCCGCACATCCTGATGCGTTACTTCACCACCCCCTCGGTGCGTGATGCGCGCAACTCGGTGGCCTGGTCACTGTTCTTCATCTTCCTGCTGTACTTCTCAGCACCGGCACTGGCAACCTTCAGCAAGCTGCAGCTGATCGACCCCAACCTGGCAACCTCGATCATCGGTGACCGCATCGAAGACGTCATGTCGCTGGAGTGGATCCAGAAATGGGGTGCGATCGGCATGATCGCCATCCGTGACAGCAACGCCGACGGCATCCTGCAGATCAACGAGTTCTTCCTGAACCCGGACATCATCGTGCTGGCAACGCCGGAAATCGCCGGCCTGCCGTACGTGATCTCGGGCCTCGTTGCCGCAGGCGGCATGGCCGCTGCAATGTCCACCGCCGACGGCCTGCTGCTGGCCATGGCCAACGCCCTGTCGCATGACCTGTATTACAAGATCATCGACCCGAAGGCGGAAACCAAGAAGCGGCTGCTCACTGCGCGCGTGTTGCTGCTGATCATCGGTGCAGGTGGCGCGTTGGTGGCTTCGATGAAGCTGACAGGCATTCTGGGCGCGGTGGCCTGGGCCTTCTGCTTCGCAATGTCCGGGCTGTTCTTCCCGCTGGTACTGGGTGTGTGGTGGAAGCGCGCCAACCGCGCGGGCGCACTGGCCGGCATGATCGCCGGTCTGGGTGTCGGCTGGTGGTACCTGATCGCCGTGCGCAGCGGCATGGAGCCTTGGCTGGGCCTTGATCACCTGCGCTTCGGCATCGTCGGCATCGCCGCCAGCCTGGTCGCAATGGTCGTGGTAAGCTTGCTCACACCCGCGCCGGACGAGGAAATCCAGCGCATGGTTGATGAAGTTCGCATCCCCAGAGGGGCGACCATCATCGGCAGCGGATCACACTGATCGCGTAGCAAGGTGACCGGGCCGGGGCGAGGCAACTCGCCCCGGCCTTTGCTTGGGGACTGCCTGCAGCGCCCCATGAATCAACGGGCCAGACGGCCCTGCTGCGGAGTGCTTGAATGATCGAAGGAGTTCCTGGCTGGGCAATTGCCCTGGACTACGTGCTCGGCATGATCATGTGGACCCTGATCGGCCGATTCGGCATGCGCTTGTTTTTGCCCGAAGACAGCAAGTTCTTTTTCAGCCGCTTTTTCATCCGCGTCACCGACCCACTGCTCAAGCTGTTCGCGCCGATCACGCCGGGCTTTCTGGTGCCCATCATGATCCCGCTTTATGTGGCGTGGTTCTTCTACATGGCGCGCTTCTACGTCTTGCCCTGGCTACTCGGATATTCCGTGCTGGGCATGCTGTCATTTCCGCTTGAGGGCGAAATCGCCCGCGGCATCAATCACTTGTTCGGCCTAATCACCCGCTGAGGGGCTCAGGCACGCTCACCGCCGGCGAGCACGCCGGCGGCATCGAGACTTCCGCGCAGATCACGGCGCACTTCCT
This sequence comes from Pseudazoarcus sp. NS20, assembly GCF_059703745.1. Lineage (NCBI taxonomy): Bacteria > Pseudomonadati > Pseudomonadota > Betaproteobacteria > Rhodocyclales > Zoogloeaceae > Pseudazoarcus > Pseudazoarcus sp. NS20. The sequence continues at coordinate 96,869 of NZ_BAAKIY010000001.1, forward strand.
GCCAGCGAAACCGCACTGAGTTCTGCACAATCTCGCCATCGAGCTGCTTGAACTCGGCCACCACCGGCGCCCAGTGCACGAGCGAGGCCGGGCTTTCCGAAAACGGCCCCTCGTCATCCGTCATGGCATGCCAGTCGCACGCGGCAATGCGGGCGCGCAAACGCTGAGCGTGCGCCTCGAACTCTTCACCGCAATCGTGCGGCACGCCTTTGTCGTCGAGAATTTCATGCACCAGCGTCTGCATCAGGCTGCCCACCTGATCGGCATCATGCCCGGCACGCACCAAGGCGCCACCGGTGAAGCACGTAAGGTCTCCCAGACAATCGAGCCAAATTTGCCATTTCGCGATGTTGATGCTGACGACGAAGGCGTCATCGTCGAACAGCTCGGGGTAGCGAGTGCCGGCGCGGGTGCGCAGGTAGCCATACAGTGAAGTCTGCGCAATGAAGCTTGCGCGGGTATCGAGGAAGCGGCGCAGCGCGTCGCGATCATTGAGAGGCTCGACGTGACGGCGGGACATGCCGAAATACGAGCGCAAGGTATCCAGAAGGGTAACGGGAGACTTGAGCGCTTCAAGCAGGGTGAAGCGCGGTTCGGCTGCAGCGGGTGCGGGTGGCTTCTCGTTCACGTTGTACTCTTCCCCAAGGTCCGGAACCTCGAACCATTATAGGGGCAAAGCCGCGCGCCACATTGCGCCGCAAGACGAATCGAGGCCACTGCAAAACAAAAGGCGCACAAGCCTTGTGCGCCTTTGAATAGTGGCCCCCCGCCAATGCCGTTTCCACCGATATCCTGAACCGGGGGTTCAGGGTGGTCGCCTGATCTCCGCATTAGGCTTCCTCTCGAGGAGGCTTGCACACCAGCGGAAGAAGTATTCGGCAACCGTGCTCGAAAGCATTGGTTCTAGGAAATTACGGCTTCCTCGGACACGGCAGGGGATTGAAACTGTTGACTCGCCGGAGGCTTCAGAACAGCCTTTCCTGACTGTCGAGCGCCTCGTGAAGACGGGCCGTGATGGAATCGATTCTACGCCTCAAGTCCGGCATGTCAAACCCGCCGGAACGCTGAAATGCAATGAATTCGTGACTGATATTGAGCGCCGTCATGACCGCCAGTTTTTCACCCACGGCGCCGGTCTTGGCGCTCAGACGCCGCAGCTGCTCGTCGAGGTAGGCGGCGGCCTCAGCCAGCGCTTCACGCTCTTCGGGCGGGCAGGCTACGCGGTATTCGCGGCCGTTGAGGCTGATGTCGAGAGTATCGTCAGGCATCGTCGGGCTCCGGCAGACGCTGCAGGATGGCTTCGAGCCGTTCCGTGGCGGCCATGAGGCGGTCACGCAACGCACCGTTTTCGGCACTCAGCTCGGCGGCTTGGGCGCGTGCCGCGCGCAATTCCGATCGACCCGCTTCGTAAAGCGCAATCAGCTTGTCGAGCTGCTCTTCCAGGCGGGTGATTTCGGCATCCATGCGCGGCATGGTAGTGTCCGCCCTCGACCCGGTCAAGAACGGCGGCAGTGCCCGTCAAATACTGCTCCCTAGGCCTTCTCGTCGCACACCCTCCTCATCGCTCCGGACCCTACGCAATGCTCGTTCATCCCAGCTTCGATCCAGTCGCCATATCGATTGGCCCGCTTTCGATTCACTGGTATGGCGTGATGTATCTGCTGGCCTTTGCGCTGTTCGCCGGCCTGGGCCGTCTGCATGCGCGGCGGCGGCCGGAACTCGGCTGGAACGGCAAACACATCGACGACCTGCTGTTCTACGGCATGCTCGGGGTGATCGTCGGCGGGCGACTGGGCGAGGTGCTGTTCTTCCAACCGGCGCACTACCTGGCCAATCCGCTCGACATCCCCAAGATCTGGGAAGGCGGCATGAGTTTTCACGGCGGCTTCCTCGGCGTGCTGGTGGCAATGTGGTGGTACGGCCGCGCGCAAGGGCGCAGCTTCTGGCAAGTCACCGATTTCATCGCACCGCTGGTACCCACCGGCCTGGCGCTCGGCCGCATCGGCAACTTCATCAACGGCGAGTTGTGGGGCCGCGTCGCGCCGGCCGACCTGCCGTGGGTAATGGTTTTCCCGTGGGTGGACAATCTGCCGCGCCACCCTTCCCAGCTGTACCAGGCCGCCGGCGAAGGCCTGCTGCTGTTCATCATTCTGTGGCTGTACGCCGCAAAACCGCGCGCAGTCGGGGCAGTATCGGCAGTCTTCCTGATCGGATACGGCAGCCTGCGCTTCCTCGCGGAATTCTTCCGCACGCCCGATCCGGGCATTTTCGGCACCCTGTCTCTCGGGCTGTCTACCGCCCAATGGCTGTGCGTGCCGATGGTGGTCGCTGGCATCTGGCTGTTGGTTTCACGCACGCGTTCCTGAGAACCGCACTCATCCGCACTTGACCCAAGCCCTGCATCGGTAGTTAAATACGAATTGTTTTCATTTGTGTTTGTTTGCTGCCATGACTTCCAGTGCCCACGCGCACGAAACGCAACGCGCTCCTGACGCTCTGCCCGCAGACAGCCTCGGCACCTCCTCCTGTGCCGAAGCCCTGTCCAGCGTGGCGCTGCTGCAAGGCAACGCGAGCATCGAGATCGATCATCTCGGCACGCGTTACGTGCTGCGTGCAACACGAGCCGGCAAGCTGATTCTCACCAAATAAGTCCAAGCATGGCTACGCCATGCGGTTTCTTTGAGAGCCTGTGCGATGTACATTTGCATTTGCAATGCGGTCACCGAAAAGCAGATTGAGCACGCCGTCGAGAACGGCGCGTGCCGCATGCGCGATTTGCGCAGGGAGCTCGGGGTGGCCTCTGATTGCGCTTGCTGCGCGGAATCCGCGCGGCGCTGCCTCGCCACCGCGCTCGAGAATCGCGCAGATCGCACATGGAACCCCATGCCGGCCTGCGCCGGCAGCGTCGCCCTTGCCCTGGAGGCGTCATGAAAGGCGACAAGAAAGTCATTCAGCACCTGAACCGACAGCTCACCATCGAACTCACCGCAATCAACCAGTACTTCCTGCATGCGCGCATGTACAAGAACTGGGGCCTCACCAAACTCGGCAAGCACGAGTACGAAGAGTCCATCGAAGAGATGAAGCATGCCGACATGCTCATCGAGCGCGTGCTGTTCCTCGAAGGCCTGCCGAACCTGCAGAACCTCGACAAGCTGATGATCGGCGAGAACGTGCCAGAGTGTCTGGCCGGCGACCTGAAGCTTGAAACCACCGGCCGCACTCACCTGATCGAAGCCATTGCTCACAGCGAGTCCTGTAAGGACTACGTCTCGCGCGATCTCTTCAAAGAGATCCTGGAAGACACGGAAGAGCACATTGACTACCTTGAAACCCAGATCGGTCTGGTCGAACAGGTCGGCCTGCAGAACTACCTGCAATCACAGATGGAGGCTGGCAGCTAAACACTGCCGCAGGCGCCACGCGGATGCGTGCAGCGCAGCTTCAGCCCACTCCCGCGTGCCGGCTCTTGCACAATACGAGCCAACACGCGGGAGTTTTACTCAAACCGGAAACATGCTCGACTCACCCGCCCCGATCTTCCACCGGCCGAACCCCTCTCGCCAGACAGCCTTTGCGCCTGCGCGCACCCTTGCTGCCGTAGCGCTCGTCGCCGTATTGCTTGATCTGATACTGCGATGACCTCTAGCCTCATTTCACGATTTGCCGAATCCCGCGGCGAGCGACGCGTGCTTCTCGCCGCTGTCGTTGTTGCTCACGCGGGCGGGCTTTTTGCGCTGACCCAAGCGCAGCAAAAGCCCGAGATCATGCCCGAGCCGATGTTCGCCGTAAGCCTCGTGGACGAGGTCGTAAATGTCGCGGAGACAGCTCCGGCCGCACCGCCAGCGCCTCCCGAGCCGCCCACACCGCCCGAGCCCGAACCGGAGCCGCCGCCCCCCGAGCCGGAGCCCCCGCCGCCGCCGGAACCCGAGCCTGTTCCTGAGCCCACGCCAGAGCCGCCGCCGCCGCCGAAGCCCAAACCCGAGCCAAAGCCGGAGCCCAAGCCGCAACCGAAGCCGAAGCCCAAACCGGAGCCCCCGCCGCAACCGGCGCCTGAGCCCCGCACTGAGCCCGAGCCCACGCCGCCCGCCCCGACACCGGCGCCGGTGGCTGCAGCCAGCACTGCGCCCAAGCCCAGCCCGCAGGCGGACGAGAATCAGCCGGTCATCGAACCACGTCACGATGCCGACTACCTCAATAACCCGAGCGTGACCTATCCGTCGATTTCCCGACGCATGCGCGAGGAGGGCAGCGTGATGCTGAGGGTCTTCGTGTCGGTCGATGGTCGTGCCGAGAAGGTCGAAATCTCGAAAAGCTCTGGCTCCAGCCGGCTGGATCAGGCGGCCAGCAGCTCGGTGGCGCGCTGGCGCTTCGTGCCGGCCAAGCAGGGACAACGCAACATTGCTTCGTGGGTACTCGTACCCGTCGTATTCAAACTTGAGGGATAACGTGAAATGACCCCATCCGAAACCTTCGGCCTGGCCCATCTGTGGGAACAATCCGACTACGTCATCAAGTTCGTGGCCTTCACGCTGGTCGTGATGTCGGTCGCCAGCTGGTATCTGATCGTGCTGCGCAGCCTGCGCCAGATGCGCGCCCGCAGCAACGAGGCCGCAATCGAAGCATTCTGGAAAGCCCCGAGTCTCGACGAGGGCCTGGCCCGACTGTCTAGCGTGGCGCCCGATTCGCCTTTCGAGGCCCTTGCCCTGCAAGGCAAGGCCGCCACCGAGCACCTGCGCACCCATGCGGGCAACGAAACGCTGGGCGGCACCATGGACGCCGACGAGTTCGTGACGCGCGCGCTGCGCAAGTCGATTGCGCTGTCCACCGCCAAGCTCGAATCCGGTCTGACAGTGCTGGCATCGATCGGCTCGACCGCCCCGTTCGTAGGCCTGTTCGGCACCGTGTGGGGCATCTACGGTGCGCTGATCGGCATCAGCGCCTCGGGCGTGGCGACGCTGGACGCAGTGGCCGGCCCGGTGGGCGAGGCGCTGATCATGACCGCCTTCGGCCTGTTCGTGGCCATTCCGGCCGTGTTGGCCTACAACGCCTTCAACCGCGCCAACCGCCTTGAGCTCAACGAGCTCGACGCCTTCGCGCACGATCTGCACGCCTGGTTCTGCACCGGCTCGCGTCTGGCCAGCGGGCAGCAGAGCGCCGCCGCACGCAAACAGGCGGTGGCTGAGCTGCGCGCCTCGGTGCAAGGGGCGTCGTAATGGCCTTCGGTGGATTCAATCAGCAGGGCGGCACCCCACAGATGAGCGAAATCAACATGGTTCCGCTGATCGACGTGATGTTGGTGCTGCTCATCGTGTTCATGATCACCGCACCGTTGCTGACGCACTCGGTGCAGATCGATCTGCCCAAAGCCTCCAGCCAGGCCACCAACCAGAAGCCCGACACCGTGACACTTTCGATGAATGGCGAAGGCGAACTGTTCTGGAACAACGACATGGTCTCGCGCACCGATCTGCCGGCCCGGCTCGCCGCAGCGGCGCAGCAGGATCCGCAACCCGAGCTGCACCTGCGTGCGGACCAGGACACGCGTTATCAGGTGATTGCCGAAATCATGGCCGAAGCGCGCAGCGCCGGCATCGAGAAGATGGGGTTCCTCACCGTACCGGCTCGCTGATCGACCGCTTCCGGCACGCTGCATGAAATTGAATCGAGAGGGTGCATCACCCTCTCGATTCTTGTTTGTGGGGCGCTGCAATGCGATACAAAAGGCGAACATCGCCCAAGTATGCTTGTCTTCATGACACTCTGTGCCGGCCTTCCTAACCAGACTTGACCATGACGACACGCCCGCCCCGCTCCCGCAAACAACGCATCATCGTCGCCTCGTGTGCCGTCGTCATCGCACTGGCCGCCACGGCCTGGTTCGCACGCGACGCCCTGTTCGGCGCGGCCGACCCGACAGCCGATCTGGTAATCACCACCGTGCAGCGCGGCAAGCTTGAAGATCTCGTAACAGCCACCGGCACCTTGCAACCGCGCGACTATGTCGATGTCGGGGCACAGGTTTCGGGGCTGTTGAACCGCATTCACGTGGAGGTGGGCAATACCGTGACAAGCGGCCAGTTGCTGGCCGAAATCGACGCGCGCGTGCTGGCCAGCCGCGTGGAGGCTACGCAGGCGCAGTTGCGCAGCCAACGCGCGCAGATGCTCGAGCGCGAAGCCAACCTCGAACTGGCCGAATCGCAGGCGCGCCGCCAGCGCAACCTGATGGCCGAAGACGCCACCACACGCGAATCGCTGCAGAACGCCGAGGCCTCCCTGCGCGCCGTGCGTGCCCAGATCGACTCGCTCAAAGCGCAGATCGAGCAGACCGAAGCCTCGCTGCGCGCCGACGAGGCCAACCTGGAATACACGCGCATCTCGGCACCGATGGACGGCACCGTAGTGTCGATCGAAGCGCGCCAGGGCCAGACGCTGAACGCCAACCAGTCGGCCCCGACCATTTTGCGCATTGCCGACCTTTCGGTGATGACGGTGGAAACCCAGGTATCGGAGGCCGACGTGGGCCGTCTGCGCCTCGGCATGCCGGTGTGGTTCACCACGCTGGGTGGCACCGGTCAGCGCTGGGAAGGTACGCTGCGCCGCATCGACCCCACGCCCACCGTCACCAACAACGTGGTGCTGTACAACGCGGTTTTCGACGTCCCCAACCCTGACCGCCGTTTGATGACGCAGATGACCGCGCAGGTCTTCTTCGTGGTCGCGCAGGCAGATGACACCCTCACGGTGCCGCTGGCCGCCCTGTCGGGCCTGGCTCCCCGCGCGCAGCGCCCCGTCGGCGATGCAGGCGAGCGCTCTGGCCGCAGCCGTGCCGAGGGGCGTGACGCCGGCCAGGCTCGCGAAGCCCCGCGCGCCCGGGCTGAGCCTCCTGCAAACGTCACTCGCAAGGCCACCGTTCGGGCGGTAGAAGCCGGCGGCCGCGTGGTCGAGCGTGAGGTGGAAGTCGGCTTGACCAGCCGCGTTGCTGCGCAGATCGTTGCCGGCCTGAGCGAAGGTGACCGCGTCGTCGCAGGCAGTCGCGCGGCCGGCGCTGGCGCCGCGCGCAGCGCCATGCCGATGCACCCGCGATGAACGCAGCCCCGGCCAACGCCTCTGCCACCACGCCGGTCATCCAGCTCACCGGCGTGACACGCAGCTACCACAACGGCGAGATCGAAACCCGTGTGCTGCATGGCATCGACCTGACCATCCATGCGGGCGAGTTCGTCGCCATCATCGGGGCTTCGGGCTCCGGCAAGTCGACGCTGATGAACATCCTCGGCTGCCTCGACCGCCCCAGCAGCGGCGAATACCTCTTCCTCGGGCAGGACGTATCCAAGCTCGACCGTGACGAATTGGCCCGGCTGCGCCGCGAGGATTTCGGCTTCGTCTTTCAGAGCTACAACCTGATCGGCTCGGCCACCGCGGCCGAGAACGTCGAAGTGCCGGCCATCTACGCAGGCATGCCGCCCGACGAGCGTCACGCCCGTGCCGCGGCACTGCTGGGCGAACTGGGCCTGGCCGAACGCTTGCACCACCGCCCCGCGCAGCTTTCGGGGGGCCAGCAACAGCGTGTCTCGATTGCCCGCGCATTGATGAACGGCGGCCGCATCATTCTGGCCGACGAGCCCACCGGCGCGCTCGACACCAAGAGCAGTGCCGACGTGATGCAGTTGATCCGCGACCTGTCGGTAAAGGGGCACACCATCATCCTGATCACGCATGACCGCGAGGTGGCAGCTCACGCCGACCGCATCATCGAGATCAGTGACGGCCGCATCCTCAGCGACCCCGGTGCCAAGCCGCCGCAAACCGCGCCGGATTTCGCGCCCCATGTCGACCGCAGTTCCCCCTTGGGCGAATTGCTCGAAGCCTCGCGCACGGCGCTGCGCTCGATGAGCGCAAATGTCTTCCGCACCGTGCTGACGCTGCTGGGCATCGTCATCGGCGTGGCCTCGGTAATCGCCATGCTTGCGATTGGCGATGGCGCACGCCAGAACGTGGTCGACCGCATCAGTGCCATGGGGTCGAACCTGCTCACGGTGCGCCCCGGCGCACCCAACCAGCGCGGGCGCGACGTCACCGCCACACTCACCATCGAAGACGCCCGCGCCATGGCCGGGCTGCCCAACGTGCTGGCCTCGGTACCCGAACAGAACGGCAGCGTGACGGTACGCTTCGGCAACGCCGATCAGCGCACGCAGGCCACCGCCACTTCGGCGGACTTCGTGATTGCACGCTCGTGGCCGGTGGCGCGCGGCACCTTCTTCAGCGCTGACGACGAGGACCATTACGCCACCGTCGCCGTGCTCGGCCAGACAGTGGCCAACGCACTGTTCGGTGAGCGCGACCCCATCGGCGAGTACGTGATGGTGCAGAACATCCTCTTCCAGGTAGTCGGCGTGATGTCGCCGATGGGTGCCACCGGCTGGGGACGTGATCAGGACGACGTGATCTTCGTGCCCTGGAGCACCGGCAGCCTGCGCCTGTTCGGACAGCGCTACCTCGCCAGCGCCATGGTGGCCGTCGAGGACGTGTCGCGCATCGACGACACGCAGGAAGAAGTGCATGCGCTGCTGATGTCGCGCCACGGCGTGGAGGATTTCCAGATCCGCAACATGGCCTCGATCATCGACAGCGTCTCGGCCACGCAGGACACCATGACCATCCTGCTCGGCTCCATCGCCGCCATTTCGCTGCTGGTGGGCGGCATCGGGGTGATGAACATCATGCTGGTGTCGGTCACCGAACGCACGCGCGAGATCGGCATCCGCATGGCCACCGGTGCTCGCACGCGCAACATCCTCCAGCAGTTCCTTATCGAAGCACTGGCGGTTTCCGCGCTGGGCGGTTTGATCGGAGTGGGCGCCGGCCTCGGCACCGCCGCGCTCATCGAATGGCTCGGCACGCCCATCCTGTATTCGGTCGCCCCGGTGGTGCTGGCCTTTGGCTGCGCCTTTGCCACCGGCCTGATCTTCGGCTTCCTGCCCGCACGCAAAGCCGCCCGCCTCGACCCCGTAGCCGCACTTGCCTCGGAATGATCGCCACGATGTCCTCCCGCCTTTTGCTGACTTCACTTGCCGCCCTGGTGCTGACCGGCTGCGCCGTTACCGAACCCGCCTCGCGCCCCGATTACGTGCTGCCGGGCAGCTGGACCGAAGCCGCCACACCCGCCGCCGGCAGTGTCGACGCCCAGTGGTGGCAGGCTTTTGACGCACCAGCGCTCGACACGCTGGTGCGCGAAGCCCGCACCGGCAACCCCAACCTGGCCATCGCCACCGAACGCGTCATCCAGGCCGAACTGGCACTGCGTTCGGTCGGCGCCTCACGGCTCCCCGCCGTCAGTCTCGGCGCCAGCACCAGCGAGCGCCGCACACAGCCCGACGGCGCCCCCACCAGCACCAGCGAGGCCACTTCGGCCACGCTGTCGGTGTCATGGGAGGTCGATCTGTGGGGCCGCCTCGCCGCCGGCGTGGATGCCGCTTCGGCCGGTCTCGCGGCCACCCGCTACGACCTCGATGGCGTACGCCTGAGCCTGGACGCCAACGTCGCCACCACCTGGTTCCAAACGCTGGCGCTGACCGAAAGGCTGGCGATTGCCCGCGAGAATCTCGCCCTGGCCGAACGCCTGCTGAGCCTGGTGGAAGTGCGCTATCGCAACGGCGCCGCCTCGGCCCTCGACGTGAGCCGCCAGCGCTCCACCGTGCTGGCCCAACGCGCCACCATCACCCCGCTCGAAGTGCAGTTGCGCCAGACGCGTTCCGCCCTCGCGCTGCTCGCCGGCACCATGCCGCAGGGCTATGCCGTGGCGGACGCACCGCTCAACGGGCTGGCCGTGCCGGCCATCTCGCCTGGCCTGCCGTCCGACCTGCTGCTGCGACGCCCCGACCTCGCCGCAGCCGAAGCGCGGCTGGCCGCCGCCGACGCCAACGTCGCCGCCGCGCGTGCAGCGTTGCTGCCGTCGGTCCAACTCTCCGGCTCGGGTGGCCTCGCCTCGGCCGCGCTGCTGTCGCTCACCGACCCGACACGCACCTACTCGCTCGCCGCCAGCCTGGCACAGACCATCTTCGACGGCGGCCGCTTGCGTGCACAAGTGGATACCGCCCGCTCACGCCAGCGCGAACTCGTCGAAACCTATCGCTTCACCGTACTCACCGCCCTCAAGGAAGTCGAGGACGCACTCGGCAACGCTGCACGCGCCCGCGAGCTTGAAGCATCCCAACGCGCCATCCTCGAAGAAGCCCAGCGCAGCCTGCGCCTGTCCGAACTGCGCTACCGCGAAGGCGCCGACGACCTCGCCGCCGTGCTCGACGCCCAGCGCACGCTCTTCCAGGCGCAAGACCAACTCGCCCAGCAACGCCTCGCCCAACTCACTGCCGCCACCGACCTGTACAAAGCACTCGGCGGCGGCTGGCAGCCACCAACTCCACAACAGTGAGTCATTCTCACCACACTTGTTGCGAACTTTAATGCGAGTCATTATCATTCATTGATCTTGTAGCCAGCCATCTGAAGCACGCGCCCGCGTCATCCAGTCAGCCAGCCAACACCCCTACTGACTGGAGTTCTGATGATGGTTTCTCACCAACGGGATCACGCGCCCGTTTTTGCTCTTCACCCTCTCGGTTGCGCCTTGGCGCTGGCATTTGCCACGTCCTCAGCTTTTGCACAAGACACGGACACCCGCTTGCAAGACGTCGTGGTGACCGCCACCGGCTTCGAACAAAAGATCACTGATGCGCCAGCAAGCATTTCGGTCGTCACGCAAGAAGAACTGACGAAGCGCCCCTACACCACGCTGATCGATGCTGTCCGTGACCTGGAAGGCGTCGACGTCGGGGAGACTTCCGACAAGACAGGTCAGAGAACCATCAGCATGCGCGGGATGGGTTCCGAATACACGCTGGTGCTGATCGACGGGAAACGCCAAAACAACCATGGCGACATCTACCCCAACAGCTTTGGCGGCAACCAGTTCAATCATGTTCCGCCGCTTGATGCCATCGAACGCATCGAAGTGATCCGGGGCCCCGCCTCTACGCTTTATGGCGCCGACGCCCTCGGCGGTGTCATCAATATCATCACGAAAAAAGATGCGAAAGAATGGACTGGCTCGGTAACGGTCGGCCGGACTTTCCAAAGTGACAGCGCATTCGGCGAAGACTCAACCGTCGACTTCAGTCTGCGTGGGCCGATCAAGCCCGGGGTGCTATCGATGAGCGTGCGCGGTAGCCGCTACGAGCGGGACGCTTCAAATCCCGAATTCGAAGCGGCTCGCGACCCCAACGGAGTCCTGCGCAGCCGCACGCTGGGTTTCGGTGGCGGCGGCAAGACCGTCGACAACGTCAACAAGGCGCTCGGCTTCAGTCTGTACCTCACGCCTACCGAGAACCAACGGATCACGTTTGATTACGACACCTCGAAGCAGGTGTATGACAACCGGCCGGTTACCGACCCGATTACCGGGGAAACAACGTTTCCGCTTGGCACCGTTGACAGCATTGAGACCATCTGGCGAGCAAGTGGCGGCGTCGTGCAGCCCCGCGCCGGCTACACCGATGAGCAGGAATTCACTCGCAACGCGTGGTCGTTGAGCCATGAGGGCAGGTGGGATCTTGCCACCAGTTTTGTTGCCTTGTCATATGTGGAGTCCGACAACAAGGGTCGCACCATGCCGTTCTCTGTCGCAGAGCGACAGCAACTTCAAGCGCTTTGGGATGCCGTGCCAGGGGGCAACGCCGCCACCAAGCTGGCGAACATGACGCCCGCACAGCGGGCACAGCTTGACGCCTTTCTTCCGCGCGACAAGCGCACCTTGCAGAGCAACCAGTACACGCTTGACGGCAGGCTCGATATTCCGCTGACCGATCTGGCCGGCGATCACCTGCTTGTCGTCGGCGGGCAAATCATTCGTGGCGAACTGAAGGACGACATTTTCGGGTTGGAGTCCGGTGCGGGCGGTGCAGTGCAGGATCACAAGATGTGGGCACTGTTCGTTGAAGACAATTGGATGCCTACGGACCGCTTCACACTAACCGCGGGGGTCCGTCACGACCACCACAACCTGTTCGGCAACAATCTGTCGCCGCGACTTTACGGCGCCTACAAAGTAAGCCCCCAGTGGACAGTGAAAGGTGGTGTCAGCACTGGCTACAAAACCCCGAAGACAACCGACTTGTATGACGGCATCACCGGTTTCGGTGGTCAAGGCGTTACGCCTTTCGTCGGCAACCCCGATCTGAAGCCCGAGAAGAGCCGCAATACCGAGGTGGCGGTGTACTGGAACCACCCTCAGCGTCACAGCTTCAACCTCACGGTATTCCGCAATGACTTCAAGGACAAGATCATGCGCGGCGAAGCTACCCAGAGTTGTGACGTAACGGGCGGCGTACGCCCTTGCGCCAACCTCGGCGACTACGCAGATCTTGGCTACACGAGCTACGCACAAAACATCAACGTCGCGAAAGCCCGTATTCAGGGCGTCGAGATTGCCGGGCGTTATCAGATCAGCGAGCGCTGGGCTGTGCGCGCCAACTACACCTATACCGACAGCGAACAGCAAAGCGGTGCCGACAAAGGCTTGCCCCTCACCAACAGCGCAAAACACATGCTCAACGCCACTGTCGACTGGCAGGCACTGCAAGACCTCAACGTATTCCTTGGCATGGAGGCACGCTCCAAACGCTACCGCGGCACGGACGCCTCAGGAAACCCCCGCTACTTTAAGGACTACGAAGTGTTCCACCTGGGAGCGAGCTACGACGTGAGCAAGAACTTCACGATCAACGCACGCATAAACAACCTGCTCGACGAAGACTTCACCACCTATTCGTTCGTGAGTTGCACAACCGGCAACCAGTGTGTTGGCGGCTGGGCGCCAGAGGACGATTTCAACAACAAGGACAAGGCCCGCAGTCTGTGGGTTTCGGCCAACCTCAGGTTCTGACCAGCGCTGAGCCGGCTTCCTTCTTGAAGGGCCGCCACTCTCTCCAATGACAAGCTCCCACCCCCTCCTTTCAGTCGGCAAACCAGGCGCATCAACTCAGGCACGCCGTGCCTGGTGGATGCGCCATCTCATGCAGTGGCATTGGATCAGTTCGGCCATCTGCCTGGTGGGGATGGTGATGTTCGCCGTAACCGGCATCACGCTGAACCACCCCGGCGCACTGGAGCCGGCGCCGGAGCGCACCAGCGAGACGCGCAGCGTGCCGGCCGAGCTGCTTGCCGGAATGGCCGGCGTCACCGAGGACGCAGCCCCGTTGCCGCGCGATCTGCGGCGCTGGATCGGTGGCGAGTTGGGTCGTCACATTCCGGCGCTTGCGGCGGAGTGGTCGGAGGAGGAGGTGTATCTGGCGTTGCCGCGCCCCGGTGGCGATGCGTGGCTGGTGATCGACCGCGCCAGTGGCGAACTGGAGTACGAGCTGACCGAGCGCGGCACCGTGGCGTGGCTCAACGACCTGCACAAAGGGCGCAACACGGGTACGGCGTGGAGCTGGTTCATCGACATCTTCGCCGTTGCCTGTCTGGTGTTTTCACTGACCGGCCTGTTCATTCTGGCGCTGCATGCACGGCAACGTGCCAGCGTGTGGCCGCTGGTGGGGCTGGGCGCTTTGATACCGGCCTTGCTCATTCTGCTGTTCATTCATTGATAGGAAGTTCACCGATGAAACGACCTCTGTTGGGCGCGCTGTGCGCGGCCTTGGTACCGCTGGCTGCTGCGGCGGACCTGCGCGTGGAGATCGAGTTGCCCGACCTTTCGCCGCGCCCCTACGTGGCGGTGTGGCTGGAGCGCCCGGACAACAGCGTGGCCGCCAATCTGGCCGTCTGGTACGACGTGCGCATGCGCAACGACGAAGGCAAGACCTGGCTGAAAGACATGCGACAGTGGTGGCGCCGCACGGGGCGTGATCTGGCGCTGCCGATTGACGGCGTCACCGCGGCCACGCGTGGCGCAGGCAAGCATGCATTGACCTTCAAGGAGGGCAGTGCGCCGCTCGGCATGCTGGCCAAAGGCGAGTACCGGCTGATGGTCGAGGCCTCGCGCGAGCACGGCGGGCGCGAAGTGATCAGCGTGCCGGTGCAGTGGCCGCCCGCCTCCCAACAACGTGCCACGGCCCGTGGCGAAAGCGAACTCGGCCAGATCACGGTCGAGCTCGTCCCCTGACATGACCGCAAGGAGCACTTTGATGAAATTCCGCACCCGCATCGCACTCGCCGCCATCGCCTCGGCGCTGGCTGTTCCGCTTGCCAGCGCGCACGAGCGCTGGCTGCTGCCGTCGTCCACGGTGTTGTCGAAGGCCGACTACGTCACCTTCGACGGCGCATCGTCGAACGAGGTGTTCTACTTCAACCACCGCCCGCTGCCGGTGAACGAAAGCCTCACCATCGTTTCGCCGGACGGCAGCAAGGTCGATCCTGAGAATGTCGTCACCGGCAAGCTGCGCTCGGTGTTCGACCTCAATCTGACCGCTCAGGGCACCTACCGCATCGCCATGGTCAGCTCCGGCGTGATGGCCATGTGGAAGGAAGGCGGGGAAAACAAGCGCTGGCGTGGTCCGCGCGCTGAACTCGAAGCCAACGTGCCGGCCAAGGCCACCGATCTGTCGGTGCGCGAAGTCGCCAGCCGCGTGGAAACCTTCGTCACCGTCGGCAGCCCGAGCGAGATCAAGCCCAGCGGCGAAGGCATCGAACTGCTCGCCGTCAGCCACCCCAACGACCTGCACGCCGGCGAAGCAGCCACGTTTGCCTTCACGCTCAACGGCAAACCTGCCGCCGGGCTGGAGGTAACGGTACTGCCGGGCAACATGCGCTATCGCAACGCCCAGGGCGAAATCAAGCTGGTGGCCGACGCCAAGGGGCGCGTTACGGTGAAATGGCCGAACGCAGGCATGTTCTACGTCAGCGCATCGATCAACGACACCGAGAAGGCCGAGGGCAACATCGAGCGTCGCGCCTCCTACACGGCCACGCTGGAAGTGCTGCCGGAGTGATTGCGGCAGCATGATCACCGACCAGTTGCCTCGTCTGGCCGGCGCGGCGGGCCTGTTTGCGGCCTGGGCAGGGCTCAGCCTGCGCGCCTGGTGGCATGTGCGCAGTGCGCGTCGGGCGGCCCTTGCGCCCCCTGACGCGCCAGCCACCGAAGCTCCCGCGCTGGTGGCCTTCGCCAGCCAGACCGGCTATGCGCACGAGCTGGCAGACGAGGCTGCAAACGCCTTGCGCGCCGGCGGCGTGGCTTGCGAGATCGCACCGCTGGGCGACCTTGACGCCGCGCGCCTGCGCAGTGCATCGCAGGTGCTGTTCATCGTCAGCACCTGCCGCGAGGGCGACGCACCGGACAACGCCACGCACTTCGTTGAACGCCTGATGAATCAGCAGCCCGACTTGCGCGGCGTACGTTACGCCGTGCTGGCCTTGGGCGACAGGCATTACGCCCACTTCTGCGGTTTTGGCCGGCAACTCGATGCCTGGCTGGCCGATTGCGGCGCGGTGGCCCTATTCCCACGGGTCGAACTCGACGGCGCCGACGCCGACGGGCTGCACACCTGGCGGCATCGCCTGGCCGAGTTTGCCAACGCCGCCGAACCAGCGCCCTCCACCGAGACAAACGGCAGCTGGCGCATTCGTGCGCGACGCCTTCTCAACCCCGGCAGCGTCGGTGCAGCCGCCGTGCATGTCGAGCTGGAGCCGATTGGCAATCCAGCGCGATGGGAAGCCGGTGACCTGCTGCAACTGCTGCCGCCCGGCAACGACGACCGGCCGCGCAGCTATTCGATTGCCTCACTGCCGCAAGACGGCGCGGTGCACTTGCTGGTGCGTGCGGTATTCGACGCCGAAGGCCGACCCGGCCTGATGTCTGCACTGCTGTGTGGCGAAGCGCCAGTGGGCACGGTCCTGCGTGGCCGCACACGGCCACATGTCAACTTCAGGTTGGGCGACAACGCCGCTCGTCCGCTGATCCTGATCGGCAACGGCACCGGCCTGGCCGGGTTGCTGGCGCATCTGCGCTGGCGTGCTCGGGCGGGCGACGGCCGTAACTGGCTGCTGTTCGGCGAACGCAATGCGGCGAACGACGCCTTTCACTATGAAGAACTGCAAGAGTTCGAACGACGCGGCCTGCTGGCGCGCTGCGACCGCGTGTACTCACGCGACGGCGCTGGCGAATACGTGCAGCACCGGCTTGTACGCGCCGCCGACACGCTGCGCGACTGGGTGCACGGCGGCGCGGCGATTTACGTCTGCGGCAACGCCGTGGGCATGGGCCCGGCGGTGCACAAAACACTGCAAGACATTCTCGGCGAGGCACGCCTTGCCCAACTCACCCGCGACGGGCGCTACCGCCGCGACCTGTATTGACCACCTTTTCACCACGGAGCCTTCCATGAAGAAGACCTTCAGCCTGCTCGCGCTTGCCGCGGCAGCCACCTTCTCCACCGCCACCTTCGCCCAGTCGCCGAATGACCGCGTGGCCCACTACCAGGGGAAGCAAGCCTCCGACCTGGCCGAAGCCGTAGTCAACCTGCGTGAAGCCAACGCACGTCTGGCCGAATTGCTGGGCGGCGAGGTTGGCGAGTACGATATCCACGACATTCACAGCCTGTCGTACACGCTCGAGGAATCACTGGCGGCGATCCGCAAGGAGCTGGCCGATCTGCAGGGCGACGTGGAGTCGATGCACTTCTACAGCGAAGGCCTGAACCGCGAAGAGGTCATTCAGTATGGCAACGCCTACCTGGACGGCATCAAGGCCTTCGTTCAGTAAGGCGCCTCAGTCACCTTCGGCCGGCTCGTCGTCGAGCCAGCGATACAGGGTGCGCCGCCCGATGCCCAGCAAGGCTGCGGCACGGCGGCGGTTGCCACCCACTTCATCGAGCACGCGGCGCACGTAGCGCTTCTGCACCTCTTCCAGCGTGGGCAGCACGTTGCCGTCGAGCAGGCCCCCGTCCCCCCGCGCAGTGGCCGGGCCGGTGGCCGCGGCGGCGGCCTCGGGCTTGAGCAAGCGCTCGGGCAGGTGCTCGGGCTCGACCTTTTCGCCCGAGCAGAAGGCCACCGCGCGCTCCACCGCGTTCTGCAATTCACGCACGTTGCCCGGGAACGAGTAGCCGCGCAGCGCGGCCAGCGCGGCGGCCTCGAAACCTCGCGCCGGGCGACCTTGCTCGGCGGCAAAACGCACCAGAAAGCGCTGCGCCAGCAGCTCGACATCTTCCTCGCGCTCGCGCAGCGGCGGTACCGCCAGCGCGAAGGTTTCGAGGCGGTAGTAGAGATCTTCACGAAAGGCGCCATCGGCCACGCGCTGCGCCAGATCGCGGTGTGTCGCGGCGACGATGCGCACATCCACCTGCTCTTCGGTGTCCTGACCGACCGGGCGGATCGAGCCGTCTTGCAGCGCGCGCAGCATCTTGGCCTGCAAGGCCAGCGGCATTTCGCCGATCTCGTCGAGCAGCAAGGTGCCGCCATGGGCCTGTTGCAGCAGGCCGCGACGGGCATTGCGCGCACCGGTGAAGGCGCCCGAGGCATGGCCGAAGAATTCACTTTCCATCAGTTCCTGCGGCACGCCGGCGCAGTTCACCGCGAGAAACGGGCCGTCGGCGCGGTCGCTCTCGGCGTGGATGGCGCGCGCCACCAGCTCTTTGCCAGTACCGCTCTCGCCATTGACCAGCACCGGCCCTTGCGCCCGCGCAACCACGCGAATCTGGTCGAACAGGGTGCGCATGGCAGCGCTGCGACCGAACAGGCCATGAAAAGATTCGGCCGCGCCGCTGATGCGCCGGAAGCGCGTCACCTCGTCGCGCAATTGGCGCGTTTCGAGCACCCGATCCACGCAGATCAGGAAGTGATCGAGATCGAGCGGCTTGGTCAGGAAGTCATCGGCACCCGCCTGCAAGGCCTCGACGGCCTGCGGTACGCTGCCGAACGCCGTCACCACGATGATCGCGGGCCGCTTGCCGTCCGGTTGCGCGACCAGCTCACGCACCAGCTCCATGCCATGCCCGTCAGGCAGGCGCAGGTCGGTCACGACGAGATCGGGAAGGCGCTCGGCCAGACCGTCGCGGGCATCGCTCAAGGTGCTGACCGCCTCGACGCGGCGGCCGGAAGCTTCGAGTTCGTCCACCACCAGACGCTGCAGGGCCGGGTCGTCCTCAACCACCAGAATGCGCGCGCGCTCAGACATTTTTGGCCTCCACGGCATTCAGTACGAACTCGAAACGCGCCCCGCCCAGCGGCGAGCCGGAAATGCGCACCTCAGCGCCATGCTCACGCGCAATGCGCTGCACGATGGCCAGACCAAGGCCAGTGCCCTCACCCGGCAGCCGCGTGGTGTGGAAAGGCTCGAACACCTGAGCACGCTCGGCCGGCGGGATGCCCGGCCCGTTGTCATCCACCTGCAGCACCACCTTGCCCCCCTCACACACCCAAGCCAACTCGACCCGGCCGTCCGGGCACGCCTGACGCGCATTGCGCAGCAGATTGACCATGGCCAGCTCCAAGCCCAGCGCGTCGCCCTGCACGGTGGCGGGCGGCCCCTCGCGCAGTTCGGCCGCAACGCCCTCGCCGGCCGCTAGCACGTAGACCCGGCTGATCAGCGACGGCACATCGATACGTTCGTGCCCGCTGCCAGCGCCGCGCGCATAGGCCAGCAGCTGCTGCACGATCGACGTCATGCGCGCAGCCTGTTCGCGTATCTCGCCCAGCTCACGCACCTCTTCATCACTGCGTGCGGCGCGCTGCAAGCGGCGGGCACGGCCGTCGACGACCGACAGCGGCGCGCCCAACTCATGGGCCACGCCGGCCGAAAGCTGGCCCAGCGCCGCCAGCGTTTCGCTGCGGCGCAGTTGCGCCTCGATGCGGGCGTGCTCCTCGCGCTGCTCGGCCTCGCGCGCCTCCGCACGCGCAATGGCATCCAGCATGCCGTTGATGCGCCGCGAGAGCTGGCGCAACTCACGCGGCCCGCTCTCGTCGGCACGGTGAGCCAGTTCGCCGTCCTCCACGCGTCGCACGCTGCCCAGCAGATCCTCCAGTGGCCGGCCGATGGCACGGCGGTGGCTGAAGCTCAGCACCCCGAACACCAGCACCGCCGCGAGCCCGAATCCGCTCCAGGTGCGCCGCTTGAGCGTTTTGAGTTCGGCCTCCATGTCGCTACGCAAACGCGTGACCTGCAGCAAGCCATCGGGCTGACCACCGGCATCGAACAAGGGAAGGAAGAAGGAATAGACGTTCTCGCCACGAATGGTCGAGTACTGCTCGAACTGGCCTTCAAGCGAGAGTTTCAGCGCATCACCGGCCTGCGCACGGGTAGGGCTGCCGGCGCCGAAACCGAGAATGCGGCGCCCCTCCGCATCGAACAGGTAAGCGCCATACACCTCGGTCATGCCGAACACCGAAGCCAGGCTGGATTGCAGTTGCTCGAAATCGTTGCGGGCCAGCGCCTGCATGACCGGGAAATGCACGGCGCGCGCCACCAGTTGCAAGTCGCGCTGCATGCGTGTCTCGATGAACTGCCCCAGCACCGCCAGAGACACCGCCAGAACCAGGGCGAGGATGGCCAGCAATGGTGCGACGACCTGCAGCGCGAGCACGGTTCGCAAGCTGCTCAGAAAGGCGGGCGGGCGCATGGAATGGCACCTTGTTCAATTGGCACATGCGCCAAAATGACACACTCCCACGTACCAGGTCAAATATTGGCGCGGCCCACCAAGGACCGGGAAGACTGCCTCAACGCATTGTTTTTATGGGATTTCATTAAAAATTCTGAAAACTGGCACGATGTTCGCAACGGTTTGGCTGCAGTCTCACTATTGGAGAAATGACCATGAAAAAACTTACTCCGCTTCTCGCCAGCCTGATGCTCGCCTTCGGAATGTCCTCGGTCGCTGTCGCGCAATCCGCGCCGACCCAGCAGACCGCACCTCCGACGCAGGCACAGCCGCAGTCGGCCGACTTTACTGACCAAGATGTGGAGAAGTTCGCCGAAGTCCAGCCGACCATCGAGACGATTCGCGCCGAATACTCCGAGCGCCTGCTCGACGTGAATGACCCGGAAGAAGCCGCCAAGCTTCAGACCGAAGCCGTGCAGGAAATGGTGAACACGGTGAACGAGATCGGCCTTGAGGTCGAAACCTACAACGGTATTGCGATCGCATTGCAGTCGGATCCCGAACTGCGCATGCGAGTCGAGTCGATGATGAACTGATCCTCCCCATCGACTGACCCGAGGGGGCTGTTCTGGCCCTCCCTGCGGGCGATGGACACGGCACAATACGCGCCATGTCCATCGCCCGTTTTTTTCTGAGCCGCCTTGTCGCCGACCGCTTGTTGCTGGTCTTGCTGGGCGGTTTCGTCATTCTGCTGCTGACCGCGCCGCAACGCGCGACAGCGCTGCACGCGCTGGTCGATTGGCGCACCATCGCCGCGCTGGCGGGTTTGCTGGTGTTGTCACGCGGCCTTGAGAACAGCGGTTTTCTGGCGCGCGCCGGGCACGCACTGCTGACGCAGGCCCACGGCGAACGCCGCCTGGCGGCCTCGCTGGTGCTGTTCTCGGCGGCTCTTTCGGCCGTGGTCACCAATGACGTGGCGCTGTTCATCGTGGTGCCGCTCACTGTCGGCCTGAGTCGCGTGGCGAGCTTGCCTGTGGGGCGACTCGTCATCTTCGAGGCGCTGGCCGTCAATGCCGGCTCCACCGCAAGCCCGATCGGCAACCCGCAAAACCTCTTCCTGTGGCAATCCTCAGACACCGGCTTCGTGGAGTTCACGCTGGCCATGCTGCCTCTGGCGGCGGCCCTGCTGCTGCTGATTCTGATGTTGATTCCGCTCGGCTTCCTGGCCCAACGTATCGAAATCGCCGACACGGCCCCGGCGGCGCCGATAGACCGTCGTTTGATGGGGCTGTCGCTCGCGCTGTATCCGGTATTTCTCATCGCGGCGGAATCAGGCTACACCGTGTGGGCCGCGGCGGCCGTGATCGCGCTGTACCTGTGCGTCGCCCGCCAGGTCGTGCGCGAGGTGGATTGGCTTCTGCTGTTGGTATTCGTGCTGATGTTCATCGACCTCGGACTGCTTGCCGGCTTGCCTTGGGTGGCAGCCCGCGTGCCGGAGCTGCTGGAACTTCCAGGCGGTCTGATGACCACTGGCGCACTGCTGTCGCAGTTCATCTCCAACGTACCGGCGACGATCTTTCTCGCCAACTTCACGGACGATTGGCGGACGTTGGCGTGGGCGGTCGCCGTAGGCGGCTTCGGCACCGCCATCGGATCGCTCGCCAGCCTGATCGCGCTGCGCCTGTCACGCCAGTCAGGCCTGTGGCGGGAGTTTCACCTGTGGTCCATGCCTGTGCTGGTACTGGCTTTCTGCATTGCACAGTGGCTACCGGGCCGCTAACACCCGCACCAAAAGAATATGCCCCACACGAACGAGCCGCGTGAGGCATTCCTGCCATGTCCAACGGAACGATTCAGGAGGGCAAAGCCCCCTTCGGCACGCACGGCATGTCCGCACACAGCGAACGGTAGCCATCCCACTCCGCACACATTTCGCGGGCGCAGGCACGCACCTCGTCAGCCAAGCGCGCATCGGCGGCGATGACTTCAAGGTGCTTGACCACCGCGTCGGCCACCACCGGCGAGCGGCGGGCCGGGAAGCGCGACATCAGTTGCATGACCGCTGCCAGCGCAAGCTCGGGGCGGGCCTCGTAGCGCAGTGCGTCGGAAGCCATGCTTACATCCTCACCGCGTAGTATTCGACGACGTGCTGCACTTCAATGGGGAACGGAACCTCGTCGTGGTGGGGCACACGCGTGATGCTGGCGCTGACGGCCGCGGCGTCGAAGTTGATCCACTCGGGGCGCGCGAGCTCCGGCGTGGCAATGGTCTCGACGGTGGCGGGAATGCGGCGGCCTTTCTCGGTCAGCGTGATGACGTCGCCCGGTTTCACGCGGATCGACGGGATATTCACGGACTTGCCGTTGAGCAGCACATGACGGTGGCTCACCAGCTGGCGTGCGGCGATGCCGGTGGGCGCAAAGCCGGCACGGAACACGGCATTGTCGAGGCGGCGCTCGAGCAATTCGAGCAGCTTCTCGCCGGTCGGCGCGTTGGAATTCTTGGCTTCGGTGAACAGCTTGCGGATCTGGCCTTCGCTCACACCGTAGTTGAAGCGCAGCTTCTGTTTTTCCATCAAACGCAGCGCGAAGTCGGAGCGACGGCGGTTCTTCTGGCCGTGCTGACCCGGCGGGTAATCGCGGTTTTCCGTGGATTTGCGCGACAGCCCCGGCAGGGTAGTGCCCAGCGCGCGCATGACTTTGAGGCGGGGACCGGTAATACGAGCCACATTCTTCTCCTGTACATACCCGGCCGGATCAGGACGCGGCCGTCGGTTGAATCAACAGAAGATGATAGTTATTCGTATTTGTAAACGCAAATCATTCTTGATTGATAGCGTTATTGACCTAATGCCTAATGTGGCGTGGCGCCATTGCCCGGCAACAGGGAATCAGCCCTCAGCGCGGAGCGCGCTGAGCCAGCATGCGTGTGCGGGCCTCGGCAACTTCGGCGGGCCATTTGCTCTGGATGTAGGCGAGCACTGCGCGGATCTCGTCACTGGAGAGAATCTCGCCGAAGGCGGGCATGTCGCTCTGATAACCCGGCGGCGCCAGAGGGGGCACCATGCCGTCGTGGATCATGGCGAAGAGGTCTTCGTCGGAATGGTGCCAGGTGTGCCCACTGGCATCGTGAGGGGGAGCAGGCAAACGCCCGTCGGCACGGCGCTGACGCCAGTTTTCCTGTCCTTCCAGGTTGGCGCCGTGGCACACCGCGCAATGCTCGAGATACACCTCGGCGCCGATTGCCAGCTTGGGCATGTTGGTGGGGTCGATGCCCTCCTCCGGCCATGGCTGACCGCAGCCCGCCAGCATGAGCGAGCACGAAGCGGCGAAGGCATACATCGATAGGGGCGACCGGGTCATTTCATCCTGGGGCTGGAATGAGTAACGACAACTGAAGACAACTGCGAAACAGGTACGACTCAGACTCGCTTGACGTTCCGGCACGCCACGCCGTGCTACGGCTGCAATCGCCTCGGAAGCGATCAGGTCGAAACATTAACTCTTTTTGCAAGCATGCGTCACAGAGTACCGCAGCGCCAGAAAAATTCCCTGCCCGTTTCAACGGCGCTCACGGCGGAAGCGCGCATCCCCTGCAAGGATGCGAAACAGCACGGCATGGAACGCTCCGCAGCCAGCGCGGTCGAGTGCAGACAAGCCTTCAGCTACCAGAACGACCATGCATACGCTGCTCCTGCTGCTCGCACTCGCCCTGCTCCCGGGTTTCGCATCCGCCGAAACGGCGCTCCCGCCCGTGCACGCCGAGGTTCATCAGGTGGATCGATCGGCGGGCACGCTGACCTTGCGCCTCAAGCGCGTCCCGAACCTCGATCTGCCGCCAATGACCATGGTGCTGCATGTCGCCGACCCGGCAATGCTCAAGGGGCTGGCTCCGGAGGACAAGCTCAACGTCACCATCGACAAGGTGGGCAGCGATTACACCGTGATGTCGCTCGAGCGGGCCCGCGATTAGCAGCGCCAACCCGTGCCTACAGCACCGGCGCGGTGAGATAGGCCGCGCGTGAGGCGGCCCGGAACCACCACGGCTTGTCCACCACTTCCTCCAGGCTCATGCTGCGCGAACGGGCGAAATCCTGTTCGAACATGGTCTCCATCTCGTCGGCGAACGCCTGCTGCATCACCCACGCGGTGATCTCGAAATTCAGGCGGAACGAACGATTGTCGAGATTCACCGTGCCTACCGCCGAGGCCTTGTCATCCACCAGCATGGTCTTGCCGTGCAGAAAGCCTTCCTGGTAGCGGTGAATCTGCACGCCGGCTTCCAGCAGCGGAGCCACCAGCGCATACGCCGCAAAATAGGTCAGCAGGTTGTCGGGGCGCTCGGGAATCAGCACGCGTACATCCACGCCGCGCAGCGCGGCGAGCTTGAGTGCCCCCAGCACGCCCTCGTCGGGCACGAAGTACGGGCTGGAAATCCACAAGCGCTCGGTGGCCGAGTGGATGGCGTGCTGCACCATCAGGCTGGCCGTCTCGAAACGGTCGGCCGGGCCACTCGGCAGCACCAGCACGGGCACGCCGCCGCCCTCGGCGGCGCGCGGCGTCCAGTCCAGATCGAGAATCTCCTCCGTGGCCCAATGCCAGTCCTCCACGAACGACAACTGCAGGCACAAGGTCGCCGGGCCGGTCATGCGCAGATGCGTATCGCGCCATGCGCCGTAGCGGTCGTCATGCCCGAGGTATTCGTCGCCCACGTTGGCGCCGCCCACCCAGCCGGTGCGCCCGTCCACCACCACTACCTTGCGATGGTTGCGGAAGTTGAGCTGCAGGCGGTTGCCCGAGCCGCGCGTGGAATGGAAGCGGCTGACATGCACGCCGGCTGCGCTCATTTCCGACAGGTATGAGTTGGGCAGGCGATAACTGCCGATCTCGTCATACAGGAAATGCACGCGCACGCCCTCTTGCGCCTTGCGCATCAGCAGCGCCTGCAATTCACGCCCAAGGGTGTCGTTGCGCACGATGTAGAACTGCACCAGCACGCTCTCGCGTGCGGCTTCGATGCCTTCGAAGATGCTGCGGAAGGTGTCCTCGCCGTCGATCAGCAGCTCCACCTCGTTGCCGGTGAGCATCGGCATCTTGGCCAGTCGCTCGATGGCCTCGACCTTGCGGTCGTCCGCCGGCAGCGCCACGTGAAAGGGCTGCGTCAGGGCCATGCGGTCCTGCAATTCGGTGAACAGTTCGGTGTCTTCCTCACGGCGACCGATCACGTAGCCCTGAAAACGGCTGCGACCGAACACCCAGTAAGTGGGCACCGCGACCACCGGGAAGGTATTGAGGGACACGATCCACGCCACCGAGCCGGGCGCGGTGCGGGTGGACATCAAGGCGTCGAGCGAAGAGAAGAAGCCCACGACGTGCGCCAGTGCCACCGCCGCAAAAATGCTGCGGCGCCTGCGCACTGCGATCCATCGTCCGAGCTTCCTGAACACCCTTCAACCTCCGCACCGAATCACCTGAACAAGCCCGCCCAGCGTGGCCGCCCGGGGCATGGTACCGCGACGAATTGCCACTACAGGCAACCCGTACCCTCCCCACCCAAGGACTCAGTGAGTCGCGAACACCGCCGCATTCCCTTGCTCGTCGAAACTGATCACCTGGAAGCGCTCGACGGGGTCGGGCCCCTCCATCCCGGGAGAACCAAGCGGCATGCCCGGCGCCGAGATGCCGACCAGCCGAGGCCTCTCGGTGAGCAGGCGGCGCACGTCCGCTGCCGGTACGTGTCCCTCGACCACATACCCGCCGACCAGCGCGGTATGGCACGAACCCAACGCGCGCGGAACGCCTGCCTCGCTCTTGACGAGGTCCATATGCTTCGTAGCAATCTCACGCACCTGAAAACCACTTTCGCGCAGATGGTCGGCCCACTTGCCGCAGCAGCCGCAACCGGGATCCTTGTACATCACCACTTCGTCGCTGGCTGCGACCGGAGCCGCAAACAGGGTCAGGGCGCAAATCCCGGCGAGAATATCGGAGGCGTTGAAACGAAACATAGCTGGTCTCCCATGAGTGTGTTACAGACCGATTTACTCGCTCGTCAGTGCTCGCAGGCATGGCAAATGCAGCGTGAAGCACGTGATACCGTCCTGTGAGCTCACCGTGACGCGCCCTCTGTGCGCGTGGGCGATGGAACGCGTGATCGCCAGCCCCAGACCAGCCCCCTCGCCATGGCGGGCGCGTTCGCCCTCGATGCGATGGAAGCGTTCGAACAGTCTGCCCGCACGTTCGGGTGGGATGGTCTCACCGGTGTTGAAGACCGACAAGCTCACCTCCTCTACACCCGCCTCGATCAGGATGTCCACGCAGCTTCCGCGTCGCGCATGGCGCAGGGCATTGGACAGCAGGTTGGACAGCGCACGGCGCAGCATCAGCCGGTCGCCGGCCACCGTCGCGGCCCCACCGAGGCGGATCGTCACACCCTGCTCCTCGGCCAGCGCCTCGTAGAACTCGGCCAGCGCAGCCGCTTCGTCCTCCAGCGCCACCGCCTCGGCAGCGCGTGGCAGGCGGCCGTCGTCGGCCTTGGCGAGGAACAGCATGTCACCGATCATGCGTGCCATGCGCTCGAATTCCTCCAGATTGGAGTGCAAGGTGTCGCGGTATTCGTCGGCGCTGCGCGCACGCGACAAAGCCACTTCGGTGGCCGTCATCAGGTTGGATACCGGCGTGCGCAACTCATGGGCAATGTCGGCCGAATAGGTGTCGAGCCGGCGAAAGGCCGCTTCGAGGCGGTCGAGCATGCCGTTGAAGGCCTCGACCAGCTCCTGCATTTCGGCCGGGGCATCCTCGCGCAGCAGGCGTTCGCCCAGGCGCTCGGCCGACAGGCTGCGCGCCGTTGCGGTGACGCTCCGCAGCGGTGCCAGCCCGCGCCGCGCCGCAAACCACGCCAGCCCCGCCGCCAGCAGCGCCACCAGTGAGATGCCGGCCCACAGACGCGAGCGCACGGCATCCAGGAAGTGGCTGTGGTGCGTGATGTCGAGCGCCACATCGATGCGGATGCTGCGCGGCACCTCCAGCGGCAGTTCCAGCGTCGCCGCGCGACCGATGAACTCGCGCTCGTTCAGTGTCCACTTGCGCAGCTGTCCGGGCTCCGCAACATCGTCCGGGAAAATTTCACCGCGCACTGCATGCAGCACCCGGCCAGCGGCGTCGGTGACCACCAGCGCCACCATCGCATGCCCGCCGAAGAGGTCGTCGATGCGCCCGCCGAGGGCGTCGAACTGCGCCTCCGACGCCGTGTGCGCCAGCAGGTTGCTGACCACCGTGAGCTGCGCGCCCAGATCGTGCTCATCCAGTTCGTCGAAGTGGCTTGCCACCGCACGCTCGATGATCATGCCGGCCACCAGCAGCACGCCGGCCGCGAACACCGCGAAAATCAGCGCCAGTCGGGCCGTCAGCGATAGCGGGCGGCGCACGCTCATGCTTCCTCGTCCGCTTCCAGCACATAGCCCATGCCGCGCACGGTGCGGATCAGCTTGGGCTCGAAGGGGTCATCCACCTTGGCGCGCAGGCGCCGCACCGCGACCTCGATGACGTTGGTGTCGCTGTCGAAATTCATGTCCCACACCTGCGAGGCGATCAGCGAGCGCGGCAGCACCTCGCCCTGGCGGCGCAGCAGCAGCTCCAGCAGTGCGAATTCCTTGGCGGTGAGGTCGATGCGCTGGCCCGCGCGCAGCACGCGCCGGCGCAGCAGGTCCAGTTCCAGATCGGCCGCACGCAGCACGTCGGGCTCCTTGCTGCGCCCGCGCCGCAGCAGGGTGCGCACGCGCGCCAGCAGCTCGGAGAAGGCGAAGGGCTTGACCAGATAGTCGTCGGCACCCAGTTCCAGCCCGCGCACGCGGTCCTCGACCTGGTCGCGCGCGGTCAGGAACAGCACCGGCGTCTCGCGCCCGCCGCGCCGCAGTGTCTCCAGCACGCCCCAGCCGTCGAGCCGCGGCAGCATCACGTCGAGCACGATCAGGTCGTAGTCGCCACTGGTGGCCAGATGCAGGCCGTCAAGCCCGTCGCGCGCCAGATCGACGACGAAGCCCGCCTCCGCCAGCCCCTGGCGCAGGTAGTCACCGGTCTTGGGTTCGTCCTCGACGATCAGGATCTTCATGCGGCCATTCTGCCAGCGTGCCCGCAACCGCCACCAAGATTACGAACTTGTAATCCGCGCGTCAGGCTGTTGACCGCGGTCGCCGCACATCATCGAGAGCGTAAGGACGAAGCCTCGTCCGCCAACCGGGAGACCGATGATGAACACGCTCCGCCCGCTCCACATCTTCGCCCTTGCCGCCGCCTTGCTGCCGCCGCTTGGCGCACTGGCTTCCTCGCA
Source organism: Pseudazoarcus sp. NS20 (assembly GCF_059703745.1). Classification (NCBI taxonomy): domain Bacteria; kingdom Pseudomonadati; phylum Pseudomonadota; class Betaproteobacteria; order Rhodocyclales; family Zoogloeaceae; genus Pseudazoarcus; species Pseudazoarcus sp. NS20. The sequence continues at coordinate 124,786 of NZ_BAAKIY010000001.1, forward strand.
CGACGCTCAGGACCACTCCGCCCATCATCCGCCGGCCGCCGAGGCACCCGCTGCCCAGCCGGCTCCGGAACAGGGCTGTCCGATGATGTCCGGTGGCATGAAGCACGACATGCACGGCGACATGGACAAGCACGGGGCAATGCCGATGCAGCACCAGATGATGCAGATGCGTATCGAGGCCCTGGAAAAGCGCGTCGACATGCTGCAGATGATGCTGCAGATGCACGGCGGCATGCACCACCGCTGAGGCAACCCTGAAGGAGGACGAGCCCTTGCCCATCCCGATCCGACCCATCGCGCTGGCCGCAGCGCTGATCGCAGGGGCGGCGATTGCCGCCCCGCCCCAACCGGGCGTGACCTGGCCCGAACACGACCCCGCACTCGGCGAGCGCGACTGGCGCGAAGCCAATGACACCGTCGGCCGCTTCGAGCGTGGCCACATCGACCTGCTGCGCTGGGAAGCCGCCAATTTACCCGAAGCGGTCGAGGCCACCGACACCCGTCCGCAACTGGGCACCGGCGCCGCCGTGCGCGCCGCCTTCGCGCAGCGCCCGACGCTGTTTGCCACCAGCGGCATGAGCGCACAGGAACGCGCGCTGGCTGACGTCGCTGCCGTGGAGCTGGCGCGCGAGGTGCAACAGGCGTGGGTCAGCGCCGTCGCCGCGCAGGCCGCGCTGCGTCACGCCGAGCGCGAGTTCGAGGCCGCCAGCGTGGCCGACGAGCTGGCCGCGCGCATGACCGCCGCCGGCAACTGGGGACGCGACCGGCTGGTGGGCAAGCGCCTTGATCTGGCCGACGCCGCGATTGCGCTGACGCAAGCGCGTCATGCCGCCTTCGCGGCGCGCGAGGCGCTGGTGCGCGTGGCCGGTCTGTCCGGCGAGGCAGCGACCTTCTCGCTGCCGGACGCGCTGGCGCCCTTGCCGCCGCTGCGGCCCGCAGACGGCATCGAAGCCGCCGCCGAGCGCGCCAGCCCACAACTGGCGGTACTCACCGCCGAGGCCGCGCGTGCCGAAGCCGGTCTGCCGCAGGGCGACCGCGCACGCTGGCAGGCCGCCTCGCAGGCGGCGCTGCCGGACGCCGACGCGGCCACCCTGCCCGCTGCCGCGCCCTACATCGACCTGCGCCGCACGCCGCTGTCGCACGACGTACAACGCGCCGTGCGCAGCCGCGCCGACGCGGCACTGATGCGCGTGCGCGTGGGCTCACAGGCGCGCGAGGCCTGGCACGGCTACGCCGCCGCCCACGAGGTCGCCCACGTCCTGACCGCGCGCGTGCTGCCGCTCGCCGCCGAGCGCGAGGACGACATGCTGCTGCGCTACAACGGCATGCTGAAAAGCACCTGGGACCTGATCGACGCCACGGGCGAGCGCGTTGCCGCCGAGACCGCCGCGCTGCAGGCGCAGCGCGATTTCTGGCTCGCCCACATCAACCTGCAGGCCGTGCTGGCCGGGGCCGAACACGTCGGCGGCGGCAGCGGGGTTGCACGCAGCACTCGCGGCGGCGCCGCAGGAGGTCACTGATGGATCGCAGGAAGTTCTTCGGCCACGCCGCATTCGGCGCGGTGGCCGCCACGGCGGTCAGCAAGGCTGCACTGGCAGGGCTGCCCGAGCCGGTCATCCAGACCTCGGCCGCCACCGCACCGCCGCGCATGCCGGACACCGGCCGCCCCTACAACCCGGTGGTGACGCTCAACGGCTGGACCGCGCCGTGGCGCATGAACGCCGGCGTCAAGGAATTCCACCTGGTCGCCGAGCCGGTCGAGCGCGAGATCGCGCCGGGCATGGTGGCGCGCCTGTGGGGCTACAACGGTCAGAGCCCCGGCCCGACCATCGAGGTGGTGGAAGGCGACCGCGTGCGCATCTTCGTCACCAACAAGCTGCCCGAGGCGACCTCCATCCACTGGCACGGCCAGCGCCTGCCCAACGGCATGGACGGCGTGGTGGGGCTCAACCAGAAGTCGATTCCGGTGGGCAAGACCTATGTCTATGAGTTCGTCGCGCGCCGCCCCGGCACCTTCATGTACCACCCGCACGCCGACGAGATGGTGCAGATGGCGATGGGCATGATGGGCTTCTGGGTCACGCATCCGAAGGAAGCCCACCCGGCGATCAGCGAGGTCGACCGCGACTTCTGCTTTCTGCTGAACGCCTACGACATCGACCCCGGCAGCGTGGTACCGAAGATCAACACCATGACCGACTTCAACCTGTGGACCTTCAACAGTCGCGCCTTCCCCGGCATCGACTCGATGAACGTGCGCCACGGCGACCGCGTACGCATCCGCGTCGGTAACCTGACCATGACCAACCACCCGGTGCACATCCACGGTCATGAGTTCGAGGTCACCGGCACCGACGGCGGCCCCACGCCGCCGGGTTCGCGCTGGCCGGAGGTCACGGTGGACATCGCCGTGGGCCAGATGCGGCAGATGGAATTCATCGCCGACGAGGAAGGCGACTGGGCTTTCCACTGCCACAAGAGCCACCACACCATGAACCCCATGGGCCACGACGTGCCGACCATGATCGGCATCGACCACCGCGGCCTGGTCGGCCGGCTGCAGAAGCTGTCGCCCGACTACATGGTAATGGGCGAGCGGGGCATGGCCGACATGAAGGACATGGAGATGCTGATTCCCGAGCAGACCCTGCCGATGATGGCCGGCCACGGCCCGCATGGCCCCATCGGCATGGGCGGCATGTTCACCATGCTCAAGGTGCGCCATGACCAGCCGCACGGGGACTACTCCGACCCGGGCTGGTACGCGCAACCGGCCGGCACCCAGGCCTTCGAATGGACCGGCCCGCTCGCCGAGCCCGCACGTTTCGCGGCGGACCGTCCGGACGCCCCCAAGGTCGAGATGGACGTGCGCAAGCCGCAGGGCGGCCCGGGCCATCACCAACACTGAAGCATAGGAGACACCCATGCAGAGAACACCCCTGATCGCCCTGATCGCCGCGCTGGCTGTGAGCGGCGCCGCCCATGCCCACGGCGAGCGTCATCACGCGAAGCCGGCCGGCCCGGTCGTCAAGGAACAGACGGCCTGGGGCATCGCCGCCGAGGCCGGGGACGCCACCCGCACGCTGGAGGTGGTGATGAGCGACGACATGCGCTTCACCCCCGGCAAAGTCAGCTTCAAGGAGGGTGAAACCGTACACATCGTCGTCAGGAACGCCGGTCAGGTCATGCACGAACTGGTCATCGGCGACCCCGCATCGCTGGTCGAGCACGCCGAGATGATGGTCAGGTTCCCCAAAATGGAACACGACGAACCCTGGATGGCCCACGTACCGCCGGGCGAGACCGCCGAGATCGTGTGGACCTTCAACCGCGCAGGCGAATTCGAGTTCGCCTGCCTGCTGCCGGGTCACTACCAGGCCGGCATGCTGGCCAGCGTGGCAGTCCAGGCCAAGGCCGACAGCGCGCACCATCGTCACTGAACAGGAGTCAGCCCATGCACCCGATCCACCGTATCAGCCTTGCCTGTGTCATCGGGCTGGCGCTGGCCAGCCCCAGCCTGGCCCACAATCACAGCGCAGGCCACGGACATGCTCACGGCCCCGCAAGCGAGGCCGCCACACCGTCCCCCGCCAAGGCAGCTCACGCCGAGCTGCCCCTGGTGGATGCCGAAGTACGCCGCGTGGACACGCGCAACAACAAATTGTCGCTACGCCACCAGCATATCCCTAACCTCGACATGCCGCCGATGACCATGGTCTTCGAGGTGGCTGACCCGGTCCTGCTTGAAGGCCTCAGCAACGGCGACAAGGTGAGCGTCACGGTGGATGAGATCAACGGTAAGTACACCGTGCTGAGCCTCAAAGTGCGGCAATAGCCATCAAGGTTGCCAGCGCAAGTCCAGCGTGAACGGGAAGCTCGGGTTGAGCGGCTCGGCGGCGACTTCCATCGGGCCCGGCGTGTGGCCATGCGGCCAGAAGCGCGCAAAGCGCCGCGCCTCGGCCTCGTTGGCATTGACCGGGAAGGTGCTGTAATTGCGCCCGCCGGGATGCGACACGTGATACGTGCAGCCACCGATGGCTTTGCCCGACCACGTATCGACGATGTCGAAGGTCAGCGGCGCATGCACGCCGATGGTCGGGTGCAGGCCCGACGGCGGCGCCCACGCCCGGAAGCGCACGCCAGCCACGTATTCGCCATGCGTGCCGGTGGGATGCAGCGGCACCGGGCGGCCGTTGCAGGCCACCACGTGGCGGCCGTCGGTGAGCCCGCGCACGCGGATCTGCAGGCGCTCGACCGATGAATCCACATAGCGCGCCGTACCGCCGCCGCTCATCTCCTCGCCCAGCACGTTCCACGGCTCGATGGCCTGGCGCAATTCCAGTTCGATGCCCTCATAGACCACCGTGCCATAGCGCGGAAAGCGGAATTCGATGAAAGGTTCGAACCACGCCTCGTCGAAGGCGTAGCCGGCCTGCTGCAGGTCACGCGCAACGTCGCGGATGTCCTGCGCCACGAAGTGCGGCAGCATCCAGCGGTCGTGCAGTTGCGTGCCCCACTGCACCAGCTTGCCGCGCCACGGCTCGTTCCAGAAACGCGCCACCAGTGCCCGCAGCAACACCATCTGGCACAGGTTCATCTGCGCATGCGGGGGCATCTCGAAGGCGCGGAACTCCACCAGGCCGAGGCGCCCGGTGGGGCCATCCGGGGAATACAGCTTGTCGATGGAGAATTCGGCACGGTGGGTGTTGCCGGTGAGGTCCACCAGCAGGTTGCGCAGCAGACGGTCGACCAGCCACGGGCGCTTGCTCTCTTCCGCGTCAGGCAAGACCTGATCCATCTGCTGGAAGGCAATGGCCAACTCGTACAGGTTGTCGTCGCGCGCCTCATCCACACGCGGCGCCTGACTGGTCGGCCCGATGAAAGTGCCCGAGAACAGGTAGGACAGCGCGGGGTGGTTCTGCCAATACGTGATCAGGCTCTTGAGCACGTCGGGGCGGCGCAGCCACGGGCTGTCGGACGGTGTGGCGCCGCCGAGCGTGACGTGGTTGCCACCACCCGTGCCGGTGTGGCGGCCGTCGAGCATGAATTTTTCGGTGCCCAGACGCGACTGCCGCGCCTCTTCGTACAACACCCAGGTGTTGTCGACCAGTTCGCGCCAGCTCGATGACGGGTGCACGTTGACCTCGATCACGCCGGGGTCCGGCGTTACCGCCAGCAGGCGCACGCGTGGGTCGCGCGGCGGTGTGTAGCCTTCGAGTTGCAGCGGCATTTTCAGCGCGGCGGCGGTGTCTTCGACCGCTGCGACCAGGGCCAGGTAGTCCTCCAGACGCGTCACCGGCGGCAGGAAGACATTCAGGCGGCCCTTGCGCGCCTCGACGCACAGCGCGGTGTGGATGACGTCGCGCGCGGCGGGGTCGTCCGCCGGGGGCGCCGCGGGCGTGCCCTTGCGGTTGGCGGGCGTGCCGAGCTCGCCACGCGGCGCGAAGGGGTCCACCGGAAAATCCGGCTCCATGTCTTCAGGCAACACCCACGGCAGCGAGTTGAGCGGCAGTCGCAAGCCGGCCGGCGAATCGCCCGGCACCAGATACAGCTGCTCGCGGCGCAGCGGCCAGCGGCTGGAGCGCCATGCGCTGGGCGCGGGCGCATCGGCCTGCGCCGGCTCCTCGGGCTTGAGCGGCAGCACGAAGGCCACGGGCTCGCCCAGGCCGTGTTCGAGTTGGCGCGCGAGGCGGCGGCGCTCGTCATACTCCTTCAGCTTGGCCGTGCGCGGGTCGAAGTTGGCCGGAAGGCTTTGTTCCTCATGCAAGGCTACCCACACGTCTTCGTAGGCGGTGATGATGTAGCCCGGATGCACGCCCATCCGTTCGGCCAGTGCAGCGCAAAAGCGCTGTGCGGCGTGCGCATCGAAGCCGTAATCGACCTCTTCGCTGGCGATCAGCGCGGTGTCGCGCCAGATCGGCGTGCCGTCGGGGCGCCAATAGATGCCCAGCGCCCAGCGCGGCAACGGCTCGCCCGGATACCACTTGCCCTGCCCGATATGCAGCATGCCACCGGGCGCGAAGCGCTGCATCAGGCGCAGCGTGAGCTGGCCGGCGAGCTCGCGCTTCTTGGGCGACAACGCGGTGAAGTTCCACTCGGCGCCGTCCATGTCGTCGATCGACACGAAGGTCGGCTCGCCGCCATGGGTGAGACGCACGTCGCGCTCGGTCAGCTCCGCATCCACCTGCTCGCCCAGCGCGTTGATGGCCTGCCACTGCGCCTCGGTGTAGGGCTTGGTGACGCGTGGGTCTTCATGGATGCGCGTCACCGACATCTCGAAGCCGAACTCGCTCTCGGCCTCGCCCACGAACGAGCCGATCACCGGCGCGGCGCTTTGCGGCAACGCCGTGCACGCCAGCGGAATGTGGCCCTCGCCGGCCAGCAGGCCGGAGGTGGGGTCGAGCCCGATCCAGCCGGCGCCGGGCAGATAGACCTCGGCCCAGGCGTGCAGATCGGTGAAATCCTTGTCGGTACCGCTGGGGCCATCCAGCGCCTCGAGGTCGGCCTTGAGCTGGATCAGGTAGCCCGACACGAAGCGCGCAGCCAACCCCAAATGCCGCACGATCTGCACCAGCAGCCAGCCGGTGTCACGGCACGAGCCGCAGGCGCGCTGCAGCGTTTCCTCGGGCGTCTGCACGCCTGGCTCCATGCGCACCAGATACGAGATGTCGCCCTGCAGACGGCGATTCAGGTTGACCAGCAGATCGAGCGTGGTGATGCCCGGCGTCATCTCCTCGCGCTTCACGCGCTCCATCCACTCGGTCAGCAACGGGCCGGCCGGCTCGGGGCGCAGATACGGCGCCAGCTCGAACTGCAGTTGCTCGACGTACTTGAACGGAAAGTGCTGGGCGTATTCCTCGACGAAGAAGTCGAAGGGGTTGATCACCGTCATGTCGGCGATCAGATCCACCGTGAAGGCCAGCTCGGTCACCGGCTCAGGGAAAACGAATCGGCCGATGTAGTTGCCGTAAGGGTCTTGCTGCCAGTTGATGAAATGCTTTTCGGGCTCGACCGTCAACGAATACGACAGGATCGGCGTGCGCGCATGCGGCGCGGGCCGAAGCCGGACCTCTTGGGGCGAGAGCACGACGTGCCGGTCATAGCGATAGGACGTGCGGTGATGCAGGGCGACTCGAATGGCCATTGAGGCAGTCCTTGCAACGTCAGCGGGCAGACCCGACAACGGGGTTCAGGAGGTGAAGCGCGCGCGACCGATACATCCGCCGCATCCGGGGCAGTATCTGCGGCACACCATGTCCCGTCAATGCGCGATGTTGCGCAGCAGCAAGCATGGCGGGTGACGAAACCGCGAGAGGTCACGCCCGCTCATCTGCCTGGCGGTTGACGTTCATCAAGGTGGCGCCCTGAATGAAGCGTAGATTGAGGGCGTTGCAGCGGGCGACATGCCCGCCGGCGAGGAGACGAATGATGAGATTCCATCGGGTGAAGGAAGTCCTGGACTGGGCCACCGCCCTGCATGCGCGGCTCGCCGCGCGCTACCGCACGCTGGCCCACGGCGCAACGGATGAACGCCTGCGCATGGCGCTGCTGTACCTCGCCGAACACGAACATGAAATGCAGGCGGCCCTGGCGCGCTACCTGGCCGATGACGCAGCCCACCGCAACGTGCTCGACACCTGGTTCAGCGACACCGTGGAATTTCCCCGCGCAGAAGAAATCGAGCACGGCATTCAGGTCGGCCCGGCCACCACCACGGCGGACTTGCTCGGCGCCGCACTTGGCATTCACCGCGCACTCGAGGCGGTGTACCGAACACGCCGCGAGACCGCCCCTATCGACGACGAGCGTGAATTGTTCGCGGCCTTGGTTTTGCTGCATGAAACCGAATCGCAGCGGCTGGCGCGCGACATGGCGCGGCTGGAGACGCTCTGACGCCTGAAAATCCGCCAGGTCACTGCATTCGCACAGCTCAAGGCAGCCGCGCCGCCCCCTCCAAGCCGCCCAGAATCGGGCAGTCCGGCCGTGCATCGCCATGGCAGCAGTCCGCCAGCTGACGCAAGGTGTCGGCCATCTCCTGCAGCGCGGCGATGCGCGCCTCAAGCGTGGCGATGTGCCCCAGCGCGATGCGCTTCACGTCACCGCTGGCACGGCGCTTGTCACGCCACAAAGCCAGCAACTCCCGGATCGACTCGATGCTGAAGCCCAGATCTCGCGCGCGGCGGATGAAACGCAGCACGTGTACGTCGTCATCACCGTAGCGACGGTAGTCACCATCGCTGCGCCGCGCGGGCGGGATCAGGCCGATGGATTCGTAGTAGCGAATCATCTTGGCGGACACGCCGGAAGCCACGGCGGCTTTGCCGATGTTCATGGGTTTCGTCTCCTGCTAACGTCAGCGATTGAATCTGGGTCGCGGGTGACTTTTACTCGACTGCCCGCAATACCCAGCCTGACCAAGCCAGCGTTCAAACCGCAACCACCCTCAAACGCAAAGCGTTGCTCAGCACGAACACGCTCGACAACGACATGGCGGCGGCGGCAAAGATCGGCGACAACAGCAGCCCCCACAGCGGGTAAAACACACCTGCCGCGAGCGGAATCAGCGCCGCGTTGTAGGCGAAGGCCCAGAACAGATTCTGGCGGATGTTGCGCATCGTCGCGCGCGACAAGGCGACGGCACGCGGCACGCCAGACAGATCGCCCGACATCAGCACCACGTCGGCGCTCTCGATGGCCACGTCGGTGCCGCTGCCGATGGCAATGCCGACATCCGCTGCGGCCAGCGCCGGTGCATCGTTGATGCCATCGCCGACGAACACCACACGCCGCCCCGCCTCGCCCCGCAGGCGCTGCAAGGCCTCGACCTTGCCTTCGGGCAACACCTCGGCCACCACCTCGTCGATGCCGACCTGACGCGCGATGGCGTGGGCGGTTTGAGCGTTGTCGCCCGTGATCATCGCCACCTTGAGCCCCATGCCGTGCAGCGCGCGCACGGCTTCGAGCGCACCGTCCTTGAGCGTGTCGGCCACCGCGATGATCGCGGCCAGCCGGCCATCGATGGCGGCATACAGCGGGGTCTTGCCGTCGTCGCCGAAGCGCGTCGCCTCGGCGGCGAACACTGCCACATCCAGCCCCAACCGCCGCATCATGCGATCGGCACCAACCTCCACCCGGCGCCCCGCCACCTGCGCACGCACACCGTGGCCGGCATCGGCCTCGAACTGCTCGGCCGGCAACACATCCACGCCGGACTCGCGCGCGGCAGCCATGAGCGCCTCGGCAATCGGATGCTCCGACGCCCACTCGGCCGACACCACCAGTTGCAACACTTCGTGGCGCACAAAGCCGTCGGCGGTCACCAGATCCGTGAGTCGCGGCTTGCCGAGTGTGAGCGTGCCGGTTTTATCAAAAGCCACCACTTCGGCGCGCGAGGCCGTCTGCAATGCGTCCCCCTGGCGGAACAGCACGCCCATGGCCGCAGCACGGCCGGTTGCCACCATGATCGACGTGGGCGTAGCCAGGCCCATGGCGCACGGGCACGCCACGATCAGCACGGCCACCGCATTCACCAGCGCAAAGCTCAGCGCGGCTTCATCACCCAACAGCAGCCACACGACGAAGGTCAGCAGCGCCACGCCCATCACCACCGGCACGAACACCATGGTGACCTTGTCGACCAGCGCCTGGATCGGCAGCTTGGCGCCTTGCGCACGCTCGACCATGCGGATGATGTTCGCCAAAACGGTGTCGGCACCCACACGCGTGGCGCGGAAGGCAAACGCACCACGCGTGTTGAGCGTGCCGCCCACCACCTCGTCGCCGTTGCGTTTTTCCACCGGCACCGGCTCGCCGCTGATCATCGATTCATCGACGAAGGACGTGCCTTCGATGACGTCACCATCCACCGCTACCTTCTCGCCCGGCCGCACTTCAAGCACGTCGCCCACCACCACCTGGGCAATCGGCAACTCGACCACGGCCCCGTCGCGCCGCACGCGCGCCGTGCGCGGCTGAATGCGCATCAACTGCCGAATGGCGTCCGACGTACGGCCACGCGCGCGCGCCTCCAGCCAACGCCCCACCAAAATCAGCGTGACGATCACGGCCGCGGCTTCGAAATAGATGTTGGCCGTGCCCTCCGGCAGCACGCCCGGCGCAATCAGCGCCACCAACGAATACGCCCATGCTGCGCTAGTACCCAGGGCCACCAGCGCATTCATGTCGGGCGCCCCGCGCAGCAGCGCCGGCACACCCTTGCGGAAGAAGCGCAGGCCCGGCCCGAACAGCACGGCCGTGGTCAGCACTGCCTGAATCCAGCCATTGGCAGTCGCGCCGATGGTGGCGAGCACCCATTCACGCATGCCATGGAAAAGGTGCGAGCCCATTTCCAGCATGAACACCGGCAAGGTCAGCACCACGGCAATCCACACGGCTCGCTGCAGATCACGCAACTCGTCGCCGGCCGCGGTCTCGCGCGCGCCGTCACCGCCCTCCTGAGCGAGCCGCGCCTGAAAACCCGCACGCGTCACCGCCGCCACCAGCGCCGCCGCATCGACCCCGCCCGCCGTTTGCACCTGAGCGCGCCGTGATGCCAGATTCACGCTCGCATCCAGCACGCCCGGCACGCGCTTGAGCACCTTCTCCACCCGCCCGACGCAGGCCGCGCAGCTCATGCCCTCGATGTCGAGCATGGTCTCGTCTCGCAGCACCGCATAGCCGGCTTTCTCGACGGCCCCTGCCAAGTCGGCCGTGCTCACATTCGGCGCCGCCACGACCGCAGCCGTGCCAGCCGCCAGATTCACACTGGCACTCGAAACCCCTTCCAGCCTGAGCAAGGCCTTTTCCACATGCGCCACGCACGAAGCGCAATTCATGCCGCCCACGTGCAGCGTGCGCTCGACACCGTCGTGTTCGCTCATCATTCGCTCTCGCTCAAGACTGTGGCCGCATAGCCTGCGTCCTCAATGGCCCGGATGACCTCCCGCGCCTCCAGATCCGCCTGCACACACAACGTACCGGCCGCCTGATCGACCTCGACGAGCGCTTCGTCATCGAGATTGGTCACCGCTGCGATGATGCGACGCACGCAACTCCCACAAGAGATTCCCTCGACCTTGAAGTGCAACATGGCTGTGTTCCGGTTGGATGACTGACAGGCATAGCTTCCACCTTCCAACAATGGGAAGGTCAAGCCACAAATGCAAGGGGTAGTGCAGCGCCGATGACCTTCCCGAAGGCACCGACGGACATCGGACGGCCGCACCCGCCGCTTATTCGGCGCGTGGCGCAATTTGTCAGGCGTTGAGCTTCTGCCTTGAGTCCGGCCCTGCTCGTTCGCTTGCTGCCGGTGCGGTGAGTTCAATACTAGCCGGCAGCATAAGGCTGGCAAGCCCTCCCCGAGCACCTCAGGCTCAGCGACCCAGGGAGATAGAACACATGACTTCCGTTGAGGCAGGGGCGCTCTCAATTCGCGCTGCGCCTCTCCCCGTCATTGCGAGCGCAGCGCGGCAATCTAGTGACTGTGCAATATGGAAAGGCTGCGAGATTGCCGCGTCGCTGCGCTCCTCGCAATGACGGTAGAACCGGTGTGCCCTCGGCACAAACGGCACTCCAACTCCAAGCACCCCGAGCAATCCAATCAAGAAAACGTGCCGCACCGCGCGCACCCATCCTCCCCTCAGAAGCGCCGAGCGCAGGGGGATTTCGACGGAGTTGTCCGGTCCTGCTGTCCGAGCGAAGCGAGTTCAGGACCGGCCGGCGAAATCCCACGGAGCGAGGGAACCCCGAAGGGGCGCGGATGCGGGGCACGTTTCTTTGCCTTCTTTCTTGTCGTGCAACAAGAAAGAAGGTCGCCCGCCGGGGCGAGTCCCGGCCGGTCAAGGCCAACACAACGAACTCACCCCAAAACAACGCACAGCGATAACACCAAAGAAGCCGAGCGCTGGAGCCCGCGCCAAGATGCCGCAAGCCGCAAGCCGCAAGCCGCAAGCCGCAAGCCAAAAATGAAAATGCGTGCCACGCGCGCTCATAGCCGTCATGGCGACAGTTGAGGCTAAGGCTTCGCGGATTCGCTACCGAAACCGCCCTCACCCGAAAACAGAACGCCCCCCCACGCCCAGCTTGCATCGCAGCGCTAACGCCGCACCGCTCACGAATGCAGTTCCGATGATTCCACGCCCTCCATCGGCCCGAAGCCGACGGGCAGAATGTTCTGCACGGCGATGCGCCCGGTCACGTCACGCGTAACCAGCATCAGCATCTGCTCGCCTTCCAAGCCAGCCGGAATCACCATGCGACCGCCCGGTTTGAGCTGGGTCAGCAACATCGGCGGGATCATCTCGGGTGCCGCTGTCACCAGGATGCGGTCATACGGCGCGTGACGCGGCAGTCCGGTCGCGCCGTTGCCGAAGATCACCTCGACATTGGCACAGCCAGTCGACGACAGGCGCTCTTGCGCCTGGGCGGCGAGTTCTTCGACGAACTCCATCGAAAACACCTGCTTCGCAAGCTTCGACACGATGGCCGCGTGGTAGCCCAGGCCGGTGCCGATCTCCAGCACCGTGTGGTGCGACTCGACCTGCAGCAGGTCGGTCATGGCTGCGATGATCAGCGGGTTGGAAATGGTCTTGTCGAAGCCGATCGAAAGCGGTCGCACCTGATATGCATAGGGCTGCAACTCGAGCGGCACGAAGGCGTGGCGCGGGGTGGCGCGCATGGCTGCGAGAACGCGGTCGTCGAAGGCGCTGTGGCCGAGCTGCTCGGACATCAGAAAGGCGCCGAGGGATATCTCGGCAAGCATGGCCTCGTTGAGGGCATCGAAGGGATTGGTCTGCGTCATGCGGTTCATTCTCGAATTCGGCCCGCCGGCAAGCGGGCATGACATGCCCTTACCCTGCCTGATTCGCGGCCATGAGACAACTCAGCGGACAGCATCCTCATGCTGGCTGGCTTCGGCAAATGCCGGGGTCGGACGCGTGGCCGCCTCTTCAATGAGCCATTCGCGGAAAGCCTGCACCTGCGGCTCGTCGGACACGGACTCGGGCGAGACGATGTAGTAGGCAAAGCCGCAGCGGATGGAGACGTCGAAGGGGGCGATGAGGCGCCCTGCGGCAATTTCGCCCTCGACCAGCTGGCGCGCCAGCAGCGCCACGCCCAGGCCGTCGATGGCCGCCGAGATGGCCAGGCCCGAGTCCGAGAAATGCGGCCCGGCCACACGCACGCCGGTCACTTTGGCGGCCCGCAACCACGCCTCCCAACGTGGGCGCAGCGCCGGGTCGGGGATGGTTTCGTCGTGGATCAGCGAGAAATGGCGCAGGTCTTCGAGCCTGGCCAGCGGAATGCGCCGGCGCAGCAACGCAGGGCTGCACACGGCGGTGTATTCGGGCTCGAACAGGCGGTCGACCCGCACGCCGCGATACTCGCCGCGGCCGTAGCGAATCCACACCTGCGGAATGTCGCGGTCGCGGCCGCGGCGGCCGGCGTCGCGATCATTGGTGCGTGAGGTACGGCTGTCGTCGATGGCGCGGATGGAGCCGCGCATGTACAGCTCGACGTTGGGCTCACGATCGTTGAACTGGTGCAGGCGCGGCATGAGCCAGCGCGCCGCGAACGAAGGCGGCGCCACCACGCGCAGGCGCGCACCCGGCTTGAGGCGGCGCACTTGCCCCACGGCTTCGGCAAAGGATTCCAGCCCCTGGCGCACGCCGGGCAACAGGGCTTCGCCTTCGGGCGTCAATTCGAGCGCGCGGGTGAGTCGCCGGAAAAGCTCGACCTCGAGAAAGTCCTCCAGACCACGAATCTGGTGGCTGACGGCCGTCGGCGTGACCGACAACTCTTCGGCGGCGAACTTGAAACTCAGGTGGCGGGCAGCGGCCTCGAAGGTGCGAAGCGCATTCAGCGGTGGCAGGCGGTCTGGCATACGGATGAATTCAACTCATGTGTTGAGTGACAATACATCGTTTGTTGCGTCGCGTCATGCTTTGTACATTTCATACCGTGCTTACACGATGAGCCTCAGGAGAGAAAAAATGTACGACGAAAACATCGACGTGACCCGAATCGTTGCCGCTGCGCACCGGATGCGCAACCAGATCATTGCGGACATGCTCCGCTCTGCCATCACCAAGGTTCGCGACGCGATCCGCCACGCTGCCCCCGGCCTCAAGCATACCCACGCGGCCTGAAGCAGCGGCTTTACTGAACTTACTGCCGGCGCCCGATTTCTCCTCCTCCTTCGTCGGGCGACGGTTTGCAAGTCACAGGTTTTCCCCGCCTGTGAATGTCGTCCCTGCCTTACCCCGGCCTCGCGCGATCAATGGCTTGCTCTTGCGCGATTCGCCGGGGTGATTTTTTTGCATGTGTCCCCGAATTCGAACGATCTCGCTCCGCAGCATGCATGAGCCGAGCATGAAGGCGCGCCTGCTGCCATGAACGCGCCCCGCAAACATACATCCACTACCGACCGCCCCGGCGTAAAGGCCTCGCTCAGCGCGTGACCTTGGGCTGCGCCGACAGACGTTGCACGGCTGCCGGAATATCCGCGTCCGGCCCCAGCACCTCAACCAGGCGCCCCTCGACACTGATCAACGCCACGCTCGGCACGTCGCGCACACCGAAGGCCGCGAAAAGCGCGCCCCCTTCGTCGAGCACCAGCGGCGTGCTCAGCTTGTTCTCGACACCGTAGTCGCGCAGTTCGTCTGCGGTGGTCCACAGATCAGACGCGACCGTGGTCCAGAGCACATCACCCTGTGCATTCAGGGCATCCACCTGCTTGCGCACGCGCTCGCAGGCCTGCGCCGTTTCCGGACGACGCTCGGCCACATACCACTCGCACCACGCCGCCGTGAAGACCACGCCACGCGGCTTGGCGGCACGGGCCGATCCCAGGCGGATGCGCATGCCGTCGAGCGTTTTCAACTCGACACCGCTGACGTCCTCTCCCGGCGCGAAGACCTTCACCTCGGGCAACTCGGACACTTCGCCCGAGCCCCCGGCCACCGACTGCGCGATGGCCTGCTCAAGTGCGGCGTGCAGCGCATCGTCGTCCAGATGGCCGACATGCATGATCCGGCCATCGCGCCCCACCACCACGTGTTGCGGCGTCACGCGCAGGTTCAGGGCGCGCGCCAGCCGGCCGTCGTCGATGACGACGGGCATGCTCATCTTCAATTTCTCGCGAAAACGCTTCACCGCCGCGAGGTCATCGTTGAAGCCGGTGTTGAGCGCGACGACTTCCAGATCCTTGCCCAACTTGGCGTGAATGGCGTTGAAATCCGGCATTTGCGCCAGGCAGGGCGCACACCAGGTGGCCCAGAACTTGAGATACACCGGACGCTTGCCGCGGAAGGCACTGATGTCGATGGCCTCGCCATCAATGGTTTTCAGTGCGATGGCCGGCAAGCGCTTTCCGATCAAGCCTGCACCCGCGGTCACCGCCCTGCGCTCGCCCTCCTGCGCGTAATCCGTTGCCTCCGCCTCGGCAAAAACCGTGGTGGAGGCCGCCAAGGCAATCAAGCCGGCACACAGCAGTTGGACAGGGCCTCTCATGGCAACTCCTTCTGGCGAAATTCGGAACGAGCCGCCTCAGCCCGGCTTGCGGGCACCCGGCCGCTGCCCGGTTCTGCGCGCGCCGTTGGGGCGGGCAGCCGGCTTCCCGGACTGCGGTCGGGATGAACTTTTGTCTTTCGGGTTGCGCGGTGCCGGCGTGGTCAGCGGCCGAGCCCCCACCGGCTGGTGATGCGGCACGAGCTGGTCCGGCCGGTTGCCGATGAGGTCAGCGCGGCCCATGGCCTTGAGGCCTTCGCGAATCAGCGGCCAGTTGTCGGGGTCGTGCCAGCGCAGCAGCGCCTTGTGGAACTTGCGCGTCTTGCCGGCGCGGGCGGTCTCCACTGTTTCGGAATCCGCCGTGACCTTGCGCAGCGGGTTCTTGCGCGAGTGGTACATGGTGGTGGCCATGGCCATTGGCGTGGGCATGAAGGTCTGCACCTGATCCGGGCGGAAGCCGTTTTCCTTCAGCCACAGGGCCAGGTTGAGCATGTCTTCGTCGGTACTGCCGGGGTGCGCGGCGATGAAGTACGGGACCAGATGCTGCTTCTTGCCGGCCTCGGCCGAGTACTTGTCGAACAGCTTGCGGAAGGCCTCGTAGCTGCCGATGCCCGGCTTCATCATTTTGGAGAGCGTGGCTTCTTCGGTGTGCTCGGGCGCGATCTTGAGCAGGCCGCTGACGTGGTGCGTCACCAGCTCTTTCACGTACTCGGGCGAGCGCACAGCCAGGTCGTAACGCAGGCCGGAGCCAATGGTCACACGCTTCACGCCAGGAATCGCCCGCGCCTTGCGGTACAGCGAGATCAGCGGCGCGTGGTCGGTGTTGAGGTTTTCGCAGATGCCCGGATACACACACGACAGGCGGCGACACGACTGCTCGATCTTCTCGTCCTTGCAGGCCATGCGATACATGTTGGCGGTGGGGCCGCCCATGTCGCTGATGTGCCCCTTGAAGTCGGGGATCTTGTCGCGGATCTCCTCGATCTCGTTGAGGATGGACTCTTCCGAGCGGCTCTGGATGATGCGCCCCTCGTGCTCGGTGATCGAGCAAAAGGTACAGCCGCCGAAACAGCCGCGCATGATGTTGATCGAGAACTTGATCATGTCCCACGCCGGAATGCGCGCCTTGCCGTAGGCCGGGTGCGGTGCGCGGGCGTACGGCAGGCCGTAGACGAAATCCATCTCGGGCGTGGTCAGCGGAATCGGCGGCGGGTTGAGCCACACATCGCGCCGGCCCGGCCCCTCGCCGTGCGCCTGCACCATGGCGCGGGCGTTGCCGGGGTTGGACTCGAGGTGGAACACGCGCGAGGCGTGGGCATACATCACCGGATCGGCGGTCACCTGCTCGTACGACGGCAGGCGGATGACGCTCTTCGCGCGCGCGGCACGGCGCGTGGCCACACGCTCGGCCAGCGGCACGATGCGCACCGGCTGCGCCACTGCGCTGCTGCCGCTGTCGGTGGCGCAGGAGGCACCGCTCTTGGGCTCCGGCTCCATCGCGTAGGGGTCGGCGTGCGGCTCGATGCGGCCCGGCCGGTCGAGCGCCAGCGAATCGACTTCCGCCCAGTCATCGCTCGGCAACCAGCCCGGCTTGACCATGAAGGCGGTGCCGCGCAGGTCGCGGATGTCGGCGATGGCGTCGCCGGCGTCGAGCCGGTGTGCCAGATCGACCAACGCGCGCTCGGCGTTGCCGAAAATCAGCAGGTCGGCCTTGGAATCAGGCAGCACCGAACGGCGCACCTTGTCCGACCAGTAGTCGTAATGCGCGATGCGGCGCAGCGAGGCCTCGATGCTGCCGATGACGATGTTGGCGTCCGGAAAGGCTTCGCGCGCGCGCTGCGCATACACCGTGACGGCGCGGTCGGGCCGCTTGCCGGGCTCGGCGTTGGGCGTGTACGCATCATCCGAGCGGATCTTGCGGTCGGCGGTGTAGCGGTTGACCATCGAATCCATGTTGCCGGCGGTCAGCCCGAAGAACAGCCGCGGCTTGCCCAGTGCGCGAAAAGGCTCGGCGCTGGTCCAGTCCGGCTGGCTGATGATGCCGACGCGGAAGCCATGCGCCTCCAGCATGCGCCCGACCAGCGCCATGCCGAAGCTCGGGTGATCCAGGTAGGCGTCGCCGGTGACCACGATGACGTCGCACTGATCCCAGCCAAGGGCGTTCATCTCCTTGCGCGACATCGGCAAAAAGGGCGCGGGCCGGGATGGCGGACGAGCGCGCGAGTGGATCGGCGCCGGAGGACTGCGGTCGGGAAGCACGGGAGAGCCTGCTGCGAAGTTCAAGGCCGTGATTCTACGCGGGTTTTCCATCTCACGCCGACTCGCCCGCCACCGGACGCAGAACATAGGCACGCAATCGACACCAACTGTTGACGCGCATCAAATCGTCGCGTTCGAAACAGCGGAATGATCGCGCCGTGAATCACCCTGACTCCAAAAAGTCCAATTACACCAATATGTTGCGGACCAACTCGATCAATCTGCAACGGGGAGACAGTCATGCGCATCAACCAACCGTGCTCGGATGTGGAAACCCTCGTTCCGGATGGTCGTTTCATCTACAGTCGAACGGACACCTCCGGACGTATCGTCGCGGCCAACGACCTCTTCGTCGAACTGTCCGGATTCAAGCGCGAGGAGCTGATCGGCCAGCCCCACAATGTGGTGCGCCACCCCGACATGCCGCCCGAAGCCTTCGCTGATCTGTGGGCCCAGCTCCGCCGTGGAGAGCCGTGGAGCGGTTTCGTCAAGAATCGGCGCAAGGACGGGGGCTATTACTGGGTGCATGCTTTCACTTCGCCGGTACGCGAGAACGGCGAGGTCGTCGCCTATGAATCCGTGCGGCGCACCCCCTCGCGCGAAGTCGTACGTTCGGTGTCGGAAGGCTACGCGCGCATGCGCAAGCGCCGCGGTTTCACGGTAGAGCGCGGCCGCATCGTGCGCACCGGCCTGCGCGGTGCCCTCGGGGGCATGTCGCTGGCCGCGCGCCTGCAACTTACCCTCACCCTGATCGCCCTGCTGATGCTGGCACTGTTTCTTGAAGGCATTCGCGAGACCGGCGGCAGCATGCTGATGCAAGGGCTGCTGGTCGGCACGTTTGCGCTGGGGTGTATGGCCTTGGGCAGCCTGTCGCTGCTTACGCTGCCGCGCGCCTTGCGCGATCTGCGCACGCTACGCGAGTCGATGCTGGCAACGCAGCGTGACGGCGACCTGCGACGCGTGGTGTTCAATCCGCGGCGCGATGAGATCGGGCAAATTTCGGACGCTTACAATGCCTTGATGGCTAACCTGCAGGCCATTCTGATCAACGTGCAGGGCGCAGCCCGCGACACGCATGCGCAGTCGGGCTCGGTATCCGACTCCATCGGCGACCTTTCCCGCAACGCCGAACACGCCAGCGAGGCTGCGTCATCCACCGCTGCAGCGGTACAGCAGGTGACCGTGGCCATCAACGAAGTGGCCAACAACGTACGCGAAGCCTCCGCTTCGGCGCGCAAGAGCTCGCAGGACGCCAGCGACGGCATCACCACCGCCGAGCGTGCCGCCGCGCAGATTCGCGCGTTGGCCAGCAGCGTGCGCGAGACCACGCAGACGATGGAGCAGCTGTCGGTGTCTTCCAACGAGATCGGCAAGATCGCCGCGGTCATTTCCGACATCGCGGGACAAACCAACCTGCTCGCGCTCAACGCCGCCATCGAAGCGGCCCGCGCCGGCGAACAGGGGCGGGGCTTCGCCGTGGTGGCCGACGAAGTTCGCAAACTGGCAGAGCGGACGGGACAATCCACCACCGAAATCAGCCGCATCATCGACAGTCTGGCGTCGGAGACGCGCACCGCTGTGGAAGCGGTAGACCGCGGTCAGGCACAAGTCGAGCTCAGCGTGGATGAGGTCATGGCCACCGCAAATGCTCTGGCCGAAATCAAGGCTTCAGCCCAGCACACGCTGCACCTGATAGACGGCATTGAAACCGCCACACGCGAACAAGCCGCCGCCGCCAACGAAATTGCGTTGAACGTCGAGCGTATCGCCCAGCGGTCGGAAGAGAGTGCCGACGTGGCGCAGCACATTTCGCTGTCGTCGGCGGCACTGGCACACGTCGCGGCGAGCCTGAACGGCAACCTGGCGCGCGTGTGCGTGTAACATCCGGGCACCTTAGACAATCACTCTGCTCCGCCCCCCGCTCCACCCGGCGGGGCAGAGCCGCCCCCCTGCCCGGGGCAAGACAGAAGCAGCATGCTATTACCACTCATTCAGTCAGGCACGCTACCTGGGCGTCTGTCGCACATGCACCTGCACTTGCTGGAAACCATGCCCGACGTCGACGGCGTCGCGTGCGCGCTGTATGACGGCAAGCCCGACTCGCTCAGAACGCTCGTCACCAACACACGTAGCCACACGGTGCTCCCGCACAGTGAGCGCCCGCTGAGCAACAGTCGGGCACTTCACGCTTTGGTCGGTCGAGGCGCATCCAGCGCGCTGGACGAACTTGATGCCGAAATCCGTTCGGACGCGCGCCACTCGGCCTGGCTGACGGAACAGGGCTACAAGTCCTCTTTCGCCGTACCGGTGTGCGACGAGCGCGAGCTGCTTGGCTTCGTGTTCTTCGACTCGCTGCGCAATGCCGCATTCACGCCAGCCCTGCAACGCGACCTGGTGCATTGCACTGCACGGATCGGCGTGATGATCTCGGCCGAGTTGGCCGCTGTGCGCACGATTCTTGAATCGGCCCACCTCGTGCGGCAACTCACCGAAATGCGCGACTTCGAGACCGGCTTGCACCTCGAGCGCATCGGCCACTATGCAAAGCTTGTGGCCCGAAACATGGCAGCGAAATACGCGCTGAGCGATCAATACATTGAACAACTCGCGCTATACGCCCCGCTCCACGATATCGGCAAGATCGGCATTCCCGATCACATCCTGCTCAAACCAGGCCCGTTCGAGCCGGAAGAGCGAGCCATCATGAACACGCACGTGGGCAAAGGGGTCGAGATCATCGACCGCATTCTCCAACACCAAGGCTCCACCCGGTTTCCGGACGCCGCCATGCTGCGCAACATCGTGTATTGCCACCACGAACTGCTAGACGGTTCGGGCTATCCGCGCGGGCTGACAGGCGCGAGCATTCCGCTGGAGGCGCGCATCGTCACGGTGGCGGACATTTTCGACGCGCTGACAGCCGCCCGCCCCTATCGGACGCCCTGGACGGCCGAACGGGCCATGGCCGAGATCAACCTCATGGCCGCTGACGGAAAGCTTGACCCCGACTGCACAGCGGCACTGGAGGCCGGACTCGACGAAGCTCGCCAGATTCTTGCCAGCTCCCCGGACTGAGCGCTCACGCGTGGGTGATCAATGCCCCACGGCTCCCCGGCGCGTCATCGCCAAACGATAAATCAGCGGAATCGCGAACAGCGTGAGGATGGTCGAGAAGCCCAGCCCCCACACGATGCTGGCCGCCACCGGCCCCCATACCAGCGATTTCCCGCCCAGCCCGACCGCCAGCGAGAAGAGCCCGCCGATGGTGGTGATGGAGGTGATCAGAACCGGCACCACGCGGCGGCGCGCGGCATAGATGGCGGCATGCTGCACGCTCATGCCCGAAGTGCGCCGTTCATTCGCGGCATCGATCAGCACGATGGCGGCATTCACCGAAATGCCCGTCAGGGCGATCACGCCGTACAGGGTGTACAGCGACAGCGGGTTGCCCGACACCAGCAGGCCCAGCACCACCCCGGTAAAGGCCAGCGGCACCGTCACGAGGATCATCAGCGGCTGCCAGTAGCTGCGGAACTGTGTGGCGAGAATCAGGTAGATCAGCCCGATGCCGAACAGGAACAGCTTCGCCATCGCATCCAGGCTCTCCTGGATGTCATCGAGCTCGCCCGAGAAATCGAGCGCCACATTCGGGTAGCGCGGCTGCAATTCGGCCCAGGCCGCCTTGAGCCGGTTGTTGGCCTGCAGGGTGTCGAGCTGCTCGCGGTCGATCTCGGCTTCGACGGTGATCGCGCGCTTGAACTGGTAATGACGGATGTAGCCCTTGGACACTTGCAGTTGAGCATCCACCAGTTCCCCCAACTGCACGCTGCGGCCATCGCCCAAGGGCACCGGGCGCTGCAGGATCTCGGTGACGTCGAGCAGCACTTCCGGCCGAGCGCGCACGATGACCTCCATCTTCTCGCCCTGGTCGCGCGTCACGCCCACCACCTCACCCTCGCCGTACAGACGCAGCAGACGTGACACGTCGCCGGCCGGCACGCCGGCTCGAGCGAGCTTCTCGCGGTTGGGGATCAAACGCAATTCGTTGCGGCCCGCCACATCGTCGTCGATGACATCCCGCGTGCCGGGGATGTTGCGCACCTCGGCCAGCAGCGCATCGGCAGCCGAGCGCAGTTCGTCGTAGTCGTCGCCCTTGATCTTCACGCTGATGGGCTTGGAGGTCGGCGGCCCGCCCTTGAGCTCGAGAAACGCCCATTCGCCCTCGCCGCCCAGCGCCATCACCTCGTCACGCAGGCGCTCGATGATGGCGGCGGCATCGTCCATGTCGCCGTATGCCGGCTCCAGCGAAACGATGATCTGGCCGTAGTGGTCGCCGTACAACGGCTCGGTGTCGGTGAACTTCAGGCCGGCCGAAGCCACCACCCCGCGCAACTCGTCCGGGCCGAGGCGTCGGCGCACCACTTCGGCCGCGCGCTCGGCTTGCGCCAGCGTGCGCTCGAGCGACACTCCGGGCTGCATGTCGACGTGGATGTAGAACAGTCGCACCGAATCGAATGCGAAAAACTGCATCTTCACCACACCACTGGCCACCGCACCCACGGCAGCGAATACCGTCAGCAACACCACCGCCAGCGCGGCCCTGGGGCGGCGCATCACGCCCACCAGCAGACGCGAATATTTCAGGCGCACGACGTGCGTGAAGCGCTCGCGCATGCGCTGCGCGCGGCTCGGCTTGCGTTTGAAATCGGGGCTCACCGCCAGGATGTGCGCCGGCAGAATCCAGAACGCCTCGAACAGGCTGATCAGCAACGCCACCGTGACCACGAACGGCACGACGAACATGAAGTCACCGAGAATTCCCGGTAGCAGCATCAGCGGCAAAAAGGCGGCCATGGTGGTCAGCACTGAGGACAGGACCGGCGCCCCCACTTCCATCAGGCCGCCCATCACCGCATCCAGCGTCGCCTCGCCGCGCTGCAAGCGGTAATAGATGGCCTCGACCACCACCACGGCGTCGTCGACCACCATGCCGAGCACGATGACCACGCCCAGCAGCACGGTGAGGTTGAGCGTGGAACCAACACCATCGACCACCAGAAAGGCACCGGCGAGCGAGAACGGAATGCCGATGGCCACCAGCAGTGCAATGCGGCTGCCCAGAAACAACCAGCACATGCCCAGCACCGCGAAGAAGCCCAGCAGCGCGTTGGATTCCATGATGCCGATGGCGCTGCGCGTCTGGTAGGTCTGGTCATCCACCATCGCCACCTGCAAGCCCTGACCGTACAGCAGCGGATTGCGCTCTTCGGCGTAGGCCTTCAGCCGCGCGACCAGATCAAGCGTGTTGGAGCCGGCCTGCTTGGTGATCGACAGCAGGATGGCGGGATGACCGTTGTAGGCCACCAGTTGCGCAGTGCGGTCGTGACCGCGCGCCACGCGCCCGATCTCGCCCAGCGCCACGCGCCCCTCGGGCGTGACGATGGCCGCATCGGCCAGCACCTGCGGGTCCGTGGTCTTGCCTTCCATGCGCACCAGCCACTCGCCGCCATGCACGCGGATGCGCCCGCCCAGGGTATTGCGGAACCAGCCCGACACCCCATCGGCCACCTGGATGGGCGACAGGCCGGCGGCAGCCACCCGTTCGGGGTCGAAGTCGACGTGCAGCTCGGGCTCGTCCAGCCCCAGCGCCAGCACCTGATCGACCCCGGCGAGTTGCTCGAGGTCTTTCTTCATGGCGAAGGCGGCGCGGCGCAGCGTCTCGCCGCCAGCCGGCGCGTACACGGCGAGCATTGCGGTGGGAAAGCCGTTGGACGAGGTGATCTCGAGCACCGCCGGGTCGGTGGCGTCGAAGGGCAGCTCGTCCGATGCCTTGTTCTGGATCTCGCGGCGCAGGTCGTTGATGCGGCGATCGAACTGGCGCTCGCCGATGTCCTCGAAGCGCACCAGAATCGACGACACGCCTTCGCGGCTCGACGACGAAACGAACTTGATGTCCTTCACCTGCGCCAGCGCGTCTTCGAGCGGGCCGGTGAGCTCTCGCTCGACATCCTCGGCCGAGGCGCCCGGCAAGGCGGTGGTGATGTTGACCCAGTTGAAGTTGATCTCCGGGTCTTGCGCGCGCGGCATGGTCAGATAGCTGAACAGCCCACCCAGAACAACCAATGCAAACGTGATGTTGGCGAGCGGATGATTGGTGATCAAGCGCTCGAACACGCCCCTCACGGTTTGTCTCCGGCGGCCTCACGCGGCGGCAGGTCAAGACTGAAGCGGCCCTCATCGACCAGTTGAACATCCGTCGGCAAGTCCACCGCCACCGGACGGCCCAACTGTGCCTGCGGCAGCGCTTCGAACACCGGGCGCCCCTCGCGCACCAGCCACACCCCGAGTTTTCCGCTGCGTTGCTGCACCCATGCCGGCGGCAGGTGCGGCACCGGGCTGGTCCAGCGCAGCTCGCCCGCCAGACCCGGCGGCAGTTCAGCCTGCGCAGAGAAGATCACCTCACGCGCTTGGCCAGCAGCCGAAACCAAAGGGGAGACGCGCACCAGCTCAAGCTCGGCTTCGACATCGCCCGCCACCAGCCGCCACGCGCGTGCAGCGCGCAAACCTTCGATCTGCGCAGCCGGCACGCGGGCCCGCAGCTCGATGCCATCGCTGGCGGCGAACACCAACAGCACCGTGCCCGGCGCCGCCAGATCACCCACACTGGCCGGACGATCACGCACGGTGCCGTCGAACGGCGCGCGGATGACGGTGCGTGCCAGTTGCAGACGCGCAGCTTCAAGGCTCTGGCGCGCGGCGGCCAATTCGCTTTTCAGCACGGCCACTTCGGTCTGACGTATGCGCAGGCCGTCCGCACTGATGAAACCACGCTCGGCCAAGGTTTCGGATTGCTCCAACTGTGCCTCGGCAAGCTTCACGCGGTTGCCGATCAGATCGACCTGCGCACGCGTTCGCTCCACCTCCACCCGATAGCTCGCGTCATCCAGCCGCGCCAACTCTGCGCCACGCGCCACGCGCTCACCCACGCGCACCGGCAGCGCCTTGATACGCGCCGAGACTTCGGCGGATATACGCGCTTCGTCAGTCGCCATGACTTCCGCCGGCGCACGGAATTCAGGGTAAATCGCCACTTCGGAAAGGGGGCGGGCCGTCCAGCCTTGAGCGAACAGCAGTGAGGGCGAAAGCAGGCACAGAACGAGCAGGATTCTCATGGGGCGTCTTGGCAGTGACGGCGCGTAGGCGGGTCGCCCACCGGATGCGGGCAACGACTGGCGCGATTCTCCGCCGACGCGCAATACGCGTCCAGCTTGGCGCAAAGCCGCAAGATCGGCATTTACGGAGCAGGCGCATTTCGCTGACTCACCAAAAACTATGCAAATAGTCTCAAGTACCTACTGACAAAGTCGTTATCCGTACCAGAATGATTCCAGAAGCATCGAAAAACGCTCCCCACAAAAGCGGGCCGCCCAGGAGACCATCATGCGCATCAACCAGCCGTGCACCACCGTCGAAACGCCGGTACCCGATGGACGCTTCATATACAGCCGAACGGACACCTCGGGCCGCATCGTCGCCGCCAACGACCTGTTCGTGGAACTCTCGGGCTTCAGCCGCGAAGAGCTCATCGGCCAGCCACACAACCTAGTCCGCCATCCCGACATGCCGCCCGAGGCATTCGCCGACTTGTGGGGCAACCTCAAGAACGGCAACCCGTGGAGCGGCTACGTCAAGAACCGCCGCAAGGATGGTGGCTACTACTGGGTGCATGCATTCACGTCGCCCGTGCGGGAGAACGGACAGGTGGTGGCCTACGAATCGGTACGCCGGCAAGCGCCGCGCGAGGTCATCACGGCAGTGGATGCAGGCTACAAACGCATGCGCAAAGGCAAGGGGCATACCGTCGAGCGCGGCCGCATCGTGCGCAGCGGCTTGCTCGGTCGCCTGGGCGGCATTTCGCTGGGCACGCGCCTGCAGTTCATGCTGGGCTTGGTCGCGGTTTTACTGTTGGCGCTATTCGTTGAAGCGCTGGACGGCGCGGGGGGTGCGACTCACGAAGCATCGCAAGTCGAGATGTGGAATCTATCGATTCAGTTCGGGCTTGCGGTGACTGTGCTCGCTTGGGTGGCCCTGCGAACGGTGCCGACCATACTGCGGGATCTGAACGCGCTGAAGGAAACCATGGAGCACACACAGCGCGATGGCGATCTTCGCCGGGTCATTCGCAGCGCCCGCCGTGACGAGATCGGGCAGATGGCCGACGCCTATAACGCGATGATGGCCAACCTTCAGGCCGTCCTGATCAACGTGCAAAGCGCCGCGCGCGACACGCAGGAACAGTCCGAAACCGTCGCTCAGGCCAGCGAACGGCTTTCGCTGGGTGCCAATTCGGCAAGCGAGGCGGCCTCTTCGACTGCCGCAGCGGTCGAGGAGGTTACAGTGGCCATCAACGAGGTGGCGACCAACGTCAAGGAAGCAGCCGAAGCCGCCCGCCAGAGTTCGCGCGACGCCGACGCAGGCATCAGCAAGGCGGAAGAAGCCGCAGCGCAGATTCGCTCGTTGGCGACCAACGTGCGCGAGACCACGCACACCATGGAACAGCTTGCACATTCATCGGCCGAGATCGGCAAGATCGTTTCGGTGATTTCCGACATTGCCGGTCAGACCAACCTGCTCGCGCTGAACGCCGCCATCGAGGCCGCCCGTGCAGGCGAATCGGGGCGGGGCTTCGCGGTGGTGGCCGATGAAGTGCGCAAGCTCGCCGAGCGTACCAGCCAGTCCACGACGGAAATCACCGCCATCATCGACACCCTGCGCGGCGAAACCGCCAGCGCGGTGGCGGCCGTCACCAAAGGCGAAGAACAGGTGGAAATCAGCGTGCAAGAGGTCATGGCCATGGCCGAAGCGCTGACCGCCATCAAAGGGTCAGCGGAGCAGAGCCTGACACTGATCGACGGCATCGCGCTGGCTACGCAGGAACAATCCGGCGCAGCCAATGAAATCTCGCGCAATGTGGAGCAGATCGCCCAGAAATCGGAAGAAAGCGCCGGCTCGCTGGCGCACATCGCGCAGTCGTCGGGCACCTTGGCCAAAGTAGTGACCGAGCTGACCGAAAACCTTTCACGCGTGCGGGTGTGAGCCCGGCATGACCGCCTCGGCGGCGTTCAACCGCCACCGAGCAGGCGACCGAAGATGCGTGCCCCGGCCACATAGGTACCGATGGCCGACCCCAGCGTGGTGAACAGAAACACCAGCAGCACACGCGACACGCGGTTTTGCCACCAGCCTTTCCAGTGCATGACATCACGCCGCAAGGTGGCGAAGTCCCCCACTTGCGGTTTGCGCAGCCAGATTTCGGTGGCGGCCGTGACGAAACCGATGCCGATGGTGGGGTTGAGCGAGGTCAGCGGGGCGCCCACGGCAGCAGCGAGAATGGTCAGCGGATGGCCGAGCGCGATGATGCCGCCCAAAGCCGCGAGCCCACCATTGATGAGCACCCAGTCGACCACCATCTGCATGCCGATTTCGGTGTTGCGCGTGAAGCCGACGATGAAGCCGATCAGAATCACCGCCACGATCACCCACGGCACGACCTTCGGCCAGCGTGCGCGCGGCGGCGCCTGCTCGAGTTCGCCGATGATGGCCTCGGGCGTCGGCTCGGTCTCCGCGAGATGGCGTTCGATGCCGGCCAAGTGCCCCGCCCCCACCACCGCCAACACACGCCCGCCTTCACGCTCGGCCGCCAGACGGCGCAAGTGAGCGGCCATGTAGCGATCACGCTCGGCGATCACCGGCCGATACAGCGCCTCGGATTGCTCGGCGAATTCGCTGAAGGTCGATTCGAGCATGTCGCCCTCTTTCAGGCGCTCGATCTCCGACTCCTCGACCTTGTCGCGTGACAGCACGCTCGCCAGCAAGCCGCCGATCAGCTCGGTACGACGCCACCACGGAATCGAGGCATACGTACGGCGCAGCGTGAGGCCGATGTCGCGGTCGATCAATGCCAGCGGCAGACCCTGATCCAGCGCGCCATCGATGGCCGCGCGGAGCTCAGCACCGGGCTCGATGCCGTACTGCTCGGCAATCCGCATCTGGTAGGCGCCCAGCGCAAGACTGGCGGCCACCATGGAAACCTGGCGATTCTTGATGACGCTGAACAGATCAAGGCGCCCCATGGCGTCGGGATCGAACATCGCGCGCTGTCGGCTCTCGCACAGCTCCACCGCGACGACATCGAACGCACCACTGCCGATCAGCTCCTGGACGGCACGTACGCTGGCGGGGGAGACGTGCGCGGTGCCGAGCACCACGATCTCAACGTCGCCGATGTGGACGATGCGATGCGGCTCGGAGGCGAGGATTTCTTGCATGACGGGCTGAGTCTCATCTGCGCGGCGGAATCGCGCTCAAGCGCGCCATGCTATCAGAGCCGGGCCGGGCTCGACGCAGCAAAGGAGACCCGCCCGGATCACACGCGGAAGCGCCCCACCAGCGTGCGCAACGTCGCCGCGAGGTTCTCGAGGTGATGCGCCGCATCCGAAGTCTCGCGCACCGCTTCGCTGTTGTGCTCAGCCATTTGCGCAATGCTCTCGACGTTACGCGCGATATCGTTGCTCGCGGCCGTCTGCTCTTTCACCGATGAGGTGATTTCACCCACGCCCTCCGATGCCCGCTCGACCGCGTGCGTGGCTTCGGCCAGCAACGAAACCACTTTTCCGACGCGCTCCTGACTGGATGCCAACGACTTCAGGCCTTGATCAATGCTTCTCTCGACGCCTTCCGACTGCTCGCCGAGCGTGCGCGTCACCACATCGATCTCGTTGGCCGCTGCGCCCGATTTCTCCGCCAGCTTGCGCACTTCGTCGGCCACCACGGCGAAGCCGCGGCCATGCTCGCCGGCCCGCGCGGCCTCGATGGCGGCGTTCAGCGCCAGCAGGTTGGTTTGGTCGGCCATGTCCTTGACCTGCTTGGTCATGTTGGTGATGGCCTGGCTGCTGCGCACGAATTCATCCACCGAACTGGCGATGTCCTTCACCGCGTTCTCGACCCGTGCCACTTCATTCAACAACTCGTTAAGGCTCTGGTTGCTGTTCGAGGTGAGCTGCATGCTCTCGCGCGACAGCTTGAGCACTTCTTCCGCGCCTTGCGCCACCGACGAAATCGACACCGTGATCTGCTCGACCGCAGCGGCAGTTGAGGAAGCCGCCTCGCTTTGCGCCTGCGAGCCCGTGGCCACGCCCGAAGCCGTCGCCGACAACTGCGTCGAAGCGGAAGAAACCTGGTCAGAGCACTCCGACACTTGCCGAATCAGCTTCTGCAGGTTGTCCATGAAATTGTTGAAGTGGCGAGCCAGCTCGCCGATTTCATCACTGCGCCCATTGGGCAGGCGCTTGGTGAGGTCGCCATTGCCGCTGGCCAGCTCCGCCAGCGTGCGGCTGACTTCGCGCAGCGGCGTTGCGATGGTACCCGGCAGGAAAGCGCCGAAAACGATACACAAGGCAATGCCTGCGAGCGACACGCCGATCAGCGTCATGCGTGCGCTTGCATACGCCTGATCGGCGTCAACCCGGTATTCACTCAGGCGCGCCTCAAGGCGCCCCTGCTCACCGTCGAGCACACTGCGCATGGCATTGAACTCGGGCTCACCTTTGTAAACAGACATCGCCATTGCCGCCAGGGCATCGGACTGGGTGCCGTTGCGCATGGTTTCGATGACATTGAGAGACGTCTCTTCCCACACTTTCGCCAGCTTCAGAAACTCGGCATGTGCGGCTCGTGCCTGATCATCGTCCATCAACTGGACATACGCCTTCACACCGTCGTATGTCTGATCAAGGTTGAGGCGGTGATCGCTTTCGAAGGTGTTGAAGAAATCCGAGCCGCCCTCGACCGACAGCACGCTGCGCTCCGCCACGAGCGCCTGCTGCAAATCGCGGTCGGCATTGAGCAGATTGCCCTGCGCCTGGATGTAGCGTTGAGAAAGATCATCCACCTGGTCGCTCAACATGGCCAGGCGCGTAACACCAATGATGCTGATCGCGATCAGCATCACCGTGATCAAGCCGAGTGGCACCAATAACTTGACGCGCACCGGCGCGTTATTGACGACGTTCATGTGTGTCTCCCCTGCATTTTTATGGATTACCTACTGCCAAACAGCAGGCCGGAGCATCGGGACTGCTCGGATACCTGCGTTACGACAAAACGGCGTTGAACTTAAACCAAAAAGGCCGTGAATCGCGGGTAAAGCGTCGCCTTCGTGAAGGAATGCCATTAGCTCAGAATATAAACTAGATTTATCTACTCATAATCTGTCCTTTTAAAACAAGGACTTTCATGCACACAGAAGGAACTTTTATGGTTCAATGCGACCCATTGGCTGAATCACGTCGCCAAAACCAGAGCCCGACTCGGGTGCCGTCTTCGCCGTAAATCTGCACGGCCCAGGCCCGCCACGAGTTCAAAACGATTGTTGGTTCGCACCACCCACCCGGTGGGGGTGAACCTTCTGCAGCCGGGGCAATGTGACACCTCCTCCGGGTTTCACAGGCTGCAGTAGAAGCGGGTGGCAACACCACCTGCGCATCGCCGGGAGGCGACAGCGCACCGGGTCTCCCGGAGCAACTACTGTCCTCGACCGCTGAAACGCTTCATACCCGCCTTCGAGCGGGTTGTCGGGTTTCAAGGGTCAGAGTCCAGGGTTACTGAAAAAACATAAAAATGATTTCCCGTGTCACGTCACGCGGGAAGCACGCGGAAGAACTTAATCAACGGCGCACCCTCAGGGACGCCAGATTCTGTGCCCGGCCGGGCGACCGGTCAGGCATTGACGCAAGGAGAGTCATCCAATGTCATCCAACAATCATACCGGCGCGATCGACGCCGGCGCCCAAGGCGGCAGCGCCGCTTCGGGCAACGTCGGCGGCAAGATCGTCAACATCCCGGAAATCGAGAAAATCGAACTGCCGGACATGGCCCCGCTGAGCATGTTCAAGCACTTCGGCCCCGGCATGCTGCTGATGATGACCGGTATCGGTACCAGTCACCTCGTCACGGCTCCGGTTGCCGGCGCCACCTTCAGCTATGCGCTGATGTGGTCCGTTCTGCTGGCCTTCGTCATCAAGTATTACGGCTTCCAGATGTCGTTCCGCTTCACGAACGCCACCGGCAAGTCGGTGATGGACGCCATGTGCACCACCAAGGGCAAATGGGCCATCTGGTACGTGCTGGTGATCACCATTGCGCAGTGCGCAATCGGCCAGGCTTCGCGCGTCGTCGCGGCTGCGGCGGTGATGTACTTCCTGTTCACCGAGCATCTCGGCTGGGGCTTCGCCCTGTGGCAATACGGCATCTTCGTCGGCATCACGAGCTGCGCTCTGGTGCTGTCTGGCCAGTACAAGGCTTTGGAAGGCGCGACCAAGATCCTCGTGATTGCACTCGTGGCCACCACGCTCATCGTGTTCTTCTGGAACCCGCCGAGCATTGACGTGTACAAGTTCTTCGTCGCACCGCATCCGGAATTCGGCTACATGCCGCCGGGCTCGCTGCTGTTCCTCGCCGCATTCCTCGGCCTGCTGCCGACCGGCATGGACGTGGCACTGCAGTCGTCCGAGTGGGGCAAGGCCAAGAAAGCCGGCATGCCGCTGCTGCGCAAGACGCTGGAAGCCAATGGCGTTGCAGGCAAGTTCGACTCCTTCAACCCGCGCAAAGAAGACCTGACGGTTCACATGGACCGTCTGAGCCCGCACGTGCAGGAATACTGCCGCCGCTGGTTCAAGATCGGCAACATCGACTTCGCACTGGGTCACTGGGTGTCGTTCGGTATCGCCTCCATCTTCATGATGCTGGCCGCCATGTACCTGTACCCGACCGAAGTCAAGGGCGCCGCCGTCATGGGCACCCTGGCACGCATGTTCACCGAGTCTGTCGGCCCCGGCATGATGTACGTGTTCATCATCGGTGCGTTCGCTGCGTGCTACTCGACCGCCATCAACTACTTCGATGGCTGGCCGCGTGTCGTCGGTGCTTGCTGCCGCAACCTGTTCCAGAAGACTGCCAACCTTTCCGGCATTGAAGATCCGAGCCCGGAGGCCAAGAAGTCGATGGCCTCGGAGTACAACATCTGGCGCCTGACCATGATGTACTCGCTGATCGGCTCTTCGGTCATCATCTACGGCTTCGAGCGCCCGGTCATGCTGGTGCTGATCGCTTCGGCCATGACCTTGCTGTTCTCGCCGGTGATCTTCTACTACGTCTACAAGTTCTGCCTGGACGTCATTCAGAAGACCGACAAGGTGTACTACCCGAGCAGCCTGGTCCGCGCTGCCACCGTGATCACGCTGGTTCTGTTCACGCTGGCTACCGGCCTGGCGCTGTACTCGCAGCTCGCAAAGTTCCTCTGATGTACCGCTAACCGTCTGGCGGGCTTGGCCCCGCCACGGACTCAGCCCCGGAGCAGTGCTCCGGGGCTTTTTTTTGCATCTCCGGTGCGGCCAAAGTCCTGAATGTGTTAAACAATCAGCGTTCGAACAGCTGCTCACCCACGACAAGGACAGCCATGGGCGTCATCACCCGCAACATCCTGACCGGCTTGATCACCCTCCTGCCGATCACGCTGACGATCTACGTGCTCTACTGGCTGGGCAGCTCAGCCGAGCATCTGCTGGGCGCCCAGCTCATGCAGTTGCTGCCGGAAGGTATCTACCGCCCTGGCTTGGGCGTGATCATCGGGCTGGCGCTGTGCTTCGTCGTCGGCATGCTGATGCAGACCTATGTAGTGCGGCGGCTCTTCGAATACAGCGAGTCATTGGTACTCAAACTGCCGGTGATCCGCAGTGTGTATCCGACCATTCGCGACTTTTTCGAGTACTTCTCGCCGATGCGCAAGAAGGATTTCAGTCAGGTGGTGGCCGTGCGCTTGCCCGAGAATGGTCTGGAAGTGATCGGGCTGGTGACCCAAGCCGATCATGACCGCCTGCCGCAAGGTTTCGGCTACGGCGAGGACGAGCGAGTGCTGGTTTACTTGCCGATGAGCTACATGATCGGTGGCTACACCGCACTGGTACCGCGTGGCAACGTGCGCGAACTGGACATCCCGATGGACGAGGCCATGCGCTTCATTCTGACGGCCGGTGTTACCGGCGTGACCCACAATCGCAAAGCAGATTCATTGCAGGATCACCCGTGACGCACGCGGCAAGCCCAACCGAACCACTCGACCACTTTCCGGCCGAACCCCTGCTGACCGCCGACGGCGAAGTGCTGGACGAGTGGCTGGACCACAACGGCCACATGAACGTGGCCTACTACCTGCTGATCTTCGATCGCGCGACCGACTGCTTCCACGCGTTGCTCGGCAAGAACGCGGAGTACATCCGCCGTACGCAATGCTCCACCTTCGCACTCGAAATGCATCTCACCTATCAGCGTGAGTTGCTGCCGCGCGCACCCTATCTGGTACGCACCCGGCTCATAGACGCCGACCACAAGCGTCTCCACATGCTGCATCGCATGTATCACGCGACTGAAGGCTGGCTGGCGGCCACCAACGAATCGATCAGCATGCACATCGACATGCAGGCGCGCCGATCAACGCCTTTTCCCGACGACATCCTCACCCGCGTGGAAAGGCTGCGCACCGCGCAATCCGCCCTTCCGCCGGACGAACATGCCGGGCGACGCGTAGGCATCCGCAGAAAATAACCCTAAAGCCAGCGGTCTGCCCGCCGTTAAATCACAAACGGCAGACTCGCCGCATCAATGAGAGCAGGACCATGAATACTTTCGACAATCTCGGCATGCGTGCCAAGCTGTTCCTATTTGCGAGCCTGACCAGTGGCGTTTTGCTGCTCGCCATCGTCTTCACGCTGTTCGAGGTGCGGCAGATCGGCTTCGAAACTCGAGCCATTGCCGACGAGGCCCTGCCGGGCGTCGAGGCTGCCGCAGGCCTGAGCCAATTGCGTCTGCGCTATCGTGTGCGTAGCCTCGAATTCCTCTTGCCCGATGACGCTGCCGCCGCAACCCGCATCGAGAATGATCTCGACAATCTGTACGGCACCCTCAACCAGGCCTTCAGCAACTACCGCGCCTTAGCCAATTCGCCCGAGGAGCAGAGCATGCTTGAGGTCGCGGTGGCCGCCGCAGAGCGGTACCACCAGGCCGTCGGCCAAGCTCGGCAACTGGTACGCACTGGCGACATGGAAGGCGCCCAGCAACTGCGCCGCACGGTTTGGGTGCAGGAAGCCAACGCCGTGCGCGACGCCATCGACGCCCTCGTCAAGCAGAACAAGGATGAAGCAGAGGCCGCAGCCTTGAGGGCCGAAGAGGAAGTCGCCCTTGCCTTCAACTGGGGCATCACCGCCACCGTGGTTGCCATTTTGCTGACCATCGTGCTCACGCTGCTCATCGCTGCACGAATTGGCGGCCGGCTGCGCGACACGGTCTTGGCGGTTGAGCAGATTGCCAACGGGAACCTGCAAGCACCGCTGCCGAGCAGCAGCCGCGACGAGATCGGCGCGCTGATCCATGCAGTCGGCACCATGCAGAAATCGCTGCGCCAGACCATCTCGCTGACACGCGACAGCGCACATCAGGTCGCCACATCGGCCAAGGAACTCAAACGCAGCGCCTCCGAAGTACAGGCCAGCACCGCCGCACAAAGCAGCGCTGCGGCCGCCATCGCTGCCAACGTCGAAGAGCTCACGGTATCCATTTCGCACGTGGCCGAACGCACCGGCGACGCCAGCGGCCTCGCCACCGACTCGGACCGTCAGGCACGCAACGGTCGTGAAACCATGGGGCGTCTGGTCGACAACATGAAGCAGGTCGATAGCGTCGTCGGACAGGCGGCCCATCAGATCGCCAGCCTCGAAGCGCAATCCGAGAAGATTTCCCGTATCGTTGCGGTGATTCGTGAAATCGCCGAGCAGACCAACCTGCTCGCCTTGAATGCGGCCATCGAAGCCGCTCGCGCCGGCGAAGCAGGCCGTGGCTTCGCCGTGGTGGCAGACGAGGTGCGCAAGCTTTCCGAGCGCACGGCTCAGTCGACGCAGGAAATCGCCAGCATGGTGGAAGAGGTACAAGGCTCGACGCGCGAAGCGGTGGCAGGTATCGAACGTGGCGTCAGTGCGGTGCAGGCCAGCAGCGAAGAGGCTGGGCGTGCCAGCGACATCATCGGCAAGCTGCAAGGCATCGCACAGGAAGTTGCAGTCATCGTGTCGGAGCTGGATTCCGCCTTGCGTGAGCAATCAATGGCGTCGGCCGAAGTGGCTCGCCGCATCGAGGAGATTGCCCAGCAAGCTGAAGAAACCAACAGCACCATGGAGCAATCGGCCGAGAGCGCGGACGCGCTGGATGCCACCGCCGACCGCATGACCGGCGTGGTCCAGCGCTTCCAGGTCTGATCAGGCCACGGCTCTGGGCAAGGGCGGCAGAATGGCGACTTCGCCGCTGCCGCCCTGATCCTCCCGCTGGTTGGCAGCGGCGGCGGCCAAACGGCGCATGATCGCCTCCAGTGACAGCACTACCAGAATATCCGTGCCCGGATTCGCAGGGTCGGGCCGCACCAGACTCTCCGTCAACGACGTGCCTGACTGCCCCAGCAGCGGCGGCACCGGGTCGATCCGACCCACCGGAATTTCCGGGATATCTCCCAGTTCATCCACCAGGATTGCAAAGCGCACATCCTGATCAGGCATGCCGAGCACCACGAGCTGCCCGTTGCCCTTCAGCCCTGCTTTGCCCGGCAACAGGGGCGTGAGATCGAACACGCTGATGGGCTGCCCCTGATACATGGTGCAGCCACGCACCCACGGCGGCATGCCTGGCACCGGCGTGATGGTGCAGCGGTCAGCCGCTTCCACCACATGCGTGGCCTTCACCCCGTACCAGCTGCCGCCGATGTAGAAGGTGGCAATCTCCAGCGCGTCTTCCGCCCCCGCCGGCCGGGTCATGTACTGACCCGAGGCATTGCGCTGGTCATCGCGGCTGCCCGCCTGAGCCAGGCTGTCGGACAAGGGCACCAACACCAAGGCCACCACCTCGTTACGGTAGGCGTCGTTGGCACTCTTGTATTCGCGGTAACCCGACGACATGCGCGAACCCACTGCGTAGTAGCGCCCGTTGTACTCCACGACGTTCGCGCAGGATTCCCCCGCCGGCAGGTCGAAGAAGGCGCGGCCGATGTTCAACCGCGAGCCGATCGGCAGCGTCTCATCCGTGGTGGCCACGATGCGACCGTCACGCTCTGCGAACACGGCAATCGCACCATCCACGATGCGCCCCTCTTCGGTACGCGGCAGCGCATCACGCAGCATGGCCTCGAACTGCGGAGTCGAGTCGAAGACGATCGCAATACCACCGACCGGCTCGGCCGCAGCATCCGGCGCGCGGATCGCAGAGGTGTACACGTAGGTGGACTGGCCTGCATACAGCGGCGACGGTGCAAAGTCCGACACGCAGTAGCTCTGAGTGTCGGGCAGCGACAGCGTCTCGCGCACCCAGTCCGCGTGCAGCGTTTCGCCGATCATGTCGGCATAGGCCGGGTTCGACACCGCAACGATGCGCGCCTTGGCATCGAACACCAGCAGGTTCGAGTACACGGTGTACAAGCCATTGATGGTGCGCAGGATGCCGGTGAGCTTCTCACGCTCGGCCGGCTCGTGCGCCCGCCCTT
Organism: Pseudazoarcus sp. NS20; assembly: GCF_059703745.1. Classification (NCBI taxonomy): domain Bacteria; kingdom Pseudomonadati; phylum Pseudomonadota; class Betaproteobacteria; order Rhodocyclales; family Zoogloeaceae; genus Pseudazoarcus; species Pseudazoarcus sp. NS20. Next base: position 161,180 of record NZ_BAAKIY010000001.1, read on the forward strand.
CTGCCAGCGACTCACGGAAGGCACTGGTCAGCGCCCACCAACGGCAATCGTTGGCGCGCTCGTAGAGGTTGCGGTCCATGATGTCCATCGCCAGCGCAGCCTGTGCCGAGCAGTCGTACAGTACCGACGACACCACCGTGTCGTACAGGTTGGTGGTCGATTCGCTGAAGACATTGCGCGTTCGCACGCCGGTGCTGCCGATTTCCCACAGCAACACCTTGGCAAACGAGCCATTCAAGGCGTGCGCATCGCGCGTCAGCCATAGCGTGCCGTTCCACACTGCACGGTTGAGTTCATGTTGAATGCTGGTGGCTCGCAGCGGAATGTCCCGCAAGGCTTGCGAGAACAGCGTGGTGGTCTCGAGCACGCCCTGACGCAGGTGCTCGGGCACCGCCTCGAGTTCGTGTGCCACCGCCATCTCGAAAGCGTGATTGAGCGGCGCCAACGCGTGCCCCACCCAGCCCGGCCCTTCGTAGCCTTGGTAACCCTGCGAAGCACGCGTCGTCGCAAGATACTCGCGCCCGGCAAAGCGCACGATGCTGGCTTCGTCGCTTTCGCAACGCTCAAGCCTGGCACCGATCGGAAACTGGTACGGGTCGCTGCTGGAGATCACGCGATCGTCGTCGTCCAGCAGGGTGACGACGGTCCAGTCGTCTTCGGCCAGCAAACCCTCGAAGATGCGCTCGCACTCGTCGTGGAAGCGGAAGCACAGGCACAACACCCCGACCGGATGCGAGCCATCCGCCGACATGACCCGGTAGGCATAGATCAGCGGCGAGGCCTCACCCGGCACCAGGTCGGACTTGCGGAAGACCTCGACATACGCCTCGGAGGTTGTCAGCGCCTGCTTGATCAGGGCGTCCGACGACTCCGTGACGGCGTTGCCGCGATCGAGTTGCGCCAGTACCTTGCCATCGGTGCCGAGCAGGATGATGTTGTGATACACCGAGTACTTCTTGACGTATTCGTCGAAGCGCTCGACCAGCGCTGCGATGCGCGCGCGGTCGCGGGCCACGTGGGCATCCCGCTCGACATCTTCGGCAAACGCGCACACGTCTTCGTCGGTGGCCAGAAAGCCGATGTCGGCAGTGCGTTCGAACAGATTGCGCACCAGAATATCGATGGCCACGCGCGCGTCCGAGCCCAGACTGCGCACCGCCTTCTTGCGCAATTCACGCGCGAGTTGATCGAGCAATTCTGCCGCCAGATCGTTGAAATCCGAGCGCATGCCAGTGATATCGGTGCCCGCGCAGAGCAGTTGCCCGAGCAGCGTGAGGTTGTCGTACACCGATTGGATTTCGCGCAATTTGCGCTGATCTTCATGCAGACCACTCATGAAGCGGGTGAGGTAGGCCAGATCGGCCGCTGAACGTTCCGTTTGACGTTTTTTCATGGTCTTTCTCCCTGCGGACGCCGTTGTCCGCCTTCGCCGGGGCAACCCTGCCTGCGGCCTTCAACCTGGGTTCAGCAAGGTGCATGCCTACGCGCATGGCCCCGGAACCTGCACCCCACGCCGATTGCCGTCCCGATTAAGTGCATCCCCCTATTCTCGAGCACCATTTCGGTGCATCCATGCGGGCGTTGCGGTGCGGAAAATCACGGATTCGCCGAGCACCCGGCCTTGCTACACTGACCGCCAACGCAACCGCCTTCCCGGAGACCCTTCATGTCCGCCACCCCTGCCCCGCGTCCGCGCGTCGGGCTGTTTGCTACCTGTCTGATGAATGTCTTCCGCCCCAACGTCGGCTTTGCCTCGGTAAAGCTGCTCGAAGAGGCTGGCTGCGTCGTCGACGTGCCTGAGGCCCAGACCTGTTGCGGCCAACCCGGCTACAACAGCGGTGATTTCGATGCCGCCCGCGCTCTGGCAAAGCAGGTCATCACCACCTTCGAAGGCTTCGATTACGTGGTCGGCCCGTCCGGTTCGTGCATGGCCACCATCCGCCACGACTACCCTGCTCTGTTCGCCGAAGACGCCGAGTGGAAACCGCGCGCCGAAGCGCTGGCTGCGAAGAGTTTTGAACTGATGTCCTTCCTGCATGACGTGCTCGGCGCCACGCTGCCCGAAGGCGTGCGCTTTGCGCACAGCGCCACGTATCACGACTCCTGTTCGGGCCTGCGCAGTCTGGGCGTCAAAGGCCAGCCACGCGCCTTGCTCGCCAAGATCGAAGGCCTCGCGCTGCGCGAGATGGCCGACACCGAGGTGTGCTGTGGCTTCGGCGGCACGTTTTGCGTCAAATACCCCGAGATCTCGACCAAGATGGTCGACGACAAGATCCGCAACGCGCTCGACACCGGCGCCGAGGTGCTGCTTGGCGGCGACCTCGGCTGCCTGATGAACATCGCCGGCCGCCTGCGCCGCATCAACGCTCCGATGCGCGTCTTCCACACCGCCGAGGTGCTGGCCGGCATGGCCAGCGGCCGCGGCATCGCAGGTGACGGCAAGGAGATCGACTGATGGAAATCCGCTCCCGCGAATTCCCCAAGCGCGCCGTCTTTGCCATTCACGACGCCAACCTGCAGCAGGCTCTGAACCGTGCGCGTGATGGCTTCATCGGCACCCGTGCGGCACGCGCGGCTGAACTGCCCGAGTTCGAGCAGTTGCGTGAAGAGGCCAAGAACCTCAAGAACCACATTCTCGAAAACCTCGACCATTACCTGGAGAAATACGAGGCAGCGGTCACCGCTGCAGGCGGCCATGTGCACTGGGCACGTGACGCCGCCGAGGCACGACGCATCATCCTCGACATCTGCAAGCGCCGTGAAGCCAAGACGGTGTGCAAGGGCAAGTCGATGGTGTCGGAAGAGATCGGCCTCAACGAGGCGCTGATCGACAACGGCATGGAGGTGGTCGAAACCGATCTGGGCGAATACATCATCCAGCTCGCCGGCGAGCCACCCTCGCACATCATTGCTCCGGCCGTGCACAAGACCAAGAAGCAGATCACCGAGCTCTTCGCGGCCTCGCACAACCTGCCGCCCAAGGACACCGTGCCCGACCTCGTCAACGAGGCGCGCGACATCCTGCGCAGCAAGTTCTTCCAGGCCGACATCGGCATCACCGGCGGCAACTTCATCATTGCCGAAACGGGCTCGTCGCTGATCGTTACCAACGAAGGCAACGGCGACCTCACGCAAACGCTCGGCAAGGTGCACATCGTCACCACCGGCATCGAGAAGGTCGTGCCCACGCTCGACGACGCGACGCTGCTGCTGCGCCTGCTGGCGCGCAGCGCCACCGGCCAGGAGACCGAGAGCTACACCACGCTGTCTACCGGCCCGCGCCGCCCGGAAGACATCGACGGCCCCGAGGAATACCACGTGGTGCTGGTCGACAACGGTCGCTCCAAGATGCTGGCCGGCAAGTTCCGCGAGATGCTGCGCTGCATCCGCTGCGGCGCGTGCATGAACCACTGCCCGGTGTATGGCTCGGTCGGTGGTCATGCCTACGGCTGGGTGTATCCCGGCCCGATGGGCTCGGTGCTCACCCCGCTCATCAAGGGCCTCGACAATTCCTACGACCTGCCCAACGCCTGCACCCTCAACGGTCGCTGCGGCTCGGTGTGCCCGGTCAAGATCCCGCTACCCGACCTGTTGCGCGAGCTGCGCCACCAGCAACATCAGCGCCAGATTTCGCCGCCAATGCAGCGCAACGCGCTGAAGCTGTGGCGCTTTGCCGCAACGCGCCCCAAGCTTTATCACTTCGGCGAACGCATCGCAGCGCGTCTGCTGGCCCTCACCGGCAAGCACGACCGCATCCAGAGCCTGCCCATGGCCGGCGGCTGGACGGATTCACGCGATCTGCCTGCACCGCCGGGCAAGACCTTCATTGATCAATGGAAAGCCCGCAGGGGGCAAAAATGACCGCTCGTGAAGCCATCCTGGGCTCGATCCACAGTGCACTCGGCCGGGGCCCGCTGGACGCCATGCAGCGCGCCACGCTCGACGCTCGCGTCCCGACCCACACCCGCCCCGCGCAAGACGAAGACCCCGTCGAGCGCTTCGTACGAAAGTTCGAAAGCCGTGCCGGCACCGTGGTGCGCGTCGCCGGCCGCAACGACGTAACGGCAGCCGTCGAGGCCTACCGAGCGGAGCACGAGCTGGGCAAAAAAGCCGCTGTCGGTGGCGCCTTGCGCGACCTCCGATGGCCAGCTGACTGGCAGGTCCATCACGGCGCCGCCGGCATCGAAGAAGCCCTCTCGGTGACCACCTGCTTCAGCGCCGTCGCCGAAACGGGCAGCCTGATCTTCGCTTCCGGACCGGACAACCCGATCACTCACAACTTCGTGCCAGACGACCACATCGTGGTGCTGGAACGAAGTCAGATCGTGGATTACTTCGAAGACACCTGGACGCTGCTGCGCCAGCGCGGTATGCCGCGTGCCACCAACATCGTCTCCGGGCCTTCACGCACGGCCGACGTCGAGCAGACCATTCAGCTCGGTGCGCACGGACCGCGGCGGGTGCACGTCATTCTGCTTGGCTAGAAGCGGCGGTCTCTTCCGCCATGAACGACAAAGGGCGCAGCGTTTTCCGCTGCGCCCTTTGTGCTTCCGGGCTGCATGCCGATGAATTCGGCATGCAGCCCGCTCAAAGCATCGCTTATATCTTCCCGAGCAACAGCAGGATCAGGATGACCACCACGACCAAGCCGAGGCCACCACTCGGGCCATAGCCCCAACCACGGCTATGCGGCCATGCCGGCAGGGCGCCGAGCAGCATGAGGATGAGGATGATCAGAAGAAGAGTGCCTATGGACATTTTGGGTCTCCAGAGTGAATTTCTTGGCGGCATCCGAGCCGCGGAATTTTCCGAGAGACATGGATAGCGACTCCGTGGGTGCAGGCGTTATCGATGGCAATCGGCACTGACTTGCTACGGATTCACGATGACACAAGGACGCTATTACATGTGCAAGTCGACTCGCCGGACGGGTATGCAAATGTGTCTTCGCCCGAACTTCGGCTGACACGTAAAACGCCCCTGATGCGCTCCGCAGCAGCAGGCGTACCCGCAACGCAGACTTCGCCGAAAGCCCAATAATTCCGGGCTTTTCCTCGTCCACACGACCCCACCTGCATGCCAAATGCCGCCACGCCACGCGTCGCTCCTTTTCCCTCCACGACCGAGGGCCTTGTCACCAACGCAGACAAAGTTAGGAACTTCCGGCTGCAACATCGCGCTGGAATACCCTCCAGCGACAAGCATCGGGCAAGCACTCGCGCGGCAGGACCGGATATCATTCACTCATTCCGAGGTTGCCCGCCGCTCACGCCGGGCATGAAAAGGGAATCCGGGAACAGGCCAGGCGCCTGCAAGCCGGAACTGCCCCCGCAACTGTATTCGGCGAATCGTGCGCCACGCAGCCACTGGTGTATTCCGGGAAGGCGGCGGACGATCAAGACCCGAGAGTCAGGAGACCTGCCCGGAACACTCTTCAATAACGTTCGGGCGGGGTGCCCCTGGCGAGAAGGCTGCGTTGTCACGTTTACGGGCGACGCGCGTTCCGTTTACGACTCCGCTTTTAACCGGAGCCGTTCATGCCTTCTCCTTTGACCCTGTCGCTGACCGATCTCGTGCTGCCGGACCAGTGCAATCATCACGGCACGCTGTTTGGCGGTGCGGCCCTGTCGATGCTCGACAAGTTCGCCTTCATCCTGGGCAGCAAGGCTTTGCGCGGCCCCTTGGTGACGGCATCGCTGCGGGAGTTGCAATTTCACGCTCCGGTGCCAGCAGGCAGTCTGACGGAATGCGTCGGGCACGTTACACGCGTCGGCGAGCGTTCGGTGACGGTGGATGCCCAGCTATTCGCTGAAGATCTGTTGAGCGGGGGACGCGTTTTGTGCCTGTCAGGCCAAGCCGTGATGGTCAGCAAAATCGCCCCGAACCCCGCGCCACCGGTGAAGCCGCAGCAAGACGGCTGCGTGCGCGTTGCCGAGGTGGTCTTTCCAGGCCACACCACGCATCGCGGCATCCTCCACGGCGGCCCGGCGATGGATTGGCTGGCGAAAGCCGGCTTTGCTGCGGCAACACGGCATGCACGTTGCGGTATCGTCATGGCCGCCAGCGAACGACTTGATTTTCTCGCCCCAGCCCACGCAGGCGAAGTCGTGGAGGTCGATGCGCGCGTCGTCAAAACCGGCCGCAGTTCCCTCACTGTCGAGGCACAAATGCATGCGGAAAAACCGGAAACCGGGGAACGACGTCACTGCACCTCTGCCAGCCTCGTTTTCGTTGCGATTGACGAGCAAGGCCGTTCAGTGCCGCTTCAGAACCAGTCCGCTGCTGCGCAGTGAAACGCCAGCGGATTGCGCACGCCGGGCTAGCGCGCCATCGGCCGCGAACTTACAACCTCGAACATTTTGACGACCTTCCAGAACCTCGTATCAGTCGCAGGTTTACTGGCCGCCACCGTGTCGCGGGTGCGACAGGGGTCTAGCGTGGCAACGCGCCACTCACTATAGTCAAACCATCCGACACAGCTGGGGAAAGTGCTTGTCGGCGGTGGCTACCGGTTGTCTCGGGTGGCCGCGTATTCTTCCCCAGGCATTCCAATCGATCGGGCTGCATAGCCCCAAAAGGAGAGATCATGAAGAACAAAACCTGGAAGCTCGTGCTGGCCATGCTGGCTGCTGCATTCGTTGTCGGTGGCTGCAACACCATCGAGGGGGCCGGCAAGGATCTCGAACGCGGCGGTGAAAAGATCCAGAAAGAAGCTCGCAAGTAACCAGGTCAGGCGCGGCACGCAATCTTCCTGCACATAACTCGCCGCACACCCTGCATTCAGGCCCGTGACTCTTCAACGAGCACGGGCCTGAAACATTAAGCAATCAGGCTTTACAGCGCGGACACTTTGCCGAGCCTACTCTTGCCGTCGTCGCCGCACGGCATTGGGCCATGCGCTTCGTATAGGAGGCTTTCGAATGGCCTTTCAACTAAGCACCCTGATTGCCCCGCTCCTGCTGGGCGGAACGCTGATTGCCACGTCTTTGCCCGCACTGGCAGATCACGACCATCGCCGCTACGGCTCACCCAAAGTGGAATACCACTATCACGACCACCGCGGCGGCAAGCACCACTACAACCGCGGCAAGCCCAAACATGTGAAGAAGCACCACAAGCATCACAAATCCGTGCGCGTGGTCGAACATCACCATTATCACTCTCCGCCGCGAGCGCGTTACTACGAACCGGGCGTGGTGGTGACCGTACCGCCGATCATCTTCAAGCTGAATTGATCGGGCCTCGCACCGCGTAAAACCAATAAAATTCACGCGGGAAATGAAAGTGACCCGGCCTTCTCAGGCCGGGTCACTTTCATTTCAACGACGAAACATTCCGTAGCGAGCTCTTACAGCCACGAAACGTGGGCTCCCCTACTGTTCACGACTGGGCAGGCGGCATTCGGCTGCTTTGGCCCGCCAAGGGAGGCTCTCATGAAAGCGATCGATTTTCGCCAAATGTTCGTGCCGCTTTTGCTCGGTGGTTCGCTGCTCGTTGCGTCGTTGCCGGTCATGGCCGAGCGCGGGCAAGGGCATGATGCGCCGCACCGCGACACGCAGCATTACGACCAACGCAAGAACAGTCACCATTACCATCGCAGCACGCCGTACTCGGGCAAGCACGATCATCAGCTGTCATACGGCGTCGTGCACCGGTATTACTTCCCGCCTGCTCCGATGTATGCCCCCCCGCCACGGATCGTGCATTACTACGAACCCGCGGTAGTGGTTCAATCGATGCAGAGCCCGCTCAGCCCTCGCTGAGCGCCCGATTGCGTTGGTGCTCTTCCGCAAAGCGGCGAGCGGCCGGCATGAAGTCGGCAAAGTCCGCTTCGAACCCATCGTATTCTTGAAACAGCACTGATCCGGCCCCGGCGAGCAGCCCGGGCCGGCTTAGCCGTTGCGACATCCGATCAAGCGCGTAGGCGATTGAGTCGGGTTCGCGATACGACGCCAGCCAGTCATCGGCAGTCATCCACGGCAGTATTCTCAGCAGGCGGGGCGGCAGTATCGCTCGGTGCTCCCCCAACAGCCGGTAGGCCTGCGCCGTGAATTCCTCCAGCACGATCTCTTCGAACTGCGGCCAGCGAAGGGCCAGAAAATGATCGAAAACCATATCGACGATGATGCCTGCGGCGCGCCTGCGCTCGGCTGGCACACGCTCGCAGGCGCGCCGAAACGCCGGATGCGTGTCGGCGAATGAGTCGATCGCCCGGTGCAGACGCACGCCTTCAGCGACAGGCTGAGGCAAGCCCGCCGGAAGCGGCCCTTTGACGAAATCGCCAATCAGGCCACCGAGACGGTCTGCCGTTGAATCACCCGCAAGCCATGCATGCGCCAGAAAGTTCACCGAGCGTCTCCCCCTTAATTAGCCTGACGCGCCAGCTTCGCCACTTCGGCGTGACGGAAGCAGCTCACCATGTGGTCGTTCACCATGCCCGTAGCCTGCATGTGGGCGTAACAGATCGTCGAGCCTACAAACTTGAAACCGCGCGCCTTGAGTGCTTTCGACATGGCATCGGACTCCGCGGTCATGGCGGGCACCTGCGACGAGACTTCCCATTGGTTCTGCCGCGGCTCGCCACCGACGAAGCTCCATAACAACTCGACCGGGTCCTCCCCGGCATCGCGTATCGCCAGCCAGCTTCGGGCATTCAGGATGGCCGCATCAACCTTGGCGCGGTTGCGGATGATGCCCGCATCGGAAAGCAGAGCAGCCTTCTTGGCGTCGTCGTAGCGTGCGATGCGCTCGGGGTCGAAGTTGTCGAAAACCTTGCGGTAATGCTCACGCTTGCGCAGCACCGTGATCCACGAAAGCCCTGCCTGCATTCCTTCGAGCAGCAAGAATTCGAACATCGTTCGCTCGTCGCGTACGGGCGCCCCCCACTCTGTATCGTGGTAAGCCAAGTACAGCGGATCGCTTCCAGGCCAACTGCAACGGACGATCTCGGGCATCGGGCGTACTCCATGAGGGACGGACGAAGCTCATTATCCGCCCGCACACACGGCAACGCGAAGCCCGCGCGTCCGGCACAGGTGCAAGCGAATGCACTAGAATTGCCCCCTTCGCTTTGCCATTCGGCGCCTTCATCATGCTCGACGAACCCATCGTTGCCGCCTCCACCATTGCATGGCTGGCCTTCGCCCTCGGGGTGATCTTCGGATACGCCGGCAACCGCTCGAATTTCTGCACCATGGGGGCGGTGTCCGATGTCGTGAACATGGGTGACTGGACACGCATGCGCATGTGGGCGCTGGCCGTCGGCGTGGCCATTCTGGGCACTAGCGCGCTGCAGCTTGGCGGGCTGTTCAATACCGACGATTCGATCTACACCGGCGGCCAGGTGATCTGGTTCTCCAACATTCTCGGCGGCGCACTGTTCGGCATCGGCATGACGCTCGCCTCCGGCTGCGGCTCCAAGACGCTGATCCGGATTGGCGGGGGCAACCTCAAATCGCTTGTCGTTTTCGTGTTTCTGGGCATTTCGGCATACATGACCATGCGCGGCCTGTTCGGTGTCTGGCGCACGCAGTACCTCGACACGGTCTCGTTCGAATTGACCACCATGCAGGATCTGCCTTCGATCCTGGCCGGCACGGGGATCGCGCGCGAGACGGCATTGCTGGCTCTGACCGCCCTGCTTGGCGGCGGTCTGCTGGTGTTTGCATTGATCAGCCGCGAATCCCGACAGATCGACATGCTGCTTGGCGCAGCCGTGATCGGGGCCGTGTGCGTGGCTGGGTGGTACTTGACGGCACACATCGGCTACGTCGATGAACACCCGCGCACCCTTGAGCGGGCCTTCATCGGCACCAACAGCGGCAGCGCCGAATCCTTCACCTTCGTCGCACCGATCGCCTACACGCTTGAGCTGTTCATGCTGTGGAGCGACACCAGCCGCATCTTCACCTTCGGCATCGCCGGCGTGCTGGGAGTGATCGCCGGCTCTACTCTGTATGCGGTCACGTCGGGCAGCTTCCGGCTTGAGTCCTTTCAGCAAACGGGCGATCTCGTGCGCCACATCGTCGGAGCCATCCTGATGGGCTTCGGCGGCGTCACAGCCTATGGTTGCACCATCGGCCAAGGCATCACGGGCTTTTCAACACTGGCCTTAGGCTCGATTCTGACCACTGCAGCCATCATAGCCGGGGCAGCAGTCACCATGAAGGTGCAGTACTGGCTGATGATGCGCGAAGCCTGAAGATCGTCCACATGCATATCGGGTTATTTCACGCAGGTGCTTGACGCCCCTGCGGGGCTTTGGAATAATCGCGGTCTTTCAGCAGTACCGGGTTGTTAGCTCAGTTGGTAGAGCAGCGGACTTTTAATCCGTAGGTCGCAGGTTCGAATCCTGCACAACCCACCAAGATTCATGCAAAACGCCAGCCCTTCCGGGCTGGCGTTTTGCATTCTTGGAAACAATATTTGCAGGAACGGAAGAAAACCCGGGCCGATCCATTTGCACAAGACACGACCGCTTCCCAGCGACTGGGGCGCCCTTGGCGCAAAAATGCTCCAAGAATACCGAAAAGCCCTTAAACCGTTCGTTACACCCCAAGGCGCACCCCACCGGGACGAACGACGAAAATAAGGTATCAAGGCGGTGCGCACATCTTTGCATTGGTTGCGCCTCACCTGACAAGGCTGCACTTGATGCAAACAAGCCTTCCAAGGCTGAGCACTGCTGCTTTCCGGAATCAAAAAATGACAAGACTTGCCGGACTCGACGCACTACGCGGGCTGATGCTCGTACTAATGACCGTCTCGCACATTCCGACTTCCATCGGAAGCGCGTTGGGTCAGCCTTTCGGCTACGTCTCGGCAGCCGAGGGCTTCGTTCTGCTGTCCGGCTTCTTCGCGGGGATGGTGTTTTCGCGCAAGCTCGAACGCCACGGCGCTCCCGCCATGCGCACCGCACTGCAACGTCGCGCGGGGCAAATTTACCTGTGCCACATCGGCCTGCTGATGTTCCTGTTCACGATCATTGCCGCGATGGGGCTGCTGCTCGACCAGCCCGCCATCACCAACCTGCTCGGCTACTACTTCGATCAGCCCGCGCATGCCATGGCAGGCGGCCTGCTTCTGGTGCATCGCCCCCCGCTGCTCGACATCCTTCCGATGTATACGGTGTTTCTGATCATCACGCCGCTGCTGCTCACCTACGGCGCACGGGGTGGCTGGCCAGCCATTCTCACGCTGAGCGGCGCGCTTTGGCTCGGCGCCCAGTTCGGACTGGGCGGGTTGGTGTATGAAGGCCTGAGCACGCTGCTCAACATCCCGGTCCCGCTCAATGCCACCGGCGCGTTTGCCTTGCCGGCGTGGCAACTGCTGTGGGTGGGCGGCCTGTGGCTGGGCGCACGCCACATGGACGAAGACAGCCCGCTGAAACGCGTTCCCACCGGCGTGCTGACGGCCGCCGTGCTGTTCGTGGTGGTGACCTTCGCGTGGCGCCACCTCGTGGGCCAGACTCCCCTGCCCGACTGGCCTGCAGCCAACCATCTGTTCGACAAATGGCAGCTTGGCCCACTGCGCATGCTGAACGTGATTGCCATGGCCATCGTGCTGGCGCATTACGGCTCTGCGCTCATGCGGACATTGCCCTCGATGCGCCATCTCGAAACGCTGGGGTCGGCGTCGCTGCAGGTTTTCTGTGCACACCTGGTGCTCACCTTCCTTGCTCTGGCGCTACTGGGCGACGGTGGGCAGCCCCTGTGGCTTGAGCTCATCGTGCTGGGCGGCTCGCTGCTGGTGCTCTATCGCATCGCCCTCGCCAACGTCTCCCGCCGACCGGCCCCCGCCACCAGAGGGCAACTGGCGTAAGCGCTCTTCGATCACCTCCTCCCAAAGAGCGTAGCCCTCGGCACCGAGATGCAGCTCATCTTCGGCATAGAGCTCTCGGCGCGGCATGCCGTCGGCGCCCAACATCGCATCGTGCAATTCGATGTACTCCACGTCCTGACGGGTGGCGATCCATGATGACACCGCCGTGTTGGCCTGACGGAACTTGTCTTCCAGCGTCCACCGGCTTGGACTCGGCTTGATGGACACCCAGGCGATCGACACGCCAGGCAAGGCAGTGCTCACCCGATCAACGAACAGCCGAAAGGCTTCGAGGATGTTAGCCGCGGGAATGCCCGCTGCGACGTCATTCTCGCCGGCATACACGACAATGCGTCCGGGCTGATAGCGCACGGCCAGCCGGTCTGCGTACAAGGCCAGATCCGCCATGCGCGAGCCGGCGATGCCACGCTGGATGATGACCGGATATTCGCTGAACTCGCCGCGCAAATCCGGCCAGAAGGCGATTGACGAACTCCCCACGAAAAGCACGCCGCCGGGCGGCGGCATCGCTCTGCTGTCGGCCGCGTCGAAGGCCGCAAAGGCGCGCTGCATGTATGTCGCCATGGCAGGCAGCACCTGGTTTGGCGGAGTGATCGGCCCGATAAGCGCAGGCGAACCCTGCGCCAAGCCGGCGGGGATGCCCGCGCCGAGCATCAACAGCACCACCACCCCACGAAGCACAAACACCCTGACCATGAACACCTCTCTCACCGCAGGAAACCGTGCTGCGAACACACTGACATGGCTTGGTGCGCCGGGCAAGGCGCCGCAGCCCGTTTGCTATACTCGGTCGCTGCCCACAGGCAACCATACCCTCCCCTCGAAACCTCCGCCCGCCCTGCTCACCGTGCCCTCAGAATTCGACCTGATCCGCCAGTATTTCACTCGCCCCGGCCGCCATACCGACCTCGGCGTGGGGGACGACGCGGCGTTGTTTGCTCCCGCGCCGGGCATGCAACTGGCGGTCTCGACCGACATGCTGGTATCGGGCACGCATTTTCTGGCCGATACCAACCCGGAAGACCTCGGCTGGAAAACCCTCGCGGTGAACGTTTCCGACATCGCGGCGATGGGCGGTCAACCTCGCTGGGCCTTGCTTTCGCTCGCGCTGCCTGGCGCCGACGAGACCTGGATCGCCGCCTTCGCTCGCGGACTGTTCGACTGCGCAGACACCTTCGGAGTCGATCTAATCGGGGGCGACACCACCCGCGGCCCACTCAACCTTAGCGTCACGATTTTTGGCGAAGTTCCCTCGGGACAGGCTGTGACGCGTAGCCGCGCGCAAGCGGGTGACGATATATGGGTCAGCGGGCAACCCGGTCGCGCCTCACTCGGCCTCGCACACCTGCAAGAGCACATCACGCTGCCTCCCGCCTCCGCCGCCGAATGCATCGCTGCCTTGCAGCGGCCGCAGCCGCGCGTGGCGGCAGGCCTTGCGCTGCGCGGCATGGCAAGCGCCATGCTGGATGTTTCCGACGGCCTTGCGGGCGACTTGAAGCACATCCTGGAGCAATCCGGCCTGGGGGCGGACATCGCGGCAGCGCTCTTGCCAGTCGCCGCGCTTGAGGCACTCGGTGCCGATGCAGCATCCGCCCGCGCAAGCTGCCTTTCGGGCGGCGACGACTATGAGCTTTTATTTACGGCGCCGGCGCAGCGCCGCGACGACATCCAGCGCATCTCGGCCGAACTCGGGCTGCAGATGCATCGCATCGGCCACACCACCCCCACCCTCGGCCTGCGCATCGTCGAAGCAGACGGTCGCATCGGCAGCGCGGGCGGCTACGACCACTTCGCCTGATCATGCGACCTGACCTGCGCTTTCTGCTCGCCCACCCCTCTCATTTCATCGCGCTCGGCTTCGGCTCGGGGCTCGCCCCGAAAGCCCCAGGCACCTTCGGGACGCTACTCGGCTGGCTGCTCTTCCCGGCGTTGTCGTGGAGCATGTCCGACGGCGTGTTGCTCGGAATGCTGGTAGTGCTTTTCATCGGCGGCGTGCTGGCGGCGGACCGCGCCGGCCGCGCGCTGGGCGTACCCGACCACGGCTCCATCGTCTGGGACGAAATGGTCGCCATCTGGCTGGTGCTGGTGTTCACACCCGACACTTTCTTGTGGCAGGCCGTGGCGGTTGCGCTGTTCCGCTTCTTCGACATCGTCAAGCCGCCACCCGTGCGCAACGTGGAAGCGGCCTTCAAGGGCGGCTTCGGCGTGATGATCGACGACATCGTGGCCGCTGCCTACGCGCTGCTGGTTCTGGCCGTGCTGGTAAGGTTGTTCGGATGAGCGAACACGACACCACCCTGGAGGCACTTGCGCGCTCAACGGGCACCTGGCTGAGCAAGCGGGGCTGGATGCTGAGCACCGCCGAATCGTGCACCGGCGGCTGGATCTCCACCGTCGTCACCGACATCGCCGGCAGCTCTGCCTGGTTCGAGCGCGGCTTCGTGACCTATTCGAACGACGCCAAGCACGACATGCTGGGCGTGCAGGCAGCCACGCTTGCCCGTCACGGCGCGGTCAGCGAAGCCACCGTGCGCGAAATGGCGGCAGGCGCCTTGAAGGCCAGCCGCGCTCAGGTTGCGCTGGCGGTCTCCGGCGTGGCGGGCCCCGGAGGCGGCAGCGCCGACAAACCTGTGGGCACCGTTTGTTTCGCCTGGGCCACCGCGAACGGCGTCGTCAGCGAGACACTTCACCTCAATGGCGACCGCCACGCCGTGCGCCTACAGACGGTGCGGCATGCGCTGAGCCAGCTCCCCGACCGTGCAGAGGGGCTCATCCGTAACGGCTGAACCCGCGCACATGCAATCTCTGTGCCATAATTTCCAACACTTTACGCAAGGACACGATATGGACGACAACAAGGCCAAGGCCCTCGCTGCGGCACTCCAGCAGATCGAGCGTCAGTTCGGCAAGGGTTCGATCATGCGCATGGGCGACGACAGCGCCGAGCGCGACATCCAGACCGTTTCCACCGGCTCGCTCGGGCTCGACATCGCCCTCGGCCTGGGTGGCCTGCCGCGTGGTCGCGTGGTCGAAATCTACGGACCGGAATCTTCCGGCAAAACCACGCTGACCCTGCAGGTCATCGCCGAAATGCAGAAGCTCGGCGGCACCGCGGCCTTCATCGATGCCGAACACGCATTGGATGTCGGGTACGCAGAGAAGCTGGGCGTGACCATCCCCGACCTGCTGATCTCGCAGCCGGACACCGGCGAACAAGCGCTGGAAATCGCCGACATGCTGGTGCGCTCGGGCGGCGTCGACATCGTCGTCATCGATTCGGTCGCCGCACTCACGCCCAAGGCCGAAATCGAGGGTGAAATGGGCGACCAGCTCCCCGGCCTGCAGGCCCGTCTGATGAGCCAGGCGCTGCGCAAACTCACCGCCAACATCAAGCGCACCAACACGCTGGTGATCTTCATCAACCAGATCCGCATGAAGATCGGCGTGATGTTCGGCAACCCCGAAACCACCACCGGCGGGAATGCGCTCAAGTTCTACTCCAGCGTGCGCCTGGACATCCGCCGCACCGGCGCCATCAAGCGCGGCGACGAGGTCGTGGGCTCGGAAACGCGCGTCAAGGTCGTCAAGAACAAGGTGGCGCCGCCGTTCCGCGAAGCGCACTTCGATATCCTCTACGGCGAAGGCATTTCGCGCGAAGGCGAAATCATCGATCTGGGCGTGGATCAGAAGTTCGTCGACAAATCCGGCTCTTGGTACGCCTACAACGGCGACAAGATCGGCCAGGGCAAAGACAATGTGCGTGAGTTCCTGCGCTCCAACCCCGCACTGGCCCGCGAAATCGAGAACAAGGTTCGCGTCGCGGTCGGCCTGAAGGAAATGGCGGTCGGCGAGGCCCCTGCACCGAAGGACGCCTGATGTCCGAGCAGACGGACAGGCTGCGTCAGAAGGCCCTCCGTCTGCTCGCAATGCGCGACCACTCGCGCGTTGAACTGGCACGCAAACTGGCTCCGCTCGGCACCCCGGAAGAAGTCGAAGTCACGCTGGACCGCATGGCCGAACTGGGGCTGCAGTCTGACCGACGCTATGCCGAAGCCTGGGTGCGAGGCAAGGCCTCACGTTTCGGCACGTCACGGCTCAAGCAGGAGTTGGCGCGCCGCGGCGTGGATGCCGACACCGTGGCCGATGTACTGAACGAGGGCGAACTGAGCAGCGACATCGACCGCGCGCGCGCCATCTGGACGTCGAAATTCGGCACCCCGGCTACCGACCGCAAGGAGTGGGCGCGTCAGGCCCGCTTCCTTCAAGGTCGCGGCTTTTCCAGCGAAATCATCACCAAGTTGCTCAAAGAGGTTCCGCATGAGTCTTCTTGAAGTATCGGGGCTCCGCAAACGCTACAAATCACGCGAAGTCGTGCGCGACGTCGCGCTCGAAGTCGCCGCCGGCGAGGTCGTCGGCCTGCTCGGCCCGAACGGGGCAGGCAAGACCACCTGCTTCTACATGATCGTCGGTTTGGTTGGCTGCGACGCCGGCGCCATCAAGCTTGATGGCGCCGACCTGACGCATCAGCCGATTCACGCCCGCGCACGCATGGGCATGTCGTATCTGCCGCAGGAAATGAGCGTATTCCGCCGACTCAGCGTGGCCGACAACATTCGCGCCGTGCTCGAGCTGCAGGGGCTGGACAAGCCCGCCGTCGACCGCCGCCTGGCCGAACTGCTCGAAGAGCTGGGCATCTCCCATCTGGCAGACAGCATGGCCGTGGCCCTGTCCGGCGGCGAGCGCCGGCGCTGTGAAATCGCCCGCGCCTTGGCAACCGACCCGCGCCTCATCCTGCTCGACGAGCCTTTTGCCGGTGTCGACCCGATTGCCGTTCTGGATATCCAGAAGATCATCCGCTACCTCAAGGAGCGCGGCATCGGCGTTCTCATCACCGACCACAACGTACGCGAAACCCTGGGCATCTGCGATCACGCCTACATCCTCAGCGACGGCACCGTGCTGGCCGGCGGCAAGCCCGCTGAGATAATCGACGATGCGCGCGTGCGTCAGGTCTATCTAGGGGAGCATTTCCGGCTGTAAGCGAAGCCGACCGCGTCATGAAACAATCCCTCCAGCTCAAGCTCTCGCAGTCACTCACACTGACGCCGCAGTTGCAGCAGTCGATCAAACTGCTGCAACTGTCGACCATCGAGCTGAATCAGGAGATCGAGCGCTTTCTCGCCGAGAACCCTCTGCTCGAACGCGAGGACGGCGACGACGCACCGCCGCCACCGCGCAACGAATCCTCATCATCCGAAAGCTCGAACTCCGGCGACAACAATTCGCCCGAGGGTGAAAGCGCGCACGAACGCGAGCGCGAGCGCGAGTCCGACACCGTCAGCAGCGAAATGCCGGACTTCCCGGATTCCGGCGACTGGGGCTCGGGCAGCGGCAGCCCGCGCAGCCGCGACGACGAAGATGACCGTGACTTCCAGGACATCCAGGCGGCCTCCACCAGCCTGCGTGACCACCTGAACCAGCAGATCAGTCTATCCCCGATGAGCGACCGCGACCGGCTGCTGGCGCGCTTCATCATCGAAGCCCTCGACGACGACGGCTATCTGCACCAATCGCTTGAGGAGCTCATCGAAGTCATCCCGGAAGACTTCGAGATCGAGCTCGACGACCTGCAGATCGCCCTCAATCAGGTCCAGAGCCTGGAGCCCGCCGGCATTGCCGCACGCACTCCGTCGGAGTGCCTCGCGCTGCAACTGCGTGCTCAGCCGGCCAACGCCGTGCGCGATCTGGCGCTGGTGATCGTGCGTGAGCACCTCGAACTGCTGGCCGAACGCAATTTCGTGCGCATCCGCCGCGCCACCGGCTGCAGCGAGGACGCGCTGCGCGATGCCCACGCGCTGATCTGCAGCCTGGATCCACGGCCCGGCCTGCAATATGGCGCCGACGACACCGGCTACATCGTGCCCGACGTGGTGGTGCGCAAGGTGCGCGGCCGCTGGAGCGCCAGCCTCAACGGCGAGGCGATGCCCAAACTACGCGTCAATCAGCTCTACGCCAGCATCCTCCAGCAGAACCGCGGCTCGGGCGGCGCCCTGACCGGACAGCTGCAGGAAGCACGCTGGCTGATCAAGAACGTGCAGCAACGCTTCGACACCATTTTGCGGGTATCTCAGGCAATCGTTGACCAGCAGCGTCAGTTCTTCGAATATGGAGACGTGGCGATGAGGCCGCTGACATTGCGCGAGATTGCGGACGAGCTCGAATTGCACGAATCGACGATTTCCCGCGTAACGACACAGAAGTACATGGCCACTCCGCGTGGCGTGTTTGAACTCAAGTACTTCTTTGGCAGTCACGTCTCTACCGACACAGGCGGGGCCGCCTCTTCAACGGCCATCCGCGCCCTGATACGCCAACTTGTGGAGGCCGAAGACAAGAAGAAGCCGCTTTCGGATTCGCGCATCACGGAATTGCTCGGGCAGCAGGGCATCGTCGTGGCCCGCCGCACGATTGCAAAGTATCGCGAGTCACTGAATATCCCACCCGTCAGTCAACGCAAGTCGATCTGACAACACACGACGCGAGGAGCGATCATGAACCTGAACATTACCGGACATCACGTCGACGTCACCCCGGCCATCCGCGAACACGTTACGGGCAAGATTGACCGCGTGATCCGACACTTCGACAACGTCACCAGCATCAATGTGATCCTCTCGGTGGAGAAACTGGTTCAGAAGGCCGAAGTCACCCTGCACGTGCGCGGCAAGGATCTGTTCGTCGAAGCGGAAGACGCCGATCTGTACGCGGCCATCGACGCCATGACCGATAAACTCGATCGCCAGGTCATCAAGTACAAGCAGAAAAACCTCGAACACGGTCACGATTCGCTGAAGCACCAGGCGACCGTCGAAGAGGAATGATTCGTCGCTGCATTGCACAATAGTTCCTGCATTTCCTGCGGGGAGTGTTTATAATCGGCCCCTTCATCCGGTGCCCGGCGCACTCCCCCGCAATCCACGCCTATCCGCTCATCATCGCTCGCGGTGACCAGCGGCAATCCCCGAAATGAGTCTGATCGCCGAACTCCTACCTACCGAAAACGTCGTCATCGACCTCGAAGCCAGTAGCAAGAAGCGCGTATTCGAGCAGGCCGGCCTGCTGTTCGAAAACCACCAAGGCATCGGTCGCAGTGACGTCTTCGACAGCCTGTTTTCGCGTGAGCGCCTGGGTTCCACCGGCCTCGGCCAAGGCATCGCGATTCCTCACGGTCGCATCAAGGGCCTGAAGAAAGCGGCTGGCGCATTCATCCGCCTGTCGGCTCCGGTGCAGTTCGATGCCCCCGATGGCCGCCCGGTGAACATGTTGTTCGTGCTGCTCGTGCCGGAACAGTGCAACGAGCACCACCTGCAACTGCTGTCCGAGCTTGCGCAGATGTTCAGTGATTCGGATTTCCGCGATCAACTGCTGAATGCACCCGACAGCAACACCATCCATGCACTCTTCTCCGGCTGGGAACCACATGCGGCAGATCAGCGTCGCGCAGCTGTTTGAGTTTCATCGCGAAGCACTGCAACTCACCCACGCCGTCGGCGCGCTGGATCGCGCCATTGCGCTGACCGAAGCCGGCAGCTGGGCCGCCGATCTGGTCGGCCACCTCAACCTGATCCACCCCGAACGCCTGCACGTCATCGGTAGCGCCGAACAAACCTGGGCGCGCAAGCAGCCGCTTGACCGCATCACCCAGCATTTCCAAGACATCGTGACGGCCCGCCCGCCCGCAATCATCGTGGCGGACGGCTGTGAGTTGCCGTCGTTGATTCACAAGCTGTGCAAAGCACATGACGTGGCTTTGTTCACCACCCCGGCGCCCTCGGCGCGCGTCATCGACGTGTTGCGCAGCTATCTGGCGCGCACGCTGGCCGAGCGCGTTTCGCTGCACGGCGTGTTCATGGACGTGCTGGGCATCGGCGTGCTGATCACCGGCGATTCGGGTACCGGCAAATCCGAACTGGCGCTCGAACTCATCACGCGCGGCCACGGGCTCGTAGCCGATGACATCACCGAGTTCTCGCGCATCGCGCCCTCCGTGATCGAAGGCCGCTGCCCTGATTTGCTGCAGGATTTTCTCGAAGTGCGCGGCCTGGGGATTCTCAACATCCGCACCATCTTTGGCGAAACCGCCGCGCGCCGTAAAATGCGCCTGCGCCTGATCGTGCATCTAGAGCGCCGCATCCCCGGCCAGGAAGACCCCGACCGGCTGCCCCTGCACCTCGAAACGCACGATGTACTCGGCGCACCCGTTCCACGCAGCGTGCTGCCAGTGGCGGCAGGCCGCAACCTTGCAGTTCTGCTGGAAGCGGCCGTGCGCTCGACCATCCTCAAGCTGCGCGGCATCGACGCCACCGAAGAATTCATCCAGCGTCATCAATTGCTGATGCTGCGCGAGCCCGGAGCTAGCGGCGCTGACTGACCGCACCGGCTTGCCGCCCGCCCGTCGCGACTGCTACGCTCGTCGGCTTCGCGTCTCACGCCCATACACTGCCGCCCATGAAAAACCCGCCGGACTATCTTGAGAAGATCCTCAACGCGCACGTGTATGACGTGGCCGAGGAAACCCCGCTGGAGCTCGCCGCAAACCTGTCGGCGCGCATCGGCAACCAGGTGTTCCTCAAGCGCGAAGACATGCAGCCGGTGTTCAGCTTCAAGATCCGCGGCGCCTACAACAAGATGGCCAACCTCTCGCCTGCGGCGCTCAAACGCGGCGTGATCTGCGCCTCGGCAGGCAACCACGCCCAGGGCGTGGCGATGTCGGCCGCGAAGCTTGGGGCCCGCGCGGTGATCGTCATGCCGACGTCCACGCCACAGATCAAGATTGATGCGGTGCAGGCGCGCGGCGGTGAAGTGGTGCTCGAAGGGGACTCCTTCACCGAAGCGTTTGCCCACGCCAAACAGCTCGAAAAGCAAGAACGCCTGACCTTCGTGCACCCGTTTGACGACCCCGACGTGATCGCCGGCCAGGGCACCATCGGCATGGAAATCCTGCGCACCCACCCAAAACCGATCCACGCGATTTTCTGCTGTGTCGGCGGCGGCGGGCTGATCTCGGGCGTGGCGGCGTACGTGAAGCGACTGCGCCCTGACACACTGATCATCGGCGTCGAGGCCGAAGACTCCGAGGCCATGACCAAATCGCTGGCGGCGGGCAAACGCATCGAGCTCGACCAGGTCGGTCTGTTTGCCGACGGAGCAGCAGTGAAGCTCGTCGGCGCCGAGACCTTCCGCCTGTGCCAGGAGTACGTCGATGAAATGATCGTGGTCGACAACGACGCGATCTGCGCTGCCATCAAGGATGTCTTCGAAGACACCCGCTCCATCCTCGAACCGGCCGGAGCCCTCGCTTTAGCCGGAGCCAAGGAATACGCCAAGCGTCACAAGCTGCGCGACAAGACGCTGGTGGCCATCGCCTCGGGCGCCAACATGAACTTCGACCGCCTGCGCTTCGTGGCCGAGCGCGCCGAGGTGGGCGAACAGCGCGAAGCCATTCTGGCGGTGACCATCCCCGAGAAACCGGGCTCTTTCCGCAAGTTCTGCAGCCTGCTCGGCAAGCGCAACATCACCGAATTCAACTACCGCTACGACGACGCCTCGCGTGCGCACATCTTCGTCGGCATCAACGTGCACAATCGCGCCGAAGCCGGCCGCATCATCGACATGCTGGCACGCCACGAACTGCCCGCCATCGACCTCACCGACGACGAAATGGCCAAGAGCCACATCCGCTACATGGTGGGTGGGCGCGCGCCGCAGGCCGACAACGAGCAGTTGTACCGTTTCGTTTTCCCGGAGCGCCCGGGGGCGTTGATGAATTTCCTCACGCAACTGCGCTCGGACTGGAACATCAGCCTGTTCCACTATCGCAACCATGGCGCCGACTTCGGCCGCGTGCTGGTCGGCATGCAGGTGCCGCCGGAAGACAAGACCGCTTTCGAGGAATTCCTGCAGCGCCTGGGCTACGACTACACCGACGAAACGGCAAACCCGGCCTACCGCTTGTTCCTCGGTTGAACGCCGCTCAGGCGCACTCCGCAGCCGGCGGGCGGAACACGCCGGCCTCAGTCACCAGCCATTCCATGGCCCGGTCATGCGCCTGCGGCAACACGCTGTCGACGCGGCCAAGTTCGAAGCCGACACCAACGGCGCACACCGGCAGAGCCGCCAGCGTGCGATCGAAATACCCTCCGCCGTAGCCAAGCCGGAAGCCGTTTTCATCGAAAGCGTTGAGCGGGACCAGCACCACGTCGGGAGTGATCTCGTCGCCTGCCGGCGGATGCGGGATGCCGTGCCGATCGGGCACCAATTCCATTCCGGGCACCCAAGGGCGGAACGTCAGCGGCGCTTCGCGGTCCAGCACCACGGGCAAGGCAGCACGACGGGCCGCATCACCGGCCAGCCAGCCCGCCACAAAGTGGCGCAGGTCCGGCTCCGCACGGAACGGCCAGCAGAAGCCCAGTCGCACGGGCGCAAGCTGCTGCAGCAAGTGCGCGAGGTGGCCCTCCAGGCGATGCGTCAAGGCATTGCGCGCAGTCACCGTGAGTGCTTCGCGTGCGCTCAGGGCGCTGCTGCGCAGAGCCCTGCGGCGCGTTACGATGTCATCTGCGGAAGGCGGTTCAGTCATGTGCATGCCCGCGCCTCTGACCACACTCCGGTAGCTCACCCAAATACATGAAATTCATCCTCATCAGCCTGCTCCTTCTGTCCGTCTGCGGCACTTCCAATGCGCAGGCGCTGCCGGGCGACAGCCGCATTCTAGCGGCGCGCGAAGCCCTGCGAACCGGCGACCGCGACACCCTCGAACGCCTCGCCAATCTGCCTGACCTGCAGCATCCGGTCGATCATTACGTCGAATATTGGTTGCTGCTCAACAAACTGGCCCGCCCCGACCCGGCACCCGAGGGCGAGCTCGTGGCTTACCTGGTGAGCTATCCCGACACGGTGCCTGCCATGCGCCTGCGCGCGCAATGGCTGCGGCGGCTCGCCAAGGATGAGGACTGGTCCAGCTACCTACGTATCTTCGCCGACCACCACGACCGCGACGAAGAGCTGCGCTGCCTTGCATGGCATGCGCGCTATCGCTTGGGCGACACCACGGTGTTCAACGATCTGGCCGAGGCCTTCAAGACCGAGACGCAAAGCCATCTTGCCTGCGACGAGGTGTTCCAGGCAGCGGTGGCCGCACGCGAGATCGATGAAGACACCATCTGGTGGCGCTTTCGCCGCCAGGTGGACAGCCGCATGCCGGAGACGGCACGCAAGACCCTGCAGTGGATCAACGTCGATACGCGCAGCTACGGCCAGGCGCTGTCGAACCCCGAGAACTACTTCGACAGTCTGCCGGCCGACTTCGCCAAAACGCGCGCCAACCGCGAGCTGGCGTTGGCCGCGCTGGTGCGCATCGCCCGCAGCGACGCGCCGCTGGCACATGTGCGTCTTCTACGCCGCGCAAATGACTTCACGGCCGAAGAACGCTCCTGGATATATGCCGTGCTGGGGCACATGGGCATCCTCTCGCGCTTGCCGCTGGCCAACGAGTGGTATGCCGAGGCCGGCGATGCACCGTTAAGCGTCGTGCAGCGCGACTGGCGCGTGCGCGCAGCCCTGCGTGCCGAGAACTGGCCGCTGGTCGAACAGACCATCGACCGCCTGCCGGTCGCCGAACAGAACATCGCCGAGTGGATCTACTGGCGCGCCCGCGCCCGCGTCGCACAAGGCGACCCCGCCACGGCCGAGCAGCTGTACCAGCAGATCGCGGACGGACACGGCTTTTACCCGATGCTGGCCGCCGAAGAGCTGGGCCGCTCGTTTGCGCCGCCGCGAAAAGCCGAAGCCGTAAGAGCAGCAGACAAGACCCGCGCTGCGAGCGATCCGGGCATCCGGGCAGCGCTGACCTTCTACCGCCTCGGGCTGGACACCGAAGGTGTGCGCGAATGGATTCAAGCCATGCGCGGCAAGGATCGTGAATTCATCGTTGCCGCCGCACACCTGGCCCTCAAAAATGGCCTGCTAGATCGGGCCATCAACTCGGCCGAACTCGCCGACCCTGGGACCAACTTCGAGATCCGCTTCCTCACGCCGTTCCGCGACGTAATCGAGCCGCAGGCACTCAAGCAGCAGGTCGATCTGGCCTGGATCTACGGCCTGATGCGCCAGGAAAGCCGCTTCAACATCCCGGCACGCTCGGGCGCCGGCGCGCGTGGATTGATGCAGGTGATGCCAGAAACCGGGCGGCTGGTGGCCGGCCAGATCGGCCTCAAGGGCTACAACCCGGGCATGCTCAACGACCCGCACACCAACGTGTTGCTCGGCACGAGCTACATGCGCATGATCCTCGACAACCTTGACCAACATCTGGTGCTCGCCTCCACCGGCTACAACGCCGGGCCGACCCGTGCGCAGCGTTGGCGCGGCGAACGGCCGATCGAAGGGGCGATTTACGTCGCCACCATCCCCATCGACGAAACCCGCGACTACGTGCAGAAAGTGATGGTGAACAAGGTCATCTACTCGGCCATGTTCGAAGGCCGTCCGCAGTCACTGCAGGCGCGCCTGGGCATCATTCCGCCCGCCTCCGTCGCAAACGATCGCTGAGGGCATGCCATGGACACGCGACGCATCCTGATCACCGGCGGCACCGGCTTCATCGGCAGCGCCGTAGCGCGGCGCCTGGCCGGGCCGGACACGCAGCTGGTGATTCCGACGCGCGATGCGGCACGCGCACGCCACCTCGCGAGCCTCCCCGGCGTGGATATCGTCAGCGCCGACATCCACGACCCGCAGGCCCTCGCTCGACTCGCCGAGGGCACGCATGTGGCCATCAACCTCGTCGGCGTGCTGCATTCGAAATCCGGCGACCCGTGGGGCCCTGACTTCGAACGTGCCCACGTGGCCTTGCCGCGCTCGCTGGCCGCAGCCTGCCACCACGCCGGCACTGCGCGGCTGATCCACATCAGCGCGCTCGGTGCCGACCGTTACGGCCCCTCCGAATACCAGCGCTCGAAGGCTGCGGGGGAAGCGGCCATCCACGATGGCGGCACGCCGCCGGAATGGACCATATTGCGGCCGTCCGTGGTGTTCGGGCCGGGCGACAGTTTCCTCAACCTGTTCGCGCAGTTGCTGCGCTTCATTCCCGTGCTGCCGCTAGCCGGGGCGCACACCCGCTTCCAGCCGGTGTTCGTCGAAGACGTGGCGCAAGTCATCGCCCACTGCCTCAACGCACCGGGTTCAGCCGGTCAGACCTTCGAGCTTGCCGGCCCCACGGTCTATACGCTGGGCGAACTGGTGCGCTACGTATGCAGCGTCACCCACCGCAAACGGCTGATCTTCCCGCTGCCCGAGCCGCTGGCGATGCTGCAGGGGATGGCCATGGAACTGCTGCCCAAGCCGCCGATAAGCCGCGACAACGTGCGTTCGCTCAGGCGCGACAACGTCGCCTCCGGCCCGCCGCTGCCATTCGGCATGACGCCGACCGCACTCGAAGACGTGGCCCCCGCTTACCTGAAAGGCACTACAAGCTGATGCAGACCTACGTTGTCGGTGGCGCGGTGCGCGACACCTTGCTCGGCTTGCCGGTACGCGACCACGACTGGGTCGTCGTCGGCGCCACGCCCGAAGAAATGGTGGCTGCGGGCTTCCGCCCGGTGGGCAAGGATTTCCCGGTATTCCTGCATCCGAAGACGCACGAGGAGTACGCGCTGGCGCGCACCGAGCGCAAGACCGCACCGGGCTACAAGGGTTTTGCCTTTCACGCCTCGCCGGACGTCACGCTCGAAGAAGACCTGCTGCGCCGTGACCTCACCATCAACGCCATGGCGCGCGACGAATCAGGCGAGATCACCGACCCCTTCAACGGCCGTGACGATCTTGCCGCGCGCGTGCTTCGCCACGTCAGCCCGGCCTTTGCCGAAGACCCGCTGCGCATCCTGCGCGTGGCGCGTTTTGCCGCGCGCTTCCATGAATTCAGCGTGGCCCCCGAAACCATGGCATTGATGCGCGACATCGTGGCTGCCGGCGAAGTCGAACATCTGGTGGCCGAGCGCGTGTGGCAGGAAATCGCCCGCGGGCTGATGGAAGGCCACCCGCAGCGCATGTTCGCGGTGCTGCACGACAGCGGTGCGCTGGCTCGCCTCGCATCCGAGCTCACCGACCTGCCGCCGGAAGACAAATCGACAAGCCGCACCGCCCTGCAACGCGCCGTCGAACGCAGCGCCACGCTGGAGCAGCGCTGGGCTGTCACGCTGCATCGCCTCGACACTGACACCGCGCGGGCGCTCTCCGAACGCCTCAAGGCGCCCAACGAAGCGCGCGATCTGGCAGTGATGCTGACGCGCGAGCGGGCGGCCTTGGCACACCACGGCAATGCTGAAGAAATGCTCGACACGCTCACGCGCTGCGACGCGCTGCGGCGCCCCGAGCGCTTCACGGCTTTGCTCGAAGCGGCAGGCGATTGCGATGCACGCTTCGACCCGGCCCCCTGGCACGAGGCCTTTGCCGCAGCGACCGGTGTGGATGCCGGCGCCATCGCCAAAGCCTGCACCGACAAGAGCGAGATCCCGCAGCGCGTGCGCGCCGCTCGCGTGGCCGCGATCAGCCGCGCATGAGACTCAGATCGACCAGAGAATCAGCATGGCAACGCCCGACAGCAATACCGTGCTGGTGAAGGGAAAATGGTAGGGTTTGCCGCGGAACTTGATGTGGATGTCACCGGGCAGATGACCCAGGCGCAGATGACGCGCAAGCGTTGCGCGAAAGAGGCCCGTGACCAGCACGATGACCAGAATGACGATCAACCATTTGAGCATGCGGCATTAGACTCTGAAGCCTGCAACTGCGCAAACCCGCCAAGAAGCCATGATTACCCTGCACACCTGGAGCACCCCGAACGGCCGCAAGATCTCGATTGCGCTCGAAGAGTTGGGCCTGCCGTATGCCGTGAAGGCCGTGAACATCACGCGCGACGAGCAGTTCGAACCGGACTTCCTGGCCATCAGCCCGAACAACAAGATTCCCGCGCTGGTCGACAGCGACGGCCCGAACGGCGCCCCCATTGCACTGTTCGAGTCCGGCGCGATCCTCATCTACCTCGCCGAGAAAACCGGCAGGCTGCTGCCCGGCGAGCCGCGCGGTCGCTACGAGGCCCTGCAGTGGCTGATGATGCAGATGGGCTCGGTCGGGCCGATGCTCGGTCAGACGCACCACTTCCTGCGCTTCGCCCCCGAAGACGTGCCCTACGCACGCAAGCGCTACTCGGCCGAAACGCGGCGCATCTATGGCGTGCTCGACACCCACCTGGCACAGCATGAATGGCTCGCCGCCGGGCAGTACAGCATCGCTGACATCGCCACCTTCCCCTGGATTGCTCGCCACGAATGGCAGCAGATCGAGCTCGCCGACTTCCCCAACGTCAAGCGCTGGTACGACATCATCGCCGCACGCCCGGCAGTGGTCCGCGGCATGAACGTGCCCGCCTGACATGGCCCAGAAGCGGCACCTTGAGTACATCGAACGGCAACCTGCGGGTGCAACGCATGCCGTGCCGTTGCTGTTCGTGCATGGGGCCTACACCGGCGCCTGGTGCTGGGATGAACACTTTTTGCCGTTCTTCGCGCGCCATGGCTACGCCGCGCACGCGGTGTCGCTGTCAGGGCATGGCGGCAGCGACGGCCGTGAGGTGCTCGACAGCCTGAAGCTGGACGACTACGTGGCCGACGTAGCGGAAGCCATCCGCCGCCTGCCGACACCGCCGGTGCTGATCGGCCACTCGATGGGCGGTCTGGTGGTGCAGAAATACCTCGAGCAAGCCGCCGTGCCCGCCGCCGCCCTGCTGTGTTCCGTGCCACCGCACGGGCTTGCACCATCCGCCATGCAGATGATGTGGCAAGACCCCAGCCTGCTGCAGACGCTCAACGCCATCCTCACCGGCAGTCAGCCCTCGCGCGCACGGCTGCGCGACGCACTCTTCAACCAGCCGCCCGACAACGCCCGACTGGCGCGCTATGCCCGACACTTCCAGCCCGAGTCGATGCGCGCGCTGTGGGACATGACCGCCTTCAACCTGCCGCAACTGCACCGCATGCACCGCGTGCCGCTGCTCATTCTGGGCGCTGCGCAAGATCGCCTGATCCTCCCCGCCGACGTCGTCGCCACCGGGGTTGCGCTTGGCCAGCCCGCCGAAATCCTGCCCGAGCTGGGCCACGCCGTGATGCTGGAACGCGGCTGGGAGGCGGTAGCCACGCGTATCCTGTCGTGGCTCGAGACCCTGCCCTTGCATGGAGACGCTGCATGAACGAAGCCCCCGTGATGCTCGTGACCGGCGCCGCACGCCGCGTCGGTGCCGCCGTTGCACGCAGTCTGCACGGCGCGGGCGCGCGCATCGTGCTGCACTACCGCAGCGCGGCCGACGAGGCCGAAGCGCTGACACGTGAATTCAACGCAATGCGAGCCGACTCGGCTGCCTGCGTGCGGGGCGATCTGGCCCGCGACGGCGAGCCGGCCTGCATCGCCGCCGATGCATTGGCCTGTTTCGGCCGCCTGGACGGGCTGGTGAACAACGCTTCGAGCTTTTTCCCGACCGCGCTCGGCAGCATCGACGAAGCCGCGTGGAGCGAGTTGATCGGCTCCAATCTGAAAGGTCCGCTATTTCTCACGCAGGCACTCGCCCCGGCGCTGCGCGCAGCCGGCGGTGCCATCGTCAATATCGTCGACATCCATGCCGAACGGCCCTTTCGCGGCTACCTGGTGTATTGCGCCGCCAAGGCCGGCCTGCTGGGCCTGACCCGCGCACTGGCGGTCGAACTGGCGCCGCAGGTGCGCGTGAACGGCGTCTCGCCCGGCCCCATCGCCTGGCCCGAAGACGGCCAGTACGCCCCCGAAGAGCGCAGCGCGATCATCGCCGACACGCTGTTGCAACGTCAGGGCAGCCCCGAGGACATCGCCGTTGCCGTGCGTTTCCTGATGCTCGACGCGCCGTACGTAACAGGCCAGATCCTGGCTGTAGACGGCGGGCGCAGCGCGCACCTGGCAACCCCCGGCGTATAATCCTCCCCTGATGGAGGAATTGCAGTGAATGCACCGGAAAGCGCCCTCGGCGCTGACGAGAACCGATTCTCGAACACCTTTCTGCGATTGAAGAAAAAGCTCGAACGCGGCGTGGGCGAAGCCATTGCCGACTTCGACATGATCCGCGACGGCGACACCGTGATGGTGTGCCTGTCGGGCGGCAAGGATTCCTACACCCTGCTGTCGTGCCTGCTGGCACTGCGCGAACGCGCGCCGGTCGACTTCCGCATCATCGCGATGAACCTCGACCAGAAGCAGCCCGGCTTCCCGGCCCACATCCTGCCCGCCTGGTGCGAGTCGATCGGCGTCGAGTACCGCATCGTCACCGAAGACACCTACTCCATCGTCAAAGAGAAGATTCCCGAGGGCAAGACCACCTGCTCGCTATGTTCACGCCTGCGCCGCGGCATCATCTACCGCACGGCGCGCGAGCTGGGCGCCACCAAGATCGCGCTGGGCCACCACCGCGATGACATCCTCGAAACCTTCTTCCTCAACCTGTTCTTCGGCGGGCACATCAAGGCAATGCCGCCCAAGCTGGTGAGCGACGATGGCGAGCACGTGGTGATCCGCCCGCTAGCCTATTGCACCGAGGCCGACATCGCCCGTTTTGCGCGCACCATGGCCTACCCGATCATCCCGTGCAATCTGTGCGGCTCGCAGGAGAACGCCCAGCGCCGCCAGATCAAGGCCATGCTGCAAGGCTGGTCGCGCGAGCATCCGGGGCGCATCGAATCCATCTTCACTGCCATGCGTCAGGTCGTGCCGTCGCACCTCATGGACGCCGATCTGTTCGATTTCCGCGGGCTCACGCAAGACACCGTGGTGGCGGAAGGCGACACCGCCTTCGATCCGCCCGAACTGCCGCGCTCACCTCTCGGAGGCATCCAGATCGTGTCCGATCTGGCTCAGCCTGCCGACCGCCCGCAATCCGATTGCAGCTGAAATCACATTCGATCATCATCACCGCCACCCGGCTCGCGTGACTCCTTCGATACGGACTTCACATGGCATCCTGCATTCTCATGGCCCAGCTCCTCGGCGGCCCGCCCCTCAGCGCATCGATGAGTGCGGATGCCCGCCATGCCATCGAACGCGCCCATCACCGCATGACGCTGGCCCTTGAAGCACACGGCGGCAAGCTGCAGGGGCCTTCGGGCGACGACATGTATGCGTTGTTCCCCAGCTCGGACGCGGCAGCGTTGGCCGCCTGCGAGATGATCGAACGGGTGTATCAGTTGCCGCCCGCGCACGGCACCCGCTTCGGCGCACGCGCGGCCATCGACTGCGCCTCCGAAGACACCCCACGTCACGACATCAACAGGCTCGCCGAGCATGCCCGCCCGGCCGAAACGCTGGTCAGCGCCAGCGCCGCAGCCCTGCTCACCTCTTCCACCCGCCAGTTCGCGCGTGCCAGCTCAGTGCAGGATGCACTGCTGGGCAGCGACTTGGTCACGCTGCTGCGGCACACCGCCCTGGCCGGTTCGGCTGGCAGTGACGCCCGTCAGGCCCCCCGCCTGCGGGTGCGCCATCAGGGCCATACGCTGTATGTGGATGCCAAGCACCCCAGCCTGATGCTCGGGCGCGAGCCCGACAACGATCTGGTGCTGGACGATCCGCGCGCCTCGCGCCGCCATGCACGCATCGATTTCCGCAACAACCGCTTCTCGCTGGTGGATCACAGCAGCAACGGCTCGTGGGTTGCCGCCGGTGGCGGCAAGCCGATCTTCATCAAGGGCGAAGAGGCAGAACTGCCGCTACAAGGCCGCATCGGCCTGGGCGCACCGTCACTTGACGGCGACGGCAGCGCCGTAGAGTTCGAAGTGCACTGAACCCTGCGCGCGCGCCACGCTCAAACCCCGACTTTTCGTATTTCAAATCAATACCCTGCAAGCTACATGGCTTTGTTAACGGGGTTTGATGCAGCGCAGTACGATACAATTCACACCCAGCATCACCGCTTCACACGGCACACACCATGACTCAGCGCCTGCGCGAAATCCCCTACAACTACACCTCGTTCTCCGACCGCGAGATTGTCATCCGCCTGCTCGGGGCCGAAGCGTGGGATAACCTCGCCAGCCTGCGCGCCGAACGCATCACCGGTCGTTCCGCGCGCATGTTGTACGAAGTGCTGGGCGATATCTGGGTGGTGCAACGCAACCCTTACCTGCAGGACGACCTGCTCGCCAGCCGTGAACGCCGCGAAGCGCTGGTGGGCGCCATGCATCACCGCCTGCGCGAAGTCGAAAAGCGCCGTCTCGAAACCGCCGCCGAAGACCCCGAGCGCTCCGCCCGCGTGGCCATGCTGGTGAAGGCGGCCGAAACGGCCGTCAGCCACTTCGCGCGTTTCTTCGATGAAACCGGCGAACTGCGCAAACGCGTCGAAAAAGTGCTGCTGCGCCACACCCGCCGCGACAACATCTGCTTCGACGGCCACTCGCGCGTCTCGCACGTCACCGATGCCACCGACTGGCGCGTGGAATACCCCTTCGTGGTGCTCTGCCCCGACACCGAAGAGGAAATGGCGCCGCTGGTGCGCGACTGCATCGAACTGGGCCTGACCATCATTCCGCGCGGAGGCGGCACCGGCTACACCGGCGGCGCCATTCCGCTCGACGCCCGCTCGGTGGTCATCAACACCGAGAAGCTCATCGACATCGGTCCGGTCGAAGAGGTCTCGTTGCCGGGCCTCGCCCAGCCGGTGGCCACCATCCGCACCGGCGCCGGCGTGGTGACCGAGCGCGTGGCTGAAGCGGCCACGCTGTCCGGCCGCGTGTTCGCCGTCGACCCGACCTCCGCCAGCGCCTCCTGTATCGGCGGCAACATCGCGATGAACGCCGGCGGCAAGAAGGCCGTGCTGTGGGGCACTGCGCTGGACAACCTGGCGTGGTGGAAGATGGTCACGCCCGATGGCGACTGGCTCGAGGTCGAACGCCTCAACCACAACCTGGGCAAGATCCACGAGCAGGAAACCGTCGAGTTCCGCCTGCGCCGCTTCGATGCGAACGGGCGCAAGCAGTTGTCGGAAGAAATCATCTCCATGCCCGGCGCGGGTTGCCGCAAGACCGGCCTGGGCAAGGACGTCACCGACAAATTCCTCGGCGGTGTGCCGGGCGTGCAGAAGGAAGGCACCGACGGCCTGATCGTGGCGGCGCGTTGGGTGCTGCACAAGATGCCGCCGCACACGCGCACGGTGTGTCTGGAATTCTTCGGCCAGGTGCGCGAAGCCGTGCCGGCCATCGTCGAGATCACCGACTACTTCAAGCCCGGTGGCGCCGGCCATGCCGCAGGCGTGCAGCTCGCCGGCCTCGAGCACCTCGACGAGCGCTACGTGAAGGCCGTTGGCTACGCCACCAAGGCCAAGCGCCACGGCCGGCCCAAGATGGTGCTGGTGGGTGACATCGTCGGCCACGACGAGGCCGCCGTGATGACGGCCGCCTCGGAAGTCGTGCGCATGTGCAACGCGCGCGCCGCCGAAGGCTTCATTGCCGCCTCGGACGAACAGCGCAAACGCTTCTGGCTCGACCGCGCCCGCACCGCGGCCATCTCGAAACACACCAACGCCTTCAAGATCAACGAAGACGTGGTGATTCCGCTCGACCGCATGGGCGACTACTGCGACGGCATCGAGCGCATCAACATCGAGCTGTCCACGCGCAGCAAGCTCACGCTGTGCGACGCGCTGAGCGAATTCATCGCCGGTGAATTGCCGCTCAACGTGGGCGATGCGGACCTCGACAAGAACGAGCTGATCGGCGACTGTCGTCAGGCCGCGCTCGACACCCTGGCCGAGATACGCGCGCGCTGGCAGTGGCTGCTCGACAACCTCGACACGCCGTTGGCCGAGGCCGAGCCGGCGCTGTCGGGGCTGGGCATTCACGCCAGCGAGTTCACCAACCGTGCCGCCAACCCGGTGCTCTTCCACCGCCTGCAGGATTACTCCATCCGCATTTCGTGGAAGACCGAACTCAAGCCGCGTCTCGATCACATCTTCGACGGGGCCGTGTGCGCGCCGGTGCGCGAACGCATCGAGGCCATTCACCGCGAAGTGCTGCGCGGGCGCGTCTTCGTGGCGCTCCACATGCACGCCGGTGACGGCAACGTGCACACCAACATCCCGGTGAACTCCGACCACTACGAGATGCTCACCACCGCCAATCTGACGGTGGATCGCATCATGGCGCTGGCGCGCTCGCTCGACGGCGTGATCTCGGGCGAGCACGGCATCGGCATCACCAAGCTCGACTACCTCACCGACGAAGAGATGGCGAGCTTCTGGGCCTACAAGCAGAAGGTCGACCCGGAAGGCCGCTTCAACCGCGGCAAGCTGATGCGCAACGACAACTTCCGCGCCAACCTCGATCTGGCCTACACGCCCAGCTTCAGCCTGATGGGGCATGAATCGCTGATCATGGAGCAGACCGAGATCGGCGACATCGCACGCGACATCAAGGATTGCCTGCGCTGCGGCAAGTGCAAACCGGTGTGCTCCACCCACGTGCCGCGCGCCAACCTGATGTACAGCCCGCGCAACAAGATCCTCAGCACCTCGCTGCTGATCGAGGCCATCCTGTACGAAGAGCAGACGCGTCGCGGCGTGTCGCTGGCGCACTGGGCCGAGTTCGAGGACGTGGGCGACCACTGCACCGTCTGCCACAAGTGCGAAAAGCCCTGCCCGGTCGACATCGACTTCGGCGACGTGTCGATCAAGATGCGCAACCTGCTGCGCAAGCAGGGCAAGAAGTCGTTCAATCCCGGCACCAAGGCCGCCATGGCCTTCCTCACCGCCAAGGATCCAGCGACCATCAAGCTCATCCGCAAGGGCATGATGGACTGGGGCTACAAGGCGCAGCGGCTTGGCCATCGCATCGGAAAATCGCTGGGGCTGATCCAGGGCCAGGTGAAGCGCCCGCCCGCCACGCTGGGCAAGGCGTCGATTCCGGCGCAGGTGATCCACTTCATCAACAAGCCCATGCCCGGCAACCTGCCCAAGCGCACCAGCCGCGCCTTGCTCGACATCGAAGACGACAAGGTCATCCCGGTGATCCGCAATCCGCAGGTCAAGCGCGACGAATCCGAGGCGGTGTTCTACTTCCCGGGCTGCGGCTCCGAGCGCCTGTTCAGCCAGGTGGGCCTGGCCACGCAGGCCATGCTGTACCACGTCGGCGCCACCACGGTGCTGCCGCCGGGCTACCTGTGCTGCGGCTATCCGCAGACTTCGGCCGGCTTCGAGGACAAGGGCCAGCAGATCACCACCGACAACCGCGTGCTGTTCCACCGCGTCGCCAACACGCTGAACTACCTCGACATCAAGACCGTGATCGTGTCCTGTGGCACCTGCATGGATCAGTTGATGAAGTACCAGTTCGAGCGCATCTTCCCCGGCTGTCGCCTGCTCGACATCCACGAGTACCTGCTCGAGAAGGGCGTGAAGCTCGACGGCATCGAAGGCACGCGCTACATGTACCACGAGCCCTGCCACACGCCGATGAAGCAGTATCAGGGCATCAAGGTGGCCAACGAGCTGATGGGCACGCGCGTCGATCTGAACGACCGCTGCTGCGGTGAATCGGGCACTTTGGCCGCCTCGCGGGCGGACATCTCCACTCAGGTGCGTTTCCGCAAGCAGGAAGAGATCGAAAAGGGCGCGGCCGCCTTGCGTGTCGATGCCCCGCAAGCACCGGTCAAGGTGCTCACCTCCTGCCCGAGCTGCCTGCAGGGTCTGTCACGCTACTCGGACGACGGCAAGATCGAGGCCGACTACATCGTGGTGGAGATTGCCAAGCATCTGCTCGGCGAGGAATGGATGCCGGAATACGTGCAGCGCGCCAATCAGGGCGGTATCGAGCGCGTGCTGCTGTAAACGCAAGCCGGGCGATGGCTCAGCGCGCGCTGCGCTCGGCCATCAGCTCGGCAAAGCGTTTGCGGTCGGCCGCATAGCGCGCCTGCACCGCTTCGCGCTCATTCACCTTGCTCTGCAGCAGCCGACGATAGGTGGCGCGCTCGTTGTCGATGTCGGTGCGTGCCATGCGGTGGCGTTGCGTGATCTGGTCCGGTGACAACGAGGCAATGAGCTGTTCGAGCTTGCTCTCTTCGTCGTCGAGTTCGGCCAGGCGCTTGCGGATGTCGCCGATGACGCTATCGACGTCTTCAAGCGACTGCATTTCGCGTTCGTCGATTTCCTGTGCGCTGCGGTAGGTCTGCAGCAGTGCGGTGTCCTGTCGACGTTGATGTTCGCGCTCCGAGGCTTCACGCGCAGCGCGCCGCCGCTCGGCATCTTCCTGAACCCTTTCTTCAGGGGTGAGCGGCGCGGCCACCACGCGCAACACCGTGCCGCGCGGCGAGATCTCGCGGTACTCGCGCCCGTAACAGGCCTGAGGCAGCAGATCGCCGCAGATGGACTGCCCGCTCTTGCCTTGGCAGCAGAAGATGTTGCCTTTGTTGGCGCTTGCCCAGGTGGGCAGCGCCAGAGCAAGAGCGATGAATGCTTTAGGCAGCCACGTCGACACCATAACGATCCCGATAGGCCTGCACGGCCTCAAGGTTGGCGACCAGATCGGCACTGCCTGCAAGATAGCCGATCAGGTCTTCCAGCGTCGCCACTGCCACCACGGGCATGCCGTAGGTGGCACTGACTTCCTGTACAGCAGACTGATGGGTGCTGCCGCGCTCCATGCGATCGAGCGCAATGACCACGCCCGACGCCTCGGCACCGGCGGCGCGGATGATGTTGACCGATTCGCGCACGGACGTGCCGGCGGAAATCACGTCATCCAGAATCATCACCCGGCCGGCCAGCGGTGCGCCAACCAGCGTACCGCCTTCGCCATGATCCTTGGCTTCCTTGCGGTTGAAGGCAAACGGCATGTTCACGCCCTGCTCCGCCAGACGGATGGCCACGCCGGCAACCAGTGGAATACCCTTGTACGCCGGGCCGAACAGCATGTCGCACGGCACACCGGACTCGATGATGGCGCGCGCATAGAAACCGCACAATTCACGGAAGGATTCGCCATCGTTGAACAGGCCGGCGTTGAAGAAATACGGCGAGTCTCGCCCGGCCTTCGTCACGAAGGAACCAAAACGCAGCACGCCCTTGTCGCAAGCGAGTGCAATGAAATCGCGGCTAAAATCCATGTCCTGC
This sequence comes from Pseudazoarcus sp. NS20, assembly GCF_059703745.1. Classification (NCBI taxonomy): domain Bacteria; kingdom Pseudomonadati; phylum Pseudomonadota; class Betaproteobacteria; order Rhodocyclales; family Zoogloeaceae; genus Pseudazoarcus; species Pseudazoarcus sp. NS20. The sequence continues at coordinate 197,241 of NZ_BAAKIY010000001.1, forward strand.
CAATCCGGGAAATAATTCGAAGCATGTTACGCGTCATCACAGCCAACCTCAACGGCATCCGATCGGCTCAACGCAAGGGCTTTTTCGACTGGCTGCCGGCCCAGAACGCAGACTTCGTGTGCCTGCAGGAGCTCAAGGCGCAAGCCCCTGACATGAGCCCCGAGATGCTCACGCCAAATGGATATTACGGCCACTTCCACTATGCCGAGAAGAAGGGCTACAGCGGCGTGGGGATTTATTCACGGCGCAAGCCCGATCAAGTCATCGAAGGCCTCGGCGTACCCGAGATCGACGCCGAGGGGCGTTACCTCGAAGTGGTGCAGGGCAACCTCTCCGTCATCTCGGTGTATGTGCCGTCGGGCTCCAGCGGGGACGTGCGCCAGGAGGCCAAGTTCGCCTTCATGGAGAAGTTCTTCGCCCACCTCGAGCAACTGGCGCGCTGCGGCCGTGAAGTGGTGCTGTGCGGCGACTGGAACATCGCGCACAAAGAGATTGATCTGAAGAACTGGCGCTCGAACCAGAAGAACTCCGGCTTTCTGCCCGAAGAGCGTGCCTGGCTGAGTCGCGTGCTTGATGAGCTGGGCTGGGTCGACGTGTATCGCCGGCTGCATCCCGAAACCACCGGCGACGCCTACACGTGGTGGTCCAATCGCGGGCAGGCCTGGGCCAACAACGTGGGTTGGCGGCTCGACTACCAGCTCACCACGCCGGGCATTGCCGCCAGCGTGAAGACTGCGGCCATCTACAAGGCCGAACGCTTTTCAGACCACGCTCCGCTGAGCATCGATTACGACTGGCCGACCTGAACCCCAGGCCGCAGCCCGCAGCCGCACTGGCCGTAAACGAAAAAACGCCGCACCCGAGGGTGCGGCGTTTTCATTGAAGCGGAAAACCGATCAGGCGGCTTTCTTGCGGTTGGCTTCGAGCCAGCCGTCCACCGTGGCGACGATTTCGTCGACAGCGGCGTTCTTCATGCCTTTCTGAGCAGCCAGCAGCTGCACGACGCGGTCAACACGCTCGATGTTGGTGGCGCCAGCGGCCAGAGCACGAGCGGCCGACGACGGGCTGCCCAGCGACTGAGCGGCGTCAGCGTACTTCTGGAACGGCACGAGGTCGTCGCGGTTGGCGCCCAGAGCGACGCAAACGTCCATCACCCACTCGTAGATGGCGCGCGAGGCTTCGATATCGCCATGCACGGCTTCCTTGATCGGGCGAACGCCGTCTTTAAGCACGCAACGGTAGTTACCGGCGAGCAGCATGGCCCACTTGGCCAGCGGCACGTAGATCGACTCGTTGGCCTTGAGCTTGACCGGCAGTTCCAGCTTCTCGCCGTTGTAGTCCAAACGGGCAGCGGTGATGTCGGCGTCCAGGTCGCGGACGATCTGGGTGTGGGCGTCGTTCTCGAACGGAGCGCACTTGAAGTTCGTCGGCAGACGCACTTGCAGCACGTTGACCTTCTCTTCGGGCGGACGGAAAGCCTGGGGATCCGGGCTGCACAGGGTCATCAGCTTGGGATCGATGACGTCCCACACGGTGGCGTCGGCGAAGCAGTCACGCAGCAGGTTGGCGTCGATGCCCGGGATACGAGCGATGAACGGCAGCGGCGGCATGTTCATGATCGACATGCACGGCACGCCGGCCTTGGCGATCTCACCCAGCAGCTCACGCACGCCCGGCGAACGGTACTGCGGCTCTTGCATGGCCAGACCGACCAGGTCGTACTCGGACGGGTTGATGGCGCTCGGCACGTCGGCAGAGATCTTGCCCGGCAGCTTCTTCGAATCGATTTCGACGAGGCCTTCGCGACCACGCATCGGCATGCGCACGATGGAGCCTTCGGCGTTGATCAGCTCGGCTTCGGCCGGCAGGCAGACCAGCTTGACCGAGTGACCGGCCATGGCCATTTTGACCGCCAGCAGGGAACCGTACGAGGCTCCAAGGATCAGTACGTTGTACTTCTTGCTCATGAGAAAAGCACTCCTCTAAGGTTACAAACGAAAATCACAAAAAAACGTCGCCAGCGTGCGAATGCACGCTGGCTGAATTCGGTGGTCCGGTTCGGGCTCACGGCGCGGGATGGTGGCCGGGGCCGCACGAACAGGGCGCAATGTGCAGGAAGACTGTGCTCTTGTTGAACACCTTGGCAATTCCTGCGCCCCGCAAAACAGTGGGTTTGTGAGGCATGGTACTTATATTTTACGAAGCGGCCAAGGGGGGCGATTATATCGCAATGTGATCAAATGTCACGGGCCCGCCACAGCCTGCGCGAAAGCCATGCGGCGTGCGGGCTGCAACCGGCCTCAGGTAGAATTCGCGGCACCGCATGAAGGAGCCGTCCCGATGGATCTCGACGAAATCCGGCGCATCCGCGCCGAAGCGGATTGCCTCGTCACGCCCGAAGCCATCGACGCCGCCATTGATCGACTTGCCGGCGAAATCACGCAGCAGCTCGCCGACGCCAACCCCATCGTCTTCGTCGTCATGAACGGCGGCGTGATTTTCTCGGGGCGCCTGCTCCCCAAGCTGCCCTTTCCGCTCGAAACCAGCTACCTGCACGCCACCCGTTACGGCGACCGCATCCGCGGCGAGCAACTCGAATGGCGCGCCCAACCCGCCCAAAGCGTGCGCGGGCGCAGCGTATTGGTGCTCGATGACATTCTCGACGAAGGTCGCACGCTGCACGCCATCCTCAACCATCTGCGCGCCGACGGCGCTGCGCAGGTGTACTCTGCAGTGCTGGTGCACAAGCAGCACGAACGCAAAGCCGTACCCGGCCTGCGCGCCGACTTCACCGGCGTGGATGTCGCAGACCGCTTCCTGTTCGGCTGCGGAATGGACTACAAGGGCTACTGGCGCAACGCGCCGGGCATCTACGCCGTTCGCGGCCTCTGAAACACAGCAACACGGAGAACCCCATGGTCGTCACGTTCAAATCCCGCGCCGGAGCCGACGTCATCATGCTCGGCGACAGCGCCCGGCAACTGCTCAAACTCCTCGGCAAAGACCCGGACGAAAAGAAAGGCATCGTCACCGTAGAACAGCTCCCCGCGGCCATCGAAAGCCTGCAACGCGCCATCGATACCGACCGCGAACGCGCCCGCCAGAAAGAGCAGGCCGAAGCCCAGAAGGATGACGACGATGAGGCCGACGTCCCCAAAGGCATGGCTGCCGCCGTCAACTTCCACCAACGCGGCTGGCCCCTGCTCGAGTTGATGACGCAAGCGCAGCGCGACGGCGTACCCGTCACCTGGGGCACCTGACGCGCTACGCACGCCAAGCAAAAGGCCGCCTTACGGCGGCCTTTGTCATTGCACAGCGGTCAATCCCCACGCTGCGACTAACGCGCCGGATTCATCTCGATCACGTCCGCACGCAGCACCGACTGCTCCACCACCAGATCGGCAATCTGCGGGCGACTGCGCAGATAGTGATCCGTCTGCTTATGCACCTGCAGCGCATCCGGGCTGCGATAGATCTCGTACAGATAGAACGTGTTCGGCTCTTCCTTGGCCTCCAGCACGTCGAACACCAGGCAATCGGCCTCCGTCTCCACCGACGCCTTGGCGTTCGGCAGCATCGCCGCCAGATACGCCTCGCGCGCGCCTTCCTTGATCACGTTCTTCACAACGATGCAGTACATCCGACCTCCTCGGTTTGGCTTCAACGGTTGTCGCTGGCACCATAACAAAGCACCCGAACCCAAGCAAAACTAGAGGAACCCACCATGGCGAACCGCCCCGCTCCGTTCAACGGCCTGCGACACTTGGCACTGGTCGTGCCCAACCTTGAGGAATGCGAGCGTTTCTACACCGAAATCATCGGCATGCAGATCCTGCGCCGCGCCAGCCCCAACCTGGTCTATCTCACCCTCGGCAACGACAACCTCTCGCTCGGCCGCAGCCGCCAGGGCGAACGCACCGGCGTGCAATACCTCGACCACTTCGGCTTCATCGTCGACACGCTGGATCAACTGCAGGACTGGTACGAATTCATGCTCGAAGCCGGCGTAAACGTACTCGACACCCCGCACGACCACGGTGACGGCGCCCGCAGCTTCCACTGCACCGACCCCGCCGGCAACGTCATCCAGCCCATTTACCACCCGGCGATTTCGGGGCAACGGTTTTCGGGGCCAGGGGAATAAACCCGCCAATCAGCCCTGCATCACCCCTGCCGCGACTTCGGGCAGTGCCTCGAAGGCCGGGCGGGCGAAGTAGTAGCCCTGGAAGAGCTCCACGCCGAGGTCGCGCAGGGTGAAGAATTCCTCTTTGCGTTCGATTCCTTCGGCAATCACTCGAACACCCAGGTCGTTGCACATCTGCATGATGCCGTGGGCGATGGCGCGGCGGACCTTGTCTTTGTCGATGTCGCGGATGAGGCCCATGTCGAGCTTGACGATGTCGGGCTGGAAGTCGGCAAGCAGGCCGAGGCCGGCGTAGCCGGCGCCGAAGTCGTCGATGGCGGTGCCGAAACCGCGCTCGTGGTAATGCTGGAGGATGTGGCGCAGGTGGCCTTTGTCTTCAACGCGTTCGTCTTCGGTGACTTCGAAGATGATGCGCTCAGCCGGGAAGTTCCATTCTCGGGCAGCTTCGAGGGTGGTGCGGATGCACAGCTCGGGGCGATACACCGCGTTGGGCATGAAGTTGATGCTGAGTCGCGCCTGCATGCCGAGTCGGGCCGCCAACTGGATGGCCTTTACTCGGCAAGACTGGTCGAAGCGGTAACGGTTGGCTTCGGTGACGTGTTTGAACACGTGAGCAGCGCCCTCTCCCGCCGGGCCGCGCGCGAGCGCCTCGTAGGCAAAGACCTCTTTTCGGGTGACATCCACGATGGGCTGGAACGCCATCGAAAACTCGAAACCGAGGTCGGCTCCGTGCAGGCATTCGGAGCAGCCCAGGGGGCGAAAATCGACGGGTTTCTGCATCAAGCGTCCTCAGAGCATTCGGATGGCCCGCCGGAGAACGAGCAGGAACCATTACAACCAAACTGACTCTGCGCAGCAAGCGCCCGAACATGCGACATGTGGCGCATGATACGGCCGGCCCAACAACGATGCAGGTGTCAGCATGACCACCAAGAAAAAATTCCGGGTCTTCATCGACGACGTGAAGATTCGCCACACCAGCCATTGGGACGAGGACTTCATGAGCCGTGAGGAGCTCGAAGCCCTGCACGCCAAGCCCAAGGGCGATGCCGAGGACAAGCCCGACGAGGACGATGAGGCGGCGGACGATGACGATGCGCGCAAGGATTGAATTGCGCGGACTGTGGTTGGCCTTGAGTGCCTGCGTGTCGGGTGCGGTTGCGGCGGCGGATGTGCCTTTGGTGGCGGTGGATGTCGGCCACACGGTGCAGGCGCCGGGCGCCATTTCGGCGCGCGGGCGTCCCGAGCTCGACTTCAATCATGATCTGGCGCGGGCGGTGACGGCGGCGCTGGAGCAACGTGGGCTGCGCACCGTGCTGGTGAACGCGGACGGGCAGATCGAATCGCTCGAAGCCCGCCCGGCCAGCGTGCCGGAGGCGGATTTCTTTCTGTCGATCCACCACGATTCGGTGAATGTCGTCGAGCTCGAAGAATGGGAATGGATGGGCACGCCGCAGACGTATTCAGACCGCTGGGCCGGGCATTCGATGTTCGTATCCACCCGCAACCCCGATCTTGCCACCAGTGTGCGTTGCGGGCGCGCCATCGGGGCGCGGCTGCAGCGTGCGGGCTTCGTGCCGACGGAGAAAAACGCGCGCAGCCGCGACTACATTGACGCCGAGCACGCGGTGCATCAGTTCGACAATCTGATCGTGCTGTACCGCGCGCAGCAACCGGCGCTGCTGTTCGAGGGCGGTGTGATCAAGCACCGTGATGAAGAGCTGCTGCTGCGCGACCCCCAACGTCAGGCGCGCATGGCGGCGGAGATTGCCACCGGGCTGGCGGCCTGTCTCACGACGCGCTGACGAAAATCGGCTCGGGCTCCAGCTCGACGCCGAAGCGTGCGGCGACATCGGCACGAATGGCTTCGGCGATGCGGCGCACGTCGTCGCCATTAGCGCCGCCGCGATTGACCAGCACCAGCGCCTGGCGCTCGTAACTGCCCACCGGGCCCAGATCACGCCCCTTCCAGCCACTGCGCTCGATCAGCCAACCGGCCGCCAGCTTGCTGCGGCCGTCGGGCTGCGCGTAGTGCGGCAGGCCGGGGTGCTCGGCCAGCAGGCCCTGCAAAGTGGGCTGATCCACCACCGGATTCTTGAAGAAGCTGCCGGCATTGCCCAGCGTGGCGGGGTCGGGCAGCTTGCGTTGGCGAATGGCAATGACGGCATCGGAGATGTCCATGGCCGTCGGCTCGGTCACGCCGCGCGCAGCAAGTTCAGCCGCCACGTCGGCGTAACCGGTGACGGGCTGCCAGCGCTTGGGCAGGCGGAAGGTCACGGCGGTGATCAGCCAGCGCCCGACCTCCTCTTGTTTGAACACGCTGTCGCGGTAGCCGAAGCGGCACTCGGCTGCGTCGAAACGTCGCGTGCAGCCATCGACCAGCGACACGGCCTCGAGGTGGTCGAAACGCGCCTCCAGCTCGATGCCGTAGGCGCCGATGTTCTGGATGGGCGCAGCACCTACGGTGCCGGGAATCAGCGAGAGATTTTCGAGCCCGGGCCAACCCTGCGCCAGCGTCCAGCGCACGAAGTCGTGCCAACGCTCACCGGCGCCGGCGCGCACAAACACGTGCGATTCGTCTTCGCCCACCCGCTCGCGCCCCGGCAGCGCCACGTGCAGCACCCAGCCGGGGAAGTCGCCCTGCAGCACCACGTTACTGCCACCGCCGAGCACCAGCCGCGGACGGCTCGCCCAGTCCGGCTGCTGCACCAGCCAGGCCACTTGCTCGGAAGATTCGATCACCGCCAGCCGCGCTGCGCGGGCTGTGAGGCCGAGCGTGTTGAGTGCGGTCAGGTCGGCGTCCGGCACGATGCGCGGCATGAGCTCATTCACCGCCGGAAACCTCCGTCTGCTTGATCGGGAAGATGCGGTCATACGCCAGGTTGAACACGAAAGCGTAAGCCACGTACGACAGCGCCAGCCCGATGTCGGCGATCAGCGCGGTGAGCCAGTCCATGCCGGTCCACCACATGATCACCGGCAGCGACAGCGTGAGCAGCCCGGTCTCGAAGCCGATGGCGTGCAGCACGCGCAGGCGCACCGGGCGCTGGTCGGCCTGCCGGCCCGAAAAGCGCCCGTCGAAGTAGTCGAATACGGTGTTGTAGCACCCGTTCCAGACGGCGGCGATGAGCGCGATGATGGCCAGCAGGCCGATGGACTCCACCAGCGGCATGCCGCTCAGCCACACGAACGGCGGCGTGATCAGGATCAGCCCGCCCAGCTCGAAGAGCAGCACCTGACGGATACGATCGGGAAGCGAGCGGAGAGCGGGGCGGGTTTTGTTCACTGCAGCACGAATTTATAATGAGGTCGCTCGCGCTTGGTTGCGCGGCACCTTCGCTTGCGCCACGGGCACCGCCCGGGCGCTTCTCACGCGCCGCCATCGGAGACCCCGGGGCGGCCCGAACAACCGGCGACCGGCTGGTTCAAGGCGACAGCGCATAGTCTCATGTGCAATGCGGAAAAACGCCCGCCGCAGCGGCCTGCGTTACCGTGTTGCAACTTCCGGGAAGAGGATCAGTCCTCTCAGGAGACCGCGCTTTGACCTGCGAGCCCGCCGGGTCAGCGCGACCGCCATGGTAAATGAGATTACGCCCACATGCTTCCTCAGCTTCTCCCCATCAGCTCCCTCATGCTCGGCACGGCTTTGCTGCTGCTCGGCAACGGCCTGCTGTCCACCCTGATCGCGCTGCGCGGCAGCATCGAAGGCTTCAGCGACCAGATGTTGGGCCTGATGGGTTCAGCGTATTTCGTGGGTTTTCTGCTGGGCACGTACATCGTGCCGCCGATGATCCGGCGCATCGGCCACATCCGCGCCTTCGCCTATTTCGCGGCCACCATCGCGGCGGTGATCCTGCTGCATTCGCTGATCGTTAACGAGTGGGTGTGGCTGCTGCTGCGCCTGATCATAGGCGTGGTGCTGGTGGGTTTCTACACCGTCATCGAGAGCTGGCTGAACAGCCGCAGCGAGCCGGCCACGCGCGGGCTGGTGTTCGCCACCTACATGATGGTCAACCTGTCGGCTCTGGCGGCAGCGCAGCAATTGCTGCACTTCTCGTCGCCCGACAGTTTCGTGCTGTTCTCCATTGCGGCGGTGATGGTGTGCCTGTCGGTGCTGCCGCTGGTGTCTACCCGCCAGCCGCAGCCGGTGGTGCATGACGTGCCGCGCCTCACGGTGCGCCTGATGTGGAAAGCCGCGCCGACGGCGGTGGTGGCTGCCGTGGCCTCGGGCCTGGCGATGGGCGCGTTCTGGAGCCTCGCACCGCTGTATGCCGCGCGGCTCGATTACGACGCCGGTGGCGTGGCCATGCTGATGACCGCCACCATTCTCGGCGGCGCACTGCTGCAACTGCCGCTGGGCCGCCTGTCCGACCGTGGCGACCGGCGTTATGCGCTGGTGCTGGCGGCCAGCGGCGCAGCCGTGGGCGGTGTGCTGATGGCGCTGTTCGGCTCGTCGATGTACGTGCTGATGGCCTCGGCCTTCCTGTTTGGCGGCATGGCCTTTGCACTGTACCCGATCACCATCGCCCACCTGGTCGACCATCTGCCGCAGGAGCAGATCCTGTCGGGCAACGCCGGCATGTTGCTGCTGCACGGCCTTGGCGCCATCGCCGGCCCGACCATTGCCGGGGGCCTGATGGCGCTGGTGGGTGCGCCGGCCCTGCCGCTGTATTTCGCTGCGGTGCTGGCGCCGTTGGCGCTGTACGTGCTGCTCACCTCGCGCGGCCATCGCGACGTCATCGTCGAAGAGCCTGCGCAGTTCGTGCCGATGGTGCGCACCGCCGCCACTGCGGTGGAAATGGCAGCCGCCGTCGAAGAGCACCGTCTGGACACCAGCGCCGACGACCCCGCCCCCGAGCCGGCACGCTGAAGCCCGCGCGCCAGCCACCTTGGCGCGACACTTGCTTGTTTTCCGGCGACCCCTCGCTGCCGGAAAACAAGCCTCATGACACACCCTGCACCCACCGAATCCACCGACGGCCCGCTGTCCGCGTTCTGGCGCGAACAGGAGATGCTGCTTCTGCAGCAGGTCATCGGCCTGATCGGAAAGAGCCTGTCGCCCGACGTGGTGCTGCGCGAGATGCTGCACCTGCTGTCGGAGCTGCTCGGCCTGAACCGCGGCCGCATCGTGCTGCGCGACGACGGCACCGACACCTGCAGCATCCGCTACGCCTACGGCCTCACACGCGACGAAAGCGCGCGCGGGCGCTACCGCCTGGGGGAAGGCGTGACCGGCACCGTGCTGGCGCGCGAGCATCTGGTGATCGTGCAAGACATCGACCGCGAAGAGCTTTTTCTGGCGCGCGCGGTGAAACGCGACAAATTGCCCGCCGGCCCGGTGTCATTCATCGCGCTGCCGGTGCGCATCGAGCAAAAAACCGTCGGTGTGCTGGCCTGCCACCGCATCCGCACGCGCAACCGCAGCATTGCCGACGACGTTTCGATGCTGCGCATTCTGACCACGCTCACCGGCCAGTTGCTGTCGCTGCAATCAATGATGGCGGCGCGCACGCGCGAGTTGCAGCAGCAGAACGACATGCTCACGCGCGCCCTGCGCTCGGGCAACGCGCGCTACGGCATCGTCGGCACCTCGCCCGCGTTGCTGCGTGCCATTGCCGAGCTGGAGCAGGTCTCCGACACCACCGCCAGCGTGCTGCTGCTGGGCGAATCGGGCACCGGCAAAGAGGTGTTCGCGCGTGCGCTGCATCTGGCCAGCCCGCGCCGCGACCAGCCTTTCATCCGCGTGAACTGCGCGGCGATTCCCGAGACCCTGTTCGAATCCGAGCTGTTCGGCTTCGACCGCGGCGCCTTCACCGGCGCCACCGGCACGCGCGAAGGCCTGTTCGAGCAGGCCGACGGCGGCACCTTGTTTCTCGACGAAGTCGGCGAGTTGCCACTGACCCTGCAGGGCAAGCTGCTGCGCACCTTGCAGGAGGGCACCATCACCCGGCTGGGCGGCAAGCGCGAGTTGAAGGTGGACGTGCGCGTGGTCACCGCCACCAACCGCAATCTGGAGCACGAAGTGGCGCGCGGGCAGTTTCGGCAGGATCTGTTCTACCGCCTCAACGTCATCCCCATCCGCCTGCCCTCGCTGGCCGAGCGTGAGGACGACGTGCGCGCGCTGGCGCTGCACTTTCTCAACCGCGCCAATCAGGCCAACCAGCGCAACGTGAACTTCACCACCGACGCCTACGACCGCCTCGAACGCCACCCTTGGCCGGGCAACATCCGCGAGCTCGCCAACCTGATCGAGCGCGTGGTGCTACTGACTGATCGCAGCACGGTCGATGCCGCCACGCTGGAGCGCTTCCTGCCGGCGGCGCGACCGGCTCCGAGCGTGGAGGCCGCGCCAGCCACCCACCACGAGGACGGCCTGGTGCGGCCTTATCTGCCAGCGCAATCGCACTCGGTGAATGCCTTGCGTGAAGCCGTGGCGCGCTGCGGCGGCAACAAATCGCGCGCCGCGCAGATGCTTGGCCTGACGGCCCGGCAGTTCAACTACCGATGGAAAAAGAGCGGGCTGGACGAGCGCGGCTGACCCAGCCTACACAGTGTCAACAATGTAGACATTGTGTAGGCTGGGCAGGAATGAAGTGGCGCCACACGACAGGCAAATTATTTTCAATAAATCATAGACTTACTGATCATTTTAATTTCTGGCACAGCACTTGCGAATTGAGCTTCGAGCCGGCGACGAACGCCGACCTTCAAGACCAATCAGGAGAGTGCAGTGACCACCGCCACCGAAACCCCGACCACCGTCAAAACCTGGCTGCGCCCGATCGACCGCGACGGGCTGATGAAATTTGCCGAGATGGGCCGCAACGACCCGTCGCGCCGCGGCACCAACAAGATCCACACCGTCACCGAAGGCCAGTACCGCACGCTGAGCTACACCGGCCGCAACGATGCCGTGGTGGTCGACGAACCGCTGCACCTGTTCGGCCAGGACACCGCGCCGGCACCGGGCGAGATCGTGCTGTCCGGGCTGGGCGGCTGCCTCGCGGTGGGCATCATCGCCGTGTCCACCTGGAAGCAGGTCAAGCTCAGCAAACTCGAAATCTTCCTCGAAGGCGACATCGGCAACCCGGCCGCGTGGGGTGCCGGCGGTGCCGAAATGCGCCCCGCCCAGATGGGCTTTCAGGATATACGCGTGAAGGTGCTGATCGAGGGCGACGCCCCGCGCGAAGTGCTCGACGAGATCGTGCAGCACGCCAACTTCTACTCGCCGGTGGCCAACACCATGCGCAACCCGATCCCGTTCAGCATCGCCCTCGCCGACTGAGGCGCCCTGCCCGCGCCCCGACAGGCGCGGGCTCTTCGGAGGAACCCGACATGAATCTCGCCGAGGCCCACGCGAATCTGGTTACCCCGCCAGCGGGCAACGCGCTGGTGAGCGCCGTCGAGGCCGTGGCCGACGACGTGGTCGCGAAGGCGGCCAACCGCATCGACCACGAAGGCTACTACCCGCTGGCCGAGATGCACGCGCTGGCGCAGGCCGGCGCCTTCGGCGCGCATCTGGACCGCAACGGCACGGATGTGGGCAGCGCCATCGATGCCATGCGCGCCATCAGCCGGCGCTGCGGCTCCACCGGCTTTCTGGCCTGGTGCCACGACGTGTGCGGCTTGTACATGGAGCAATCCGGCAACCCGGCGCTGACCGGTCAGGTGCTGACCGACCACACGGCGGGCCTCACCTTTGGCGGCACGGCGCTGTCGAACCCCATGAAGTCCTTCGCCGGCATCGAGAGCATGCTGCTCAAGGCCGAGAAAGTGGCCGGCGGCTACCGCGTGTCGGGCGCACTGCCTTGGGTCAGCCACATCGCGCCGGGCCAGTACTGCGGCGCGATTGCGCGCGTCAGCAAGGCCGACGGCAGCCGCTCGCACGAAATCATGTTCCTGCTGCGCTTCACCGACGACGTGGTGCTGCGCCAGTGCCCGGAGTTTTCCGGCATGGAAGGCACCAGCACCTGGGGTGTGCGGCTGGACAACTATTTCGTCGGCGAGGAAAACCTCATCGCCGACCCGGCGCAGCCCTTCATCGCGCGCATTCGCGGCGCGTTCATCCTGCTCCAGTGCGGCATGGCGATGGGCGTGGTGCAAGGCGCCATCGACTCCATGCTCGAAGTCGAGCCGCTGCTCGGCCACGTGAACAAGTTTTTGCACGACCGACCGGACGAGCTGCAAGCGGAGTACGACGAACTTGGCAAACGCATCTTCAAGCTCGCGCAGACGCCGTATGACGGCAGCACCGATTACATCCTCGATGTGCTCGACGCCCGCGCCTCGGGCGCCGAGTTGTCGCTGCGCGCCACGCAGTCGGCCTTGCTGCATCAGGGCGCGCGCGGCTACCTGATGGAATCGGCCCCGCAGCGGCGCATCCGCGAGGCGCACTTCGTGGCCATCGTGACGCCCGCCATCAAGCATCTGCGCTGGGAGATGGACCGCCTGTCGCGTCAGGAGATGCCGGCATGAGCGCCCCCTGGAAGCAATTCATCTGCCGCGCCTGCGGCCTGATCTACGACGAAGAGCAGGGCGACGCCGACAGCGGCCTCGCTCCCGGCACGCGCTTCGAGGACATCCCCGACGACTGGGTGTGTCCGCTGTGCGGCGTCATCAAGGCCGATTTCGAGCCTTATGAGCCGATCACCTGCCTGCCCGCCAGCGGCGCGGCGCCGAAAGTCTCGCGCGAGGCCGGCGTGGTGGTGGTGGGTGGCGGGCACGCCGGCTGGGCGGTGGCGGAGGCCATTCGCGCGCTCGACGCCGAGGTGCCGATCACGCTGGTCAGCGCCTGCGCAGCCGACCGCTATCACAAGCCCGAACTGTCGATTGCGCTGTCGCGCGGCGCCACGCCCGAAGCGCTGGTGCGGGAGGCCGGCCAAGCCGCCGCGCAGCGCCTCAACGTGCGGCTGCTGTGCGACACCTTTGCCACGGGCCTGTCGCCCAACCTGCACAAGCTGCGCACCACACGCGGCACCCTGCCCTTCACCAAACTGGTGCTGGCGCAGGGCGCACGCCCGGCGCTGCCGCCGGTTTTGCCGGCAAAACTGTGCTGGCGCGTGAATGACCTCGCGGGCTGGACGGGGCTGCAGGCGAAGCTCGCCGGCACGCATCGCCACGTGGTCATCGTCGGCGCCGGCATGGTCGGCTGCGAACTGGCGGAAGATTTCATTCACGCCGGCCATCAGGTGACGCTGCTCGACATGGCCGAAGAGCCGCTGGCAGCCCTGCTGCCGCGGAGGGCCGCACGGCGCCTGCATGCGCACTTCGACGCTCTCGGCGTGCGTTTCATCGGTGGGAGCGGCGTGATTTCAGTCGCCGCCAGCGCAGATGGCACACGCAGGTTGGAGCTCGCCAGCGGCGAGACATTGACCTGCGACGAAGTGGTGGCCGCCACGGGCCTCGCCACCGAATCGCGCATCGCGCGCGGCGCTGGTCTGGCCTTCGAGCGCGGCATCGTGGTGTGCCCGGAAACCCTGCAAACCAGCGCGCCGGACGTATTCGCGCTGGGCGATTGCATCAGCGTGGCCGGCGCACCGTGCCGCTTCATCGAGCCCATTGCGCGCCAGGCCGCAACCATCGCGCGCGCCATTACCGGCCGGGCGTTCGAGGCCTATCAGCACGACGCGCCGGTGATTCGCCTCAAGACGCGCTCGATGCCGCTGGTGATCCACGGCCAGCCGTGCAGCGACCTCGAATGGCAGACGGTGACCGACGACGGCGATTACCTCTTCATGCAGCAACTGCACGACGGCGCCCCCGTCGTCCATCTTGAACTCGGCACGCCACCCGCGCGCCGGGCGGCCTGACCCAAACCTTCCAGCGGAGAACCCCATGGCAGCTTTCGACGACCCGTTTCACAGCAAACCCCTGAACCGCTGCTCATGCGGGCAACACGCCAGCCAGGCCGAACACGAGGCGGCGCTGCCGTCGGGCGAAGACAGCGCCATGAGCCGCGCGGTGGAATCCGCCGTGGTGCGCGCGCTGTTCCCGGACGACGTGATGCGCCGCCGCTTCCTGCGCAGCGTGGGCGCGGGCACGGCGTTGGCGGCCATCTCGCAGTTCCTGCCGATGGGGGCGCTCACCGCCATGGCGATGGAAACCGGGCCGCTGGAAAAGAGCACGCTCAACATCGGCTTCCTGCCCATCACCTGCGCCACGCCCATCGTCGCGGCCGACCCGTTGGGCTTCTACGAGAAGCAGGGCCTGAAGGTGAATCTGATGCGCACGGCCGGCTGGGCCGTGGTGCGCGACAAGACCATCGCCGGCGAATTCGACGCCGCCCACATGCTCTCGCCGATGCCGCTGGCGATCAGCATGGGGCTGGGTTCCGACCCGGTGCCGATGGTGATGCCGGCCATCGAGAACGTGAACGGCAACGCCATCACGCTGGCCATGAAGCACAAGGACAAGACCGACCCGAAAGACTGGAAGGGCTTCCGCTTCGCCATCCCGTTCGACTACTCGATGCACAATTTCCTGCTGCGTCACTACCTCGCCGAACACGGGCTCGACCCCGACCGCGACGTGCAATTGCGCGTGATGCCGCCGCCCGACATGATCGCCAACCTGCGCTCGGGCAACATCGACGGCTTCATCGTCGCCGAGCCGTTCAACCAGCGCGCGGTGTTCGACGGCGTAGGCTTCATCCACAAGCTCACCAGCGAGATCTGGGATCGCCATCCGTGCTGCGCTTTCGTGTCCACCGGCAAGTTCGCGCAGGAGATGCCCAACACCTTCTCGGCACTGTTCCGCGCCATCGTCACCTCGACGCTGCACTGCTCGCAGATGGAAAACCGCAAGGCCGTGGCCGACGCCATCGCCGGCCCCAACTACCTCAACCAGCCCAACACCGTGCTCGAGCAGGTGCTGCTGGGCCGCTTCGCAGACGGCCTGGGCAACATTCGCAACGAACCCACGCGCATCGACTTCGACCCCTTCCCGTGGCAGTCGATGGCGGTGTGGATGCTCACGCAGATGAAGCGCTGGGGCTACGTGAAGGGCGACATCAACTACACGCAGATCGCTGAACAGGTCTTCCTCGCCACCGATGCGCGCAAGCGCATGGCCGAGCTGGGCTTCGAAGCGCCAGCCGACAACTACAAGACCCACACCATCATGGGCAAGGTGTTCGACCCTGCCAAACCCGAAACCGCCCTGAGCTGACGGGCTTCTGCGCGGGCGCCGCACTACCCCGGCGGCGCCCGCTTCCATGCTTCACCCTGACTGAGGACGCGCATCATGACCAAGACCCTGGTAACGCCCGCCGAACTCGCCGCCATGAGCGACGTGGTGATCATCGACACCCGCTCCCCCGAGGCTTATGCCGCCGGCCACATTCCCGGCGCCGTGAACCTGCATGACATCTTCACCTTCCTCGCCACCTCCGATTCGGCCGGCATTCAGGAAATGACCGCAAAGTTCGCTGCCGCTTTCGGTGCCGCCGGCCTCGACGGCAAGAAGACCGCCGTGCTGTACGAACAATCCATGAACAGCGGCTTCGGCCAGTCGTGCCGCGGCTTCTTCCTGCTGACCTTCCTCGGCTACCCCAAGGCCGCCGTGCTGCACGGCGGCATGGCTGCCTGGAGCGCCGCCGGCCTGCCGACCACCACCGACGTACCCTCGCCCACCCCGGCCGAATTCCCGGTCGATCCGACTGCCGCCAGCGTGCTGCTCACCAAGGACGACGTGCTGGCCGCGCTGCAAGACCCGTCCATCGCGCTGCTGGACGTGCGCGACGTGGATGAGTGGATCGCCGATTCGTCGTCGCCCTACGGCAAGGATTTCTGCCCGCGCAAGGGCCGCATCCCCGGCGCCAAGTGGGTGGAGTGGTACCGCCTGATGAAGCCCTCGGCCGACGGCCCTGTAATCAAGGCGCCGGCCGAAGTGCTGGCTGAACTGGCCACCGTGGGCATCGGCAAGGACATGCCGGTGTACATCTACTGCTTCAAGGGCGCGCGTGCGTCCAACAGCTTTCTGGCACTGAAACAGGCCGGCGTGAAAGACGTGCGCATCTACTTCGGCTCGTGGAACGAATGGTCGCGCGACCCCGAACTGCCCATCGAAGAAGGCCTGCCGTACGCGGCCTGAGCCGACGCGACGGGGGCTTGTCGCGCCCCCGTCGGTCACCCGCACACGGTAGAGTGGAACGGGTATTGCTTGCCATCGAGCGTCCGGCCGGAGCCCTTCCGGCCACGCCCAACCCGAACCCAGGAAGCCGTTTCATGACCACACCGTTGCTCAGCCCCGCCGACCTGGCCGAACTCATCTCCCGCGATGAGGCCGTGCTGCTTGATGCCCGGCCGCCTGCCGCGTATGCCGCCGGCCATCTGCCCGGCGCCATCAACGTGCCGCAGATCTTCGACTACATGGCCTCATCCGACGCCGACGGCCTGCACGACATGGCACAACAATTCGCCGCACTCTTCGGCGCCGCCGGGCTCGACGGCTGCAAGACCGCCGTGGTGTATGAGCAATCCATGACCGCCGGCCTCGGCCGCTCGTGTCGTGGCTACTTCCTGCTGTGCGCGCTGGGCTACCCAAAGGCCGCCGTGCTGCATGGCGGCCTTGCCGCCTGGAGCGCAGCCGGCCATGCGCTGAGCACCGAGGTGCCGGAGCCGACGCCGGCAGAGTTTCCGCTCGACCTGACTGCCGCTTCGGCCATCGTCGGCAAAGACGAAATCCTCGCTGCCCTCGACGACCCGTCCTTGACGATTCTCGACGTGCGCGACGTCGCCGAGTGGATCGGCGAATCATCATCCCCCGCCGACAAGAACTTCTGCCCGCGCAAGGGCCGCATCCCCGGCGCCCGATGGCTGGAGTGGTATCGCCTGATGAAGCCCTCGCCCGAAGGCCCGGTGATCAAGGCGCCCGGCGAAGTGCTGGCCGAACTCGCCACCGTCGGCATCACGCGTGACACCCCGGTGTACCTGTATTGCTTCAAGGGCTCGCGCGCCTCCAACAGCTTCCTCGCGCTCAAGCAGGCCGGCGTGAAGGATGTGCGCATCTACCTCGGCTCATGGAACGAGTGGTCCCGCGACCCCGCCCTGCCCATCGAGGAAGGCCCGCCCTACTCCGCCTGACCCACAGCCCAATCCGAGACCACGATGACCATCACCATCGACTACTTCTACACCCCGATCTCCGGCTACGCCTACCTCGGCGAGCCACGCCTGCGCGACATCGCCAAGACGGCCGGCGCGACACTGCGCTATCGCCCGATGGACATCGTGCGCGTCTTCGCCGCCACCGACACCGTGCCGCCGTTCAAGCAATCCGACGCACGCCTGAGCTACCGCCGCGAAGACCTCGCACGCAAGGCCCGCATGCTCGGCCTGCCGATCAACGTCGCGCCGCGCCACTGGCCCACCAACGCCGCGCTGGCCAGCCGCGTCATCGCCGCCATCGCCCTCGAAGGCAACGACCCCGGCGCAGCTTCGTTCGCGCTGCTGTCGGCAGTGTGGGCCGACGAACTCGACATCGCCCAACCCGACCACATCACCCACGCGCTGAGCCGCGCAGGCCTCGACGCCACGACGCTGCTCGCCGCCGCCGAAGCCCCGGAAGCCGCCGCTGCCGTCGCCGGCAACACCGAAGCCGCCATCGCCGCCCGCGTCTTCGGCTCACCGACCTACGTGGTGGAGGATGAACGCTTCTGGGGGCAAGACAGGCTGGATGATCTGGCGAGGCGCCTAGGGGTTTGAGGCGCAGCGCCTCGGGTCGCCCCTAGCTCGCCGACGCGGCAATCTCGCAGCATGCGCAATCAGATTGCCGCGCTACGCCCGCAATGACCGTCCGTAGGGCGTCAATACGCGCAGCGCATTGCGCCAAATGAGGCGCGCCAGAGTCACATCCGGCGCAATGCCTTTCAGTTATTGCGCCCTACGAGAGCTAGCTCGCACATGACGTTGTGCGCATAGTCACGGCGATCGCTGCGCACAACCGTTCGTTGGCCGGGATTTCGCCCCGGCGGGCGACCTTCTTTCTTGCTGCGCGGCAAGAAAGTGGGCAAAGAAACGCGCCCTCCAGAATGTCAATGCCATTTTCGTAGGGCGGATTAGCGCAGCGTAATCCGCCGGATGTTCGGTCAATACGGCGCAATGCGTTTCGCTTATTACGCCCTACGGTCAGGTTAGTCGGCGCTGAGCTTATTCCCGTCATTGCGAGCGTAGCGCGGCAATCTAGTGACTCTGCCACCTGCACGCGCTGCGAGATTGCCGCGTCGCTACGCTCCTCGCAATGACGGTAGAGCGGGTGTGCCCTAGGCACCTCTGCGCTTCCGAATGGCACTACGAACAAACCCAAAGCCCAACCCAACTACCCAAAAAAAACGTGCCGCACCGCGCGCACCAATCCTCCCCTCAGCAGCGCCGAGCGCAGGGGGATTTCGACGGAGTTGTCCGGTCCTGCTGTCCGAGCGACAGCGAGTTCAGGACCGGCCGGCGAAATCCCACGGAGCGAGGGAACCCCGACAGGGGCGCGGATGCGGGGCACCTTTCTTTGCCTACTTTCTTGGGGTGAACCAAGAAAGTAGGTCGCCCGCCGGGGCGAGTCCCGGCCGGTCGAGACCAACACAACGAACTCACCCCAAAACAGCCCAAAACAACAACACCAAAGAAACAAAGCGCGGAAACCTGCGCCCGGATGCCGGATGCCGGATGCCGGATGCCGGATGCCGGATGCCGGATGCCGGATGCCGGATGCCGGATGCCGAAAATGAAAACCGGAACCAGCCTTCACCACATCTTTCGCACCCCCCCGGCTCAACACCTCAAACAATGCACGCCGCCGATCCGGCAACCGACGCCGCCCGCCCCCTCGGCAGACCGACAGACGGCAATGCTCCCTGCGCAGCCACGGCATCAGAGATCGCAGGAGCAATGCCCCGCCCCGTCACCCGTCCCGCAAAAACACCGGCAAATCCATCGTCGGCGGCTTCACACCGAAGTCGTACAGCATGTCGGCGATGTAGCCACGGTGATAGGTACGGTGATTGAAAACGTGCAGCAGGATGTCCCCGCCCCGCATGGCCCCGGCCGTGCCATCGACGAAGCGGAAATCCACCACGCGTTCGAGCGCTTCGTCACTCTGCAGATCGGCATGCTGGATGTACCAGGCGTCCAGCTCCTGCTGCATGCGATGCAGCGCCTCGAACGGCGGTACGGGGTCGAAGTTGCGGGTGGTGAAGCCGTGATCGCGGTGCTCGAGGTGGGCCTTCCAGATCAGATCGATGGCGCAGATGTGCGCCAGCACACCGTTGATGCCCTGCGGGCGGCCGGGGCTGGGCTCGACCAGTTGCGAGGGCGGAAGTGCGCTCAGGCTGTCGTACAGGCGCATATTGGCCCAGGCAGAGTGGCGGGCCAGCATTTGCAACGTGCGAGCACACGACATGCGGCAGGCCTGTCAGCTGTTGAGCATGGCTTCGAACACCGACTCGATGTCGAAATGCTCGCCCTCGTCGCCATTGAGCTTGAGCGACTGCTCCACGTGCTGCAGATGCAACACCAGTTGCTTGCGGGCGCCCTCGACGTCGCCGTGGCGAATGCATTCGACGATGTCGTGATGCTCATGGTCCATGCAGGCCTTGGCATCGGGCGAATCGTAGAGCCAGATGATGAGGCTGCTCAGCGCCACCAGCCGGCGCGTGATGTCGTAAAACAGGCTGTTGCCGGTGAGCTCGGCGAGCAGCAGGTGGAAGTCGCCGGTGAGACGCGTCAGGGCGTCCTGGTCGTGCTCGGCGCGCGCCTGCGTTTCGAGCTTGAGGTGCTCGTCCAGACGCGCCAGCGCTTCGGCCGTGGTGCCGCGCGCAAGCTGCTCGATGATGGCGGTTTCGATGGCGCGGCGGGCGGCGAAGACCTCGGTGGTCTCGCGTGTGCTGGGGCTGGCCACGTAGGCGCCGTGGTTGGGCTTGAGCGTGATGATGCGGTCTTGCGCGAGGCGGCAGAAGACTTCGCGCAGACGCGTGCGGCTGACGCCGAAGACGCGGCACAGGCGCTCTTCCGACAGCTTGGTGCCGGGCGGCAGCTTGCGGTGCGCGATGGCATCGAAGGTGAGGTCGTAGATGCGCTGGTTGTCGATCACTGGTCGCGTGGTGGCGGGTTTCGGTGTTGCTGCTTTTCGGGCCGTTCGGGTGGCAGGCATGATGTGCTTCAGGGCTGAGATGCGTTCATTTTCGTGGCCTGAACGTGCCACGTAAACAACTATTGTCGACAACCGTGTCGATCACGCCTCGGCCGGGGTCAGCAGACAACGCACGAAACGCTCGTCGGCCGCATACGGCGCGGGCAGCGGCGCCAGGCAGGCATCGTGGCGATGCGGGCAACGCGGCGCGAAGGCGCATTCCTCGATGCGCCGGTTGAGCTGCGGCGGCGCGCCGGGAATGGCCGTCAGCCGCTCGCTGCGATCCATGCCCGGATGCACGGTGGCCGCCAGCAGGCCTTGCGTGTAGGGGTGCCACGGCGTGCGCATGACGGCGTCGATGGCACCCTGCTCGATGACGCGGCCGGCGTACATCACCGCCGTGCGGTCGGCGATCTCGATGGCCACGCCCACGTCGTGGGTGACGAAAATCATGCTCATGCCCATCTCGCGCTGCAGCTCGCGCAGCAGCAGCAGCACCTGGATCTGCACGGTGGCGTCGAGCGCGGTGGTGGGCTCGTCGGCCAGCAGCACCTTGGGCTTGCACGACAGCGCCAGTGCGATCATGGCGCGTTGGCGCATGCCGCCGCTCATCTCGTGCGGGTAGGCATCGAGACGCTTCTTGGCGGACGGAATCTGCACACGCTCGAGCATCTCCAGTGCGCGCGCCTGGGCGTCGGCCTGACTGCAGCCCTCATGGCGGCGCACTGCCTCACAGATCTGCTGGCCGATGGTGAACACCGGGTCGAAGGCCAGCATCGGCTCCTGGAACACCATCGCCACGGTCTTGCCGCGAAAGCGCGACAGCGCGGCGTTGTTCATGGCCAGCACGTCTTCGCCGGCCACGCGGATACTGCCTTCGATGCGTGTCTTGTGCGACGGGTGCAGGCGCATCAGCGATTTCATGGTCACGCTCTTGCCGCAGCCGGATTCGCCCAGCAGCGCCAGGGTTTCGCCCGCGGCGAGGTCGAGATTCACGCCATTGACGGCGTAGATCGGGCCTTCCTCGCTGCGAAAGGTCACGCTCAGATCGCGTACTTCCACCATGGGCTGGCTCATGCGGCGACCTCCTTGAGTGCGATGACGCGGCTGTGGCCGGAGGCCGGGTCGAGCATGTGACAGGCGGCGGAATGCTCGCCCGCCACCATCTGCAACTGCGGCTCGGCGTTGGCGCAGAGCGCCTCGGCATGCGGGCAGCGCGGGTGGAAACGGCAACCCGACGGCGGCGCGATGGGGTTGGGCGGGTCGCCCTCCAGCACGGCGCGCGTGCGGCGCTCCCCCGGCGTTTGCGCCGGCAGCGAATCGAGCAGCGCCTGCGTGTAGGGGTGCTGCGGGTTGGCATACAGCTGCTCGACCGGGCCGCATTCCACCACCTGGCCGAGGTACATCACCATCACCTCGTCGCTGATGTACTGCACCACGTTGAGGTCGTGCGAGATGAACAGGTAGGTCAGGTCGAACTCGCGCTTGAGGTCGGCCAGCAGGTTGAGCACCTGCGCCTGCACCGACTTGTCGAGCGCCGACACGGCTTCGTCGAGAATCACGATCTCGGGCTGGATGGCCAGCGCACGGGCAATGTTCACGCGCTGGCGCTGGCCGCCTGAAAGCTCGTGCGGGTAGCGGCGCACGTAGATGTCGGGGTTCAAGCCGACGCGGGCGAGCAGGTCACGCGCCAGCGCACGGGCCTGTTTCTGCGATTTGCCGTGCAGTTGCGGGCCGAAGGCGATGCTGTCTTCGATGGTCAGGCGCGGGTTGAGCGAGGCGTAGGAATCCTGGAACACCATCTGCATGTGCTTGCGCAGCTCGGACAGCGGGCGGCGCCCGACGTGGCGGCCGTATTCCTGCCCGCGAATGCGGATGCGGCCCTCGTCCGGATCGATCAGGTGCATCAGCAGGCGCGCGGTGGTGGATTTGCCGCAGCCCGACTCGCCGACGATGCCGAGCGTGCGGCCGCGATGCACGTCGAAGCTCACGCCTTCGACGGCGCGCACCCATTGCTGCGGGCGGCCGAAGAAGTCGCGGCTGGCGGGAAAGTGCTTTTTCAGGTCCTGGACCTGCAACAGAGGGACGTTGTTTTCGCTCATGGGGCTCACCGCTTGATGTCCATGGCGCCGCGCAACCCGTCCGACAACAGGTTGAAGCACAGCGAGGTGATGAAGATCATCAGACCCGGCAGCACGGAGATCCACGGCTGCAGGTAGATGGACTGACGCAGGGTGTTGAGCATCAAGCCCCACTCGGGCACCGGCGGCTTCACGCCAAGGCCCAGAAAGCTCAGGCCGGCGGCGAGAATCATGCACACCGACACCAGGCTGGTGGCGTAAATGAACACCGGCCCCAGCACGTTGCCCAGCACATGCACGCGGATCAGCGTGAGTGAGCCGGCGCCGGAAGCGCGCGCGGCATCGACGAAATCGAGGTTGCGCACCGAGGTGGTGATGCTCTCGGCCACGCGCGCAATCGGCGGAATGAACACCAGCGTCAGCGAGATCATGGCGTTCATGAAGCCGGCCCCCAGCGCGCCGGAGATCGCGATGGCCAACAACACCGCCGGGAAGGCGAAGAACACGTCGGTGGTGCGCATGATCAAGGTGTTGGCCCAGCCGCCGAAGAAGCCGGCGGTGATGCCCATGGTGGTGCCGATGATGAAGGCCACGAACACCGGCAAGAGGCCCATCAGAAGGCTCATGCGCCCGCCGTGCATCAGGCGCGAGAGCATGTCGCGGCCCAGTTCGTCGGTGCCCAGCCAATGGCCCGGCGTGCCGATCGGCAAGAGGCGCATGGACGTGGTGCCATCGGTGGGGTCGTAAGGTGCCAGCCAGGGCGCACACAGCGCGAGCGCGATGAGGGCCAGCAGCACGCCGGCACAGCTCATCGAAACCTTGTCGCGCCGCAGGCGCAGCCACACGGTGGTCCAGTAGCCGCGCGAACTGACCGGCACGCTGAGCGGATCGGGTACGGCCGTGGCCGTCATGCCGGCAGAGGTGGTAGTGGTCATGGCTCAGTTCCTCCGGATGCGGGGGTCAAGCATGGTCTGCAGCACATCGACCAGCAGGTTCAGCGCCACGAAGAACATCGCCAGCACCAGGATGATTCCCTGCAGCAGCGGGATGTCGCGCTGGAAAATCGCCGTGTTGAGCAGGAAACCGGTGCCCGGCCACGAGAACACCGTCTCGACCAGGATCGAGCCGCCCAGCAGGTAGCCGAACTGCAGGCCCATGACCGACAGCACCGTGGGCGCAGCGTTTTTCGCGACGTGGCGGGCCACTGCCAGCGCGCCGAGGCCGCGTGCCTGCAGCGCGCTGACGAACTCCGAGCCGAGAATTTCAGACACCGTGGCGCGCACCGTGCGCGTGACGATGCCCATCGGAATGAAGCACATCGTGACGGCCGGCAGCACCAGAAACTGGATGTGCGCCCAGTCCCACTTCCACTCGCCGGAGCCGTGGGCACCAGCACCCATCGACGGCAGCCAGTCGAGCTGCACCGAGAAAATGATCACCAGCACCAGACCCAGCCAGTAGTGCGGAATCGACACACCGGTGACCGCCACGCCGGTGGCAAGCTTGTCCACCCACGTGCCGTTGTAGAAAGCCGCCAGCGTGCCAAGCAGAATGCCGCCGCCGAAACCGAGCACGGCTGCGGCAAACGCCAGCACCAAGGTGTTGCTGAGCGCCAGACCGATGTCGCCCATCACCGGCCGGCCGGTGGCCACCGACAAGCCCAGGTCGCCTTGCACGGCACGCTGTATCCACGAGCCGAACTGCACGATCAGCGGGCGATCCATGCCGTAGGCTTCCTTGATGGCCACCACCACCTCGGCCGGGGCGTCGGCGGGGATGACCGCCGAGAGCGGGTCGCCGGGCGCCAGATGCACCAGTGAAAAGCACACTGCCGCAACGGCCAGTGCAATCGGAATCGCATACAGGATGCGTTTGAAGATGAAGGCGAACATCGCGAGCCTCGGGCGAGCGTGAGCGGAGCGGCGGGGCACGAGGCCCCGCCGCGCGGGCGCTTACTTCATGAAGGCGGGCGTCAGGTCCTGGAACCAGCTCTTGGCCTGCACGAAGCCCTGCACGTTGGGGCTCATGGCACGCGGCCCGACGTCATGCGCCACGAACAGGAAGGGCGCGTCTTCCACCACCACCTCGTGCAAACGGGTGTAGGTCTTGAGGCTCTCTTCCGGCGTGAAGCTCATCTGCAACTCGCCGATCAGCTTGTCGACCTCGGGGTTGTTGTAATAGCCCCAGTTGAGCGAAGTCGGCGGTGCGCTCTTGCTGTCGAGGAAGCGGATCATCGCGGCGAAGGGGTCGTGCGATGCAAAGGTGATGTTGGTGGCGTGCGCGCCCAGCGAAGCCGGGTCTTTCGCGCCCTGGCGCCAGTTGTTGAACAGCGTCTCCCACACCAGCACCTCGAACTCGATCTCGATTCCGACGTTCTTGAGCTGCTGCTGGATCAGCTCGTTCATAGGCAGCGGCTGCATCTGGCCCGAGCCGGAGGCCGAGATCAGCACCTTGGCGCGCAGCGGCTTGCCCGGGCCGTAGCCGGCATCAGCCAGCAGCTTCTTGGCCGCTTCCGGGTCGTGACGGATCTCGAAGGCGGGTTTGCCGAAGGCCGGGTCATCCGGCAGCAGCAAGCCCTTGGCCGCCACCATGTTGCCGCCCAGCAGTTGCTTGATAGCTTCGCGATCCACCGCCAGGTTGGCGGCCTGACGCACGCGCTTGTCGAGCCACGGCGAGCCCTCTGCAAAGCTGAACTGCCACGGCCACAGGTGCGGATAGCCGTTGCGGGTGATGGCGAAGCCGCGCTTCTCGAGCATCGGCAGCATGTCCGGCGGCGGGTTCTCGACCCAGTCCACCTGACGCGACAGCAGCGCGTTGGCACGCGTGTTGGCTTCGGGGATCGGCACCAGCACGATGCGCTCGGCCTTGGGCTTGCGCTTGGCGTCCCAGTACTCGGTGTTGGGAATGAGCACGGCACGCTCGCGCGGGGTCAGGCTTTCGAGCTTGAAGGGGCCGGTGCCCGAGGGCTGCTTCTCGAAAGCGTTCCAGTCACGACCGAGCTTTTCCCACTGCGCCGGACTGGAGAAGAACATGAACGGAAGCTGGTTGATCAGCATCGCGTTGGGGGTCTTGGTGGTGATCTCGACGGTGTAGTCGTCGATCTTGCGGATGCTGTCGTAGGCCGGCAGGCGGGCCACGACCTGAGCGGCCTGCTTGGCGTCGAACTGCGGTGACTTGTTGTCGAAGACCTTCTGGAAGTTGAACACCACGGCATCGGCGTTGAAGGCCGAGCCATCGTGGAACTTCACGCCCTCGCGCAGCTTGAAGGTCCATTTCTTCGGGTCTTCCTTCGACACGCTCCACTCGGTTGCCAGCTGCGGCACCGGCGGCGCGGTGCGGTCGGCGCTCGACAGATCCCAGCTCACCAGTGCGTCGTACAGCGTCATGCCGGTGAAGCGCACGCCTTCGAAGCCGGAGTTCGGCGCGCCGGAGGTCAACGGAATATCCGAGGCCGTCATGCCGATGCGGATGGTGCCCTGTGCATGAGCGGCGGTGGCCGGCAGCAGGGCGATAAGTGCGGCAGTCGCCAGTGCGCGGGTCAGGGTGCGGGGCGAGAACGAACGGAACGGGCGGGGCATGTGGCGCTTCACGGTGATCTCCTTTGAGAAGGGTGTCACCGTCTAAAGCATGCGCTGTGCCAGTTGTCGAAAATCAGGCGATGCAAAGTTTATACAAGCCTGTATCGAACCTGCAGGGCTGCCGTTTCGAGGCCAATACGCTGTTCGCTCATGGGAACGTGCTGCGTGCGATGAATGCCCTCCGGAGGCTTTGCGGCATGCACCAGATGAGTGTGTGCGCCAATGCAATCCGCACATTTATGGAGCATTTTTATCGACATCATCTGAAAATAAACACGATGTTTGCCGACAAAAATAGATTGGTTTGTATCGAGAAAAGCGGGAGCCACGCCCCCGCTCGCACCACAACTCAAACCGCCTCGGGGCGCCCCCACAACCGCAGGCGCGACACCCCGCCATCCGGGAAGATATTCAGGCGGATGTGGGTGATCGGGCCCAGCGCAGCCAGCTCGGACTCGAATCGATGCACTGCGTCCATGCTCAGCTTCTGCTCGGGCAGCAGCGTTTCCCAGAAGATCGACTGCGTGGTGATGGACGCGTCGGTTCCGCCCTGGGCGTAGGCCGCCTGGATCGAGCAGCGATCGGGGTAATTGCCCTTGAAGTACGCGGTATCCACCTCGATGGCGCGAACCGTGCCGGGAGCAGCGAGTTCGATCACGCACCAGTCGTTGCCGGGCTCGCGCCGACGGCGCGTTTCCCAGCCATCACCCATGTTCATGCCGCGTCCGGGCAGCAACAGCGCGCTGCCCGACGAGCCGAAACTGGCGTCGTTCCACGCCACGGCACGGCCACCGTTCTGCAGCGCGATGAGGTCGACCAGCTCGTCCGGGTTGGCCGGCGCCACCAGGCGCGCGCTGGGTCGGCCATACACGCGCAGGCGGGCAACGCCGCCGTCGGGGTAGATGCGCACGCGCAGATGGCTCCAGCTCTCGTTACTGGTGCTTTCGAGCAGATGGTGGCTGTCGGGACCGAGGGCCGTGGCCGGCAGCACTTCGGTCCACTCCGCAGCCTGCAAGGCATCGAGCTCGTCCGAGTCGCAGCGGCAGGCTTCGATCGAAACGGCTTGCGGGTGGTTGCCCTTGAAGTGGCTGGTGTCCACGTCAAACCCGCGGATGACGCCGGCCACGCCAAGCTTAACCAAGGCATGGTCATGCCCGGCCACGCGCTTGCGCCGGGTTTCCCAGCCGTCCATCCATTTGCCGTTGGTGTCGAATTTGCCAGGCACGAATTGTGCTGGAGCCGGATCGAGCATGCGCTCGAGCGGACCGAAGAATTCGTCCGACGCCCACAACGCGCGCGCGCCCAGCCGAAGATTGGCAAGGTCGGTTGCACGCGCGGCCCATGCGGGCAGTTCTGCGGGTGCTGCGAAGACCGGGGCGCCGGGGATCATGCTGGCCATGAATTTATCCTCAAGTTTTTGTGTGCGAATTCGATTGTAATCGTATGCGATATTTATGCATAAAAATCAATATACTTTTCTGTATTACCCGGCTTCATGAAATGTTTTTATGCCGAATTTCGCGATCTTGCACTAGCATCCAACAAACAGCTGTATCGGATTTAACTGTTATTTTGTCTACTAAATGGTGATGAATATGCACATCCGCGTGATCAACCCCAACACCACGGCGTCCATGACCGAAACGATGGCGGCCTCGGCCGCGCGGGTCGCCGCGGCCGGCACGCGAATCAGCGCCACCCAGCCCGAATCGGGCCCGGTGTCGATCGAGGGCCATTTCGACGAAGCGATTGCCGCCGTCGGCGTGCTGGAAGAGGTGCGGCGCGGCAAGCGTGAGGGCGTCGACGCCTACATCATCGCCTGCTTCGGCGACCCGGGGCTGCTGGCGGCACGCGAACTCACCGCCGCGCCAGTGATCGGCATCGCCGAGGCGGCGTTTCATCTGGCAACGCTCATCAGCACGCGCTTCTCGGTGGTGACCACGCTGGGACGCTCGGTGATCATCGCCGAACACCTGCTGCAGTCATATGGCTTCGCGCATCACTGCCGCAAGGTGCGCGCAGCCGAGATTCCGGTGCTGGACCTGGAAGAGAACAGCGGTGCAGCCTTCGAGCGCATCGTCGAGGAGTGCCTGCGCGCCAAGGCCGAAGACAACATCGGCGCCATCGTGCTCGGCTGCGGCGGCATGGCCGACCTGACCGAGCGCATCTCCGACGCGGTGGGTTTGCCGGTCATCGAGGGGGTGAGCGCAGCGGTCAAGCTTGCCGAATCGCTCGTCAGCCTGCGTCTGGGCACCAGCAAGCACGGCGACCTGGCCTTTCCCCGCGCCAAGACATTCACCGGCCAGTTCGGGCACTGGGGCAGCGACACCTGAACGACGCGCAAGCGACCGGCCGGGCCTCGCAGGCGAGGCCGCTGTCGCGCTGTGGATGGCGAAGTGAATCGGATGGACATGTGGCCCTTGCCGTGCGGCAGGGGCCGTGCAGAAGAACTCGGAGTGTGCGGTACGAAAAAGAACACATAACCATCCGGGCGACAGACCCGGTCATCGGAGGAGACGGGTCATGAGCGTCAATCAGGCATTGGAGCAACAGACGGCAGGCGATGTCGCGGGCGGCAAGGCGATCGGCGAAGAATCGCTGGCGCCGCAGCAGGTCCGCATCATGGACAAGTGGTCGTATCTGCTGGCGTGGTTCGGCGGATGCGTGTCGATCGGCACCTTCGCGATGGGGTCGAGCATTGTCGGCACGCTCAACCTGTTGCAGGCCACCGTCGCCATCGCCATCGGCTGCTTCGTCATCGGCGTGGCACTGGCGGTCAACGGCGCCGCCGGCCACAAATACGGCATTCCCTTCATGGTTCAGGCACGCAGCGCATTCGGCTTTGCCGGAACGCGCTTTCCCGGCCTGGTGCGCGCGGTGCCGGCCATCGTCTGGTACGGTTTCCAGAGCTGGATCGGCGCGGGGGCGCTGAATGCGGTGTCGGCCACGCTGTTCGGCTTCGACAATCTGGTGTTCTACTTCGTCGTCTTCCAGTTCGTGCAGATCGCCTTGTCGGTGCTTGGGTTTCAGGGCATCAAATGGCTGGAGAACATCGGCAGCGGCTTCATCCTGCTGGCGCTCACCTACATGTTCTTCAGCGTGATCAACAAGTACGGCGACGAGATCACCACCAATCTGGTCAACATCGAAGGCACCTGGGGCCTGCCGTTCTGGGGTGCGACGATGCTGTTCCTCGGCATCTACAGCACCATGATGCTCAACGTCAGCGACTATTCGCGCGAGTTGCACCACAACGTACGCCCTCGCCTGCTGACCACCATCTACGCCATGTCCATCCTGCCCTGCACGCTGTTCATGGGCCTGATCGGGCTGATGGTGTCGGGCGCCACGGGCGTCGCCGACCCCATCAAGGTCTTCGCCAGCGCCGTCGACAACACCCCGCTGCTGCTGATCACGCTGCTGTTCATCGCCTTCGCGCAGGTCACCACCAACGTGCTGAACAACGTCGTGCCGCCCACCTACATCCTGATGGATGTCTTCAAGCTGAAATTCCGCACGGCGGCGATCATCGTTGGCCTGCTGGCTTTCTGCACCTTCCCGTGGGAACTGGTGAAAGACGAGTCCGCCGCCGGACTGCAGATGTTCGTGCAGACCTACTCAGCCTTCCTCGGGCCGATCTTCGCCGTGCTGGTGGTGGATTACTACATCCTCCGCCGCCGCACGCTGACGCTGTCCAAGCTGTATGACGAGAACGGGCCGTACCGCGGCATCAACTACGCCGGCATCATCGCTTCGCTGGTCGGCGCGGCCGTGGCGCTGAGCTTCTCCGCGGTGTCGTGGTACGCCAGCCTGATTCCGGCCGGCCTGACCTATTACCTGCTGATGAAGAACTGGTCGGCGAGCCGTCGCTTCCTCGAGAATTGAGCATTGAAACCTGCCCGCTCCGGGAAACCGGGGCGGGCCGCAGCAACACGGAACAAGCACGATGACCCCAGAAGAGATCTACCCGCGCGACCTGATCGGCTACGGCCGCAACCCGCCCTTCGCCGACTGGCCGGGCGGCGCGCGCGTGGCCGTGCAGTTCGTGCTCAACTATGAAGAGGGCGGCGAGAACTGCGTGTTGCACGGCGATGCCGGCAGTGAGCAGTTCCTGTCCGAACTGTTCAACCCGCCGGCCTACCCGGAGCGCCACCTGAGCATGGAGTCGATTTACGAATACGGCTCGCGCGCCGGCGTGTGGCGCATCCTGCGCGAGTTCGAAAAGCGCGGTCTGCCGCTGACGATCTTCGGCGTGGGCATGGCCATGCAGCGTCACCCCGAGGTGACCGCCGCCTTCGTCGAGCTGGGACACGAGATCGCCGGCCACGGCTGGCGCTGGATCCACTATCAGAACGTGCCCGAAGAGCTTGAGCGCGAGCACCTGAAGCTCGCCGTCGAAGCCATCACGCGCATGACCGGTGCCGCGCCGCTGGGCTGGTACACCGGCCGCGATTCGCCCAACACGCGCCGGCTGGTGGCCGACCACGGCGGCTTTGTGTACGACTCCGATTACTACGGCGACGATCTGCCGTTCTGGACCACCGTCACCAAGAGCGACGGCAGCGTGGCGCCGCACCTCATCGTGCCCTACACGCTGGACACCAACGACATGCGCTTCGCCATGCCGCAAGGCTTCCAGAACGGAGAGGCCTTCTTCGAATACCTGCGCGACGCCTTTGACGTGCTGTATGCCGAGGGCGACGAACGCCCGGCGATGATGAGCGTGGGCCTGCACTGCCGCCTCATCGGCCGCCCCGGGCGCTTCCGCGCGCTGCAGCGCTTTCTCGACCACATCGAGCAGCACGACCGTGTCTGGGTCAGCCGCCGCATCGATATCGCGCGCCACTGGATGGAACGCCATCCGTGGCAAGCTGGCGCCTCTGCCTCCACCCCGCTTTCCGGAATTGCCCGATGAACGCCCCCGACCAACCGCTGATCCTCACCGTCCGTCCGCTCACGCGCGAAGCCTTCGCGCCTTTCGGCGACGTCATCGAAGTCAGCGACGCCGTGAAGCACTACCCCATCAATGCCGGCAACACCATGCGCTATCACGACCTCGCCAAGGTCGACGTGGGCACCGACGGCCGCGCCATCATCAGCATCTTCCGCGGCGAGCCGCGCGAACTGCCCTTCCGCATCACCATGATGGAGCGCCACCCACTGGGCTCGCAGGCCTTCGTGCCGATGTCCGGCCGACCGTATCTGGTGGTGGTCGCCGCGCCGTCCGAAACGCCCAGGGCGGATGCGCTGCACGCTTTCCTCGCCAGTGCAGAGCAGGGCGTGAACTACGCCACCGGCGTATGGCATCACCCGCTGCTGGCGCTCGATGGCGTGAGCGACTTCCTCATCGTCGACCGCGCCGGCCCCGGCCACAACTGCGACGAGGTGGACCTTGATCGTGAGGCGGTGATCCTGCCGCTGGAGTAATCCCCGCCGCTCACTGCATCAGCTGTTGCAACGCCCAGGTGTCGAGAAAAGCCGTGACGTGCGTGATGCGTCCGTCGGCCAGTTGCAGATGCCAGGCGTACTGGTTGGTGTAGGCGCTGCCGTCGTGCGCCGTGGCCGTGCCGTCCCACATCACCACCACGTGATCGCCTTGCGCAAGGATGTGGCGCACCTGCGGCACGATGGGCGTCGCCAGACGCTCGGTGATCGGGCGCACCGCCTGATCCATGAATGCCGCACGGCCACGATAGGTGCCGGACGACGGGCTGGTGCCGGCAACGGTCCACTCCGCATCGTCGGCCAGCAGATCGAACAGGCTGCCGCGCCCGGCCTTCCAGTTGTCGAAGGCCTCGGTCACCAGCGCGGTGTTGCGCGCCTCTTCGCTCTCGGCAGAAAACGCAGCGACAGGCAGCGCCAGAGCGACGCACAGCGCTGCGACGGAAATCAATCGGTTCATCAACATGATTTTCCCCAAGTCAGTACGGGCCGGCGGTGGGGCGCACGATGACCTCGCTCACGTCCACGTCCTCTGGCTGCTCGATGGCATAGGCAATGGCGCGGGCGATGGCGTCCGGCTCAATGGCCACCTTGCGGAAAGCCTGCATGGCCTCGCGCGCGGCCGGGTCGGAAATGGAATCGGCAAGCTCGGAGGTGACGACACCGGGGCTGATCACCGTCACGCGGATGCGGTCGGTCTCCTGGCGCAAGCCGTCGGAGATGGCGCGCACCGCGAACTTGGTGGCGCAATACACCGCTGCCGAAGGCACCACGCTGTGCCCGCCGATGGACGACACATTGATCACCTGACCGCTGCCGCGTGCCTGCATGCCCGGCAGCACTGCCGCGATGCCGTGCAGCACACCGCGGATGTTCACGTCGATCATGCGGTTCCACTCATCGACCTTGAGTGCATCAAGCGCGGAAAGCGGCATCACCCCCGCGTTGTTGACGATGACGTCGACCGGCCCGAAGTGCTGCTTGGCAAACGCCACGAACTGCTGCATGTCGTCGAGCTGCGTCACGTCCAGCGTGCGATAGGCACTGTGCAGCCCTTGGCCGCGCAGTTCGGTGTCGAGCGCCGCAAGACGCTCGCCGCGTCGGGCACCGAGCACCACTCGATGCCCGGCCGCCGCCAGACGTCGCGCCACGGCCTCGCCGATGCCGCTGCTGGCACCGGTCACCAGCACTACTTTGGGTTTGCTTGAAGTCGTCATGCGGGTCTCCTGAATCAATGCTTCAGCGCACGCGGCAGGGTGCCGCGCCAGAACCCACAGACTAAGAAACCTGCGAACGGATGCTAAGACCGGATCATCTTGAATGCTTGCCTGATTCTATTGAGGCGGATTGAACGGGGCGCACAATGTGCTTTCATCTAGCCTGATCCTGCACGGAGGACGAATTCATGCACGAGTCTCAGAGCCTTGCCGCCGCACGTCAGGCGCGCATGATCGCGCGCCTGAAACAGCTCGCACCTGAAGAGGGCTACACGCGCTCGTTACTCGACGACGTGACCTTCATGCGCGCCAACCGCGCGCTGGAGAGCACCCCCGCGCTGTACGAGCCGAGCATCGTCATCGTGGTGCAAGGGCGCAAGAGCGGCCTGCACGGCGGCAAGCGCTACGTGTATGACGCCCGGCACTATCTGGCGCTGTCCGTGCCCCTGCCCTTCAGCATCGAAACCGAGGCCAGCGAAACGGAACCTTTGCTCGGGCTGGCGCTGCGCATCGACCCGACCATGACGGCCGAACTCGCCGTGGACATGGCGCCCGACCACCACGCCCGCCCGGTCACGCTGTACGCCACGGCGCTGGACGAGCGCCTCGAAGACGCCGCTGCACGTCTGCTCGACGCCCTGAGCGTGCCCGAAGAGGCGCGCCTGCTGGGGCCGGCCATCTGCCGCGAGATCACCTACCGCGT
This sequence comes from Pseudazoarcus sp. NS20, assembly GCF_059703745.1. Classification (NCBI taxonomy): domain Bacteria; kingdom Pseudomonadati; phylum Pseudomonadota; class Betaproteobacteria; order Rhodocyclales; family Zoogloeaceae; genus Pseudazoarcus; species Pseudazoarcus sp. NS20. The sequence goes on from NZ_BAAKIY010000001.1 coordinate 230,525, forward strand.
GCTTACCGGCGAACAGGGCGGCAACCTGCGCGCGGCGCTGCAGCAAGGCGGGCACTTCGGGCGCATCGCGCGCGTGCTGCGCCACATCCACGGCGACTATGCGCGCAGCATCGACGTGCCCGGCCTTGCCTCAGCGGCCGGCATGAGCGTTGCGGTGTTCCATCAGCATTTCAAGGCCATCACCACCACCTCGCCGCTGCAATACGTCAAGGCCATCCGCCTGCATCAGGCACGTCTGATGATGATCCGCAACGGCACTAGCGCAGCGCAGGCCAGTGCTCAGGTCGGCTACGAGAGCCCGTCGCAGTTCAGCCGTGAATTCCGCCGCATGTTCGGGCGCACCCCGACCGACGAGGTGCGCCACCTGAAGGCACTGCTGCGGCTGGCCGAGCCGGTGCAGCGCATGTGACGCGCGGGCACGCTGCGCAAAACAACGGCCACGCGGTTGCCCGCGTGGCCGTTTTCCATGCAGCCGCCCCGACGGCAGCCGACAACAGGAAAAGGGATCAGTACTGCTTGTAGGCCAGGTACTTGCCCGACATGACGATCTGCACGCGGTCGCCGTTGGGGTCGGGCAGGCGCGACAAGTCCATCTTGAAGTCGATGGCGGACATGATGCCGTCGCCGAATTCTTCGTGGATCAGTTCCTTGAAGGTGGTGCCATACACGCTGACCAGCTCGTAAAAGCGGTAGATCAGCGGGTCGGTCGGCACGGCGGTGGGCAGCGAGCCTTTGTACGGAACGACGCACAGCAGGGCGATGGCGGCGTCCGGCAGGTCGAGGATCTCGGCCGCCTTCTTGGCCTGCTCTTCGCTCATCTGCATCTGGCCGAGCAGCGCGGCAGTGGTCCATTCCTTGGACTGGCCGATGTGCTTGGCGATTTCGGCCCAGCTCAGCTTCTTCTGGATGCGTTGGGCGACGACCATTTCGGTGACGTCGTTGCGGGTCATGTACTTGGTGGTGGTGGGGATGTCGCTCAGGTTCATGGTGATTCTCCTCGTTGGGCGGGGGTCAGACTGCGCGTGCCTTGGCGGCTGGTGCGCGGGAAAACTGCGTGGGCAGCTCGACCACCTCGGCGCTCTGATCGAGGCCGGGGCGGACAATAGGGGGGTTCTTCGGATCGTGGGCAACCATGCCGTCGCCGGCGTAATCCTTGGAGCGATTCACCAGGAAATCGACCAGGTGATTGCGGATGCGGTAGTACTGCGGATCGTGGTGCATGGTGCTGCGCGTGCGTTCGCGCGGCATGGTCACTTCCACCACTTCGGCGATGCGGGCGAACGGCCCGTTGCTCATCAGCAGGATCTTGTCGGCAAGCAGGATGGCCTCATCGACGTCGTGCGTGATCATGAACACGGTCTGCTGCGTGGCCTGCACGATGGAGAGCAGCTCGTCCTGGATGGTGCCGCGCGTGAGCGCGTCGAGCGCGCCGAAGGGCTCGTCGAGCAGCAGCATCTTGGGCTGGATGGCGAAGGCGCGGGCGATGCCCACACGCTGCTTCATGCCGCCCGAAAGCTCGGCGGGCTTCTTGTGCAGCGCGGCGCCCAGCCCGACCATTTCCAGGTACTTCGTGCTGTGCTCGGTGATCTGCTTCGAGCTCCAGCCCGGCCAGCGCGAACGCACGCCGAACTCGACGTTCTTGAGAGTGGAAAGCCACGGCAGCAGGGCATGGCCCTGAAACACCACGCCGCGGTCGAGCGACGGGCCGGAGATCTCGCGCCCGTCCATGATGACCACGCCGTCGCTGGCTTCATCGAGCCCGGCCAGCACATTGAGGATGGTGGTCTTGCCGCAGCCGGAGTGGCCGATGATGCAGGCGAACTCGCCCTTCTCGATGCCGAAGTGGATGTTCTCGAACACCGTGACGCCGGGAAACTTCTTGGCGAGGCCTTCGATCTTGAGGAATGGCTGGCTCATATTGATTACTCCCTGTACGTGACGGCGCGAGCCAGGCGCGCCAGCGTGAGGTCGAGCAACATGCCGATCAGGCCGATGAACAAAATGGCGCTGATGATGTTGGCGATGGAAAGGTTGTTCCACTCGTTCCACACGAAGTAGCCGATGCCGGTGCCGCCGACGAGCATCTCGGCCGCGACGATGACGAGCCACGCAATGCCCACCGAGATGCGCATGCCGGTCATGATGGTCGGCGCGGCGGCCGGCAGGATCACCTGGAAGGCGGTGCGCAGGCGGCTCACCTCCAGCGTGCGGGCGACGTTGACCCAGTCCTTGCGCACCGAGGCCACGCCAAAGGCGGTGTTGATCAGCATCGGCCACAGCGAACACACGAAGATCACGAAGATTGCCGAGATGTCGGAATCCTTGATGGTGTAGAGCGCCAGCGGCATCCACGCCAGCGGCGAGATGGGCTTGAGGATCTGGATGAAGGGGTCGAGCGCCTTGTACACCAGCGGCGACATGCCGATGACGAAGCCCAGCGGCACGGCCAGCAACGCCGCCAGCCCGAAGCCGATCGCCACGCGTGCCACCGAATGCGCGAGCTGGATGCCGATGCCCTTGTCGTTGGTGCCGTTGTCGTAGAACGGGTCGGAGACGTGACCCCACATTTTTGCCGCGACCTCGCCCGGCCCCGGCATGGCCGACTGCCCACCAGTGGCCGCAGCCGCACCGATCAGCGCGGCGTACTCGGGGTCCACCGTCACCTCACCGGCAGTCTTCATCGTGGCCAGATGCCACAGCCCGAGGAAGATGCCGAGAAACACCACGGACAGGAACGGCGCGAGCCAGGGACGTGCTGCTTTCATTGCTCAGCCTCTCTTGATTGCGAAGGAGTCGACGTATTCGGCCGGTTTGCTCGGGTCGAAAGGCTTGCCCATGACCGAGAAGGTCTTGCTGGTCGAAGCCGGCGGCTCCATGCCGACTTCCTTCATGAGCTTGGTGGCGTCGGTGGCGAGGAACACTTCCTTGGCCACCTTGGCGTAGTCGACGTCGCCCTTGATCTGGCCCCAGCGCTTCATCTGCGTGAGGATCCACACCGCGAAGGACTCGTACGGGAAGGGATCGAAGTCGATGCGGTTGGGGTCTTTGACGACATTGCCCAGGCCGTCGGCGTAGGTGCCGGTAAGAACCTGCTCGACCACCGTCACCGGCTGGTTGAGGTAGTTGGTGGGGGCGATGGCCGCGGCGATTTCCTTGCGGTTCTCGGGTTTTCGGGCGTAGGCCGTGGCGTCGATGATGGCTTTGAGCAGCGCCTGATAGGTGTTCGGCATTTCGGTGACGAACTTCTTGCTGGCGGCAAAGGCGCAGCACGGGTGGCCGTCCCAGATTTCCTTCGACAGCAGGTGGATGAAGCCCACGCCGTCATACACCGCACGCTGGTTGACCGGGTCGGGGGCGAGGAAGCCGTCGATGTTGCCGGCGCGCAGGTTGGCCACCATCTCCGGCGGCGGCACCGAGCGGATGGTCACGTCACGATCCGGGTCGATGCCGTGCTCGGCCAGGTAATAGCGCAGCAGGTAGTTGTGCATCGAATAGTCGAACGGCACGGCAAAGCGGAAGCCCTTCCAGTCTTTCGGGTCGCGCTTGTCCTTGTGCGCCATCGACAGCGTGATGGCCTGACCGTTGATGTTCTCCACCGCCGGCATGGTCCAGGGAATCGCGTTGGAGCCCACGCCCATCGAGATCGCCAGCGGCATCGGCGACAGCATGTGCGCCGCGTCGTATTCGCCCGCCAGCGACTTGTCACGCACCACCGCCCAGCCGGCCGTCTTCACCACTTCCACATCCAGGCCGTACTTGGCGTAGTAGCCCAGCGGATGCGCCATGATGATCGGCGTGGCGCAGGTGATGGGGATGAAGCCCACCGAAAGCTTGGTCTTCTCCAGCGCGCCGCCGCCAGCCGCGAAAGCCTCTTTCGCCATGGCCATCGGAAAGATGCTGGAAATGGCCGCCAGCGCCGTGCCGCTACCCACCGCGCGCAGGAACTTGCGACGCAGCTCGTCCTGCGGGAACAGCGCCTTCATCACCGCCGTCTCGACCACGCGCTCCTGCATCTCGCGCGCTTCGATGGAGACGGCGTGATCGTGCTCCGACTGGCTGTTGTGGCGGCCACAGCTGCAGCCACCGCGGTGCAGGCGCACATTCGGGTCGAACGGGTTACGGTAGGCGGACATTTGCTGACTCCTTCGTTGGGTTCAGTCCTGGGTTCAAGCAGAAGCGAGACGCGCGGCCGCCGTTGGCCCCGCGTACTCGATGTCATGTTCGTACAGCTCATACGCGCGGTGGTACTCCATGATTCGCGCCACCTCATGGATGAAGCCCTCGTCGTAGCCCGCCCGGCGCAGCAGGTGAAAACCCATCTCCATGCCGGAGCAGATACCGCCAGCGGTGACGATTCGCCCGGCATCGACCACGCGTGCGCGGCTGATGCGGCAGGCCGGCGCAATCTCGGCCAGGCGGTCGATTGGCGTCTTGCCCATGTGCGAGGCTTCGAGGCGGTCGGGTTCCTTGCGGTTGGTGGCCGTCAGGCCGTCGAGCAGCCCCATCGCGCCGTAGATCCACGAGCCGGTGCACACGCTGGTGATCAGGCAGTGCTCGGGCAACGCGTGAATGAAGTGATGCAGGTTGGTGTTGTGCATTTCCTGGCGCGTGCCGAAGCCACCGGGAATCAAAAAGGCATCCATCGCCGGCCGGTCGGCAAAGGAGTAGTTGGGCAGCACGGTGATGCCGGCCTGGGTGGCCACCGGGCGCATGCTCTCGGCAATCAGGAAGACGTCCAGCTCGGGGTCGAGCCGCCGCGCAACGGACAACACGCCGACAGGGGCGGCGTAGTCGACGATCTCGGCGTCTTTGAAGACATACACTCCGAGTCGGAATCCGGCCTTCTTCATGCAGCGCCCCATGTGGGTGGTAGACGCCTTGCATCTTCCGCGCCTGCCTGCGGCGCCGGTATCACGGGTGTAGTGATTGTCTTGTAGTGCTGGCACTACACGAGGGGTGCGGGAGTGCTGCGGCTCGTTCATGCAGAGCGAGGTGTGCTGCGGGTTTGCGGGGGGCGGGGGTGTTTTTTTGCTTGGGGGGTGTTTAGGGGGAGTTCGTAATGATTGGCCTTGACCGGCCGGGACTCGCCCCGGCGGGCGACCTTCTTTCTTGCTGCGCGGCAAGAAAGTAGGCAAAGAAACGCGCCCTCTTCACCGCCCCTTCGGGGTCCCTTCGCTCCGAGCACTCACGGCGGCCCGCCCTGCAAACTCGCGTTTCGCCCAAACAAAAAAGCCGGACATCCCCGCCGTGAGCACTCTACGCTCAGCGGCTCAGAAGGGATGGGTAACCACGACGTGCGGTGGGGCAGCAACTTCTGTAGTTGGCGCTGAGGTTATTTCCGTCATTGCGAGCGAAGCGCGGCAATCCAGTGACTGTGCAATCTGGAAAGGTTGCGAGATTGCCGCGTCGCTGCGCTCCTCGCAATGACCGGAATGAGGCAGTACGCGAACTCACCCCGGCCCCGCACCGCCCCTCTGCCCCACCACCCCGAACCCGCGCTAGAATCGCCGCCATGTTTACTCAGTCACTCATGGGCCGCCTCACCTTCGCGCATGCGAATCCCACCAAGCCGCCGCTGGGCCCCGGCCGCTCTCATATCGGAGTCGCGGAAGAGCGCGACTACGTGCTGTACGTGCCGCCCGGCCTCGATGCTTCGAAGCCGGTGCCGCTGATGGTGTTCTTCCACGGCGCCGGCGGCTTCCCTGAAAAAATCCTGCCCTTCGTCGAAGAGCACGCCGACCGGCACGGCTTCATCGTGCTGGCGCCGCATTCGATGCTGCCCACCTGGGATCTGGTGATCGGCGGTAACGGGCCGGACCTCGAACGGCTGGAGAAAGGGCTGGCCATCGTCGCCGACCACTTCCGCCTCGACCCCGCGCGCGTGGCTTTCACCGGCTTTTCCGACGGCGCCAGCTACGCGCTGTCGATCGGCGTCACCAACGGCGACATCGCCACGCACGTCATCGCCTTCTCGGGCGGCTTCATGTCGATCTTCATGCAGGAAGGCGCGCCGAAGATCTTCATTGCCCACGGCACCATCGACGAGCAACTGCCCATCGACACCAGCGGCCGCTCGAACGCCGCCAAACTGAAGGCTGCAGGCTACGACGTGCGCTTCGTCGAATTCGACGGCCTGCACATCATTCACCCACCGGTGGTTGCCCAGGCCGTGAGCTTCTTCACAGGCACGGACTGAACGTGCCACGAAACGGGCGCGAAAGCGGATTCCTCCGCTGACAATCGCGCCCGCTTCGTGGAAGAATGCCCTCCGCATGCTGACGCGGGTTGTCCCGTTGGTTCGATGATTCCACAGGTGGTACATGGCTAACGAAGCAGCCCGGGATGGCGAGAGTTTGCGCGAGGAAGAACGCCCGCTGGAATCCATTCCGCTGGGCATCGGCGATGCCATTCATCTGCAGTCCCAACGCGACGGCGACCCGGTGCGTCACACCGTGCGTCTCATCGGCCACCTGCGTGGCAAGGGGCTGATCGTCACCACCCCGACGGTGGACGGCAAGGTGCTGATGATCCGCGACGGGCAGAACTACGTGGTACGCCTGTTTGCCGGCCGCAGTGCCTATGCGTTCTCGACCACCGTCTTCAAGGTCGCCAACGTTCCCTACCCACACCTGCATCTGACCTGGCCAAGCCACGTGAAGGGGCTCACGGTGCGCAAGGGCGCGCGCGCCAAGGTCAGCCTGATTGCCTCCATCACCTGCGCCGACGACACGGCGCGCTCGGGCCTGGTCGAAGACCTCAGCGTAGGCGGCTGTTCGCTCACCTCGCGCGAGGCACTGGGCATGGTCGGTGATGTCGTGCGGCTCAAGTTCCGCGTGCTGCTCGGCGGGCTGGAGCAATACTTCGATCTGGCCGGCACGCTGCGCAGCATCACTCCCACCCTGGAAGACGCAACGCCACGCATCGTGCACGGCCTGGCCTTCAACGAGGTCTCGCCCCAGGACACCATGGGGCTGACCGCCTGCGTCTATCACACGCTGTTCGAAGAATCCGAACGCGCCTGAGCCGCTAGCCGAGCAGATCGTGACGCGCGGCGTAGGTCACCAGTTCGGCCACGCTGCGCACCCCGAGCTTTTCGAAGATGCGCGCGCGGTAGGTGGAGATGGTGTTCCCCGACAGCGACAGCTGCTGGGCGATTTCCGACACCGAACGCCCGCGCGCCATGAGCGTGAACACCTGATGCTCGCGGTCGGACAGTTGCTCGTGCGGTGGTTTGCCCTCGCCTTCGCGCACGGTGCGCGCCAGCAGCTCGGCAATCGATGGCGTGATGAACACCCCGCCGTCTGCCACCTTGTGAATGGCCGCCAGCAGCTCTTCCGGCGCGCAGCCCTTGTTGAGATAGGCCCCGGCGCCGCCGCGAATAGCGCGCACCGCGAACTGCGACTCCGGGTACACCGACAGCATCACCACGCCCACCTGCGGGAATTCGCTGCGCAGGGTCTTGAGCACGTCGAGGCCGTCGCGGTCTCCCAGTGCCACGTCGAGCACCACCACCTGCGGCGCGCGACTGCGCAACTCGCGCAAGGCCATGGGCCCGTCGGCCGCCTCGCGGATGTCGCCGATGCGCTCGGCGCCGGTGAGGATCTGGATCAAACCGCGCCGGATGATCATGTGGTCATCGACGATCAGCAGCGAAATCATCTCGGCCGCCCCCGTGCCAGTACACCCGCCAGACGCAGCCGCACCGTGGTGCCGCGCCCCGGCGCGCTGTCGATGGCAAGATCGCCGCCGATGGCATGCGCGCGCTCGCGCATGCCGAGCATGCCGAAACTGGTGGGCGCCGTCGGCAGCATCATGCCGCGTCCGTCGTCCGACACCGTGATGAGCAGATCACGCTCTTCGGCCTTGACTGTCATCACCACGCGCCGCGCGGCCGCATGGCGCTGCGCGTTGGTCAGCACCTCCTGCACGATGCGATAGATGGCAATCTCGGCGTCGCGCCCGAGGCGCACCCGCTCGACCTCTTCCGGGCATTCGAACGCACACAGCAAGCCGCCGCGCGCCTGTATCTCGTCCATCAGGCACTCCAGCGCCGCCCACAAGCCGAGGTGGTCGAGCACGCCGGGGCGCAGGTCATTGAGGATACGCCGCACCGAATCGATGGCGTTCTTGCCGATCTCCAGCGCGGCATCCACATGGTGGCGCAGCATCTCGTGCTCGCCGAGCCGCGAGCGCAGGAAGTTGAGTTCGAGCTGGATGGCGGTGAGTGAAGCGCCCAGATCGTCGTGAATGTCGCGCGCGATGTGGCTGCGTTCGCTCTCGCGCACGCTGTTCATGTGGGCCGACAGGCGCCGCAGGTTTTCGTGGGTTTGCTGCAGTTGCTGGTTGGCGGTGGACAGCTCGGCGGTGCGCTCGGCCACGCGGCGCTCCAGCTCGGCCTGCGCCGCATGCAGTGCCGCCTCGGTGCGCTTGCGCTCGGTAATGTCGGTGTAGGTCACCACGGCGCCCACCACGCGCTCGCCGTCGCGAATCGGATACGAGGCGTATTCGGCCGGAAACGACGAGCCATCGCGCCGCCACAGCACTTCGTCCTCCACCCTCACGCCCTGCCCTTGCTGGAAGGCCTTGAAGATACGGCAGTCATGCACCGGCATGAGCCTGCTATCTGCGTGCGAATGATGGATCAGGTAATGCATGTTTCGGCCGAGCACTTCGTCGGCGCTGTAGCCGAGCATCGCGGCTCCGGTGCCGTTGATGAAGATGCAACGCCCGCGCAGGTCGATGCCGTAGATGCCCTCGCCGGCCGATTCGAGCAACATTTCGAGCTGCCGGCGCCAGGCGGCGTGATTGGAAAGGTGGTGGAGGTCTGCGAACATCGGCCTGCTTCTGGGATGGATGCAGGCAGTTAGCAAGAAGGATTCCTGTTGCGCACCGCGTCTCGCAATGCCGTGTCAGCAGCGGCTCGACACTGGTTGCAGCGCTGAGGCAGCCGCGCATGCGCCGCCGGCAACAGGCTGCGCCGCACCAACTCGGTGCATCAATGGCCGGGGATCAAACCGCCTCTTTCGAGGCTGCCAACCACACGTCGTGCAGGTCGTCGAATTTCCAGTCGGCAGGGTTTTCACTGCCAATCACCCGCTCTTTGCAATGACGGCTGGAAAGGTCCAGCGTCTCGGGCGGAATGCGGCTGTTCGAGCGGGTGGAGTAGAACACCCGCACACGCGGCTCGAGCAGCGAGCGCTTGCCTTGCTCGAGCACGATGGCCAGCCGACCGGAGGTCAAGCGCACCAGCGAGCCGGCAGGGTAGATACCTACACAGCGCACGAACGCGTGAAACAGGCGCTCGTCGAAATGCCCCTTCCATTCGCTCATGCGGCGAATCGACTCGGCCGGATCCCAGCCTGCCTTGTACGGGCGGTTCGAAGTGATGGCGTCGTATACGTCGCAGATGGCGCCCATGCGCGCAATTTCGGAAATCTCGCAACCGCTCTGACGATGCGGATAACCGTTGCCATCCACATGCTCGTGATGGTGCAGGCACACATCGAGCACCCAGGCATCGTCCTCGCCCGCTTCGCGCAGCAACTCGTGACCGCGCTCGGGATGCTGGCGCATCACGGCGTACTCGGCGTCGGTGAGCTTACCGGGCTTGTTGAGCACTTCCAAAGGCATCACCGCCTTGCCGAGGTCGTGCAACAAGCCGGCGCGTCCGGCCTGCTTGACCTGTTCCTCGTCGAAGCCAAGCTCCCGCGCCAGCGCGATCATCAGCGCGCAGACGGCCACCGAATGCATGTAGGAATATTCATCCTGTCGCTTCAGGCGCACCAGACTCACCAGCGCCCCGCGGTGGCGCATGACCGAATCGGATATCTGATTGACCAGCTCGGCCGCCGCCTTGGTGTTAACGGCCTTGCCCATGCGCGCTTCCGAGAACATGGCCACCACCGCTTGCTTTGCCCGCGCGCACACCAGTACAGCGTGCGCCATCTCCTCGCTCATTGGAACCTGCGACTCTGTCGGCTCGGGGGGCTGAGGCACGTACGCGTTCGGCACGATGCCACGCTCGATGTCGTCCAGCGGCGTGGGTTTGGGGGCCACCGGCGGCAACGGGGCAACGTCCTTGCCACGCGAAGTGTCGATCCACACCTCGCGAATCTTGGCTTCGCGGAATTTGGCGATATCGGCCGCGTCGCTGAGCAGGAAAGAGGATCGCCAGAACGGATGCGACGTCCAGTGCGCACAGATTTCATGCACGTACATGCCCGGCTCGAGGCGCTCGATCGGGATGCGCTTCAGCGCCTTGCGTGTGTCACCGGACATGCTCAAGCCTGCAGTGGAGGGGCATCTGCCACACCCGGCCTCAAGGCGTGTGTGGCTTCAGGATCAGCGTATCACCGCGCTGCGTGAATTCAAGATGCTTTAGGACACTCATGCCAAGTAGTACTTCGTCATCACGAAATCCAGGGTTGAGATGACTCTGCACGTTGCGTACACGGAAGGGTCCGAGGCCGAGTTCGTCGATGACGGTAGTGCGCACGGTGACGGCACCGTTGGCGGTCATGACACGCGCTGGCGCGCCGGGTGACAAGCCCAGTTCAGGCCCGAGGTGAGCCGGCACCGACACTTGCGAAGCGCCGGTATCGACCAGAAAGGTGACGGCCTTGCCGTTGATAAAGCCGGGCGCGATGTAATGCCCGGCGCGGTTGCGCTTGAGCACCAGTTCGGCTTCGCCGGATTGCAGCGACAGGTTTCGATTGGGGTTCCAGCTGCGCTCCAGATAACCATCGAAGGCCATCCACAGAATGCCCAGCAGCGCCAGACTGGCCAGCAGGAACATGCCTCGCCCGAGGCGGCGGGTGGTGCGTGTTTCATCCATGTGCGTCTGACCTGCGATGGCCCTTCACGTTCAGCCGCGCGGCATGCTGCAGGCACACCCTGCGCCAAATGCCCTTACAGCACCTCGCCGTGCTCGCGCGTGGCGTGGAAAGCCACCTTCGGCCACTTCTCGCGCGTCACGTCGAGGTTGTAGCGGCTGCTGGCGAGATACACCGGGTTGCCGTCGATATCCTTGCCCAGGCGCATGATCTGTTCGCGCTCGAAGTTGCGGCGCGTGACTTCGTCGGGGAAAGTCAGCCAGCGCGCGGTGTAGATCTCGGCCGATTCGAAGATCGCATCGACCTTGTATTCGTCCTTCAGGCGCTGCTCCACCACCTCGAACTGCAGCTGGCCGACCGCGCCCAGCAGCAGGTTGCCGCCCTCCTGCTCGAACACCTGGATGGCGCCCTCCTCTCCCAGCTCTTTCAGACCCTTTTCGAGCTGCTTGGATTTGAGCGGGTCGCGCAGGCGCGCCACGCGGAACATCTCCGGCGAGAAGTAGGGAATGCCGCGGAAGCCGATGTTCTCGCCCTCGGTCAGCGTGTCGCCGATCTGCAGCTGGCCGTGGTTGTGGATCCCGATGATGTCACCGGCCACGCCGTCTTCCTTCAACACGCGCTCGTTGGCCATGAAGGTCAGCGCGTTGGCGAGCTTCATGTCGCGCCCGGCGCGCACGTGCTTGACCTTCATGCCCGAGCTGTAACGGCCCGAACAGATGCGGAAGAAGGCAATGCGGTCACGGTGGCGCGGGTCCATGTTGGCCTGGATCTTGAACACGAAACCCGAGAACGGCGCCTCGGCCGGCTCGACCATGCGCGTCTCGGCCCCGCTCACGCCCGCCACACGCGGCTGCGGCGGCGGCGCCCAGTCGAGCAGCGCCTGCAGGATCTCCTGCACGCCGAAGTTGTTGATACCCGAGCCGAAGAACACCGGCGTCTGCTTGCCGGCCAGAAAAGCCTCCAGCGAAAACGGGTTGGATGCGCCCTGCAGCAGGTCGACGTCATCACGCAGCTGACCGACTTCCATCGGAAATTCTGCGTCCAGACGCGGGTTGTCGAGGCCTTCGATGACCTCGGCCTCGCTGCGCTTTTCCTCGCCCGGCACGAAACGCAGCAGCTTGTTGGTGAGCAGGTGATATACCCCGCCGAAGCGTTTGCCCATGCCCAGCGGCCAGGTGATCGGCGCGCACTCGATGTTGAGCACCTCCTCGATCTCGGACAGCAGATCGAAGGGCTCCTTCACCTCGCGGTCGAGCTTGTTGATGAAGGTGATGATCGGCGTATTGCGCAGCCGGCACACTTCCAGCAGCTTGATGGTCTGCGCCTCAACGCCGTTACCGGCGTCGATCACCATCACCGCCGCATCCACGGCGGTCAGCACGCGGTAGGTGTCTTCGGAGAAGTCCTGGTGGCCCGGCGTATCCAGCAGGTTGATGGTGTGCCCTTCGTACTCGAACTGCATCACCGAGCTGGTCACCGAAATGCCGCGCTGCTTCTCCACCTCCATCCAGTCGGAGGTGGCGTGGCGTGCGCTCTTGCGCGCCTTCACCGTGCCGGCCAACTGGATCGCGCCGCCGAACAGCAGCAGCTTCTCGGTCAGCGTGGTCTTGCCCGCATCGGGGTGGGAAATGATGCCGAAGGTACGACGCTTCTTGACGTCTTCGACGAGTTCGGGCGGAAACGGAGTGGCGGACATGCGGACCTGCACAAAAAGTGAGCCGCCCGAGGGATGGCCTCGGGCGGCGAAGGCGCAATTCTATCAAGCAATTGCGTGTGGCTCACGCTGCAGCAGGGAAGAACGCAGGTCGCGATGAGCGAAGCGAATTGCGACGCCCGCACCAACTGCGGCCACCGTAACTTGCGATTCGGCGCACTAAACCGCATTCCGGTAGATTCGCCAACATGACTCCCCGCTTCCTCGATCTCGGCGACCGCGCCATCACCATCGAATTCGGCGACGCCATCGACCCGGCCTTGCTGGCGCGCGTGGCCGCACTCGACCACGCCTGCATGCAGGCTGCGTTTGCAGGCGTCGTCGAGACAGTGCCGACCTTTCGCTCGCTGACCGTGATCTTCGACCCACTCGTGACGTCACGCAGCAGGCTGATCCCCGCGCTGCAAGGCTTGCTCGCGGACAGCGGCGCAAGCACCACCGCGCGATCGCGCCGCTGGCGACTGCCGGCGTGCTACGAAGGGACTTTCGGCCCCGATCTGCTCGAAGTGGCGCAGCGCTGCAGCATGAGCACACAGGCCTTGGTGGAGGCGCACACCCGCAGCGAATACGTGGTCTACATGCTCGGCTTCCTGCCGGGCTTCCCCTTCATGGGCGATGTCGCTGCCTCCCTGCAACTGCCGCGCCGGCCCGAGCCGCGCGTGAAGGTGCCGGCCGGCAGTGTCGCCATCGCCAATGGCCTCACCGCCATCTACCCGTGGGAGAGCCCCGGCGGCTGGCATCTTCTGGCGAACTGCCCGGTGCCCTTGTTCAACGCGCAAAGCCGCTCGCCGTCGCTGCTCGCAGCGGGCGACCGCGTGTGCTTCGAGGCCGTCGATGCTGCCGAGCATGCACGCATCGCACGCGCCCTCGCCGAGGGCGAGCTGAGCCCGCAGGCCTTCATGGTGCAACAGGCATGAGCGCCGCGCTGGTCATCACCTCGCCCGGCACGGCCGCGTCGATTCAGGACGCGGGCCGCTTCGGCCATCGCCGTATCGGCGTGCCGTGGTCAGGCACGCTGGCGCCGGACCTGCTGGCCATCGCCAACCGGCTGGTGGGCAACCCCGACGGCACGCCCGGCATCGAATGTTTTTCCGGTGGGCAACTGTTTTCGGCGGCCCACGGCGCCGTGCGCATTGCGGTGGCCGGTGATGTGGAACTGGAAATCGAATCCGCCCACACCCTGCGCCATGTTGCCGCCTGGCAGAGCCACCGCCTGCTGCCCGGCGAAGCCTTGCGTCTGCGTGCGGTGCGGGGTGGCCGGGTAGCCGCGGTCGGCTTGGCAGGCATCGACGTGCCGCAGGTGCTCGGCAGTGCCTCGGCGCACGCGCGCTCGGGCTTGGGCGGCGGCTGGCTCAAGGCGGGTGATCGCATTGCCTGCGACCTCGCCGAGCCCGCCCCCGAGATGCGGCTGGCGGCTCCGCCGCGCCGCTCAACGGCGCCCATCCGCGTCATGGCGGGGCCGCAGCTCGACCACTTCGACGCGGCCGCGTGGGCGCTGTTTCTGGATTCCGAATACCGCATCGGCGCAGCGGCCGACCGCATGGGCATGCGGCTCGAAGGGCCGACGCTGCGGCATCGCGACGCACGCAGCACGGACATCGTGTCCGACGCCATCGTGCCCGGCGCCATTCAGGTGCCCGGCCACGGCCAGCCCATCGTTCTGCTGGCCGACGCGCAAACCGCCGGCGGCTACCCGAAGATCGCCACCGTCATCTCGGCCGACCTGCCGCGACTGGCCACCCGCGAACCGGGCGAAACCGTGCGCTTTACGTGTATCGACTCCGGCACTGGCGAGGCGGCTGCACGGGCGGCACACGCGGCTCTGCAGACTCGGTTGGCAGGCCTGCGTCGGCTCACCGCCGAGGGGATCGACCTCGCCGCGCTATATCCGGAAAATGACTGAAATCACCACGCAGCAGGACATCCGATGCAACTCAACCTGAACGCTGACCTCGGTGAATCCTTCGGCGCCTGGAAGATGGGCGACGACCCGACGATGCTGACCATCGTGAACAGCGCCAGCATCGCCTGCGGCTTTCACGCCGGTGATCCGCAAGTCATGCGGCGCACGCTGCACGCCGCCAGGCGCAACAAGGTGAGCGTTGGCGCGCACCCGGCCTTCCCCGATCTGCAGGGCTTCGGGCGCCGGGCCATGCACATCGCGCCCGACGAGTTGCAAGCCATCGTGCTGTACCAGCTGGGCGCCCTGGCCGGCATGGCACGCGTCGAGGGCTTGCCGATGACACACGTCAAACCGCACGGCGCACTCAGCAACATGGCCAGCGAAGACGCCGGCATGGCGCTCAATGTGGTCAAGGCGGTGAAGGCATTTGACCCGGAACTGATCCTGCTTGCCCCGGCCGGCTCGCAACTCGACACGGCCGGGCGCAGCCTTGGCCTGCGTGTGGCGGGCGAAGTGTTTGCCGACCGCAGTTACACCGATGACGGCCACCTCATACCGCGCAGCCAGCCCGGTGCGGTGCTGGCGAACCCGGCCGAATGTGTGGCGCATGTGCTGCGCATGCTCGACGCCGGCGCCATCGTCTCGCGCAGCGGCAAGAAGCTGGACGTGGCTTTTCACAGCGTGTGTGTGCACGGCGACAGCGCACATGGCGTGGAGACCGCACACGCCGTGCGCGACGCACTCGAAAAGGCCGGCTGTCAGTTGGTGCCTCTGCCCGAGCTGCAAACCCTGCGCTGACCGGGGCACACAAAAAAACAACGCGGCACATGTGCCGCGTTGTCGGGGGCGCGCCATCAAGGCGCGAGAGGAGGGAGTTCAGAAGTCAGATGGCGAGGCGTCGCTTACTTGCCGACCTGGTCACCGATCACGCCGCCGATTGCAGCGCCACCCACGGTACCCAGCACACCGCCACCGGTTACGACCGCGCCGGCCACGCCGCCAACGCCGGCACCTACAGCGGCGCTACGTTCGCGCTTGGACAGACCGTCCCACGTGGAACAACCCGTTGCGAAGAAAACCAGCGCAACCATCGGAATCAGGGATTTCATTTTCTTATGCATGACGTTCTCCTCGTCGGAATACGCCCTAATCGTAGGCCAAGGGCTCGCGGAATTTGCAACCCGCAGCGCATGAACTGTTTCAAGGCGTAGCAAGACGCGCGGCAACGCCTTGTGGCTGCAGCTCGCGCTAAGATGCGCCCTTCACCCTTGCCTTTGCTGCAGGCGCCGATCACACCATGAAACATTTCCTAAAAACCGGCCTCGACCGCCTGCTCACCGACGCCGCGCTGCGCGCACCGCTGGCCGGCCGTCGCGTCGCGCTGCTGGCGCACCCTGCTTCCGTCACCCCCGACCTGACCCACGCCCTGGATGCCCTCGCCGCCCTGCCCGACATCCATCTGACCGCCGCCTTCGGCCCGCAACACGGCCTGCGCGGCGACAAGCAGGACAACATGGTCGAATCCGACGATTTCATCGACCCGCGCCTGGGCATCCCGGTATTCAGCCTGTACGGCGAAGTACGCCGCCCCACGGCGCACATGATGGACAGCTTCGATGTCGTGCTGATCGATCTGCAGGATCTGGGCTGCCGCATCTACACCTTCATCACCACGCTGCGTTACATGCTCGAAGAGGCTGCAAGACTCGGCAAGAGCGTGTGGGTGCTCGACCGCCCCAATCCCGCCGGCCGGCCCACCGAAGGCCTGACCCTGCGCGAAGGCTGGGAGAGTTTCGTCGGCGCCGGCCCGATGCCGATGCGCCACGGCCTGACCATGGCCGAACTGGCGCGCTGGTTTGTCGCCCACCTGCAACTCGACGTCGAGCTGCAGGTGATCGAGATGCACGGCTGGCAGCCCGACAACGCACCCGGTTACGGCTGGCCGCTCGACGAACGCAGCTGGATCAACCCAAGCCCCAACGCGCCAAACCTGTCGATGGCGCGCTGCTACGCCGGCACCGTGATGCTTGAGGGTGCAACGCTGTCCGAAGGCCGCGGCACCACGCGGCCGCTGGAGTTGTTCGGCGCACCCGACATCGACGCCGAGGCCGTCATCGCCCGCATGCACGCGCTCGCCCCCGAGTGGCTCACAGGCTGCACGCTGCGCCCGTGCTGGTTCGAACCCACCTTCCACAAGCACGCCGGTACGCTGTGCAGCGGCGTGCAGATCCATGTCGACCTGCCGGGCTACGATCACGCCACCTTCCGCCCATGGCGCATCCAGGCACTGGCCTTCAAGGCCATCCGCCAGCTCATGCCGGATTACCCGCTGTGGCGCGACTTTCCGTACGAGTATGAACACGACCGCCTGGCCATCGACCTCATCAACGGCAGTCCGCTGCTGCGTGAGTGGGTCGACGACCCGAATTCCTCACCCGCCGATCTTGACCGACTGGCAAGCGCCGACGAGCGCGCTTGGGCGGAGGCGCGGGAGCCGTTCCTGCTGTATTGAGGGCTCGGGTGCTGAATGGGAGGCCTTGGTCCAAGGGCGCTCGCATGAACTGCTCGCTGCCTGACGGCTTTCGTGCTCACGCAGTTGGGGTTGGCTCGTTGTTTTGCTGAGAGTTCGTTTTATTGGCCTTGACCGGCCGGGATTTCGCCCCGGCGGGCGACCTTCTTTCTTGCTGCGCGGCAAGAAAGTAGGCAAAGAAACGCGCCCTCCTCACCGCCCCTACGGGGTCCCTTCGCTTCGAGCACTCACGACGGCCGGCCTTGCGAACTCGCGTTCCGCTCAAACAGCAAGGCCGGAAAGCCCCGCCGTGAGCGCTCTACGCTCAGCGGTTCAGAAGGGATGGGTAATCACGACGTGCGTTGGGGCAGAAGCCTTTTCTGTTGGCGCTGCGCCTCTACCCGTCATTGCGAGCGCAGCGCGGCAATCTGGTGACTGTGCAATATGTAAAGGCGGCGAGATTGCCGCGTCGCTGCGCTCCTCGCAATGACGGTAGAACGGTTGGGCCCCCGTCACCTCTGCGCTTCGGAAGGGGACTGCGAACGACCCCAGAGCCCAACCCGCCCACTCAAAAAAACGTGCCGCACCGCGCGCACCCATCCTCCCCTCAGAAGCGCCGAGCGCAGGGGGATTTCGACGGGGTAGTCCGGTCCTGCTGTCCGAGCGACAGCGAGTTCAGGACCGGCCGGCGAAATCCCACGGAGCGAGGGAACCCCGAAGGGGCGCGGATGCGGGGCACGTTTCTTTGCCTTCTTTCTTGTCGTGAAACAAGAAAGAAGGTCGCCCGCCGGGGCGAGTCCCGGCCGGTCGAGGCCACCCTACGAACTCACCCCAAAACAACGCATAGCGATACCACCAAAGAAACCGAGCGCTGGAGCCTGCACCAAAGTGCCGGATGCCGGATGCCGCCACCAGAATCACCCCTTCGGCCAAAGAATCATCTCGGTACACCGAAACAAGGCAATCCGACGCCCTGTGGCCTCGTCGAACACCTCGGCATCCCATACCTGCGTGGTACGCCCGGCATGCACCGGCCGTGCTTCGCTGCGGATGGCGCCCTCGCGGACGGTGCCGAGGAAATTGCTCTTGAGTTCGATGGTGGTGAAACCCGAGGCGCCCTCAGGCAAATGCGCGATGGTGCCGAAACCGCAGCTGGTGTCGGCCAGCGCGATCACCGTCGCCGCATGCAGATAGCCATTGCTGGCCATCAGCTCTGGACGCACCGCCAGCCGCGCCTTCACCAGACCGGCTTCGAGGTGCGTGAATTCGATGGCGAAGTGACCCGGCAGGTGAGTGCCCTGCGCACGCTGCTGCAGGGTTTCGAGGCTCATACCGGGGGCGAGTTGAGGGGTGCTCATGCGTCGTGACTCCGAAGTGAGAACACCCCAGAGTCTACCGTCAGCCCTGCGTCGGGGCCTCACGCAATCGGCGATCGATGATCGGCAGGCGCGCCAGCACCGCGATGACCAGCAATGCAAACGCTACGCGCGCCCACAAGATGCCGGACAAATCCGCGCCGAGCAGCACGATCAGCAGTGTGTCTTCGATGACGCTGTGGCACAGGCCGAGAAAGCCCATGGTGAGGAACATGTCGCGGCGGCTGAGGATGCCGCTCTTGGCTTCGCGGATGAGCAGACCGGCGCCGAAGCTCAGACCCAGCGTGAAGCCGATCACCGTGATGTGGCCGGCCTCGCGGCTGATGCCGATCAAGCGCAGCACCGGCGCCAGCAGCGCGTGAATCCAGCGCTCGACGCCGATAGCGCGCAGCAGCTTGAGCGACAGCATCAGCGCGGCAATCACCACGAAGATCAGCGCCAGCATCTGCAACTGAGCCAGCCCCCACGCCAGCAGACTGTCGTCCATCGGGCCGGCCGGCTGCCACAGCAAGCGTGCGGGTTCCTGCAAGGTGGCGGTGCTGCTGTACATCAGGTTGAGCAATGCGCCGAGCACCAGCGCGCCGCCCAGGCGAATGGCCAGCGTCGAGCGCCACGACACGCCGGCCGCCTTGGCCACGGCCCCTTCGACCGGCAACGAGTGCGCAATCAGGATCATGGTGCCGAGCACCGTGACCTGCGCCACGCTGAGCCCGAGTTGCGGCGCAACGTCGAAGAACACCACCATGCCGGTGTAGATGTTCACCAGCATGGCCGCGGCCCACACGATGGCGATCTCGTCGGGCAGGCCGACCAGACTCATCACGGGTGAAAGCGCGGCCGCCACCCAGGAGGTGGCGCCGAACAGATCGAGCGCCTTGACCACGACGAGCGCCGGCACCATGACCTTGAGCAACGTGTAATACACGCTGAAAAGATCGGCGCAAAAGCCTTTCACGCCCGCCCCGTTGTGACTGCCGCCTGCCATTGCCGCCTCGAATGCAAAGGGCGCAATTGTACGCGCGCCAAGCGGCCCCACCATACGGGTCAGCCGCAGCGCGCGTCACCACCACCTCAACGGCGCGGTGCGGGCACGCTTTCGGGCGTGGCGGACCACAGCCGATAACGCACTTCGATGTCCTTGGGGGCGTACACCACCACCGGCAGCTTGCTGTTGTAGCGCACCAGCAGCGGCTCGCCGCCGGCCGGAACAAAGGCCTGCCGATTGCTGCCCGGCGGGCAAGCCATCATGGTGCTGATGCCGGGACCGACCTGCTCGAGCCGGTAATAGCTGTAGCCCCAGCCCTGCACGGTCTTCTCTTGCCACACGCCGCCCAGGCTGTGGTGATTGCAGTCGATCTCCATGGTCTTGCCGGCGATCAGCTCGACCTTGAATGCAGCCTCATCGGAGCGCTCGGGCAATTCGATCACATGACGACTGTAGCCTTCGGTGGCCGGCGGAAAAGGCTCGAAGGCCGAGCCGGGAGTTGCGCAGGCGTTGAGCCCGAGACTCAAGGCCGCCACCGCCAGAGCGGTTTGCACGGGGATGTTCATGAGGGTTCTCCTGCGTGACTGAATCACTACTTCAGACTTCGCCGCGCCCCAGCCAGCGATTGACGTTGGGTGGCTGCCAGGTGGCAAAGCGATCGAGCAGCGCGCCGGCATCGTCCGCCACCTGCAGCACGTCACGCACGCTGGGCGCCAGCAGGGCTTCGTCACGCGCGTGGTCGAGGAAGGCCAGCAGCTTGTCGTAATAGCCATCGACGTTGAGGATGCCGCACGGTTTGCGGTGCATGCCGAGCTGCGCCCAGGTCCAGATCTCGAACAGCTCTTCGAAGGTGCCGATGCCGCCGGGCAGTGCCACGAAACCGTCGGAGCGATCGGCCATGGTCATCTTGCGCTGGTGCATCGACTGGGTGACCACCAGTTCGGTCAAACCGGGGTGGGCCAGTTCTTTCTTCATGAGCGTTTCGGGGATCACGCCGGTGACCTCGCCACCGGCTTCCAGCACGGCGTCGGCCACCGCGCCCATCAGACCCACCGAGGCGCCGCCATACACTAGGCGCAGCCCGCGCTCCGCCAGCGCATGGCCCAGCGCACGCGCACCGGCCACATATACGTCGCGGCGGCCCGGGGCCGACCCGCAATACACACAAATGCTCTGCATCCTTCCTCCTCATTGACGCGCCGTGCGGCGGGCATCGCGCCACACGGCAGCTTGATCTTGCCTCACATCGGCAGCCGGGCGAAGTCGTAATCACATGCAGCGGTTTGCGGCGCGGGAATGCGCGCGCTAGCATCGCCGCTTCGCCTCAGGCCCCTGCGAGCAATACGCCCATGACCGACATTCGATTGACCCAGTTTTCTCACGGCGGTGGCTGCGGCTGCAAGATCGCGCCGGCCGTCCTGTCGCGCATGCTCGCAGCGATGCCGCCGGGGCTGGTGCCGCCCGACTTGCTGGTGGGCACCGAACACTCGGACGACGCAGCGGTGTACCGCCTGAACGACCAGCAGGCAATCGTCGCCACCACCGACTTCTTCACGCCGATCGTCGACGACCCTTTCGACTTCGGCCGCATCGCCGCCACCAACGCGCTGTCTGACGTATACGCCATGGGCGCGCAGCCGATCATGGCGCTGGCAATCGTCGGCATGCCGATCGACAAGCTGCCGCCTGAGGTCATCGGCCGCATCCTCGAGGGCGGCGCCAGCGTGTGCCGCGAAGCCGGCATTCCGGTGGCCGGCGGGCATTCCATCGACGTGCTTGAGCCCATTTACGGGCTGGTCGGGCTCGGCGTGGTCGCGCCGGCCGAGCTCAAGCGCAACTCGGATGCACAGGCCGGTGACGTGTTGATTCTGACCAAACCCCTGGGCATCGGCGTGCTGTCGGCTGGCGTCAAGAAAGCCGTACTGAGCGACGACGACTACGCCGAAATGGTGCGCTGGACCACCACGCTTAACCGCGTCGGCGCCGCGCTGGCCAAGCTGCCCGGCGTGCATGCGATGACCGATGTCACCGGCTTCGGGCTGGCCGGCCACCTGCTGGAAATCTGCCGCGGCTCGAAACTGACCGCGCACCTTCAGGCCGAGCGCCTGCCCTTCATCGACGCCGCGTTGGCGCTGGCGAAAACGGGCGTTGCCACCGGCGCCTCCGGCCGCAATCTGGCGAGTTATGGCGAAGCGCTGGAATTGCCGGGCGACGCGCCGGCATGGCTGAGTACCCTGCTGAGCGACCCGCAGACCAGCGGCGGGCTGTTGATCGCCTGCGCGCCCTCGGCGGCCGACGAAGTGTGCGCACTGATACGCGAAACCCAGGGCAACGAAGGCTGGGTGATCGGCGAACTGAGCACCGGTGAAGCCGGCATCACGCTGGCGTGATCCGAGCCGATTGAAACGCGGCTGAGGCGCGGCTGACGCGCGCTTGCACGAAGCGCACCAGATTTCAGTTATCGCATGGCCGAATGCGGGAACACTGGCGCATCCCGCATTCACCGGCGCCCATCATGTTCCGCTCCATTGCCCGCCCCGACCTGCTCGTCATCACGCTGGCCGCAGCCGGCATCCTGATGGTGACGATGGGCACGCGTCAGTCGCTCGGCCTGTACGTCAGCCCGCTCAACACCAGCACGGGGCTGGGCATCGCCAGCATCAGCCTGGCGCTCGCGGTGGGGCAGTTTGCCTGGGGCGCCATCCAGCCACTCGCCGGCGCGGCGGCCGACCGCTGGGGGCCAGGGCCGGTGCTGGTGGCTTCACTGCTGCTGTTGGCGCTGGGCGCGGCGATCACGCCCTTCATGGATTCCACCCTCGGGCTGATTTTCTCGCTCGGGCTGGTGCTGGCCATCGGTTCAGGCACCGGAAGCTTTTCGGTGCTGATCGGCGCGGCGGCGCAACGCCTGCCGGCCGAAGCACGCGGCACGGCCTCGGGCGTGATCAACGCCGGCGGCTCGTTCGGCCAGTTCGTGTTCGCACCGCTGCTGCAAAAACTCATTCAGTTGATGGGGTGGATGGGCTCACTGTGGGCGATGGCGCTGATGACGCTGGCGGCGCTGCCACTGGTGCGCAAGCTCACACGAGCCCCGAAGCTGCCCGCCGGCACTGGCGACAAGGGGGCCGATCTGGGCGTGATGGCGGCCGTCGGCCAGGCAGTGCGCGACCGCAGTTACGCCTTGCTGAACCTGGGGTTTTTCACCTGCGGCTTCCACATTGCCTTTCTGGTCACGCACCTGCCCACCGAGGTGGACCTGTGCGGTCTGCCGCCGACGGTGGCGAGTTGGTCACTGGCCATCATCGGCCTCGCCAACATCTTCGGCAGCCTGTATGCCGGCAGCTGCGTGTCGCGTTATCGCAGCAAGTACGTGCTGAGCTGGATGTACGCCTCGCGCGCGCTGCTGATCGCGCTGTACCTGATGGCGCCGCAGACGCCGCTGACCTTCTATCTCTTCGCCGCCGGGCTGGGCTTCACCTGGTTGGCGACCGTACCGCCCACGGCCGCCATCGTCGGCAAGCTGTTCGGCGTGCGGCACATGGGCACGCTGTTCGGGCTGACGCTGCTGTCACACCAGTTGGGAGGCTTTCTCGGTGCATGGCTGGGCGGGCTGGCGGTGGTGGCCAAAGGCGACTTCAGCTGGATGTGGTACGCCGACATGGCGCTGGCGGCGTTCGCGGCGCTTGTGAACCTGCCGATCCGCGAAGCGCCAATGGCGCGTACGGCGGGCGCCTGAGCACCCGCCCCAGGGCTCACACCTTGGCCAGCGCCACGTCGATGTGATACAGCCCCCAAGGGCATTGGGCAAAGCGTTCGGCGAGCGACTTATCCATCATGCCCGGCACGCCGGCGGGGTCGTACACCGCCCACAACGGCCCCACTCCGCCCATCGCCAGCGGCACACCATCAAGGTGTGTAGCGATGATGAAACGCTGCTGGCGCGCCTCTTCCAGCGTGATCTGGGCGCCATAGCCATCGATGGCACGCAACACCAGCTCGGCGTCGTGCACACCCACGCCGGCCGCCTTGAGCACGGTGGTCAGCAGGGGGCCGGTGACGCGGTGCGGCTTGCCGTCGTACTCGACAATGGGCTCGATGGTCACCGCCGGCAACACCGCCAGCGACGCAAAGTCGAAGCTGTGGGCCTGGCTGAACTCGATGCCGTGTTTGACCATGAGTTGATCCAGCTCCGTGCGCGGGCCACGGTTGCCGCCGGAGAATGCCCCGCTGACCGTCAGCAGCACCTGACCGGAGCGCGTCGAAGCCGTTGCCGCGGGCGTGACAAATGGCGCCACGACAAGGCCTGCAGCCGCCGTGGCGATGAAGGTACGTCTTTGCATGTTTCCACTTCCAGATCTTTGGTTTTTGTCGCGGCCACGCCAGGGGCGCGGCCGGCCTGCTGCGTTCTACTTTCGCTCGGCGAGGGGTAGCCCGCCGATGCCGGCATAGAAGACGACGATTTCGGCGGTCGTGTCGCCGTCGTTGCGCCCGTAATGCCATTTATCCACGAGTTCGATGATGGTATCGCCCTCCTTCATTTCCAGTACTGCCCCCGCTTCGGAGATCACGGTGAGCTGGCCTTGCAGCAACACGCCGGCGTTGATCACGGGATGTTTGTGCAGCGGCAGGGCCGCCCCCGGCGGAATACGGATGCGCAGGATGCTGATCTCCGGCCGGGCGCGCGGGTAGTTCGGCAGATCGCTGCCATCCCAGCTTTGCGTGCTGCGGGCAAGCACCGTGGCTTCGATCTGCGGCGCGCCGTAACCTTCGCCTTGCGCGCAAGCCGCACCCGCCACCAGCAACGCTGACGCCCACAGGCTGCGCAGGCTCGCTGCAGTCTTCATCCACGGTCTCCGATGTGCTTTTGTGGCCCGGCCGAGGCAGCGCTTTCACGCGGCAGACAGCGGCCTGAAACACGCTCTTCCACTCGCGAAAAAGGGATCGAAAAGCGTTGGCGAAGCATACGACAAGCGCGACCCGGAGTTGGTAGTTCTACGTACGAAAGCGGCACTTTTCGACAAACCGAAAGGGGTCGGCCATGCACGAACCCGACCGGCAAAAGCAAACCGCCCGTCGCAAGCGAACGGGCGGTCAGAGGATTTGGGTGGAGCGGCGTTCAGGGCGCGGCCCCGGTGGGGATCAGCCTTGCTTCTCGGCTTCCACTTCAGCGCGCACCTTGTCCATGTCGAGTTCGCGCACGCCGGCGATGACACGGTCGAGCGCGCTGGCCGGCAGCGCCCCCGATTGACGGAATACCATGACGCCATCGCGAATGGCCGCAATGGTGGGAATCGAGCGCACCTGGAAGGCCGCCGCAAGCTCACGCTGGGCTTCGGTATCGATCTTGCCGAATACTACGTCGGGGTGTTGCTCCGAGCTGGCTTCGAAGGTCGGCGCGAAGCTGCGGCAAGGGCCACACCACTCGGCCCAGAAGTCGAGCAGCACGATGCCACCGGCCCCAACGATGTCGTTGAAATTCTCGGCAGTGATTTCGCGAGTCGCCATGTGGGTCTCCTTGTGCATGTGCGGAACCAAAAAATACGCGTTCACAGTCAGACTGTCACCCCACAAGGATGTATCCGACCATGACTTCTTCAGACGATATTCTCGATTACTGGTTTCAACAACTCGAACCACGCGATTGGTGGCGCAAGAGCGAGCATCTGGACCGGCAGCTCGAACAACGCTTCGGCGCCACACTGGAGGCTGCCCGACGAGGTGAGCTGTTCGCGTGGCGCGACACCCCGCGAGGACGACTTGCCGAAATCATCGTGCTCGACCAATTCTCGCGGCAGATCCACCGCGACACGCCGGAAGCCTTTGCCGCCGATGCCATGGCACTGGTGCTGGCTCAAGAGGCCGTGCGCTGCGGCGCTGACCGTGACCTGCACGGCCCCGAAAAGGCCTTCCTGTACATGCCCTACATGCACAGCGAATCGGCCGAGATGCAAGCCATCGCAGTGCAACTCTTCGACCAGCCGGGCTTGGAAGACAACCTCAAGTTCGCGCACGCCCACAAGGACATCATCGACCGCTTCGGGCGTTACCCGCATCGCAACCGCATTCTCGGCCGCAGCAGCTCAGCGGAGGAAGAAGCCTTCTTGCTGCAACCGGGCTCGAGCTTCTGATGACCGCGCGCATCCGGCACGACGACGGCAGCGAATACTTCTTTCGCGAGGGCTGCCACATCGCCGAATGGTGGAACGTGCCCGACGACCCCGCCACATCGGTGGCGCGAGCGCGTGTGGCACCGGGCGTGAGCACGCGCTGGCACCGCTTGCACGAAGTGACCGAGCGCTACGTCATCCTGTCCGGTAGCGGCCGCGTCGAACTGGGCACGGGGGACGCGCGCCTGAGCGAAATCGTGACCGCCGGCAGCGTTGTCTTCATACCGCCTGGCGTACCGCAACGCATCACCAACCTCGCCGGCGAAGATCTGGTGCTGCTGGCGATATGCACGCCGCGCTTCACGCCCGAGTGCTACGAGGATGTCGAAGACAGGTAGTCCGCCTGACCTGCGCACGGTGCAACGCTCGCCCGGGTAAAAAAGGAAAACGGCCGCAGAGCAAGCTCCACGGCCGTTGCAAGCATTCAAGCGGATGCCTCAGAAACTGGTTTCGCGCTCCGGCGTGGCCGACACCTTGTGGATCGACAGATCCGCGCCGTGGAATTCCTCTTCCTGACTCAAGCGCAACCCCACCACGGCCTTGATCATGCCGTACACCAGCAGACCGCCACCGAACGCGAACGCGATACCGGCCAGCGAGCCGATGAGTTGTGACATGAAGCTTACGCCTCCAAGACCACCCAGCGCCTGACTGCCGAAGATGCCGGCAGCGATGCCGCCCCAGGCACCACACAGGCCGTGCAGCGGCCACACACCGAGTACGTCGTCGATCTTCCAGCGGTTCTGCGTCAGTGTAAAAAGCTTCACGAAAAGGAAGCCGGCGACCAGACCGATGACCAATGCACCAATCGGGTGCACGATGTCCGAACCCGCGCAAATCGCCACCAGACCGGCCAGCGGGCCGTTGTGTACGAAGCCCGGGTCGTTGCGGCCCGCCAGCAATGCCGCCAGCGTGCCGCCTACCATGGCCATCACCGAGTTCACCGCCACCAGACCGCTGATGCCTTCGACCGTCTGCGCGCTCATGACGTTGAAGCCGAACCAACCCACCGTGAGGATCCACGCGCCCAGCGCCAGAAACGGAATGCTGGAAGGCGGATGCGCCGCGATGCCGCCGGTCTTGTTGTAGCGGCCATGACGCGCGCCCAGCAACAGCACCGCCGCCAGCGCGATCCAGCCACCCACGGCGTGCACCACGACACTGCCGGCAAAGTCATGGAAACTCGCGCCGAATGTCGCTTCGAGCCACGCCTGGAAGCCGAAATTGCCGTTCCAGACGGTGCCTTCGAACAACGGATAGACCAGCCCCACCAGCAGCGCAGTAGCGGCCAACTGAGGATAAAAACGCGCGCGTTCGGCAATACCGCCGGACACGATGGCGGGAATCGCCGCCGCGAAGGTCAGCAGAAAGAAGAACTTCACGAGGTCGTAACCGCTCTTGTCGGTCAACGCCTCGGCACTGGCAAAGAAGTCGATGCCGTACGACACGGCATAACCGACGAAGAAGTACGCAATGGCCGATACGCAGAAGTCGACGAGGATCTTCACCAGCGCATTCACTTGATTCTTCTTGCGCACGGTGCCGACTTCGAGGAAGGCGAAGCCTGCGTGCATGGCAAGCACCATGATGGCGCCCAGCAGCACAAACAGTACGTCGGCCGATGTCTGGAACTGTTCCATGAGGAAACTCCAATGAGTTCAGTGGGGTGGCGAGCAATTAGCACTTCGCGTGCCAGCGATTCGCCCCCATATGGATCAATCACTTGCGCGCGATGACGGTGCATTTGACACAAAACGCGCATCAAAGAAGTGCAAAAGGAATACAGAGCGCCTCACATCGGTGCATAGCGCACAGCCATAGGGCGTAATCGCCTCATCGCGGTGCGCACGCTCTTGCCGTGCTGCTGGCAGCACTCGCCGCGGCCACGTCACGCGACGGCGCAACGGCCCTGCACGAGCCACCGACACATCCGGAAACTCTTGATTAAAAAGCCGTATTACGAAATGCGGGATGATCAGCGCCTAGACTCAAGCCGCCCCTCGCGCTTGCTCCTCATCCGCCCGTCGGGCCGACCGGAGGCGTGCATCAGCGGGCCTTTCGGCTTGTACCATTTCCACACGGGCGCTCACTGCAACCGTGAATCAGATTTGTGGAGCCCATCGTGAGCATCGCCTCGAATGTGACGACACCTCCGCCGCACGCCCCCCGCAACACGCCACATGCCGGCGCGCTGGCCGAGTGCAGCCGGCTTCTGCGTCAGCATTGCGCGCGCGCCATGCACGCTGCGCATGCCACGCTGGTAGTCGAGATCGATTCACGCTGGCGCACGACCTACGACGCCTCGGAATCCGAAACCCTGCGTGAAGTGCTGCGTGCCCTGGTCCATTCCAGTGACACGCTGCCGCACGAATTCACGCGCGCGCTCGACCGTTTGACCAGCCACACGGCGCTGCCCCCGGAAGTCAGCCGCACGCACCGCGCGCAGCATTTTGCGGATGTGGTGCTCTCGCTGGTCGACGACGTGGTGTTCTCGGAATCGCTGCTGATCGACAACCTTGCTCGCCAATTGCACAACGCCTGCGAAACCGAGTTGCGAGAGCTGATGCCGCGCATCGACGCCCTGCTCGGCTCCGAGGGCGAGCCCACGCCGGCATTCAACCCGATCGCCCCCGAACGGGTGGCCGAGGCGCTCAAGGAGGCCTGCTGGTCCATCGACTGCGGGCTGGCCGCGCGGCAGGCACTGCTGGGCATCGTGGCCGAGCGCATCGCCACGGCCCTGCCCGCAGCCTACCGCGCCATCAACACTTATCTGATCGAGCGCAAGGTGCTGCCTCGCGCGCGCCAGAGCCCGCGCCACCCCGACTCCGGCAAGCACGCGCTGGCGCGCCCGACCTCCGAGGCCGCCTCGCTGTTGCGCCGCCTGGTGAGCGACGAAATCGCGCCGGCCGTCGCCGCGCCGCGCGCGCATGCCGCCAACGACGAAGTCATCGACGCGCTGACGCGCCTGCAACACGGGCAGCGCGATTTCAATCTGCGCGGGCAGTCCTTCAACATCGAAGCGCACACCGACGAGACGATGAACATCATCCGGGCACTGCTCGATGCCGGTGTGAATCGACAGGTGGCCAAGCTGGACGGCGCGATAATCGACATCGTGGCAACCCTGTTCGATTTCATCTTTGACGACGATCGCGTGCCGCCGCTCATGAAAGGCTTGATCGGGCGCTTGCAACTGCCCGTGCTCAAGCTGGCGCTGGCCGATCACGCCTTCTTTTCCGAACGCAAGCACCCGGCACGGCGCCTCATCAACACCCTGGCGCAGGCCTCATCGACCTGGGACGGGGCATTCGACACCGAATCAAGCCTGTATCTGCTTGCTGAACCGCTGGTGGAGCATATCCAGGACTCCGGCGTCACCGACAGCCAGGCCTTCGAGACCAGCCTCGCCGCACTCGACGCATTCCTGAACGAGCAGGAGCGCCTGGCCGACGAGCGCGCCAGGGCACTCACCGATCAGCTCACCGAACGCGAGATCAGCGAAATCGCGCGCAGCGTGGGTGCTGGCGCGGTCGCACCGCATCTGGCCGATGAATCGCTGCCCGCAGTCATCCGCAGCCTGCTCGGCACGCACTGGGCAAGCGTGCTGGCCAATGCCGCACGCGATGGCGGGGAAAACGGCGACGCCTGGATTCGGGCACATGCCGCCATGGAAGAGCTGGTCTGGAGCATCCAGCCCAAGACCACGGCCAAGGAACGTCAGCGGCTGGTGCGTTTGCTGCCCAGCCTCATCGAGCACCTCAAGCGCGGCCTGGAATCCGTCGGCATGCGCGACGCCGAGCGTCATCGATTCTTCTCCGAGCTGGTCAAACTGCATGCACAGGCGGTCAAGAGCGGCATGCAGCACGCATCCGACCCGGCTGCCCCCGCAGGCGCAGCCGCGCCTTCGGCGCCCGAGCTCCTGCCCGATGACGGGCTGGACCAGCTCAAACGCGGCGATTGGATCGAAATGCAGTTGGAAGCGGGGCCCCCGCACGTCGTGCGCCTGACCTGGATCAGCCCGGCCGGCACGATGTTCCTGTTTGCCAATCGGCAGGGCGTTCGTGGGCTGGCGCTGACGCGTGGCGAACTGGCGCGCAAGTTCGAATCCGGCGAGGCCCTGTTGATCGACGACGAGCCGCTGATGGACCGCCTGGTCGCCGACGTACTTGACCACTACCAACCCGCTGAAGGCAACGCACCATGACCCCCGTTGCACACACCCGCCCGCAGCACGAAGTCGTTCGCGACATCCGCAGCTTTCTGGTAGCGGCCGATGCGCTGCCGAGCCCGCAAGGCACGGCCCTGCAAATCGTGGAACTGGCGCGCAGGCCGGAATCGTCTCTCGAAGACATCGTGAACATTGTCAAGACCGATCCCGCCCTGGCGGGCTTCGTGTTACGCGCCGCCTCGTCGGCGCGCTTTCACGCCATGCGCGGCACCGCCAACGTGCAGACCGCCGTGCAGCGGCTGGGGCTCAATGCCGTGCGCAGTCATGCGCTGGTGCTGTCACTACTCTCGCAATCGGCGCGGCTGCGCTGCGAGGGCTTCAACTATCACCACTTCTGGGTCAGCTCGCTGCACACCGGCATCCTCACCGAAGCCTTTGCGCTGGCGGCCCACAACCAGTCCGCGGACGACACCTTCTCGCTCGGGCTGCTCTCCAACATCGGCATGCTGGCTTTCGCCACCGCCGAGCCCGACGAGTACGCGCGACTGCTTGCCTTCGCACGAGCCGCTCGCTCCGACATCGAGGCGCTCGAACGCGAAGTCTTTGGCTTCGATCATCACGAACTCACTGCCGTGCTACTGGTGGACTGGCAGTTGCCAACCTCCACCGCCGACATCGTTTACTGGCAACACGACCCGGAGGGCGGTGGCTTCGCTCCAGGCTCCACGCCGTATGTGCTCACCTGCGCCCTGCGTCTGGCGCGCAGTCTGAGCAGCCACGTGCTCGACCCGGCCAGCGTGGCCGACCACGTCGCGATGGCGCATCTGCGTGCCGCGATTCTCGGGTTGAACGCCAGCGACACGCAGGAGGTGCTGTCAGAATCGATGGTCGCGCTGAGCGAATGGACCCACCTCGTAGGCCTGCCCATGCCGCCCATCGACGCCAGTCGCCTCAACGTGCTGGACTGAGCCGGAGCGCAATGGCGTTATGCTTGCGCAATGAAGACCGTATAACGGAGCGCCGGCATGACCGCCATCATCGACTTCCTCAACGATATCTTCTGGGGCTACGTGCTCATCTACGGCCTGCTCGCCGTGGGTGTGTTCTTCACGTTTCGCCTGGGTTTTCTGCAGATCCGGCATTTCTCGGAAATCCTGCGATCCATCACCCATTCACGTGAGCACGATGCTGGCGGCATCACCCCGTTTCAGGCGCTGTGCACCAGCCTGGCCTCTCGCGTGGGCACCGGCAACCTCGCCGGCGTGGCTGTGGCGATCGCTCTCGGCGGGCCCGGCGCAATCTTCTGGATGTGGGTGGTGGCGGTGCTCGGCATGGCTACCGCCTACGCCGAAAGCACGCTGGCGCAGCTCTACAAGGTGCGCGGTCACAGTGCCGACGGCCTGTATCGCGGCGGCCCGGCGTTCTACATTTCGAAGGGGCTGAAGGCGCCATGGCTGGCGGCACTGTTTTCGCTGTGCCTGATTCTGGCGTTCGGCCTGGTGTTCAACGCCGTTCAGGCCAACTCCATCGCAGATGCCATGGAGGGCGCCTTCGGCGTGCCCAAGCTCGGGGTCGGCGTCGTCGTGGCCGTGCTCGCCGGCATCGTGATTTTCGGCGGCATCCGCAAGATCGCCCGCGTGGCACAGGTGGTCGTGCCGATCATGGCGGCGCTGTATCTGCTGATGGCGCTGGTCATTCTCGTCATGCACATTTCCGAGGTGCCGGCTGCATTGGCACTGATCATAAAAAGCGCCTTCGGCTTCGAACAGGCTTTCGGCGGGGTGGCCGGCGCCATGCTCAACGGCATCAAGCGCGGGCTCTTCTCCAACGAGGCCGGCATGGGCTCGGCGCCCAACATCGCCGCGGTCGCCACGCCTCAACCGCACCACCCGTCATCACAAGGTTTCGTGCAGGCCCTGGGCGTGTTCATCGATACGCTGCTGATCTGCACCGCCACGGCGGTGGTAATCCTGCTGTCGGGGGTATTCACTCCGGGCAGCGAACTCACCGGCATCGCGTTGACGCAGGCCGCCGTGGAATCGCAAATCGGCGTCTTCGGGCGCTACTTCATCGCCATCGCCATCTTCTTCTTTGCCTTTACGTCGATCATCGGCAACTACTCCTACGCAGAAAACGCCCTCGCCTACCTGAAGCTCGACAACCTGGCGGGCATCACCGCGCTGCGCTGCGGGGTGCTGGCCATGGTGCTGTGGGGCGCCTGGGAGGCCGTCACCACGGTGTTCAACGCCGCCGACGCGGCGATGGGGCTGATGGCCACCATCAACCTCATCGCCATCGTGCTGCTGTCCAAGCTGGTGGCCAAGCTCACACGCGATTACTTTGCCCAGAAGGCCGCGGGACGCCGTCCGGAGTTCAATGCCGACGACTACCCCGAACTGGCCGACCAGATCGATGCTTCGATCTGGCGTGCGCGCAAATCCCAATGACCCCGCTGCGGAGAAAGCCTTGAACACCCGAAACCTGTTTTGTCTGGCAGCCGCGCTGAGCCTCCTGGCGGGCAGTGCACATGCCACCGACTGGGGCGGCAAGCTGAAGAGCATCATCCAGTCGCCCGCGGGTGCGCAAAGCGCGAGGACGGCTGGCCTGAGCGAAGCAGAAATGACCAGCGGCCTGAAGGAGGCGCTGGCGGTGGGCACGGAGCGCGCCATCAAGGGCCTGGCACGCCCGGGCGGCTATCTGAACGACCCGGCCGTGCGCATCCCCTTGCCTCCGACCTTGCAACACGCCGAGAAGACGCTGCGCATGCTCGGCCAAGGCAAATCCGTGGATGAATTCATCACCACGGTAAATGGCGCAGCCGAAGCGGCCGTGCCGCAGGGCGCGGCCATCGTTGGCGACGCCATTCGCGCCATGAGCATCGCCGACGCGCAAAAGCTGCTCAGCGGCCCGGACGACGCCGCCACCCAATACTTTCGTGAGAAGACCTGGAGCAAACTCTCCGCCGCCCTGCAACCCATCGTGCAAAACGCCACGGCACGCGCCGGTGTGACCAATGCCTACAAGAGCATGGTGAGCCGCGCCGGGCCGGCCGCCGGGCTGCTCGGCAGTTCGGCCGACCTGGACAGCTACGTCACCAGCAAGACGCTGGAAGGCTTGTTCGTGAAGCTCGCAGATGAAGAGCGCGCCATCCGCCAAAACCCCGTGGCACGTAGCACCGACCTGCTGAAAAAGGTGTTCGGCGCCGCAGCGCGTTAATTCGCCGGGCGCGGTTCGGGGCGGCTGACCGGGTCGCCGGGCCTGCCCGGCTGAGTGCAGTTGAGGTCGCGGTACGGCCCTCGGGCATGCACCCAGCCCGGCCCGGGGCGCGTCTGGGCACACACTTCAACACCGTTGTTCTTGCTGCGCCACTTGTGCCACGGCGCAGGTTGGGCGAGCGCAGGCAGCGCAAGAAGCAGCAGGCCGCCCACCAGCAGCGTTGCCATGACCTTTTTTCGCGCAGCGTGTTGCATCACCGACGCCTCACCGCTTGGGCTGATGTGCGTCACGGCGCGACGGCCTGGGCCGACACCGACGGCAACATGCCGAGTTGTTGCAAGGCAGCCCGCCCGATCTCGATGCGTTTGGGTGCATCCGCGATGGACTGCATGTCCATGTTGAGGGCAAAGGCATAGACGTCATCGTGCTTGCGGATCCAGCCCACCCACCAGCCAATGCCGACACCGCCGGGGTCGCTCCAGCCGGTCTTGCCGTACAACGCCCAGCCCGGACCTTGCTCGATGCGCGCGATTTCCCGCACGCTGCGTTGCGCGGCGGGCGAGACGGGCAATTGCCCTTTCGCCAGACGCGCAAGAAACCGCGTCTGCTCCAGTGCGCTGATCTGCAGCGGGCCATCCAGCCAGAAGCGATCGATCACCGAGCCGATCTCGGCATTGCCGTATTCCAGCCGGGCCACCTCGTTGCGCATGGCTTCCAGCCCGATGCGGCGCGCCAGTTCCTGATACACCGGAACACTCGACACCGGAAAGCCTTCGCGCAGGCTCAGGTCTTTCTCCCACGCGGGAAAGCGCTGCGGTTTGCCGCCGTAGGGCAGCACTTCATCGACATCGCGCACGGCACCGCGCGTGAGCCCGATCAGCGCATTGGCGATCTTGAAGGTGGAGGCCGGCACGTAACGGACTTTGGCGCGCGCCTCGTCATGCCCGATCAGCCTATCCGCCTTGACTTCGTAGGCCACAAAGGTGCCCCGCACACCGGCATCGGAGAACAAGGCAGCGATGCCCGTGTGTTCCTCCCACTGGGCAGCAGCCGCCCCGCACGACCATGCCGCCAGACACGCCAGAAACCACTTTTGCACCATATGCTTCTCCGCAAAAACCGCGACGAACTCACCGCCCGAACGCGGTAACATCGGCCCACTCGATTCGGCGCCATTTTCACATGCGCGCCCATCGCAGCGGAACCTTCTGCACCACGCTGCGGCATCCAAAGGCAAAGAGGAGAAACTCATGAAGTGCACCGTGATCGGCTCGCGTTATTTCGGCGCCGCCGTGCTGGCCAACCTGCTCGAAGACGGCATGCAAGTCGTGCGCGTGGTGGCCCCGGCCACCGATGATCGGCTTGCCATCGCGGCCACCGAGGCCGGCATTCCGCTGTCGATCCTGGCCAGCCCGCGCACCGTGCCGGGCAGCGATCTGCACGAAGACTGCGATGTGATCATCGCGGCCCACACCCACGCCTTCGTCACCAAGGAAGCACTGGCGCGCGCACGCATCGGCGCCTTCGGCTATCACCCGTCGCTGCTGCCGCGTCACCGCGGCATCGCCGCCGTGGAATGGACGCTGCTCGAAGGCGACCCGATCGCCGGCGGCTCGATCTACCACCTGGACGACGGCTGGGACGCCGGCGCCATCGCCGCGCAGGACTGGTGCTTCGTGCAAAAAGGCGAAGGCCCGCGCGAACTGTGGGAGCGCGCCCTCGCCCCGCTCGGCCTCAAGCTCATCCGCCAGGTCGTCCAGCACGCGGCCGAACACGGCACGCTGCCCGCCATGCCGCAGGACGAGCGCTTTGCCACGCGTGCGCCGATGATCAAGCGCACCGTCAAACTGGTGGAGCAGGATCACCCGCTCACCACCTCGCTGGTGGTCACCGTGGTGGGCCCGGACAAGCCCGGCATCGTGCGCAAGATCTCCGACTGCGCGCAGTCGGTGGCGGTGAACTGGGCGGACAGCCACATGACCAACGTCGCCGGTCAATTCGCCGGCATCGTGCACCTGCAGGTCGCACCGGAAGACGCCGACGCTGTCACTGAAACATTGAAGAAGCTCGAAGCCGACGGCCTGCGCGTAACCATCGCGCGCAGCGACGCGCGCCCCGTGCCGGCCGGCCGCCGTGCCGTGAAGCTCGAACTCGCCGGCCCCGACCGCCCCGGCATCGTGCGCCGTCTGTCCACCGTGCTGGCCGAACGCGGCATCAGCATCGAGAACCTCGACACCGAGATCGTCGGAGAAGGCAGCGACCCGCACGTCTTCAAGGTGCACGCCTTGCTGGTGGTGCCGCAAAGCCTGCCGGACGCCACGCTGCGCGAATTGCTCGACAGCCTCGGCAACGAACTGACGCTGGACATCGCGCTGGATACAGCCGAAATCGCCTGACGCACGAGCGAATCTGGCATCTTGAAGGGGGCGGCAACGCCCCCTTCGCACGTGCGTACCCCGGAAAATCTTCGTTGGGTGGGTAAGGTGCAGCCACTGGACTACGCTGAACCAAACGGCTGCGCTGTCGAAATCTGCCGTGCCTGTTCGACTAGCGAGCACAGACGGGTCATTCCGGCCCGCCCTGAACAAAAAGGGGCGCAGCGTGACGACAAGCCAAGGCAACACCCTCGTGCTGGTGGCCACCCGCAAGGGGGCCTGGATCTTTCATGGCGACCGCGAACGGCGCCACTGGCGCGCCGACGAGCCGCACTTTCTCGGCCACATCATCAATCATCTGGTGCTCGATCCGCGCGACGGCCGCACGCTGCTGGCCGCCGCCAGCACCGGCCACCTCGGCCCGACCATCTTCCGTTCAACCGATCTG
This sequence comes from Pseudazoarcus sp. NS20, assembly GCF_059703745.1. Taxonomy (NCBI): domain Bacteria; kingdom Pseudomonadati; phylum Pseudomonadota; class Betaproteobacteria; order Rhodocyclales; family Zoogloeaceae; genus Pseudazoarcus; species Pseudazoarcus sp. NS20. Next base: position 266,215 of record NZ_BAAKIY010000001.1, read on the forward strand.
GGCGCCACGTGGACCGAGGCAAAGCGCCCACCCGCCTTTGCCCTTGCCAACGACGGCAGCGGACGTGCGGTGAGCCAGACCTTCTGGCTCACGCCCTGTCATGCCAACGAGCCCGGCGCCTGGTATGCCGGCACCTCGCCGCAGGGGCTGTTCCGCTCGGAAGACGGCGGCGACACCTGGGCGCCGTTTTCGGTCATCAACGAGAGCCGGGACTACCGGCGCTGGATGGGCACGGTGCAGGACGGCACACCGGACGGGCCCAAGCTGCATTCGATTCTCGTCGATCCGCGCGACCCGCAGCACCTGTACTTCGCCATGTCAGGCGGCGGCGTGCACGAATCCACCGACGGTGGAAAGAGCTTTGCCCCGCTGCTCGACGGCCTGGATGTGGTCGAGGGTTTCGACCCCGCCGACCCCACGTTTCACGACCCGCACTGCCTGCGCATGTGTCCAAGCAACCCGGATCGCATCTATCAGCAGAACCACTGTGGCATCTACCGGCTCGACCGCCCGGCGTCGCGGTGGCAGCGCATCGGACGCAACATGCCGGCCGATGTGGGCGACATCGGCTTTCCGATGGTAGTGCACCCGCGTGGTGCCGACACCGCCTGGGTCTTTCCGATGGACGGCCGCGACGTATGGCCGCGTACCAGCCCGGCGGGGCAGCCGGCGGTGTATGCCACACGTGACGCCGGTGCCAGCTGGCAACGCTGCGACAGCGGCCTGCCGACCGGGCAGGCATGGTGGACGGTGAAGCGGCAAGCCATGTGTGCCGACACGCACGACAGCGTCGGACTGTATTTCGGCACCACCGGCGGGCAATTGTGGATGAGCCGCAATGAAGGCGCCGAGTGGCAGTGCATCACGCGCGACCTGCCGGAAATCTACGCGCTGGAAGCGGCCGAAGTGGATACGCGCGAATGAACGTGCTGATTCCGACGCCGTTGCAGTCCTACACCGGTGCGGCCAAGGTGGAAGCCGACGGGGTAACGTTGAACGCGCTGCTCGACGACCTCGAGCGTCGCTACCCGGGGATCCGCTTCCGCGTGGTGAACGAGCAGATGCGCACGCGGCCGCACATGCGCATCTTCGTGAATGGCGTATCGGAATTCGATCTGCAGCGTGCCCTGGGCGACAACGACGAAGTCGTCATCGTGCAGGCCTTGAGTGGCGGCTAGCCGCCGTGCCTCAGCCGACCAGGGGCGCGAGCGTGTCGCGGAAGCGCTGGGCGCGCTCCCGGCCGACCGCACTTTCCAGCATCGAAGCCAGCTTCTGACACTCTTCGATGAACTGTTCGCGGTCTTTCACGCGCTCGACACGCTCGCAGAACATGTCGCCATCGGGTCCGAGAAAATCGACCAGCATCTGCACCGCCGCACGCTTGGCACTTGCAAGGTCTGCCACCGACTGCCCCGCAGGCGACACGGCAGGCTCGCTGTGCAGGGTGGCAGGTGCCGCTGCGGCGCTGGACGGCGCAGCATCCCCCAAGGCGGCAATCAGACCACCCGAGGCCAGGCTTTCAAGGTATCCGCGCGCCTCATCCGGCGCCGGATGAAACGCCAGCAAATCCCCCACCGAGCGCCGCCCATCCACCATGATCAACATGGCGCGCAGCCTTGCCGATACGTTGCGGGCGCGCGTCGCGATCTCTTCCTGACCGAGCGCGGTCTTGGCATAAACGGTTGTCGCATCCACAGGCTCTCCCCCCTTTGCACCGCTTTTTTTGGCCCATGCTGCGCCAAGCTGGTGCATGCGGCAAGTTGTGGATTTTGCTAGGGGGCGCCGCGAGTGCGGCAAATGCACGCCCAGAGCCGAACATCGCCGGCTCGCATGGCATTCAACGCAGCGGGTAGCCCTCTCGCGCCAGCCTGTCACTGACGCGTCGTTGCACCTCGGGAGCCACGGACTTGCCCCATTGCTGACCGGCGGCCAGGCTCTCATTCATCAGCTGCGGCATGACGCGAACGGCCTTCTGACCAATTTCCGTGCCGTAGAAGCGCAGCAATTCCTTGATCTCGGCCGCACTGAAATTGCGGTGGTACACCGGAACCATCAACGTCGCCATGCCCGGCAGCCTCTCGGCCATCACCGCATTGACCTCCTCCACCAGCGTGTCGAGCACATGCTGCGGGATGTCCGGCCGAGCCTGGCGCAAGACCTTGGTCATCTCCACGATGATGGCACCGCCCATCTGCTGGCCGATCGCCATCGCCCCTGATACGTGCAGAAGTCGCTCGATGTCGGCGCGCTTCTGTGCGCTCAGCTCCTCGGCATGACTGCCCGCACTGAACAACAGGCACGCGGAAAACAACGCAGCGGATAGGCCCTTGCGCATCTACATCCTCTCGATCGATAACGGGCGCCGGATGCGCCCAACAGGCTTTCCCGACACCGGACGGTGCTCAGGGTGAAGGCGCGTGCGGCAGCAACGACAACGTAGGCCACGCGCGGCCGCAATCTTAACCGTTCCGGGTAAGCGCGCATACGGTGGACCGCGTTCGATCTGAGGCAAAAGGCACCGACGATGACGGCGCCAGCGTGAATCTTCCCGCTCCAGCTGTGAGCCCGCATAGGCCCATGAGCGCTTTGCTCGACCCCGTTGAAACCCGCGCTCAGAAAAGCGATTGCTGCGCCACCGGCGCCTGCACGACACAGCGCACTTCGTCCCCCACGCGGATTCGCCCACCCTGCAGCACTCGGGCATTCACCCCGCCATGCCCGCGCATGGCGTTGAAACCTCCGGGGCCAAGCGTCTCTTCCATGCGCGAACAAGGGTCGCAGGTACCGGTGATCTCGAGCACCGTCTCGCCCAACTGCAGCACCAGCGGCCGATCTTTGAACAGGCTGCGGGCAGCGAGCAGATTGAGCCCTGAGATGACGAGATTGCGGCGCAGCTCACTCGCCTGCACCGATTCGCGCCCGGCGAGTGCGGCGATCACTGGCAGGTGCTCGGCCTGAATCAGCGATACCTGCCGCTTGCTGCCCCCCGGCCGGCTCGGCGCGGCAAAGGAGGCGCGGTCACCATCCAGGCCACGTTCAGCCAGCGCCAGCGCTTCGGTCACCGATTGCACTGGCGCCATGCGTGCCGGCCGCAGCAGGATGGCTTCGACGCGACCGGCCCGCGGGAAGCGGCAGGCCAGGTTGCGCATGGAAGGCTCATCCAGGTCGATATCCTCGCTGGTGCTCATGCTGCGCCGCCCTCGGAATCATCGTCAGACACCTTCGGATTACGCGCCTCGCGACGCTGCACGAAGAAGCGATACACGCCGATTCCCAGAAAGCCGACCGTGAACACCCAGCCCAGGAAATGCGTGGTGCGCGCCAGGGCTTCGAGTTCGGGCTTGCCGACAAGCAGCATCGGAATGAGCCACACGAGCAGCACGAAGCCGGCCAATGCGAGCTTGGCGGAGAACGTCCAGTCGGAGCGCAGCGCGATCTCGTGAATGCGTTCGTTACGTTTGAAGCGCGGTCGTATCATCGGCGTACAGGAGAATGACTATCGGAGCGACGAGGCCGCATCTTACCGCCGGGGGTCACCCAGTCAAAGGCGAGGCGGGCACGCGTCATGATTCGACACTCGACAATGCGGCTTCGCGCCGCGGGGAGCCAAGAATGCAGAACATCTTGCGAGGGCTGCTGGCAGCATCGACGGCGTGCTTCATCTACTCGGCGCAGGCTGATCAACGCGTGGTCGGCTCGTATGTGGGGATCTTGCCATGCGCAGACTGCCCGGGCATCGAAATGCGTCTCGACCTGTTCGAAGACGGTGTCTTCTACGAGCGCAGCGCCTATCAAGAGCGCGATGCACGTTTTGACAGCATCGGCCGCTGGACACTGCACGACAACGTGCTCGAGCTGCGCTACCAACCAGACCAGCGCCGCATGCTGCGCCCTGACGACGGCTGGCTGACCCTGCTCGACACCGAAGGCCGGCCGATCGAATCAACGCTCAACTACACGCTGTACCGCTCGTCTCGACTCAGCCCCATCGAGCCCGTCACCACGCTCGAAGGCCACTTCACCTACTTTGCCGACAGCGCCACCCTCGAGGACTGCGCCACCGGCCGGCGCATGCCGGTGGCCATGGAGGGTGACTACCTGCGTCTCGAAAAGGCTGCCACGCCGTCCGGCTCGACCCTGGATCGGCCTCTTCCGGTGACCGTGAAGGCGCGCATCGTCGATCGCGTCAACATGGAAGGGCCAGCCCGTCCGACCGTGATCGTTGAACGCGTCACGCAATCCGGCAGCCCGGTGAGCTGCAAACCAGCCAGCGCGACCGCCGAGACCACGCCGCATGCGGACCATGGCGTTGCTGCGCGTGATGCTACAAACCCCGGCACCGTCCAGGCGCCGCCTTCACCGACGCTCGCCGACACGCACTGGCGCCTCGAGCGCTTGGGCGACGCTGTAGTAACGGCTCGGAGTGACGAGCGTGCGCCGTTCATCACCTTCACCCCCGGCGAGGCCAGCCGCATCAGCGGTTCCACCGGCTGCAACCGCCTCACCGGCAGCGTCGAGCTGGCTGGCGACTCGATGGCATTGCGCAGGATCGCCACCACCAGAATGGCCTGCCTCGACGACCAGGGCGTTGAACAGCGATTCCTGTCAGCACTTGAACGCGTATGCAACTGGCGCATCGACGCCAGCCGTCTCGAACTGCATGATGCACAAGGTGTTCTGGTAGCGCGCTTCAAAGCCGTACCCTGACCGCTCGCTCACGCCGACTCATACTCAGGAGAATCAAGCCATGAACCCTGCCCAGAAGCCGCTCGCGATCATCGGCGCAGGCATCGCGGGACTGTCTTGCGCGGCGCGCTTGCTTGCGGCCGGCCATGCCGTCGAGTTGCTCGACCAAGGGCCCGCACCGGGCGGACGCGTAGCGACCCAGGTGCTGCATGACTGGCAGTGCGATCACGGCGCGCAGTACTTCACCGCGCGAGACCCGGCATTTCTCACCGCCGTGCAGGAATGGCGTGGCGCTGGCGTGGTGGCCGAGTGGCATCCTCGCTTGATTGCCGTGGAGGCAGAAGGTGCTGCTCAGATCGCTCAGGATGCGCTGCGGCTGGTCGGCACGCCCCGCATGTCCGCCTTGAGCGACTATCTTGCCGCCGGCCTGCCGGTGCGTTACGAGACCTGCGTGACTGCGCTGGGTCGCGAAGACGACCACTGGATCTTTGACACAGAAGACGGCGTGCTCGATCAATCGTATTCCGGCGTAATCCTCACGCTTCCCGCACCGCGAGCGTGCGCACTGCTGGTGGAGGCCTCACCGGGCCTCGCAGACCTTGCCGCGCAAACCCCGATGCGTGGCACATGGGCGCTGATGGCGCGCTATTTCGAGGACCCCGAACTGAACTTCGATGCCGCTTTCGTCAATCACGGGGCACTGAGTTGGGTCGCACGCGATTCGTCCAAACCCGGCCGGCCGCCGGGCCACGTGTGGCTCGCCCACGCCCCGGCCGCAGACGACATCGGGGGCGAATCGGAGGAAGAGATGCGCGAAGTGGCGGAAGCCATGATCGAAGAATTCAGCCAACTCGGTGCGCCGCGCCCGGATGAATATACCCTGCACCGTTGGTGCCATGCGGGCAGCCTGGAGCCGGCCAATATCGGCTCGGTGTGGGACCCGGATGACCGCATCGGGCTGGCCGGGGACTGGTTGATGGGCGGGCGTGTGGAAGGTGCCTGGCTGAGCGGCAGACAACTGGCCGACGCCATCATCGCCTCACACCCTGTCGAGCCGCCCTACTGAGCACTCACGACTGGAATTCGACGCCATAACGTGACTTGAGCATGTCCCGCAGGTACTGCAGCACGTCCGGCGACACGGAATCCATCGAGCTTCGGATACGGCGCAACTCGTCTCCATGCAAGACCGGATACTGACCAAGCGCTTCACGCGCGGCCAGATGAAAAGAGGCGTCGTGCACCATCGCGTTCAGGGCGGCCCGAATCTCTGTGCGTGTCTTCGCCGCCAGGGCATTGTGCATCCACAGCGTTGCGCGGGCATCCTGCACCAACGGCACGACCACCTTGAAGGCCTCCCACGAAGGGCCCGATGGCGGGCGGCCGTGCAGGCGCTGATACAGCTCCGGCGCGGTGATGAGGCCCGGCACAGCCGGATCGCGTATCGACTGCCCTCGCTCGTCGATGAATCCGATGGCATACAAGGGGATCACGCGGCGCAGACGCACCAGCGGCTCGAAGCGTGAAAGATAAACCGGCGTGGCCTGGGTGTTGATGCTCAACTCACCACGCTCGAACGCAGCCAGCGTCTCGCCCCGCCCACCGAACCCCGACACGGGGCTGTAATCGAGCCCGAGCATGTCGAGAGCCACCAGCGATTCGAGCTGCCCCACCGGGTCATTGATACCCTTGGTCAGCCGCCCCTTGAATTTCCCGATTTCATGCGGCGCGCCTACGCCCATCTGCGTGGGGATCACGGTCACGTGTCCCATCGGCGAGGCGAGCACCGGCTCCAATTCGGCCTGCTTCATCTGCAGCCCCCGCAGGCCGAGCACGGCCCGCAGGTTCAGATGACCTGAAGCGGCAAGCAGAACCACCTCGCCTTTCCGCGCTCGTTCGACGAATGCATTCGCGCCGAGACTGCCCCCCGCCCCTGGCAGGTTCTCCACCAGCACATCGGGCTTGCCTGGCAGATGCCGTCCAAGATGCGCCGCTACCAGACGCGCGAAGATGTCCGTGCCGCCTTCCGGCGAAAACGGAACGACGATGCGTACGGGCGTGATCTGAGCATTGCTGGCCGAAACCGGCAGTGCGAGGCCTGCACCGAACAGTGCAAGAGCGGTGCACAACAATCGTCGGACGGCACGCATGCAGTCGTCTCCAGCAGTCGCTTCGTGCCTGCATTTATCCACGCATTCGGCATTCATGCAACCGTAGCACCAAAAACAAAACGGACCCTTCCGGGTCCGTTTTCAGACAGCATCTGCCGCTCGACAGGGCAACAGGCTTATACGCCTTGCACGTTCGCTGACAACCGCTCAGCCCCACGACCGTCACACAAGCGCAGGCCATGGCCCGCGCTCCAGACACTCCCCGCCCTTGGGCGATTCGCCGTTCAGCGAGGCAGTACGCTTTCACCCATCAGGAATTCGTCGACGGCACGGGCAGCCTGACGACCTTCGCGAATCGCCCACACCACCAGACTCTGACCACGGCGTACGTCACCCGCAGCGAACACCTTGTCGACGTTGGTCGCATAGCAGCCTTCACCGTCGGTGGTCGCGCTGGCATTGCCACGCTTGTCCTTGGTGACGCCGAAGGCATCTAGCAGACCGCCGACCGGATGGACGAAGCCCATCGCGAACAGCACGAGGTCAGCCTTGAGCTCGAACTCCGAACCCGGCACTTCGACCATGCGACCGTCCTTGAACTCGATACGGCAGGCGCGCAGGCCGGTGACCTTGCCGTCCTTGCCGATGAACTCCTTGGTGGCAACAGCGAAATCACGCTCGCAGCCTTCCTCATGCGAGGACGAGGTGCGCAACTTGACCGGCCAGTACGGCCAGGTCAGCTCACGGTCTTCCTGCTCGGGCGGCATCGGCATCAGTTCGAATTGCGTCACCGAAGCAGCGCCGTGGCGGTTGGAGGTGCCGACACAGTCCGAACCGGTATCGCCGCCGCCGATGACCACAACGTGTTTGCCCTTCGCGGAGATCGGGTTGGCCGGGCCACCACCGACTTCCTTGTTCTGCGGCACGAGGAATTCCATCGCGAAATGCACGCCAGAGAGCTCACGCCCCGGCACCGGCAGATCACGCGGCACTTCCGAGCCACCGGCGAGAATCACGGCGTCGAAATCCTTCTTGAGCTGATCGCCGCTGATGACTTCGGTGGCATCGTTGTTGATGCCGGCCGGCACGGCCTTGTCGCCCACGATGACGCCGGTGCGGAAAGTCACGCCCTCGGCTTCCATCTGCTCGACACGACGGTCGATCAGATGCTTTTCCATCTTGAAGTCGGGAATGCCGTAGCGCAGCAGACCACCCACGGCATTGCTCTTTTCGAACACGGTCACGTCATGACCTGCACGCGCGAGCTGCTGCGCAGCGGCCATGCCGGCCGGGCCGGAGCCGACCACGGCAACTTTCTTGCCGGTCTTGACGCTCGGCGGCAACGGCTTGACCCAGCCCTCTTCCCACGCCTTGTCGATGATGGCGTGCTCGATGGACTTGATGCCCACCGCGTCGTCGTTGATGTGCAGCGTGCACGCGGCTTCGCACGGAGCCGGGCAGATGCGGCCGGTGAACTCCGGGAAGTTGTTGGTCGAGTGCAGCACGGCAATGGCTTCACGCCACTGATTGCGGAACACCAGATCATTCCAGTCGGGAATGATGTTGTTCACGGGACAGCCGTTGTTGCAGAACGGAATGCCGCAGTCCATGCAGCGCGCACCCTGAATCGCCGCTTCTTTGTCATCCAGACGCAAAACGAACTCGCGATAGTTCTTCAGGCGCTCCGGCACCGGCGCATAGGCCTCGGACAGACGCTCGTACTCAAGAAATCCGGTTGGCTTGCCCATTTGTTATGCGGCCTCCAGTTGCTTCTGACGCTCGGCGATTTCGCCCAGCGCACGACGATATTCATTCGGCATGACCTTGACGAACTTCGTCCGGTAATCATCCCAGCTGTCGAGAATCTGCTTCGCACGCGGGCTGTCGGTGAAACGCAGATGGCGCTCGATGAGGCCCTTGAGGATCAGCTCGTCACCCATGCTCAGGTGATCGATCTCGACCCGGCCGTGCGATTCGAGTTCATCGCCGGATTCGGAGCCCTTGCGCGCTTCGATCTCTTCGGGCAACGGCTCGAGTGCCACCTGTGCCATGTTGCAACGCGTCTCGAAATCGCCCATCTCGTCCAGCACGTAGGCGACACCGCCCGACATGCCCGCGGCGAAGTTGCGGCCCGTGGCGCCCAGCACAACGATGGTGCCGCCGGTCATGTATTCGCAGCCGTGGTCACCCACGCCCTCGACCACTGCCGTGGCGCCGGAGTTACGCACCGCGAAACGCTCGCCGCCCACGCCGGCGAAATACACCTCGCCTTCAGTAGCGCCGTACAGCACGGTGTTGCCGACGATGATGTTCTCGGCCGTCGTGCCGCGGAACTCACCCACCGGGCGCACGATGATGCGACCACCCGACAGGCCCTTGCCAACGTAGTCGTTGCCTTCGCCGTTGAGCTCGAAGGTCACGCCACGCGTGAGGAAGGCGCCGAAACTCTGGCCGGCCGTGCCGGTGAGCTTGACGTGAATGGTGTCGGTCGGCAGACCTTCGTGGCCGTACTTCTCGGCCACGCGGCCGGACAGCATGGCGCCGACGGTGCGGTTCACGTTCTTCACCGGCAGATCAATGTTCACACGCTCGCCACGCTCGAGCGCCGGCTTTGCCAGCTCGATGAGTTTGTTGTCGAGCGCCTTCTCGAGGCCGTGATCCTGCTTTTCGGTGTGCAGCACAGCCACGCCATCGGCCACCGCGGGGCGGTAGAAGATGCGGCTGTAATCCAGACCACGCGCTTTCCAGTGCGACAAGCCCGGCTTCATGTCGAGCAGATCGGCACGGCCGATGAGGTCGTCGAACTTGCGCACGCCAAGCTGCGCCATGATCTCGCGCACTTCCTGGGCCACGAAGAAGAAGTAGTTCACCACGTGCTCGGGCTGGCCGGAGAACTTCTGGCGCAGCACCGGATCCTGCGTGGCCACGCCCACCGGGCAGGTGTTGAGGTGGCACTTGCGCATCATGATGCAGCCCTCGACCACCAGCGGAGCGGTCGAGAAACCGAATTCGTCGGCACCCAGCAGCGCGCCGATGACGACGTCTCGGCCGGTCTTCATCTGGCCGTCGACCTGCAGACGGATGCGGCTGCGCAAGCCGTTGAGCACCAGCGTCTGCTGCGTTTCGGCCAAGCCCAGTTCCCACGGCGAACCGGCGTGCTTGATCGACGACAGCGGCGATGCGCCCGTGCCCCCATCGTGGCCGGCGATGACGATGTGGTCGGCCTTGGCCTTGGCAACACCGGCGGCAATCGTGCCGACACCGATCTCGGACACCAGCTTCACCGACACGTCGGCCTTAGAGTTGGCGTTCTTCAGATCATGGATGAGCTGCGCCAGATCTTCGATCGAGTAGATGTCATGGTGCGGCGGGGGCGAAATCAGGCCCACGCCCGGCACCGAATGACGCAGCGCGCCGATGTATTCGGACACCTTGTGACCCGGCAACTGGCCGCCTTCGCCCGGCTTGGCGCCCTGCGCCATCTTGATCTGGATCTGATCAGCATTCACCAGATACTCGGTGGTGACGCCGAAGCGGCCTGAAGCGACCTGCTTGATCGACGAACGCAGGCTGTCACCGGCTGCAAGCGGAATGTCACGCTCGACGCGCGACTCACCGATCACCTTGGCGAGGCTGGTGGCCTGCGTGATGGGCTTGAAGCGCGCCACGTCTTCGCCGCCTTCACCGGTGTTCGACTTGCCGCCGATACGGTTCATGGCGATGGCGAGGGTGGAATGCGCCTCGGTCGAGATCGAGCCGAGCGACATCGCACCGGTGGCGAAGCGCTTGACGATTTCCTTGGCCGGTTCGATCTCGTCGAGCGGGATGGGCTGCGCACAACCACGCAGCTCAAACAGACCGCGCAGCGTCATGTGACGCTGGCTCTGGTCGTTGATGATCGCCGCGTATTCCTTGTACGTCTCGTACTTGTCGGTGCGCGTGGCGTGCTGCAGCTTGGCAATGGCGTCGGGCGTCCACATGTGCTCTTCGCCGCGGATACGGAAAGCGTATTCGCCGCCGGCATCGAGCATATTGGCGAGCACCGGATCATTGCTGAAGGCCTTGCGATGCAGGCGGATGGTCTCTTCCATCACCTCGAACACACCGATGCCTTCGACCTGGCTGGTGGTGCCGGTGAAGTACTTGTCGATGAAGCTCTGCTTGAGACCGATGGCTTCGAAAATCTGCGCGCCGGTGTAGGACATGTAGGTCGAGATGCCCATCTTGGACATGACCTTCATCAGCCCCTTGCCGATGGCCTTCACGAAATGGGCGATCGCCTTGTCGCCGGCTTCGCCTTCGCCGAAGAGCTGCTGCAACGTCTCCATGGCGAGGTACGGGTGCACCGCCTCGGCGCCGTACCCCGCGAGTACGGCGAAGTGATGCACTTCGCGCGCGGTGCCGGTTTCGACGATCAGGCCGGCGCGCGTGCGCAGACCCTTGGTGACCAGATGCTGATGGATCGCCGACAGCGCCAGCAACGCCGGAATGGCGACGTTATCGCGATCAACGCGGCGGTCCGACACGATCAGGATATTGCAGCCGCGCTGCACGGCATCTTCGGCTTCGAAGCACAGCGAGGCCAGACGCGCCTCGACGCCTTCGTTGCCCCACTCGACCGGGTAGCAGATGTCGAGCTCGAACGAGCGGAACTTGTTGTGCGTATAGCGCGAGATGTTGCGGATCTTGGCCATCGCGTCGAAGTCGAGCACGGGCTGGCTGACTTCAAGACGGAACGGGGGGTTGATCTCGTTGATCTCGAGCAGGTTCGGCTTGGGACCTACGAAGGACACCAGCGACATCACCAGTTGCTCGCGGATCGGGTCGATCGGCGGGTTGGTGACCTGCGCGAAGAGCTGCCGGAAGTAGTTGTACAGCGGCTTCTCTCTGGACGACAGCACCGCCAGCGGCGAGTCGTTGCCCATCGAGCCGCTGCCCTCTTCACCAGCCTTGCCCATCGGCTCGAGGATGAACTTGATGTCTTCCTGGGTGTAGCCGAAGACCTGCTGACGGTCGAGCAACTCGACCTTGCTGCTCGGCGGCTGCACGCCCTCCGGCAGGGTCAGACCGTCGAGCTTGATGTTGATGCGCGACAGCCAGTCGCCATACGGCCGAGCATTGGCGAGCGATTCTTTCAACTCGTTGTCGTCGATGATGCGGCCTTGTTCCATATCGATCAGGAACATCTTGCCCGGCTGCAGACGCCATTTCTTGACGATCTTGCTCTCGGGAATCGGCAGCACGCCGGATTCGGAGGCCATCACGACGAGGTCGTCATCGGTGACCAGATAGCGTGCCGGACGCAAGCCGTTACGGTCGAGCGTGGCGCCGATCTGGCGACCATCGGTGAAAGCCACCGCAGCCGGGCCGTCCCACGGCTCCATCATGGCGGCGTGGTATTCGTAGAAGTTGCGGCGCTTCTCTTCCATGTGCGTGTGCGACTCCCAAGCTTCGGGAATCATCATCATCATGGCCTGGGCAAGCGAATAGCCGCTCATCACGAGCAGTTCGAGCGCGTTGTCGAAGGCGGCAGAGTCGGACTGGCCGGGGTAGATCAGCGGCCAGATCTTGTCGAGATCGGCGCCGAGCAGCGGCGAGGAGACGCCCTTCTCACGCGCGCGCATCCAGTTGTAGTTGCCACGCAGCGTGTTGATCTCGCCGTTGTGCGCGATGTAGCGGAACGGGTGGGCGAGGCTCCACTGCGGGAAGGTGTTGGTCGAAAAACGCTGGTGCACCAGCGCCAGCGCCGACACGGCGCGCGGATCAACGAGGTCGGTGTAGTACTGACCGACTTGATCGGCCAACAGCAGACCTTTGTAGTTCACAGTCGTAGCCGACATCGACACGAAATAGAACTCTTTGCCGTGCTGCAGGCTGAGGTTGCGAATGGCGTTGGCGGCGCGGCGACGCGCGATGTAAAGCTTGCGCTCCAGCGCTTCCGGCACCATCACGTCGTCACCACGGCCGACGAAGATCTGGCGGATCATCGGCTCTTGCGCACGCACGGTCGGCGACATCGGCATTTCGGGATCGGTCGGCACATCGCGCCAGCCCAGCACGACCTGGCCTTCGGCGCGCACGGCGCGCTCGATCTCGCCCTCACAGGCCAGACGCGAAGCACGCTCTTTCGGCAGGAACACCATGCCCACACCGTACTCGCCCGAAATGGGCAGGGTCACGCCCTGCTTCGCCATCTCTTCGCGATACAGCTGGTCGGGAATCTGGATCAGGATGCCGGCACCGTCACCCTGCAGGGGGTCTGCGCCCACCGCACCGCGGTGGTCGAGATTCTTGAGGATCTCAAGGCCTTGCAACACGATCTCGTGAGTTCGCTTGCCCTTGATGTGAGCGACAAAGCCGACGCCGCAAGCGTCGTGCTCGTTGGCGGGATCGTACAGGCCCTGCTTGTGGGGGACATCCATCACGTGAATCCTTTAAACGACTAGGTCACCGGCTTTGCCGGGATCAAACGGGCGGCGCGCTGCTCATGCTTCGCCGCACTCAGCACCGCGTTCACGGGGCGCATAAAAACGGCCAGTGTTCTGGCGCCCGGCCTGAGACGACCTGAAGCGCGGACACGGGCCGGAATGGTACTTTAGCGGGTTGGAGACTATACCCCTATCGCCCCCCTGATTCAAGGGCCGGGTTAGCTCTGCAGGCGTCTTGGGCAGACGCCTAATCCATTACGAATCAATGGATTTCGCCGACCGCGAAGAGGCGTCTATGCTCGCGGATGGCGTAGCGGTCGGTCATGCCGGCGATGTAGTCGGCGATGGCGCGGGGCTTGTCCTCGCGCGCACGCTGCTGATACTGCGGTGGCAGCAGACGCGGGTCGGACATGAAGGCGGAGAAGAGGTCGTTGATGATGCGGCGCGCCTTGTCGGTCATGCGCAGCACCTGATAGTGCCAATACAGATTCTCGCGCAGGAAGCGTTTGAGCTCCTGCAGGGTGGCAGCCATTTCGGACGAATAGGCCACCATCCGGCCCGCTTGGCGCACATCTTCCAGGCTTTGCACGCCGGCTGCCGCGATGTTGGCGCGCGTGGTTGCAATCAGATCGATGACCGTATCGTTGATCATGCGCCGAATGGTCTCGTGGATCAGCTTGCGTCCGGTGAGCCCCGGCCAGGCAGCCTCGACCACGCGGCGGCGCTCGGCGAACAAGGCAATGCTCTCGAGCTGCTCCAGCGTGATCAGCCCGGAACGCAGGCCGTCATCGACGTCATGGTTGTTGTAGGCCACTTCATCGGCAAGATTTGTGAGCTGCGCTTCGAGCGAAGGCTGCGTGCCCTCCAGAAACCGCCTGCCGACATCGCCCAGCCGCTCGGCATTCGGGCGCGAGCAATGCTTGAGGATGCCCTCGCGGGTTTCAAACGTGAGGTTCAGGCCGGCGAACGCCGCGTAATGCTCTTCAAGCTCATCGACCGTGCGCAGCGACTGCAGGTTGTGCTCGAAACCGCCGTAGGGCTTCATGCACTCGTTCAGCGCGTCCTGGCCAGCGTGGCCAAACGGCGTATGGCCGAGGTCATGCGCCAGCGCGATGGCTTCGGCAAGATCTTCGTTCAGCGACAGTGCACGCGCGATGTTGCGCGTGATCTGAGCGACTTCAATGCTGTGCGTGAGCCGCGTGCGAAACAGGTCGCCCTCGTGATTGACGAACACCTGCGTCTTGTACTCGAGCCGGCGAAACGCCGTGGAGTGGATGATGCGGTCGCGATCACGCTGAAATTCGTTGCGCTCCGACGGCCCCGGCTCGGCATGACGCCGCCCCGCCGAATTCGTCTCGCAGACGGCCCAGGCTGCCAGCACACTCATGCGCAGCAACTCTCGATGGCCGCCGTGATTTCGGCTATCGGCGCATCGCCGCGAATCACGGCCTTGCCGATGCGTTCCATGAGAATCAAGCGCAGCTTGCCTTCTTCGACCTTCTTGTCATTGGCCATCAAGTCGAGATAGCGCGACACCGGCATGTCCGGCCCCTGCACCGGCAACCTGGCACGCTCGAACAAGCCCACGATGCGCGGGATTTCGGCCGCCGGCAGCATGCCCAGACGCTGCGAAAGCGTAGCGGCCATCACGGTTCCGGCCGCCACACCCTCACCATGCAACCACTCGCCGTAGCCGAGACCGGTCTCGATGGCATGCCCGAAGGTATGACCGAGGTTCAGCAAGGCCCGCTCGCCCTGCTCGGTTTCGTCAGCCGCGACCACTTCTGCCTTGTTCATGCACGACCGCTCAATGGCATGCGCCAATGCCTCGGGCTCACGTGCGAGCAAGCGCTCGATGTTGGCCTCGAGCCACTCGAAAAATTCGGGGTCGCGAATGAGGCCGTACTTGATGATCTCGGCCAGACCGGCCGACAATTCACGATCGGCCAGCGTGTTCAGGCTGTCGATGTCTGCCAGCACCAGACGCGGCTGGTAGAAGGCCCCGATCATGTTCTTGCCAAGGGGATGATTGATCGCCGTCTTGCCGCCCACGGACGAATCGACCTGCGCCAGCAAGGTGGTCGGAATCTGGATGAAGGGCATGCCGCGTTGGTAGGTTGCCGCGGCAAAGCCACCCATGTCACCGACCACCCCACCACCCAAGGCGATAAGGGTGGTCGAGCGCTCGCAGCGGGCGTTGAGCAAGGCGTCGAACACGAGGTTGAGCGTGGCCCAGTCCTTGTGCGCTTCGCCGTCCGGCAGGACGACCTGCTCGACTCGTACGCCGGCACCTTCGAGCGTTGCGCGCAAACGAGCCAGATACAGCGGCGCCACGACATCGTTGGTCACGACGAACGCGCGTTTGGTCTTCAGGTGCGGGGTGATCAAATCGGCCTGATCGAGCAGCCCGCGACCGATGTGTATGGGGTAGGCCCGGTTACCCAGGGCGACATTGAGAGTGCGCATTTTTCTGCTTGAAGAGTTCGATCGCGGCCTCGAGCTGCCGCACCATTCCCGCCGGGCTGCCGCGATTGCCATCGATGACGATGTCTGCAACCTCGCGGTAAAGCGGGTCGCGCTCACGGTAGAGGGTTTCGATGCGTTCGCGCGGGTTAGGCACCTGCAGCAGCGGCCTGCTACGGTCGTGCCGCGTACGTTCCCACAACACCCGAGGCGGAACATTCAGGTAAACAACGATACCACGCCGCTGCAGCGCCAATCGGTTCTCGGCCGCCAGCACCACACCGCCACCAGTGCCAAGCACTGTCCCGCCGCGCTCAAGCAGCTCTTCAATCAACTGGCTTTCGCGGCGCCGGAATCCGGCCTCCCCCTCGATCTCGAAGACCGTTGCGATCTTCACGCCAGTGCGCGCCTCAAGCTCATGATCGCAATCAATGAACTCAAGGCCGTGCCGCTTCGCGTAATCGCGCCCGACCGTACTTTTACCCGCCCCCATCATCCCGATCAGGACGACAGGCTCCTCATATGCAATCACTCAGTCATTCCGCGCTGAACCGGATTTCGTCTTATACCTGATCAACGCAAGGTGAGCGACTCTGTCACGATGCGCGGAGTAATGAACACCAAGAGTTCGGTGCGATTGGAAACTCGCGCCGTGTTGCGGAAAAGCGCTCCAACCACGGGGATTTCCCCAAGGAGAGGCACACGGTTGATGCTTGTCGTCTCTTCCTCTTCGTAGATGCCACCAATCACCACTGTGCCACCGTTGTCCACCAACACCTCCGTCTGAACATTCTGGGTCAGGATCGGCGGAACGTTATTTACTGCATTGGCGAAGTCAGGGCGGTCCTTGTTCACCATCACACTCAGTTGAACACGGCCATCAGGTGTGATTTGAGGCGTCACCCGCAGGCTCAATACGGCTTTTTTGAAGGACACATTGGTGGCACCAGAACTGGTGGACTCTTGGTACGGAACTTCCGTACCTTGTTCAATCACCGCTTCCTTCTGATTGCCCGTCAAAACGCGCGGGCTGGAGATCACCCTGCCCCGTGAATCCGTCTCAAGCGCAGAAAGCTCAAGGTTCAGGAATCTAGTTGCAGAGGAGTTGAACAGCGCCATATTCAAGACCGAAAAGTTAGCCACAGGACTAGTTCCCCCAGTGGAGCCACCCTCTCCAGTCAGTTGACCGTTTTGCCACTGCCCTGGGCGCAGACCGCCCCTGCCTCTAATATCGTCACGGGTGCGGGTGCGAGTATCCCCAAAACTCATGCGCACCCCTAAGTCCCGCGTGAACCCTTTGTTCGCCTCAACGATCCTAGCCTCAATCAATACTTGGCGCGGCGGAACATCGATCTCCTGAATCAACCGGCGCAGCGCATCCAATCGGGACGGCACGTCCGTAACAAACACCTTGTTGCTACGAGCATCGACCACAACACTGCCGCGCTTGGAAAGGACGGTTTGATCCTTGCTCTTCAGGAAGTCAAAAATCTCCTGGCCGCTGTGATAATTGATCTGGAAGCTTTCCGTCACCAGAGGCTCCAGGTCGCCACGCTGAGCAAGCACTTCCAGTTGCTGACGCTCCCGCGCTGCCAGTTCGGTAGTCGGCGCGATCCAGATCACGTTACCGTTCCGACGTTTATCAAGGCCCTTGGCCTGCAAAATAATGTCGAGAGCTTGGTCCCAAGGCACGTCGTTCAAACGCAGCGTGAGATTGCCCGACACGGAGTCACTGGTCACGATATTGAAATCGGTGAAGTCGGCGATGACCTGCAATACCGAGCGAATCTCGACATCCTGGAAGTTCAGCGACAGTTTCTCACCTGCGAACTGCTCTCGCCCGCCGCCTTGTACCAGTCGATTCGGATCTTCGACGAGCCTGCGTACCTCGAGCACGAATTGGTTGTCGGTCTGATACGCACTGTGCTCCCAGAGGCCATTCGGCGTGACCACGATACGCGCGGTGTCACCCTGCATCTGTGCCTGCATCCGAGTAATCGGCGTGCCAAAATCCGTCACGTCGGAGCGACGTTGAAGATGCTCCGGCAAGGAGGTACGTGCGAATTCGACGATGAGGTTGCTGCCTTGCTGAACCACGTTGATGCCGGTATCCGGGCTGGACAACTGCACCACCACGCGACCTTCGCCATTCTCACCACGGCGGAAGACAACGTCGTGGACGCTCTTTCCCGCATATTGACCCTTCGAGGTCGCGGTGAAGTTCGCCAATGCCTGCTGAGGAGCGTCGCCGCTTGATGCGGTCGTGTTCGACGAAGGGGCGACCGCAATCACCAGATCCCCGTTCTCAAGCCGCGCTTCGTACTCGGGGAGTCGCGAAACGTTCAGCACCATGCGCGTACGCGAACCCGACTCGACAATATTGACACTGCGGACATCGCCACGGTTGATCACTTGCTGCACACGCCCCAAGCCGTTACGGGTTTCCGGAAAGTCGAACGCAAGGCGAGCAGGGTTGGAAATACTGAAGCTCTGAGGCAGTTCTGTCAGCGGCTCGGCAAAACTCAACCGCAACAGCAAGGTGCCGCCCAACTCCCCCACCTGAAAATCGCGGATCTGATTTCCGGCAGGCTGGGCAGCCGAGGCAGCAGGAGCCGTTTGCGCATAGGCACCGGACTGGAACAGCAGCGGCAGCACCATTACGCCCACTGCCCCGAACAGCGCCATCATGTTTTCGCGTTTCATCGTATTGCTCCTAGCGCTCTTGCAGCAGCAGACGGCTGGTTCGCTCGACCCAGTCGCCGTTCATGTCTTCAACGATTTCGGTAAGTGTCACCTCGGAATCGGTGACCTTCGTGATCATGCCGTGATCCTGGCCGATGTAATTGCCGACGGCCACTTGATGCACACGTCCCGACACGCCGATCAAGGCGTGCGAGCGATTGTTCTGGATCAAGGCACCGACCATGTGCAGCGACTCGAGCGGATACGCCTCAAGCGGCTCGCGCGGACGCGACATGTCCGGACCATCGCCGGAGCGCGCCTTCAGTTCCAGGCGAATGCGCGAGGCGCTGAAAGGCTCGACGGCATTGCCTTGGTCATAATTCACCACAGGGAATGGCTTGATCTCGGGCAGGGGCTTGATACGCCCCACCATCGTGGCGGCTTCGTTCGTCATCCACATCCGCAGATCGTCGCCCTCTTCGGCGCAGCCGCTGAGCATCAGGCCCAGCATCACAACAGGCAGCAGTGTTTTCTTCATCTTGATCACCGCCTCGGCTTCTGTTGCGCGCGCTTCGCGGCAAGCTCGTTATCGTCGAGATAGCGATAGGTCGTTGCCCGTGCCTTGAAGCTCAGGCTTCCATCTCGACCGCGTTCGAGGTTCATGTCACTCAAGGTGACAATACGCGGCATGCGGGCAACATCCGCGACGAACTCGCCGAGATCGTGGTATGAACCGATGATGTTCACGTTGATCGGCAGCTCCGCGTGGAAGTCGCGCACGACCTCGGTGCCCGGGCGGAACAACTCGAACAGCAGGCCACGCCCGAGGCCAGCCTGGTTGATGTCGGCGAGCAACTGGTCCATTTCCGCCTTGTTCGGCAACTGACGCAGCAAGGCACTGAACTGACGATCGGTCTCTTCAAGCTGACGCCGGTACGCCGCAAGGTTTACAGCCTGACGCTTCTTCTGCTGCCACTCGGTACGCAGCTGCTGCTCCTGCGCTCGTCGCTGCTCGAGAGCCAGCGCCTGATCTTTCCAGTCGAACCACCAGATTGCTGCAACCGTGGCCACCAACAACGCCACGAACACGGTGACGCGCGGCACCGTGGGCCACACGCCGGGGTCATTCGGATCGAGGCCCTTGAAATCGTCCAGAAAGCGATTCAGGTCCAGCTTCTTTGCGCCGAATGCCATGATCAATTCGCTCCCGCGGTCGTTTCAGCCACGGGCGGCTGAACCAGGCCAACACTCAGCGTGAACTCGCTGAGCCTGCGCCCCTCGCTATTGACCGACTTCACTTCGATCAGCACCGGGTCCGCCAAGGTAGGGGATTCGGCCAGACTGCGCATCAGATGCGACACACGAGCGTTCGACTGCGCGTGCCCGTTGATGGTGATCCGGTTACCGACCTGCCGCAGGGAGCGCAGATACACGCCGTCGGGAATGCGCGCAACCAGGTCATTGAACATGTACACCGGCTGCACGCGATTACCCTGCAGCGTCTCGATGACTTGCTTACGGGCAATCAGCGCGTCGATCTGCGCCCGTAGGCCGGCAATTTCCTTGATTTCGGCATCCAGACTGCGAATCTCGGCCTGCAGCAGGCTATTGCGCGACTCCTGGTGCTCGATCTTGCCGGCCATGTACATGTGGCCGGCAAAGCCGATGCCCGCACCGAGCGCAACCATCAGCGCGGATACCGTATAGAACTGGCGCCGCCTTTCCCGTCGGATCAGTTCGCGATACGGAAGCAGGTTGATGCGAATCATGACGCGACCCTCCGCAGGGCAAGGCCACAGGCGACCATCAACGCGGGGGCATCCGTCGCCAGACCCTTGGCTCGGACCTTCGAGGACACGGACATGCCGGCGAGGGGATTGGCGACGGTCGTCGGCACCTGTGTGCGTCCGCTCACGACATCGGCCAGATTGGGCATGATGGCGCAACCACCCGCAAGCACGATGTGGTCCACTTCGTTGAACTGCGTTGAAGTGAAGAAGAACTGCAATGCACGGGACACCTCCAGCGCAACCGAGTCCATGAAAGGCCTCCGCAGATCACGCTCGCACTCGGGCGGCAACTCACCGGAGCGTTTCGCCGCCTCTGCCTCTTCCGGCGTCATGCCGAACTGGCGGGCAATGTCTTGCGTCAAGCGCGCGCCGCCGATGGCCTGCTCGCGTGAGTAGATCTGGACGCCGTCACGCATGACTGACATCTGCAAGCTGTTGGCGCCGATATCGGCGAGGGCGATCGTGCGCCCTTTCATGCCGCCGGGCAGTTGCGAACCGACGAGACTGAACGCAGCCTCGACCGCCAGCGACTCAATGTCCATGATGACCGCCTTGAGCCCGGCCGACTCGGCGACCGCCACACGGTCTTCGACCTTCTCCTTGCGGGATGCCGCAACAAAGACCTCAATGTCGTCCGGGCTCGCAGGGGACGGGCCAAGCACCTGGAAGTCGAGATTGACCTCGTCAAGCGGAAATGGAATGTACTGATTGGCCTCGGACTCCACGTGAAACTCCATTTCGTGCTCACGCAGGCCTTGGGGCAGATAGATTTTCTTGGTGATGACCGACGCGGCGGGAAGCGCCATGGCCACGTTGCGCGTGGCCGCCCCCATGCGTCTGAAGCCTCGCTGCACGGCGTCCGCCACACCATCGAGGTCTATGATATTGCCGTCCTGAACGGCATCTTTTGGCAGGAGCTCCACCGCGTAACCTTCTACGCGATATCCGGATGAAGCATCACCGGATATCTCGATCATCTTTATCGATGACGAGGAAATATCCAGACCGGCAAGTTGTTGCGCCCGCGAACTGAACAGATTGATCTGTTTCACCAAGAAATCCTTAAAATTCCTTACATTAGGCGCACTACCTAATCTAGTGTTTCAAATGCTATCAACAAGTTTCAGGATGTGTAAAGAAAAACCCCCCTCGACGTCAACACCAACTGCAACATTTTCGTCAACTGGTACCCGCCTCTGCCGCCCCGTATAATTCTGGCTGACTCTCTCTGACCATCTTCATGCGCTGGTTTCTCTATCTGCTGGCTGCGGCATTCGCAGGCATCATACTCGCGGCCGCAACGCTCGGTACCGTCGTCGTTTTCGCCTGGCCCAAACTGCCCGATCTCGAAGCACTGACCGACTATCGTCCGCGCATTCCGCTGCGGGTGTTCTCGTCGGACGGCCATCTTCTTGGTGAATTCGGCGAAGAACGGCGCGCCGTCGTCGATATCGAAGATGTTCCGCCCATGCTCAAGCAGGCCATCCTCGCGGCTGAGGACGAGCGCTTCTACGAGCACCTCGGCGTCGACCCCATCGGGATTGCACGCGCCGCATTGGCAAACCTTTCGTCCGGCGGACGCGGCCAGGGCGCGTCGACCATCACCATGCAGGTAGCGCGCAACTTCTACCTCTCGCGAGAGAAGACCTACAACCGTAAGTTGTACGAAATCCTGCTGGCATTCAAGATCGAAAAGAGCGTCAGCAAGGACAAAATTCTCGAGCTGTACATAAATCAGATCTTCCTCGGCCATCGCGCATATGGCTTTGTCGCGGCTGCCCGCACCTATTTCGACAAATCACTCGACGAACTGTCGCTTGCGGAAGCGGCCATGCTGGCCGGCCTGCCCAAGGCTCCTTCAGCGTACAACCCGCTGACCAACCTTCATCGCGCCACCATCCGCCAGCAGTACGTGCTAGGCCGCATGCTTGATGCGGGATTCATCGATCAAGCCGCTTACGACACTGCACGCGAAACCCCGATCAAGGTCGGCTCCCCTCGCGCCTCGCGCCGCGAAAACAGTGGCGATTACATTTCCGAGATGGCGCGGCAGATCGCCGTCGAGCAGTTCGGCGAAGACGCTTATCAAATGGGTCTGCGCATCATCACCACGGTCCGGCTGGACGAGCAGCTCGCAGCCCAGAAGGCCCTGCGCAACGGGGTGCTCGCATTTGATCGCCGTCGCGGCTATCGGGGGCCGGAAGCCTTCGCCGACCTGACCGGCATCCAGGATTCGGACGACGCCAAGCTCGCCGAGGTGCTGCTTGAACACCGCGACTATTCCGAGATGCTCGCCGCCGTGGTGCTATCGGCATCACCGGAAGAAGTGCGCGTGTTCCGCAACGGCGAGATCATCTCGATCAAAGGCAAGGGGCTGGCATTCGTGACCCCGATGCTGGATCAGCGCGCGCCGCAAACCCGTCGCATCCGGCGCGGCGCCATCGTGCGCCTCCACCCGGCAGAGAATTCGAGTTGGGAAATCCTGCAGCTTCCCGAAGTCGAATCGGCACTTATCTCGATCGACGCCCACACGGGTGCCGTGCGTGCACTCGGCGGCGGTTTTGACTTCAACCGCAGCAAATTCAACCACGTCACGCAGGCTTACCGTCAGCCCGGCTCGAGCTTCAAGCCCTTCATTTTCTCGGCGGCCTTGGAAAAAGGCTATTCGCCAGCCACTTACGAGCTCGACGAGCCCTTGTTCTTCCCGGCCGACATCACGGGCAGCAAAGCTTGGGAACCGAAGAACTACGACGACAAATTCGACGGACCGATGACCTTGCGCACCGCGCTTGCACGCTCCAAGAACATGGTTTCGATCCGTATCCTGCAGGCCATCACACCACGCTACGCACAGGATTACATCGGTCGCTTCGGCTTTGAGCCTGCTCGCCACCCGGCATACCTGACCATGGCTTTGGGCGCCGGCTCGGTAACGCCGTGGCAACTGGCTGCCGGGTACGCGGTGTTTGCCAATGGCGGCTTCCGTGTCGAACCGTACATCATCCAGGAAATCACGGACGCCAATGGGCGTACGCTGGCGCGCTTCGAGCCCCCTATCGCGGGCCGCAATGCGCCGCGCGTGCTTGACCCGCGCAACGCCTGGCTGGTCGACTCCATGCTGCAGGACGTCGTGCAGCGGGGCACGGCGCAACGCGTCAAATCACTGGGGCGGAACGATCTGGCGGGCAAGACCGGCACCACTAATGATTATGTGGACGCCTGGTTCGCCGGGTACAACCCGGACGTGGTCGCCATCAGCTGGATGGGTTACGGGCAGCCGCGCAACCTGGGTCGCGGTGAAACCGGGGGCCGTGCCGCGCTGCCGATCTGGATGGAATACATGAAGGTTGCCCTGAAGGACATGCCGGACAGACCGCGCGTGCGTCCGCAGGGCCTGAGTCCGATCCAGCACCCGGGCAGCGCGGTAACCGACTACTACTATTCCGAGAACCCGCCGCCCCAACCCCCGCCGCCGCCGCCCACGGAAGACGGCAATCCGTTCCTGCGTTACTTCATGGACGACCAATCGTGGGGCACCACGCCGCCAGACGAAGCGCCGGCGTCAGACCGTGCTGCGCCGGTTGAACAGCGGGCCCCGGTTTCAGTGCGCGACATCCGCCCACCGCCGCCACGATGAGTTGCGGTCAGACGGGGCGTACAGTCACCGTCTGACCGGACTGCTCGGATACCACGCGCGACAAGGTCGCATAGAGCTCCGCGCCGTCCCGGCCTGCGACCCACTGCCCCGCGTCGCGCGGGGCGAAATGGAAGCCACCGGACTTGGCCGCCACCCAGATTTCCTTCGCAGCCACATGGCGGTTGATGACCACCTTGCTGCCATTTTCGAATTCCACTTCAAGCACGCCACCGGGCATCGTTTCGATGTCCATCTCGGCTCCGCATGCCTCCAGTGCAGCTTCTATGCGCTGTATCTCCGCATCGGCCAGATCGGAGAATGTCGATTCATCCATGATTGTTCCTTCTGCTAGCATTGCCGTTTTTCAGGCGACCCTTTCAAAATGCGCCCCTACTTCGTCAGCCTTCTTCTTGGCGCAGCCTTGCTTCTGAGCGGTTGCGGAATCAAGGGCAGTCTTTACATGCCCGACGTACCGTCTGCCGATCCCGCGCCTCAACAGGCCCCGGATGATACCAAGGCCCCTGCGAACCCCACATGAACGATTCAGCCTTCCCCACTTCCACATTGCAACGTCAGCAAACCGGCCTCGCGCTTGAAGCGGTGAGTCTGCGCGACATCGCGGAGCGCTTCGGCACCCCCACGTACGTGTATTCGCTGGCCGAAATCAAACGCGCCTTCGCCGCCTGGACCGACGCCCTGAGAGGGCGCAATGCCATGGTGTGCTACGCCGTGAAAGCCAACTCCAACCTCGGCGTGCTGTCCGCATTCGCACGCTTGGGGGCCGGCTTTGACATCGTTTCGGGGGGCGAGCTGTCTCGCGTGCTGGCTGCAGGCGGAGACGCCGGCAAGGTGGTGTTCTCGGGCGTTGGCAAGACGGCCGCCGAGATGCGCCAGGCCCTGGAGGCCGGCATCCACTGCTTCAACATCGAGTCACCTTCGGAGGTCGCACGCCTTGATGCGATTGCCGGGGAGCTCGGTGTGCGCGCGCCGGTGGCGCTGCGCGTGAACCCCGACGTCGACCCCAAGACGCACCCCTACATTTCCACCGGCCTGAAGAACAACAAGTTCGGCATCGGCTTCGAAGACGCCCCGGTGCTATACCGCGATGCGGCCAGCCGCAAGAACCTGCGCGTCACCGGCATCGCCTGCCACATCGGCTCGCAACTGCTCGATCCGATGCCGATGGCCGAAGCCACTGCGAAGGTGCTGGGCATGGTCGACCGCCTTGCCGCGGAAGGCATCGTGTTCGATCACATCGACCTGGGTGGCGGCGTGGGCATTCGCTATCAGGACGAAACGCCTCCCACCGTGGCCGAGTACCTTGCCCCGATCCTTGCGCAACTCGAAGGCCGCCGTGAATCGATTCACTTCGAGCCTGGTCGCTCGCTGATCGGCAACGCCGGCCTGCTGCTCACACGCGTCGAATATCTCAAGCACGGAGAAACCAAGAACTTCGCCGTAGTCGATGCCGCGATGAACGACCTGGCGCGCCCGGCGCTGTACGACGCCTGGCACGACGTGGTGGAGGTCGCCCCGCAGAGCACAGCACAGACCTACGAGGTGGTCGGCCCGATCTGCGAAAGCGGCGATTTTCTCGCGCATGACCGGCCGTTGGCGATTACCGAAGGGGCTTTGCTGGCCATACTGTCAGCCGGGGCCTACGGCATGACCATGAGCTCGAACTACAACACCCGTCCGCGTTGTGCGGAAGTCATGGTCGACGGCAACGCCGTGCATCTGATCCGTGCGCGCGAAACCGTCGAGTCGCTGTTCGCGCAGGAAAAGCGCCTGCCCGCTTAAGACCGCTCGCGCATCTCGTCGAGGCAGCGCGCCAGCGCGTCGTGCCAGTGCGGCAGGCGGATGCCGAAACGCTGTTCGAAGGCCGTGCAATCCAGCCTGGAATTGCGCGGCCTTTGCGCCTCGGTCGGCCACTCTTCGGTGGCAATGGCCTGTACCTCCGTCACGCGCAGATCGAACTCCGGCAGACGCATGCGCGCTTCGGTGAAGATGGTGCGGGCGAAGCCGCACCATGAGGTTTCGCCGGCCGAAGCTAGGTGATACAGGCCCGAGGCAAAGACTCCCTTGCTACGCTCGGCCTGGCTCAACCGCACCGCATGTGCGGTGGCGTCTGCCAGATTACGCGCCCAGGTGGGTGAGCCAATCTGGTCATCCACCACACGCAGTTGCTCACGCTCGGCGCCGAGCCGTAGCATGCTGCGCACGAAGTTGCCTCCACGAGCCGCAAACACCCAGGCCGTGCGCAGTATCAGGTAATCGCATTCGCTGGCGATGATGGCCCGCTCGCCCGCCAGCTTGCTGCGGCCGTACGCGCTGACGGGAGCCACTTCGGCTTCCTCGTTGCGCGCGGTGTCGCCGTTGCCGTCGAACACGTAGTCGGTGGAGTAATGCACCAGCAGGGCACCGCAATCCCGTGCGATGCCGGCAAGCTCGCCGGGCGCTTCGGCATTGATGCGGTGCGCCGTCGCCCGCTCGCTCTCGGCGCGATCCACTGCGGTGTAGGCCGCTGCATTGACGATCACGTCGGGCGCCAGGTTACGCAGCGACTCGACCAATTCGGGCTGCGCCAGATCGCAACCGGCGCGGTCCAACGCAATCACCTCACCCAGCGGCATAAGACTGCGCACCAGCTCGAAACCGACCTGCCCGCGGGCACCGGTCACCACCATCCTCACGGGAACACCTCGCATTCATTTAGCGGCAACCCCGCCTGATCTTTCGCCGACAACACAGGCCCGCCTTCGAACGGCCAGTCCACACCCACCGCAGGGTCGTTCCACATCAAGCAACGCTCGTGCTCGGGCGCGTAATAGCGGGTGGTCTTGTACAGAAAATCCGCCGACTCGCTGAGCACCACGAAACCGTGGGCGAAACCTTCGGGCACCCACATCTGGAGATTGTTCTCTTCCGACAGCTCTGCGCCCGTCCACTGGCCGAAGGTCGCAGAGCTGCGACGCAAATCCACCGCCACATCGAATACGCGCCCACGCGTGACGCGTACCAGCTTGCCCTGCGCTTCCCTGATCTGATAATGCAGGCCGCGCAGCACACCGCGGCCAGAGCGTGAATGGTTGTCCTGCACGAACTCCTGGCGCAGCCCGGTCGCGTTTTCGAACGCCCGCGCGTTGAAGCTTTCCATGAAAAACCCGCGGCTATCACCGAACACCCGCGGCTCAAGGATCAGCACACCGGGCAAACCCGTTTCAATCACATGCATCAAAACACTCTCTCTTCCAGCAATCGCAGCAGGTAAACCCCATAGCCACTCTTGGCAAGCGGCCTGGCCAGCTCCCTGACGGCCGTGTCATCAATCCAGCCCGCACGCCACGCCACCTCCTCCGGACAAGCGACCTTGAGGCCTTGGCGCTTTTCGATGGTGTGGATGAATTGCCCGGCTTCCAGCAGGCTCTCGTGCGTGCCGGTGTCCAGCCAGGCATGCCCGCGCCCCATGCGTTGTACGTCGAGTTCGCCCCACTCGAGGTAGGTTCGATTCACGTCGGTGATCTCGAGTTCGCCACGCGGGCTGGGCTTGAGCTGCCGGGCCACGTCCACCACGCGCTCGTCGTAAAAATACAGGCCGGTCACGGCATAGCGACTCTTGGGCTGCGCTGGCTTTTCTTCCAGGCTGATGGCTCGCCCATCGGCATCGAATTCCACCACCCCGTAGCGTTCCGGATCTTGCACCGGATAGGCGAAGACCGTCGCCCCGCTCGAACGCTGCGCAGCGGCGCGCAAGTCGTCCGCCAACTCGTGGCCGTAAAACAGGTTGTCGCCCAGCACCAAGGCGGACGGCCCGCCCGCCAGAAAGTCCTCACCGATCAGGAAAGCCTGTGCGAGGCCATCGGGGCTCGCTTGTACGGCATACGACAGGTTCAACCCCCAGCGCCGCCCGTCGCCCAGCAGTTGCTCGAAGCGAGGCGTGTCCTGCGGCGTGGAGATGATCAGGATGTCCCGAATGCCCGCCAGCATCAGCGTGGTCAGGGGGTAATAGATCATCGGCTTGTCGTACACCGGCAGCAGTTGCTTGGACACGGCGAGGGTGGCCGGATGAAGCCGGGTGCCGGAGCCCCCGGCCAGGATGATGCCGCGGCGTGTCCTCATGCCTGCTCCTGTTGGCGCTCAGCGTAGTTTTGGGCAATCCACTCGCGGTAGGCGCCGCTCTGAACATCGGCCACCCAGGCCTGATGTTCGAGATACCACTGCAAGGTCTTGCGGATGCCGGTCTCGAAGGTTTCGGCCGGTCGCCAACCGAGCTCACGCTCGATCTTGCGTGCATCGATGGCATAGCGCCGGTCATGGCCCGGGCGATCGGTCACGAAGCTCACCAGCCGATCGTACGGGCCGGCTGCGTCGGGGCGCAGTTCATTGAGCAGCGTACACAGCGTCTCGACGATCTCGCGGTTGGGCTTCTCGTTCCAGCCACCGACGTTGTACACCTCGCCCACTCGGCCACGCGCCAGCACCTCACGAATGGCCGAGCAGTGGTCACCCACGTACAGCCAGTCGCGCACGTTCAGGCCATCGCCGTAGATCGGCAACGGCTTGCCAGCCAGCGCGTTGGCAATCATCAGCGGAATCAGTTTTTCGGGAAACTGGAATGGCCCGTAATTGTTCGAGCAGTTGGTGGTCAGCACCGGCAGGCCGTAGGTGTGATGCCAAGCGCGCACCAGGTGATCGGACGCGGCCTTGCTGGCCGAATACGGGCTGTTGGGCGCATAAGGCGTGGTTTCGGTGAAGGCCGGATCATGCGGGCCGAGCGAGCCATACACCTCGTCGGTGGACACGTGCAGAAAGCGGAAGCGCTCGTGCTCTTCGCCCTGCAAGCCCGACCAATAGGCGCGCGCCGCCTCGAGCAGCGTGAAGGTGCCCTCGACGTTCGTACGCACGAACGCTGCAGGGCCGTGGATCGAGCGATCGACATGGCTCTCGGCGGCGAAATGCACGATGGCCCGCGGGCGGTGTTCGGCCAGCAACCGGTCGAGCAATGCCCGCTCGCAGATATCGCCGTGCACGAACACATGCCGCGCATCGCCCTGCAGCGCAGCCAGATTGGCCAGGTTGCCGGCATAGGTCAGCGCATCAAGGTTGAGCACAGGCTCGTCATTGGTAGCGAGCCACTCGATGACGAAGTTCGCACCGATGAACCCCGCCCCCCCGGTTACCAGAATCATGCCGCCTTCCCGTTCAGTCCGGCGCCCGCTTTGCACCGGCGCCCAAAGGCAGCATTGTAGCGCGGACGTAATTCGGCAAAGATGGGCAGCCCACCTCTTGCCCACCGGAAACATGAAGCCGCTGCTCACTCTCCTTCTTCTGCTGGCGACCGTGCCTTTCGCGGTGTTTGCAGGCCCGCTACCCCCATCGGTGTCACAAGCGCTGCAACAGGCGGGAGTTCCCGAAAGCGGCGTCGCGGTATGGGTGCAGGGCGTGGAGGACGAAGCTCCCCGCGTGGCCTTCAATGCCGAGCGTGCGATGAACCCGGCCTCGGTGATGAAGCTCGTCACCGCCTTCGCGGCGCTGGATCGCCTTGGCACCGGCTTCACGTGGAAGACGCGTGTAACGACCGACGGCGAACTGCGCGGTGGTCGGCTCGACGGAAACCTCGCGATCATCGGCAGCGGCGACCCGCTGCTCGACGTTGGTCGCATGTGGAAGCTGCTGGCGCGGGTGCGCGCTTCCGGCATCACGCACATCGCAGGCGACATCGTGCTCGACGGCTCGGCCTTGCGGCTCCCCGCGCACGACCCGGCCGCCTTCGACGGCCGCCCGCTGCGCCCTTACAACAGCGGCCCCAATGGCTTGCTGCTGAACTTCAACACCGTGCAAATCCACCTCACGCCCGCGCTTGCGGCAGGCGCGCCCATTGCGGTTGCCGCTGTTCCGGCGCTGGACGGGCTGCTCATCGACAATCGCTTGGTCACCACGGCGGGGCGCTGCGGCACCTGGTTCCGCGATCTCGACGCAGCCCTCTCGCTGACCGAGCACGGGCCCACGCTGACGCTGCTCGGCTCCATGCCCGCCGACTGCGGCCCGCGTGACTGGAGCGTATCGCCCTATACGTCGCACGACTTCGCCGCCGCGCTGGTGGCCTGGCTGTGGCGAGAATCCGGCGCCACGCTGGGCGGCAAGGTGCGCTGGGGGGCTGCACCGCAAGGCGCCGTCCCGCTGTTCGAGAACATCTCACCGCCGCTGGCCGATGCCGTGCGTGAAATGAACAAATGGTCGAGCAACGTCATCGCCCAGCAACTCCTCGCCACCCTCGCGCTGGAGCAAAGCGACAGCCTCGACATGCTCGCAGCCGGCGCCCGCATCGCAGGCGACAGCCTTGCTGCAGCCGGCATTCCCACTCAAGGCTTGGTCATCGACAACGGCTCCGGCCTGTCACGCACTTCGGCCATCCGCGCCGACGCTTTGGGCGAGCTTCTGATTCAAGCCTGGAAACGCCCGTGGATGCCCGAGTTCATGTCATCCCTGTCGCTCGCCGGCGTGGACGGCACCGCGCGCCGCCGCCTCTCCGACAGCCCCGCCAACGGCCAGGCCCACATCAAGACCGGCACGCTCAACGGCGTGCGCGCAATGGCCGGCTACGTGCTGGACCGGAACGGCCAACGGCAGGCCGTGGTGATGATGGTGAACGACGCCAAGGCGCCGCTCAGCGAGGCTGCGCAGGACGCGCTGATTCAATGGGCGTGGAGCGGAGCACGGCCGTAACTGACAGGGCAGCGCGTGTTGCAGGCGCCTCATGCCACGGGCAAGATGATTCATGCCTGCGGCACACGCCGAAGGTTTCAAAGACGCAGAAACTCTTGAACCCACACAAGGGAGTGTGAAATGGCAGGCAATAAAATACTGGGGCTGGTCTTGCTGGTGGTCGGACTGATTCTGCTGTTCTTTGCGTATCAATCCTCACAGAGTCTGGGCGACCAGGTCTCCGAAGCCATCACGGGCCGATTCACCGAATCCACGACGCTGTACATGCTGCTTGGCGCAGCCGCCACGGCTGCAGGCGCCGGCCTGCTGTTCTTTGGGCGGCGCTGAGCAGCGATGATACGGGACGCGGATCGCTCCCCTGCGTGACAACCCGAAAACTCGGGGCATCTTCGGCGAAGCCCCAACGGACACCGGTTTGGTCGCATGGATTCTCGTGCAAACGCGCCGCCATCCGATGCAGAACACATACCCGCACAGCGCGCAGTGCCGTCATAGGAAAGAGCGTAGCGACGCGGCAATCTCGCAGCACATGCCAGTGGCAACGTCACGAGATTGCCGCGCTACGCTCGCAATGACGGGTAGAGGCGTAGCGCCGACTACAAAAGCCGCTGCCTCAATGCACGTCGTGGTTACCCATCCCTTCTGAGCCGCTGAGCGCAGAGTGCTCACGGCGGGGCCTTCCGGCCTTGCTGTTTGAGCGGAACGCGAGTTTGCAAGGCCGGCCGCCGGGAGTGCTCGAAGCGAAGGGACCCCGAAGGGGCGGTGAGGAGGGCGCGTTTCTTTGCTTCCTTTCTTGCCGCGCAGCAAGAAAGAAGGTCGCCTGCCGGGGCGAAATCCCGGCCGATCAAAGCAGGTAAAACCAACCACCTGACCGAAAGGCGCCGAATATCAGTCAGCCAACACAGGCCAAGCCACCAACGTCAACGCGACGACATCGCGCGCTCGATCTTCTTGTCGGTCTTGTACTGACTCAAGGCATACACCGACCAGATGGCGGCAGGAATCCAGCCGATGATGGTGATCTGAAGGATCAGGCAGATGATCCCGGCAAACGGGCGGCCGATGGTGAAAAACTGGAGCCACGGCAGAAGAAGGGCCAGCAGCAAACGCATGTACGTCTCCTCGAACGGGTAAAAGCAGCTCGCGCTGCGGAACGCCTGAATTATCGCCCTTCCGACAATAGAAAAGGCTGCAAAACGTTACGCCAAGGGCGTTAACGAAAACCGGGGGCCTCGCCCCCGATTGCACATTGCCTGCTGATGGAGCCCGGAGGGCTTTCGCTTCAAAAGCGCGAGGCAGGCATCGGCAGCGTCTCGCCCTGCCCCAGCACCCACCAACCGCGAGCGATGCGATACATCACCCACAGACTTGCAGCGAGGAAGATCACGATGGCGAGCGGGATACCGATCACGGTGAAGATCAGCACCCAGCCACCCACAAACCACAGCAGGGCGAACCAGAAGGTACGGATCTGCCAGCGGAAGTGGCTTTCCAGCCAGGTGCCGCGCGCAGAGGCCTGCTTGTAGTAGTTCAGCACAACCGCGGCAATCGACGGCAAGGTGCCCAGAAAGCTGCCCAGGATGGTGGCCGAACCGAGTATCGCCGTGAGCAGCGCAAAAGCATGCAGGCCATAGACGACGTGCGTGATCAGTCGCAGGTTGTCGATGTCCATGGCGGGGCCGGGGCCGCGCGGTTGCAAGTCTTGATTCATAGTCCCAGTTCGCTCCACACTGCGTCTACGCGCGCCTTCACCGACGCGTCCATGACAATCGGACGCCCCCACTCGCGGTTGGTTTCACCGGCCCACTTGTTGGTGGCGTCGATGCCCATCTTGCTGCCCAGCCCCGCCACCGGGCTGGCGAAGTCGAGATAGTCGATGGGGGTGTTGTCGACCAGGGTGGTGTCGCGCGTAGCATCCACTCGGGTGGTCATGGCCCAGATGACTTCCTTCCAGTCGCGGATATCCACATCCTCATCCACCACGATGATGAACTTGGTGTACATGAACTGGCGCAGGAAACTCCATATGCCGAACATCACGCGCTTGGCGTGGCCGGGGTACTGCTTGCGGATGCTGACCACGGCCAGACGGTACGAGCAGCCTTCGGGCGGCAGGTAGAAGTCGACGATTTCGGTGAACTGGCGCTGCAGCAGCGGCACGAACACCTCGTTCAGCGCCACGCCGAGCATGGCCGGCTCGTCGGGCGGCTTGCCGGTGTAGGTGGAGTGGTAGATCGGGTCTTTCCGCATGGTGATGCGGTTGATGGTGAACACCGGGAAGTCCGAAATCTCGTTGTAGTAGCCGGTGTGATCGCCGTACGGGCCTTCCGGCGCCATGTCGTCGGGGTGGATCACGCCTTCCAACACGATCTCCGCGGACGCGGGCACCTGCAAGTCGGACTCCATGCACTGCACCAGCTCGGTCTTGGAGCCGCGCAGCAGGCCGGCGAACTGATATTCCGATAGCGAATCCGGCACCGGGGTGACGGCGCCGAGGATGGTCGCCGGGTCGCAGCCAAGCACCACCGCCACCGGGAAGGGCTCGCCCGGATGAGCCAACTGATGGTCACGAAAATCCAGCGCGCCGCCACGATGTGCCAGCCAGCGCATGATGACGCGGTTCTTGCCGATGACCTGCTGGCGATAGATGCCCAGGTTCTGGCGCTTCTTGCCCGGCCCGCGCGTCACCACCAGGCCCCAGGTGATCAGCGGCGCAGCGTCTTCCGGCCAGCAGTGCTGAATCGGCAGGCGGGCCAGATCGACCTCGTCGCCCTCCCACACCACTTGCTGGCACGGCGCCGAGCGCACGACCTTGGGCGCCATGTTGAGCACCTGCTTGAACACCGGCAGCTTGTCCCACGCGTCCTTCAGGCCCTTGGGCGGCTCGGGCTCCTTCAGGAAGGCAAGCAGCTTGCCGACTTCGCGCAGCGAGCTCTGCCAGTCGCCCGACTCGCCCATGCCGTAGGCCACGCGTTGCGGCGTGCCGAACAGGTTGGCGAGCACCGGGATGGCTTGCGGCACGCCCTGGGTCACGGGGCGCTCGAACAGCAGCGCCGGGCCGCCGGCACGCAGCACGCGGTCGGCGATCTCGGTCATTTCGAGATGAGTGTCCACCGGCACGGAGATGCGCTTGAGTTCGCCCATCTCTTCGAGGCGGGCAATGAAGTCGCGGAGGTCGTCGTATTTCATTGGCGGGGCCGAGAGAAAGTGGTTGGCACAGGACGCGGCGGCAGCAGCCACCGCGCCGGGCATGCCTTAACGGCAGCGATTGATGGCGGTGCGGGTGGCCTGCGCGGCAAAACGCGCCGCGGCAGCGAAATCTTCACCTTCGCCGGCATACAGAATGGCGCGCGACGAATTGATCATCAGCCCCGTACCCTCGCGGCTGCGCCCGGCCGCCACGGTGGCGGCAATGTCGCCGCCCTGTGCGCCGATGCCGGGCACCAGCAGCGGCATGTCGCCGGTCAGCGTGCGCACGCGGGCGATTTCTTCGGGGAAGGTGGCGCCCACCACCAGGCCGAGATTGCCGCTGGCGTTCCATTCGTTGGCGGCAAGGCGGGCAACGTGCTCGAAAAGCTTCTCGCCACCGACATCGAGAAACTGCAGATCGCTGCCGCCGGCATTCGACGTGCGGCACAGCAGGATCACGCCCTTGTCGGCGTATTCCAGATAGGGCTCGACCGAATCGCGCCCCATGTAGGGATTCACCGTCACCGCGTCGGCACGGTAGCGCTCGAAGGCCTCGCGGGCGTACTGCGTGGCGGTGCTGCCGATGTCGCCGCGCTTGGAGTCGAGCACCACCGGAATGCCCGGGTGCTTGTCGTGAATGTGACGGATCAGGTCTTCGAGCTGATCTTCGGCGCGCTCGGCGGCGAAATAGGCAATCTGCGGCTTGAAGCAGCACACCAGATCGGCCGTGGCATCGACGATGTCGCGGCAGAAGCGAAAGATCGCGTCGGGCTCATCACGCAGATGCGCCGGAATGCGCTTGATGTCGGGGTCGAGGCCAACGCACAGCAGGCTGTCGCGACGCTGCCAGCGCTCGGCAAGAGCGGTCATGAAATGCATGGGGAAATCCTTTTGTCCGGCCCGAATGATACGCGCCCTGCCCCGGCACGGGCAGGTGCGCGCTCGGGCGGCGGCACGCCGTCAGCGGAACAGGGTGTCGAAGACGATGCCGGCAAACACCGTGGCGCCAAACCAGTTGTTGTGCAGGAAAGCGCTGAAGCAGTTGGCGCGCTCGCGCGTCCTGATCATGCCGTAATGCGTCCACGCCACGCCGGCGGCGCCGAGCACGCTGACGAAGAAGAACAGCGGCCCGAGGCCCGCCATCCACCCGGCGATTGCCAGCGTCAGCAGCGTCAAGCCGTAGCACGCCATCACCGCCACCACGTCGAAGCGGCCGAAGGTGATCGCCGCGCTCTTGATGCCGATCTTCAGATCGTCCGGCCGGTCGACCATGGCGTACTCAGTGTCGTAGGCCACCGCCCAGAAGACGTTCGCCAGCAACAACACCCAGGCCACGCACGGCACCTCGCCCTGGATCGCCGCAT
Source organism: Pseudazoarcus sp. NS20 (assembly GCF_059703745.1). Classification (NCBI taxonomy): domain Bacteria; kingdom Pseudomonadati; phylum Pseudomonadota; class Betaproteobacteria; order Rhodocyclales; family Zoogloeaceae; genus Pseudazoarcus; species Pseudazoarcus sp. NS20. The sequence continues at coordinate 301,291 of NZ_BAAKIY010000001.1, forward strand.
ACGCCATCGGGATGCCGAAACCGAAGGCAATGCCCAGATACGCCTGCGGGATCGCCAGAAAACGCTTGGTGAAAGGGTAGGTGGCAGCCAGCAGCACCGCCGGAATCGACAGCGCAATCACCAGCCCGTCGAGAAACAGCACCAGAAACAGCGCCGAAAAAGCCAGTATGGCCGCCACGCACAGCGCCTCCTTGGGCGCCACGTGGCCGGTCACGATGGGGCGGTCCACCGTGCGCTCGACATGACCATCGAAATCGCGGTCGGCGAAGTCGTTGATGACGCAACCGGCCGAGCGCATCAGCACGGTGCCGGCCAGAAAGATCAGCAGCACATGCCACGGCGGAAATCCGTCCGCCGCCAGCCACAGCCCCCACAGCGTCGGCCACAGCAGCAACAGGATGCCGATGGGGCGGTGCAGGCGCGTGAGCCGGAAGTAATGCGGCAGGCGTTCGGAAAGGTCGAAGCGGGAATCGGTCATGCAGGCAACTTGAGAATATCCGGTAGAAAGATTTCGGTGACCAGCAACGCCCGGCCACGCAGCCGAAAGACCGAGCGACGCCCCCAAAGTTCGAGCGGCGGCTCGTGCGCGCCAATGGCGGCCAGGGCCGCGCGCTGTCGTGCATCGCGCACATCCAGCCGGGCGCAGGTCAATTCACCACGCTCGATGCGCGGGTTGGCAAACAGCAATTCGCCCAGCGGCCGCGAGCCGATGCGCGCAAACAGTCTCGAACCGGCACGCACCGTGGCCAGCGGCATCACCGAGCGCGCGTACACCACCGGCACACCGTCGGCGTGCAACAGCACCTCACGCACGCGGGCCGAGTCGCCCGGCTTCAAGCCCAGCAGCGGAGCCTCGTCCGGCAACACCCGGCCCATGCCCTGGCGCAGCACGCTCACCGCAAAATCATCGCAACGCGCCCGCAGACGCGCCGTCAGCGAGCCCGCATCGCCCAGCCAGCCCTTCATGCCGGCGGGCAGCAAAGCGGGCAGCAGGTGATTTCGCCAGCGGTCGGAGGGAATTCGGGAGCTCATGAAGGCACGCAGTCGGGTCGGCGCACATCTTAACCGATGCGTCATGACACTCCGACCCGGCGCCCCTCAGGCGCGCAGCAAACCCTCGCGCCCGCCCAGCCAGCGCTCCATCAAGCGGTCGGCCGCAGCAGGTGTCTGCGCAAGCATGTGCTCGGCCGCGGCACGGGCCGGCTCCACCAGATCTGCGTCGAGCTCGAGGTCGGCATGACGCAGCAGCGGCACGCCGCTCTGGCGGGCACCGACGAATTCGCCGGGGCCGCGAATGCGCAGGTCTTCGCGCGCGATGGCGAAGCCGTCGGTGTATTCATAGATCACCTTCAGGCGCGCACGTGCGGTCTCCGACAAGGGCTGCTCGGTGGAGAACAGCAGCACGCACACCGACTCCGCCGTGCCGCGCCCCACTCGCCCGCGCAACTGATGCAACTGCGCCAGACCGAAGCGCTCGGCGTGCTCGATCACCATCAGGCTGGAGTTGGGCACGTCCACACCCACCTCGATCACCGTGGTGGCCACCAGCACGTCCAGCTCACCGGCGGCAAAGGCCTGCATGGTGGCGGACTTCTCGGCCGACTTGAGGCGGCCATGCGCCAGGCCCACACGCAAATCGGGCAACTCTTCGGTGAGGCGTTCGAAGGTGTCCTGAGCGGTCTGCAACTGCAGCGCCTCGGATTCTTCGATCAGCGGGCACACCCAGTAGGCTTGCCGACCTTCGGCGCAGGCGTCGGCCACCCGGGCGATGACTTCGTCGCGACGCGCATCCGACACCAGCTTGGTCAGCACCGGCGTACGGCCCGGCGGCAACTCGTCGAGCACCGACACGTCGAGGTCGGCGTAATGCGTCATCGCCAGCGTGCGCGGGATGGGCGTGGCCGACATCATCAGCATGTGCGGGTTGAGGCCACCAGCGGCCTTCTCGCGCAACGCCAGACGCTGGCGCACGCCGAAGCGATGCTGCTCGTCCACCACCGCCAACCCCAGGCGCGGCATGGCCACCGGATCTTCGATCAGCGCGTGGGTGCCGACGGCCAGCATGCTCTCGCCCGCGGCCAGTCGCGCCAGCGCGGCTTCACGTTCTTTCTTGGGCCGGCTGCCAGCCAGCCACTCGACCTCCAGCCCGAGCGGCTCGAGCCAGCCGGCGAGCTTCAGGTAATGCTGCTCGGCAAGGATTTCGGTGGGCGCCATCAATGCGGCCTGGAAGCCGTTCTCGACGGCCTGCAGCATGGCCATGGCGGCGACGATGGTCTTGCCACTGCCCACGTCGCCCTGCAGCAGGCGCTGCATCGGGTGCGGGGTGGCGAGGTCGCGCGCAATCTCGCCCACCGCGCGGCGCTGCGCGCCGGTCAGCGCGAACGGCAGCGCCTCCGTGAGCTTGCGCGTGAGGTCGAGGCGCGCTTTGAGCGCCGGGGCGCGTTTTTCGCGGCGCGCGTTGTAGGCGCGGCGCAGCGAGATCTGCTGCACCAGCAGTTCTTCGAACTTGATGCGCCGCCATGCGGGATGGTCATGCGCCTCCAACGCCGCGATGGACACCGACGGCGCCGGCCGGTGGAGCGCCTCAAGCGCCGCCGAAAAGCTCGGCAAACGCAATTCGCGCAGCACCTCGGCGGGAAGCAGCTCGCGCTCGGCATGCGCGTCGAGCGCGCGCGCCACCAGCTTGCGCAGCGCCGACTGCGCCAAGCCCGCGGTGGTGGGGTACACCGGCGTCAGCGCCTCGGGCAGGGCCTCGCCGGCATCAACGGCGCGAACGCGCGGGTGCACCATCTCGGCGCCGAAAAACCCTTGGCGCAGTTCGCCGAACAGGCGCACGCGGCGGCCTTCGGCCATCTGCTTTTTCTGCGAGGGGTAGAAATTGAGCCAGCGCGCGGCCAGCTCGCCGCTGTCGTCGCGCACGCGTGCCACCAGTTGGCGGCGCGGGCGCAGCATCACTTCACACGAAGTGACCTCCCCTTCGACCTGCACCGCCACGCCTTCACGCGCACTGCGAATCGCCACCACGCGGGTTTCGTCTTCGTAACGCAGCGGCAGGTGCAGCAGCAGATCCTGCTGGCGATGGATGTCAAGCTTGGCGAGGCGTTTGGCCAGCGCGTCGCCCGACTTCGCGGCGGAGGCGCTCGGGCGGGCGCTCATGCGGGATGCGGCGGCGGTGCTTAGTCAAGCACCAGAATGGCGTCGGCCTCGACCACGGCGCCCTTGGGCAATTCCTTGACGCCGACCGCGGCACGCGCCGGATAGGGCTGGTCGAAATAGCGCGCCATGATCTCATTGACCTTGGCGAAGTTGCCCAGATCGGTGAGGTAGATGGTCAGGCGCACGGCCTTGGCCAGCGAGCCACCGGATGCCTCGGCCACGGCCTTGAGGTTTTCGAACACGCGCACCGTCTGCGCTTCGAAACCATCCACGAGCTGCATGGTTTCGGGGTCGAGCCCGATCTGGCCGGACATATACACGGTGTTGCCGGCGCGCACGGCCTGCGAGTAGGTGCCGATGGCAGCCGGGGCGGCGGGGGTGGAAATGATGCTACGGCTCATGTTCGGTATCCTTGAAGGTCCTCAGACAAGCGCGGATTGTACCCGGACGTGCCGATGAACCCGATGATCGAAAAGCTGGAAAAACTGCTCGGTGGGCCGCGCGACGGCGCCTTGCTGCGGCTGTCGCTGGGCAATGCCTGGCTGGCCGACAACGCCGCGCAGGCGGCGGAACACTTTCGCGCCGCGCTGAGCTTTGACGCCACCTATTCGGCGGCATGGAAAGGCCTTGGCAAGGCACTCGAGCAATGCGGCGAAAATGCCGCGGCGCTGAACGCTTACCGCGACGGCATTGCCGCCGCCGCACAACGTGGCGACCGCCAGGCCGAGAAAGAAATGAGCGTGTTCGCGCGCCGCATCGAAAAGCGCCTGGGCGAGGTGCCCTGAAGCCTTGCCCGGTCTGTGCTTACACCGAGCGCAGCGTCACTTCGCAATCGACGCGGCTGAGCACCTTCTGCAAACCGCGGCGGCTGGCCAGATTGAGGATCAGCGGCGCCATGAAGTTGGCACGCAGGCCGGCACCCTCGGGCACGCCCTCGCTGTCGTCGCGGCGCAGGATCACCAGCGTGGCGACATGCGCCGGGTCGTCGAGCTGGATTTCGGCCGACTCCTCATCGGTCAGTTGCAGTTCATAATGCACCGACACCCTGGACGGATCCGTCACCGAAAAAAGCACGTCCGGCGAATCCACCGACAGCAACATGAACAGATCGCTCGCGGCCTCGCCCTCGTCGTGCAGCAAGGCGAAGCGCTTGAGGTTCTCGAACCCCGTCAGGCCGGACGGAAATTCGATGATTTTGTCGTCCGCGGCTTCGACGGTGCCGAGCACCGGGCTGTCGATGATCATGCTGATTTCTCCTCGTTCAATGCATTGAAACGGTGACGGCGCACTCAGCGCACGCTGACGATGACAGCCTCTTTGAGCGCTTCGCCGGATGCCGTACGCACCTCGGCCAGCGCCCTCTCTGCCTCTCCACGACTCGCAAACGGCCCCAGCTCGGCACGGCCATGGACCGCGACCTGCCGACCCGCGCCGGCAAGACTTGCACGCAGGCGCTCGGCGTTGTCCGCATCGGAAAACACCCCGGCCTGCACCCACCAGCTTCCGTTTGCCTGCACCAGCAAGCCTTTTGCGCCGCTTTCGATGGCGCTGCGCGCTGCATCACGCGTGGCGAAGGGGCCGATCAGCACACGATGCATGATGCGCCCCGCGTAGCCAAGCGGAGCCGCCGCGTGCAACTGCCCCTTGGCCACCGGCAAGGGGCCGAAGTCGCCAAGCTGCAGCATGTGCGATGCGCTCGCGGGAGGTGACGCGGCAGCAGGCTTTTTGGCGGCGGGCGCAGGGGCCGGCTTGGGCGCCGGCGCGGATTTAGTCGGCGGAGGTGTGATCGGCTGTTCATCCGAGGGCGGGGGCGAGGCCGGTTCGGGCTGCGCCACCGCTTGATCGGGCGCGGGTTCGGCGAACGTCTCATTGCCAGCTTCCGGCACGGCAATGGCCGTGTCCGCCGGGGCGGGCTCCACCGGGATCGGCTCGGCCAACCCCGGCCGCTGCACCGGCTGCGGTGCCTCGACCACCGGCGGCACAGGCATTTCGGCCTGCTCTTGCTCGCCACCCGACAACACGACAAACAACAACACGACCAGCAGCAGGCCGGCAACGCCCGCGCGTATCAAGGCACCACGCGCACTCTGCGCCGGTTTGAACATCTCAGGGCCGCTGCGCATCGTCACTCCCTTGGCGTTCGCTCATCGAACGCACCAGCTCGGCTTCCGCCACGGAAATGCCGCAGCGCTCGGCAATGGCCTCGACGTCCAGACCGCGCCGCGCGCACACCAGTGCTTCGTTGTACTCGGGGGAAATGCCTTGCGCGGCGCTGATCGACTCGATCTGCTCGCGCAGCGCATCCAGGCTTTGTGACAGGGTGGAAATCGTGGTGCGCTGCTGCTGCACTTCTTCGCGCAAGGCATCCACCTCGCCACGCCAAGCGCTGTTGTCGAGCGCCGTCTCGAAGGCCGGGGCGGACGCTGCGGCAGGCATGGCCTGAGCCGGCTGCGACAGTGACGGCGGCTCGGGTTCGTCGGCGTCGTATCCATCGTAAAAACTCATGCCGGCGCGCAGAATGCGGGCGCGGTTGAGCTGAAGCAGCATGTAGACGAACAGCGCGCCGATGACGATCCACAGTAGTACACGCACACCTGTTCTCCTTGCGACGACTTCCGGCGGCAGGCCGGAACAGCGGTTGGCGCGGGGGATGCGCGGATGATCTGCTGCGCACGACGCCTCGGCAGCGGACGGCCGGATCACGGGATGATAATGGCCCGTTTGCTGCACGACAATGCCGCGCCGCCGCATTTCCCTGATAATGGCGGCCGATTCCGAGCCTCGCGGAGCGACTCATGTCCGAAGTTGTGGTTGTTCTCACCAACGCCCCCGATGAAGCAACCGCGCGCGCACTTGCCCGCGCTCTGGTTGAAGCCGGCGTGGCCGCGTGCGTCAATGCGCTGGCGCCGTGCCGCTCGGTGTATCACTGGAATGGCCACGTGGAAGAGGGCGAGGAATTTCCGTTGATCATCAAGACCACGCGCAGCCGCTACGCCGAGGTGCAACGCCTGATCGTCGAGGCGCACCCGTTTGACGTGCCCGAGATCATCGCGCTGCCGGTCGAAGCCGGACTGCCCGCCTATCTCGCGTGGGTGGTGGCCGAAACCTCCGACGAGAACCGGGCATCGCAATGAAGGTCACACGCCCGCAGCCCACCACGAGAATGTTCATGCCGCGCTTGTTCGCCCTGCTCGCCCTGCTGGCCGCCTTCGTCGCCACCCCGGCTCTGGCCGACCCCGTGCCGCCGGAGCAAGCCTTTCCGCTGAGCGCGCGTGCGCTCAGCGCCGACACCGTCGAGCTGCGCTTCGACACGCGCAAAGCCTACTACCTGTATGACGACAAGCTGGGCTTCACCTCGCTCACCGAAGGCGTCACGCTTGGCACACCCGAGATCCCGCCCGGCCAGACCTACAAGGACGAATTCTTCGGCGACACCGAGATTCACCGCGGGCGCCTGAACATCCTGCTGCCGATCAATGCACCGGCCGACACCGCATCCGTCGAGATCGAGGTGAAGAGTCAGGGCTGCTGGGACGGCGGCATCTGCTACCCGCCCGAGACCCGCACGGTGCGCGTCGAACTCGGCGACGCCACAGCCGGCCAAGCCGGCGGCCTGCTGGATCGTGCGCTGAGCCCGGCCACCCCGGCTCCGCAAGCGTCTGGCGACCCCGCGCCCACGGCGACGGCCACGAGCGCCACCAGCGGTGACGAAAGTGGCCGCGTCGCACGCCTGCTGCGCGAGGCCAGCCTGCCTTTGGTGCTGGCAAGTTTCTTCGGCTTCGGTCTGCTGCTGGCCCTCACGCCGTGCACCTTCCCGATGATCCCGATTCTGTCCGGCATCATCGTCGGGCAAGGCGAACAAGTCAGCCACGCGCGCGCCGGCGTGCTGTCGCTGGCCTACGTGCTGGGCATGGCCGTGACGTATGCGCTGGCCGGCGTCGCGGCCGGGCTGTCCGGCACCATGCTGTCGGCCGCGCTGCAGAACGTCTGGGTGCTGGGCGCATTCGCCGCGGTGTTCGTGGTGCTGGCGCTGTCGATGTTCGGCTTTTTCGAACTGCAATTACCCACGGCCTTGCAAAGCAAACTCACTGCATCCGCCAACCAGCGCAAGGGCGGGCGTTTGGGGAGCGTGGCGCTGATGGGGGCGCTGTCGGCGGTGATCGTCGGCCCCTGCGTGGCCGCACCGCTGGCCGGCGCCCTGCTCTACATCGCCCAGACCGGCGATGCCGTGCTGGGCGGCGCGGCACTGTTCCTGATGGCGCTGGGCATGGGCGTGCCGCTGATCGCCATCGGCGTCGGCACTCGCTCGCTGTTGCCCAAGGTCGGGCCGTGGATGGAGGGCGTGAAGAAGGCCTTCGGCGTGATGCTGCTGGCCGTGGCGCTGTGGCTGATCTCTCCGGTCATCCCGGCAGCTGCGAACATGTTGGGCTGGGCGTTGTTGCTGTTGTTCTCAGGCATCTTCCTGCACGCGCTCGATCCGCTGCCCGCACAGGCCGGCGGCTGGCGCCGCTTCTGGAAAGGGGCTGGTGTGGCACTGCTGTTGGCGGGTGCTGCGATGCTGATCGGCCTGCTGGCCGGCTCGCGCGACCCGCTGCAACCGCTGTCGGTGCTGCGTGGCGGCGTGGCGCAGGCCGCGGTGAATGCGCCGCAGTTCGAGCGCGTGAGCAGCGTGGCCGAACTCGAGGCGCGTCTCGCTGCGGCGAACCGTCCGGTGATGCTCGATTTCTACGCCGACTGGTGCGTGTCGTGCAAGGAAATGGAGCGCTTCACCTTCAGCAACGCTGCGGTGGCCGAACGCATGGGCCAGATGCTGCTGCTCAAGGCCGATGTCACCGCCAACAACGCCGACGACAAGGCGCTGCTGGCCCGCTTCAACCTCTTCGGCCCGCCGGGGATCGTGTTCTTCGACCCTTCAGGTCAGGAGATCGACGGTCTGCGTGTGGTCGGCTTCATGCGTGCCGAGCCCTTCGGCAGCATCCTCGACCGCGCGCTGCGCGGCGGCTGAGGCCCTGCCCGACCACCGGCCACCCGCTTACGGGCAGCCGATGCAGCCTGCGGTCTGCGCGTTCAGGAAGTTGGCCTGATCCAGGTTGGCGTCGGTCAGGTCCGCGTCTGTCAGATCGGCCCGCGACAGGTTCGCTCCGCGCAGGTCGGCCCCCTTCAACGAAGCACCACGCAATTGCGCGGCACGCAAGTTGGCGCGGCTCAGGTCGGCGTTGTCGAGGTTCGCCGCGCCCAAGCGTGCGTTCGGTAGGTCCGCATTGGCCATTCTTGCACCAGTCAGCGTGGCCTCGGTGAAATTGGCATTCTGCAGGATGGCGTTTTCGAGATTGGCGTCCGTCAGGTCGGCCCGGCTGAAGTTGGCGCCGCGGCCGTTGATGCGGCGCAGCGAGGCCTCCACCAGCGTGGCATCGGTCAGCACGGCATTCGACAGATTGGCTTCGTTGAGGGTCGCGCCGGTGAGATTGACCCCCGCCAGACGCGAACGCGTGAACTGCGAGTTGGCCAGATTCACGCCGGGCAGATCGGCGCCATTCAGGTTCATGTTCACGCAGAAGGTGCCGCGGCGGATGTTGCAGCCGTCGACAGTGGTCGTGCTCTGCGCGAACACGGCAGTCGAGGCAAGCAAGGCAAACAGGGCGGCGGTCTTGTGCAGCATGGGTTGGCTATCCGTTCGTGACTGAAGCGGGTTGGACGTCGAGGCGCAAAAATAGTTGATTTCGCCGCTTGGGCCAACCGCAAGCCGCGAAAGTTCGCCGCATTCGGCACGCAGAAGCACACTCATCGCATGCCGTGCGCCTGGGCCGGGCCCGTTTTCATGACACTTTTAATGCACTTTGATCCATATGGCTTTTAAGCCATAATCCAGCCCTTGTTTTGTACCGAAAGGTTCGCCGCATGGGAAAGAAGCACGCCGCCGGCACGTCGCCGCGCCCTGCCACAACGCCCTCATTGCCGCTGGATGCCGGCATGCAGCACGCCAGCCTGAAGCAGCTGCGCAAGCGCGCAGGCCTCACGCAGGATGACCTGGCCACCACGCTGGATGTGGGGCAGGACACTATTTCTCGGCTGGAAAAGCGCAGCGACCTGCTGCTGTCCACCTTGCGTCACTACGTCGAGAGCATCGGCGGTGAGCTTACGCTGGTGGCGAGCTTCCCTGACCAGCCCCCGATGATCATCGACCATCTCGGCGAAACCACGCCGCAGCCCGAAAAACTCGCCCGCAAGCGCGCGGTAACGGCCCACGGCGAACCATGACGATTCCGATGCACGACACCCTCCCCACCCCGTACTACCTCATCGACAAAGCTGCCCTGCTGCGCAACCTGCGCATCATGGATACCGTGCGCGAGCGCTCCGGCGCCAAGGTGCTGCTGGCGCTCAAATGCTTCGCCACCTGGTCGGTATTCGACCTGATGCGCGAGCACATGGACGGCACGACCTCCTCCTCGCTGTATGAGGTGAAGCTGGGCCAGCAGAAGTTCGGCGGCGAGACGCACGCCTACAGCGTGGCCTTTGCCGACCACGAGATCGCCGAGGTCGTCGCGCACTGCGACAAGATCATCTTCAACTCCATCAACCAGCTTGAGCGCTTCGCCGCGCAGGCCGGCGGCAAGCCGGTGGGCCTGCGCCTGAACCCCGGCATCAGTCATGCGGGCTTCGACCTGGCCGACCCCGCGCGCCCCTTCAGCCGGCTGGGCGAGGCCGACCCGGCGCGCATCCGCGCAGTACTCGACCGCATCAGCGGCGTGATGATCCACAACAACTGCGAGAACCGTGATTTCGCGCGCTTCGACGCCCTGCTGGGCGAGGTCGAGCAACGCTACGGCGACATCCTGCAGCGGCTGGATTGGGTGAGTCTGGGTGGCGGCATCAGCTTTACCGCGGCCGATTACCCGCTGGAGGCCTTCTGCGAACGCCTGCGCAGCTTTGCCCAGCGCTGGGGCGTGCAGGTGTATCTGGAGCCCGGGGAAGCCACCGTGCGCCACACCACCACGCTGGAAGTGAGCGTGCTCGACACCGGCTTCAACGGCAAGCAACTGGCGGTGGTGGACAGCTCCACCGAGGCCCACATGCTCGACCTGCTGATCTACCGCGAGACCGCGCCCATCGGCGCCAACCAGGGCGAGCACGTGTATCAGATCTGCGGCAAGACCTGTCTGGCCGGCGACATCTTCGGCGAGGCGCGTTTCGAGCGCCCGCTGCAGGTCGGCGACCGCATCTCCATCGGCGATGCCGGCGGCTACACGATGGTCAAGAAGAACTGGTTCAACGGCGTGCATATGCCGTCCATCGCCATCCGTGAAACGGACGGCAGCGTGCGCCTGGTGCGCGACTTTTCATACGAAGACTACGTGGGCAGCCTGTCCTGAACGCAGGCGGCACAGCCGGATGAGGAGAAACAGACAATGAAGCGCAATGTCCTGATCATCGGTGCGGGTGGCGTGGGCCAGGTGGTGGCCCACAAGTGCGCGCAAAACAACGCCGCGCTGGGCGACATCCACATCGCCTCGCGCACGCTGGCCAAATGCCACGCCATCATCGAATCGGTGCGCGACAAGGACAGCCTGCAAGAGCCCGGCCGGCTGCAGGCCCACGCGCTGGACGCGATGGACGTGGAAGCCACCAAGGCGCTGATTCGCCGCACGGACAGCCAGATCGTCATCAACGTCGGCGCGCCCTTCGTGAACATGTCGGTGCTGCAGGCGTGCATCGAGACTGGCGCGGCCTACCTCGACACGGCCATCCACGAAGACCCCGCCAAGGTCTGCGAGACGCCGCCGTGGTATGCCAATTACGAGTGGAAACGCCGCGAAGCCTGTCGCCAGGCCGGCGTCACCGCCGTGCTGGGGGTGGGCTTCGACCCCGGCGTGGTGAATGCCTACGCGCGCTACGCGGTGGACCACTGCTTCGACCGCGTGGATTCCATCGACATCGTCGACATCAACGCCGGCAGCCACGGCCGCTACTTCGCCACCAATTTCGACCCCGAGACCAACTTCCGCGAATTCACCTCCACCGTGTGGTCGTGGGAGAACAGCGCCTGGAAAGCCAACGCCATGTTCGAGCGGCGCCAGGACTGGGACATGCCGGTGACCGGCAAGGCCACCTGCTACCTCACCGGCCACGACGAACTTCATTCGCTGTCGCAGAACCTCGGCGTGCCCGACATCCGCTTCTGGATGAGCTTCGGCGAGCACTATATCAACGTGTTCACGGTACTGAAGAATCTCGGCTTGCTGTCCGAGCAACCGGTGCGCACGGCGCGCGGCCAAACCGTGGTGCCGCTGGAAGTGGTCAAGGCCGTACTGCCCGACCCGGCCTCGCTCGCGGCCGATTACACCGGCAACACTTTCATCGGCGACGTCATCCGCGGCCACAAGGCCGGCAAAGCCGAAGAAGTGCTGATCTACAACGTCTGCGACCACGCCGCCTGCTTCGAAGAAGTCGGCAGCCAGGCCATCTCCTACACCGCCGGCGTGCCCGTCGTGGCCGCGGCCCTGCTGATTGCCGACGGCACCTGGGACACCCGCGCCATGGCCAACGTCGAAGACCTCGACCCGCGCCCCTTCGTCGCGCGCATGAACCGCATGGGGCTGGTGACGCGTATTCGTGACGCCAAGGGAGATCGCTTGCTCGACCCGGCGCTGCCGGCCACGCGCAAGGCGCCGACCACGACACAGGCCAACGCGGAAAGCGAAGAAACGAGCTGATTCAGGCCTCAGGAGCACCGGTATCGCGCTCGCCCCGCTCAAGCTCGTAGCGGGCCGCGGCGGTCTCAGGCGACCACATCGAACATCGAGCCGATGGCGGTGGTAGCCGCCATGGCCAGACCGCCCCAGAACACCACGCGCGCCACCGATGCGAACGCAGGGGCACCGCCTGCTCGCGCTGCGAGCCAGCCGAGTGCAGCCAGAAAGGTCAGCGAGGCGCCGGACAAGCCCCACATCAGGGCAGACTCCGGCAGCACCACCACCATGGCCAAAGGCAAGGCTGCCCCTGCTGCGAAACTTGCGGCAGAGGCCAGAGCCGCCTGCACCGGGCGCGCCGCCAGCGCATCGGAAATACCCAACTCATCGCGCGCATGCGCACCCAAGGCATCGTGCGCCATCAACTGCGTGGCCACCTGCTCGGCAAGCGCGCGGTCGAGCCCGCGGCCCATGTAGATCAGGGTGAGTTCCTCGTGCTCGTGAGGGGCGTCTTCGGCCAGCTCGCGGCGTTCGCGCGCGAGGTCTGCGCGCTCGGTGTCAGCCTGCGAGCTGACCGACACATACTCGCCTGCCGCCATCGACATGGCCCCCGCCACCAGCGCCGCAAGTCCCGCTACCAGAATGGTGTGAGTGCCCGCGCCGGACGCGGCCACCCCCAACACCAGACTGGCAGTGGAGACGATGCCGTCATTGGCTCCGAGCACCGCGGCGCGAAGCCAGCCGGTGTGCTGCGTGCGGTGACGTTCGCGATGTCCCATCGAATGGCCCTGCCCGCCTCTAGTTGCCGAACAAATCGTCCAGCGGATTTTTCCGCTTGCCTTGGTTGGCCGAGACGCGCCGGCCGGCGAACTCCTCTTCGACATTGTCGCGGTAGTAACTCCAGGCCGACGACGAGCTGGCCAGACGGCGCCAGACCTCTTCGCCGACATTGGCGTAATCGATGAAGACAGCGCCTTCGAGTTCGACCCGCAGCGTTCGCGTGCGGGAGTCGTACCCCACTGCGCGCAACTTGCCCGACTGGATGCGCTTCATGTCCATGGCCCTCTCCTTCACGCTCATTCTAGGCGCTTCGCCGAAGGCAAGACGGATCAGCCAAAAACCGTCTTTAAAACAATCACATAAATCCTGTGAAGAATTAACTAATCCGAGACAGTCTGCGGCTGACGACAGATCCGCACCACCGCATACTCGCGACCGAAATGCTCACGCGGCGTGATGCATTTCGTTCCCATCAAGGAGACAAGCGTGAACATGATTCGCAGCATTGCAGTCGCCATCGTGGTTATGAGCCTCACCGCCTGCGCGGCGGTGACCAGTACCGATGAGGTCAAGAAACCGACCGCGCAACGCTCCGGCTTCATGGGACTGGCCGTAGCCGACGACATCACGGTAGAGCGCGAAGCACCGTTCAAGGGGGCGCAGAAAGTCGCCATCGGCTCCTTCAAGGTCGGCTTCGTGCATGGCAAGATCGAGGCTCGCAAGGCCGGCGGCGGGCTGTTCGGCGGCTTTGGCGGCAACGCAACGGCCGGCATGAAGCTCACCGGTGTGGATGAGGCGCAGATGCAGGCAATCACCGATGCGGCCTATGCCGACTTCGTCACACGCATCACGCAGGCGGGCTACACGATCATCGACCGCAAGGAGCTCAAGGCCCATCCCGATTTCGCCAAGGCCAAGCCGGAAGAGTCGCCGCAACGCAAGAAGGCTTCGTTCTTCGGCGACCAGACCGAAATCACGACGTTTTCACCGACCAGTCACGGTGATCTCTACTGGTTTCTGGGCGAATCCGACAAGACCGGTGGCTTCGGCTTCGCGAACGCCTCGACCGCAGCCATGACGCAGTACGGCAAGACCGGCATCAAGGTGCTGTCGGTGTATTACGTGATCGACTTCGCCGGCTCCGACGGCTACGGCGGCCAGTTCCGCAACACTGCCGCGGTGGAGGTCGGGCAGGCGCTGACACTGGCCCCCGGTGGCGGCATCTCGCTGTTCGGCGGCGATGGCATGTTGGCGTCGAACCATTTCAGCAGCATCAAGCTGGGCCAGCCGATGTATGCCGAGGAACCGTTCGGCAAGGTCATCCAGACCACCTCGGACGCCTCCAAAGGTGCCGAAGTGGCAATCAACGTGATTCGCTCGATCGGCGGCATCGGCACCAATCAACGCCGTGACTTCGAGGTACAGGCCGACGCGGAGCGCTACGGCGCACTGAGCCAGGACCTGATCGACAAGGCCAACGGCCGCCTGGTCGAGCGCATGGCCAACCTGCGCTGACATACCCCTGCATCGAGCAGCAAAAAAAGCCCGCTGCTAAGCGGGCTTTTTTTGCAACGCGCTCAGCCTCGCAGCACGTAGGCCAGAATATCCACCACCTGCTCGGTGGTGGTGGCCCACGCTTGGGCTGCGGCGTCGACTTCCTTCAACGGGTGAATGATGTCTTCGGCATGCAGCGTGACGTACGGCTTGCCGAGCGCGGCACAGTAACCCGCGTCAAAGGCGGCGTTCCACTGCTTGTATTTATCCCCGAAGCGCACCACCACCATATCGGCCTTCTCGATGAGGTTGCGGGTGCGGATGGAATTGACCAGGGATGACTTGTGATCTCGCCAGTAACCGGTGCTCTCGGGGCCAAGCGAATCGCCCGCGGCGTCGCTGGCGTCGTGGTCGGTGACAGCCGAGGTAAAGGTGACGTCGAGGCCGCGCGCGAGGGCGCCGCGACGGATCTCGTCGCGCCAATCGGTGTGGATCTCGCCGGAAAGGTAAACAACGAAGGACATGCTTTTCTCCAGTGCACTGCAGCCGTCGGGACGCCTGCGAAGGGCGCCAAGACTAACAAAGCACGGAGGTGGGCACAAACGCGGGCATCGGAACCAGCGCCTCAATGCCCGGAGCGGAACGTGTTGCGGAGGAATTCGGCGCAGGTTTTACCGTCCATGGGGCGCGCGTACAGATAGCCCTGCCCGGCATCGCAGAACATCGCGCGCAAGTGTTCGGCCTGCCCTTCGGTCTCGATGCCCTCGGCCAGCACGTCCAGCCCGAGGCTGCGCGCCAGGCCGACGATGGCCTGCACGATGGCGGCGCTCTCGCGGTCTTCGGGCAGACCGCGCGTGAAGGACTGGTCCACCTTGAGCCGATCGAGCGGGAACTGCTTGAGATAGCTCAGGCTGGAGTAGCCGGTGCCGAAATCGTCGATGGCGAGTTTCACGCCGAGGCGGTCGAGCGCATCGAGCTTGTCACGCACTTCGTCCACCCCACGCATCACCACGCTTTCAGTCACTTCGATTTCCAGCTTTTCAGGCGGCAAGCCGGTGGATTCAAGCACGCGCGACACGGCGGCGACGAAGTCGTTCTGGCGAAACTGCAGGGCTGACACGTTAACCGCCATGGTGCCTTCGACCAGCCCTGCGGCAAGCCATTCGGCGTGCTGACGGCAGGCGGTTTCCATCGCCCATGCTCCAATCGGCATGATCAAGCCGCTGTCCTCCGCAATCGGGATGAACTGCGCGGGCGACACCAAACCCCGCTGCGGGTGCTGCCAACGCATCAGCGCCTCCAACCCCACGACCTTGCCGTTGATCAGATTGAGCTGCGGCTGATAGGCAAGAAAGAGTTCGCCACGCTCCAGTGCATGACGCAGATCCCCCTCGAGCAGCATGCGCTCGTGGGCGCGGGCGTTCATTTCGGTGGAGTAGAACTGATAGCGGCCCCGCCCCTGGTCTTTGGCGGCATACATGGCCACATCGGCATTGCGCAGCAAGCTCTCGACCTCGCGCCCGTTGTCGGGGTAGCACACGATGCCGATACTGGCGCCAAGCACCACTTCCGTGCCTTGCAACTCATAGGGTTCGAGCACTGCCGCAATGAGTTTTTCGGCCACGCGCGCGGCATCTTCGTCACCGTCAATCTCGGGCAACACCACCAGAAACTCGTCGCCGCCCTGGCGGCTGACGGTGTCGGAGGCACGCACCGCGCCGCGCAACCGCCGCGCGACCTCTTGCAGGATCATGTCGCCGCCGTCGTGGCCGAAGACGTCATTCACGTTCTTGAAACGGTCCAGGTCCATGAACATCAGCGCGAGGCGCTTGCCGCTGCGCTCTGCCTGTGCCAACGCCATGTTCAGGCGGTCGGTCAGCAAGAGGCGGTTGGGCAGGCCGGTGAGCGCGTCGTGCTGCACCATGTAGGTGAGGCGCTCGTTGGCGCGCGCACGCTCGATCGCGGTGTTGAGCGTATTGGCAATGCTCTGCACGAAGCTGATGTCGTCCTGCGAAAAGCGCTCGCTGGAACGCGAGTACGCGCTGAGGATGCCCAGCGGCTTGTCCGGGCGTCCAATCGGCGAATCGATGCCGCTGACGATGCCGTGCATTGCCAGCATGCCCGACTCGGCAAACCGCCCCTCCTGCCGGAAGTCGTCGATGATCACCGGCCCCTGCGCCGCCACCACGAAACTGGCATGCGTGCAGCCCATGCCCGCTTGCACATGGCGCCCCAGCCACTCGGGAGCCCATCCAACGCCGGCGCGCACCTCGAAGGCTTCGTCTTCGGCCGCCAGGAGCAGGCGCCCGAATTCCACGCCCAGCCCCTCGGCAACGGCCGAAGCCGCGGCCTGAAAAACCTCGTCGAGTTCGCTATCCGACAGGGCCAGACGGCCCAGCGTCGCCACCAGCACTTGCTGTCTCGCGCGTGCGCTGAGCGCCAGTTCATCGCGCTTCTGGGCGGTGATGTCCTGCACCGTGCCGAGCATGCTGATGGGTTGCTCGAGTTCATTGCGGTGCGGTACGGCCACTACCTTGACGAAACGCCCCTCGCCGTCGGGGTGGGTGAATTGCAGTTCGCAATCCTGCGCCTGACCGGTCTCCTGCGCATGGGCAAACGCAGTGGCCAGCATCGCCCGGCTGGCTTCGTCGTACAACGCGTCGTTCTCGGCCAGATCACGCGGTGGCCCGAGCGCGGGATCACGCCCGAAGATATCGAACACCTGCGGCGACCAATAGAACGAGCCCTTGGCCAGATCGTATTCCCAATCGCCGATGTGGCCGATGCGCTGAGCGGTGTCCAGACGTTCGACCGTGCGTTTGAGGTCGTCGATGTCAGTGCACGTGCCGAACCATTTGATGGTCTTGCCGGTCTCGTCGCGCAGCGGCAAGGCCCTCCCGAGCATCCAGTGATACACCCCGTCGTGGCGACGCAGGCGGTATTCGATCTCGTACGGCTCACCGGTTTCGATGGCCTGCTGCCACTGCCGGGCGGCACGCTCGCGATCCGCCGGATGAAACTGCCCGTTCCAGCCGAAGCCCATGCTTTGCTCCAGCGTGAGCCCGGTGAAGGCCATCCAGTGGCGGTTGAAATAGATGTGCTGGCCGTCGGGCAAGGTCACCCAGACGATTTGCGGCGTGGCCTCGGCCAGCGTGCGGAATTCGGCTTCGCTGGCTCTCAGTGCCTCTTCGGCCTGTTTGCGCTCGCTCAGGTCGACATCGATGCAGAACAACTCGACCTCGCGCCCCGGCATGCGCACCGCGGCGTGTGACGAAAATACCGTCACCCGCGAGCCGTCCTTGCGCATCAGCGACAACTCGCCCGCCGGAATGACTTCGCCGGTTTGCCCCATGCGGCGCATGGCCTCCCGCACTTCACCGGCCGCCTCGGGAGGAATGATCAGATCGAAAAGGCTTTTCCCTATCGCCTCTTCGGCGCTGTAGCCGTACAGTTTTTCCGAGGCACGGTTCCAGTAGCGCGTGGTGCCATCCATTGCATAGCCCTGCACGGCCACCGAGGGCACGTTCTGCAACAGCACCCGGAAACGCTCTTCACTTTCGCGCAGCGCCTCTTCAGCATGCCGGCTTTCGGTCACGTCTTCGATGGTGGTGACGATGTGGTCGAGCGCCCCGTCGGGCTTGCGCACGGCCTTGACGTCGAGACTGCCGATGAAGACGCTGCCGTCCTTGCGCACGAAGCGCTTTTCAAACGCAAAGCTGTCCAGCTCACCACGCCGCATGCAGGCGAATTCGCTCTGACCACGCTCTGCATCTTCAGGCAGGCCAAGGCTGTCCCAGTTGTGGCGCGCCAGCTCGGCGGTGCTGTAGCCGAACATCGCACACAGATGGTCGTTGAAGCGCAGCCAGCGCTGACTGCCGGCCGATGTAATGGCCATGCCCACGAACGGCAGATCGTAGAAGTGCTTCAGCAGGCGGTCGGCCTGCAACGCCAGTTGCATGCGCTGGGTGGCACGCTGTTGGCGGAACATCTGCACCACCACAAGTATGACGAAGATCACGCCGAGCAAGGCCACGCCAGCCGTCCACCACGCTGTGACCCAGGCCGGGCGCAAGGCCTCATCGCTGTCGATCTTGGCAATCACGCGCCAGCCCGTGCCATTCACCGGACTCCAGGCCGCCATCACGCTTTTGCCTCGATAGTCCGTACCGATCACGGTGCCCGCTGCCTCCGCCGCCAACGCCGCTGAGGCAGCGCGCTGCGGATCATCCAGTGAAAGGCGCAGAGACATGGCCTCGGCATCGCCATGGCGCAGAGGGTTGAGGAACAGCACGAACTCGCCCTCGGCACGCACCAGCAAGGCCTCGCCGGATACGCCCGGCAGGGGCCAGGAACGAATCAGCGGAAACAGGAAATGGCCGGGATCGGAACGCAAAATCACCGTCCCCACAGGTTCCCCGGTACGTTCTGCGTGCAACGGCACAGCGAATGACAGATGCAAGCCTTCAGCGTCGCGGTGCACGTCGCCCATGATCGGCCTGCGGGCCTGCATGGCCGCGGAGATCAATTCGCGGTAACGGCCATCCAGCTCGAAGGACTTCCCCGCCGCAACCATCGGCCTGCCGGCCGCATCCAGCACCGCCACCGCGTCGTAGGCGAAGACCTTCTGCAGCGCGGCCAGACGCTCGATGACGGCCTCGCGCTCGGGCGAAGCACCGTCGCGCTGCAATTCGATGACTTGTCGAATGAAGCCGCGACTGGCCGCCAGCGTCGCAGCATCGCCATGCCGCTCGGCCAGCCAGCCCTCGATCTGCTGGGCCGTCGAGCCGGCAATCGCCTGCAAGCTGTCAGTCGTATCCTGTTCGGCCTGCCGGGCATTGAGGGAAAACACCGCAAAACTGAGCAGCGGCACAGCCAGCGCGATCAACACGAGGGTGATCGCCAACTGACCGGGGTCAGTGATGGCGGGGTCATCCAGAGCGCCCTCGACGGCACCCTCCACCACCTCTCGCCGAGAACGGATCAGGCCATACAGCAAAGCGCTGCTGAACATGACGAAGGCAATGCCCTTGGCGATCTCGAGGCGGCTGTGCAAAACCGGATCGGCGACGGCGATTTCGAGCACGGTGCCCGAGGCAACGATCCACAACACCGCGAACGCGGCGTAGAGCATGGCGATGGTGGCAGGCGCGAAGCGCGGAATCACACGCACGTGATCACCCCTCCGGCAGCCTTGCGGCAGCATGCGCAGAGCTCGCTCCGTGCCGCCCGGCTCGTATGGTCAGCAGCTGCGCCATGTCCTCCGCTCTCTCGACGTGCGTTCGCTCAAAGACCCCGACAATCCGGTCAGCATACTGTATCGGCAACCCTGTAAGCCAGAGGGTTATCCACTATGCAGGGTGAACTAATTCATCCCGAGTGCTGATCGCCATCAACGTAGAACCAGCGCCCGCCTTCTTGCACGAATCGACTGGTCTCGTGCATGCGCTGAGCGCGGCCGCCAACACGGCATCGAGCCACGAATTCCACCTCGGCAGCATGCTCACCAGTCACCGCGTGTCGCTTGACCTCGAGACCGATCCACACCGCTTTGGGCCCGGCATCAAGCTCCAGCGAGGGCGGGCGCGTGTCGGCATGCCAGGTCGCCAGCAGATAGTCCTCCCGTCCCAGCGCAAAAGCGCTGTAGCGCGAACGCATCAACGCTTCGGCATCGGGAGCGGGCTCACCGGCGTGATAGCGACCGCAGCACTGCGCAAGCGACAAGGCTCGGCCGCAGGGGCAGGTGGTCGTGCTGATGGCGTTGCGTTTGCCCATCAGCCCCTCTCTCGGCGGTCTGGACAAGCCGACACGCCGCGCCAAAGCGGAACAGAAACTCGATTGATCATGCAGAACCTACGCCTTGGCAAATGCAACGGTGTCCCGACCGGCCTCTTTGGCCTGATACATGGCTCGATCGGCGTGGCGGGACAAGGCATCCACCTCTTCCCCATGGTCAGGAAACAGGGCGATGCCGATGGAGGCCGTGATAGTGGCAGCATGCCCACCAAGATCAAAGGGCTCGCGCAGCGCCTCACGGATCTTGTCGGCCACGGCGGCGGCATCTTCGGGCTGCTGCACTTCGCGCAGCAACACCACGAACTCGTCACCGCCCAGACGCGCCACCGTATCGGACTCACGCACGCAGGCCGTGAGGCGGCGGGCCACGTCCTGCAGCAATATGTCCCCGGCCTCATGGCCGAGCTGATCGTTGATGGGCTTGAAGTGATCCAGATCGATGAAGAACAAGCCGAGGCGGTCGCCCGAGCGCCTTGCGGCGGAAATTTCCTGTGCTACCCGGTCGGCGAACAACGAGCGATTGGGCAAGCCGGTCAGGGGGTCATGACTGGCAAGATGCGCCAATTCGCTGCGACTTCGCTCCAGCTCCTCGAACTGGCCGGTGATCTCCAGCCGCTGGCGCTCGAAACGACGCGCCAGTTCACCGATTTCGTCCTGCCGCTCGACGGGCAACTGGACTTGGCGTCGCCCGTTATCAAACGGGGCTAACGCGCGCTGAAGCATCTTGATCGGACGCGTCACGGCGCGCGCCATGACGATCGCCACCAGCACGCAGGCCAGACATAGAGCCAGCACCAGTCGCAGCACCACCGCTGCGAGGTGATCGGCCTGCCCCGTCGCTGCGGAATACGGCATCGAGACGCCCAGCGTGAAGCTCGACTCGTCGCTCGAAATATTGATGACTTGCCGCCGCAGAAATGCCACCAGCAAGGGCTTTTCGGCATGCTCACCGGTGCGCGCTTCGGTCACCAGGTCGCCGGCTCCCGCGCCGGATCGGAACAGCGCTTTGGTCTCGGGAAATTCATCTTGCACCAAGTAACGCCGGCCGCGCTCGAAGCCGAAGCTACGGGCAGCATCTGGGTGGATCAGGTAATCGCCGCGGTGGTTGGCGAAGTACAGGCGAAAATGCCCCGGCAGGTCTGCCGAAAGCAGCGTAAACAAGCCTTTCAGGTCGATGTTCAGGACCACCACGCCAAGTGCAGCCCCCGCGCGGTCCATCACCGGAATGGCCAGCACGGCGACCGGCTGCCCGGCCTGCATGACCGAACCCTCTTCCTGATGCGTGGTGATGCGTGACAGCCATGTGTGACCGGCGGGCAATCGCAGCGTCTCGTACACGTAAGGATGATGGCCTTTCTCACGCAGGGCGTCGCCCTCGATGCGGCGCACGCCAACGTCGCTGCGCTCGACGCGGACTCTCTCCAAGCCATGCTCTGCCGCACTGATCAGCCGCAGCTGGAAGTAGGCCGGGTTGGCCTGCATCAGCAAACGGTAGAACTCCGCCACCTGGTCGAGCGCCACGGCATCGCCGCGCAAGGCGGCGCGCACGGCCGGCTGATTGGCCATGACGAGCAAAGTGCGGCTGATTTCCTCGCGCGAAAGCGCCACGCGTCGCGCAATCAGATGCGTGGTATTGAGCAACTGGCTCTCGGCCGCCGCGACCATTGCCGCGCGACTTTCGATATAGCCGTAATAGCCGGTGACTCCGGCGGCCACCACACCGACCACCGCCAGCAATATGGCGAGCTTGTGCGCGATACCAAGTCTCATGGCTGCAACACCCGCTCAAGACGGTCGCCCGACATTACCTTGCGCCAGAGGCGGGTACGGCGTTCGACATCCTCGACCGGGCGTAGCCACAGCAGCCGCGCCTCGTCAGTCGCCTCGGCGGCATGCATGACGGTGTTGGCCAGCCCGTGGCGCGTGGTCAGCGCATCCGAAGCCTGCTGCCCAAGCATGTGCTCGATCCAGGCATGCGCCAACGCCGGCTGTTGCGCCGCCCGCGTCACCACCCAGCAGTCCAGCCAGGCCAGCGCCCCTTCGCGCGGCAGCACGTAGCCGACATCGGCACCCGCCTCGCGCAACATGTGCAGTTGCTGCGTGCCGTAGTTGGCAAACATCAACGCGGCCCCGTGGCGCATGAAACGCTCGACCGAATCGTCCGGCAAGGTGTAGAAGCTCAGCACGTTGCGTCGCAGGTCGATCAAGATGGCCGCGGCCGAGGCCCAATCGCCCTCTTGCAGCGCAAACGGATCGGGCACGTCGAGCATCTGCGCAGCCAGCACGAAATTATGGGAACCGCCGTTGTATGCGAGCACCTTGCCGCGCCAACGCGCGTCCCACAGCGCGGCAATGCTGTCGGGCGATTCGGTGATCTGCTTGCGATCGTAGATCAAACCCATCGCCGACCAGGCATACGGCACGGCATGTGGCCGGCCCTGCCACATTACACCGGGCAAGGCGTCGAGATCGCGAAAGGCCGGAAGCTGCCGAGCCCGCGCGGGCACGGCATCCAGGTTGATCGGTGCGACGAGGTCACGCGCAAGATAACGCTGCAATTCGGCGGTATTGACCGCAAACACATCGAAAGATGCGCCCTCATCCAACGCGATGCGTTGCCACAACGCGTCGTCGGAATCGATGAAGCTGATCTCCACGCGCACGCCGTGACGCTTCTCGAACGCGGCGACCACGTCCGGGTCGGCGTACCCCGGCCACGCCAGCACACGGAGCACATCCGCGGAGAGTGCGAACAATGGCAGACATAGCAGACTGGCCAGGGCCGAATGCCTTACGTACCGCCAGAACCTGCCTCCACCGTGCGCCACAAGAGCCTCCCGCACCTATAGATTGCCATGTCAGTTTATCGCTGCATGGCTGGCTTGAAAGGGCAGAGGAAGCGAATTCAGGTGATGGTTCGTGGATTTTCTATCATTTGCTGGTAAATCAGGCTGCGCAGAATCATGCGCTCGTGCGCAGGAAGGTCGCGAAACTCGACACCGTACTGCAAGACGTCTTCGTCGCCGCAGACGTTGAGGATCGATGCGTCGGTGGCGATTTCGCTGATCACGTCGTGCAGCTCGACCTTGAAGGCCACGCGCACGCTGTCGCCCACTTGCCCGAGATCGGATTGCCCGATCAACAAGGCACCGGTGGCGCTGATGTTGCCAAGCCGCACCGCGGCTGCTTCACCGTCGGCAGTACTGGCGACGGCATCGATCGCCACGCGCACCCGCGTGGATTTGCGGATGATGCTGCCGTCGATGCGGTCGGGGAAGGTCAGATGCATGTAGTCGAGCGGACGCCTACACACGTTGAGCACCGTGCATTTGAAGGCAAATGCACAGTTGCGCGAAAAAGCCTGCACGACGACGACTTCGTTTTCGATGAACTCGGCACGCACGCCACGCGGCGCAGGCACGGTGACGATCAAGCTCGACCCTGGCACATAGCCCACCACCCGCGAGATGTGTCGCGCTTTATCGGGATGAGTCGGGCAATGTATCTGCAGCCGATCACCCGGCTGGAGATACATGTCGGCAAAGGTGTACGCCGCAGGCGTATCCGACCCATCCGCCACGGCGGGGTCGTCAGGGGGCAAGGTTTGCGTCATTTAAAACGAGCTCGATACGAGAATGGCATGCCATTCCCGATTATCCATGATGATGGCGTTGCGGGCACCGCCCGCAACGCGAACTAATTGCCCTTGGGCCCAAGCAACAGCCAAAGAATAAAGCCCAACAACGGCATGAACAGCAGGATCAGGATCCAAAGCAGCTTGGGCAACGGCCCGGCGCTGCTTTTTGCCACCTTGACGATGGCCCAGATGACGACGATCAGCCAGATCAGGCCGAGGATTCCGCCCACTTCGATTCCCATGGCTTACTCCGAGCATATGCAGGAAGCCGCATGGTAACCGGGCGCCCCGGTTGATGCATGTCAATAGCGGCCAACATGGCGCGTGTATGATCCTTCACGCATCTGTTTCGATCCCCAGGCCGGCCATCTTCATGGGCACGTTCGCATGACCACCGCCTCAGCCACCCGCTCTACGACGTGAACGAACTCATCGCCCAGATCCGCGATTCACTGCGCAATCTGCTGCCCATCGTGGCGGTCGTGGCGTTCTTCCAGCTCGCGGTCATCCAGGAAATTCCCGACGGCCTGCCCGAGATCGCCTTCGGCATGGTGCTGGTTGTGTTCGGTCTGGCGCTGTTCCTGCAGGGGCTGGAGCTGAGCATCTTCCCGGTAGCGCGCAATCTCTCCAACGAGTTCGCACGCAAGGGCTCGCTGCCACTGCTGATCTGCTTCGGTTTCTGCCTGGGCTTTGCGGCGGTGATCGCCGAGCCGGCGCTGATCGCCGTGGCACAGCAGGCGCAGGACGTTTCGGGCGGGCGCATCCACGCGCTCACGCTGCGTGTGCTCGTCGCCACTTCGGTGGGCGCGGTGGTGGCGCTGGGGGTGATGCGCACCCTGCTCGGACACAACGTGCACATGTACATGATCGTCGGCTACCTTGCGGTGGTAACGGTGACCTTCTTCGCGCCGCCCGAGATCATCGGCCTGGGCTATGACTCGGGCGGCGTCACCACCAACGTCATCACCGCCCCGCTGATCGTGTCGCTGGGCGTCGGCCTGGCCGCTTCGCTGCGTGGCCGCAACGCGCTGATGCATGGCTTCGGCCTGCTCGGCATGGTAGTGCTGATGCCGATGGTCGCCGTGCAGCTCTATGGCATTTACGTCTACAGCTTTGCCGACAGCGCCGCGCAGGTGTCGACGGCCGTGATCGCACAGGCGGCCTCCGGCGCCGAGGACAGCCCGATCCTCACCGTGGCCTTCGAGATCGCTCGCATGTTTCTCGACGTGCTGCCCATCGTGGCGGTGATCGTCGGCTTCCAGTACCTCGTCATCCAGCGCCACATCACCCACGTGAAGCGCGCCATGGCGGGCTTCGTGATGGTCGTGGCGGGCCTGTACGCCTTCGTGGTCGGGCTCAAGCTCGGGCTGTTTCCCATCGGAGACCGCATGGCCGTGCAGCTTGCCGGCTTCGACACCATGCTGTTCGTGTACCTGTTCGCATTTGCCACCGGCTTGGCCGCCACACTGGCCGAACCAGCGCTGATCGCCATCGGCGAACAGGCCGAGAGCGCCGCACGCGGCCGCCTGAAAGCCACGCACGTGCGGCTCATCGCCGCCACCGGCGTGGCGCTGGGCATCACCGTGGGCGCGCACCGCATCATCGTCGGCGACGACTTTCACCTGTATTTCATCGGCGTGGTGGCCTTGCTGATCCTCACCACGCTGCTCGCGCCCAAGTACATCGTGGCACTGTCCTACGATGTAGGGGGCGCCGGAAGTACGGCGGTGAACGTGCCGCTGGTGACCGCGCTGGGCATGGGGCTGGCCTCGCAGATCGACGGGCGCAGCACGCTCATCGACGGCTTTGGTCTGGTCGCCTTCGCCACCATCGTGCCGGTGGTGACGGTGATGCTGTACTCAATCATCGCGGAGCGCATCGTCCGCACTCAGGAAGGAGGGGAATCGTGAAGTTTTCGGCACTCGTCGCAATCCTCGCGGAAGAGCTCGAGGAACAGGCCATCGACGTGGCCAAGGCATCCGGCGCCGGGGGGGTCACCATCCTCTCTGCGCGCGGCATCGGCGCACAGGAAAAGAAAACCTTTCTGGGCCTGACCTATGAGGGTGGCCAATCGGTGCTGCTGTTCGTGCTGGAGAAAAAACTGTCGCTCACCGTAATGAAGAACATCACGCGCGAGCTGAACCTCAAGACCACCAGCAACGGCGTGCTGTTCACCATTCCGTTGGAGCACATCGCCGGCATCGACACCGGCCAGATCACGCTGTTCGAAGAGAAGATCAAGGACGAAATCTGAGGCCCACGGCCCGAGGAGGAAACATGCTGGTCAAGGACATCATGGTGAAGGAGGTCGTCACGATCTCCGCGCTGGCCACCATCCGTGACGCCATGCGCGTCATGAAGCAGAAGAAACTCAAGGCGCTGGTAGTGCTCAAGCGCCACCCACACGACGCCTTCGGCATCATCACGTACAACAACATCCTCAAGGCCATCGTGGCCGAAGAGGGCGACATCGACCTGCTCAATGTGTACGACATCTGCGCCAAACCGGCGCTGACCATCTCGCGCGAGCTCGACATCAAACACGCTGCGCGCATGATGGTGAACTTCGACATCCGCCGCATTCTGGTCACGGCCGACAACGAGCTGGCCGGCATCGTCACCATGACCGACATCGTCGGCGCCATGCTCGACAGTGCCGACTCCTGAGCCGCCCCATCGTGCGCAGTACAAGGCATGTAAGTTTCCCCTGAATCAGGGCGCCTATGGTTCAATTGCGCCCCATGCTCGCCGCCACTGATCTCGCCTGTCTGAAGGGAGACCGCCTGCTGTTCAGAGGGCTCGGCCTCACTCTCGAGGCCGGCAGCATGCTGCGTGTGGCCGGCCCCAATGGCTATGGCAAGACCAGCCTGCTGCGCATCCTGTGCGGTCTGGCGCAGCCCGAATACGGCGCCGTCAGCTGGCGCGGCCACGACATCCGCCACGTGCGCGACGACTTTCACACCGAACTGCTCTACCTGGGCCACGCACCAGCCCTGAACGACCTGCTCACGCCGCTCGAGAACCTGCGTTTCACCTGTGCTGCCGTCGGCGACGCCGTCAGCGAAGCCGCCTGCACGGATGCGCTCACACGTATCGGCCTGGGCGCGCAACTCGACCTGCCGGCCAAGGTACTGTCGCAAGGCCAACGCCGCCGCGTCGGGCTGGCCCGTCTGTTTCTCTCTGCGCAACGCCCTCTGTGGGTGCTCGACGAGCCCTTCACGGCGCTCGACGTGGCCGCCGTGGCGGATCTGGCCGCCACGCTGGAAGCGCATTGCGGCAACGGTGGCGTGGTGGTGCTGACCACCCATCAGGACGCCCCGTTTGCACGCCCGCCCGCAGTGCTCGACCTTGCCGAGGTAGCCGCGTGAGCAGTCCGGGCGCATTCACTGCCGTGCTGCGGCGCGATCTGATGCTGGCGTGGCGCAGCCGGGCCGATGTCCTTGTTACACTTGCGTTCTTTGTGGTGGTGGTGTGCCTGTTCCCCTTCGGTGTCGGGGCAGAAACCAACCAGCTGCGGGCCATCGGCCCTGGCGTGCTGTGGGTGGCCGCCCTGCTCTCGACGCTGCTTTCGTTGCACCGCCTGTTCGCGCAGGACCACGCCGACGGCACGCTGGAGCAGTTGCTGCTCTCACCGGAGCCGGCCGCGCTGTGGGTCAGCGCCAAGATCGTCGCGCACTGGATCGTCACCGGCTTGCCGCTGGTCATCGTGGCGCCGCTGCTCGCGCTGCTGTTCGACGTGGAGCAGGAGGCCCTCGGCGTGCTGACCCTGTCGCTGGCACTGGGCACGCCGATTCTGGCCTTGCTCGGCGCCATCGGCGCGGCGCTCACGCTCGGGCTTCGTGGTGGAGGCGTGTTGCTGGCGCTGCTGGTGCTGCCGCTTTACGTGCCGGTGCTGATCTTCGGCGCCGGCTCGGTGGATGCGCTGCTCGGCGGTGTCGGCGCGAATGCCCACCTGTTGCTGCTCGGCGGGGGCCTGCTGGGCGCACTTGCGCTGGCGCCGTTCGCATGCGCGGCTGCACTGAGGATTGCTGTGGAATGAAGATGGGGCCGGAATGAGTAACCTCGACAACAAGGATCTGCGCGGCAAAAGCCTGATGCGCTTCGCCTCGCCGCAAGTGTTCTACCCGGTGGCCGGCACGGTGGCGCCGTGGTTCGCCGGCATCGCGGCTGTGCTGACAGTAGTCGGCCTGTATGTGGGCTTTTTCGTCGCCCCCACGGACGCGACGCAAGGCGACGTTTATCGGGTGATCTTCATCCATGTTCCCGCTGCATGGATGTCGATGATGGTGTATCTGCTGATGGCCTTCTGGTCAGCAGTCGGACTGGTCATGAACACACGACTGTCGTTCATGATGGCGCGCGCACTGGCGCCCACCGGCGCGCTGTTCTGTTTTCTCGCGCTGTGGACCGGCGCCCTGTGGGGCAAGCCCACCTGGGGCACCTACTGGGTATGGGATGCGCGCCTCACCTCGCAGTTGCTGCTGCTGTTCCTGTACCTCGGCTACATGGCACTGACCGAAGCCATCGAGGATTCACGCCGGGCGGATCGTGCCGGCGCCATCATCGCGCTGGTCGGCGCGGTGAACGTGCCGATCATCTATTTCTCGGTGCAGTGGTGGAACACCCTGCACCAGGGCGCGTCGGTGAGCCTGACGCGCGCGCCCTCGATGGCCACCACCATGCTCACCGGCATGCTGATCATGGCCTTCGCGGCGTGGGCCTACACCATCGCCGCCGCCCTGTGGCGCGTGCGCCCGATCATCCTCGAGCGCGAGCGCCACACCGACTGGGTCGGGGCCGAACTCGAAACGCAGGGGGGCAAATGATGCAATGGGCGTCATGGAGCGCGTTCTGGGACATGGGCGGCGCGGCCGTTTTCGTGTGGGGCAGCTACGGTGTAACCGCATTTTTCATCGCGCTGGAACTGTTTCTGCTGTTCCGCCGTCGTAGCGACACCGCGCGCCGGCTGCTCAAGCTGCGCCGCGCGGCACCGCCGGGCCGAGTGATGCCCGGCGCGAACGAGGAGACTGTTCAATGAAACCCCGCAGCAAGCGCCTGCTACTGCTCGGCGGCGCCGTATCCCTTCTGGTCGGGGCGGTTGCGCTCGTCCTGACCGCCTTTCAGGAAAACATGGTGTTCTTCCACACACCGAGCGATGTCGCCGCAGGCAAAGCGCCCCATGGGCGCACGTTCCGCGTCGGAGGCATGGTCGAAGAGGGCTCCATCCTGCGCCAGGCGGATGGACTGACCGTGAGCTTCGCCATCACCGACATGGCGCAGACCATTCCCGTGACCTACCGGGGCACGCTGCCCGACCTGTTCCAGGAAGGCAAAGGCGCCGTGGTCCAGGGGTCGATCGGAGAAGACGGCTTGTTCCGCGCCTCCGAGGTGCTCGCCAAACACGACGAAAACTACATGCCAGTCGAGGCGCAATACGCGCTTGACGCGGCTCAGATCAAGAAGGCCGCGGAGAGCGTCGAGCAATGATTGCCGAACTGGGGCACTTCGCCCTGATCCTCGCACTGGTGCTGTCGCTGGTGCAGGCTACGGTGCCGATGATCGGCGCCCACCGCAACCGCATCGCACTGATGGGCGTGGCCCGCCCGGCCGCACACGGGCAATTCATCTTTCTGGTCATTGCTTACCTCTGTCTGACCTGGGCCTTCATCCAGAGTGATTTCTCGGTTCGGCTCGCGGCCGGCAACTCCCACACCGACACGCCGCTGATCTACAAGATCACCGGCGTATGGGGCAACCACGAAGGCTCGCTGCTGCTGTGGGCCCTGTCACTGTCGGGCTGGACGATGGCCGTCACGCTGTTCAGCCGCCATCTTCCCGAAGCCTTCATGGCGCGCGTGGTCGGCGTTCTGGGCTGGATCAGTGCCGGCTTCGTTTCCTTCACGCTGTTCACCTCCAACCCCTTCGAGCGCCTGCTGCCGGCCGCCGCAGAGGGCCGTGACCTGAATCCGCTGCTGCAGGATCCGGGCATGATCATTCACCCGCCGCTGCTCTACATGGGCTATGTGGGTCTGTCGGTGGCGTTCGCCTTTGCCATTGCGGCGCTGCTCACCGGCCGGCTCGACGTGGCCTGGGCGCGCTGGTCACGCCCGTGGACCACCATCGCCTGGGTGTTCCTCACCGCCGGCATCGCACTCGGCTCAGGCTGGGCGTATTACGAACTCGGCTGGGGCGGCTGGTGGTTCTGGGACCCGGTCGAAAACGCTTCATTCATGCCGTGGCTGCTCGCCACCGCACTGATCCACTCGCTGGCCGTGACCGAAAAGCGCGGCGCCTTCCGCAGCTGGACCGTGTTGCTCGCCATCAGCGCCTTCTCGCTGTCGCTGCTGGGCACCTTCCTCGTGCGCTCGGGCGTAATCACCTCGGTGCATGCCTTTGCCACCGACCCCGCACGCGGCCTGTACATCCTCGGCCTGCTGGTGTTCGTCATCGGCGTGTCGCTGGTGCTCTTTGCATGGCGTGCGCCCAAGCTCTCGGGCGGCGGGAGTTTCGAGCTGGTGTCACGCGAATCCGCACTGCTGGGCAATAACGTGCTGCTGGCCGTGGCGTGCAGCGCGGTGCTGCTGGGCACGCTGTATCCGCTGTTCCTCGACGCGCTCAACATGGGCAAGATTTCGGTCGGCCCGCCGTACTTCGAAATGACCTTCGTGCCGCTTATGACGCCCGTCGTAATCCTCATGATGATCGGCCCATTCGTGCGCTGGAAGGGCGACGACGAAGGTCGCATCGGTCGCATCCTGTGGCTGAGCGCGCTGGCCAGCGTGGTGATCGGCGGCGCACTGGCACTATTCATCGATCACGTCACCTGGCGCACCGTGCTGGGCCTGTCACTCGCCGCCTGGGTGGTGCTCACCAGCATCCAGCTGCTCAAGCGCCGCTTGGGCGAACGCCCCGGCACACCGCTAAGCCACCGCCTGCGTGGCATTCCGGCGGCGTGGTGGGGCATGTGGACGGCGCACCTGGGCATCGGCGTGTTCATCATCGGCGTGACCATGGTGGGCAGCCTCGACCAGGATCTCGACGTCAAGATGCGCGAAGGCCAGACGGCTCAACTCGCCGGCTACACCTTCACTTTCAAGGGTGCCTTCGAGCATGACGGCCCCAACTACGACGCCGACCGCGCCATCATCGAAGTCACCCGCGGTGACCGCATGATCGCCACGCTGACCCCCGAAAAACGCCTGTACCGCGCGCAAGGCATGCCGATGACCGAAGCCTCGATCGACGTCGGCCCGCTCCGCGACGTGTATGTGTCGCTCGGCGATCAGGTCGAATCCGGCGCGTGGATCGTCAGCCTGCACTACCGGCCGTTCATCAGCTGGATCTGGCTGGGCTGCATCCTGATGATCCTGGGCGGGCTGTTTGCCGCCATGGACCGGCGTTATCGCAAACTCGCCGAGCGCGACGCCGCAGACCCCTCGTCGGTGGCAGCACAGGCAGGCGCATGATGAAGACGAAATTCCTTGTTCCGCTGGGCCTCTTTCTGCTGCTTGCCGGCTTTCTCGCCTACGGGCTGACGCTCAATCCGAGCGAAATCCCCTCGCCGCTGGTCGGCAAGCCCGCCCCCGAATTCACCGCGCCCAAGCTCGACACCCCCGAGCAGAACTTCAACCTGACTGACATGCGCGGCCAGGTGTTTCTGCTCAATGTATGGGCGTCGTGGTGCGTATCCTGCCGTCAGGAGCATCCGCTGCTGGTGCAGCTTGCCCGTCAAGGTATCGTGCCGGTCGTCGGCCTGAACTACAAGGACGAACGCAAGGCCGCCATCGACTGGCTGCGCGACGGTGGCAATCCCTACGCCATCAACGTCGTCGATGCTGACGGACGCATCGGCATCGAGTACGGCGTGTATGGCACGCCGGAAACCTTCCTCATCGACAAGCAGGGCGTGATTCGCTACAAGCACATCGGCCCGCTGCACCCTGGCGTGCTGCGCGACGTGCTGCTGCCGAAAATCGCGGAGCTCTCCCGTGCCGGCTGACCGCATGCGCAAACTGCTCGCCGCCGCAGCCCTCGTCCTCTCGGGCAGCCTCTTCGCGGCCGGTGAAGCCACGATGGTGGCCGACGACCCAGTGCTCGAGGCGCGCGTCATCAACCTGTCGCGCACGCTGCGTTGCCTCGTGTGCCAGAACGAGACCATTGCCGCATCACGCGCGCCGCTGGCCATCGACCTGCGCAACCAGGTGCGCGAGCAGCTCGCTTCGGGCAAGAGCGAAGATGAAGTCGTCGACTTTCTGGTAAGCCGCTACGGCGACTTCGTGCTGTACACGCCTCCCTTCCGCGCCAGCACCCTCCTGCTGTGGCTCGGTCCCGGTACGCTGGGCATCGTCGGTATTGCCTGGCTGGCTTTCCGGCTGCGCCGCCGCGCGGCCAACGCCAGCGCACCCGAGTTAACCGAAGCCGAGCGCGCCCAGGCGCGCAAGCTGCTCGGCGACGAGCCCCAAGAATCCGCCCCTGAATCGCCCCCGGAGTCCCGTACGTGATCGAGTTCACCCTTCTGTCCGCCCTGCTCGTGGCCGGCGCCTTGCTGCTGCTCGTGCCGCCCCTGCTGGGTCGCGGCGCGCGCAGCCGTGCGCACCATGCCCGACGCGCCCAGGCCGAAGTCGCGCTCGGCGTACTGCGCGAGCAACTGGCTGACTTGAAGGCCGAACACGCCACCGGACGCATCGATGACGCCAGCTTCGAGCGCACACGCAGCGAAATCGAACAGCGCGCCCTGGAAGAAGGCCAGGTGGTCGAAGACGGCACCGATCAGCGCCCGTCCAAAGCCTGGGCGCTGGGGCTGGTGTTGGCCGTGCCGTTGATCGCCATGGGCATCTACGGTGCCATCGGCGAGCCGGCCGCACTCGACCCCGCCACCCATGTCGCACAACAGCCCGATCCGCAAGATGTCACGCCCGAGCAGTTCGCTTTGCTGGTTGCCCAGTTGGCCGAACGGCTCGACAACGACCCCTCCGACGCCACCGGCTGGGTCATGCTCGCCCGCTCGTACATGATGCTCGGCGACATGGACACAGCCGCCCAGACCTGGGCACGACTGCGTGATCGCGCACCGGATACGCCTGAAGTGCTGACGGAATGGGCCGATCTGCTGGTGGCAGCGCAGCAAGGTGACTTCGAGGGCGAGCCCCTGCGCCTGATCGAACGCTCACTGGAGCTCGAGCCCACCCATTTCAAGGCGCTCGCGCTGGCAGGCGCTGCCGCTTTCGAGCGCAGCGATTACCCCACTGCCTCAGCGTACTGGGAGCGCATTCTCGACGAAGTACCGAAAGACGATCCGGCTTACACCTCAGTGGTGAACAGCATCAACGAAGCGCGTAGCCGTGCGGGCATGGAGTTGCTCGAAGCCCCCGCAGCACCCGAGGCCGCCAGCCCGCTCACTGTCCAGGGCACGGTCAAGCTGGCAGAAGGCGTTGTGGATGGCGAAATGCCCGCAAAAGCGACCGTTTTCATCTTCGCTCGCGCGCCCGAGGGCGGCATGCCGTTCGCGGCCATCCGGCTGCCCGCATCGTCGTTGCCTGCAACTTTCGACTTCAGCGACGCTCAACGCATGAGTGACGCCCCCCTGCCCGAAGAAGTCGTGATCGCAGCGCGCATCTCGATGAAAGGCGACGCCGCGCCGCAACCCGGCGACATCGAAAGCCTGACGCTGCGTGTCCCGCCCGGCGCAGCCGGAGTAGAGTTGCTCATTGACCGCGTCCGCGAATGAAACGCGGGGTAGCCCAAAGGAGACCACTCATGAAACGCTTTTCGCTCACCGCTCTCGCCGCCCTC
Organism: Pseudazoarcus sp. NS20; assembly: GCF_059703745.1. Taxonomy (NCBI): domain Bacteria; kingdom Pseudomonadati; phylum Pseudomonadota; class Betaproteobacteria; order Rhodocyclales; family Zoogloeaceae; genus Pseudazoarcus; species Pseudazoarcus sp. NS20. Next base: position 334,633 of record NZ_BAAKIY010000001.1, read on the forward strand.
TCGTTGGGCCTTGGCCTGTCTGCCAACGCGCAGGAGCCGGCCGTGGTATTGACCTGTGGCGGCGTCGGCCTGGAAGAGTCCGTCCCGATGCGCCAGGCGCAAAGCACCCACGCACTGGTCATCGTCTTCTCCACCGATCAAGGTGGCTATGTTTCGGGGGTACGCACCCGCATCGAGCCCAAGGGCTCGCAGGCTGTAGCCCAGCACGAGCAGTGCGGCCCGATAGCGCAAGTGGATGTAGCCAAGGCCGGTGAGTACCGTGTACAGGCAGAGCTCGACGGGGTCACCCGTGAGCAGACCGTGCGGCTGTCGCCGCGCGGCGGTGCCAACATGGTGCTGCGCTGGCCTGAGTAAGCCTCAGCCGGCGTACTCGAAGCGCACGCGCTTCACGTTGCACAGCACTTCGTAGGCAATGGTGCCGGCCCCTTCGGCCACCCGATTGACCGGCACCTGCGCGCCCCACAGCTCGACCTGACTGCCCGGTCCGGCGTGGGGAATGCCACTGAGATCGACCGTCAGCATGTCCATCGATACGCGCCCGACCAGGCGCGTCATCACCCCGTCGACCGCCACGGGCGTGCCATCCGGCGCGCTACGCGGGTAACCGTCGGCATAGCCCATCGCCACCAGTCCCACACGCATTGGCCCCTCCGCGCGGAAACGCGCGCCGTAGCCGAGCGCTGCGCCGGCAGGCAATTCGCGCACGGACAGGATGCCGCTTTCCAGCGTCATCACCGCACGCAAATCGTTCGGGGCGCCCGGCATCGGGTCGGCGCCGTACAGCAGAATGCCGGCACGCCCCCAATCCGCATGAGCCGTCGGCCATGCGAGGATGCCCGCCGAATTGGACACGCTTCGCGGCCCCGGCAAGCCGGCTATCGCGTCCTCGAAACAGCTCACCTGCGCCGAGGTCGTCATCACATCGGGCTCGTCGGCACGTGCCAGGTGCGTCATGAATGTGATGTTGCCCACCTTGCCGCTCGCCTTCAGGCGCTGCCACACCGCGGTCACCTCGCCCGGCTCGAAACCGGCACGGTTCATCCCGCTGTTGATCTTCAGCCACGCGTCGACGGGCTTGGGCAAGTCCACTTCGTCGAACATGTCGAGTTGCCCGGCGTGATGCACCACCGGCCACAGATCGAAAGCCGCCGCGCACAGCAGTTCGTCAGCCGAGAACACCCCTTCGAGCAGCACGATGGGCTGCGTGATGCCGGCATCACGCAGCACCATCGCCTCATCGAGAAAAGCCACTGCAAAGCTGTCGGCGTCGGCCAATGCGCGGGCGCACTGCACGGCACCGTGGCCATAGGCGTTGGCCTTGATCACAGCAAGGGTGTGCGCGCCATGACGGCCGCGAGCCAAACGGTAGTTGTGACGCAAGGCGTCAAGGTCGATGAGGGCACGTGCGGGACGCATCTGGGGGGCTCCGGTTGCTGGCGCTACTGTGCCACAGGCGCCGCGTTGGCGGCTGGCGCGCGCTTAGCCTTCCGCAAGAAAGGCGATCATCGCCTCGTAGGCCTGCGGCCCCCCGCCCAACAGCGTGTGGTGAGCGCCCGGCACCACCACAAAGCGTGCATCACGAATGCCCTCGGCAAGATTGCGTGCGAGCTCCGCCGGCGCCTGGCCGTCGTGCTCGCCGGCAATCACCAAGGTGGGGGCTTCGATGCGGTCGAGCCGGTCGAAACAATCGTGCTGCGCACGTGCCGCCAGCTGACGCCGCTTGCCCGCTTCCAGCGCCGCGTCGTCGGCGCGCCGTGCGGCCAGAATCATGCGCTCGCGGATCAAGCGCGCGGCCTCCTTCGGGTTGGCCACCTGCCATTCGGGGGTGAAGCGCGTATCCATCACTTCCAGCCCGCGCCGTGCCCGGGTTTCGGCATCGAGGTCGAGGAATTCGTGAATCGGATACGACGAGCCACCTGCCCCGCCGGAGGTCGTCCCGGCCAGCACCAGCTTGCGCACCTTGGCTGGATGACGAATCGCCAGTTCCTGCGCCACCATGCCGCCAAACGAGAAACCCACCACGTGCGCCGACTCGATCCCGAGCGCATCAAGAATGCCCGCAGCGTCCGCGGCGTAATCGGCCATGCTGTATTCGCACGCAGGCTTGTCCGTCTGGCCCATGCCGCGCTGGTCGAACAGGATCACTTCGAAACGCTTTGCCAGGGGCCCGTCGAGCGGGTTCGGACGGTCGCGCAGATCCCAACCGGTACCTCCCAGAAACAGCACTGGTTCGCCACTGCCGCGACGCTCCAACGCGAAGTCGAGACCGTTTGATCGAATAGTCAACATTACCTACCCCGAGGATTCAATTCGTCAGGCCGGCATGGTAGCAAGCCTGCCCCGTCCCGGCGCCCTCCGGGTTGTCGCAAACGGGCTGCAAACCCGCGCTGTTACGAAAAAAGAGCTTGTATGATGTGACCGCCTTGTGCAGACTGTCCCTGCCTGAATTTCAGTCGCGCGAGATAGCTCCGCGCTGGGTTCGCAGGGAGGCGCGCGGGGCGCTGGTGCTCAATCGGTAACGGCTGTCTCACGGCCACTCCGAACCTCACCGGGGGCTCACCGCGCATTGCCGGAATCCCGGCGGGATAACGGTTTTAAATACTTAAACTCTGATCGAGGAAAAGCATGAATAAAGGTGAATTTGTCGAAGCTCTGGCTGACCGTCTGGAAGTTTCCCGCGCTCAGGCCGATCGTACCCTGTCCGCCGTGCTGGATCTGATCACCGAGAGCGTGGCGAAGGGCGAGAAAGTGGCCTTCACGGGCTTCGGTTCCTTCGAAGTGTCCTCGCGTGCTGCACGCACCGGCCGCAACCCGCAGACCGGCGCCACCATCAAGATCGCTGCCTCCAAAGTGCCGAAGTTCTCGGCCGGCGCTTCGCTGAAGTCCGCCGTCAACGGCAAGTAATTTCGCCGTACCGATCAGCAAAAAGGCCCTGCCATCCGGCAGGGCCTTTTTGTTGTGCTCCAGTCTCGAAGGCGTGTCAGCCTTCGCGTGCCTTGCGCGCGGCCTCCACTTCCACGGAACGGATCTGCGCCGCCAGACGGTCGAGCACGCCGTTCACGAAGCGGTGACCATCGGTGCCGCCGTATTCCTTGGCCATTTCGATGGCTTCGTTGATGACCACGCGGTAAGGCGTTTCGATGTCGTTCTTCAGCTCGTAGGTGGCGATCAGCAGAATCGCGTGTTCGACCGGCGACAGCTCTTCGACACCGCGGTGAATGAAGGGGGCGAAGGCCTCGCGCAGCTCGGCCACGTCGTCCACCGTGCCTCGCAGCACGCGGCGGAAGAACGTGAAATCCGCCTTGTCGAAACCACTCACACTCGACACGTGATCTTCGATCATGGGGACCGAGTTGCCGGACAGCAGCCACTGATACACCCCTTGCAGCGCGAATTCGCGCGCGCGCCGACGCGCTGCCTTGCCGCTCATTTCAGCCCCTTGAGCAAGCGCACCATCTCGATGGCGGCACGGGCGCAGTCTTCGCCCTTATCGCGCATGCGCGCCAGCGCCTGATCGTCGTCTTCGGTGGTGAGCACGCCGTTGGCAATCGGCATGCCGGTGTCGAGGCCGACACGGTTGATGCCGGCAGCCATTTCATTCGACACGATCTCGAAGTGGTAGGTCTCGCCGCGAATCACCGCGCCCAACGCCACCAGCGCATCGAAGCGGCCGCTCTTGGCCATGGTCTGCAGCACCAGCGGAATTTCGAGCGCGCCCGGCACGGTGACGATCTGCATGTGCTCCGACTTGACGCCAAGCTTGATCAGCTCGGCACTGCAGGCAGACAGCAGGCCTTCGCACACGTCCTGGTTGAAGCGGCTCATGACGATGCCGACGCGCAGACCTTGGCCGTCGAGGTTGATTGCGGTTTCGGGGATGTTGTGGAAGCGGGACATGGTCTTTCCGTATGAGGCGGCTCAGTCGTGATCGACGAAACCGGTAATTTCGAGGCCGAAACCGGCCATGCTCGGGATTTTCTGCGGGTTGGCCATCAGGCGCATGCGCCCCACGCCCAGATCACGCAGAATCTGCGCGCCCACGCCGAACAGGCGCGGATCCCAGCGCACCGCCGGGCGTTGCTCGCCCTGCAGGCCGGCCAGCAGATCGCGACCGGTCTGGGCGCGGTACAGCATCACCACCACACCGGCCGGCTCGGCGGCGATGCGGCGCAGGGCGTCGTTGATCGGGAAGCTGTGCTGACCGCTCTGCGGGTCGAGAAAGTCCACCACCGAGATCGGCTCGTGCACACGCACCAGCGTGTCACGATCGGCGCGGATTTCGCCGTGCGTCAGCGCAAAATGCACATCGCCCGAGGTGCGGTCTTCGAATGCCGACAAACGGAACGTGCCCTGCGGCGTGACCACTTCCTTCTCGGTCACGCGGGTGACCAGCGATTCGTTGGCGGCGCGGTATTCGATCAGATCACGGATGGTGCCGATCTTCAGGCCATGTTCCTGCGCGAACGGAATGAGGTCCGGCAGGCGCGCCATGGTGCCGTCGTCTTTGAGGATCTCGCAGATCACCGCGGCGGGCTCCAGCCCGGCGAGCTGGGCCAGATCGCAGCCGGCTTCGGTGTGGCCGGCGCGGATCAGCACGCCGCCCGGCTGCGCGCGCAGCGGGAAGATGTGGCCCGGCTGCACGATGTCGTCGGGGCGTGCGGCGCGCGCCACGGCGGCCTGCACGGTGCGGGCGCGGTCGTGCGCCGAAATGCCGGTGGTCACACCGGTGGCGGCTTCGATCGAGGCGGTGAAGGCCGTGCCGTGCGGCGTGCGGTTGTTGCGCACCATCTGCTCCAGCCCGAGCTGGCGGCAGCGCTCATCGGTCAGCGTCAGGCACACCAGACCACGGCAGTGCTTGACCATGAAGTTCATGGTCTCGGGCGTGATGAACTCGGCCGCGATGACCACGTCACCTTCGTTCTCGCGGTCTTCCTCGTCAACGAGGATGACCATGCGCCCCTGGCGGATGTCTTCGATGATTTCGGTGATGGGGGCGAGTTCGCTCATGCCGAGGTCTCCATGCGCCAGGCCTGCATGCGCTCGACGTAGCGTGCGATCAGGTCGATTTCCAGATTCACTTGGCTGCCTGCCTTGAGGTGTTTGAGGTTGGTCACCGCCACGGTGTGCGGGATCAGGTTGATCGAAAAGTCGGCGCCATCCACGCGGTTCACCGTCAGGCTCACACCATTCACGGTCACCGAACCCTTGCGCGCAATGTAGCCGGCAATCGCCTGCGGCGCGCGGATCACCAGCTCGTGGCTCTCGCCAACAGGCTCGAAGCGCAGCACCTCGCCCACGCCATCGACGTGGCCGGTCACCAGATGGCCGCCCAGCCGGTCGGCCAGACGCAGCGCCTTTTCCAGATTGACCTCGTTGCCCACGGCATCCAGCCCGACGGTGCAGTTGAGCGTCTCGCGCGACACGTCGAAACTCATGCGGCTGCCGTCAAAAGCCACCACGGTGAGGCATACACCGCTGTTGGCGATGCTGTCGCCGATGATGACGTCAGACAGGTCAAGCTCGGGGGCATCGACCACCAGACGCACGCCATCTGCGAGCGGGGTGAGTTCGACGATACGGCCTTGGGCGGCCACGATTCCGGAAAACATGGGATGGGTTCGATCAGGACGAAGGCGCGATTGTAAGCGAAAACAGGGCGTTGGCCGAGTGCCAACGCCCTGTTTTGCCGATCAGAAGCGGTGAATCAGGCCGCCATGAAGAACGCCCCGGCCACTGCAATCAGGCCGCCCAGCGCACGGCGCACCACGCCCGGCTTGCCGTCTTCCGGCATGTTGCGCGCCAGCGCGTAGCCTGCGGCGTGCAGCGCAGCGGTGGCCACCGCAAAGCCGATCGCGAAGGTCAGCAGCGAGCCATGGCCCATCTCGGCGAAGTGAGCATAGCCGTGGAACAGCGCAAAGGCTGCCACCAGACCCCCGGCGACGGCCAGCGGCAGGCGCACCACGAAGGCGACCAGCAGGCCCAGCACCAGCACCGAGAGCGCAATGCCGCCTTCCACCGCCGGCAGCCCGACGCCCAGCGCGCCCAGACCGGCTCCGACCAGCATCGTCACCACGAACACCAGCGGCAGCACCCAGCGCGCCGTGCCCTTCTCGCGCGCGGCCAGCAGGCCGACCGCCAGCATGGCAAGCAGGTGATCCAGGCCCGTCACGGGGTGGGCGATACCGGAAAAGAAGCTGGCCGATTCGTGACCGCCGTGGCCAGGGTGAGCAAGCGCAGCGCCGGCGAACAGCGCCAGCGGAAGTGCGGAAAGGAGTCGTTTCATGGTCGGGTTCCTCGTCGGTTGATACGGTTTTTTCTTCGTAGGTCGCGTTGAGCCGAAGGCGAAATGCGACAGCAGGGGTTGTTTCGGGCGCTGGCGTCGCAATTCGCTACGCTCATCGCGACCTACACATGTCCAGGCGCCACCAGCAGGCCCTGGCGCTCGATGAAGTCGATGATCTCGGCCAGCCCCTGCCCGGTTTTCTGGTTGGAGAAGATGAAGGGGCGCTCGCCGCGCATCTTTTTCGCGTCGCGGTCCATCACCTCCAGCGAGGCGCCCACCAGCGGCGCGAGGTCGATCTTGTTGATCACCAGCAGATCGCTCTTGGTGATGCCGGGCCCGCCCTTGCGCGGGATTTTGTCGCCGGCCGACACGTCGATGACGTAGATCGTCAGGTCCGAGAGCTCGGGCGAAAAGGTCGCCGCCAGGTTGTCGCCGCCCGACTCGACGAAGATGATCTCCAGCCCCGGAAAACGGCGGTTGAGACGATCCACCGCTTCGAGGTTGATCGACGCATCTTCGCGAATCGCCGTGTGCGGGCAGCCGCCGGTCTCGACGCCGATGATGCGGTCGGCCGCCAGCGCCTCGTTGCGCACCAGAAACTGGGCATCTTCCGCGGTGTAGATGTCGTTGGTGACGACAGCAATGTTGTACTTGTCGCGCAACGCGCAGCACAGCGCCAGCGTGAGCGCGGTCTTGCCGGAGCCGACCGGGCCGCCGATGCCGACGCGCAGTGCCTGGGTAGGTGTAGTCATGATCTGAACAGCCTCGTGTATTGCGTTTCATGCCGGCTGCTTGCAATGGCAAGGCCGGGGTTGAAGTTGCTCCATGCGCATTCGGGCAGCGCAATCGCCGCCTCCGCCAGAGCGGGAATCCGTTCGCCCAGCCCGCTCAGCAGGCGCTGCCCGGCGCTTTGGCCCAGCGGCACGGCTTTCACCGCCGCCATCACCTGATTCTCCAGCCATGCCCACAGATACGCGGCGATGGCCTGATCCACCGGCACCTGCCACGCCGCCGCAGCAGCCGTCCAGGCCGTCGGGAAGGCCGGCTCATCCACCGCCAGCAGCCGCTCACGCCAGCCCGGCAACGCCGCGAAGGCGTCGAGATCGCCCAGCAGGCGCACCAGCGAATAGCCCATCTGCACGGTCTCGGCGCGCAGTTCCATGGTTTCACGGCTGGCGTTGAAATCGGCATTGAGCTCGGCCACACGGGCCTCGTCGCCGTCCGCCCAGGCCTGCATCAGCGCGGCCGCCAGCGGCGCCTCGAAGCGCGCCAGATTATGCGTCAGCGCGTCACCGATCCACGTTGCGGCACCTGCTTCGTTGTTCACCGTGCCGCACTCGACGGCCCACTCCAGACCTTGCGAGTAGGTGTAGGCGCCGACCGGCAGGGTCGGGCTGGTGAGTTGCAAAAGGCGGATGAGGGGGAGCATCAGCGGCGCTCCTTGTGCTCGTGTCGCTCGCACGACGCTTGATGGCTCGCAACGTGCCTCGACCGGCCGGGATTTCGCCCCGGCAGGCGACCTACTTTCTTGTCGTGCAACAAGAAAGTAGGCAAAGAAATGCACCCTCCTCGCCGCCCCTTCGGGGTTCCTTCGCTACGAGCACTCTCGGCGGCCGGCCTTGCAAACTCGCTACGCTCAAACAGCAAGGCCGGACACCCCCGCCGTGAGCGCCCTTCGCTCAGCGGCTCAGAAGGGGGGAGGCCCTCCAGAATGGCAGTGCCATTCCTGTAGGGCGGATTAGCGCAGCGTAATCCGCCGGATGGTCGGCCAACACAGCGCAATGCACTGCGCGTGTCCCTCCCTACGGTTGGGCTGGCACCCTCGTCCCCTCTGGCTCGCCGAGTGGAGGGTGGTTTCGCCGGGGCAGTCCGGTCCTGCTGTTTGAGCGCAGCGAGTTCAGGACCGGCCGGTGAAACCACCCGGAGCGAGGGCACCGCCGAAGGCAGCGAGACAGCGGGGCACGTTTCTTTGCTTCCTTTCTTGGCGTGCACCAAGAAAGGAAGTCGCCCGCCGGGGCGAGTCCCGGCCGGTCGAGGCATGACAAATCGACTCGCGTTGAGAACGCCCATACGGCGCAATGCGCTGCGCTTATTGCGCCCTACGGTTGGGCGCGCGTGCCATCCGGAAAGGCTGCGAGATTGCCGCGTCGCTGCGCTCCTCGCAATGACGGTGTTTGCGGTGCCGGTGCCGGAAGCGTTAGTGTTGGGGACGTTAGCGGCACAACGAGCCACATCCGCACGCCCACTTTTACCCGTCATTGCGAGCGAAGCGCGGCAATCCAGTGAGTTGGCCACTTGCACATGCGGCAAGATCAATGGATTGCTGCCCCCCTCGCGACAACGATGCTCACCGATTTGCATCGGCAAAGCCGAGTCACCCCCACGCAGCGGCCACGCGCGACCACCCGACCGGCAAACACCGGCCAGGCGAAGCGTCGGAAGGCGGTCACGCACAAACATCAACTCAGGCACTCATCATGTGAATGCGCGCCCCGCTGCCGTCACCGGGGTGCTGGTGGCCGTGGGCGTAGGCGCCGGCCTCGGGTTCGAAGGGGGCGGAAACGGCACGCACGTCGGCGCCAAGGCCCACCAGCATGCCTTCGAGCACGTGGTCGGCCTGGATGCGCAGCCAACCGTCGCCGATCTCCACGGCCACGTGGCGGTTGCCCAGATGGTAGGCCGCGCGGGCCAGGGCGAAGGCGCCGTCGCAGCGCGCTTCGAGCAGGTCTTCGGGGGCCGAGACGACTTCGACGATGCGGCCGTCTTTGGCCTTGAGCTTCTGACCGCCGCGCAGCACGGTGCCGCGCTCGAGGAACAGGCCAACCTCTTCGCCGCTGGCAAGCTTGGCGCGCAGGCGGCTCTTGGTGCGGTAGCCGAAGTCGAGTTCGAGCTTTTCGGTGGCGGGCTCGGAGCCGTCGTAGAGCGATTCGAGTAACAACATCAAAACACCTTCAAAAGTCGGTCATTGCGAGGAGCACAGCGACGAAGCAATCTCGCCTTTGCGTCAGTGAAGAGATTGCTTCGCTACGCTCGCAGTGACGGGTCTGCATCTTCGGGCCTCAGAACAGGTAGTAACGCTGCGCCAACGGCAGCACCTCGGCCGGCTCGCAGGTGAGCAGTTCGCCGTCAGCGCGCACCACATAGGTTTCCGGGTCCACGTCGATCTGCGGCGTGGCGCCGTTGTGCACCATGTCGCTCTTCTGCACCTTGCGGCAGCCGCCGGCGGCAATCAAGGGCTTCTGCAGGCCCAGCGCAGCAACGGCCGGGTTGTTCAGCGCGGCCTGCGAGACGAAGGTGACCGAGGTCTTCAGCGCCTTGCCGTAGCTGCCGAACATCGGGCGGTAGTGCACCGGCTGCGGCGTGGGAATCGACGCGTTCGGGTCGCCCATGGCCGCCGCAGCGATCATGCCGCCTTTGAGGATCATGCTCGGCTTGGTGCCGAAGAAGGCCGGGCGCCACAGCACCAGATCGGCCAGCTTGCCGACCTCGATGGAGCCGACGGTGTGGGCGATGCCGTGCGTGATGGCGGGGTTGATGGTGTATTTGGCGATATAGCGCTTGATGCGGAAGTTGTCGGCGCCGGGGCGCTCGCCATCCTCGGCCAGCGCGCCGCGCTGCAGCTTCATCTTGTGCGCGGTCTGCCAGGTGCGCGTGACGACTTCGCCAACGCGACCCATGGCCTGCGAGTCGGACGACATCATCGAGAACACGCCGGTGTCGTGCAGGATGTCTTCGGCGGCAATCGTCTCGCGACGGATGCGGCTCTCGGCAAAGGCCACGTCCTCGGCAATGGCGGGGTCAAGGTGGTGGCACACCATGAGCATGTCGAGGTGCTCGTCGATGGTGTTCACCGTGTAGGGCCGTGTCGGGTTGGTGGAAGACGGCAGCACGTTGGGCAGGCTCACCGCCTTGATGATGTCCGGCGCGTGGCCCCCGCCGGCACCTTCGGTGTGGAAGGTGTGGATGGTGCGGCCCTTGAAGGCGTCGATGGTGGCTTCGACGAAACCCGATTCGTTCAGCGTGTCGGTGTGGATGGCCACCTGGATGTCCATCTCGTCGGCCACCGTCAGGCAGTTATCGATGGCCGCCGGCGTGGTGCCCCAGTCTTCGTGCAGCTTGAGGCCGATCACGCCGGCCTCGACCTGCTCGCGCAACGGCTCGGGCAGGCTGGCGTTGCCCTTGCCAAAGAAGCCGAGGTTCATCGGAAAGGCCTCGGCCGCTTCGAGCATGCGGTGGATGTACCACGGGCCCGAGGTGCAGGTGGTGGCCAGCGTGCCGGTGGCCGGCCCGGTGCCGCCGCCCAGCATGGTGGTGACGCCACTCATCAGCGCCTCTTCGATCTGCTGCGGGCAGATCCAGTGGATGTGGCTGTCGATGCCGCCGGCGGTGAGGATCATGCCCTCACCCGCGATCACTTCGGTGCCGGCACCCACGGGAATGGTCACGCCGGGCTGAATGTCCGGGTTGCCGGCCTTGCCGATGGCCGAGATGCGGCCGTCTTTCAGACCGACGTCGGCCTTCACGATGCCAACCACGGCATCCACGATGAGCGCGTTGGTGATGACGGTGTCGGCCACTTCGCTCGCCACGCGCTGGCTCTGGCCCATGCCGTCGCGAATGACCTTGCCGCCGCCGAACTTCACTTCGTCACCGTAGATGGTGAAATCCTTCTCCACCTCGATCCACAACTCGGTGTCGCCCAGGCGTAGGCGGTCGCCGGTGGTGGGGCCGAACATCTCGGCGTAGGCGCGGCGCGAAATGCGGGCGTTGGAGGTTTTCGCGGGCGACGGGTTTGCCGCACCCAGCGGCCCCATCACGTCGCCGGCAAAGCCATACACCTTGCGATCTCCCGCCAGCGCCACCAGCTCCACCGTGCGCGACTGGCCCGGCTCGAAGCGCACCGCCGTGCCGGCCGCGATGTTCAGGCGGAAGCCCTTCGCGGCCGCGCGGTCGAACTCCAGCGCTTTGTTGGTTTCGGCAAAGTGGTAGTGCGAGCCCACCTGCACCGGGCGGTCGCCGGTGTTGGTGACTTTCAGCGTGATCGTCTCGCGGCCGGCGTTGAGCTCGATGTCGCCGTCCAGCGTTTTCATTTCACCGGGGATCATCTCTGCCGCCCTCTTAAATTATGGGGTTATGCACGGTGACGAGCTTCGTCCCGTCCGGGAAGGTGGCTTCCACCTGAATCTCTGGAATCATCTCGGCCACGCCGTCCATGACCTGATCGCGCGACAGGATGGTGGTGCCGAAGTGCATCAGATCGGCCACCGTGCGGCCGTCGCGTGCGCCCTCGAAGATGGCGCAGGTGATCAGCGCCACTGCCTCGGGGTAGTTCAGCTTCACGCCACGCGCCAAACGCCGCTCGGCCACCAGGCCGGCGGTGAAGATCAGCAGCTTGTCCTTCTCGCGGGGGGTCAGTTCCATTCGATCCTCCAGGGGCAGCGCCCCGGTTCAGGTGTTCCAGATACGCGGCGTGGCCGCCGGCTGGCCGGTCAGCACCGGCCGCACAGCCGCCCACAGGCGCGCAAACCATTCACGCCCCGGCTCGCAGGCCGGGCCCATCCAGCGCGCCACCAGCACGCCGGGCAACAAGGTCACCGCGCCGTCGCCCACCGCGGGAGCAATCTCGCGGCAGGCATCGCGCAGCGCTTCATCCACCTCGGGGCCGATCAGCCACAGCGTGCCGCTCACCGGCTGGCCGCCCAGCCCCACCGGCGAATCGAGCAGCGCGCCGCCGCCTTGCACATGGCCGCGCTCCAGCCACACCGGGCGGCCGTCCATGACGATGCGCGTGTGCGTGCCGAAGTGGCCCTGCGTGAAGCGCTCGCCCGAGCCGGTGCGGCCGAAGCACGTCATTTCGGCGCCGATGAAACGCGTGCCGGTTTCAAGTTCGATGCGCGTGCTCAGACTGCCTTCGGCGCCGTCGAACACGATGGATTCCTGCGGCAGCCATTCACAGATGCCGCCGGCAGCGACCTGCACGGTCTGCGCCATGGCAGCCGCCCGCCCGCCGCTGCGATACCACTTGCCCGCGCCCGGCGTGGTCAGCAACGCATGCGCGTCGGGGCCGACCTCGACAGCGATGTCCAGCGAATCACCTCCGACGATGCCGGCCGGCGGGTGCAGCATGATGGCGTGGCAAACGCCGTCGCCTTCCGGGTACAGCGGCTTCTGGATGCGCAGCGGGCCGTAGTGGCGGTTGCGCACCAGCACGGTGCGGCCACCCCGGCGTTCAAACGCCAGGGCGAGCGTGGCCCGCCACCCGGCCGCACCCGGATGGGTCACGGCGCCGGCGGAGAGGAGCTCGCAGGGGGGTGAAACCGCATTCATGCGCGAATACTAGCCAGAGGCGTGCCAGAACGGCACGTGGATGATTCAAGCATATGAAATCAAATGAATTTAAAAACGCACTCATTGCACCGGAAAACCATTCGAGGCGCGACTCTGCGCCTCAGTCGGCTCTCACGCCCCGAATCGGGGCAAAGCTATTCCATACGGGAGCATGCGCACCATTTCCGGGCGCAAACGCCCCGAAGTCTCAACGCTCGGCCAGACAATCCGCGCAGAACACCACGGTCACGTCCAGCGCGAGTCGATCGGGCTCCAGCGCGACGCCGCATTCGCAGCAGGTGCCGAACCGGCCGGTATTGATGCGATCGCGGGTAGCCAGCAGGCGACGACGGCGCAGTTGCATGCGCTCCAAGTTTGACGGATCGGGCTTTGCAGTGTCGGCAATCGACGCATCGAGTGCGGCAATTTCACCGTCGATGCGTGCATGAAAGAGTTGGGGCTGTTGTGTCATGGCGCTGCTCCCGCGGATGAACCGCATCGATAAAGCGTGGTTGGGCACTCCCTTCGTGCAGCCCCCCGACGCGCAGCCTGCCCGGGCAACCCCGGCGTCGGGGCCAACTGTTGTAACACGTTCGCCCGCCCCACTCCCGCCGTGGCCAAAATACTTCTCGCTCACTTGGCGGGCGCCGCGCCCTTCACGGCGCGCAACCACGGCTCCAGCCGCTTGCCGAAGGCCATCTCGGCCGCAAACGCTGGCACCTTGTCCGGCGTGGTGGGATACACATAGCCCGCCGACTCGAACACCTCACGGTAGGCAAACGGCACATGCACAAGGCCTACATGCATGCGGCGGATGAAGCCGTGCGGCCCCTTTACGTCACGCACGTAGCCCATGGGCGCAATATCGGCGCGCACGATGGCGTAGCGGTTGCGGTCCGGGTAGCTCGCGCGCAGCTCGGCCTGCTTGAGGCCCGCATCCACGGCAAACAGGCGGCTGCGCTGGTCTTCGGTCTTGAGGTATTCCCGCGCCCGCGCTGCGCGCTGGGCGAATTCCTTGTTGTCGGGGTCGAGTGCCGGCAGGCCGATTTCGCGCTCGGCCTGTGCCTCCAGGCGTGCGCGGTGCGCCTGGTAAGCCGGGCCGTCGAATTCCAGCACCAGAAACACTTCGCGGCTGTCATCGCGCGATGCACGCGCGGCGCCCGGCTCGGGTGGCGGGGCAAAGCCCAGCGCCTGCATCTTGGCCCGATCAAGCCAAGCTGGCGTGGTGCCACCGTCGGCCCAGCGCCAGGCATCGTAGGCCCACTCGGGGTCTTCGTACCCCACGGCGCGCCACTCCAGCGCCAGCGCGAGGCCGCTGTTTTCGTCACCGGGGCGGCTATCCACGCGCAGCTCGCGCTGGCTCAGTGCCAGCACGCTATCAGGCTCGCCCGAGCGGTTCCACCACACGCCGCCCAGCGCCACGGCGTTGGTCAGCACGACCAGGCCCAGCCCGGCCAGCAAGGTGATTCTGCGAGAAGGCAGCTTCATTGCGCCCCCTCCGCGCTCTGCGCGCCGCGCAGGCGTTTCACCACCAGCAGCGCCAGCACAGACAACAAACCCAGCACCAGGAAAAACAGGTATTTGGGCATTACATCCCACCACCAGTCGAAAAGCTTGGTGTACAGAAAGATCACGAAGAACACGATGCCGCTGTTCACCACCTCGGGCCAGTGCATGCGCAGCCCCAGCCAGATGGCACCGGCGCTGAGCGCGAAGCCGGCAATCTGATACACCGCCTCCACCGTGCCGGGCGACCACGGCAAGTAACTGCTGGCGCCCCAGTTGGACAGCACCAGCACCGGCAACATCAGCGACAACATACCCATCAGGCGATACGTGGGCGGGAAGGTTTCGCGCCCGTGGTGGCTTACCCACTGCGGCAAGGCCAGCAGCGCAAAGGCCAGCGGAATGAAGTTTTCCGGGCGGTAGCCGAAGTGAATCCAATACACCCCGCTCCAGGTGCCCACGCGTGCTGCCACATAGGCCACGATGCACAGCAGGCCAGCCGCCAGCATCAGGCGCAGGTCGCAACAGTAGGCCAGCAACAGCGCCAGTGCCGCCCACGGCAGTAACGCCTTGTCGCTGGGCGTGATGTTGAAGATCTGCCCCAGCATCACGGTGTTGAGCACAAAGCAGGCAAAGGCGGCGAGTGCCGCCAGCTTGGTGAAGTAGCCGCTGCGGTCACGCGCATCCACCCACAGCGTCAGCGCAAAACTGCCCAGCGACGCCGTAACGAGTATCGCCACCTGCGCCACCTCGGGCAGCAAACCCCAGAAGCGGTAGAACAAGAAGAACACGCTGGCCGCAAACGCCAGCGCGCCCAGCAGCGACGCCACGCGCATGCCCCACGACAACTGCTGCGAGCGCATGTCGGCATCCACGTCGAAGTCCGCCACGTAGCCCGCCAGCAGCGCATCGTGGTGCGCCCGCAGCGCCGCCTGCTGCTCGGCCGGCAAAACCAGCACGCCCTCGGCCTGCAAACGATTCAGCTCCGTACGAAACGCCCGGATGTCGTTGGTGCGGCCCTGTGCGGCAACGCGATTCGATTCATTCATCCAGCGTAAAGGCATGCCGGCCATGCCACGGGAAGCAACAGCTGGCGATCATGAGCTTCATTGACGATGGGTTCAAGCTCGCGACCATGGCGTACCGACTCACGGGCACCACCCCCGCCAACCGGCCTCAGATCACCCATCTCCATCGCCCCATCAAAGGCCACCCAGCCCCCCAAAATCAAGTCTCTTGAAATCAATCATGCGGCATATACCAAATGGATTTAAGCTACAACCATTTGGCGCGCACCTCCCGGAGCCCCTGCATGTTCATTCGCCACGCGCTGCGCTTCGCCCTGCTTGCCTGGCTTGCCCTGCTGGTCGCCTGCGAATCGGCAGAGGCTGGCTTAAAGCCAATGCCCGCCGGCCGCTATCACGAGGGCATCGACCCCAGCCAGTACTGGGTCAGCGAAAAGTACGACGGCGTGCGTGCGCGCTGGAATGGCGAGACCCTCACCCTGCGCGGCGGCGGCACCATCGCCGCGCCCGCGTGGTTCACCGCCCCGCTGCCGCCCGGCAAGCTAGATGGCGAATTGTGGATGGGCCGCGGCACCTTCGACCGCCTCTCCGGCCTCGTGCGCCGCAACGCGCCCGACGACCCCGCCTGGCACGACGTGCGCTACATGGTGTTCGACTTGCCCGGCACGCCCGGCACCTTCACCACCCGCGTCGAGCGCATCCGCCACATCGTCGCCACCCGTAACGCCCCGTGGCTCAAAGCCGCCGCACAGCGCCGCGTCGCCAACCACGCCGAACTGCAGCAATGGTTCGACGAAGTCGTGAAGGGCGGGGGCGAAGGCCTGATGCTCCACCACGCCGACGCCTACTGGACCGCCAGCCGCAACACCGCCCTGCTCAAATACACGCCCTGGCTCGACGACGAAGCCCGCGTCGTCGCCCACCTCCCCGGCAAAGGCCGACTGCAAGGCATGACCGGCTCCCTGCTGGTCGAAGCCGCCGACGGCCGCCGCTTCCGCCTCGGCAGCGGCCTCACCGACGCCCAGCGCCGCGAGCCGCCAGCAGTGGGCACGCTGGTGACGTATCGGTACCGCGAGCTCACGCCCAAGGGGATGCCGCGGTTTCCGGTGTTTTTGCGGGTGAGGGAGTTGCCGTAAGCGCCTCACCGCCTGTAATCCGCCGCATGCTCATCTCAAGAACTGCCACTTCACCGCAACAATGTCACGTAAGCAGCACCAATGAGCCGCCAAGGGCTTGAGCCGAGCACGTAGCATGAAGTAATAATTTCCTCTTCGCCGCTTCACGAGAAGCGAATAGATCAAGGGCAAAGAACATGCGGATCTCGATACTTTCCTTGGCTGCACTCGTGTTGCTGAGCGCGCATCCAGTGATGGCGCAAGACAACAAGCCCGCACCCACCGGTAACCGCTGGCTGGACGAATGCAATGGCGGCATGGCCGCAAGCTGCACCAATTACGCCATCTCGCTCGGCCAGAAGAAAGACTATCAAGGGGCGTTGAAGTACTCCGAGAAGGCCTGCCAGATGGGCAGCAAAGCTGGCTGCACCAATGCTGAAAACTACGCGAGCTACCGGCAAGCCGTCGCATCGCAAGTGACATCCAAGTCCAGCGCAGCCGAGCTGCAGAGCGCGTGCAGCAAGGGCAATGGACACGCCTGCTCGATCCACGCCTACAACAAGGGCGTGGCAAAGAACTGGGGCGAAGCCATCACGTACGCCCAAAAGGGCTGCCAACTGGGCGACAAGACCGCCTGCACCAATCTCGAGAAGTTCAACCGCAACAAAGCGCTCGATGACGAACAGGCGCAGCGTCAGGCTCAAGCCCAGGCTCAGCAACAGCAGCAAGCACAACAACAAAAGCGCTCGACGGACTACACCATCCCCGAGAGCGCCTATTCCGACGCCGACGTCAGCGGAAGGCGCAGCAACCATCGCAACAGCACCGGCGGCTATGTCGGCTCGGGCAGCGGCGGTGGCAGCGCCTACAAGCCGCCCCAGCAGGTGTGCACCGAGCGCTATACGTCGGGTAGCGGCAGCAACTCCGGTCAGCGCATCGTCACTTGTCGTTGAGACACTCGGCCGCATCGGCAGGAGTTCTTAGACCCTCAAGGAAGCATGCAAAAGGTGAACTCATGCGCTCGCGGCCCGTACAAAATGCCAAGGCGCAGTTCAGCGAGTTTGTGGATGCCTGCCTGTCTGAAGGCCCGCAGATGGTCTGACTAGCGACGCCCTATGAGCGAGTTATCCTGTACTCCGCAGATCAAGCACGCATTGCGCACTCTCCCGCTTGACCGCCTTCCCGGTGCATCGTAGCGTTCGCCCATTCCACGATGACCCGCGCCGCGCACGAAGGAGAATTCTGTTGACCGAAGCCAACGCCAATGAGGGCGAATCACAGGCGCAGACGGCGCACAGGATCGTGGAAGAGATGATCGTGACGCTGCAGTTGCCGCCCGGCAGCCGCGTGTCGGAGCAGCAACTTTCGGCGCAGTTGGGCATCGGGCGCACGCCGGTGCGGGAGGCGCTGCAGCGCCTGGCTTATGAGCGCACAATTCGCATTCAGCCGCGCTCGGGCGTGGTGGTATCGGATGTGGATGTGTCGGCGCAGTTCAAGCTGATCGAGGTGCGCCGCGAGATCGAGCGCATTCTGGTGTCGCGCTCGGCACGCTTGGCCAGCCCGCATGTGCGGCGAAAGTTTCTGGAGCTGGCCGGGCGCTTTGATGTGGCGGCGCAAGAGAACGACGAGAAGGTCTTCATCGTTTCGGACAGCGCATTCAACCGCCTGCTGGCCGAGACGGCGGACAACGAATACGCCTCTGCCGCCATGGCGCCCATGCAGGCGCAGACGCGGCGGCTTTGGTATCTCTACTTTCAGCATTACGGCGACGTGAGCACGGTGGCGCGCTTGCATGCGGCCATTGCGCGGGCCGTGGCCTCGGGCAAGGAAGACAAGGCGCGCGAGGCCTCGGACGCGCTGATCGACTATGTCGAGGACTACACCTACAAAACGGTGGAAGCCCTGCGCCAGGCAAAAAAGCCCGCCTGACGGATCAGGCGGGCAAAGTCACGCGAAGGACACTGCAAGTGCTTCGGTGAGCGTGGTCAGTTGTCGCGGCGCAAGACCTTCATGATGGGTGTCACCAGCATGCCTGCGGTGAAGAGCACGAAGCCAGTCATCACCAGCGCCTCTCCGCCGTTCTGCAGCCCGATATAGATCATTGGCACGGCCAGCAAGGCCGCGGCACCCGCGATGATCAGCCAGATGGTTTCCTTGGTCATGTCGGTTCTCCTCAGGCGACGAACAGCACGACGATGCCGATGATCAGCGACACCATCACGAACAGCGGAATGGTCACTCGCAGCACCTCGCCCTCACGGCCGAGAATGCCAGCGGTGGTGGTGCCGAGCAGCACGTTGCCCGGGGCAATCATGTTGCCGGCGGCAGCGCCTGCCGTTTGCGCGCCCAGAATGGCGGCGCTCATCAGGCCGGTGGCCTCAGCGGTGGAGAGTTGGAACGTACCGAACAACAGGTTGGAGGCGAGGTTTGAGGTGGTCATGAACGAGCCCAGGCCGCCCACCAGCGGTGCCAGGAAGCCGTAGCCGGTGCCGGTGGCCGCAGCGACACCTTCCGCCAACACGCCCACAGCCCCCGAGCCGGCCATGATGTTGGACATTGCGATGAGCGCAATGACCGCAATCGTGGAGGGGATGGCCTTGTCGATGGTATTGCTGACGATCCGCCCTACGGCCCCATCCCCCATGCGGCCCATGCTGGCGAAAGCGGCATAGCCGATCAACGCGGCCAACAACAGGAACGTACCCGCGTGCGTGAAAGGCGCCATTGAAAGCGTGGTTGCCGCCCGCTCGAAGCCCATGCCGGTGACCGTGGCGGGGAAACTCACCCCGAAAGAGAAGGTGCCCAGCGCCGCTTTGACGGGGGCGATCAACAGTACGCCGAAGGTCACCACCAGCAGGGCATAGTAGGGAATGAACGCCTGGTTGAGCGTCATCTCACGCCCTTCTGCATGAGCCACACCCGGCGCTGCCGAAGCCACCGAGGCCGTAGAACCGACCCCGCGCCCTTCACGCACCGATTGCTCGAAGATGTGGCTATCTGCCGGTTTGGCCTCGCGGTAACGCGGCAACCGTGCGAGGGCAAACAGGGCGATGAAGGCGACGGTCGAGGCGATGAAGCCATTGAGCGTGTCGTTCCATTGCGACAGCGCCAGCGTGAGGCCACCTTGCAGGCCGGACATCACGATGATCACCGGCAGGCCGTTGCGGATGCCGCGCCAGCGGTCATACAGCCAGCACACCAGGAAACCGCCGAGCAGGTTCAGCACCCAGATGAAGATGGCGGCATACAGCGCCGTCTGCATGGCCAGGGTGGCGTCCATCTCGGTGACTTGCTTGAGGCCCAGCCATGCCACTGCCAACGTACCGAAGGTGTTGTTCCACGCGTGACCGATCAGCGGGATGATGACCGCGTACAGCGGGCGCACGCCGATGCCCACCAGCAACGGAGCACACACGGCAATCGGCACGCCGAAGCCCGTCACCCCCTGCAGGAAGGACGCAAACGCCCAACCGAAGGCCAGCACCTGAATCAACGGGTCCGGCATGATGCGTGTGATGCCGCGACGCAGCGGCTCGAAGGCTCCGCCTTCGTGCGTGACCTCGTAGATCAGGATCGACGCCCACACCACGTACAGCACGGTCACCGCACTCCACGTGCCCTTCACGCTCTCGTAACCGATCACATCCATCGGCGTATCAAAGAAGAAGATGGCCATGCCGACGGCCGCCAGCCACGACACCGGCCCGGCTTCCGCCGCACCCCACTTGCGGCCGAGCATGAGCAGCAGCAACAGCGCCAGCGGCAGGAAGGCGATGATCCAGTTGGTCAATGAAACGTTCATTTCCATGATGTTCTCCAGATAGGTGCGCCCGCCGGCTTACCAGCCGACAGCGATGCCTTCACCACGCGGGTCTGCGGCGCCGGACAACACGCCGTTGCGATGGTCGATCTCGATGGCTGCGGCGTGGCCCATGAAGTCGCTCCACTCTTCGGTGATCTCGACTTGATGGCCGCGCGCGCGTAGCGAGGCGAACACCTCTTCACCGAAGCGGTTTTCCACGCGCAGCGCGCGCGTCGCGTCGCCCCACGTACGGCCGTACAGCCAGCGCGGGTTGTCGACCGTGGTCTGCACGTCGTGGTTGAAGTCGACGTAGCGCGTGACGATGGCAGTGCTGGTCTGCGGCTGGCCTTCGCCGCCCATCGTTCCGTACACCAGCTGGGGCTTGCCCTCGCGAAAGAGCATGCCGGGCATCAGGGTATGGAAGCAGCGCTTGCCGGGCTCAAGGCTGTTCACGTGGTCGCCGTCGAGCGAGAAGAATGAGCCGCGGTTGGTAAGCAAAATGCCGGTGTCGCCCGCGACGAATCCCGAGCCGAACTCGTGGTACAGACTCTGGATGACCGATGCTGCGTTGCCGTCTTTGTCCACCACTACGGTGCAGGTTGTGTCTTGCCCCATCGGCTCGGGTTCATGATCGATGGTGTGCTCGAAGCTGATTTCGCGCGCCAGTTCGGCGGCATAAGGCTTGGACAGCAGGCGTTCGAGCGGAATGTCTGAGAAATCCGGGTCGGTCAGGTAGCGATCACGGTCACGGAATGCCAGCTTGGTAGCCTCCACCAACAAGTGGATGTAGGCCGCACGGTCGTTCTTCAGCGCCGCGACGTCGAAGTTTTCGAGAATGTTCAGGATCATCAGGTGCGCAAAGCCCTGACTGTTCGGCGGGTGCTGGTAGCAGGTGTAGCCACGGTAGGTGGTGGCAATGGGCTCGCTCCAGATGCTTTGGCAGTCGACCAGGTCGCTGGCCTTCCAGTCGCCGCCAGCGGCGGTAACGGCCCGCAGGATTTCCTCGGCCACCGGGCCCTCATAGAAACCGGCACGGCCATGCTTGCCGATGGCTTCCATGGTCTCAGCCATGCCGGGGAAGCGCATGATCTGGCCGATGTCGGGCACACGGTCGTCAGGCATGAAAGCACGCTTGGTGGCCTCGTAACGGCCCAGCACTTGCGCGGTGTCACGCGTGAAACGCACCTGCCCGGCCGACACCGGGTAGCCATCACGCGCATACGCAATCGCCTGGTCCAGACACTGCCGCAGCGGCAAACGGCCGAAGCGCTCGTGCGCCTTGCACCACGCATCCACGGTGGCCGGCACGGTGATTGCCGCGTGCGGTCCACGGCGCGGAATCTCGTTCAAGCCAAGGCTGCGATAACGCTCGCGCGTGGCACCGGATACTGCGCGCCCCGAGCCGTTGAGCGCGTGCTGCTTGTTCTCCTTGGCATCGTGAATCAGCCAGAACGAGTCCCCACCCATGCCGCTCATGTGCGGATAGACGATACCCAGCGTGGCATTCACAGCAATTGCCGCATCCACCGCGCTGCCGCCCTCCTGCAGCACGCGCAGGCCGGCAAGGGATGCAAAGTAATGCGGGGATGCCACCATTCCACCGGTTGCCATCGCGACCGGACGCGTCGTTTTCATCGTTTGTCTCCACTCCAGGTTGAAATACTCTAAGCCAATCTGACATATCAGATTGGCTATAGGCATGGCAGTTTAGGAGTGGAAACGGTGATGTCAATGCATCAGGAACGGAGCCGCACCGAAATTCCATGTTCGCGCAACGGACGATTCGGAGAGAGAAATGCGCCGGAAATCCGCTGCCAGAGCGGGTTTTACTTGGTTGATGAAATGCACCAAATTGAGGCGTAAATGCACCTATCAAATTTTTCTATTTGCGGCAGAACTTGGGGGAGGAAGCGTCTCGGCATAGGGTGGAGCAGCCAGCGGTAGGTATGACACCGAAGCGACGTGAAGCCGTAAACGAAAAACCGGGCTGATGAATCAGCCCGGCTGGGTGCGCATTGCAGGATATCTTCGAGCCGCCCCTACACCGCCAACTCCTCCCTCACCCCATCCGCATCCATATCCTCACCCGCCCCGCGCATGACGATTTCGCCGCGCTCCATGAGCAGGTAGTGGTCGGACAGGTCACGCGCGAAGTCGTAGTACTGCTCGACCAGCAGGATGGCCATTTCGCCGGATTCGGCGAGGGTACGGATGGCGTTGCCGATGTCCTTGATGATGGAGGGCTGGATGCCTTCGGTGGGCTCATCCAGGATGAGCAGCTTGGGGCCGAACGCCAGGGCGCGGCCGATGGCGAGTTGCTGTTGCTGGCCGCCGGAGAGGTCGCCGCCGCGGCGGTGCATCATCTGCTTGAGCACCGGGAACATGTCGAACACGCGCTGCGGGATCTTGGTGCTGCCGGGGCAGGTAGCGAGGCCCATGAGCAGGTTTTCTTCCACCGTGAGGCGGGGGAAGATTTCGCGGCCTTGCGGCACGTAGCCTATGCCGGCGGACACGCGCTTGTGCGACGGCGCCTTGGTGATGTCGGCGCCGTTGAGGCTGATGCTGCCTTGTGACGAGGGCACCAGGCCCATGAGCGTTTTGAGCAAGGTGGTTTTGCCCACGCCGTTGCGGCCCAACAAAGTGGTGACTTTACCCACTGGCACTTCAAACGACAGGCCGCGCAGGATGTGGCTGCCGCCGTAGTACTGGTGAAGGTTTTCGACTTTCAGCATTTCAGGGTTCCCGAGGAAAGCGCCGAGAGGTTTTCGATACCAGCGCTGCGACACGTTGCGTTGGTTGCGCGAATGGGCGCTGCGAGATTGCTTTGGCGCTGCGCTTCTCGCGATGAGGGGCGGAGGGGCGCCATCGCTGCAACCGAGGCGGGGCAGGCAAGCATGTCAGCGGCCCAGATAGACTTCGATCACGCGTTCATCCGCCTGCACTTGCGACAGCGGGCCTTCGGCCAGCACCGAGCCTTCGCACAGCACGGTGACTTTGCCGCCAAGGGCTTCGACGAAGCTCATGTCGTGCTCCACCACCACCAGCGAGTGCTGGCCCGCGAGGCTGACGAAGAGCTCGGCGGTGCGTTCGGTTTCGTCGTCGGTCATGCCGGCCACGGGCTCGTCGAGCAGCAGCAGCTTGGGCTCCTGCATGAGCAGCATGCCGATTTCCAGCCACTGTTTTTGCCCGTGCGACAGCAGGCCGGCCACGCGGTCGGCGGCGTCGTTAAGGCGGATGCGCTTGAGCGTGTCGGCGATGCGGTCGCGCTGCTCGTCACTCAGGCGGGCGAACAGCGCGCGGCGCACGCGCTTATCGGTTTTCATGGCGAGTTCGAGGTTTTCGAACACCGTGAGCTGCTCGAACACCGTGGGCTTCTGGAACTTGCGGCCGATGCCCATGTGGGCGATCTGCGGCTCGGTCATCTTGGTGAGGTCGATGGTCTGGCCGAAGTAGGCCTTGCCGGAGTCGGGCCGCGTCTTGCCGGTGATGACGTCCATCATGGTGGTCTTGCCGGCGCCGTTGGGGCCGATGATGCAGCGCAGCTCGCCGGCATCCACGGCCAGCGACAGCTTGTTGAGCGCGCGGAAGCCGTCGAACGACACGGTGATGTCTTCCAGATACAGGATGACGTTGTGCGACAGATCCAGCTCGCCCGGCTTGACCACGTGTCTGGACGGGGCGCCGCGGTGGCTCGGGGCTTCTGCGCCGGAATCGCTCTCGCGCACAAAGGTGTTGGTGGACGTCATGCTCATGCCCCTTTTGCTGCCACGTGGTTGCCCGAGGTGCCCTGCGGCCCTATTTGCTCGACTTCTTCCGGGTGCGCCTTGAGCGGCGAGCCGCTGGCGCCCGGCGCTGCCGGCGTGGGGGCCGGCTTTTCGCCACGCTTGAAGAGCTTGCGCACCAGCCCGACGATGCCCTGCGGCATGAACAGCGTGACGGCAATGAACAGGAAGCCCAGCACAAACGGCCAGTATTCCGGGAAGCTCACGGTGAACCAGGTCTTGGCGAAGTTCACCACGCCCGCGCCCACCACCGCACCGATCAGCGTACCGCGCCCACCCACGGCCACCCATACGGCGATCTCGATGGAGTTGGCCGGGCTCATTTCGCTCGGGTTGATGATGCCCACCTGCGGCACGTACAGCGCACCGGCCAGGCCACACAGCACTGCAGACAGCGTCCAGATGAAGAGCTTGTAGTGCAGCGGGTTGTAGCCGATGAACATCACGCGGCTTTCGGCGTCGCGAATTGCCGCCAGTACGCGGCCCAGGCGCGAGGTCACCAGATAGCGGCCGAGCAGCAGGCAGCCGATGAGCAGCAGCGCCGACAGCGCGAACAGCACCGTGCGCGTCTCCGGCGCGGTGATGGAATGACCCAGCACGGTGCGGAAATCGGTGAAGCCGTTGTTGCCACCAAAGCCGGTTTCGTTGCGGAAGTACAGCAGCATGGCGGCGTAGGTGAGCGCCTGCGTGATGATCGAGAAATACACGCCCTTGATGCGCGAGCGGAAAGCGAACCAGCCAAAGATGAAGGCCACCACGCCCGGCACGGCCATCACCAGAAACAGCGCCCACAAGAAGCTGTCGGTGCCGGCCCAGTACCACGGCAGCTCGTTCCAGCCCAGAAAGCTCATGAAGGCCGGCAGCTCGGCACCCTGCGCAGCGGCCGATTCGCGCATCAGATACATGCCGAAGGCGTAGCCGCCGAGTGCGAAGAACATGCCGTGGCCCAACGACAGAATGCCGGCGTAACCCCAGATCAAGTCCATCGCCACGGCCACCACCATGTAGCACAGGATCTTGCCGAACAGGCTCACCCAGAAGGCCGACAGATGCAGCGCGTGGTCAGCAGGCAGCGCCAGGTGGGCCACCGGCACCCACACGAAGGCGAGCAGTGCGAACACGGCCAAAGCAATACGCGCCGAGGCGGGCATTGAAGCAATCAATCTGAAACTCAGCGGGGTACGCATGAAGATTCCCTTTTCATTTCAAGCACGGTTCCGGCTCGTGAAGACGCCGTCGCGAGCGGCGTGAGGTCGGCGCGAGAAGCGCAGCCGTACATGGGTACGGCGAGCATCACAGGGGCGAGATCGCGCTGCGCAGTAGGCGTATTCATGGGCCGGCCTCAGTTGTCTACAAAGCGGCCCTTGAGGGCAAAGATGCCCTGCGGACGCTTCTGGATGAACATGATGATGAAGACCAGCACCAGAATCTTGGCGATGACCGCGCCGGTCCAGCCCTCCAGCACCTTCGAGAAAATGCCCAGGCCGAAGGCCGCCGACACCGCGCCGGCCAACTGCCCGACACCGCCCAGCACCACGACCATGAAGGAATCGACGATGTAGCCCTGCCCCATGGCCGGGCCGACGTTGGCGATCTGCGACAGCGCGAGGCCGCCCAGGCCAGCCACGCCGGCACCGATGGCGAAGGCCATCATGTCCACCCGCCCGGTGGGCACGCCCACGCAGCCAGCCATCGGGCGGTTTTGCGTGACGGCGCGCACGAACATGCCCAGGCGCGTCTTCTGCATCATGGCCCACAGCAACACCAGCACAAACACCGAGAAACCCAGGATCCAGATGCGGTTCCACGGCAGCGACAGGCCGGCGAACACTTCGACACTGCCGGCCATCCACGACGGGTTGGCGAGCTCGAGGTTTTGCGGGCCGAAGGTGACGCGTGCAAGCTGAATGAGCACCAGCGACAGGCCCCATGTGGCCAGCAGCGATTCGAGCGGGCGGCCGTACAGGAAGCGCAGTACGGTGCGCTCCATGACGATGCCCACGGCCGCAGCCACGAAGAAGGCCACCGGAATCGCCGCCAGCACGTAGTAATCGAAGTACTCCGGGAAGTGCATGCGGAACAGGTTCTGCACCACGAAGGTGGCGTAGGCGCCCACCATCAGCAGCTCGCCATGCGCCATGTTGATGACGCCCATCACGCCGAAAGTGATGGCCAGCCCCAATGCGGCCAACAGCAGGATGGAGCCCAGCGACAAGCCCGAAAACACCATGCCGACGTTTTGCGCGATGGCCACGCGGCGCTCGATGGATTTGATGGAGTCGGCTGCCGCGGCGCGCACGCTGGCGTCGGCCTCTTGCCAGTTGCCGGCGTCGTCCCGCGCCACAAGCGGTGCAAGCAGCGTCAGCACCGCACGCGATGTAGAGCTGCCCAGCGCCTCGGCTGCGGCACGGCGCTCGGCCGGGTCGGCCGAGGCCAGCTGCACGCGCGCCATGGCCTGAATGACCAGATCGCGCACGGCGTCGCTTTCTTCGTTCTCGATGACACGCCCGAACAGCGGCAACAAGGCCTCGGAGGCGTTATCCACTAGGGTGCGGGCGGCGGCGAGGCGTTCGGCCTCGCTGCCGGATTCAAGGGTGAGGCCCGCCTTGGCTGTCGCCACGGCGCGGCGCAGGCGGTTGTTCAGGCGCAGCATGCTCACGTCGTCGGCCGAGGCGTCGAGCACTTCGCCGCTGCCCACGTCGATCACGCTGGTGTCGCGCACGAACACTGCGCGCCCGTCGAGGCTGCCGAACGTGCCGTCCTCGATGGCGGTCACGACTTCGGCGCCGGCATCACCACCGATGGCCAGCGCTTCGATGGCAGTGGTGCGGGTCGCGAAATCGCTCGACCCGAGGCCTTCGAGCACTTCGGGCAACAAGTTGGCATAGGCTGGCGCGGTGACTAGCGCACACGCCAGCACGAGCCGCCGCAACAACGGGCTCAACAGCGTACGGAACATGATGTAGACCTCTGAAAAAACTAAAGCCGCCGGGGGCGGCGGCTTGCGCAACCCCCGGCGATGCGGCCCTTACAGACCTTGCTTGCTCTCGTTGCCCGGCAGGAACGGGCTCCACGGCTGAGCGCGGATGGGCTTGTCCGTCTGCCACACCACGTCGAACTGGCCGTCTTCACGCACTTCGCCGATCAGCACCGGCTTGTGCAAGTGGTGGTTGGTCTTGTCCATGGTGAGGGTGAAGCCCGACGGTGCCTTGAAGGTCTGGCCGCCCATGGCTGCAATGACCTTGTCGGTGTCGGTGGTGCCGGCTTTCTCGACGGCTTGCTTCCACATGTGGATGCCGACGTAGGTGGCTTCCATCGGGTCGTTGGTGACCACGGTGTCGGCGTTGGGCACGTTGTTCTTCTTGGCCCACTCGCGGTACTTGCTGATGAAGGCCTTGTTCTCGGCGTTCTCGACCGACATGAAGTAGTTCCAGGCGGCGAGGTGGCCGAGCAGCGGCTTGGTATCGACACCGCGCAGCTCTTCTTCACCCACCGAGAACGCCACCACCGGCACGTCCGTCGCCTTCAGGCCGGCGTTGCCCAGCTCACGGTAGAACGGCACGTTGGAGTCGCCGTTGATGGTCGAAATCACCGCCGTCTTGC
Source organism: Pseudazoarcus sp. NS20 (assembly GCF_059703745.1). Lineage (NCBI taxonomy): Bacteria > Pseudomonadati > Pseudomonadota > Betaproteobacteria > Rhodocyclales > Zoogloeaceae > Pseudazoarcus > Pseudazoarcus sp. NS20. The sequence goes on from NZ_BAAKIY010000001.1 coordinate 362,076, forward strand.
CACCCGCCGAGAACTTCTTGATGTTGGCGATGATGGTCTGGTAATCGCTATGACCGAACGGGGTGTACTCCTCCATGATGTCCTCGTCCTTCACCCCTTTGCTCTTCAGGAAGGCACGCAGAATCTTGTTGGTGGTACGCGGATAGACATAGTCCGTACCCAGCAGCACGAAGCGCTTGGCGCCGCCGCCCTCGGCGCTCATCAGGTACTCGGTGGCCGGAATCGCCTGCTGGTTGGGCGCCGCACCCGTGTAGAACACGTTCTTCTCAAGCTCTTCACCCTCGTACTGCACCGGGTAGAACAGCAGGCTGTTGAGCTCCTTGAACACCGGCAGCACCGACTTGCGGCTCACCGACGTCCAGCAGCCGAACACCACCGAAACCTTGTCCTGCGTGATCAGCTGACGCGCACGCTCGGCAAACAGCGGCCAGTTGGAGGCCGGGTCCACCACCACCGGCTCGAGCTTCTTGCCCAGCACGCCACCACTGGCGTTGATCTCTTCGATGGTCATCAGCGCCACGTTACGCAGCGCGGTCTCGGAGATCGCCATCGTGCCCGACAGCGAATGCAGGATGCCGACCTTGATGGTGTCGGCGGCGGACGCAGCCATCGGCAGGCCAATGGCCGCGATGGAAGCTGACAGTACGAGTGACTTGATGAAGGTACGGCGGTTTTGCATGACGGGCTCCGAGAGGGTAAGTGCGGAAATCGCGTGTTGCAGTGCGATGCCAGAGTAGGCCCGGGCCGATGCAGCAGGAATACGCAACATGGCGTAGGTGGGGTGCACGAGGGTTGGGTGATCGGCCAACCACCTCAAGAATCCAGAGCGCCCTGTCGGTGGACAGAGAGCCCCGTCACTTGGAGACAACCTCCCCAGCCTCGACGCCATTTAGACAGCCCTTACGATTTGTCATGACTCGCGCCCGGCAAAGTCACTAGGATCAAAAGCTTCGGCCTCTGGTGAGGCCGACTTTCTTGAATGAAGCGAAGCCATCCGCTTCACGACAAACCGGTTTCGATGCGTGCAGGAAGGTGGCGGCAGGAATGCTCGCCTCCGAAGTCCGTTGCGGCGGCAAGCCTGTCACTACAGCAGCTTCAGGCATCGAGCATCAACCCAGGGCCCGGTTTTCGCGGGCCGTCACAGAGGAGAGGTACATGGCCAAGACCATCTACGAAGCACTGCGGGAAAGTCACGACGTTCAACGCGCACTCTGTAAGCGGCTGGTGGAGCTCACGCCGGAAAGCGGCGAGCGCGAGAAGACCTTGCGTGAGCTGCGCATCGAGCTGGGCGCGCATGCCGCGGCCGAAGAGCGCTTTCTGTACGCGCCGATCCTGATGGACGACATGGGCCTGAATTCGTCGCGCCACGCGCTGGCCGAGCATCATGAGATCGATGAGTGCATCGAAGACATCTACGATGCGGACTACGAGGGCGGCAGCTGGCTGGCCAAGGCCAAGCAGCTTGCGCATCAGGTGGAGCACCACCTGGAAGAGGAAGAAACCAAGTTCTTCCAGGTGTCGGGCAAGATTCTTTCCGATGCGCAGAAGACCGAACTCGCCAAGCAATACGAGGCCGATTACCACCGCATGAAAGAGAAGCTGTCGAAGTCTTGATGGCGGTTGGATGAAAGGCCGTACTTCCCGTTCGAGGAAGGACGGCCTTTCACGTTGTACCCGCTTGGGGCGCATTCACGCAGCCGTCGATGCGCCCCTTTCACATCCGTGCGCGCTGAGCCTTCAGACGCGCGCCTCGCTCGGCGTGTCGGTATCGGCCTCTTCACCCAGAAAGCCGCCGCTCTGGTGCTCCCACAGCCGGGCGTATAGCCCACCATGCTCCAGCAGACTGCGGTGGTCGCCCTCTTCCACGATGCGGCCGTGGTCGAGCACGATGAGGCGGTCCATGGCGGCGATGGTGGACAGGCGGTGGGCGATGGCGACCACCGTCTTGCCTTCCATCAGGCGGTACAGGCTGCCCTGGATGGCGGCTTCCACTTCCGAATCAAGCGCGCTGGTGGCTTCATCCAATAGCAGGATGGGCGCGTCTTTCAACATCACGCGGGCAATGGCGATGCGCTGACGCTGGCCGCCGGACAGCTTCACGCCGCGCTCACCCACGTGGGCGTCGTAGCCGCGACGACCTTGCGGGTCGGTCAGGGTGAGGATGAAGTCATGCGCCTCGGCACGCTTGGCGGCGGCAATCATCTCGTCGTCGGTGGCGTCGGGGCGGCCATACAGAATGTTGTCGCGCACCGAGCGGTGCAGCAGCGAGGTGTCCTGCGTCACCATGCCGATGTGCTCGCGCAGGCTCACCTGCGTGACGTCCGCGATGTTCTGCCCGTCGATCAGCACCCGCCCCTGCTCCAGGTCATAAAAGCGCAGCAGCAGATTCACGATGGTCGACTTGCCCGCCCCCGAGCGCCCCACCAGGCCAATCTTCTCGCCCGGGCGGATGGTGAGCACCAAATCGTCGATGATGGGCTTGGCCTCCGGCCCTGCGCCGTAGGCAAAGCGCACCTTGTCGAAGCGCACCTCGCCCTGCTCCACCACCAGCGGCTTGGCGTCGGGTTTGTCGAGCACGCGGCGCGGCAGCGACAAGGTGTTGATGCCGTCCTGCACCGTGCCCACCTGCTCGAAGAGCTGCGCCATCTCCCACATGATCCAGTGCGACATGCCGTTCAGGCGCAGCGCCATGGCGCCCGCCGCGGCCAGCGCGCCGACGCCGACTTCACCCTGCGTCCACAGCCACAGCGCCACGCCGGTGATGCCCATGATCAGCGTCATCGACAGCACGTGGTTGACGATCTCGATGCCCGACACCAAGCGCATCTGGGCGTGCACGGTGGTCATGAATTCCTTCATCGCGCCGCGCGCGTAGCCGGCCTCGCGGCCGGCGTGCGAGAAGAGTTTGACGGTGGCGATGTTGGTGTAGGCGTCGGTGATGCGGCCGGTCATCAGCGAGCGGGCATCGGCCTGGGCGCGCGACACCTTGCCAAGCTTGGGCACGAACAACCACAGCGCGCACAGGTACAAGCCCAGCCAGACCATGAAAGGCACCACCAGCCACAGGTCGAAGCCGCCCACCACGAAAATCATGGTGACGAAGTAGATCGTCACGAACACCAGGATGTCGGTGAGGATCAGCACCGTGTCGCGCACCGCGAGCGCGGTCTGCATGACCTTGGCCGACACACGGCCGGCGAATTCATCCTGATAGAAGCTCATGCTCTGCTCGAGCATCATGCGGTGGAAATTCCAGCGCAGCCGCATCGGGAAGTTGCCCGCCAGCACCTGATGCTTGATCGTGGTCTGCAGCGCCACCACAGCGATGCTGGCGACAATGATGCCGCCCAGAATCGCCAGCGTGCCGCCCTCTTCGGCCCACAGATTGGCCGGGTCGACCGTGGCCAGCCAATCCACCACCTTGCCGAGCATGGCAAACAACACGGCCTCGAACGCGCCGATGGCCGCCGTCAGCAGGGTCAGGCCCAGCACGAAGGGCCGCAGCCCCTTGGTGCCCGCCCACAAAAAGGCAAAAAAGCCCTTGGGCGCAGGCGCAGGCGTGGAATCGGGATAGGGGTCGACGCGGTTTTCGAAGAAGCGGAACAAGGTGGGGTCCAGACGAATGACAGCACTACAGTTTGCCGCCTGGACGGAAGAAAACCTACCGCCGGCAGCAACAAAATGCGGGATCCTCTCGGACAGGTGCCGGCGGCGGATGTTCCATCTGGTGCGGCGGTTGGCGCCTGCGACGGCTTACAAGCCGTGTGCTGGCTGAACGGCTCGAGATTGCCGCGCTGCGCTCGCAATGACAGCGTTTGAGGTGGCTGCCGACGGTTGGCTGCGTCGGCTTGGGACGCCCGCCTGAAAACAGGATGCTGCGACTACCCGGCTGTCACCAATGGCCCGAGGGCACCCCAGCCTGTCATTGCGAGGAGCGCAGCGACGCCGCAATCTCGCCTTTCGCTGCGTACATCACGCAAGGTCCGACTACCGCAGCAAAACCAACTTCGGAACCGCATCCTCGCCGCACACCACCACGGCATTCTGCCGGTGACGCCGCCCCAGCGCCTCGACGATGGCCTGCGGGCAGCCCAGGGCGAGAAAGCCCGGCTCGTCCGTCCAGCGCCCGGTCGGGTCCACACCGCGCGCCGTCAGCACCAACGGCGCAAAGCGCTCCAGCTCAGCGCCCAAGGCCGTGGTGCGCGTGATGTTGTCGGCCGCGCCAAGCAACTGGCCGTGCGGGTTGCAGGCAGTGATGAAGGCTGCGGACGGCATCGCCTTCTCGGCCATCAGCGCAGCCAGTTCGGCACTGTGCTGGCCGATGCGCAGCACGAATGGCGCCTCCGGCCGCACGTGGTATTCGGCCGCCTCGTAGGCGGCAATCATCTGCGCCGGCACGGCGCTCTGGGTGGTCATGTCGATCACTTCACCGGAAAGTCGAAGAAGGTTTGCGGGTGTGGCTCGTCGCGCAGCGTGTAATGCCACCACTCTTAAGGCAGATTATTGAAACCGTGGCGGTCCATCAAGGCGGCGAACCACGCACGGTTGTGCCGCACATGCGCCGGCATGTAGGGGTTGGCGGTGTGCGACAGCTAATAGCAAGGGTGGCGCGCAATAAGCAACGCGCATTGCGCCGAATTTTCACCGCGCCGAAGCCGGGCACCCCATCTGGCGCAGTGCCTTTCAGTTATTTCGCTCTATGCGAGCTACCGCCTCTACTCCATGCGAAGTAATCGAAGAGCAAGCGGGAACCACCAAAGTGAGCAGCAAACTGTTCGATCAGGGTTTGACAGAACGCATAAGTGCTCCATGAATGGATATCTCCCATAGATGGCTGTGTTATGGGAAGCGCCATAGAAAGACACTCGTTCAACCTGCCAAGAGTTTGACTGTCAAGTGCGCAATTAGCTCGAAGAACAAGGGACTCAGAAAGTCTTGGCGAGGAAAAGTCGTGAGCACTAAGCCATTTAACAAAGAGATCGACCAGCTTGTGTTGATGTGCGAAGGACAGTGCAGCCCCCTGCTCGCTTTTCCAATCATGCTGAAGCGAACGAGCAAGCGAGCTATGCCAGCCCATGAAGCCCTCGTCAGTTTCCAGTTGCTGCTCCAACCGATGGAAATCAAGTTGGTTGCATATGCGCTGTGCCCATCGGTGATAGATCTTGCTCGGCGGGTTCGACCACCCCCTGTAGGCCCGGAAGGTGTTTCCGCTAACGCCGTAGTTGGAGGCCTGTCGCTCAAAATGGATGACCCCAATCTTTGCGCGCAAACGTGGAATTGCATGTGCGAATGCGGCGCCTTGCTCTAAAGAGAAGTAGTCAGATATTGAATGCATGGCGAGGGGTTCCTTTTTGGCCCGCGCAGGGCGCAATAAGTAAAGCGCATTGCGCCAAAATTTCGCCTCGCCGGCACCCCGGCTACTCATCCGGCGCAATGCCTTTCAGTTATTGCGCCCTATGCGGGCTTAATGCCTTGCTAAGGGGCAACCGAAACGTAGTGTAGGTTGTCCTGCGGGGGCCGCTTCTTTTACGGCCGGAGTGAACTTGAGCAACTTGTTATGAGCTTACGCTCGTTCACCTTTCAACTTTTTACTAGACAAATCCTCCTTAAGGAGAACCGCTAGTTCTGAGTGCTTTTTCCAACACTCAGGCATGTGTTCACCTGCTTTCTTATCACGCTCAACCTCCCATTCTTTCCTCTTTTGAAGTCGCCATTTCTTGTCATGATCTTCTTCAAATTTTGGAATAAACTCTTCTGGCGGCGGAGGCAACTCATCCACCATGAGAGAGATTGAACTTCTTACTCCTTTAAATGCTTTCCGAATTTCTTCTGTTGAATGAAGCCTGAGCTTAATTTCTAGCTTGTAGAATTTCTCTAGTTGATCCTCAGTGTCTCGCCCCTTGTTACGAATAAGGCGGTCACTTATATGAAGAACCTCTTCGTAGAGCGTTGAAAGATCATTTAGCTCTTTTTCAAGAAGTCGCCTAACGTCAGCCTGATTTTGTCGGTCACGTTCATTTTTTGAGGAAATAATTGCATTTAGAAGCATAGCGCCACCAGCAATGAGTGCCCCCAAGACCGTTCCAATTATTGTTTCCATCTACTCAGCACTCACTTAAGCACATAACGTTTGGTTAAGGGGCGGGCTTTAGCCCGTCCCAATGAGCGAAGCGAGCGGTTTGAACCACCTGTTAGGGTTTCCCACCAGTTTCGTGAGGAAAGGCTGATGCCGGTTTGGTACTCAACCCGCGTAGGGCGCAATAAGCAACGCGCATTGCGCCGAATTTTCACCGCGCCGGCACCCGGACACCTCATCCGGCGCAATGCCTTTCAGTTATTGCGCCCTACGCGGGCTGGCAGAAACAGCGCCGCAGACCGCTATAAGGACAAGACAAAGATAGGTCTTCATGAAATGAAAATGTCGTTTTCGGCAGTATCTCAAAGGCTCGCTCACTGCATCAACGTATGGCAAATGGCCCCATTTCGCGCAACATGAATTCATCAAACAGCGGAACGGTGAACGCGATCATTCCGTAGTCGGGGCTGAAGATCATGCCCTTCTTGATCAGGCTGTCGCGCGTCGGGCCGAGCGCCGTGGGTTTGCGCCCAAGCTGACCCGCCACATCCGCACTACGGTGCACGCCCGAACCCAGTGAGGCCAATGAATGCATGTAATCCCGCTCCAGCGGAGTCGTGCGCTCGTAGCGAACCCGGAAAAACGATTGGTCGAGTTTGCGCACCGCCTCGACGGTTGCTGACGCCGCGTCTTCCTCCTGGATGACGTCGCCTGACGCCAGATTCCAGGCGCTGTACCCCCACTCCTGCAGAAAGTAAGGGTAGCCGCGTGTCTGCTCGAAGATGATGCGCAAGGCGTCGTCATTGATATGCGCCCCTTCGTCTGCAACCGGCTCACGAATCGCCCGCCAAGCTTCAGGCTCCTCGATGGCATCCAGTCGCACGAACTCGAACAGGCGTTCGGCATAGCTTTTTGCCTCGCCAGCCTGCCCTGCCAGCTGAGGGAGACCAGCCCCGAAGAACACCAGCGGCAGGCCATCCTGATGCACGGCATGGAGCGCCCGGATCAGGGCGGCCAACTCGGTCTTTCCTACGTACTGCAGTTCATCGAGCAAAATTGCGACCGGCCGGCCGGCATCGCGTGCAGCCTCTCCAAGCGCAACCAGCACATCTCGCAAATCTGATTCGAGATCGCCGCTGTCTCCCAATCCCGCCTCGGGCTCGACGCCCAAAGTCAGGTCAACACCGCCTGCCGAGATCGTGACCGGCCCAATGAAGCTGCGCAGCACGCGCAGACCGCGCTTCACGCCTCCAATGGCTTTCTCCACCCGATCAAGCTGCAGCAGCAGGCGTCGCAGCATCGGAATCAGCAAGACCTTGAGCTGAACGCCGTCTGCGGCTTCTTCCATTGCCGCTTCGTATCCGATGCGGGAAGCGCTTTTTCGCAGCTCGTTCAGCACCACGGTTTTGCCCACCCCACGCAGCCCAAGAAGCATCAACGACTTGGCGTGACGTCCTCGTTGCACGCGCTGAAGAGCAAGCTCACCCATAGCGAGAACTTCAGCCCTCCCGGCGAGTTCCGGAGGGGATACGCCCGCTCCGGGGTTAAACGGGTTGCGATTGGGGTCCATTGCGACGACTCGCTTATAAAGTTATTGGCAGTTATATACATAACCACACATAACTTCAAATATCTGGCTACGACAAGCCCCTACCCCTGCAACCTCTGCATCGCCATCCCCGCCGCCGCCGTGCGGGTCTCCACGCCAAGCTTCTCGAAGACATGCTCCAGATGCTTGTGCACGGTGCGCGGGCTGGTGCCGAGGATGTCGCCGATGTCGCGGTTGGTTTTGCCGCGGATGACCCATTGCAGCACTTCGGCTTCGCGGGCGGTGAGGCCGAAGGCGGCCATGAGGGTTTCGACGGCGCTGGCGTCGTTTTCTTCACGCAGCACGACGAGCCATTCGCCGTCACCGTCGTCGTCACTCTGGTCGTGGAAAGAGCCGAGCAGGCGCTTTTCGCCGTCGGCGGCGATCAGCGGGGGAACTTCGCGGCGCTCGGCGCTGGCACGGCGGGCGGCGGTGAGCCAATCGGCCAGGCGGGCGGGGCATTCTTCGTTTTCGGGGTCGAACCATTCGCGCAGCAGCTTGCGCGCGAGGGGCGTTTGCCACACCAGGCGGCTGTCGCGCGTGCGCACGGCGACGGTGGCCTGGCCGAAGGCGTCGAGTGCGGTGCGGGCCTGCTTCATCTCACGGGCGTTGAGCACGTGGGCGGCGATGCGGGCGATGACCTCGGCCGGGCGGATGGGCTTGGTGACGTAGTCGGCGCCGCCGGCCGCGAAGGCGGCGACGACGTGCTCGGTCTCGGTGAGGCCGGTCATGAAGATCAGCGGAATGGCGCGGGTGGCGAAGTCGGCCTTGAGGCGGCGGGCGACTTCGAAGCCGTCCATGCCGGGCATCATGGCGTCGAGCAGCACCACGTCGGGCAGGCTCTGGCGGGCACGGGCGATGGCGGCCTCGCCGCTGGTGGCGACCAGCACGGTGTAGCCGATTTCGTCGAGCGCGTCGTGCAGCAGCGCGAGGTTGTCGGGCACATCGTCGACGATGAGCACGATGCCTTGCGTGGCGTCATTCCCGATCATCGGCATCCTCCATGTTGGCTGCGTCGTCGCGCAGCATGTCGCGCAGGGCGTCGAAGCGGAAGGCCCGCGCCATTTCACGCGCCACACGCACGAAGGCGGCGCACTCGGGCTCGGTGTTTTCGATTTCGGCCAGACGCGTGAGGATACCGCGCAGGTAGCCAAGCTCGATCACCGCATCAAGCTCGCGCCGCGCGGCGGCCGAGGGCAGCTTCAACGGCTCGTTTGCGCTGCTGGCTGCAACAGCCGGCGGCGGCGCGGCGGGCGCTTCGGCGCACACCCATTCAAGCTCCAGGCGGCGGCCGATCCAGTCGAGCACGTCTTCGACGCGGATGGGTTTGAGCATGAAGTCTTCGGGGCCGATGCCGACGTCGTTCTCCAAGTTCTTGTCGAAGGCGTTGGCCGAGATGATGGCGGCGGGCACGTCGCGATGTTCGCCGGCGCGCAGGCGGCGCAGGGTTTCCCAGCCGTCGATGCCGCCCATGGCCAGATCCATGAACACCAGATGCGGGCGCACGCTGGCGATGCACTCCAGGCATTCCTCGCCCGAGGCGGCCTGCGCCACCTCGAAGCCGAGCGGCTCGAGCACCGACAGCAGCAGCTCGCGGTCGACGCGCTCGTTATCCACCACCAGCACGCGGCGGCGCACGCCCTTGTAGCCCACGCGGCGCACACGCGGCACGGCCTCTTCGGCCTGCCGGCCGTGCAGTTGCGGCAGGAACAGGCGCACGCGGAAGGTGCTGCCGCGCCCCGGCGTGCTTTCCACCGTCAGCTCGCCGCCCATCAGGTCGGTGAGCATGCGGCTGATGGTGAGGCCGAGGCCGGTGCCGGCGGTGGCGCCGGCGCGTGCCGAGCGGCCGCGCTCGAAGGGCTCGAACACGCGTGCCAGCTCTTCGGCCTCGATGCCGGGGCCGGAATCCTCGACCTCCACCGTGGCCATCTCGTGACGCCACGCCAGACGCACGCGCACCGAGCCGCGCGCGGTGAATTTCACGGCGTTGCCGATGATGTTGATGAGGATCTGGCGCAGGCGCTTTTCGTCGGCGCGCACCACCTCGGGCAGGTTGCCCACAGGCTCGTATTCGAAGCGCAGGCCCTTGTCGCGCGCCTGCAGCTCGAACATGCCGACGATCTGCTGCATGAAGGCCGGGAAGGCCAGCGGGCGCGGCTCCAGCGTGAGCTTGCCGCCCTCGATACGGGCGATGTCCAGCGTGCCTTCGATGAGCGACAGGAGGTGGTCGCCACTCTTGCGGATCACCGTCACGGCCTGCCGGCGGTTGGGCGGGATGGCCTCGTCACCGTCGAGAATCTGCGCGTAGCCGAGGATGCTGTTGAGCGGCGTGCGCAGCTCGTGGCTGATGGCGGTCAGATAACGGCTTTTGGCCGAGTTGGCCTGCTCGGCCACACGGCGCGCGTTCTGCAGTTGCTCGTCGGTGCGCTTGTGCGATTCGATCTCGTGCACCAGCAATTGCGTCTGGCGGTTGGATTCCTCCTGCGCCACGTGGCGGCTCTTGTGCGTCAGCACCATCCACCACGCGCCAGTGCCGCTGACGATGAGCAGCGCCACGAAGACCTTGAGGAAAGCGCCATCCAGCACCGTGGCGGCTTCGGGCCCGAGCGCCTGCACCTCGTGGTAGTAGATCAGCCCGAGCAGCAGCAACAGCAGGCTCACCACCCCGGCGGTGAGCAGCAGGTAATGCCCCAGGCCGGCGTCGAGATACGGCAACAGCTTCGAGGGCAGGCTGCGCTTGAGCAGCGCCGACCACTGCGCCGAAATGCGCGCGTGCGGCTTGCACAGATCGCCACAGCGCGCGTCCAGCGTGCAGCACAGCGAGCAGATGGTGCCGCGGTAGGCCGGGCAGTAGCTGGTGTCTTCGACCTCGAAATGCTCGCCGCACACCGTGCATTTGCGCTGCCCCAGCACCGGCGGCTCGGGCGGGCGGGCAAGGTAGTAGCGCCCCTTGGTCCACCACGCGATGAGCGGCGAAACCACCAGCGCCGTGAGCATGGCCACGAACGGCGCAAAGGCCTGCAGCCCCTCACCGAACAAGCCAACGAAGGTGGCAATCGACAAGGCCGAGGCAATCAACATGGCGCCGACGCCCACCGGGTTGATGTCGTACAGGTGGCTGCGCTTGAATTCGATGCCCTTGGGCGACCAACCCATGGGTTTGTTGATGACCAGATCCGCCGCCACCGCGACGATCCACGAGATCGCCACGTTGGAATACAGCCCCAGCACCTGACCCAGCGCCTGGAAGACGTTCATCTCCATCAGCAGCAGCGCGATCAGCACGTTGAACACCACCCACACCACGCGGCCAGGGTGGCTGTGGGTGAGGCGCGAGAAGAAGTTGGACCACGCCAGCGAGCCGGCGTAGGCGTTGGTGACGTTGATCTTGAGCTGCGAGACGATGACGAACAGCGCGGTGACGCCCACCGCCCACGCCGCCGAATCGAACACCAGGCCGAAGCCCAGCAGGTACATCTGGTTGGGGTCGACCGCGCGCTCCACCGACATACCCTGCTCCAGCAGCATCCACGCCAGCAGCGCGCCGCCGAGCATCTTGATGACGCCCATCACCACCCAGCCCGGTCCGCCCAGCACCACGCCGGCCAGCCAACGGTGCTTGTTGGCCTCGGTGCGCTCGGGCATGAAGCGCAGGTAGTCGGCCTGCTCGCCCATCTGCGTGATCAGCGCGATGCCCACCGTCATGGCCGCACCAAACAGGTGCCAGTTGAAGCCGCCATCGCCCCCCGCTGCGCCGGGGTATTGCCACAGGCCGGCGAGCACCGAGGCGTCCTGGTTGAACACGTACACGAAGGGCAGGGCCAGCAGGAACAGCCAGATCGGCTGGGTGAAGGTCTGGATGCGGCTGATGACGGTGATGCCGTGCGTCACCAGCGGAATCACTACCAGCGCACAGATCAGGTAGCCCCACGCCGGAGGAATGCCGAAGGCAAGCTCCAGCGCGTAGGCCATGATGGCCGCTTCGAGCGCGAACAGGATGAAGGTGAAACAGGCGTACACCAGCGACGAAATGGTCGAGCCGATGTAGCCGAAACCCGAGCCGCGCGTGAGCAGATCCATATCCACGCCATGGCGCGCGGCGTACAGGCTGATGGGCAGGCCGACCAGGAAGATGATCAGCCCGATGGCCAGAATGGCCCAGAAACTGTTGATGAAGCCGTAGCCCACCAGCATGGTGGCACCGACGGCTTCGAGCACGAGAAACGAGGCCGAACCGAACGCCGTGTTGCCCACGCGCAATGCCGACCAGCGGCGGAAGCTGCGCGGCGTGAAACGCAGCGCGTAGTCTTCCATGGTCTCGTTGGCGACCCAGTGGTTGTAGTCGCGCCGAACCTTGACGACGCGTTGTACCGGGTCGGTGGCGGGGGGCGTTGCGGCGGAGGGTTCAGACATCGGCATCCGGCGCTGCAAGGCGCCCGCGAAAGTTCACCGACGGATCATAGCAACCACCGTGCCGGACGGGGGCGCACCCCCGTCCGCAGTCTTACGTATAAGTGAGCTCGCGCGTCTTGCCCCAGAACACGCGGTAGGCATACACCGTGTAGCCGAGGATCGTCGGCAGCACCACCGCCGCGCCGATCAGCACCACCCACAGCGCCTGCGGATGTGCGGCGGCGTCCCAGATGGTCATCTCGTCAATGATGACGTCGGGGAACACGCTGTAGGTCAGGCCGTAGAACGAGATCATGAAGATGCCCACGGTGGACACGAACGGCACCCAGCAGTAGCGATCATTGCCCTCGCGCTGGCGCGCGCTCAGGCGCGGCAGGCCGATGGCCAGCACCAAGAAAAGCGCCAGCGTGGCCAGCGGCAGGGGCAGCAACAGCAGGAACTCCGGCATGGTGAACCACTTGGCTGCAATGCTCGCGCTGACCATCGGCGTGACGATGGACACCGCGCCGACGCACACCATTGCACCGATCAGGCAACGCTGCGCCCAACGCCCGGCATCAAGCTGCAAGCCCGTTTCGCTCTTCATCACCAGCCAGGTGGCGCCCAGCAGCGCATACGCCGCCGACAATCCGAAGCCGACCAGAAACGCGAAGGCCCACGCCGCCAGACCCGGCTCGAAACTGGTCAGATAGCGCCCCAGCATCACGCCCTGGGCCATCGACGCCATCCACGAGCCGGCGGCAAAGGCGTGGTTCCACATCTCCTTGTGCTGCGCCCGCGCCTTGACGCGGAAGTCGAAGGCCACGCCACGCAAGATCAACCCGATCAGCAAGAAGGCCACCGGCAGGTACAAGGCGCCGAGAATGATGCCGTGCGCCACCGGAAAGGCCACCAGCAACAAGCCCACGCCCAGCACCAGCCAGGTTTCGTTGGCATCCCAGAAGGGGCCGATGGAGGCGATCATCATGTCCTTGTCGGCATCGCTGCCGGCGAACGGCACCAGCATGCCCACGCCCAGGTCGTAGCCATCGAGTACCACGTAGATCAGCAGCGCCACCGCCATCAGGCCGGCAAAGATCACGGGCAACCAGAACGTCTCATCCATCATGCTTCTCCTGCTTCGGGTTGCGGTGCGACCGGCATGCGGGCGTCGGCCTTGCGCGCGAGGTGGAACACCACGGTCACGTAGGCCACGAGCAGCGCTACATAGGTGGTCAGATACATCATCAGCGAGGTCATGATCATGCCGCCGGTGACATCGCCGGCCGCGTCGGCGGTTTTCAGCACGCCGTGCACCAACCACGGCTGACGGCCGATTTCGGTGACGTACCAGCCGGCCAGCGTGGCGACCCAACCGGAGAACGTCATGCCCACCAGCAGCCGCGCCGTGAAGGGGCTGAAGCGCCCGCGCCACAAGTGATAGGCGGCGAGCCACGACACCAGCAGCATCAACATGCCCACGCCGACCATCACGCGGAAGCTCCAGAACACCTTGGCCACCGGCGGATGCACGCCTTCGAATTCATTCAGGCCGCGCAACTCGCCATCAAGCTCATGGGTGAGGATCAGGCTGGCCAGCTTCGGAATGCCGATGGCGAAATCGTTGCGGCGCTCGGCATCGTTGGGCAGCGCGAAGAGCAGCAGCGGCGCGCCACGCTCGGTCTCCCAGATGCCCTCGATGGCGGCGACCTTCTCGGGCTGATACTTGAGGGTGTTGAGGCCGTGCATGTCGCCCAGCAGGATCTGGCCCGGAATCAGCACGGCGGCGGCGATGACGGCGGTACGCAGCGCCTTCATCACGGCCGGCACGCGGTCGCCACGCAACCAGCGGTATGCGGAAATCCCCGCCACCAGGAACGACGCCGTCAGGCCCGAGGCCACCAGCATGTGGGCGATGCGGTACGGCATCGACGGGTTGAAGATGGCTTCCCACCAACTGGTGATGAAGGCTTGCCCGTCGATCATCTCGAAGCCGGCCGGGGTTTGCATCCACGAGTTCAACACCAGAATCCAGAACGCCGAGGCCGTGGTGCCGAGCGCCACCAGCAACGTGGCGATCGTGTGCATGCGGTCCGACACGCGCTTGCGCCCGAACAGCATGATCCCGAGGAAGGTCGCCTCCAGGAAGAACGCAGTCAGCACCTCGTAGGCCAGCAGCGGCCCGGCGATGTTGCCGACGGTATTCATGTAGCCCGGCCAGTTGGTGCCGAACTGGAAGCTCATGGTGATGCCACTGACCACGCCCATTGCGAAGGTCAGCGCGAAGATCTTCACCCAGAAGGCGTAGGCGTCCATCCACGACTCGTCGCGGGTGGCGTTGAAGCGCAGCTTGAAGAACAGCAGCATCCAGCCCAGCGCGATGGTGATGGTGGGGAACAGGATGTGGAACGAGATGTTGGCGGCAAACTGAATGCGTGCCAGCGTGATCGGATCGAAATCCATCGTTAAGCCTCCGATTCGGGCGGCACGGCATCACCCGCCGCCCCTTTGCCGCCCCGACGCTTGAAGCCCTGAGTCAGTTGCAGCACTTTCTGAACCTGATTACCCAGAGTCATCAAACGGCGCAAGGTTGCATCGTCCATGTTCTGGATTTCGTGAAACCAGCGCATCAGCATTTCGATGAGCTCGTACATCTCGCGCATGCGCGCCTGCGCATGGCGGTCGGACTCGGAGGTGGGCGTCTCCACCATGGCGTCGCGCAGCATGGTCAGCGTGGGGTCGATCTCGCGTCGCGTGCGCTCCTCGGCAAGCGTGCGGAAGATCGCCCACACGTCGTCGGGGGTGGAGAAATATTCGCGCCGGTCACCCGGCACATGCTGCAGCCGCACCAGCCGCCAGGCCGACAGCTCTTTCAGGCCGATGCTGACATTGGAGCGCGAGAAGCCGAGCGCCTCGGCGATTTGATCCGCGTTGAGCGGGCTGTCACTGACGAACAGCAGGGCGTAGATCTGCCCGACGGTGCGGTTGATGCCCCAACGACTGCCCATCTCCCCGAAGTGGAGTACGAAGGACTGGACGAACGGTGACGTGTTCACTTGTTTTCCAATTTTCAGTAATTCTTGAAACTTGGAAAATGCTACGCCGCGATCTGATCCAGGTCAACGCGATTCGGACAGGAGCATGGCTGCGAGCCTTTACCCGAGAGCTTCGGGCGGAGACTCGCTTTGCGGCGTCGTCGGGAGCGCCGGCGCAGGAAGCGGCAGAGGGCCGGTAGAGGGTTGAGCCGGCTCGGGTTTGGGCAAGGTTTGCGGCAAGGCGTCTGACGGCTCTTGCGAAGCGGAACCGGGCACGGCCTCTGATGGATCTTCGCGCAGACTTTCATCCGCCTCGGCCGCTGACTGCGGCACCACCGCGCCCTCCACCACCTCGAAGCGCAGGCGCCCGATCAACTGCCCGGCCTCGGTCACCACCTCGATGCGCCAGCGGCCGGCAGCGTCAGCTCCGAAGTGCTGCTTGTGGGTCCAGGCGCGATAGCCCTGCTCGCGCCCGCCACGAATATCGAGCGGGATGCGGTCGGTCTCGACGCCATTGAGCGACCACACGTGATAAATGCGTTCCTGGAGGCCCAACGGGGCATTGATGGCCGTGTAGGCGTAGAGACCCCGCTGCTGCAACTGCGCGACGCTGACCCGACGCACCGGAGTCTGCGGCGCACGATTCTCTCGGTCGACCTCCAGCGACACCTGCATGTCGGCCAGCCGCAACGTCGAAGGCGGCACCCACGAACGGCCATACCACCCGACCACCCCGAGCGTGCCGATCAACACGACCAGCAGCGCCCCGCGCAAGTAGCTGGGCGCCTTGATCGCCACCGCCAGGCTGGGGAAAGACAGCACTACCGCCGCCAGCAGCGCGTACATGTAGCTGTGCGAGGTCGGCACGTGCAGGATGATCGGCAGCACCGTCAGCAGCACCACGAACAGCGCCAGCGTGTGATAGCCCAGATACAGCCAACGGCGCGGCGCCAGCCACTTGTAGTAGATGGGGTCGATCACCGAGACAAAGGCCGCGAAGATCAAGGCGCCGGTAAACAGCGCCTGAGGGCTGTTCCAGACCGTCGAGATGGCCAGGAAGGGGAGCGCGAAAAACAGGCTTTCCTGGTGAATCAACTGCGTGGCGTAGCGCAGCACCGGCCCCGGTAAACGGAAGCGGAAGCGCACGTCGAGCCAGTGCTGAAACACGTTCTCCATCACCAGCCACAGCCAGCTCACCAACATCACGAGCGCGATCACGCGGGCGAATTCTTCCTGCCGGTCAACGAGCAGGAAGCTCGCCACACCTGACAGGAAACCGAAGATGGCGATGATGCCGCGGTGCCGCCGCAACAACACGGCGAGCCGCAGCATGCGCGTCTTCCATTTCCGGACTACCGGGCGTTTGTGCTGCGCAGCGCTCACGGCTTGCGCTCGGCAGCCAGACGGAAAGCCAACCGCGTGAGCGCCGCGTAGGCCTCGCCGCTGTCGGCGTTCCAGGCACTCACGGCGGCGTTCTGCAGCGCCACCACCTCGCGGTCGCCGCGCGCCGCGGGGCCGGTGAGCGCATCGCGCGCACCCAGCGCGACGACGTTTTCCAGCGCCCCGCGCGAGATCGCCGCCAGCATGCGGTCGGCCACGTCCGGCGGCACCCCCGAATCGACATACGCCTTGCGCGCAACGTCGAGAATCACCACCAGGAAGTTCGAGGCGAACACCGAGCCGGCGTGATACAGCGGTTTCTTGGAGCCATCGAGCGCGAAACACTCGGCGCCGATGGCGGCAAACAAGGCGTGAAGCTCGGCCGCCAACGTGGCTTCGCCCTCGATCCCGCAGGGCGTGCCTACAAACCGCCCGGCCGCCAGCGCCGGGTCGGCAAAGCTCATCACCGGATGCACGCTGGCCACCCGCGCACCGCACTCCGACAGCGGCGCCAGCACCGTCGAGGGCGTGAAACCGGACAAATGGAACACGCCGTCACCGGCACGCACGCATCCGCTCTCAGCCAGCGCAGCCGCCGCCGAGGCGATGTCGCGGTCGGGCACGCCGAGCATCCACAAAGCGGCCGGCTGCATGGCGGACACATCCGCCGCCGCACGCCCCTGCCCGATGAAACCGACCGCGTCGTGCGCACTGGCGGGCGAGCGCGTGCGCACATCGCCGATGATGCACGCCCCGGCGTCCGCCCACAGTTTGGCGAGCGTGCGCGCGGCACGGCCACAGCCGACGATGTTGAGTACCGGGCGATGCATCTGCGACATGAGCGAACCTCAGTTCTTCACCAGCCCGCCATCCACCACCAGATTCTGCCCGGTGACGGCGCGCGACCACGGCGAGGCGAAGAACAGCACGGCGTCGGCGAACTCTTGCGGCGTGGTGACGCGGCGCAGCGGCGTGCTGGCGGCGATCAGGTCGAACACGGCTTCGGGTGTGGCCGCCGATGCATCGGTGGTGCGCAGCAAGCCGCCGGACACCATGTTCACGGTGATGCCGTCGGGACCCAGATCCTGCGAAAGCGTGCGCGTGAGCGACAGCAGCGCGGCCTTGGCGGCGGTGTAGTCGTGGTACGGCACCACCGGGTTCTGGAACAGGTTGGTGCCGATGTTGATGACGCGGCCAAAGCCCGCCTCGCGCATGCCGGGCAGCGCGACTTGCGTGGTATTGAGTGCGCCGCGCACGACGCCCTCCATCTGCTGCTCGACACTCTCCCAACGCAGTGCATCGGCGTGTTCGCGGGCGTCGCCGTTGAAGCTGAAATCCGGCAAGGCGTTGTTGACGATGGTGGTGACGGGCGCGCCGAAATGCGTCTGCGCGCGATCGAACATCGCCTGCACGGTGGCCGGGTCGCACACATCGGCCTGCGCGGCAAAGGCGTGTTCGGGGAATTCCTCGACCAACGCCACGGCGCGTTGCTCGCTGGTCAGGTAATTGATGACCACGCGCGCGCCTTCACGCAGAAAGGCGCGGCTGATGTGTTCACCGAGGCCACGTGCGCCACCGGTAACGAGCACGAGTTGGTCTGCCAGCGCGAGAGACGGGTGCTTGGCCTGCATGCGGATTTCCCTCAAGACAATCGGTCACGAAGCGCGATGAAAACACAGCCCGGCACGCCGGCTCAAACGCGGATTCACACCGTTGCAATCTTCTCTTCGCTGCCGGGCTGAGCCAGCCAGCGCTGCAGCAGCCGGTAGATATCCAGCGCAAAGCTGCGCGCCGGCAGGTCGGCCAGCAGTGCGGCGAGTGACTCCGCGCTGTCGGCGCTACCCAGAAGGCACCACTGATCGAACACCTGATGCGTC
Source organism: Pseudazoarcus sp. NS20 (assembly GCF_059703745.1). Taxonomy (NCBI): domain Bacteria; kingdom Pseudomonadati; phylum Pseudomonadota; class Betaproteobacteria; order Rhodocyclales; family Zoogloeaceae; genus Pseudazoarcus; species Pseudazoarcus sp. NS20. Next base: position 380,424 of record NZ_BAAKIY010000001.1, read on the forward strand.
ACCGCGCCGGTGTGGGCGGAGCGCTCGGTCGCCACGACGGGGCCACTCCACGGCCACGGCTTGAGGCCGAGCGGCGCCAGCGCGCCAAGCAGGCGTTCGTCGTGGGCCTCGGGCGTCTCGCGGTCAGCGCACACGCCGGCGCACTGGTTGGCGCGTCGCGCCGAACATGCGCCGACACCGGCCGGCTCGAACCCCAGCCGGCGCGGGCACAGGCCATACGCGGCGATCAGCTCACGCAGCACGGAATCGGCCTCTTTCTTGCCGCGGAAGGTGCCGAACAGGCCGTCCCACCCGGCCGGGTCGGTGCCGTCGAGTTTCACGCGCTGCAACTGCGGCGCGCTGCGGCGCCGCAGCGTCACGCGGAATGCACACGCCGCCTCACCCGCCGCCGGCACGCGGTTGTGGCGCGGGCGATGGGCCTGCACCAACTCAAGCTCACGCAGGCTGGCGGCCAGATCGCCAGCCATTTCGATCCACTCCAGCCGGCGCACGGCGCGCGCCAGATCACCTTCCTTGCCCTTGCGTTCGAAGGCCGCGAAATGCTCCATCACGCGGGCGCGCAGGCTGACGCTGCGGCCGACGAACAGCACTTCGTCTTCGTCGCCGTAAAACACGTAGACGCCGGGGCCATCGGGCAGGCCTTCGAGAATGCCGGCCGGCAGCTTGGGCGGGCGCGCGGCAAATTTCATGGCCTTGCCCCACGCCGCTTCAAGCACCTCGGCAGAAAAGGTCTTGCCCGCGAGCTGCAAGAACTGCCACAGCACGTCTGCATCGCCCATGGCGCGGTGGCGCGCGTCGCACACGAAGCCGTGGCGTTCGATCAAGGCATCCAGCCCATGGCGGTGATGCTGCGGCTGCAGCGCGCGAGAGAGCTTGACGGTGCACATCACCGGCGCATCGAAGTCGATGCCCAGGCGGCCGAATTCGTTGAGCACGAAGCCGTAATCGAAGCGCGCGTTGTGCGCCACGAACACCGCCCCGTCGAGCAGCTTCTGCATGCGCGGCGCCAAGGCCTCGAAGGCCGGCGCATCGGCCACCATGGCATCGGTGATGCCGATGAGTTGCTGGATGAATTCGGGAATCGGGCGACCCGGATTGACCAGCGTCTCCCAGCGCTCGACGATCTCGCCGCATTCAACGCGAATCGCCGCGATTTCGGTGATGCGGTCAGAAACCGGGTTGGCGCCGGTGGTTTCGAGGTCGATCAGGACGAACGTATCGGGAATGGGCACTGGCAGACCATGGCTGTGGGCAGGGTGAACGGCATGATGGTGTTTTATGCGCCGTCAGGCTCTAATTCTACGGTTCGTCTTCTGGCACACCAAGGCTCACTCATGACCGCCCCGCGCAGCACCTGGACACCCGTGTTTCTTCTGTCGGCCTCGCAGGCTCTGTTCTTCTGCGTGGTGTCCATCGTGTTCACGGTCAGCGCACTGGCCGGCGTGTGGCTCGCGCCCACGCCTGCACTGGCCACGCTGCCGCTGGCACTGGCCGGCGCGGCCACAATGTTGGCAGCGCTCAATGCGGTGCGGGGCTTTGCGCGCTTCGGGCGGCAGAAGGTGTTCATCTTCGGCGCAGTCTGTGGTGTGAGCAGCGGTCTTCTGTCGGCTTGGGCGCTGTACTCCATGAGCTTCGTGGCGTTCTGCCTCACCACAGCGCTGTTCGGCGTGTTTCAGGGCATCGCGCAGTATTACCGCCTGGCCGCGGCCGACGTGGCGCCCAGCGAGGCCGACCGGCCGCGCGCCATCTCGTGGGTGGTGGCCGGCGGGCTGGCCGCGGCCTTCGTCGGCCCTTACCTCGGGGCCTTCGCACGCGATCTGACGCCGACGCCGTTCATGGGTTCGTATTTGATTGCCGCCTGCGTGGGCGTGCTGGCCGTGCTAGTGCTGACGCAATGGCGCGAGCCCGCCGCAGTGCGCGTACCGCCGCTGCCGGCGTGGAAGCCGGCGCTCGACGAGATTGCCGGCTCGGCGGCCGTCAAGCGCGGCATCGCCTTCTGCGCCTGTGGCTTCGCCATGATGGTGCTGGTGATGAACGCCGCGCCGCTGGCCATCGTCGGCTGCGGCCTGTCGCTGGGCGTGGCGGCCAGCGCCATACAGTGGCATCTGGTAGGCATGTTCGCGCCGTCATTCTTCACCGGCGGGCTGATTGCGCGCTTCGGCGCGCAGCGCGTGGCGCTGACCGGCTGCGGCATCGGGCTGGCGGGCTGCGCAGTGGCCACCGCGGGCGAGACGGTCACGCTGTTTCACGCGGCCATGATCGCTGTCGGCATCGGCTGGAATTTCGCCTACATCGGCGGCTCCGCGCTGCTGGTGCAAAGCACCACGCTCACCAACCGCGCGCGCATCCTGAGCTTCAACGAAACCCTCACCTTCGGTGCCGTCACGCTGGCAACGCTGCTCTCGGGCTTCGCACAGGCTTCGCTCGGTTGGGCGGGCGTTGGCATGGTAGGCGGCAGCATTTTGCTGATCGCGTTGGTGGCGTTCTTCGCTCTCGGGGGAAAAAAGCCGGCGTGATTCGCCGGGCGATGTCACATTCGCGAGGGCTCGCTCGTCCTTGCCGTGAAGTCCCTTATAACTGCCAATGGAGCCTCACGATGCAAGCCCGACTCGACCCCTACAAAGCTGCCCCTGAATCCATGCGCGCGATGTTCGCGCTCGAGGAACACGTGCGTGACTGCGGGCTGGAATACAGCCTGATTGAACTGGTGAAAACGCGCGCCTCGCAAATCAACGGCTGCGCCTTCTGCGTGCACATGCACACGCGTGACGCCCGCGCGGCCGGCGAAACCGAAGAGCGCCTGTACCTGCTGTCGGCGTGGCGCGAGTCGCCGCTGTACACCGAACGCGAGCGCGCCGCGCTGGAATGGACCGAATCGCTCACGCTGCTGGCCGACACGCACGCACCGGACGAGGCCTACAGTGCGCTGGAAGCACAATTCAACCCGACCGAACGCGTAAAGCTCACGCTGCTGATCACCACCATCAACGCGTGGAACCGTTTTGCCGTCGGCTTCCGCTCGATTCACCCGACGCGCTGACATGGACCCGGCCGCCAGCTTCCTACCCCTGCGCCGCCGCCTAGTGCGCATTGCCTACCGCATGCTCGGCTCGATGGCCGAGGCGGAAGACGTAGTGCAGGACGCATGGCTGCGCTGGGCCGACACCGACCACGCCACGGTGCGCGACGCCGAAGGATTTCTGGTGCGCATCGTCACGCGCCTGTGCCTGGACGTGCTGAAGTCCGCACGTGTGTCCCGCGCCGACTACATCGGCCCGTGGCTGCCCGAGCCGTTCTTCGATCCCGAAGACGACGACACCGCAGACGCCATGCCGGCGCTGATGATCGCGCTGGAACGCCTGTCGCCGTTGGAGCGCGCGGCCTTTTTGCTGCACGACGTGTTCGGTGCGAGTTTCGACGAGGTGGCCGCCGCCATCGGGCGCGACGCAGCGGCCTGCCGTCAACTTGCGCATCGCGCACGTCAGCATGTGCGCGCCGACCGGCCGCGTTTCAAGGTGCCGGCCGATGACGCCGCGAGAATCTCCGAAGCCTTCTTCCAGGCATCCCGCAGCGGCGACCATGCAACGCTGCAGGCTCTGCTCGCGCAGGACGCGGTGTTTCACTCGGACGGCGGCGGCAAGGTGCGCGCCGCCTTGCGCCCCATACTCGGGCGCGACAAGGTGACGCGCCTGATGTGCGGGTTGGCGCGCAAAACCGGCCATGTGCGTCCGCCGGTGCTGTGGCGCGGCACCCTCGACGGCCTGCCGACCCTGATCACGCTGGAGGCCGGCGGCGTACTGCAGACCACGTCACTGGCCATCGAGAACGACTGCATCGTGGAGATCTACGTGGTGCGCAACCCGGACAAGCTCACCCGCCTGCGCGCGCAGCTTGGGCTGGGATAAGGCCAGCGCTCAACCTTCGAGCGGAGCCTGTCCGGTGAAACTGCCCAGCATCTGCACGATGTCCTCGCGCGGCAGCTTGCGGCCGATGAAAACGAGGCGGCTGCGCCGGTCGGCATACGGCCCATCTTCGGGCCACGCCGCCAGCGACGACGGCGGATACACCGCGTGCTGCACGCATTGCACCACGCGCGGCTGCGGGTCGCCCGCCACGTTGAGCAGGCCTTTGACACGCAGGATGCGCTCGCCGCAGGCGTGCAGCAGCAAGCCCAGCCCGTCGGAAAAACCCAGCCAGTCGAGGGGCTCGTCGAAGGTGAGCACGAAGCTCGACACGTCGCTGTCGTGCTGGGGCGCCACCGAAGCACGCGCGCCCGCCGGCGCATAACTCAGCCGCGTGCGCTGTGCCTGCTGGCGCACCGCCTCCACGCCCAGCCATGCGGCCACATCCGGCGACTTTTTCGCGGGGTCGTACAGGCCACACCCGGCCAGCGCGTCTTGCGGCGCCTGGCCGTTGAACACCTCGATCTGCTGCGCACCGGGGTTGAGCTGCGCCAGACGCTCGGCCAACACGGCACGTTGTTCGCTGCTGGCCAGATCGCATTTGGTAAGCAGCAGGCGGTCGGCCATGGCAACCTGACGTACGGCTTCACGCTCGCTGTCGAGCTGGGATTGGGCGTGCGTGACATCGACCGCCGTGATCACGCCGTCGCATTGGAAGCGCTCGGCGATGAAAGGCTCTTCCATCAGCGTATGCACCACCGGCGCGGGGTCGGCAAGACCGGTGGTCTCGATCAGCACGCGTTGCAAGGCGCCGATTTCACGCCGTGCAGCGCGTTGGAACAAGCCCTTGAGCGCACGCACGAGGTCGCCCTGCACGCTGCAGCAGATGCAGCCCCCGTCGAGCACCACCAAAGTCTCGTCGATCTTCTCGACCAGATGATGATCCACCGCGACCGCACCGAACTCGTTGATGAGCACGGCCGTGTCCGCCAGCGCGGGCGTGCCGAGCAGGTGGTTGAGCACGGTGGTTTTGCCCGCGCCGAGAAAGCCCGTCAGGACGACAACCGGGATGCGGCGCGAGGCGGATTGCATGGCGTAAAACGCAACGGACGGCGTGACGCCGTCCGTGTGCGATCAGGCCTTCTTGGAGACGCGTTCGAGCGCCTCGTGACGCTCCTGTGCTTCCAGGCACAGCGAGGCGGTCGGGCGGGCAAGCAGACGCGGGACGCCGATGGGCTCGCCGGTTTCGTCGCACCAGCCATAGCTGCCGTCGTCGATGCGGCGCAGCGATTGCTCGATTTTCTTGAGCAGCTTGCGCTCACGATCACGCACGCGCAGTTCCAGCGCGTGCTCTTCTTCGACCGTGGCGCGGTCGGTCCAGTCGGCGGCAACTTCACTTTCCTGCTGCAGGTGCTGGGTGGTCTCGCGCGCGGCGTCCACCAGGGCCTGACGCTCAGACTGCAGCAAGGCACGGAAATACTCGAGTTGCGCCTCGGACATGTAGTCGTCTTCGGGCGCGGCAAGCAGTTCTTCCTTAGTCAGCTTGCGAACGGCGTCATTCTGGATCGCATTCATCTTCACTTTCCCTTCGTGCGTGTCCGGCACATGCCGGACGGCTGCTAGAAACCTGTCGGCGAAGGACAATACACGAAGCGGGCGGGGTGTGCACCCCTGATGGCAGGGGGTGGGACACCGCAGGCGTTGGGACTATCATGTGCACCTGCGGCCTGCCGCGCCCGGACAAATCAATGAACCAACACGACCACACCGATTCCTGCTGCGAAGAACTCACACTCGACGACGCGGCCGAGCGCTGTCGTGCGCGCGGAGCGAGCCTGACGCCGATCCGCCGTGCGGTACTGGGCTTGCTGTTGGATGAGCCGGGCGGCATCAAGGCTTACGACCTGCTCGACCGCATGAAGAAGGTGCACCATTCGGCAACCCCGCCCACGGTGTATCGCGCGCTCGACTTCCTGATCGAACAGGGGCTTGCCCACCGCATCGCGCGCACCAACCAGTTCGTGGCCTGTCATCACGACGGGCACGACAAGGCCGTGCTTTTCCTGGTGTGCCCCGACTGCGGCACCATCACCGAGCTGCATGACGACACCGCCTTGGCGGGCTTGATGAAGGGCCTCAAGACCGCCGGCCATACGCTGGCCAGCCCCGAGATCGAACTCAGCGCGGTGTGCGGCGCCTGCGCCGCACGCAAGGCTTGATCGCCACAGGCTCAGCCACCTCGTTAGGCCCGCTGCTTACCTCAGGTTGCACTTTCCGCGCGGCGCCACTCACTTGAGCGATGACTGCTCCATCTGGATGAACACGTTGTAGGCATTCAGCCGGTTGGCCTCGCGGAAGGCCGGCATCTTCTCCCAGGCGCTCCAGTCGATGTCGGCGTAGGCCTCATCGAAGGATTTCATCTCCTCCACGGCTTTGCCCAGCTCGGTGCGCAGGTAGCGCAGATAGTCGCGCGTCATCACCAGATCGGCCTGCGGGTTTTTCGACACCGGGCCATGGCCGGGCACGAGAATCTTCGCGTCGATGGCAATCAGGCGGTCGAGCGCTTCGAGCCAGCGGCGCGTGTTGGCATTGCCCACGAAAGGCACGCGACCGCGGAACAGCAAGTCGCCGGCAAACACCACTTCATCCTCGACCACCTGCAGCACGATGTCGTCGGGCGCGTGGGTGGGGCCGACGTAGATCACGCGGAAGTGCACTCCGCCCAGCGCGAACTCGGCCCCCTCGTCGCCGAGCCAGCGGTCGGCCGGGGTCGGCACGGTGTTTTCATCCACGAAGGGGAAGAGGTCGGCACGCCGCTGCGCCAAGCGTGCTTGGGCGTCATCCGAGCCCAGCACGGCCTCGCCGGCATGGTGGGCCCAGATCTCGATGCCGCGCTTCTTGAAGGCCTGCAAGCCGTAGTAATGATCGGCGTGGTAGTGGCTGACGATGACCCGCACGATGGGTTTATCGGTGACCTTGGCGATCTCTTCGATGAGCTGCTCGCCCAGCACCGGCGTACCGAGTGCGTCGAGCACCACCACGCCTTCATCGGTGACGACAAAGCCGGCATTGGACATGAAGCCCTCGTTGGCAGCAGAGGCCATACCGGCTTTGCCCAACACGTACCACGTGTGCGGTGCGACCTGCACAGGGTTCATGTCGATGGCGTACACCAGCGGTGAAGCGGCGCACAGCACGGCGGCGAGCACACGCGAGACGAAGCGGGTCATGAGGGTGTCTCCGAAGATTATTGTTATATGGTCATATGCTAAATCTCGACTGCCATGGTGTCGAGCCGTCACGTCTCTGGCCACCCGCCTTGAAATTCCGCAAATGCCGTCATCTATAGTGAGGGTAGCCGATGCGCGTTGAGGCGTGCTTTGGTCACCACTTCGTTCCAACCCTACCCTGCGAAGGAGAATTCAATGAGCCCTGCGAAAACTCCGCTGACAGTCGTGTACGACAGCAGCAATCTGTCCAGCAAGATCGAAGTCACCAAACTCAAGGCCAAGGACAAAAACGCATTGATGACGCAGGTGGATATCTCCGCCGGGGGCAAGGCCGAAGACTACGGCTGCAGCACTGACGCGGTGAGGAAGGCCATCCACGTGCAAGACGCAGACGGCAAGGTGTTCGCGGGCATTCAAGCCATTGAGGCCATGCATGATGCGGTCGGGCTCGATGGCTACTTCCGCTTTTGCCGCACGCCGGGGCTGACCTCCGGCCCGTCGGGTTTCTTCAAGGCCAAAGCCGCCTGAGCGTCTCTGGCACTGCAGCGGGCTTCACGAGGCCTGCTGCAGCAAGCGGTCGAGCTGGTTAGCGAATTTCTGGCGGTCCGGCAGGCCGAAGGCCGGCGGCCCGCCCGTCTGCACGCCCGTGCTGCGCAGGGTGTCCATGAAATTGCGCAGATCCAGCAACTCGCGGATGTTCTCCTTGCCGTAGCGCTCGCCGCGCGGACTCAGCGCAATCGCGCCTTTTTCGACAATTTCGGCGGCCAGCGGAATGTCCGCCGTCACCACCAGATCACCCGCCACCGCCCGCTCGGCGATCCAGCCATCGGCAACATCGAAACCGCCCGGCACCTGCACCGCGCGGATGTTGGGCGCGGCCGGCACACGCAGCATCTGGTTGGCTACCAGCGTGAGTTCGCGCCCGGTGCGCTGCGCCGCACGGAAGAGGATTTCCTTCACCACCACCGGGCAGGCGTCTGCATCGACCCAGATATGCATCAGGCGGCCTCGTGCCGGGCTGCGCACACAGCGCAGATGCACGCCGTGCCGCGCACCTCATCCGGCAGGCTGTCGATCAGCTCGAAGGGAATGCGCGCCGCGGTGCACCAGCACGCGACGTCAAAGCTGCCGCTGTTGGCCGGCCCGCAGTCGTTCGGGCCGCCACACAGCGGGCAGTCACTCGCCGGAATGGGAATGGGAATCGGGGCGTTCATGCCCCGAGAGCTTACCCGATCAATCCCACGCCAGCGTGCCGCCGGTCTGGTACTCCGTGACGCGTGTCTCGAAGAAGTTCTTCTCTTTCTTCAGATCGATCATCTCGCTCATCCACGGGAAGGGGTTGTCGGCCCCCGGATAGACCTCGTCCACGCCGATCTGACGGCAGCGGCGGTTGGCCACGAAGCGCAGGTACTCCTTGAACATCGGCGCGTTCAGCCCGAGCACACCGCGCGGCATGGTGTCTTCAGCGTAGCGGTATTCCAGCGCCACGCCCTTCATGATCAGACCACGGATTTCCTCGCGGAATTCGGCCGTCCACAGGTGGGGGTTTTCCTGCTTGATGGTGTTGATCAGGTCGACGCCGAAATTGCAGTGCAGTGACTCGTCACGCAGGATGTACTGGTACTGCTCGGCCGCGCCGGTCATCTTGTTCTGGCGGCCCAGCGCAAGGATCTGCACGAAGCCGACATAGAAGAAAATGCCTTCCATGATGCACGCGAAGACGATCAGCGAGCGCAGCAGTTGCTGATCGGCCTCGGGCGTGCCGGTCTGGAAGTTGGGGTCGGTCAGCGTGTCGATGAACGGAATCAGGAATTCGTCTTTGGCACGGATACTGTCGACCTCGTGATAGGCGTTGAAAATCTCGCCTTCGTCCAGCCCCAGCGACTCCACGATGTACTGGTAGGCGTGGGTGTGGATGGCCTCTTCAAAGGCTTGGCGCAGCAGGTACTGGCGGCACTCGGGCGCGGTGATGTGGCGGTAGGTGCCGAGCACGATGTTGTTGGCCGCCAGCGAATCGGCGGTGACGAAGAAGCCGAGGTTGCGCTTGACGATCAGGCGCTCGTCGGCGGACAGCGCGTTCGGGTCTTTCCACTGCGCGATGTCGCGCTGCATGGAAACCTCTTGCGGCATCCAGTGGTTGGCGCAGCCTGCCAGATACTTCTCCCACGCCCAGTGGTACTTGAACGGCACGAGCTGGTTCACGTCGGTGGCGCCGTTGATGGCGCGCTTGTCGGAGGCCCGCACGCGCTGGCTTTCGGCTGCGGCAGCCGTCGCCTGCGTGTTGGAAGAGGCCGGTTTAGGGGTTTGCGGAGCGGCAGGCGCGGCGGCGATGTTGTCGTCGAAATCGAGCATGTGAATTCCTTGTATTAGGAGCGATGACCCGCAGCGGCAGCATTGGCTGCCGCTGCGGGCACGCGGATTTACTGGCAGGCCTCGCAATCGGGGTCGTCGATGGCGCAGAACTTCGGCTCACCGGCCTGCGCCGTGGCCACGGCCGCGACGGTAGCGGCCACGGCGTTCAGCTCACCGCCGCTGCCGGTGGACTTCTCGGCCGAGGTGGCGCCCAGCGAGCGCAGGTAGTAGGTGGTTTTCAGGCCGCGGTTCCACGCCAGCATGTAGGTGTCGTGCAGCTTCTTGCCCGAGGCTCCGGCCACGTAGATGTTCAGCGACTGGGCCTGGTCGATCCACTTCTGACGACGCGCCGCGGCTTCCACCAGCCATGCCGGGTCAAGCTCGAAGGCGGTGGCGTAGAGGCGCTTGATGTCGTCGGGAATGCGGTCGATTTTGGCCAGCACGCCGTCGTAGTACTTGAGGTCGGAGATCATCACCTCGTCCCACAGGCCGCGCGCCTTGAGCTCGGCCACCAACGACTCGTTCACCACGGTGAATTCGCCCGACAGGTTCGACTTCACGTACAGGTTGCGGTACTCCGGCTCAATGCTGGCCGACACGCCGACGATGTTGGCGATGGTCGCCGTAGGCGCGATGGCGATGCAGTTGGAGTTGCGCATGCCGTGTTGCGCGATGCGCGCACGCAGGCCGTCCCAATCCAGCGTGCTGGAGCGATCCAGCTCGACCGGCACGCCGCGCTCGCGCTCGAGCAGATCGACGGTGTCGAGCGGCAGGATGCCGCGGTCCCACAGACTGCCGCGGAAGGTCGAATACGTGCCGCGCTCGCGCGCCAGCTCGTTCGAAGCGCTATAGGCCTGGTAGGCAATGGCCTCCATGGCGCGGTCGGCGAACTCCACCGCTTCCTGCGAAGCGTAGGCCATGCCGAGTTTGTGCAGGCAATCCTGGAAACCCATGATGCCCATGCCGACGGGGCGGTGACGCAGGTTGGAGTTGCGCGCCTTGCCGACCGCGTAGAAGTTGATGTCGATGACGTTGTCGAGCATGCGCATCGCCGTCTTCACGGTGCGCGCCAGCTTCTCCTGGTCGAGCTGGCCGTCCTTCAAGTGAGCCAGCATGTTCACCGAGCCGAGGTTGCACACGGCGATCTCGGTGTCGGAGGTGTTGAGGGTGATCTCGGTGCACAGGTTGGAGCTATGCACCACGCCCACGTGCTGCTGCGGCGAGCGCAGGTTGCACGGGTCCTTGAAGGTGATCCACGGGTGGCCGGTCTCGAACAGCATCGACAGCATGCGGCGCCACAGTTGCACCGCCGAAAGACGCTTGAACAGACGGATTTCGCCGGCGTCGGCCTTCTTCTCGTAGGCCACGTAGGCCGCTTCGAATTTCTCGCCGAACAGGTCGTGCAGATCGGGCGTGTCGGCCGGCGAGAACAGCGTCCATTCGCCGTCTTCGCGCACGCGCTTCATGAACAGGTCGGGAATCCAGTGCGCGGTGTTCATGTCGTGGGTACGACGGCGGTCGTCCCCGGTGTTCTTGCGCAGGTCGAGGAATTCCTCGATGTCGAGGTGCCAGGTTTCGAGATAACCGCACACCGCGCCCTTGCGCTTGCCGCCCTGGTTCACCGCCACGGCGGTGTCGTTCACCACCTTGAGGAAGGGGATCACGCCCTGGCTCTTGCCGTTGGTGCCCTTGATGCGGCTGCCCAGCGAGCGCACCGGCGTCCAGTCGTTGCCCAGACCGCCGGCAAACTTCTGCAGCATGGCGTTTTCCTTGATGGCCTGGAAGATGCCGTCGAGGTCATCCGACACGGTGGTGAGATAGCACGACGACAGCTGCGAGTGCATGGTGCCGGCGTTGAACAGCGTTGGCGTGGAGCTCATGAAGTCGAAGCGCGACAGCACTTCGTAGAACTCGATGGCGCGCGTTTCACGGTCGATCTCGTTGATCGCCAGACCCATCGCGACGCGCATGAAGAAGCACTGCGGCAGCTCGATGCGGCGCTCGTCGATGTGCAGGAAGTAGCGGTCGTACAGCGTCTGCAGGCCGAGGTAGCCGAACTGCAGATCGCGCGAAGCGTCCAGCGCAGCCGAAATGCGCGCCAGATCGAACTGCGCCAGTCGCGGATCAAGCAAGCCCGCCTCAATGCCGATCTTCACGTACGCCGGGAAGGCATCGGCGTAACGCGCGGCCATGTCGCCCTGAGCCACTTCCTCGCCCAGCACTTCGAGGCGGATCTGGTGCAGTTGCAGGCGCGCAGTAACGTAGTTGTAGCCCGGCTCGCGCTCGATCAGCGCGCGCGCGGCCAGCACCAGCGCCTTGTGCACTTCGCCCAGCGGAATGCCGTCATACAGGTCGCGCATGGCGGCATCCACCACCGGCGCAGCAGCGACATCGGCCAGACCAGTGCAAGCCGCCTCCACGATGTCGACCAGCCGCGCACGCTCCAGCGGTTCACGCCGGCCGTCCACCTCAACATGCAATTCCGGCGCACTGCGCGGCGCTTCGGCCGCACGCTCGGCGGCGCGCTTCTCGCGGTACAGCACATAGGCGCGCGCCACTTCCTGCTCGCCGCCGCGCATCAATGCCAGCTCGACCTGATCCTGAATGTCTTCGATGTGAATGGTGCCGCCCTCGGGCTTGCGGCGCGCCAGCGCGGCCACCACCACCTCGGTGAGCTTGCCGACGACGTCACGCACGCGCGCCGATTCGGCGCCCTGCTGGCCTTTCACGGCCAGGAAGGCCTTGGTCATGGCAACGGCAATCTTGCCGGGATGGAAGTCGACCACCGAACCATTGCGGCGGATGACCTTGAACGGGGGCAGGGAGAGATCTAGCTGAGGGCGGTCCATGAGAGCTCCTGGGAACGTGCGCGGGGAGCTCCGGACAGTCGTGCGCAGACACCCGACCCGACGGCCCGGCTCACGACAAACGGAAAGACAAGTGAAATGGTGGAAACCATGCCTCTCGCCAGGGGCACCCCGCCCCGATTGCGTTAAAGGAAATTGGCAGCACGGCAGGTCTCCTGACTTCCGGGTCCTGATCTGTCGCCGGCCTTCCCGGGGTGCACCGAAATGCAGGGCCCAGTGGCATGGGGAGGCGACAGACTCGCCGGTTACAGTTGCGGGGGCAGTTCCGGAATTGAACCGGATTCCCTTTTCATGCCCGGTCGTGAAACGCGGGCAACCGTGAAGCTGGATTGGATTCTGGTGGGTGGCGGGTAGTAGGTCAAGTGCTTTTACACACTACCCCTAGTAGGTCGTCTGCGAAAACCTACTACATGCTGCGACCAAAGCTGCCGTCGCTGCGGATGCGCCCGATGCGCATCACTTCCGGCACGCGGCGCACCGAACGCATCACAGAGGCAAGCTGCATGCGGTCGTGCACCTGGATGGTGAGGTTGAGGGCGATGTACACGCCCTGCTCGTTGTCCATGGTGACGTTCTGGATGTTGCAGTTCTCTTCCGCGATGGCGCTGGCAACGCGCGCCAGCACGCCACGCCCTTCGCGCGTGATGACCTTGAGTGTGACCTCGAAGGCGCGCTCGTGCGCGGGCTCCCACTCGACATCCACCCAGCGCCCGCGATCGCCGCGCACCTTGGCCACGGCCGTGCAGTCGTGGCGGTGCACTTCCAGGCCCTTGCCTTTGCGGATGACGCCGATGATGGGGTCTCCCGGGATCGGCTGGCAGCAGCTGCCGAACTGCACAGCAAGGCCCTCGCTGCCGCTGATGTGGATCGGCGACATGGACTTGGGCTTGATGACGTCCGGCCGACCGGATTCCTGCTCCTGCGCCTGCACCAGACGGCGCGCCACGATCACCGGCAGGCGCTTGCCCAGACCGATCTCGGAGAACACCTCTTTCTTGCTCTTCACGCCGCGATCTTTCAGGAAGCGGTCCCACGCGAAGGTGCTGATCTGCCCCAGCGCCAGACCATGCGGGCGCAGCGCCTGATTGAGCAGACGCTCGCCCAGCGACACGGACTCTTCGTTCTGCGCGTTCTTGAGGAAGTGGCGAATCTGCGCACGCGCCTTGCCGGTGCGCACATACGACAGCCACGCCGGGTTGGGGTTGGCGTGGGCGGCGGTAATGATCTCGACCTGATCGCCGTTGCGCAGCTCGGTGCGCAGCGGCATCAGGTCGGCGTTGATGCGGCAGGCCACGCAGCGGTTGCCGATGTCGGTGTGCACCGCATAGGCAAAATCGACCGGCGTGGAGCCGCGCGGCATCGACAGGATCTTGCCCTGCGGCGTGAATACATAGACCTCGCTGGGGAACAGGTCGATCTTGACGTGCTCGAGGAACTCCGTGGCCTCGGCGGAGGTGTGCTGCAGTTCGAGCAGCGACTGCACCCAGTTGTGGGTGCGCTGCTCGAGCTCGGTGAGGGTCTTCTCGTCGTCCTTGTACAGCCAGTGCGAGGCCACGCCGGCGTCGGCGATGTGGTGCATCTCGGCCGTGCGCACCTGAATCTCGATCGGCGTGCCGAAGGGGCCGATCAGCGTGGTGTGCAGCGACTGGTAGCCGTTCGCCTTGGGAATGGCGATGTAATCCTTGAACTTGCCCGGCACCGGCTTGTAGAGCGAATGCAGCGCGCCGATGGCGACGTAGCACGTCGGCACGTCGGGCACGATGACGCGGAAGCCGTAGATGTCGAGCACCTGCGAGAACGACAGGCTCTTCTCGACCATCTTGCGGTAGATCGAGAACAGGTTCTTTTCGCGGCCGAAGATGTCGGCGGCGATGCCCCACTGCGGCAGGCGCTCTTCAAGCGCCTTGAGCACCTTGCCCACCACCTCGCGACGGTTGCCGCGGGCGGCCTTGACGGCGCGCGACAGCACGGCGAAACGCAGCGGGTACTTGTGCTCGAACGACAACTCCTGCAACTCGCGGTAAAGCGTGTTGAGGCCCAGGCGGTTGGCGATGGGCGCGTAGATGTCGAGCGTTTCGGTGGCGATGCGGCGACGCTTGTCGGGGCGCACGTGATCGAGCGTGCGCATGTTGTGCAGGCGGTCGGCCAGCTTGATCAGGATCACCCGCAAGTCGTTGGCCATGGCCAGCAGCATCTTGCGGAAATTTTCGGCCTGCGCTTCCTTGCGCGAGCGGAATTCGACCTTGTCGAGCTTGGAAAGCCCGTCCACCAACTCGGCGGAGACCTTGCCGAAACGCTCGGAGATCTCCTGCTTGGAAATGTGGGTGTCCTCCATGACGTCATGGAGGAGCGCGGCGATCAGCGCCTGCGAGTCGAGGCGCCAGTCGGCAATGATGTCGGCAACGGCAACCGGGTGCGAGATATACGGGTCGCCACTGCTGCGGAATTGCCCGTGATGGGCGTCGGCCGAGAAGTGGTAGGCGGTCTCGATGAGACCGATGTCCTCAGGCTTGAGATAGACCTCGAGCTTGGCCTTGAGGCGACCGAAGTCGAGCGACAGCACGCTCGAAGTTGGCGGGCTGAAGGGCTCTTTGGGTGGGGAGTTGGTGTCGGTCGCAATCGCCATGCTGGCTAGCCCTCCGACACCGGCGCCGGGCATGCACACGCCTCCGGCAGTTCGCTCCGGAAGCGCACTCTACAAGCCGTCAGTGCACGCCCTTTCTTCAAACGCCCTCCCCGGCAGTTCAGGCCTGGCCGCGGTTCAGCACCTCAAGCCCGACCTTGCCGTCCGCGATTTCGCGCAGCGCGACAACCGTGGGCTTTTCCTTGCCGTACTTCTCGGCCTCGATCATCGGCGTGGCGCCCACCGTGAGCTGGCGCGCACGGTACGTGGCAGCCAGCGTGAGCTGGAAGCGGTTCGGAATCAGCTTAAGACAATCTTCAACGGTAATGCGGGCCATGGCTCAATCCTGCTCAAGAAATTCAAGGTAATGCGAATGCCGCGCACGCTGCCGCGAATAACGCAGCCGCGAGGCGCGGACGATTGCCACGAGGTCGCCGATGGCGTCCTCCAGCACGTCATTCAGTATAACGTAGTCAAACTCCCCCACATGGCGCATCTCGCCGCGAGCGCCCAGCAAACGGCGCGAAATCACGTCATCGCTGTCAGTACCACGCCCGCGCAGACGCTGCTCCAGCACCTCGAACGATGGCGGCAGCACGAACACCCCCACCGCCTCGGGAAAGCTCTTGCGCACCTGCTGCGCGCCCTGCCAGTCGATCTCCAGCAGGATATCGCTGTCGGCTTCGATCTGCTCGCGAATCCAGACCTTCGAGGTGCCGTAATAATTGCCGTGCACTTCGGCCCATTCCAGAAACTCGCCGCGATCGCGCAGGCTTCGGAAGGTGTCGATATCGACGAAGTGGTAATGGCGACCGTTCTCTTCGCCCTCGCGCGGCGCGCGAGTGGTGTAGGAGACGGACAGCCGTACCTGCGAGTCGCGCGTCAACAAACCGCCGACCAGCGTCGTCTTGCCCGCGCCCGAAGGGGCCGTGATGATGATCAGTGTGCCTGCCATGCGCTGTCTCCCGGCCTCATTCGATGTTCTGGACCTGCTCGCGCATCTGCTCGATCAGCACTTTCATTTCCATCGCGATGCTGCTGATGTCGCCGGCCGCGGATTTGGACGCCAGCGTGTTGGCCTCGCGGTTGAGTTCCTGCATCAGGAAGTCGAGCCGCTTGCCGGCCTGACCGCCGGTATCGAGGATGCGCTCGACCTCGTCGAGGTGGGCCACGAGACGATTGAGTTCTTCATCCACATCCACGCGCTGCGCGAACACCGCGACTTCCTGACGAATGCGATCCTCATCCAGCGCCGCCACCGCATCGCGTAGGCGCGCCGTCAGACGCGCCTGATAATCGGCCACCACTTCGGGAATGCGCGGCTGGGCGCGCGCCACCAGCGCACGCAGGCCATCGACCCGCTCGCGGATCATGCCGGCGAGCTTCTCGCCCTCGCGTGCGCGGCTGGCGATGAAGTCGTCCAAGGCCTTGGTGAGCAACTCGGCCACTTGCGGGCGCAGGCTCTCGGGCTCGACACGGTCTTCGGCCAGCATGCCCGGCCAACGCAGCACCTCGGCCACGGAAAGGCCGGCGGCTTCGGGCATGCGGGTGCGCACGGCAGCTTCGGCGTGACGAAGTTGTTCAAGCAGTGCGGAATTCAGCGCGAGATGCGGGACACCGCCGCCGTCCACCTGCAAACTGAAGCGACATTCGACCTTGCCACGCGACAGGCGGGCAGACATCGTCTCGCGCAACAGCGGCTCGAACAGCCTCAACTCGTCGCCCACACGGAACACGAGATCGAGAAAACGCGAGTTCACGCTGCGCAACTCAAGATGCAGACTCGCACGGCCCACTTCGGATTGCTGGACGGCAAAGCCTGTCATGCTACAAATCATTGGTCATTTCTCCGGAAAGTCGGTGCGATCCATTACACTCCCCCGACGACGCGCCCACCGGGCCCAGAACTGACGCCGCGGACAACCCCGACACATGTCGACCCTAGCGAACGCCGCTCTTCCTGCCGGATTCCAGATCGACCATTACCGCATCGAGCGTCAGCTCTCGCACGGCGGTTTTTCCATCGTGTATCTGGCGCGCGATGCCGCCAACACGCCGGTGGCCATCAAGGAATACCTGCCCAATTCGCTGGCGCTGCGCAAGGAAGGCGAAACCGCGCCCCTCATTGCGGCGTCGCATCAGGCGGCCTTCCGCTACGGCATGAAGTGCTTCTTCGAAGAAGGCCGCTCGCTCGCCAAGCTGATGCACCCCAACGTGATCCGCGTGCTGAACTTCTTCCGCACCAACGGCACGGTGTACATGGTGATGGAATTCGAGAAGGGCCGCACCCTCAACGAGTATATCCAGAAACACCGCGGCAAAGTGCCGGAGCGCTTCATCCGCGCGGTGTTCAGCCGTACCCTCAACGGCCTGCGCGAAGTGCATTCGCACAAGATGCTGCACCTCGACATCAAGCCTTCGAACATCTATCTGCGCACCAACGGCACGCCGGTGCTGCTCGACTTCGGCGCGGCGCGTCAGACGCTGGCTTCCGAGCAGCCCATGCTCAAACCGATGTACACGCCGGGCTTCGCCTCGCCCGAGCAATACACCGACCGCGCCGGACTGGGTCCGTGGAGCGATCTCTACAGTGTAGGCGCCAGCATGTACGCCTGCGTGATCGGCACCGCCCCGCCACGCGCCGACGAACGCGTGCAGATCGAAACCATGATGCCGCTGGCCGAACGACGCCCTGCGGGCTACTCGCCCGAGCTGCTCGAAACCATCGACTGGTGCCTGCAACTCGACCCGCTGAAGCGGCCGCAAAGCGCCTATTCGCTGCAGAAGGCCGTGATGCGCCGTGAAGAGGGCGACGCGCTGCCGCCGGGCCTTTTCGCCGACGCCGGCAGCCGGCTGAAATCCTTCATCCAGCGCGGCTGAGGGCTCGGTCGTGAAGTTCACCATCTTCCAGGACAGCCGCGTAGGTCAGCGCAAGAACAACCAGGACCGCATCGCCTATTCGTATTCACGCGAGGCGCTGCTGATGCTGGTGGCCGACGGCATGGGCGGACACCTGCACGGCGAGATCGCGGCGCAGATCGCCACCGAGATCATCGTCGCTGCCTTCCAGCGCGAGGCACGTCCGCGCCTGGACGATCCGACGCGCTTCCTGCGCAGCGCCATCGACAACGCCCACAGCGCGATTCTCGACTACGCTTTCGACAAGTACCTGCCCGAGGCGCCGCGCACCACCATCGTGGCTTGCGTGGTGCAGCAGGGCTCGGCCTGGTGGGCACACGCCGGCGATTCACGACTGTACGTGCTGCGCGGCGGACAGATCATCGAGCAGACACGCGATCATTCGCGCGTGCAGATGCTGCTCGACCAGGGGCTGATCACGCCCGAGGAGGCCACCCGCCACCCCGAGCGCAACCGCATCTACAGCTGTCTGGGCGGTGACCACACGCCGCAGGTCGAGCTCGCGCCAAGGCTCACGCTGTGGGAAGAGGACGTCATCGCGCTGTGCTCGGACGGTGTCTGGGGCCCGCTCGGCGATCAAGGCATGGTCGACGGCCTGGCCGACGGTGACGTCATGCAACGTGTGCCGGCCCTGCTCGACCGCGCCGAGCAACTTGCCGGCCCGGTATGCGACAACCTTTCCATCGTCGCTGCGCGCTGGCATGGCGGCGGGGCGGGTGCCAACGAGGCCATCGAAACCGAGATGCTGGCACCAGACCACTTCACCACGCACATGGACAGCTTCGACACCAGCACGCTGACCGCCAGCGACACCGAGTTCAGCGACGACGACATCGAACGCGCCATCAGCGAGATCAACTCGACCATCCGCAAGTTCAAGTAGGGCGCGTTCTCCTTTACCATGGCGGTCACGCCGCTGCGGGCAGCACGCTCCGCCGGCGCTCTTGCGAACACGCTCAGGAAATCCCCATGCGACACGACCAGCGACGCCCGGACCAGCTCCGTCCGGTGCGCATCACCCGCCATTTCACCCGTCACGCCGAAGGCTCGGTACTCGTCGAATTCGGCGACACGCGCGTGCTGTGCACGGCCAGCGTCGAAGAATCCGTGCCGGGCTTTTTGCGCGGCAAGGGCCAGGGCTGGCTGACCGCGGAATACGGCATGCTGCCGCGTTCCACCCATACGCGCAGCGGGCGTGAAGCCGCGCGCGGCAAGCAAAGCGGGCGCACGCAGGAAATCCAGCGCTTGATCGGCCGCAGCCTGCGCGCGGTGGTCGACCTCGAGGCGCTCGGCGAGCGCCAGATCATCATTGACTGCGACGTGTTGCAGGCCGACGGCGGCACGCGCACGGCCTCGGTCACCGGCGCCTGCGTGGCGGTGTGCGACGCCCTCAACGGGCTGGTGGCCTCCGGCCTGCTGGCGAAGAGCCCGCTGCGCGACATGGTGGCCGCCATTTCGGTGGGCATCGTGAACGGTCAGCCGGTGCTCGACCTCGACTACGTCGAAGACTCCGACTGCGACACCGACATGAACGTGGTGATGACCGGCTCGGGCGGCATGATCGAAGTGCAGGGCACGGCCGAAGGCGCGCCGTTCTCGCGCGCCGAGCTCGACGCCCTGCTGGCGCTGGCCGAGGGCGGCATTGCCGAGCTGGTCGAAGCGCAGAAGATCGCCCTCGCACAGGAGTAAGCCGCCGTGATCGAGCGCCTCGTTCTCGCCAGCAACAACGCCAAGAAAGCGGCGGAACTCGATGCGCTGCTCGCACCGCTGGGCATCGAAGTGATCTCGCAGGGCTCGCTCGGCATCCCCGAAGCCGAAGAGCCCTACGCCACCTTCGTCGAAAACGCGCTCACCAAGGCGCGCCACGCTGCGGCGCACTCCGGGCTGCCGGCGATTGCCGACGATTCCGGCCTGTGCGTGGCGGCACTGGGCGGCGCACCCGGCGTGCTGTCGGCGCGCTTTGCCGGCGAGCCCAAGTCGGACGAGCGCAACAACGCGCTGCTGCTCGAACGCCTGGCCGGCGTCGAAGATCGGCGCGCACACTTCTACTCGGCCATCGTGCTGGTACGTCACGCCGACGACCCGCAGCCGCTGATTGCCGACGGCGAATGGCACGGCGTCATCCTCGAGGCCGCACGCGGCGCGGCCGGCTTCGGTTACGACCCGCTGTTCTACGTGCCCGAGCTCGAGCAAACCGCCGCGGAGCTCGAACCCAAGCTCAAGAACCTGCTGAGCCATCGTGGCGCGGCCATGCGCCACCTGCTCGACCGGCTGGAGCGCTACGGCACGTGACACACCCCGTGCATCGCCTGGCGGTGCAGCCCCCCCCCCGCCCGCTCGTCACCGACGCACCGGGCCCGGCCACCCCGCCGCCGTTGTCGCTCTACGTGCATTACCCGTGGTGCGTGCGCAAATGCCCGTACTGCGACTTCAACTCGCACACGCTGCACGACGGCGCCGACCCGGTCGCGCTGGAGCAGGCCTACATCGACGCGCTGATTGCCGATCTTGCCAATGCCGCAAGCGGCGTTGCAGGACGCACGATCCACACCGTGTTCTTCGGCGGCGGCACGCCCAGCCTGATGACGCCGCACAGCCTGGGCCGCGTCATCGACGCCATCGCGCAGCACACCGCGCTGGCATCCGACGCCGAAATCACGCTCGAGGCCAACCCCGGCACCTTCGAGATGGAACGCTTTCGCGGCTTTCGCGCCGCCGGCGCCAACCGCCTGTCGATCGGCATCCAGAGTTTCGACAATGCCCAGCTTGCATCGCTGGACCGCATTCATGACAGCAGCGAGGCGCAGCGCGCCATCGGCATTGCGCTGGAGCACTTCGAGCGGGTGAATCTCGACCTGATGTACGCACTTCCCAGCCAGACGCTCGAAGCCGCACTGGCCGATCTGGAAACAGCGCTGTCTTTCGGCACTGAGCATCTGTCGTGCTACCACCTGACGCTCGAGCCCAACACACCGTTCTTCCAGCAGCCCCCGAAGCTGCCCGACGACGACACGGCGGCCGACATGCAGGAGGCCATCGAAGCGCGGCTGGCGCACGCCGGCTTCGAAAACTACGAAACCTCGGCCTTCGCCCGCCCCGGCGCGCGTAGCCGCCACAACCTCGCCTACTGGACGTTTGCCGACTACCTCGGCATCGGTGCCGGCGCGCACGGCAAGCTTTCAACCGCGGAAGGCATCGTGCGCGAAATGCGCCACAAGCACCCGCAGCGCTACCTCGAAGCGGCCGCATCGGGCCGTTTCGTGCAGGACACGCGCGCCGTGTCGCGCGCGGAGTTGCCCTTCGAGTTCATGATGAATGCGCTGCGCCTGACCGGCGGGGTGACGGCGGAATCCTTCGAGGCACGCACCGGCCTCGCGCTGGCCAGCATCGAGCCGCAACTGGCCGAAGCACGCCGGCTCGGCCTGCTGGAAGACGACGCGCAAATGCTGCGACCCACCTTGCGCGGGCAGCGCTTTCTCAACGAGTTGCTGGAAATCTTTCTGTAGGCCGGCACGAGCGCAGCGCCTGATCTGCGCGCTGCGCTCGCAATTCGGCTACGGCCTTACGGCCCCTCGCACAGGCAATGCACGTAGATGTGGCGCGGATCATTCCACGTCAGCAGGGCCTGTGCCTCGCGCTGCAACGACGCGAAGAGCCCCCCGAAACCACCGCTGGGCGCAGGCTGCGTCTCGGCCGAAACGAATTCGCTGACGCTGCGCATCAGTCGCTCGCGCGGCGAAGCAGCCGGCTCCGGCCACACCACCGCATAGTCTTCCAGCCCGGCGCGGCGCGCAGCGGCAGCCACCGCGCCGTGCAGGCCACCCAGCTCATCGACCAACCCCAGCTTCTGCGCGGCCTCGCCCAGCCACACGCGGCCGCCAGCCACAGCATCCACGTCCTTAACAGACATGCCGCGCCCTTCTGAAACCGTCTGCAGGAAGCGGCGGTAGCCGAATTCGAGCGATTGCTGCATCACGTCCTCCGCCTGCGGCGAGAGCGGACGGCGCGGATCAGGCACGCCGGCCAGCGGCCCGGTGGCGACGCCATCGACGCTCACGCCCAGACGCTCGAGCGGTGCGGAGAACTCGGGGTATAGCGCGAAGATGCCGATGGAGCCGGTGAGCGTGAGCGGATGGGCGTGGATTTCGTCGGCTCCGGTGGCGATCCAGTAGCCGCCGGACGCGGCTGTGGAGCTCATCGAGGCGATCACCGGCTTGCCGGCACGGCGCGTGATTTCAAGCTCGCGGCGCACCTGCTCGGAGGCCCAGGCGCTGCCGCCGGGGCTGTCGATGCGCACCACGATGGCGCGCACCGAGGGGTCGTCACGGGTTTCGCGGATCAGGCGGGCGAAGGTGTCGCCGCCCACAGTACCGGGCGTGCCGGCGCCGTCCATGATGGCGCCCTGCGCCACCAGCACCGCCACGCGGTCGGACGCTTCGCTTTGCGGCTGCGTGGCGAGGTAGCGCGACACGCTCACCGCACGGCCACCGAAACGCCGCTCCACCAGCCCGAAGCGCTCGGTCAGCGTGGCGCGCCATTCGTCGGCCGTGCTGAGACGGTCGACCAGGCCGGCATCCAGCGCGGCACGCGCGGGGCTGCCGCCGGCCGTGCGCAGATGGTCATTGAAATGACGCACCCAGCCAGTCAGAGCGGCCGGGCCGAGCTTGCGGCTGGCCAGGATGTCGTTGCCGAGCGCACCCCATACGCCGTTGAGCAGGTCACGCGTGTTTTCGCGGCTCTCGTCCGACATGTAGTTGCGGATGAAGGGCTCGCCGAAGGATTTGTATTCGCCGACGCGGAACAGGTGGATCTTGATGCCGAGCGATTCCAGCGCCTTGCCAAAATAGCTCGAATAGCTCGCCAGACCGCGCAGCAGCAGGAAGCCGTCGGGCGACAGGTGCACCTCTTCGGCCACGCTGGCGAGATAGTACTGGCCTTCGGTGAAGCGCTCGCCGCGCGCCAGCACCGGCTTGCCGGCATCGCGGAAGGCCTGGATCTCGGCACGCAGCTCGGACAGGCGCGCCACGCCGCCACCATCGAGATCATCGGTTTCGATGACCAGCGCGGCAATGCGCTCATCCTCGCGTGCCGCGCGCACGGCGGCGAGCAGGTCGCGCAGCGCGGTCTGCGCCGGGGTATCGCTGCCGGGGCCGATCAGATCGAGCGGTGAGCCCACGCGCGTCTGTTCGACCAGCGCGCCGGCCGGCCGCAACACCAGCACCGAGCCGTCTTCGATACCCGGCGAAGGCGACCACCAGGCAATACCGATGGCCACCAGCACAACGATGAGGATCAGGTTGAGCAACACGCGACGCAGGCCGTCGATGGCTCGAAAGAAGAAGCGGAACACACCGCCGATGAAGCGGAATACGGCCTTGATCACCTTGTCGACCCCTCGCGTGCGGCGTCAGCGACGCCGAAACAGCAAATCCCACACTCCGTGGCCGAGCTTCAGGCCACGATTCTCGAACTTCGTCACCGGGCGCCATTCAGGCCGCTCGGCATAGCCCTCCGCGGTGTTGGCGAGCAAAGGCTCGCCCGACAGCACTTCGAGCATCCACTCGGCGTATTCCTGCCAGTCGGTGGCGCAGTGCAGGTAGCCGCCCGGCGCCAGCCGCGAGGCGATCAAGGCCACGAACTCGGGCTGGATGATGCGCCGCTTGTGGTGGCGCTTCTTGTGCCACGGGTCGGGAAAATACACATGCACGCCGGCCAGCGAGCCGGGGCGGATCATGTCGCGCAGCACCTCCACCGCATCGTGCTGGCATACGCGCAGATTGTCGAGGCCGTTTTCGGCGATGAGCTTGCACAGGTTGCCAACGCCGGGGCCGTGCACCTCCATCGCGAGGTAGTCATTCTCGGGGTGGGCGCCGGCGATGTGGGCGGTGGTTTCGCCCATGCCGAAGCCGATTTCGACGATCTTCGGCGCGGCACGCCCGAACACCGCATCGAGATCGGTCTCGGCGATGCGATAGGGCATGCCGACCTTGGGCAGCATGTCGTCCAGCGCGCGCTGCTGCGCCACCGTCATGCGGCCCTGACGCAGCACGAAGCTGCGGATGCTGCGGCTGGAAAAGCGCGCTTCCGGGTCTTCGGGCAGCGGCGCGCGTTTGGGCGTTTCGTTCATCGGGAAGTCCGGGCGGTGAATGCAAAAACGGGCCCACGCGGGCCCGTCGCTGTTACGTGCGCGGCGACCGGCTCAGGAGCCGATCAGGCCGCTGGTCGGCGAGCTCGGGTCGGCCGAATACAGCTTGCGCGGCATGCGGCCCGACAGATACGCCAGACGACCGGCCTCGATGCCGAGCTTCATGGCACGTGCCATGGTCACCGGCTGCTTGGCCAGCGCGATGGCGGTGTTCATCAACACGCCGTCGCAACCCAGTTCCATCGCAATCGCCGCATCCGACGCGGTGCCGACACCGGCGTCGACGATCACCGGCACCTTGCTCTGGTCGATGATCAGACGCAGGTTCCACGGGTTGAGGATGCCCATGCCCGAGCCGATCAGCGAAGCCAGCGGCATGATGGCGGCGCAGCCGATGTCTTCGAGCATGCGCGCCTGAATGGGGTCGTCCGAGCAATACACCATCACGTCGAAACCATCTTTCACCAGCACTTCGGCGGCTTTCAGGGTTTCCGGCATGTTCGGGAACAGCGTGGTGGGGTCGCCCAGCACTTCGAGCTTCACCAGCGCATGGCCGTCGAGCAACTCGCGCGCCAGGCGCAGCGTGCGCACCGCGTCGTCGGCGGTATAGCAGCCAGCGGTGTTCGGCAGGATGGTGAATTTCTCGGGCGGCAGCACCTCGAGCAGGTTGGGCTCGCCGGGGTTCTGGCCGATGTTGGTGCGACGGATCGCGACGGTGACGATTTCGGAGCCGCTGGCGTCGATGGCTTCGCGCGTCTCGGCGAAATCCTTGTATTTACCGGTGCCGACGAGCAGGCGCGAGCCATAGGACTTGCCGGCGATGACGAGGGAGTCGTTCATTCTGGAGGAAACCTTGAAGGAAATTCGGAAACGCAGGGGCCCGCAGTGCTCAACCGCCGCCGACGGCGACGACGATCTCGAGGCGGTCGCCCACGTTCAGCACGGTTTCGGCGTGACGCCCTTTCGGGACGATCTCACCGTTGCGCTCGACTGCAACACGCTTGCCTGCCAACGCGCGCTGCTCGAGCAGCGCGAGCACGGTCAGACCGTCGCGGTGTTCTTCGGGCTCGCCGTTGATGATGACTTCAGCCATGGCAATAGATGTGCAGGTGCTTGAGAAAGCGACAATTCTACCACGCGCCGGATTGGCAAATCCAAACCTCCGCCACGCGCCACAACGCCCGGCCAGCACCTCGGGCACCGTCACCGAGCCGGTACAGCGATGAACAATTTGGCGGCGCCCAAGCGGTGACGTAGAATCGCGCCCTGTTGCGGGTGTAGTTCAATGGTAGAACGGCAGCTTCCCAAGCTGCATACGTGGGTTCGATTCCCATCACCCGCTCCAGCCCTCCTTTCCGGGCCTGCCGGCCTGTACCCACTCCGCTCGGAAGCTCGCGCTCAAGGTCTCGGCGCCCAGGCTCCACACGCTCCAAATTTCATGCGGCATCCAGACTCCGGGAGGATGGCATGCGCCTTCGCGTCGCCCGCCACCCGAGCGGGCTGAACAGGAAGCTCAGACCGGCTTGTCGCCCCCTTCAGGCACGCGCGGGGGCTTGCGTTGGGGCGAAACCGCCGGGGGGTCGCTGGCGGGGAAGCTCTCTTCCATCGCTTCGTCCAGCAGATCCTCTTCGTGCTGCTCTTGGCGCTTCTTGCGATCCAGGTCGGTAACTGGCGGCTTTTCACTCATGGGTTTGTTCATGGAGCTCTCCTCCTCGTCGTCGGCGAACGCTTTGTCCGCCAGGGGCGCGCCTTGCGGCGCCATGCGGTGCAGCAGCGACAGTACGCACCACGTCAATACGCTGGCCAGCAGTGCCGTGCCGAAATGGCCCAGGCCGGCCGCAATGCCGGTGATCGAAGTCATCCAGATGCCGGCTGCGGTCGTCAGCCCGCTGATATCGCTCTCGGATTGACGCTTGAGGATGGCGCCGGCCCCCAGAAAGCCGATACCCGTCACCAGACCTTGAATGACCCGCGAGACCCCGTCGGGGCCGATATCTGCTTCGAGCGCAGCGATGACTGCGAGACCGGAGCCGGCCGCCACGATGATGTGTGTGCGCAAGCCGGCCGCCTTGCCCATGCGCTCGCGCTCATAACCGATCAATGCGCCACAGGCGATGGCGAACAGCAGCCGCAGCGTGGCGCGGGCCACATCGTATCCGTCGCTGAAACCACCCGAAAGTTCGCGCATCAGGAAATCCATGGCATCACCTCAGCACGTTGATCGCGCTCGCAATGTACGACTTAAAAGGGCGCCCTTGACGGGCGCCCACGAGATGAAACAAATTTTCCGCCGCCGTCACGCCAGCAAGGCGGAACGGGTCAGAACCGGCCCGGTTGCCGATAAACATGCATTTCGTTCGCCCACACTCCACTGCTCATCGACGGCCAATGATCCTTGTGGAACCCGGCGCATTCTTCAAGCGCTCGGCTTCGACGTCGAGACGGAAGCCGTGACGATTGACGTCGAGCGCCAAAGCCTACCGCGCGATGGCGGGCGGACGTATCGCGCTCATCCGGGCACCATGGTGCCCGGATGAGCCGGCGTGGCTGAAAGCTTCACTGCCCTCGCCGAGCCAGCGCTCGGGGGCAGACCATAGCCGGGGTCTCCACCCATGCTTCTGAAGGCGCTGATTTCGTGTATCGGCTCGATCTCCTCGCGACAGGGAGAGAAATGTGGATAGCTCGTTCTCACGATGTGCTCCTCATGATCTCGTCTGATCACTGCTCCGGGCGTGCCGCGCGGAAGGCCTGGCCCCTCAGCGGCCTGCCCGCAATCCACATACCCAACCTTACCGGCCGGGCAGAGGGAGGCGATTTGACGAGGGGCAGGCTTTACAGACACGTGCAGTTCTTCCCGCTGCCTGGAGGATCAGCGGCGCGAGCCGGGAGCTGGTGGGAGCGGCGGCGAGGCGGCGCTCTGACGATGCAGCCCGAGCACATCAAGCAGCACATCCACCAAGCGACCTTCCTCCACGGGCTTGCCCAGACGGGCCTCAAAGCCGGCGGACAGAAAGCGCTCTTCAGCAAGGTGCGTGAAGGCCGTGCAGGCCACCGCCGGAATGCCCTTGCGCCGGTTCGACCTGCGCAGCTGACGCAGCACCTCGAAACCACTGCGACCTGGCATCGCGATGTCCAAGAGCAATACGGAAGGCACGGGGTCGGGCGTATCGCCCTCCCACCACTCCATCAGCGATTTACCGGTTTCGAACTCCAGCACCAGCGCGCCCGCGTGAAGCAGCATCAGCCGGATCACCTCGCGGGCGTTCTGCTCATCATCCGCCAGCAACACGGTAACGCCCTCCAGCGGCCGGCCGGCCGGGCGCTCCAGCTCGTTCGCAGGGCGCGCCGCCACGTCCCCGGTCGCCTGTGGAAGAAGCACGTGGAAGCTCGACCCTTGATGCGCGCCACTGCTGCTGGCGCTCACGCTGCCGCCGTGCAACTCGACCAGATTGCGCACCAGCGCCAAGCCGATCCCCAGCCCGAGATAGTTTCGCGTCATCGAGGTGTCGGCCTGACTGAAGCGGTCGAAGACGTGCGGCAGGAAGTCGGGCTCGATGCCGACCCCGGTGTCCGTGACGCTGAGCGCAATCTGGTCACCGTTGGAGGACAACCTGAGCTCGACAACGCCATGCTCGGGGGTGAATTTGATGGCGTTCGAAAGCAGGTTGCTGACCACTTGCTGCAGGCGATCAAAGTCGCCATCCACCGGCATGGCGGACTCGGGGTAATCGAACTGCAGCGCAATGTTCTTGACCCTGGCGAGGTCGCGCGACACATCGATGGCACCCGCCACCACCTCGGCCAGATTGAGACGATAGCGGTTGAGCTCAAGCTTGCCGCTGATGATGCGCGAGGTATCGAGCAAATCATCGATGAGGCGCGTCTGATGATCGACGTTGCGCTTGATGGCCGCCGCGGCACTGCTCACCAGCATCGGCTCCGGCTCGCTGGCGCCGGCCAACAACTGACTCCAGCCCTTGAGCGCATTGAGCGGGGAGCGCAATTCATGCGAGACGATGGCGAGAAACTCGTCCTTCGCGCGGTTGGCGCGCTCGGCCTCACCGCGCAGGCGATGCTCGACCACCAACAACTGCTCCAGCTTGACCTGGGCACGCTTGCGATCGGTGATGTCGGTGGCCACCCCGACCACGCCGAAGATGTTGCCGTTCTCCTCTCGCAGCGGCGACTTGGTGACCAGATAGGTACGCGTCACGCCTCCCACGGTGCGTCTTTCCTCGGCGGTGGCCGGCTGACCGTTTTCCAGAACGCGGCGGTCATTCGCCACGGACTGGCGGGTTTCCGGCGTATCGCCCAGCACTTCGTCCTCGCGACAGCCGATCACGCGGTCACGACTCAAGCCCATCAAGGCCAGGGCCGCCGAGTTGACCATGATGATGCGGCCATCACGGTTCTTGGCCATGATCAGTTCCGGCGTGGTCGCGGCGATGGTGCCGAGCAACTCGGTACTCTCGCGCAGCACGGTAAGCGTCTGATTAAGCGTCCGCGTGCGCTCGGCGACGCGTTTATCCAGAGCTGCAAAGGCTTCGCGCTCTGCGTGCCACCGAGCCCGAGCCACGCTTGCATCGCGCAGCACCAACACCCCGCCGGCAAGCCGCTCTCGGCCGCGAATCGGCATCGAGGCCACCTCGACGGCGCGCAGGCTGCCGTCGCGACGGCGCAAAGCGGGTTCTCCATCCAGCTCCTGGGCCAATCCCTCTTCCAGGGCCTTATGCCATTGGGAACCGAGGGGAGCGCCGCTCCCCTCATCCACCAACGTCAATATTTCGCTCAGGTCATGCCCGACCGCATCTTTCGCATCACGCTGCAGCAGTTCTTCGGCCGCGGGATTGAGCAAGCTGACCCGCCCCTCGTCGTTGAGGGTGATCACCGCATCGCCGATGCTCGACAACGTGGCTTCCAGCCATTGGCGCTGGGTCGCTTCGCTGCGTTCAGCCAGGGAGCGCCGGTGGTTCATTTCGTCGAGCCGGCCCGAGGTCCACAGGATGAGGACAACACTCGCGGCAATCCCCACCACCGTGAGCGCACCGGCGCTCTCAACACTTTCGAACCAGCCCGCCCGCACCCCTGAGAGCTGCACCCAGGCCGCGAGCAACGGCAAGCAGATAGCCAGCGGCACGAGCCGCCGCACAATCATCGCCCCGGGGGAATCGTGCTCCAGCACCTGCAACAGACGGGAGGACGGCCGCGTCAGCATCAGACCGAAGCTGGTGGCCAGCAGCCCAAAAGCCACCGGCAGCGCCATGCCCAAGGATGGCACGGCGAGGTCCAGACGCAACAGCCGGAAGGTCATGCCGACCAGCGCCACCAGTGCCACACCCCCCAACATGGCCGCCAGGTACTGCGCCCATTCCCAGGCCCGTTTGCCCGGCAGGGTGGCCAGCAAGATCGACACCGCCATCAGCACGTAGCAAGAAGCCGCGCCGATCGACGTGGGAGGCCAATCCAGCCATTGCAAGCGCTGCACCAACTCGAGACTGTGGGCTGAAACCCACCCCTCTTCGAGTGCGATGCCCGGCACCGCCACGAGCAGTATCAGCAAGACACACCCGCGTACCGGCCAACGCAGGCGGTAGGCCTGCGGCCCCTCGAGCATGCGCAACGATGCCGCGGCCGCCAACAACACGACCACGCCAGTGGGCATGATCGGCCGCGAATTGGTGCCGAGGGTGGCCAAGGCCGGAATGCCGGCCAGCCAACCAGCCACCGCGGCGAGCGCCAGCAAGGCGACCACGGCACTGGCAGCCGTTGCACCACAGCGCAAACGCGATGGCCACAGATTGACGCGGTGGGCGGGCGAAGCAGGTGGCACGCCGAGGATCAACGCCGACCCTCGGCATCAAGGTTCGCATCACCTGTGGACTCGGGCGTCCTCAGCGTGAAAAAAAGCGGCTCAGCAACACGCCAGCCCCGACCGCGATGGCCACCGAGGCAATCGGATGATCGCGAATGCAGTCCCGCACCTCTTCTGTCCACTGCTGCTGGTGCTCGTTGATCTGTTTGCCCAGCTTCTGGCCGCGGGCTCCGGTCTCGCGCAGGGCCGAGGAGGCGCCACGTCGGGCACGCTCCGCGGCGTCGCGGGCGCTGGCAGAGAGATGCTCCAGTCTGGCGGCCCCCTCGTCGGCGGCTTCGGCAATACGCTTTGCGGCACTCGTACTCATGGTGTTGATCTCCATCGTTGAATTGCTCGGCACCTGCGTGCCACGGTCGGCATGAGCGGAATACTTCACCGGCAGCCCACATCTGGCTGCAAGCGTCGTGCCCGCTGCTCTGCCGCTGCACGTCGGTCGCCGTGCATGCAAACCTTGCGCAGTGGCGGTAAGCCTTACATGCCACGGCCACCCGCCCCTGCCTCTTCATGCATGGCGTACGCCTCGGCGTCGTCCGGCTCCTTTTGCGTGTTGTACACCGCCAAGCGGTTGTAAAGCGTCTTCAGGCTGATGCCGAGCATCTCGGCCGCCTTGCGCTTGACGTTGCCGCATTCCTGCAAAGTCGCCTCCAGCACGCGACGATTGACCTCTTCCAGTGGCGTGCCGATGCGGATGGTCAGCACTGGGCTGTGCGCCGCCTTGAGGAAGGTTTCCGGTGCAAGGTCGGCTTCGATGACCTCGTCCGCGAGAATGAAGGCGCGATGCACGTAGTTTTTCAACTCGCGCACGTTGCCCGGCCAGGTGTGCGCATACAGCGACGCAATGGCCTCGGGCGTGAAGCGCTTGGACGTGCCTTCCTGCTCGTTGAGCTGCTCCAGAAAGTGCTCTGCCAGCAGTTCGATGTCGGTGCCGCGTTCGCGCAGCGGCGGCAGGTGCACCGGGAAGACATTGAGGCGGTGGTACAGATCCTCGCGCATGCGCCCTTCGGTGACGGCACGCTCGGGCGAACGGTTGGTGGCGGCAATCAGCCGAACATCGGTGGCGATCGGGTCGTTCGTGCCCACGCGCATGAAGCTCTTGGTTTCGAGCACGCGCAACAGCTTGACCTGCAGATCGGGGCGCATCTCGGTGACTTCATCGAGAAACAGCGTGCCGCGGTTGGCTCGTTCGAAGAAGCCCTGGTGCTGACGGTCGGCGCCTGTGAAGCTGCCCTTTTCGTGCCCGAACAGCTCGCTCTCGACCAGTTGCGGCGACACCGCCCCGCAATTGAGCGGCAGAAAGGACTGGCGGCGGCGCCGGCTCAACTCGTGAATGGTCTGCGCCGCAACCTCCTTGCCGGTGCCGCTCTCGCCGACCAGCAGCACCGAGGCCGAGGTGGGTGCGACGCGGGCGATCTGGTCGTACACGCGGCGCATCGCCGGCGAGTTGCCCAGCACATGGCCGAAGCGACCCAGCCGCAGCAACTCGTTGCGCAGTTCGCCAATCTCCTCACGGAGGTGCTCGGCTTTGGGCACACGTTGCAGGATGCCACGCAGACGCTCGACGTCCACTGGCTTCACGAGGTAGTCGGTAGCCCCTTGGCGCAGGGCGTCGATAGCGCTCTCGACCGTGGCGTAGCCGGTGACGACGACCAACTCCGGGGCACTGGGGCCTTCGAACTCACTCAGTAACTCGATGCCCAGCCCATCGGGCAGCATCAAGTCGGTGAGCACCAGTTCGGGCCGCGAACGGGTGAGCTGGATGCGCGCAG
This sequence comes from Pseudazoarcus sp. NS20, assembly GCF_059703745.1. NCBI lineage: Bacteria > Pseudomonadati > Pseudomonadota > Betaproteobacteria > Rhodocyclales > Zoogloeaceae > Pseudazoarcus > Pseudazoarcus sp. NS20. The sequence continues at coordinate 412,100 of NZ_BAAKIY010000001.1, forward strand.
AACGAAGCGAAGTGGCTGTGCTTACGGTGTACCCCAGCCCGGTGATGAACTCGCTCATCCATTCGATGGCTTCGAGGTCATCGTCGATCAGAAGTACCTGCGGCATTCAATTCTCCAGACATATTCTTTGGCAAAAACCATGTCTGAATCTTAGACAAGCAATCCGGCGGCCCAAGGAGGCACTTTGTAATATTTTCCATTACATTTTTATGTCCAACCTAAAGCGCGTACGAAATGCACAAGGCGTTTGCCAGCGCTCTCCGGCACACCTGGATTTTCATTTGTCCTTCACGTAACAAGCCCTTCTCCGCTCGTGCTGCAGCCCCCCGCACTCAGGGCGCGGCCAGCGCCATTCCTTTCATGAACTGTCGCCCGCCCCGGGAGCGAAACCGCGCTTTTTCCATGCGCTGACCGCCGATTTCACGGCGCACTGACCGATGCGCCTTGTCCAGCACAAACCCGAAAACCTTGAATACGTGCCGGCCTGCACATCGAGAGGCTTTATGAGCTGAGCACGCTGCGGATCGACGCGCCTGTTTGCAATGCATGCACTCGCGTCGGCTTGTCACCTCGCAAGGCCGGCCGACGACACCTCAAAGGGGGCTTGTGACAAGCACTCACATTTGAAGAAGGATCGGACGGCGCGTGGCTCAGTCACACAGATGTGCCACTCAAGAGATGGCCGGAGCTCCCGAGTGCTCCGCTCCCGCAATGCCGGGGCATCTTTCCAGCCCTGCCGCGCGTATCGCTTTGGCATTTTCGAGGCTGGGAGCGTTTATTGCTCATTGGGGGTGGCCCATCACGGGCCCGCACTGGGCGGGCGTCGGATGAAGGGAGAACAAGGAGAAAAATATGATCCTGTGCGGTGACATCGGTGCCACCAAAAGTCTGCTCGGACTGGCCGAGAAAATGGATGACGGCTTTCGCATCGGATTCGTGCAACGTTACGAAAACCGGGACTGGCCGAACTTTGAAGATTTGATCGACGACTTTCTGAATGCGGCCGGCGCCGCCACTGGTCGCGCCATGCAGCTCGAGGCCGCCGGCTTCGGCGTTGCCGGGCCGAAGGGGCCGACCGGCGTGCGCATGACCAACCTGGACTGGCATCTCAGTTCAGCCTCGCTCAAGGCCGTGCTCGGAGGGGCTCCGGTGTGCCTGCTCAACGACTTCGAAGCCAATGCACACGGCATTGACGATCTCGCCCCCGATGGTTTGCTGACCCTGCAGCGCGGCAAGGACGACCCGGATTTTCCGCAACTTGTGATCGGTGCGGGCTCGGGCCTGGGCGTGGCCTACCGCGTGCGCACAGACGACGGCGCCAAGGTGGTTGCAGGTGAAGGCGGGCACATCGGATTTTCGCCGCGTTCCACACGTCAGGCTGGACTCTGGCTACACCTGCAGGAACACCTCGGACGCGTCAGTGCCGAGCACGTGATCTCGGGCCCGGGTCTGGTACGCGCCTATGAATGGATGAAGCGCGGGCGCGCGGCGGACGATCTGGACGGCGAAGCCGTTTGGGAGCGCGCGCAGGCTGGCGAGGGTGACGCCCGCAAGGCGCTGTCGATTTTCCTGGATGCGTTCGGCGCAGTTGCCGGCGACCATGCACTGAGCGTGCTGGCCCGCGGGGGCGTGTTCGTCACCGGCAGCGTGGCATCGCGTCTGCTGCAGAACTCAGCGGCGCCTTTCCTTGCCGCTTTTCGTGACAAGGGGCCTCACAGCCGCCTCGCTGCCACTCTCCCCATCTATCTCGTCACCGACCGGCATCTGCCGATGCTCGGGGCCGCCCGGGCTGCGTGGAATCACGCCGCAGCGGGAAACTGACCGGGCAGCCCGCAGCCCGCGCGTGCAATGCGACGCGGGCCGCCTCCTCATGGTTGGCCGTAGTCAAAAGCCTGCGTATTGACTGCGTCGTCTCGCGGCGTGAAGGCAACGCGCCCCGACCATCGGCCGATGCCATCACGACAGGAGGCCAGAGCCGGCAGTCGGCGCCCGACAACGCTCCAAACGAGGATCGGGAAGCGCGGCGCCGGATTCATGGCGGCGCCAGCGCCTCTCCGACCTCGTCAGCCGAGCACGGCCACGCCGATGCGCGGGTGCATCAGGGAGGCGTGCACGACACCGGCCCGCTTCGACGCATCCGGCAGACTGACTTCGGATTCGCTGCCGGAAAGCGACGAACCGGGCCCGGGGTTGGCTTCATCGGGGGCAGTGCCGCTGTCCGGCGCGGCGGTGCCGGCATCCGGCCCAGTACCGCTGCCCGCATCGGGCGATGCCGCGGGGGGCGGAGCGGTTTCGGCAGTGCCCGGCGCTGTGCCTTCGGGCATGGCCCCTGACGGTGCCGACGAATCGGCGCCGGCCGGCGGCGTATTGGAGGGGGCTGCACCGCTGGGGCCGCCTGCCGGGCTGTCGGTCGGGGGAGTGGGCGGCGGCATGGCACCTGCCGGCGGAGCGGACGGGCTGGACGGGGGCGCAGGCATGTTTTCCGGTTGCGAGGCGGCGGGCTCGTCCGCCGAGCGATCGCAAGCCACCAGCAAGCCACTCATGGCCAACAAGGCGGCCACATGACGCAGTCGTATCGGTTTCATGGTTGTTCCTCCATAGCGCGGGAGCTTGCGGGCTGCATGCTCCCCCAGATGATCGATACCGCGCCGCGTCAGGCACGGCTGCATGCATCGATGCAAAGGCCCCCAGCATTCTTCGTGCCCGCTCTTTCCCGTGCCAGCCTGACGCCTGAATGTCAGCAGTCACAGGGCACATCGAAGCCCTCGCTCGCTCGCCGCGAACAACCCCGTAAACAAGAACTTCTTACTGAGCGAATGTAAAAGGTGCCGGTTCTACAACGCCTGCGCGGCCCTGCATCCCTCTGATCACGGGAATTCGCGTGGTGGCACGAAGCTTGCGAAAGTGCCTGACTCGCGGCTTCGATGCCGCCATCAACGCCATGCACACCCAAGCTGAAGAAAAGGAGATGTCATGAGCCTCGGAATGGAGATGCGCTTACGCCAACACTTGGCGATAACGCCTCAGATCCGTCAAGCCTTGCGACTCCTGCAGCTGTCTTCTCAGGAATTCACGCAGGAAATCGAGCAAGCCGCGATCAGCAACCCTTTTCTCGAAGAGAACCCGGACGCCCCCGCGCCTGCTGCGCCCACTCCGCCGGCACCGCCGCCATCTGCGGAAATCGCCCCCGTACCCGGTTACGACGGCGGGCGCAGCAGCGGTGACGACACCGACTGGACGGAGTGGACCGAATCCCACGTATCGCTGCGCGAGCATCTGCGCAGTCAGTTAACGATGTCGCCGATGAGCGACCGCGAGCGTGTGCTGACGCACATGATCATCGACGAGTTGAGCGACGCCGGTTACCTCACCACACCGCTGGAAGAACTGGTCGAGCTCATCCCGCCCGAAGACGGCGTCGATGCATGCGAACTGAGCGCCGCCCTCAAGCTGGTGCAGCAGCTCGACCCCGTAGGCATCGCAGCGCGTTCGTTGCAGGAATGCCTGCAACTGCAACTGCACGCACTGCCGCCCGACACGCCGGCGCTGGAACTGGCGCTGCAACTCACCGAAACGCATTTCGAGCTGCTGGCGCGGCGCGAATTCATCCGCCTGCAGCACCAACTAGGCTGCAGCGAGGCCGACCTCCACAGCGCGCGCGCGCTCATCCGCTCGCTCGAACCGCGGCCGGGACGCAGCTTCGCGCCCGACGACACGCGTTACGTGGTGCCCGACATCATCGTCGGCGAACAGCAAGGGCGCTGGGTGGCCACACTCAATCCGGCCGTGCAGCCACGCCTGCGCATCAACCGCGCCTACGCCGACATTGCCGCCGAACGTAACGGCGACGCTTCGTTCTCGCGCCTGCTGCAGGAAGCACGCTGGCTGCTGCGCAACGTCGAGCAGCGCTTCTCCACCATCCAGCGCGTAGCCGACGCCATCGTGGCGCGCCAGCGGCTGTTCTTCATGTACGGCGAGGCGGCGATGAAGCCGATGGCGCTGAAGGACATCTCCGGCGAACTGGGCCTGCACGAATCCACCGTATGCCGCGTCACCAACGGCAAATACATGGCCACGCCGCAGGGACTGTTCGAGTTCAAGTACTTCTTCTCGCGCCAGCTCGCCACCGACGACGGCGGCAGCTGCTCGGCCACCGCCATCCGTGCGCTGATGAAAGAGCTGATCGCCGCCGAAGATCCGCGCACGCCGTTGTCGGACGCCCGACTGGCTCATCTGCTGGCCGAGCAAGGTCTGAAACTGGCTCGACGCACCGTCACCAAATACCGCACGTTGATGCGCGTACCCAGCGTCGAGTTGCGACGCGTAGCGGGGCGCGCAGCCTGATACCTCATTGCGATTCACCTCGGGAGAGACTCACCATGCAAACCATCATCGCCGCGCATTTCGCCGACATGACGCACCTGCACGAGGCCACCGCAGGTCTGGCTGCCCAGGGGGTGGCAAGCCAGGATTACGCCACGTACTACCTCAACCCGCCGGGCCAGCAAGGCCTCTACCGGCTCGGCCGCAATGCCGCCGGGCAAAGCGATGCGCTGGACGCCGCACGCAACGCCTCGGCAGAAGTGGATGCCAGCCGCGCTGCACGCGCCGAAGCCGGCACACCCGACACTGAAGTCGGTGCACTCGCCGCCACCAGCGTCAGTGCGTACGTCGGCGCGCTTACCGAAGCCATGTGGGGCACGCTGGCGCCCGATCACGCCCGCCAAGGGCCGCACGAGGTCGCCCGTGGCGGCCCCACCGTCGCCGTGCGCGTGGACGACACCTCCGACGAGGCGACGGTGGTGAGCATCCTCAAACGCTGCAAGGCACGGCAGATTGACCGCACGCACGGTCACTGGCAGGACGGCCACTGGGCGGACGTCGATCCGCAAGCACCCGGTACGCGGCTGCTCGGTGCCGGGGGTGCACGATGAGCGCCGCCGCCCTGCACATCGCCGACGTCGGCCCGTTCTCGACCGCCAGCGTCGGCGCGCGCCGTTACCTGCAGGAGAAGCGCCTGTGGATGCAGGCGCAGCCCGACTACCATCATTCGCTGGTACTGCCGTGCCGCACCGAAGCCGACGAACTCGATGACGAAGTCGTCGAGCTGCCCGGCCTGCCATTGCCCTTCTCGCGCAGCGGGCGCGTGCCGCTTGGAACCGGTGGTGCCTACCGCACCTTGCTGGAACTGCAGCCGGACATCATCGAAACCGCCGACAACTGGCAACTGGCCTGGGGAGCGCTCGATGCCGGGCAGGAGCTTGGCGTGCCGGTGGTGCACTTCTGCCACAACGATTTCTCGCGCTCCGCCAACCGTATGGGTGGTCAAACCGCCGAGAAACTGGCCGAGGTGTACGCGCGCAATCTGTACACCCGCTTCGACCACGTATTGGCTCCCAGCCAATACCTGGCCGATCGCCTGATCGAGTTGGGCGTGCCGCACGCCCAACATCAGACACTGGGCGTGGATACCATCACGTTTCACCCATCGTCCGCCAGCAAGGGCTGGCGCCTGCGACTAGGGGCCGGGCCGGGTGAACGCCTGCTGGTGTTCGCCGGCCGCTTCGCGACCGAGAAGAATCTGCCCACCTTGTACGCCATGCTCGACCAGCTCGGCCCCGGCTACAAGCTGATTCTGGTGGGCAACGGCACACGCATGCCGGAACACCCGGCCGTGCAGGTGGTGCCGTATTTCGCCGACAGCAGCCGGCTGGCGGCGGTGATCGCCAGTTGCGATGTGTTCGTGCACGCTGGCACGGAGGAAACATCCGGCATCGCCGCGCTGGAGGCCATGGCGTGTGGCGTGCCAGTGGTGGCCGCGCAGGCCGGCGCGCTGGCCGAGGTGGTGGACAGCAACGTGGGCAGCAGCGTGCCGGCGGAAAATCTCGACGCCCTCGCCGAAGGCATGGCCCAGGCCGTGCGCCGGCTGTGTGCCGACGATCTGCAAGCGCTGCGCGATGCCGCCCGACTGCGGGCCGAAGACTACGACTGGGCGCGCATTCTGCCCAACTTGGCCGCGCGCTACTCCGCCCTTGGTCACCACGTCATCGAGCCTTTGACGGTTGCCCAGATGCCCTGAGCAACCGCGGCGGGCAAGCTGATTTCTTGTCGGGCAGGAAGCACTCCCGCCCGATTCACAGAAAATTCGCGTGCCCTGCCAAGGGCTGAGGCGTGGCCCTACGCGAACAAGGCTCCCAGCGCGAGGGCCGTGAGCAGCATCAGCACGAACATGGTGAAGGCAATGAAGAACAACACCCGGGCAATGCGCGAGGCCGCCCCCGCAAGACGGGTGAAGCCGAATACGCCGGCAATCACCGAAATAATGAAGAACACCACTGCCCAGTGAAGCATGCATCCTCCCGCGCGCCCCCTTCTGCAGGGGGAAGCGTTTGATCTGTAATAAATGCAATGCGCCGGCAAACGCTACCGGCGCATTGTTCTTTGCTCAGCGCCCACAGGGCGCTTCAGGTCTTATTTAGCCGGACCGTGGGTAAGTGAGCTGCGCACTTCACGCACACCGTCGATGCCTTTAGCCGCTTGCACGGCGGCCTGCTCTTCCGCTGCCGACTCTACCCGGCCCTGCAGGTGCACCACGCCGTCACGCACTTCGACCTCGATGTTGCGGGCCTTGGTCTGATCATTGCCAATCAGCGCCGTCTTGACGCGCGTTTCAAGCAACTGATCGCCCGCGCGTTCGCGCACGCCGCGCTCCTCGCCCTTGTCGTCCTTGCGGTCGTACATGCGCTCGTCCACCTTGCGCTGCTCTTCCGAGGGTTGATCACGACGATGTTGGTCTGTCTGCGCATGCACTGCCGGAATCATCAGGGCGGCACATGCCAGAGCACCCACCGCGCCGACTGCAAATCTGCTCTTCTTCATGGGGCAATCCTCCTTCAAGCCCGCGTCGTGATGCGGGTCGTGTCGAGCCGCCGAACGACGGCTCCTGTGCACACGCAGCAAACGGCATACCTGCAAGGCACGCTGCTTGCAGCGTGACGCCGCGATTCAATCTGGAAACCTCGTTCATGCCCGCTTTCGCACCATCCGCCCCGCCCCGCACCACCCCGTCGCAGCGGCGGCCGGCATGAGCAAGCACCCTTCGCTGCAACCCCGCCGCCATCGCCCGCGCGCACTTGGCCCGGCCAGTTCGGGCGTGGCAGCCGACGCCCGGCGTGCGGATCGATCCATCGTCATCGCCGCCACGGTGATCCTGCTGGCCGGCTTCGCGCTGTTGATGTGGGCGATTGCCGACGTGGTGTTGCTGATCTTCTCCGGGGTGCTGCTGGCCGTGTTCCTGCGCGGCATCAGCGACACCTTGCGCGATGCCAGCGGCCTGCCCGACCGCCTGGCGCTGGCGACGGTGGTACTGACGGTGGTGACGCTGCTGGGCCTGTCGGCGCTGTTCCTGGGTGCCGAAATCGCCAGCCAGTTCGAGCAACTGGGCCCGCGCATGGCGGAGGCATGGGAGAAGCTGCTCGAGAAAGTGCGCGAATACGAATGGGGCGCCAGCCTGCTGTCCGAGCGCAATCTGCGCCTGATGATGCCGGAAGACCAGGAATGGCGTGCCCATCTGGGCGGCCTGTTCTCCACCACGCTCGGCGCGTTGGCCGGCTTGCTCATCACCGGCTTCATCGGCCTGTACGGCGCAGCCGACCCGCACGTGTATCGGCGCGGGCTGCTGGCGCTTTTCCCGCACGCGCGGCGCGAGCGCGTCGGCGGCATCCTCGACGACCTCAACCTCACCCTGCGCTGGTGGCTGATCGGCACCTTCGTGAAGATGACGGCGGTGGGTCTGGCCGTCGGCCTGGGCTTGTGGATGCTCGACATTCCGCTGGCCATGGCACTCGGGCTGATCGCCTTCATGCTCGACTTCATTCCTTACGTGGGCCCGGTGCTGGCGGCCCTGCCGGCACTGCTGGTGGGCATGGCCCTGGGGCCGGAGGCCGCGCTGCACGTGGCGCTGCTGTACCTCGCGGTGCAAACCGCCGAGAGCTACATCCTGTCGCCGCTGATCGACCAGCGCAGCGTGCATCTTCCGCCGGCCCTCACACTTGCCTCACAAGTGCTGCTGGGCGCCCTGCTGGGAGCCTTGGGTGTGGTGTTCGCGACACCCATCGTCGCCTCGGGTATGGTTCTATTGCGCACACTGTATGTAGAAGACGAGCCCGCTCCCGAAGAGCCGGACGCGGAGGAGCATGACCCATGAACGTCCTCGGTGACACCCCCGCCACACCCCCGCTGAAGCGGCGCTCCGTTCGTATTGCCCTGGCTGCGGGCGGGGTGCTGCTGGTGTATGCGCTGGTCGGTTTCGCCGTGCTGCCGTGGCTGGCGCAACGCCAGTTGCCGCCAATCGTGGCTGAGCAATTCGGGCTCGAACTCGACGCCGAAGCGCTGCGCTTCAATCCCTTCACGCTGCGCAGCGAAGCGCGCCAAGTGAGCCTGAGCCTGCCCGACGGCACGCGCCTCTTCAGCGCCGACCGCCTCGAAGCCAACCTCGAATGGATCGGTCTGTTCACCCGGCGCTGGACTCTCGCCGCCATCGAGATCGAACGCCCCCACCTCGAACTGCTGCGCGAAACCGATGGCCGCTTCGTGCTGCCGCAATTGCGCACACAGGACGAGCCCGCAGCGCCCGCCGAGGGCGAAGAATCAGCGCTGCCCGGGTTACGCCTGGTGCGCTTCGCGCTGACCGACGGGCGTGTCACGGTGCGCACGCGCGACGACGAATACGCACCCGTCACCATCACCGGCATTGCGCTGGAGGGCAGCGAACTCGCCACCGGCACCGACGACGCGGCCGGCAGTTATCGCCTGGGGCTCGAACTGCCGGGCGGCGGCACGCTGGTGGCACAGGGCAGTCTGGCCACAGCCGCGCGCAGCAGCGAAGGCAGCATCGCACTGGCCGACGCCGACGTGAATGGCGTGTGGCCGCTGGTCGCGCGCGACTGGACCATCGCACCACCGCAAGGGCGCCTGTCGGCCAGCGCCGAGTACCGCGCCGCACCGCTGGATGACGGCTTCGACCTGACGCTGGAGCAACTCGCGCTCGGCGCCGAGGGCCTGCATGTCGCGCGCCCCGACAGCAAGACGGCCATGCTCGCATTGCAGGAAGGCTCGACTCGCGGCGGGCGCTTTTCGCTTGCCGAGCGTCAATTGCTGCTGCCCGAACTGCAACTGCGCGAAGGCGAGTTGAGCCTGCAAGTGGATGCCGAAGGGCAGCTCGACTGGGCCGCGCTGCGCCGCGATGATGACGCGCCGCAGGAAGACGAAGACAGCGCTCCGTGGCGCATCGAACTGCCCGACGCGCGCCTCGAGGCGCTGGTGCTGCACTACCGCGAACTCGCAGACGAGCAACGCCGGCTCGACGTGGCACGCGTGGATGCGCACGGCAGTCTGTACATCGATACCGGCGAAGGCGGCGTGCGTCTCGAGGGGCTGGGCGCCACCCTGGCGACACCGCGTTTTGCCGGCGGCGACGCGAGCCCGCTGACGGTCGAGCGCATCGCCCTCGAAGATGGCCGTATCGACACCGCGCGTCGCGCGCTCGAAGCCGAGCGCCTGATGCTGTCGGGCAGCCGCGCCGACCTCACCATCACCCCCGACGGCACGCTGCAACTGCCCGGCGGGCTGGTGCCGCAAGCCGCTCAGGAAGGGCGACCGACCGCCAGCGCCGATGCGGCGGATGAACCCTGGTCGTATGCCCTCGGGCAGCTCGTCATCGAAAACGTGCAGCTCGGTCTGGATGATCAGCGCGCGGCCACCCCGGTCAAGCTGCAAGCCAGGGGTGGCCTGCTGCTGAGCAAGGTGGCAAGCGGGGGCGACGCGCCGATGGGCCTCGAAGCGCAATTCGATCTTGCCTCCGGCGGGCGACTGCGCCTCGACGGGCAAGCCGCGCAGGACGGCAGCACGCTGCAGGCGCGGCTGCGCGTGGACGGCGTCGAGCTTTCGCCGGCACGGGCGCTGGTCGAAGCCCACACCACGCTGCGCCTGGTCAGCGGCAAGCTCGGCGGCGACCTGAAGCTGCATTACGACCGTGCCGGCTCGCCGCAGATGCAGGCTGAGGGCCGCACGCGCGTGGATGACATCCGCTTCGAGGTGGCCGAAAGCGGCGAATCGCTGTTCGCCGCGCGCTCGGTAACGGCCGACGGAGCGCTGCAGCTGGGGCCGGACCGCCTCGCGCTGTCGTCGGTGGTGCTCGACCACCCCGAGGCGCGGCTGCAAGTGAATGCCGACCGCCAGTTCAACCTTGCCCAGATCGCCCGCGAGCGGGAAGCCACCGCGCCCGAGAGCCCGTCCGACCCCGACGCACGCTTTCCGCTGCGCATCGAGAAAATCGAATTCCGCGAGGCCAACGTCGACTTCAGCGACGAAAGCCTGATCCTGCCGTTTTCGACGCAGATCACGCGCCTCAACGGCGCACTGCACGGCGTGGACAACTCCGAACATGGCGAGGCGGTGATCGACGCGCGCGGCTTCATCGAGCCGCATGGCGAAGCCCGCGCAGAAGGCCGCCTGCGCCCCTTCGACCTCAACCAGTTAACCGACGTGAGCGTGAATTTCGACAACGTCGAGATGTCCAGCCTGTCGCCCTACAGCGCCACCTTCGCCGGCCGCAAGATCGCGCGCGGGCGACTGTGGCTGGCCGTGCGCTATCGCGTGTTCGACGAGCAGCTCGACGGCAGCAACGCCGTGACGCTGGAAGAATTCGAACTGGGTGAGCGCGTGGATTCCCCCGGCGCCATGGACTTGCCGCTGGAGCTGGCGCTGGCGCTGCTGCGCGACCCCTCCGGACGCGTGCATCTTGAAGTGCCAGTGCGCGGTGATGTCAGCGATGCGCGCTTCGAGTACGGTGCAGTGGTGCGTTCGGCCATCGGCAACGTGCTCACGCGCGCGGTCACGGCACCCTTCCGCCTGCTTGCCGGGCTGGTCGGCGGGGGCGACGACGACAGCCTGCAGGACATCGGCTTCGAAGCCGGCAGCGACCGCCTGGCGCCACCCCAGCAAGAGAAGCTTCAGCGCCTCGCCGAAGCCCTGCAACAGCGTCCGCAACTACGCCTCACGCTACAAGGCACCTATGTTCCCGAGGGCGACGACCGCGCGCTGCGCACGCAGGCGCTGCGTGGCGACATCTCGCAGAGCACCGGCACCTCGGCCGAGGGCGGCTCAATCGGCCAGCTCGATTTCAGCAACGGCGCAATCCGCCGCGCGGTAGCCGACCGCTACGAGCGCCTGACCGGCCCGAATGCCTTGAGTGAATTCCGCAGGGAGTTTGCGCGCGGGCCGGACGCCGGCAATGAAACCGCACTGCACCGCGCCTTGTTCGACCGACTGCTGCAGAACCAACCGCTGGCGGCCGACGGGCTGAAGCAACTCGCCGAACGCCGCAGCGAAGCCGTGCAGGGCTATCTGACGGAGCACGGTATCGAAGCTTCACGCCTCGAAGTACGGCCGCCCGAGCGCGCCTCGGGCAAAGACGCCGCCGGCGTGAAGCTGGAAGTCAAAACCAACTGAGACCGGCTTAAAGCAGGTATTCCCAGCGCCGCGCAAACCATTCGAGGAAGCGCGGGCGCAGGCCGCGGCGCTTCCACTCGTTGAGCTGCACCTCTTCCGAGGCCTCGACGTCGCGCTTGAACAGGTCTTCCATTTCGCGCGCGAACGTGGCATCGAGCACCAGCACATCGGCCTCGTAGTTGTGCACGAAGCTGCGCCAGTCGAGGTTGGTCGAGCCCACGCTGGACCACACCCCGTCGATCACTGCCGTCTTGGCGTGCAGCAGCGCATCATGGCGCTCGAAAATGCGCACACCGGCGTCCATCAGATCGTCGTAATGCGAGCGCCCGGCATGGAAGGGCGCCCAGAAATCGCTGAAACCGGGCAGCGCCAGGCGCACGTCCACGCCGCGCCGCGCGGCATCGATGAGCGCCTCCACGACGCGTTCGTCCGGCACGAAATAGGCGTAGGTCAGCCAGGCGCGTTCGCTGGCGTTCTCCAGCGCCGACAGCAGCGCCACGTAAAGTTCGCTGCGGCCCTCGGTGGGGTCGGCGGTGACCACGCGCATGGCCATGTCGCCTGCGCGCTCGGGCGGCGGACCGCTGCGCGCCTCTTGCGCCGGCTCACAGGCCTGATCCGTCCAGGTTTCATCGAACAGGCTCTGGAAACCCGCCACGATGGGGCCGCGCACCTCGACGTGGGTGTCGCGCCAACCTTCTTCGGGGTCATCCGATTTGCGCTGGCTGCCGAAGGAGCCGGCACTATAGACGCCGCTGATGTTGATGCCGCCGGTGAAGGCCACTTCGGTGTCCACCACCAGAATCTTGCGATGGTCGCGGTTGTTGATGGTCAGATCCGGGTTGCCCTTCACTTCGAGCGGGTTCACCGGGTTGAACTCGCACACCGCGGCGCCCAGCGCGCGCAGCTTGTCGAAGTATTCGTCCGGGGTATTCATGGAGCCGACGCTGTCGTACATCACGCGCACGGCAACGCCGTCGGGACGGCGCTTTTCGACGACTTCGAGCAGTCGCTCGCCGGAGCCTTCGGGTTCGAGGATATAGGACTGCAGATCGATGCTGCGACGCGCCTTGGCCATGGCGTCGAACATCGCATCCTTGGTGCGCGGGCCGTCGATCAGCAGGTGGGCGTCGTTGCCCAGCACCAGCGGCGCGGCCACGACTTGGTCAACTTGCGCCAGATGGAGTTCGAGCAAGCCCTGCCCGCCGGCTGCGCGGTCGATCTGCTCGACTTTCTTCTGCGCTTGCGGCGCGGGGATGGGGCCACGCTCATCTTCCACCCGCAGTTCGAGCAACTGCGGTACGGCCGGTTTGGGCGGCACCTCACCGGCCGGCTCCATCACGCAGCCGGCCAGCAGGGCGCACACACTCAGGCCACCGAGGCCTGTGAGGCTTCGGTCAATTGTTCGACTTGATCCGTATGTCATTGCGAATGGACTTCACCCCTTTCACTTCGCGAGTAAGCGCCTCGGCCCGACGGGATTCGGCAGCCGTGCCGACGAACCCGCTGAGCTGCACCACGCCCTGATAGGTTTCGACATTCACGTCGCGGGCGCGAACGTCGCGATCTTCCGCAAGTTTAGCCTTTACGCGGGTGGTGATGCTGGCGTCGTCGATGTATTCGCCAGCCGACTGGCGCTTGGAGGAAGGGGCGCAAGCGGCCGCCAGGGGCAGGATCGCGACCGCGGCAGCGGCGCGCAGCATGGAGCGTCGGTTCATCATTTTTGGGTACTCCTCTAGGGTGGATAGTCGATCACTGCCGGCCTGCCGACGCTCGTCGGCGGGCCGGCCATCCAGCCTGGATGTACATCCGTCGCACATCCGGGCTGCTCCCGCGCGGGCGACCGCAACCGCGCGGAAATCACAAACGGCCCGAACGCATCGGGCCGACTTGAACATGCAGCAGCGGCGCCACAAGGGCGCACGCCCCGCTACCCCTGCACCAACCCGAGAACGAGCGATGCGAGGAAGATCACGACGAAGATGTAGAACAGGATCTTGGCGATCCCGGCAGCACCGGAGGCGATGCCACCGAAGCCGAACAGCGCTGCGACGAGTGCGATGACGAGAAACACTACTGAGTAGTACAGCATGGTCATGCTCCTGTGGTTGTGGGGGTCGGCTACGGCACCTGGCCAGCAATCGGCGTGCCCGCAGCAACCCCAGCCCCGCACGCGACCGGCCGGGCCGGCGAAGGCGTGACGGGGCAGGTGGATGGATCGGCTCAGTTGCGGCCGGACGGGCTGGGCGAGGCGGCAGCCTCGCCCGAGCGGGCGGCAATGCCGCGCAGGGCATGACCGGCCGTGTGTTCGTCCTCGCTGTTGACGAGGTCGGCAAGCGCAAGGATGCCGACCAGCTTCTTGTCGTGGTCGAGCACCACCAGCCTGTGCAGCTGGATGTCGCCCATGTTTCCGGCGACGTCGTCGAGGTCGTCGTCCTCGAAGCAGTACTTCACCTCGCGGCTCATCACCTCGCTTACCGGCGCGTTGGCCGACTTGCCGGCAGCAACGCCACGAATGGCAATGTCGCGGTCGGTGACCATTCCCACCAGGCGGTCGTTCTGGCCGACCGGCAGGGAGCCGAGATCGCAATCGGCCATCATGCGGGCGGCCTCGTGCAGGGGTTGTTCGGGATTGACCAGCTTGACGTCCCTGGTCATGGCTTCACGGACTTGCATGGTTTTCCTCCTGATGTATGCGGCGGACGGCGCCCGCCCACCAGCCCGGCTGCAAGCCGCATTCCCGTGCGTGCTGGGCACACCACTTGCGGGAGTACCCACCCGACCGTCAAGGAGAACACCATGCGCACACGAACCACTTACGGTGCACCCCACGCACCCGCGGGCCATCAGCCGATACCGCGCCCCGGTCCGAACCCCGATCCGGCGCCCGTGCCCGATCCGCGACCCGACCCGAGCCCCTCCAACCCGCCTTTGCAGGATCCGTTCGACCCGGAGACCGACGCGCCGCCCCCCACCCGGCATACGGCCCGCAGCGCGCATGGGCGAACGCATCGGATCGGACACAGACGGTGCGCGCCGCAAACGCGTATTTCTTACGTCAGCGGTGTAAATCCTTCCGGCCCAAATACCGCATCAGCAGGCTAGGTGAGGCTGCAGACCCGGCACGTTCCTTGCGGTCACGACTGTGCAGCTGCGGTTAGCTGCGACACGTGTCATTCCGACGCACAGCCGAAAGGAGACGACATGAATACAGCGCACAGCACCGACGCCCTCGAACACCTGCACAACGGGCACGAGGCCCTGCACGACCTGCTGGTCAGCGCGCGCATGGCCGACTATACGGCGGCCGGCAGCAGCATCCCGGCGCGCCTGCCGGAGGATGATCTGGCCCTGCGTGCGGCCTTGCCCGAACTGCGCCGTCGTCTGACGCGCATCACCCGCATGGAGAGCGAGGTTTTCTACCCCGCCCTGCTGAAGGCCGGCGCCGACGAAGCGTGCATCGGACACGCCCGCACCGGCCACGAAATTCTGTATCGATTGCTCGAGCGTGCTGAAAAGCTGGCCCGCTCCGCCCCCGACGTGGATGACGGCGAAGCGCCCAACGGTCACTTCCGAGGCGCCTTCGACAGCTTGGCAGATCACCTGCTGCAGCACATCACGCAGGTCAAGGACACCCTTTTTCCGATGGCGCACGAACTGGACCTCGATATTCAGGCACTGGGCGAGCGCATGCGCGAACAGTTGGCGACGGTGAATGCTCCGGCGGGCCGCCACACCCGCGACGGTCGTCTGGATGTCGGCAGCGCCGAAGACCACGACCCCAACCTGTAACACGTGCCTGCACCCCTGCGTTGCCGCTCATGAAGCAGGCTCGGCAGCGGGGCGCCGGGTGGGCCGTGCCTTCGGCCTGGAACGCCACTTGCTGTCTCGACCGGCGTCGCATCCGCACAGAAGGCAATCCATGCGCAAGAAACGCCTCTACGGCCTTGAAAACCTGTGGCTGCAGAACGGCTACGAAATCCTCGATGGTGAGCCGCACCCGCTCGACCCGGATGGCCTGAGCCGTGCCGTGGCGCTGGAGTTGTGCCACGCACGCCATCTGCTTTCAGCGGACGGCATCCGCTACCTGCGTCAGTTCATCGCACTCGCCCCGGCACAGCTTGATCGCCTGCTCGGTCTCGAAACGGGCACCGTACAGACATGCGAGTGCGGCACCACCCGGCTGCCCGAAACCGGCTCGATGCAGTTGCGCTGCGAGGTACTGAAAGCGCTCGGCGAGCAGCATCGGGTCGAAGCCCAGACACTCGCGCCCGCAAACAAACTGGTGTTTGCACTCCGTGAAGCGGGCTGGCGATGTACCGAACGTGCGGAAGTACCGGCGCTGCTGCAGGCTGCACCACTCGCTTCGTGAAGCCCGCGGCTGTCACGGCGAGGGCGTCATGGCGCCCTCAGCCGTTGATGATTTCGCCGCCGTTGGGATGCAGCACCTGCCCGGTCATGTAACTGGCGCCGGCGCTGGCGAGGAATACGAAGCTCGGCGCAATCTCGTCGGGCTGGCCGGGTCGATCGCCCAGTGGCTGGCCTTCACCGAAATGTGCCACCGTCTCGGCATCGAACGACGCGGGAATCAGCGGCGTCCATACCGGCCCCGGTGCCACGCCATTGACGCGAATGCCGTCGCCTGCCACCGATTGCGCGAGCGAACGCGTGAACGCCACGATGGCGCCCTTGGTGGCGGCGTAGTCGATGAGCTTGGCGCTGCCGCGATAGGCCGTCACCGACGTGGTGTTGATGATGCAACTGCCCGCCTTGAGGTGCGGCAGGGCATGCCGGCACAGGTCGATCATGCCAATGATGTTGGTGCGGAAAGTGCGCTCGACCTGCGCGCGGCTGACCTCCGTCAGGCTGTCCTGCGGATGCTGCTCGGCAGCGTTGTTCACCAGCACGTCCAGCCCGCCGAGTTCGCCCACGGTAGCCTCCACCAGTTCCTTCGTGAACGCCTCGTCCCCGATGTCGCCGGAAAGCAACATGCAGCGTCGGCCTGCGGCCTCCACCTGCGCACGCGTGTGCTCGGCGTCTTCGTGCTCATCCAGATAGGCGATCACCACATCGGCCCCTTCTTTGGCGAAGGCGATCGCCACCGCGCGGCCGATGCCGCTGTCGCCGCCGGTAATCAGCGCGATCTTGCCGGTCAGCTTGCCGCTGCCGACATAGCCACGCATTTCGTCGCGCGGCGGCGGGTTCATCTGGCTCTCGTGGCCGGGCTGACGATCCTGGTGCTGAGGCGGCGGGCTGCGGTCGTGGGTCGATTCACTCATTGCGAGGCCTCCGTATCGCGCGGGACACGGCGCGCATGCTGGCGGGCGCAGCGCCGGCTCGCCGACGCCCCCATCACCAGACCCAGCGCGACGCCTGCACCGAGTGCCAGCCACGGGTGAGCACTCACGCAGCAGCGGCCGGCGGCCAGCAGCATGGCCAGACAATCGGCCGGAGCGCCGCACACGGGCCGGGCTGGATCGCTGGAATGGTTGACCAAGCCGGGCTGCACGTCGGCGCTGTTATCGGGAAGCTCTTGTGTCATGACGGTCTCCTTCAACTGGATGCCTGCCTGCGCAACGTGCAAGCCCCGTTCCCGCATCCACCCCCGACGTCGCCGCCTGCAGCGTGCAGGTCTTACACGTCGCAGGGGGAAGGTTCAGTCGCGTCGGCTTGAGGCTCGTGGCCTGCCGCCCGTTCGGCCAGCGCCGCAAGCGGCAGGCGCAGGTCGTCGGGCCGGTGCGCGAGTGCATGCCGCAATTCGTCGAGCAGCCGGGCAAACTCGAATAGCGCGACGAAACCGGCCGTGCCGGCCGCAGGCGGCAACACGGCGTAGTACGCCTCGAGCAGATTACGGACGCTGCGCTGCTGCCATGCCCGCAAGGTGCCCGAGCACGCCGCGGCCTGCTCCGGCCACTGCTGACGGGCATGCATGTCGACGACGCGCGCGGCGTGATCGAGCGAGCGCAGCACGCTCGCCACATCGCGCAAGGGCACATGCTTTTCGCGCCGCGCAGCGACCTCGCAGAACGCCTCGCTCTCGAAGTCCATGAGCACCTGCCCGTCGCCCAGCAGCAGCACCTGGGCAAGCTGCAGATCCGCATGATGGCGCGTCTTGCTCAGGCCCTGCGGGTCGAGGTCGAGCCCGGCGAGCACATCCCCCAGCGGCGTGCGTGCGGCCAGCACGGCATCCGCCAAGGCCCCGGTCTGACCGCTCAGCATCGCCCGACCGCCCTGCAGACGGTCAAGAACATCCGCCAGATCAGCCATCACCTGGGCACGCCAGCGCGTGGCGTCTTCGTGCGTGATCGGCTGCGGGCTGAAGGCCGCATCGTTGGCGTCACACGCCAGTGCAGTGTGGAGTTCGCCAAGACGCCGCCCGAGGGCCGTCATGTGCGACTGGTACCTGTGCTCCGCTTCATCCTCGACCGCATCACCGCGAAAATGCCGCTCGGGGTCGCAGCGCCGCACCAGATGGGCCAAGGTGTACTCCCAGGCGTTGCCGCGCTGTTCGAACGAAGGCCGGGCCAGCAGGAGCGCGGCACGCGTCCCCGCCGCATCGACATAGTCAGCCGCCCCGACGACCCCGATGTGCTCCGCAAAGCCGGCACGCTCCAGAAAGTGTCCGAGCTCGGCTTCCGGATTGACACCTGCCTGCAGGCACCGGTAGCCCTTGAGATGCAGGCTGTCGCCGAAGAACACGCCAGTGTTGCGTCGCTCCCGCTCGGGCAGCCGCGCCGCATGCGTGACGGCCTGCATCAGCGCGGCGCGATCAACCTTCGCGTCGAAACACACGCGGCCGCTCCCCAACGGCAAGGCCTCACCATCGGCCATGGCCAGCAGCAGAGCGCGGCAGAAGCCGGGGTCGGCAAAGGCGTCGTACAACACCCCGACACGCGCCCGTTCGCGCACATGCGCCAGTGCATGTGCGCCGACATGCTCGGCGGGAAGGTCACCGTGCTCCGCCCACACCACCGCCAGCGGCAGGAAGCAGCGCTGTGGCTCACCTTCGGGAAGGTGCACGTCGAGCACTGTGAGCAACCAGCTCCCCAGCGCGGTACGCCACTCCTGCTCTTCACGCACCTCGACCCCGATTGCGGTGTGACTCACATCACCCAGCCAGCGACGCGCGCGCAGGTACGGAAGCAACACTTCGCTCTGCAACTGGCTACGGCACAAGCGCGGAGCAGCTCGCTCGTGTTCGTTCAGAAAGGCGCTCCAGCCATCGGCCAACATCAGCGTCGGGAGGGAAGCCAAGGTCACGGGCGCGGTCTGCCGCTCGGGCGACAACGCCTGCCAACCGAGCTCGTGACCGGTACCGGGCGTACCCGGCGCCACACGAAGGGCGTATGAAATATCCATGTCATCTCCCTGGAAATTGTCTGCAACTCGCCACCGCAAAGCCGGATCGATCCGGGCACACCTCGCGCCCTGCGAGACCCTCGCGGCGTGCGCCGCGCCTCATGCGGAAACCGTGCAAAGCGTGCACGGCAATGTAAAAAACGCCCGTTGGCGTCAGCTCGCGCGCCCCTGGTTGCACCCTTTGCACTTCACCAGTCGACCATTGCGGGCGAGGTCGAAACAGCGCAATGCGACGTCGCTCTCGAGCACTTCGACGACCGGCTCCGACACCTCGCCGAGCGCGGCCGGCCCACCGCAACACTCGAGAAAACGCTGCGCCGCGGCCGGGGAGCGAAATACCGTGCTGCGCCCCTCTCCATCACGCAAAACGCCACCATGCAGCGACAAGGTCATGCAGTCGTCGCCGCAGTCCCCAACCCGGTGCAGGCCGACTTCATCAACCTGCCCGTGCACGGCCGCCACCGTGAGCTCAAGCCAGGTGGGCATGCGTTCGTGCGAGTTCATAGGGTTTGCTCCTGCCTGTCGGCACGCGTGGGGAAACGGTGAGCCCGTTTTCGGCTCTGCCCTCCTCCAAAGCAAGTTCGAGGCCTATCGGCGGAGACATGACGAATGCTTGGTACGATGCCGTCTCAGCGGCGTGACGCCGAACAATGCGGGAACCCTCATCACATGCGCTCGAACCGAACACTCCGCCTGCTGGCAGCCTGCGCTCTGGCCTTGGCAGGTGGCTGCGCCAGCGTCGCGACGCCGGACGCTACACCGGCACCGACCGACTTCTTCAAGCACACGGGCGCCCGCCAGTGCGAGACGCCATCGTTCAGCGCGGCTCGCCTGCAGGCCGAAGTAGCGGCGTTGAAGCAAGCCGGCATCGGCGTATCCAAGGCGCAATGCGGCACGGACGGCAATGTGTACCCCGCCGTATGCGGCGGCAGCACGGGTGATGTATGGGTACTGACGGTGGCGCCCGAGTCAGCCCCCGGCATGTTGTCGCGGGGATATCGCGCCCTGGATCCGAAGCTGCCGATCGCCACTCAGGCGTGCCGTTGATCCGGCTGCTGCGGAACCAAGCCGCGTGGAAGCCATCATTGGCATTGGCGGCGTGACGTTGTCAGCCAGGTTCACGCCCCCATGACAAACGAACCACCCCGATCGAACGACCCCAACTTTCGGAGAACCACGATGAGATTCATGAGTAAATCCATTGCCGCCGCGACCCTCGGCGCGTTTGCCATCGGCGGTTCCGCCTGGGCACAGACCGGCAACACCATCGAGCCCTACAAACCTTCCGTGGGCCAGGCCGGCAAGGATGTGGTGTGGGTGCCGACAGGTGACAGCCTGGTGGCGCAGATGCTCGACATGGCCGAACTGCGCGAAGGCGATCGGCTGGTGGACCTCGGCTCAGGCGATGGCCGTACGGTGATCGCCGCTGCCCGCCGTGGCATTCCGGCGCGCGGCATCGAGTACAACGGTGATCTCGTCAAACTCTCGAAGGAAGCCGCCAAGGAAGCCGGCGTCACCAATCTGGCCACCTTCGAAGAAGGCGACATCTTCGAATCGGATTTCTCCGAAGCCACCGTCGTCACGCTGTTCCTGCTGCCGTCGCTGAACCTGCGCCTGCGTCCCATCCTGCTCGACATGCCGCCGGGCACGCGCGTGTTGTCCAACTCTTTCCACATGGATGATTGGCAATCCGACGACATGGTCGAGATCGAAGGTGACTGCAGCAGCTGGTGCCGTGCCTACAAATGGGTGGTGCCGGCCAAGGTCGAAGGCAACTGGAAGGTGAGTGGTCAGCCGCTTGAGCTCAAGCAGACCTTCCAGATGCTGGAAGGTACGCTGGGCAATACGACCATCAGCGATGCACGCCTGAACGGCGCGCAGATCATGTTCACCGCCGGCCGCGACAAATACGTGGGCCAGGTCGATGGCAACACCATCAAGGGCACCATCAACGGCAAGACGGCGTGGACGGCTTCGCGCTAAGCCGGGCAGCCGGCACGGCGATGACGCCGTGCCGGCACCTTCACACTGCGCGCTGACGACGCGCGATCAATGCCGCGAAGACCACGCCGATCAACGGCAGGGCCACTGCTGGCAACATGAACACGGCCGTGTAGCCGTAGCCGTCCACCAGCAAGGCATTGAGCGAAACCCCCGCGGCCTGCCCCAGGAACAGCGACGAAGCGAACAAGGCCACCGCCGTGCCGCGATGCTCCGGCACCATCTGCGTGGCATTGAGCTGGAAGGTGTTGTGCAGCATGTAGAAGCCGATGCCGGCGAGCCATGCCGCGGCCATGGCACCGATCCAGTTCGGCGTGAAGATCAGCAGCGCAAACGCCAGCCCCAGCGATACCCCGCCCGACGCCGCCAGGCCGCGCTCACCCAAACGCCCGACGAAATGGCGCGCGAATACCGCGTAGGCCAGTCCGCCCGCGCCAAACATGCCCATCAGCGCGCCGGCCTGCGTCAGTGACAGGCCGAAGCGGTCGTGCAGATAGGTCGGCACAAAGGTCAAACCACCGAACACCAGCGCGCCTTCCAGACACACGCCGAGCAGAATCAACCGCGCCCAGCCCACCCTGCCCACCGCCACGAAACGTTGGATGAAGCTGAAATTGCGCGTGGAATCGGGCACCGCTGCATCGATGCCCGGCCGGCGCCACACCTCGCGCACCAGCAGCACGCCGGCCAGCGCGAACACCGCCAGCATGAACCAGAAGGCGCCACGCCAGCCGGTCAGATCGGCAAACAGTCCGCCGAACAACTGGCCGCCGATGACACCGAAAATCTGCCCGATGAGGAAATAGGCCAGCACCGGCTGGCGGCGCTCGTACGGCACGTTGTCGGCAATCCACGCCATCGCCAGCGGTATGGCCGCGGCACAGGTCATGCCGCTCATCGCACGGAACAGCACCAGCCACGAGAAGTCAGTGGCCAGCGCCGAGCCGAGCACCCCGACGGTGCTTGCCAGCACCGCCCAGGCAATCACGCGGTACTTGCCGAAACGGTCGCCCAGCGGGCCGTACAGCAACTGGAAGAAGCCATACGCAAGCGCGAACAGTGACACCGCATGCGCCGCCTGCCCGGCGCTCACCAGAAATTCGTCCATCAACTGCGGCAGCAGCGGGTCGGCAATACGTGCCGCGCCGCTGCTGGCGAAAGCGGCGAGCGAGAGCAGTGCAATGCGGCGAATCAAGTCGCTGTCGTGGCCAGCGGCGGCAGAAGGGGTGTGCATCACCCGAGCGTAGCGCACTTTGGGCGATGGAATGCATACCGTGCCTCCCGCGCGGCACGCACCCGGCGACAACATTTTGCTGCGCAATGTTGCAATGTTATAACATTTTACTTTCTGTTCGATCTGCACTCAGCTCGAACCACCGCCAAGCAACATCCAGACGATCAAGGTAAAACCGATGAAAAACCGAAACATTGCCCGCGCCTGCCTGAGCGCAGTGGCCGTCTTGGGGGTCGGCCATGCGTCGGCGCAGACCAGCCATGCTGCGGCGCAACCGAACGCACCGCAGCACGTCGCCAGCCTGCCCTCGGTGGTGGTCACCGCCACCACCGGCGAACGCAGCGAGGCCGACGCACCCGCCAGCGTGGCGGTGATCGACGGCAATGGGCTGCGCAAACGGCCGGTGAATGATCTGGCCGATGCAGTGCGCAATGCGGTCGGCCTCAACATCGACGACGTGGGCCTCGGCCGCCGCGGCATCTCGATTCGCGGCATGAGCTCGGAACACACGCTGATGCTGGTGGACGGCCAGCGCATCAACTCGTCGGCCGGCGCCATCGCCCACTCGGACTTCGAACTCGGCTGGGTGCCCACCGAAGCGCTGGAGCGTGTCGAAATCGTGCGCGGGCCGATGTCCTCGCTGTACGGCTCCGAGGCGCTGGGCGGGGTGGTGAACATGATCACGCGCTCGTCCACCGACCGCTGGCGCGGGTCGCTCAGCTCACAGATCATGGTCAGCGACCACGGTCTGGGCGGCGATCAGCACAAGACCGGCTTTTACCTCGGCGGCCCGCTGGTGCCGGGTACGCTGGGCCTGAATGCGTGGGGCGAATACCGCCATCGCGATGCGCTGCGCTCGGCCGACAACCCCGACCTCACCGCGCTCGACAAGCAGCGCGCACGCATGGGGCACATCGGCCTGACACTGACGCCCGACGCACGACAACGCATCGACGCATCGGTGACCGCTGGCGACGAGGATCAGGAAGGCGTACGCGGCGGCCCCCCACGTCCGCTATACACGGCCGAAAACGAGGTGCAGCGCCGCCGCTATGCCTTGTCGCACTCCGGCGACTGGGATTGGGGCACCAGCCAGTTGCGCCTGTACCGCAGCACGCTCGACCGCATCACACGACGCAGCGACGGCGCCGACGCAACCGGCCCCAACCGCTTCACCGACACCGTGCTCGATGGCCGCGTCGGCTTCTCCGCCGGCGCAGCGCACCGCATCACATTGGGCGCCGAAACCCGTCGCGAACGCCTCGAAGACCCCAGCTTCACCCGCTCCGGCAAACAGAACCAGACCCATTACGCGCTGTTCGCACAGGACGAAATCGTGCTTGGCGAACAGTGGGAGCTGGTGCTGGGCGGGCGCTTCGACCACCACGAAGACTTCGGTTGGGAGGCCAGCCCGCGTGCCTACGTGTTGTTCCACGCCAGCGAGGAGCTGATCATCAAGGGTGGCGGGGGCCGCGGCTTCAAGGCCCCCACACTCAAACAGCTTTCGCCGGAGTTCGAATCGCGCGCGGCCATCGGCGGGCGCGGCATCGTGCGCGGCAACCCCGACCTCGAGCCGGAAACCAACCGCTCGCTGGAACTGGGCGCCACCTTTAACCGCGGCACCTTGTCGACCAGCGCCACGCTGTTCCGCAACGACGTGCGCAACCTCATCGAAACCGTGCGCCGGCCGGTGTGCGACGTGCCGCCGCTGATCTGCCTCGACTACGAGAACATTGCGCGCGTGCGCCTGCAGGGACTGGAGCTGACCGCCGGGCTCGACCTCACGCACAAGTGGCGCCTCGAGACCAACTACACCTACCTCGACGCGCGCGACATCGGCAATGACGAACGCCTCGCCGACCGCTCGCGCCATCGCGCCAACGTCGGCCTTGCGTGGGCCGCCAGCGACCGTTTCACCACCCGCGTGCAGGCCGAGTACACCAGCTCGCAGTACCGTTCGGCCACACTGCGCGACCGCCCCGGCTACACCCAACTGCACTGGTATGCCGACTACGCGGTGGGCAAACACTTGAGCCTGCAGGCTGGCATCGAGAACCTCACCGACAAGCGCCTCGCCAACGACGACGCCGCGCTGTACGGCCGTGCGGACGAAGGGCGCCGCTACTTCGCCGGCCTGACGGCGAGCTTCTGATGCGCGGGGCAAATGTATTGCGGCTGCTGGGCGGCGCGCTGCTCGGCAGCCTGTGGCTGTCGGCGCAGGCCGCGCCGGTGGTGCAGGTGCTGCACAACAGCTTCGTGTCGGCCGAGAAATTCCAGCGCCTGCTGCCCTTGGCCAGTGAAGCCGGCGTGCGCCTCGAGCATCTGAATGTCGAGCGCGCGTCCCCGACCGACATACGCGCTGCCACCTCCGGTGCCGCGCTGCTGGTGATCGACGGCCCGCGCCCGAGTGACCGCGAGCTTGTCGAACGGCGCGTGGAGGAAGCCGAAGCCGACACCACGCGGCCACGCCTGACGCTCGGCGGCGGGCGCCCGCTGTGGCACAACATTCCGCCACAATACGGTGGCGTGCTGGCCACGCACTACGCCGCGGGCGGTGAACAAGGTTTTCGCCGTTTTTTTGCGCTGGCGCGCGCGCTAAGCGACGGCACCCAGCCCGACCCCGCGCTGCTCGAAGCCGTGCAGCGCCTGCCCGCCACCGGCTTCTACCACCCGCAGGCGCCGCAGGTGTTCACCACGCTCGACGCCTATCTGGCGTGGTACGCCAGCCGCCCCGATGCCCCACCCGGCACCGGCCGCGTGGCCTTTCTGACGCATCCGGGCAACGTCGCCGACCTGCTGACACGCGACATCGACGAGTTGATCGCACGCAGCGAAGCCGCCGGCATGACGCCGGTGGTGTTCTGGCTCGACAGCGCCGCAGCCGATGGTCTGGTCGGCGCGCTGCAAGGCGGCAACATCGACGCACTGGTCAATCTCACCCACATGCAGAACGGCGCGGCGCGCAGCCGCGACTTCCTCGCGCTCGACGTGCCGGTGATCCAGTCCCTGCGCTTTCGCGAAGGCGAAGCCGCCGACTGGCCCGATGCGGTGAGCGGCGTTGCCGCGCGTACAACGGCGGTGTTCCTCGCCGGGCCGGAGGGCTGGGGCGTGAGCGATCCGACGGTGCTGTCGGCCGCCACCAACGGCGTCGAAGACCTGCTGCCGGAACAAGCCGACGCGCTGATCGGCAAGCTGCAGCACCTCGTCGCGCTGCGCCACACGCCGCCTGCCGAGAAGAAGCTGGCGCTGATGTTCTGGAACTACCCCGCTGGCGAAAAGAACCTGGGCGCGTCGAACCTCAACGTGCCGCGCAGCATCGTGTCGATCCAGTCGGCGCTGGCGGCAGAGGGCTACGACGTCAGCACGCCGGTGAGCGAGGACGAAGTCATCACCACCGGCCAGCGCCTGCTCGGTGCGCTGTACGGCAGCGTCAGCCTGGACGAGCTGCTTGCCGCAAACCTGGCCGGGCTGCTGCCGGTGGTCGAGTATCAGCGCTGGCTGGCCGGCCTGCCGGCAAAGCGTCGTGCCCAACTGCGCGAGCTCGGCCCGGCCGCGCGCCACCACGCGGTGCGTCAGATCGACGGCCGCGCGTATTTCGTCATCCCGCGCTGGCAGCTCGGCAAGCTGGTGGTGATGCCGCAAATGCCGCGCAGCGGGAACGGCCATGGCAGCTATCACGATACCGCCGCTGCACCCGATCACCTCTACATGGCGGCCTATCTCTACCTGCGCGGCCAGCAGAACAGCCACGCGCTGATCCACCTCGGCACCCACGGCACGCAGGAATGGCTGCCCGGCAAGGATCGCGGCCTGTCCGCACACGATTACCCGTGGCTGGCAGTGGGCGATGTGCCGGTGTTCTACCCCTACATCCAGGACAACGTGGGCGAGGCCATCCAGGCCAAGCGGCGCGGCCGTGCCGTCACGGTCAGCCACCAGACGCCGCCCTTCGCACCCGCCGGGCTGTACGACCAATTGCGCGACATCCATCACCTGATCCACGAGTACGAGCAGCTCGACGAAGGCATGGTGCGCGAGCGCGTCGCAGGTGACATTCGCGAAGCGGCCATTGCCGCTGATCTGCACGCCGATCTGGGCTGGAGTGCCGAACAGGCCGAGGCGGGTTTCGCAGGCTTCCTGCAGGCCGTGCACGATCAACTGCACGAGCTTGCCCGCGTGGCCATGCCGCTGGGGCTGCACAGCTTTGGCGTAGCGGCGGATGAGGGCCACCGCATCAGTACCATCGTGCAGCAACTGGGCGAGCCCTTCTACGCCACCCTCGGCGTCGAGGAGGAAGAGCTGTTCGTGGCCGATTTCAGCACGCTGCAAGACAATCCGGCCTACCAGGCTGTACAGCACATGCTGGATGAGGAAGCCGCGAAAACCTTACCGACAGCCGTTGCCGCCTTCACCGAACGCGCCCGTGAGCTGGACCGCCGCCTGCGCGACACACGGGAAAACGAAGCCCTGCTGGCGGGGCTGGCCGGGCGTTTCGTGCAGCCCGGCTCGGGCGGCGACCCGGTGCGCAACCCCGAAGTGGAGAGCGGTCGCAATCTGTACGCCTTCGAAGCCGACAAGATCCCGGCGCGTGCAGCCTACGAA
Organism: Pseudazoarcus sp. NS20; assembly: GCF_059703745.1. Taxonomy (NCBI): domain Bacteria; kingdom Pseudomonadati; phylum Pseudomonadota; class Betaproteobacteria; order Rhodocyclales; family Zoogloeaceae; genus Pseudazoarcus; species Pseudazoarcus sp. NS20. Next base: position 438,804 of record NZ_BAAKIY010000001.1, read on the forward strand.
TCAGCCGCCACCGCCTGGGCACAACTGGTGGAAGCCTTTCGCGCAGAGAACGACGGCGCATGGCCTGCGAAGATCGCCTTCAGCCTGTGGTCGTCGGAAGCGATTCGCCACCTCGGTGTAACCGAGGCACAAGTGCTGCACGCACTGGGCCTGCGCCCGGTGTGGGATGCCGGCGGCCGCGTGACCGAACTGGAGATCATCCCTGCCGCCGAACTCGGCCGCCCGCGCACCGACGCAGTAGTACAGGTGACGGGCGTGTACCGCGACCAGTTCGACCACTTCATGCGCCTGCTCGACGACGCGCTGGCCCGTCTGGCTGAACTGGACGAAGCCGACAACCTCATCGCCACCAACAATCGCCGCATCGCCCAAACGCTTGAGCAGAGCGGGATGGCGCCGGACGAGGCGGCGGCCACGGCGCGCCTGCGCATCTTCAGCAATGCCCCCGGCGAATACGGCACAGGCGTACCCGACCTCGCCCTCGCCTCGACCGAATGGGAAGACGATGCCGTGCTCGGCCAGCAATTCCTGCAAAGCAGCCGCCATGCCTACGGCGGCGGGCAATGGGGCGAGGCCGCTGGTGAGGCCAACCTGCTGGCCGAGCAACTGCGCGGCACGCAGGTGGCGATCATGTCGCGCTCGTCCAACGTACATGGCGTGCTGTCCACCGACCACCCCTTCGAATTCCTCGGTGGGCTGTCGGCGGCCGTCCGCCATCTGGACGGCAAGGCGCCACAGCTGTTGATCTCCGATCTGCGCAGCCGCGAGGTGAAGACCACCGGGCTGGCGCGCTTTCTCTCGGACGAATTGCGCGCGCGCTACCTCAACCCGCAGTGGATCGGCGCCATGCAGCAAGAGGGCTACGCCGGCACGCTGGAGGTGCTGAACGTCACCAACAACCTGTTCGGCTGGCAAGCAGTGGACGCCTCCACGGTGCGCGACGACCAGTGGCAGGCGCTGTTCGACACCTACGTGAACGACACGCGCGAGCTCGGCACCAACGAGTGGTTCGAGCAGCACAACCCCACCGCGCAGGCGCAGATGCTCGAGCGCATGGCCGAAGCCATCCGCAAGGACTACTGGGACGCCTCCGAGGAAACCCGCCGCGCGCTGGTCGAGCGCTGGCAGCAACTGGAGGACGAGTTCGACGTCGATACCGGCGCCGCGCTCACGCGCCAGTTCATCGCCGACATGGCGCAGGGCTTTGGCCTGAGCGCCGCGCCCGCGCCGGAAGCCGCTTCGCCCGCCGACTCCGCGGAAGCACCCGAGTCACCGGAATCCGCAACCACCGCCACTCAGGCGCTGGAAAGCGTGCAAGGCCAGGTGCTCGAAGCCGTCGACACCGTCCCCCCCGACGACCGCCAGCAGCGCTGGGTGCTTGCCCTGATGCTGCTGCTGATCTCCGCTGGCGCGCTGTGGCAAGCCGCCGGCCACCGTCTGAAACCCCGTAACCGAGACTGAAATGACTGCCTTTTCCGCAATCGAAACCCTGCTGTACGACGTATCGCGCGTGTTCCTCGCGCCGGTAATGCTGCTGATTGCCGCCGCGCTGGCCTACGCGCTGATCATGCTCGGCGCATTCGCCGTCGAAGCCTGGCAGCGCCGCAGCGGCAAGCACCCGCGCGCACTGCATGCCTACGCCCACGCCGCCGGCCGCATCGAGGCCAGCGATGATCTGGAACTGTGGATCCTGCGCCGGCTGGAGTGGCTGCGCATCGTGTCGCGCACTGCGCCGATGCTGGGCCTGATCGCCACCATGATCCCGATGGGGCCGGCGCTGCTGGCGCTCGGCAGTGGTGACGCGGGTGAAGTCGGCCGCAACATGGTGGCGGCGTTTTCGGCGGTGATTCTGGCGCTGCTCGCCGCCAGCATCTGCTATTTCATTCTCACTGTGCGCCGTCGCTGGCTGCTGCAGGACCTGCGCGAGATCGAACGCGCCCGCCCGCTGGCCGAGGCCGCCTGATGCGCTTTCTGAACGAGGAAGACACCGACCCGATGCTGTCGGTGGTGAATCTGATCGACGTATTCCTGGTGATCATCGGCGTGCTGATGATCGTCATCGCCCAGAACCCACTCAACCCCTTCTCCCAGGAGAAAGTAGTGGTGATCGAGAACCCCGGCGAGGCCGACATGCGCATCACCATCAAGGAAGGGCAAGAACTCACGCGCTACGAATCGAGCGGCGAGATGGGCGAAGGCCAGGGCGCGCGCGCCGGCGTCACCTACCGGCTGGACGACGGGCGCATGATCTACGTGCCGGAATGACGCCACGCCCATGCGAAATTGAAGCCCCGCCGGAGCCACATTCGGGCTCCGGCGGGCCTCGGAAGCGAATGCTTACGGCCGCTCCATTTCACCCTTGATGACACGCGCACTGGTCTCCAGCGTCTCTTCGCCGCCCAGATCGGGGTAGCGCTCTTTCATCGCCGCGATCAGTTCATCGGCGGTTTCGGCGCGGCCTGCTTCTTCTTCGAAGGTGCGCAGGTAGTTGGCGGTGAATTCGACGGCTTCGACGCCCTCCTCGCTGCCCGGCGCCATGCGCCCCGGCACGACCACGTCCGGCTCCAGCGCAATGATCTGGGCCAGCATGGCGAGCCAGTGCTGGCGCGCCACCGTGGTGGGCGTATCGGCAATCCACACGTGCTCGCCGCTCACCACCGGGATGCCGCCAGCCACGGTACGGATCGACGGAATCCACACCACCGTGCGATCGGGCGTGGGGCCATCCAGGCCGAACACTTTCAGCTCCTGCCCTTCGAGCATCAGCGTGTCGCCCTCGAGCACTTCCGGCACCATCAGGTCCGCCGGGGCGTTCTCCGCCAGTTGCGGGCCCCATACCTCGAGCTGGCTGTCCTTGGTGGCTTCGATGGTCTCCACCGTCTGCGCAGTGGCGACGATGCGCGCGTCGGGGAATTCATTACGCAGCGTGTCGAGGCCGAAGTAGTACTCCGGCTCACTGTGGCTGATGTAGATGGTGGTCAGACGCTTGCCCGAAGCCTGCACACGCTCGGCCAACTGGCGTGCATCGGCAGAAGAGAACTGCGCGTCGATCAGCACTGCCTCTTCCTCGCCGCTGACGATCACCGACGAGACCCCGAAGATGGCTTCGTCGCCTGCCCTGAACACCTCAACCTCCAGCGCCTGGGCAACAGGTGTCTGCGCACCGGGCGCTTCGGCCGCAGGCGCTGCCGGCGCTGCCGGCGCGGCAGGCGCGGCAGGCGGCGGAGGCGCTTCGACCTGATTGCTCGTCTCCGGCGAGTCCGAACATCCGGCGAGTGTCAAAAGCGATGCAAGTACCGCCGCACTGCACAGCAATTGGGGCTTACGCATGGGCAAATTCTCCTCTGTGAGTCGCCGGCTCAGGCACCAAGGCGTCGGCAATGCCGCCGTGGGCGCCGAGCGCGGCTCCGTGAAATGGCGTTGGCCTAGTCCGACGCGACACCGGCGCACAAGTTCGCACGCATCGCAGACGAAGCGAAACGGGCGGGCCATCCGCGCGGGGGATTTGAGGAGAACGAAGGCACTTGCGCAACGGCGAAAGCGCCACGGAAAGCGCCCCTCAGGAAGGGGCGCAGAGGGTCATTCAACGGGCAGGCACACCGGGCAGGCGCCCGCTTGATGCGCCGTCAGGGCGCCAGGCGCTGGTAGGAACCGCCCCAGTAGAGCAGCGGCGGGCGGGCCTCGTCGCGGTCGAAACGCACCACTTCGGAGACGAACAGCACGTGATCACCGCCGGGGTGACGCATCGTGTTGCGGCACTCGAAGCGCGCGCAGCAGCCACGCAGCAGCGGCACGCCGTACAGACCTTCGTCGAATTCGAGCCCGGCGAATTTGTCATCCGAGCGCGAGGCGAAGAGGTTGGAAATCTCGTCCTGGTCGGCAGCCAGCACGTTCACCGCGTAGTATTCGCAGGATTCGAAAATCGGCACTGACGGCAGATTGGACGACAGGCTCCACACGATCAGCGGCGGGTCGAGCGAGACTGAGTTGAACGAGTTGACGGTCAGCCCGATCGGCTGGCCATCGGGCGAGCGGGTGGTCACCACGGTGATGCCGGTGGCAAACATGCCCAGGGCGTCGCGAAACTCGCGGGTGAAGGATGCGTGTGAAATCGGGGTTTGGGACATGTTGAAGACCGGTCGGAGATCGGAAGAGGTACGCAGACCGGTGGGCAAAATCAAAGGTTCCGCGATTATCCCCGCGTTGTGCGCTGCGGTCGAGGACGGCCGGTGAAACTGCTCGGGCCCGCATTTGCCGAACGCCTGCTGCAATGGCACGCGCAGCATGGCCGCCACGACCTGCCATGGCAGGCCACGCGCGACCCCTATCGCGTGTGGTTGTCGGAAATCATGCTGCAGCAGACCCGCGTGGAAACGGTGATTCCGTACTACGCGCGCTTTCTGGCGCGTTTCCCCGACATCGCCAGTCTGGCCGCTGCGCCGGTGGATGACGTGCTCACGCTGTGGAGCGGGCTGGGCTACTACGCCCGCGCACGCAATCTGCACAAAGCAGCACAGGCGGTCGTCGAACAGCACGACGGGCGCTTTCCGCAGTGCGCAATCGACATCGCCACGCTGCCGGGCGTCGGCCGCTCGACAGCGTCCGCGATTGCCAGCTTCTGCTTCGGCGAGCGCGCGGCAATTCTCGACGGAAACGTCAAACGCGTACTGTGCCGGGTGTTCGGCATTGACGGTTTTCCCGGCGAGCGCGCAGTCGAAGAACGCCTGTGGGCACTGGCCGACACGCTGATGCCGGCCGAGCATGGCGGCGATTACATCCAGGCGCAGATGGATCTGGGGGCCACGCTGTGCACGCGCCCCCGCCCGGCCTGTGTGCGCTGCCCGCTGGCCACCGACTGCGTGGCACTGGCCACCGGACGCGTCGGCGAGCTGCCCCAACCCCGCCCGAAGAAAGCCATTCCCCAGCGTCACGTGAGCGTTGCGGTGATCGTGCAAGGCGGCCACGTGCTGATGGAACGCCGCCCACCCACCGGCATCTGGGGCGGCCTGCTGGCACTGCCGGAGATCCCCGAAGGCGAGCGCCCCGCCGACTGGCTGCAGCGCCGTTTCAGCACACGCGCCGAATCAAGCAGCCCGCTCGGCACGGTGCGCCACGTGTTCTCGCATTTCCGTCTGGACATCGCGCCGACGCTGCTGCGTATGGCCGGTGACGCCCCCCGTGCAGCCGAACCCGGCCTCGAATGGCTCGCCCTCATCGCCCTCGACCAGGCCGGCCTGCCCGCACCGGTGCGACGCATTCTGGATGCCGTGGCTCAGCCGGATTTGCTCGATCAGGTTTGAGTCAGGGCGCTGCGCCCCCGACCTGTCATTGCGAGGCGCGCATCAACGAAGCAATCTCGTGAGTCAGCCACTCGCACGCGCAGCCAAAGCGGGCAGCGTGGCAGCCGAGGCCAAAGACCATCAATCCGGCTTCAGCCCCTGCTGCGACAGATAGCGCTGGATGATCTGCAAGCGGTCGATCGGCAGTTCCAGCTCGAGCAGCGCCTGACGTGCGCGCAGCGGAATCGGCAACACGCCGGCCAGCCGCATGCCGACCCAATCGGCGTCATCGAAGGCGTGCGGCGGCGGAAAATGCTCTTCGCCCAGGTCGTTCATGATGGCGCGCAGCACCGACAACAAGATGGCCTGCTCGGGCGGCACGGCCTGTGCCGGCCGTTCGGCCAGCCATTGCACCTCGGCGATCAGCAAACCGTTGGGGCCGACCTCGGTGTCGACGATGCGGTAACGCCGCTCGCCCATCACCGACACATGCATCAGCCCCGCCTGGGGGATGTCGCACGATACGATGCGCGCGCTGGTGCCGGTGGCATGCGGATGCGCGGGCGCGCCGACCTCTTTGCCTTCGGCGATCAGATTCACGCCAAACACCGACTCTTCGCGCAGGCATTGCGACACCAGATCGACGTAGCGCGCCTCGAACACCCGCAGCGGCAGCAAGCCACCGGGGAACAGCACAGTCTGCAGCGGAAAGAGCGGGAGCCGTGTGCGCTCGATCATTCGCCCGCCTCGGCGCCCCAGCGCTGCATCAGCGTGTGCGGCACGCCCAACTGGTCGAGCACCCGCGCGACGACGAAATCCACCATGTCATCGACGCTTTGCGGGTGTGTGTAAAAGCCCGGATTGGGCGGCAGAATCACCACGCCCAGGCGGGCCAGCTTGAGCATGTTCTCGAGATGGATAGCCGAAAACGGCGTCTCGCGCGGCACCAGCACGAGCTTGCGGCCTTCCTTGATGGCCACGTCGGCGGCACGCTCGATGAGGTTCTGCGACAGCCCGGCGGCAATCGCTGCCAGCGTGCCCATGGTGCACGGGCACACCACCATGGCGTCGGCCGGGTTGGAGCCCGAGGCCAGCGGCGCAAACCATTCCTCACGCCCGAACACGCGCAATTGCCCCGGTGCAGTCTTGAAACGTGCCGACAGCGCCGCTTCGACTTCAGCCGGGCGTGACGGCAGATCAAGATCCATCTCTTGCCGCGCGACGATCTGCGCCACCTGCGAATACAACAGCCACACTGTTGTGCCGGCACCCAGCAGGGTTTCGACCAGTCGCATGCCGTAGGGCATGCCGGAAGCTCCGGTGAAGGCAACGGCAACGGTGCGGGGCGGCGTAGTCATGGGCGGACGAACAGGCTGCGAAGGGATGCCGATGACTGTAGCACGAGCCCGCAAACGACAACGGGGCGCCCGCAGGCGCCCCGTTGTCGTGAATGCCGCGATTACTTGTCGGCGTTCGGGAAGAACAGTTGCTCGCCACCGATCTGGTAGGCGGCGATGGCTTTCTGGCCTTCGGCCGACACCAGCCAGTCGATGAACTTCTGGCCTTCGGCCTTCTTCACGTGAGCGTGCTTCTCCGGGTTCACCAGAATCACGCCGTATTGGTTGAAGAGCTTGTTGTCGCCTTCCACCAGCACTGCCAGATCGCCACGGTTCTTGAAGTTCAGCCAGGTGCCGCGGTCGGACATGATGTATGCGCCGGACGAGGCTGCAATGTTCAGCGCCGGGCCCATGCCGCAACCGCATTCCTTGTAGTTGCTGCCGGTTTCAACGCCAGCCTGCTTCCAGAAACGCAGTTCGGCCGAATGGGTGCCGCTCTTGTCACCGCGCGAGACGAACTCGGCGTTGGAGCTGGAAATTTTCTTCAGTGCCGCGACGATGTCCTTGCCCGCCACACCAGCCGGGTCGGCTTTCGGGCCGATCAGCACGAAGTCGTTGTACATCACCGGGTAGCGCTTGACGCCGAACCCCTCGGCAACGAATTTCTCTTCGGCAACCATGTCATGCACGAACACCACGTCGGCGTCGCCACGGCGGCCGGTTTCCAGCGCCTGACCGGTGCCTTGAGCAACCACGCGCACATCGATGCCGCTGGCCTTCTTGAACTCCGGCAGGATGTAACCGAACAGGCCGGATTGCTCGGTCGAAGTCGTCGAGGCGACTACAATAGACTGGGCATGCGCGGCGCCGACGGTGAAGGCTGCCACGGCAAAAACGGCGCAAGCTTGGCGCATCGACGCCGAAATGGAACGGATGTACGGTTTCATGGGGACTCCTTGAGATGCATTCGGCCGCAATCGCGGCGGTTGATCCGACCGGTTTCACGAGGTCGGGAACGCGGCAAAGGTCCGCCTGCATCGACGCCCCATGGCCGGGTTGGGCGTAATCTAGTGATCGCCACTTCATAGGGCAATATGAACACGTATGCATAGGGTGCAACTCAATTACACGCTCGCAGATCAGCGTGGCTCTTCACTCATTCGCAACCCACTGCTTGATCTTCTGCACGCCGTCGAAGACAACGGCTCGATCTCGGCCGCAGCCCGTCAGCTCGGCTACTCCTACCGTCACGTGTGGGGCGAGCTCAAACGCTGGGAAGTCGAACTCGAACACGCGCTGATCATCTGGGAGAAGGGTCAAGCCGCACGCCTGACCGAGTTCGGCACCAAGTTGCTGTGGGCCGAGCGCCAAGCGCAGGCGCGCCTGCAGGCGCAGATCGAGGGACTGCGCGCCGACCTCGAACGCGCCTTCGCCATCGCATTCGACGAGTCCACCCACGTACTGAGCTTCTACGCCAGCCACGACGATGCGCTGACCGCGCTGCGCGAGCAGGCACGCGGCGACAACCTGCACCTCGACATCCGCTTCACCGGCAGTGTCGATGCCATCCGCGCGCTGAACGAGGGGCGCTGCATGCTGGCCGGCTTCCACACGCGCATCCAGCCGCCACGCGGATCGCTCGCTTTCCGCACCTACAAGCCGATGTTCAAGCCCGGCCAGCACAAGATCATCGGCTTCGCGCGACGCTCGCAGGGGCTCATCGTGGCACCGGGCAACCCGCTCAAGCTGACCGGTCTCAAGAGTCTGGCGAACGGGCAGGTAAAGCTGGCCAACCGCGCGCTGGGTGCCGGCACGCGGTTGCTGCTTGATGAGCTACTGAACGAAGAGGGCATCGACCCGCAAAGCATCAAGGGCTACGACAGCGCCGAGCCGTCCCACGCTGCGGTGGCGCAAGCCGTGGCGGCCGGTCAGGCCGATGTAGGCATGGGCATCGAAGCCGCCGCGCATGCCCGCGGCCTCGACTTCATCCCGATCATCGAAGAGCAATACCACCTGGCGTGCCTGAAATCGGCACTCGACGAGCCGGGTGTGCTGGCCCTGCGCACGCTGCTGCAAACCGCCGAATGGCAGCGCTCGCTGGGGCGGTTGGCGGGTTACACGCCGGATCACTGCGGAGAAGTGCTGGCCTTGAGCCGCGTGCTGCCGTGGTGGAACTACCGCACCAAGAAGCACGCCGGCAAGGCCGGTGCGCGCTCACTCAACCAAGCAGCGCCACCGATTTGACCTGCGCCCACACGGCGCCCCCGGCCACCAGCCCAAGCTGGTCGCAAGAGCGCCGTGTGATGCCGGCCAACAGCGGCACCCCGCCGGCGTCGAGCCGCAACAGCACATGCGCGGGGTTGCCGACCGGCACGATGGCCGAGACCACCACCGGCAGCAGGTTGTTGATACTGGTGCCTTCCGAACGCGTGAGCGTCAGGCTCACGTCGCGCGCAAGAATACGCACCCGCACCGGCTCGCCCACCGCCTGACGGCAGCGCGCCACCAGCAGCGAGCCACCAGCGAACTCCAGCCGCGACAGGTGGTAAGCATCATCGTGCGCGCCCACCGTGGTCTCGATCATCACCCCGGTTTCGGGCGTCATGGCCAGCGGCAGATCCGTGCGCGCCAGCATCTCGCCCAGCGGCCCTGAAGCCAGCGCCTTTCCTTGTTCGAGCAGCACCATGTGGTCCGCCAGGCGAATCACTTCGTCGTGCGCATGGCTGACGTACAGCATCGGAATGTCGAGCTGATCACGCAGGCGCTCCAGATACGGCAGGATCTCGTGCTTGCGTGCGGCATCCAGCGCCGACAGCGGCTCGTCGAGCAGCAGCAGGCGGGGGCTGGTGAGCAGTGCGCGCGCCAACCCGACGCGCTGGCGCTCACCACCGGAAAGCTGATCGGGGTGGCGATCCAGCAGGTGCCCAAGGTCAAGCAGCGCCACCATTTCATCCCAGCCGATGCGCCGCTGCGACGGGTCGATGCGGCTCAGGCCGTATTGCATGTTCTTGCGCGCCGTCAGGTGCGGAAAGAGGTTGGCCTCCTGAAACACGTAGCCGATGCTGCGCTGATGCGTCGGCACGAAGTGCTTGCCGTCCTGCCACACCTCGCCGTCGAAATCGACGTGACCACCATCGATCCGCTCCAGCCCGGCGATGCAGCGCAGCACCGTGGTCTTGCCGGCACCGGAGCGCCCGAACAGCGCCGTAACGCCGCGTGAGGGCAGCTTCAGGTCGACATCCAGCGTGAAGTTGCCGCGATCTACGTTGAAACGTGCAGAAATCGTCACGACGCCACCCCCACCACCTTGAAGCGTTTGTTGATGGCATACACCGCCAGCAGCAGCGAGAACGACATCACCACCAGCACCAGCGCAAGGCTGTGTGCGGCCGCGAAATCCATCGATTCCACATGGTTGTAGATGGCGATGGAAGCCACCTGAGTGCGGCCGGGAATATTGCCGCCGAGCATGATGATCACGCCGAACTCACCCAGCGTATGCGCAAACGACAGCACCGAAGCCGTGAGAAAGCCACGCCGCGCCAGCGGCAGGGAAATCGTCAGGAAACGGTCGAGCGGGCGCGCACGCAGTGTTGCAGCGGCCTCCAGCACACGCGTGCCGGTGGCCTGAAAGGCGTTCTGCAGCGGCTGCACCACGAAGGGCAGCGAATAGATCATCGAACCGATCACCAGGCCAGCGAAGCTGAAGGCCAGATGCCCGATGCCGATGTCTTCCAGAAAACTGCCGATGGCACCCCGCGGCCCGAGCAACAGCAGCAGGTAGAACCCCACCACCGTCGGCGGCAGCACCAGCGGCAGTGACACCAGTGCCTCGACGAAGGTCTTGCAGCGGGATTTCGTGTGCGCGAGCCACCACGCGAGCGGAACGCACAGCACGATGAGGATGGCCGTGCTGATCACCGCCAGTTTCAGCGTGATCCACAGCGCGGTGAGGTCTTGCGGTGAAAGCATGCAACAGCCTTATTCGAAACCGTAACCCGCTGCCTCAATGACCTTGCGCGCCTCGGGGCCGCGCAGCCATTCCAGGAATGCCGCGGCAGCCGCCACATCGTCGGCGCGTTTGAGCACCACGGCCGCCTGAGCGATGGGCGTGTATTCAGCAGCCGGCGGAATCCAGTGTGAGCCCGGAATACCGGCTTCGGTCTTGACCTGCGCCAGCGCGACGAAACCCAGGTCAGCCGCGCCACTGGCGATCTGGCTGTGGGTCTGGCCGATCGACTGCCCGCGCACGATCTTGCGCGCACCGTCGAGCGTATCGAACACGCCACGCTTGCGCATCACTTCTTCCGCCGCCACACCGTACGGTGCCACTTTCGGGTCGGCGATGGCGAGGTGACGGAAGCTGTTGCTCGCAAGCACCTTGCCTTCCGCATCCACCACGCCTTCACGGGCGCTCCACAACACCGGCACACCGTAGGCGTACACGAAACGTGTGCCCTTAACGGTCAGCCCCTCGGTTTCCAGCCGCTCGGGACGCGCGGCATCAGCCGACAGGAACACGTCGAACGGCGCGCCATTGACGATCTGCGTGTAGAACGCGCCGGACGCACCGGAACTGATGACCAGATCGTTACCCGAGGCCTTCTTGTACAACGGGGCCAGCGTCTGCAGCGTGCCGTAGAAGTTGGCGGCCACCGCCACCTTCACTTCGGCCGCCCACGCGGGCACGACAACCAGCAGCGCAAGCCCCGCCAAGCACTTCTTCAACATGTGATTCTCCTTGCAGGAACAGATGAATGCCTTGCGGCAGTCAGTCGTAGGTGGCCAGCATCACGCTGGATGCCTTGAAGATGGCGCACGCCCGCTTGCCGGGAACGAGGCCGAGGGATTCCGTGCTGTCATGCGTCAGCACGGCCGCCAGACTGCGGCCCGAAGGCAGCGTCAGCGTCACTTCGTCATTCACCGAGCCGTGATGCACTTCGGTGATTTCGCCCCACAACTGGTTGCGCGCCGTGACACGCAACTCGGGGTCGGTGGAGATCAGCACCGAGGGCGCCTTGACGAAGGCGAACACCTCGCGGCCAATCGCCAGATCGAGGTTCTCGGCACTGGTGCGGGTGATGATGGCCGCCAGTTCGGTGTCACCGTCGATGCGCAGGCGCACTTCGAAGTCCACCTCGCCATCTCGCAGCGCCACGACCGGGCCGGAGAACTGGTTGCGCGCACTGCTGCGCATCTTCATGCGATGCATCAGGCGGCGAAAGCCTTCCACGTCGATCGGCGCATCCTGCCCGAGCCGCTCGCCCACACGTTCGAGCGCGGCCTGGGTTTCGATCTCCAGCGCGCGATACAAGGCCACCACACGCCGGCCGTATTCGGTCAGCGCCGTGCCGCCGCCCTGCCGCCCGCCCGATACGCGCATCACCAGGGCCTCGGGGGCGAGGTTGTTCATGGTATCGATGGCATCCCAGGCGGCCTTGTACGACAAGGGCACCGCCTTGGCCGCTTGGTTGATCGAGCCCAGTCGATCAATGGCCTCGAGCAGGCGGATGCGGGTATCGGAGTACGCAAAGCCGGCTTCGGCCTCGATGGATACACGGCTGAGGATGCGATCCGAAGTACGCTGATTCATGTATGTGTAGTGGCCTGTTTATAAATACGGGCTGATTTCAGCCATACTTTCGATTTCAAGGCGGTGCATGATGAATCGCACCGCCATTTTTTTATTTAGTTGACTATATAACGCAGTCTGCTCGAAAGACAAGGGATCTTCATTCATGACCGGAATCAGTGCACGCAACGTGCTGCCCGCACGCATCGTGTCGATGCACGACGACGGCACCACCTCTCAGCTCGAGCTGGCCCTTCCGGGGGACGAACGCCTCATCGCCACCGTCGCGCGCGCCAGCACCAGTGAGCTCGGGCTGCGCACCGGAAGCGAGGTGCTGGCAATGGTGAAAGCGCCGTGGCTGACGATAGCCGCGGGCAGTGGAGTGCATGCCTTGTCGTCACCCAATCAGTTGATCGGCGAGGTCACGCAGATCGTGGCAGGCAAAGTGAATGCCGAACTGTGGCTGCGCACGCGCGGCGGCAACGCGCTGGTGGCCGTGCTGCCGCGCGACACCGTGGCGGAATGCGCATTGATGGTAGGCGACACGGCCACCGCCATCATCAGCCCTTCGGACGTGGTGATCGGCGTACGCGGCGGCTGAGCCGCCACGCCTTTACAAGAACAGGAAGCTGCAGATCACCACGGCGGCAATCACCGCCACTACGTCGGCCGTCAGCGCGGCGGCCAGCGCGTGGCGGATGCGCCGGATCTGCACCGCGCCGAAATACACCGCCAGCACGTAGAAGGTGGTTTCGGTGGAGCCCTGCAGCGTCGTCACCAGCATGCCGACGTAGCTGTCGGGCCCGATATTCGGGTCGTTGATGATCGACGCCATGATGCCGTAGGCCCCTGAGCCGGACAGCGGGCGCAACAAGGCCATCGGCAGCGCCTCGGCCGGCAGGCCGAACTTGCCGGTGATGGCGCCCAGCGTCGTGACCATGTAGTCCATCGCCCCGCTGGCGCGGAACATGCCCACGGCTACCAGAATCGCCACCAGATACGGGATGATGCGCAGCGCCACCTGGAAGCCGTCCTTGGCGCCTTCGACGAACACCTCGTAGATGCGCACGCCGCGAAAGACGCCAAACAACAAGAAGCCCACCATCAGCCCCGGCACGATCCATGGCGAGATCGCACGGCCATACACGATGGTGAGCGGAATCAGCGCGAAAAGCCCGGCAAACGCCACAATCGACACCCACGCCGGATACGCCCCGCCATCGTCGGGCAACTGCTCCTTGGCCTCTTCGGTGACCCACGGGCGGTCGAGCGGCGCAGCATTCGGGTCGAGCGGCCCGACCGGGAAGAAGCGCTTGTAGAACCACACGGCCGTGATCGCGGCAATCGTCGAGCAAAGCGTGGCAAACAGGGTGGTGGGCAGAATCGCCGCCGGGTCCATCGAGCCCGCGGCAGCGCGGATGGCGATCACGCCGGTGGGCAGCAAGGTGACGCCCGAGGTGTTGATGGCGAGAAACAGCGCCATCGAGTTGGTAGCCGTACCGGGTCGCGTGTTGAGCTTGTCGAGCTCCTGCATGGCACGGATGCCGAAGGGCGTGGCGGCGTTACCAAGGCCCAGCGCATTGGCCGACATGTTGAGGATCATCGCGCCCATGGCCGGGTGGTTGGGCGGCACTTCTGGGAACAGCCGCGTCATCAGCGGCCGGATGATCTTGGCGATGATGATCAGCAGGCCGCCCGCCTCGGCCACCTTCATCAGGCCGAGAAACAGCGTCATCACGCCGACCAACCCCAGCGCCAGCTCCACCGCGCCGCTGGCCGACTGGATCATGCCGGTGGACAGCGCCTCCATCGGCGACGGCGTACCCTCGACCGGCACGTGCGAAAGCTCGCGCCAGGCTGCAGCCGCGAACGCGACCAGGACAATGCCGAGGAAAATGCCGTTCACCGCAGAGCCTCCGGGCGAAGGATTCGCGGAAGGGCTGCGGAGATGTACGGGGTGATCAAGGTACGGCGACTCCTGCGGTGCGGGGCGACAGACGGCAAACAGCCGCCATCAGATCATGTCACCCCGCGTCACACAAGCCGCGGGCGGTAACGCCGGGCTTCAGGCGTTGACCAAGGTCTCTTCGATTTCCGCAAAGGTACGCGCAGCGGTCATCGGCACCACCGGCAAGCCGAGCTTGCGCGACAGGTCGGCCGCGGAGAACACGCCGCACACCTGGGGCGCGCCGGCAGCATCACTGCGCATCACCAGCGCATGCTGGCGGCCATGCGCGCGCATGGTCTCGACCACGTCACCGACGCGGGCAGACTTCAACTCGGAGACGTTGATGGCCTCGACCTCGTCGGCCGGCGTCATGATGTCCTGCACGCGCACCTCGTCATGGCGGATGCCGCGATCACGCACGATCTGCATCGGCTTCTCGCCGAGGATGTCGTTGCTGGTGATGAGCCCCACCACGAAGCCGGCGTGATCGACCACGAACAGCATGCGCACGCGGCGTTCGAGCATACGCTCGTGTGCGGCATCGACCGTCTCGTCGGCATGCACGGTGGCAGCCGCCACACGCGTCAGATCGGTCATTGCGCTCAGCGCCGGCTCAGCCAGCATCTGCTCGAGCGGCTGCGTTACGGGTTGCTCGACGAGACGAGCCTTGTCGGCCAGCGCCGTTGCGGAAATCACATGAAAACGAGCCATAGCAATACCTCCTGTTCGGGCTGCGGCCAGACGGTCACCGGGTTGCCGCAGCGGCAGCACCTCACGCTTGTCGCCGGACCGTCAGTTTCACTATGGTCCCGCACTGCAACATGCGCAAGCAGCGGTAAACCCTGATGCAAGCGCGTCACGCATGGCCTTGAACGCTTGGCGTACCATGCACATTTTGCCACCCACCCGGCCTCGTCATGCCTCGCATTCACCCCGAAGGATGGCGCCAGATTCCCGCCAGCGGAGCGCTGGCGCGCAAGCTCGAAACCCTTGCCGAGCTGGAAGAGGGGCTGCCTGACGGCTTCACCGTGTTCCACGGCATCCACTGGACGCGCGCCGAACACGAGCACCTGCTGTTCGGCTCGGTGGATTTCGCGGTCGTTGGCCCCTCGGGCCGCGTGCTGCTGATCGAACAAGTGGCCGGCTTTCTCGACGAAACGCCCGAAGGGCTGGTCAAGCGCCACATTCGCACACGGCGCAACATCAGCGTTGAACTGGCACGCACCACCGAACATCTGCGCACCCGCCTCAAGGCCAGCCTCGACGGCATGGAGCCCGAGCTCGACCTGCTGCTGTACTGCCCCGATTTTCACGTGCGCGACCCCGGCAGTGCCGGCATCGACCCCAGCCGCATCGTCGATGCCAACCGGCGCGAACAACTGGTACCCAAACTGCAGGCCTTGCTCACGCGCGACGAGACCGTGGCCGACGAACCGGCCGTGCTGGGCCGCATCACGCGCTTTTTCGCCGACGAGCTCGAACTCGCACCCGACACCAGCGCCTTGGTCGGGCAGGCTACTACGCTGTACACACGGCTGGCCGGCGGCCTCGCCGAGTGGGGTCGGCGCATCGAAATGCAGCCGCACCGTTTGCGCGTCACCGGCACCGCCGGCAGTGGCAAGACGCAACTCGCGCTGGCCGTGCTGAACGACGCCGTGGACACCGGGCGGCGCGCGCTGTACGTGTGCTACAACCGCCCGCTGGCCGATCACATCTCGCGCATTGCCCCGCCCGGCAACGACGTCACCACCTACCACCAGTTGTGCGACCGCATGCTGAGTGCCGCCGGCAAGCGCCCGAGCTTTGGCGGGCGCGATGCCTTCAAGCGGCTGGAACGCGATTTCGCGGCGCTCGACGTGGCCGCTCAGTACGACGAACTGATCGTCGATGAAGGTCAGGACTTCACCGAAGAATGGCGCGACGCGCTGCTGCGCCTGCTGACGCCCGAGGGCCGCGCCTGGTGGCTCGAAGACCCGATGCAGAACCTGTACGACCGCCCGGAAGTAGATCTGCCGGGCTGGGTGCGGCTCACCAGCGAGCGCAACTTCCGCAGCCCCTCGGACATCGTCAGCCTGCTCAACCGCAAGCTCTCGGCCGAACGCCCGATGGAGGCCGGCAGCCCACTGGCGGGCTCGGAAGTAGAGATTTCGCTGTGGAACACTGAAGAAGAAATGATGGAGCGCACCCGCCGCGCCATCACGCGCGCCATCGGGCTGGGGTTCAAGCGTGAGCACATCGCGCTGATCACCTTCCGCGGGCGCGAGCATTCACGCTTCACGGGGCTGGAGCGCCTCGGCCAACATACCCTGCGCGCCTCCACCGGCCGCTACGACCTGCTCGGCTCACCGGAATACACGGCGGGTGATTTCCTGATCGATTCGGTGCACCGCTTCAAGGGCCAGGCCGCACCCTGCGTGATTCTCACCGAGATCGACTTCGCCACGCTGGACGTGCGCAACCAGCGCAAACTCTTCGTCGGCGCCACGCGTGCGGGGATGAAATTGATGCTGGTGATGTCGCAGCGGGCCGCGCAAATGCTGGAACTGACCGCCAGCGAAGGCCCGATAACGTAGGTCGGGGTGATTGCCGCGAATTGCGAGGCTACCGGCACCTCAGGCGCCGTCGCATTTCGCCTCTGAAGGCCCCTCACCGACGCCGGTCATCCGACGTAGGGCGCAATAAGCGAAGCGCATTGCGCCGGATGTTCAGCGCTTGGAAAACTTCCCGACCAGCTGATTGAGCCGTTCAGCCTTGCGCTGTTCGGCCTGCTCTGCGCGTTCGCGCTCTTGCTGCTCCTTCTGCTCGTCGCGCTTGCGCTTGGCCGCGGCGGCAAAACGCTCTTTCAGCGTCTGGGCAGCGTGGCTGCGGTGCTCTTCGGTAATCTCGCCATCCGCCTTGCCATCGAGGTCGAAACGCTCGGTGGCCTTCTCGACGGCCTTCAGATAGCGCGTGGACGACACGTGCATGCGCATCGCTGTACGTACCGTCTTGCGGTCGAACTCGGGGAAGCGCGCATGAATGGCCTTGTCGATGCCAAGCGCCAGCGGCTTGCAGTCGCGAAAGGTCGGCGACACCTCTTGCAGGCGGCGCAGCACTTCACGCGGTTCGATGCTGACTTTCTGAGCGGTGGGCTCTGCAGACGTGTCTTGGGGGCTCTCGGATGCCATCAACGGAAAAAGCGGGTTCGGATGGGCGGCAATGATCGCACGAATCCACGCAGCAGACTCATCCGATGGCGATCATTGTGACGCCATCACCTCATCCAACGTCATCACCGTGCCGGTGCCGGTGCCGTCGTAGCCGGGCAGGCCCGATACCGCGGCACGGAATTTCTCGCCCTGCATGATCTCGATCATCTGGCGGATCGACGGCGATTTGAGCGCCGAGGCATTACAGGCAAAGAAATAACGCTCGCGCGCGAGCGGAATGAAATCGAGCTTGAAGCGCGCCGCCGCCGTCTGCACCCCCAACCCGACATCGGCCATACCGCTGGCGATGTAGGCCGCCACCGCCGCGTGGGTGAGTTCAGCATTCTGAAAGCCGCGAATGCGGCCGGGGTCGATGCCGCGGCTCTCGAGCAGCAAATCCAGCAGGATGCGCGTGCCCGAGCGCGGCTGGCGGTTCACGAAGCGCACGTCGTCGCGCGTGAGGTCTTCTAGGCTCTGGATGTTCTTGGGGTTGCCCGGCAGCACGAACAGCCCTTGCTTGCGCTCGGCCAGGAAGATCAGGCGGTGCTTTCGCGGCTTGAGCCACTTGCGATAAAGGTTCCACGCCTCGGCCTCGAACTCGCCCAGCGGCACATGGAAGCTCGCCAGATCGCAGTCACCGCCGCGCACCAGCGACGCCACCGAGTCGAGGCTGCCGCGGTATTTGAGATCGACCGGAATATTGTCGGCCACCAGAAAGTTGCGCAGCGTCTCCACCGCAAAGCCGTGGCTGGCGTTGATGCGCAGGATGCGCTCTTTCTGCTCGATGTTCTCCAGCAGCTCGGCTTCGAGCTCCGAGGCGAGGCTGTCGAGGGTCGGTGCCAGACGGGCCGCGATGCGCTTGTCGGCCCACAGCAGCTTCTTGCCTAGCGCCGTCAGCACGGTACCCCGGCCACGCTCCTTGCTGACCAGCGGCGAGCCGAATACGTCTTCTGCCGCACGCAGCAAACCCCAGCCGTGGCGATACGAAACCTTCAGATTGGCGCAGGCCTGCTCGATCTGGCCCACCTCGTCCACCGCCGACAACAGAGCCAACAGGCCGGGCAAGGCAACCTGCACATCGCCATCCCGCGAAACCTGCCACGTCGGTTTGATCGTCACGCTGATCTTCATGTGCAAATCATCTCATATTGAGAGGTTTTTTTTCGTCTGCTAGCGTACCGATACGCAAGCATGGGCTGAATGTCGACTCATATGTTTTAAGTTGCATATGTGAAAAAGCAGCGGCGAAACCAGCTTATTCGAAAACGAACGCGTTTCAAGTTTTTCAGAGGACGAAGATGAACACCGCAAGCTCGACCTGGGACCGCGACAAGGTCCAGAGCATCATCACCGCGCTCAAGGACATGCCCGGCGCACTGATGCCCATCCTGCACGGCATCCAGGACGAAATCGGCTATGTGCCGGAAGAAGCCGTGCCGCTCATGGCAGAGGCCCTGAACCTGTCGCGCGCCGAAGTACACGGCACGCTGACGTTCTACCACCACTTCCGCACCACCCCGCCGGGCCGTCATCGCGTCGAGATCTGCCGCGCAGAAGCCTGCCAGGCCATGGGCGCCAACGCGCTCATCAAACACGCCAAGCAAACCCTGGGCGTCGACTTCCACGAAACCACCGCCGACGGGGCCATCTCGCTCGACCAAGTGTTCTGTCTGGGCAACTGCGCCTGTTCGCCCTCGATCATGGTCGACGGCGAGCTAATCGCCGAGGTCTCCACGGAATCCTTCGACGCCATCGTCGATTCGCTGAGGACCAAGCAATGACCGTTACCGTTTACGTTTCCCGCGACTCCACCGCCATCTCCAAGGGCGCCGACAAGGTCGCCCGCGCCATCGCCTTCGAGGCTGCCAAACGTGGCGCCACCATCAATCTCGTGCGCAACGGCTCGCGCGGCATGTTCTGGCTCGAGCCGCTGGTTGAAGTCAGCACGCCGCAAGGCCGCGTGGCCTACGGCCCGGTCAAGCCCGAAGACGTCGCCGAGCTGTTCGAAGGCAACTTCCTGTACGGCGGCCAGCACCACCTGTCGCTCGGCCTGACCGAAGAAATCCCGTACTTCGCCAAACAGCAGCGCCTGACTTTCGCCCGCGTCGGCATCACCGACCCGGTGTCGCTCGACGACTACATCGCCCACGACGGCTACCGTGGTCTGGCCAACGCGCTGAAGATGAGCGGCAAGGACATCGTCGAAGAAGTCGCCACCTCGGGCCTGCGCGGCCGCGGCGGTGCAGCCTTCCCGACCGGCATCAAGTGGCGCACCGTGCTGGGCGCCCAGGCCGATCAGAAATACATCGTCTGCAATGCTGACGAAGGCGACTCGGGCACGTTCTCCGACCGCATGATCATGGAAGGCGACCCCTTCGTGCTGATCGAAGGCATGACCATCGCCGGTCTCGCCGTGGGCGCGACCATGGGCTACATCTACCTGCGCTCCGAGTACCCTTACGCGGAAGTCGCGCTGAACGAAGCCATCGAAGTGGCCAACAAACGCGGCTACCTCGGTGAAGACATCCTCGGCTCCGGCAAGACCTTCCACCTCGAAGTGCGTCGCGGCGCCGGTGCCTACATCTGCGGCGAAGAAACCTCGCTGCTCGAGAGCCTCGAAGGCAAACGCGGCATGGTGCGCTTCAAGCCGCCCCTGCCCGCCCTCGAAGGTCTGTTCGGCAAGCCCACCGTCGTCAACAACGTCATCTCGCTGGCCAGCGTGCCGGTGATTCTCGACAAGGGCGGCGCCAACTACCAGGAATACGGCGTCGGTCGCTCGCGCGGCACGCTGCCGTTCCAGCTCGCCGGCAACATCAAATACGGCGGTCTGGTGGAAGTCGGCTTCGGCATGACCATCCGCGAAATGCTGTACGACTTCGGCGGCGGCTCGGCCACTGGCCGCCCGATTCGCGCCGTGCAGATCGGCGGCCCGCTCGGCGCCTATGTGCCCGAATCCAACTTCGATCTGCCGCTCGACTACGAAGCCCTCGCCGCCAAGGATGCAATGCTTGGTCACGGTGGTTTCGTGGTGTTCGACGACACCGTCGACATGGCCGAAATGGCCCGTTTCGCGATGGAGTTCTGCGCACTCGAATCCTGCGGCAAATGCACCCCCTGCCGTATCGGCTCGACGCGCGGCGTCGAAGTCATCGACAAGATCGTCGAAGGCAAGGACCGTCCCAAGCAAGTCATCCTGCTGCGCGAGCTCTGCGACACCATGCTCGGCGGCTCTCTGTGTGCACTTGGCGGCATGGCGCCGTTCCCGGTTCTGAGTGCGCTCAATCATTTCCCCGCGGATTTCGGCATCGCCGAACCCGCAGGCAAAGCAGCCTGACCAGGAGGCCAACATGATCTACCAACTCAACGACATCGATTACGGCACCCCCGCCAGCGTCTCCGAGACTCTCGTGACGCTGACCATCGACGGCGTGTCGATTTCCGTGCCTCAAGGCACCTCGGTCATGCGCGCAGCAGCCGAAGCCGGCATCAACATTCCGAAGCTGTGCGCCACCGACAGCCTCGAGCCGTTCGGTTCGTGCCGTCTGTGCCTCGTCGAAATCGCCGGCCGTCGCGGCACGCCCGCCTCGTGTACCACTCCGGTGGACGAAGGCATGGTCGTCAACACGCAGACCCCGAAGCTGGCCGACATGCGCCGCAACGTGATGGAGCTGTACATCTCCGATCACCCGCTCGACTGCCTGACCTGCTCGGCCAACGGCAACTGCGAACTGCAAGACATGGCCGGTACCGTAGGCCTGCGCGAAGTGCGCTACGGCTACGATGGTGAGAACCACCTGAACGACACCAAAGACGAGTCCAACCCGTACTTCTCGTACGACCCGTCCAAGTGCATCGTCTGCAACCGCTGCGTGCGTGCTTGCGAGGAAACCCAGGGCACCTTCGCGCTGACCGTGGATAGCCGCGGCTTCGCCTCGCGCATCTCGCCGTCACAGTTCGATTCGTTCATGGATTCCGAGTGCGTGTCCTGCGGCGCCTGCGTGCAGGCCTGCCCGACCGCCACGCTGATGGAAAAATCGGTCATCGAGCTCGGCCAGGCCGAGCACGCCGTGATCACCACCTGCGCCTACTGCGGCGTTGGCTGCTCGTTCAAGGCAGAGGTCAAGGGCGAGACCGTGGTGCGCATGGTTCCGGACAAGAACGGCAAGGCCAACATGGGCCACTCGTGCGTCAAGGGCCGCTTCGCCTGGGGCTACGCCACCCACGCCGACCGCATCACCAAGCCGATGATCCGCAAGAAGATCACCGATCCGTGGCAGGAAGTGTCGTGGGAAGAAGCCATGACCTACGCCGCTTCCGAAATGAAGCGCATCCAGGCCAAATACGGCCGTGGCGCCGTCGGCGGCATCACCTCGTCGCGCTGCACCAATGAAGAAGCCTACCTCGTGCAGAAACTGGTGCGTACGGCCTTCGGCAACAACAACGTCGATACCTGCGCCCGCGTCTGCCACTCGCCCACCGGCTACGGCCTGAAGGTCACCATGGGTGAATCGGCCGGCACGCAGACCTTCGAATCGGTCATGCACTCCGACGTGATCTTCGTCATCGGTGCCAACCCGACCGACGGTCACCCGGTGTTCGGCTCGATGATGAAGCGCCGCCTGCGCGCTGGCGCCAAGCTGATCGTTGCCGACCCGCGTCAGATCGATCTGGTGAAGTCCGCCCACATCAAGGCCGACTACCACCTCAAGCTGCGCCCGGGCACCAACGTCGCGCTGGTCACGTCGATGGCCCACGTCATCGTCACCGAAGGCCTGCTCAACGAATCCTTCATCGAAGAGCGTTGCGACCTCGAGTCCTACGAGACCTGGAAGCGCTTCGCTGCACGTGAAGAAAACAGCCCGGAAGCCATGGAATCGGTTACCGGTGTTCCCGCCCAGCTGATCCGTGAATCGGCCCGCCTGTTCGCCACCGGCGGCAACGCGGCCATCTACTACGGCCTCGGCGTCACCGAGCACGCTCAGGGTTCGACCACCGTCATCGGTATCGCCAACCTCGCCATGGCCACCGGCAACATCGGTCGCAAGGGCGTCGGTGTGAACCCGCTGCGCGGTCAGAACAACGTGCAGGGCTCGTGCGACATGGGCTCGTTCCCGCACGAACTGCCGGGCTATCGTCACGTTTCCGACAGCGTCGCACGTGCTGAATTCGAAGCCGTGTGGGGCGTTCCGCTCGACGGCGAGCCGGGTCTGCGCATTCCCAACATGTTCGACGCTGCCCTCGACGGCACCTACAAGGGCATGTACGTGGAAGGCGAGGACATCGTTCAGTCCGATCCGAACACCCAGCACACCACGGCCGCTCTGGAGCAGCTCGAGTGCCTGATCGTGCAGGATCTGTTCCTGAACGAAACCGCCAAGTACGCGCACATCTTCTTCCCGGGCGCGTCCTTCCTCGAGAAAGACGGCACCTTCACCAACGCCGAACGCCGCATCTCGCGCGTCACGAAGGTCATGACCCCGCTGGCCGGCTACGCCGACTGGGAAGTCACGCAGATGTTCTCGAACGCGCTGGGCTACCCGATGAACTACAGCCACGCGTCCGAAATCATGGACGAGATCGCTGCCCTGACGCCGACCTTCCACAACGTGTCGTTCAAGCGCATCGAAGAGCTGGGCTCCATCCAGTGGCCGTGCAACGCCGACGCACCGGAAGGTACGCCGACCATGCACATCGACCAGTTCGTGATCGGCAAGGGCAAGTTCGCCCCGACGCGTTACGTCGCCACCGACGAGAAGGTGACGCAGCGCTTCCCGCTGATCCTGACCACCGGCCGCATCCTGTCGCAGTACAACGTCGGTGCGCAGACTCGCCGTACCCACAACTCCATGTGGCACAGCGAAGACCGTCTGGAAATCCACCCGCACGACGCCGAAGATCGCGGCATCAAGACGGGCGACTGGGTCGGCGTACAAAGCCGTGCGGGCGAAACCGTGCTGCGCGCAGTGATCACCGACAAGGTGCAGCCGGGCGTGGTCTACACCACGTTCCACTTCCCCGAGTCGGGCGCCAACGTCATCACCACCGACAACTCGGACTGGGCCACCAACTGCCCCGAGTACAAGGTCACTGCGGTGCAGGTCATGCCGGTATCGCAGCCGTCGGAATGGCAGAAGGGCTTCCAGCGCTTCACCGAAGAGCAGCTTGCGCTGCTCGATGAAGCCCGCGAGCCCAGCGCGCAATGACCATCTGCGCTGCACCGGCTCGGGAAACCGGGCCGGTGCAAACCTGGAGCACCTGTAGCGTCGATCGCTGGAAAGGTGGCAACACCACCACCAGCATCGACAAGGTGGCCGAGGAAGTCCCGGTCGCGCTGGTGTTCAACGGCATCTCCCACGCGGTGATGCTGGCGACGCCGGCCGACCTGGAAGACTTCGCGCTGGGCTTCAGCCTGTCCGAAGGCATCCTGCACGATCGCAGCGAGCTCTACGACATTGAAGTCGCGCAGGTCGGAAACGGCATCCAGGTGGACATGCAGATCGCCACCGAACGCTTCGTATTGCTGAAAGAGCGCCGTCGCAACCTGACCGGGCGTACCGGTTGTGGGCTGTGCGGTGTCGAAACGCTCGAACAGGCCGTGCGCCACCCCGCGCCGGTCTCGGTCGAGTTGAATGTGCGCAGTGAAGCGGTGCATCGCGCCATGGCTGCCCTCTCCGGCGGTCAGGCCCTGAACCAGCTGACCGGCGCCGTTCACGCCGCCGCCTGGGCTCAGCCCGACGGCAGTGTGTCGCTGGTACGTGAGGACGTCGGTCGCCACAACGCGCTCGACAAGCTGCTTGGCGCCATGGCCAGCGCAGGCATCGATCACGACAAGGGTTTCGTCGTCATCACCAGCCGCGCCAGCTACGAGATCGTGCAAAAAGCCGCCACCCGCGGCATCGGCATGGTCGCCGCCATCTCCGCACCAACCGGCCTGGCCATTCGCATCGCAGACGAAGCAGGTGTAACGCTACTGGGATTCACAAGGGGAGAAGGGCACGTCGTCTATGCCCACCCGGAACGACTTATCGCTACGCATTCAGGAACCTCCGCATGAGCACGAACCACTACGCAACGCTGATCAAGATGGCCAACCAGATCGGCTCCTTCTTCGAGCCCGAAGTCGCCATCGAAGTGGCCGCCGACGACACCGCCGGCCACATCAAACGCTTCTGGGACCCCCGCATGCGCAAGCAGCTCATCGGGTACATCGACGAGCACGGCGACACCGAGCTGCTGCCGGTCGTCGCCACCGCCCTCAAGCGCAACCGCAACGCCCTGCTGG
This sequence comes from Pseudazoarcus sp. NS20, assembly GCF_059703745.1. Classification (NCBI taxonomy): domain Bacteria; kingdom Pseudomonadati; phylum Pseudomonadota; class Betaproteobacteria; order Rhodocyclales; family Zoogloeaceae; genus Pseudazoarcus; species Pseudazoarcus sp. NS20. The sequence goes on from NZ_BAAKIY010000001.1 coordinate 463,410, forward strand.
GCGGCAAGCAAGAGATCCACGAAGAAGAACGCTGGGTCGGCCCCCCGGGGGCCGGCGACGCGGGCTGAAAAGCTGTGTGATCGAGCAAAAGAAAGCCGGCGGAAACGCCGGCTTTTTCGTTCACGTCTGCGTGCGGTTCAGACCGAATAGGCCGCATGACAACCACCGTCAGGACCCGGCTGTGTGGTAATTACAGTCGTCACATGTACGAGTTCCTCAAGTCCAGCACCTTCTATGCTTGCTAGCTAGCTGCGCGACCACCGTCGCTGTCACTCATATTCAGGCACGGTTGGAGCGCGTCGCTGCTGGCAACCACGGCGTCGCAAAACTCGGGGGCTTAGGCACCTTTGAACTGCGAATCAACCATGGGTAGGGCCTACCACGCAGCGCGGTCCGGTAGTCATCATCTTGCTGTGCGATGGTGACTAATCGTCGCAGTCACTGCGACATCGAGAAGGCCAAGGCCTGTCGCCGCACTTTGGACGGGTTGAACCATTAGAAACTTTCAGCCGTAATGAAAGCGCCGATTAACTCAAGATGCGTGGCTCCAAGCAGTGATGAAAGACGATGGCGACGCCCCCCTTTTTTGCCGTCCGTGTGCTAAGTGTTACTGCACGAGACCGCAATCTCCCCCAACTCACACGCGATGTCGGCATGCTCGAAAGAGAGCTAGCGAACCCGTGAGAGCCACAGAAGATTGTAAATCCGAGATCTGACCCCAAAAATTCTTTGACCCTAAGAACGCTTCTGCGAAAAGTACCTGCACCACTACAATAATGAGCACCCGCATCCGGGACGGATGATCGAAGGGAGAACGCTTGCTCAAATGTTCGAAGCGGGCACTACTGACCAACCCGACGATATGATTCCGGACGCTACCGCTCGGGGCCGGTGTAAGGTGAATACTTGACCAGTAGTGCGCACCGCCTTGACCTTGAACTTTGCCGTGTTGCACACACGCGCCTTGTTGGTTTCCATTAACACCTCCATCTGCGTCTTATTCTGAGGCGCAAAAGTGTCTAGAAAACCTGGAGGGATTCAAGGTATTTTGAATTGTCACATCCTAGACATCGAGTCGAGTCGCTCATTCAGCCGTAGCAACGCTGATGGAATGAGCCCCTTGAGCTCTGTCCTGACTAACCGATCAGCTAGTTCACGCTTCCCGTCCATCGCCAACAACATCGCTTTGAAGCGCACAAACGTGCGATAGCTTTGTGCGTTTGGCGCGATGTTGTGTTCTAACGCCGTAACCGCTTCGCGCAACTTTTCCGCATTTGTGAAACGAACCGCCAAGTCAGCCTTTGTCAGAAGCGGGTAATCTATCTTTGGATGGCGAATGATCGCATCTTCGATCAATCGCATGCTCTCCTCCTCATCCTCATCGTAATAAGCTACGATCCGCGCCCTCATGGAATCTGTCATTTCACGTGCGCGCTCAGAGGAGTCGATCGCCAACCTCTCAATTATTCCCTCTAGAGTTTTGCGGTTAGATTCGCTACGCGGCTTCATAATCAAGCAGGCGAAATAGTTATTTGCATTAATCGGGTTTGATGGGCGATTTTCGTAATTTTCCCTAGCAAGTTCTAACGCCTTTTCATACTCATCGCTTTGCATGTAAACCAACACGAGCTCCCCTACAACGCGCGGGTCCTTTCTTCCGGCATTGCGCTGTAGCACTCTCGTTAGATTCTCTTCCGCCCTCGCATAGTCACCCGACAATCGATAATAGAATCCATAAAGGAAGGATCTGTCGGGATCGTGGACTTTGCGAACCTCATCGAAAAACCGCGATGATTTTAGTCTGGCTAAGGATTGGCATTGAATGAATCGAACATGATTCACGGTATTGATGTGGAGGTATCGCTCTCTAGCAAGCACCCGATCTGCTAGCTCTACTGAATCTGAGTAGTTTCGCTCTTCGTCGTAAATTCGTTTAATGGTTTTTACAAATACAGACGGGAGCAGCATGTCTTCAGGAAGTTCGTTTCCCGCCCTGAGCGCCTCTTGCGCCGAAAACAGATAGTCAGAAACATCGTGACCATCATCGTCATACTGCTCAACGAAGCGACTTACATGGCGTTTAATGGACTCCTCAAACTCTACTGGGACGCCAAATCTGTTTCTACTGACATAATCGCGTATGACTTCGTTCACACGAATATAGTCAGAAGATGTGCCTAAACGCTCACACACTGAAGAGGCAAGCAAAGAATTCAATGCTGACGCATATTCGGCCTCAGGGACAATGTCAAAAAGGACGTCGTAGCTAAGAAATTCAAATCGACTGAGGAGGTAAATCAGGTCGCGCTCAGTTTTACGATCTTGATACCGTTCTAGAACGATTTGGGCTTTATCAGAAGCGTACTGTTGAATTGTGTGCGAGTTCCTCTTGGCCTGGAACAAACCGTCGTCTTTTATCATGTCGACAGCAAACAGAACCTGTTCCGGCAAGCCCGTAAGTAGGTCTGAAAAGAACGCTAATTCCTCTCTAGGAAGATCCAGCGATTCGAAGCGAGCGTATCGGTTCAGCAAACCGTTACGCTCGGGCATGTCCATTTCCCTTACTGCAACGGCAAAAACCGAGGGATTGGTTCGGTTTAGCGACGCTTTAGGCCTGAACTGACTTGCAATGCAGAACGCAAGATGTGAGTGGGGTCTAAGATAGTCCAGCAACTCCGAGAACCAATCCACCAGATCGCCCGTTCCTTGAATAAGCACGCCATGATCTTCAATCAGTATCCTCTCACGCTCTCTCACGATCACAGAAGCGGCACTCTTTGCCAAACCTACCTTCTCGGATACTTCTAGTCTCGCTAATGAAGGAAGATCATCGTCAAGAAATCCCAAATCCGCGATTTTAATTAGGAAATCTTCAATGTTGTCTAGTGGAGCTAGCGTAATTTGAGGGAATTCGTACGAATCTCGAACAATAGAGGATTTTTTTACTGCTTTTTGCAATAAGGTTTTTCTGCCTATTGAAGGTAGTCCGGAAGCAATCAGAGCTACTGGGGTATCCCGATTGAAGTCGTCAAGGCGCTCCTCGATTTGCTCTATTAGGTCGTTTCGGCCAACGAATATTTCGCGGCGCTCGCGGAGTCGAGGATGACTCTGCCAAGAAAGTTCGAGGAGTCGAGCATTTATTTTTCGAGCTGCGATTGTGGGTTTAAAAATAGGTTGAATATTCAACGACTCGCGCATCCATTCTGGAATGCGCTCATCGTCATGACGCACATTTCTGTCGATGATAATGGGGTATATCCGTTGGATTTGCCCTGCGTCAAATCGCGTTTTTGCACTTGCAAGCTCTTCTCTAACCCATCTTGACTCCAAAGCAGCAGATGAGATGAATATTACGAATAGTGTGCTTTCGTCTAGTCCATGAGAGATCTCAGCGGCAGTCTGCATGCCAGCCTCAAAAGTTTCTTCGTCAAATACTTTAACCTCTGTCCTAATTCGTTCAGCGATTTGGCGAACATAGGATTGTTTGTCGCGAGAGCTGTGTGATAGAAAGCATTTGATCAAGACATTCTCCAAAATCGAGTTCTTTTTCGTAAGGCAGCGGTGAGATGGAATCTATTCTCCGGCTGGATTAGACCCGCTTATGTTAGTTAATTTTTTGCTTGATTTTAGATCTTGATCTAATACCGGTTCAGAATTTTTCTTCTTATGCCGTCAGGCGCAGTTCTGTAGAGCACCGACGCGACAATGCGATTTGAGCTTGTGCCGCCTTCCTCCGCAGCTTCAGCAACGATCTGCGCGCTCACGATATTCATCGTCAATTCCCTTAAGCAATCATCTCCAGTTCATCCAGCTTCGATTCCGGCTTCATCAACGCACCATCCCCTTAGACCGAAAACACGCTCTTCTGTCTAGCCTCCCACCCGTATACATCACTTACGCCTTTCGGGATGGTGACTTGGAGTCGTTGTGACAGCGTGCTAGTGAAATTCATCTCCGAACTCACGGCTGCGTCTTGTCTTCACAAGAATATGCCGTTTTGCTGCTCGTTTCCACGGCAGCACAATCCACATCAATCGTCGGCATGCGCTAGCCTTCACGTGCAGGTGCTCACTCCGCCACAAAGAACGCCCTCTCATGCGCCGCATCCCGCAGCGCGGCGACCTCCGTCCCATACATTCCCGCCAACGCTTCAGCCGTCAGCACCTCTGCCGCCACTCCATCCGCCAGCACCCGCCCGTTGCGCATCAGCATGGCGTGGTCGGCGTAGCGCAGCGCGTGGTTGGGGTCGTGGGTGGTGAAGATTACGCCGAGGCCCTCGCTGGCGAGGCGGCGCATTTCGCGCAGGACGCGGCCCTGGTTGCCGAAGTCGAGGCTGGCGGTGGGTTCGTCGAGGAGGATGAGAGCCGGCTCTTGCGCGAGGGCGCGGGCGATGAGGGCGAGTTGGCGTTCGCCGCCGGAGACGCGGTGCAGGGGCTGGTCGGCGAGGTGCGCGACGCCCATGCGGGTGAGGCAAGCGTCGGCCACTTCGCGGTCGTGACGCGACGGCGGTGACCACAAACGGCCGTGGGCGGTGCGGCCGAGCAGGACGATCTCGCGCACCGAGAAGCCGAAGGTGGAGGATGCGTGCTGCGGCACGTAGGCCATGCGGCGGGCACGGTGGGTGACGCTGAGTTGCGCCAGCGGCACGTCGTCCAGCCGCACTTCGCCGCTCAATGGCTCGATGAGGCCGAGCAGGGTTTTGAGCAAGGTGCTCTTGCCGCAGCCGTTGGGGCCGAGCAGGGCGACGACCTCGCCGGGGCGGATGGCGAAGTCGAAGCCGGCGCCGACCACGCGGCGGCCGTAGCCGATGGACAGCGCGTGCGCGGCGATCATGCCCAGCTCCGGTGCGCGTGGCGTAGCAGCCAGATGAAGAAGGGCGTGCCGATCACGGCGGTGAGCAGGCCGAGCGGGATTTCCACCGGCGCCATGGTGCGCGCCAAGGTGTCGATGAGCAGCAGGAAGCCGCCACCCAGCACGGCGCTGGCGGGCAGCAAGCGGCTGAACGACGGGCCGACCAGAAAGCGTGCGATGTGCGGCACCACCAGCCCCACCCAGCCAACCACACCGGCCAGCGCCACGCCGGCGGCGGTGACCAGCGTGGCCGCAGCCACCAGCACGATGCGCAGCCGCGTGGTGGGCGCGCCCAAGGCACGGGCTTCCTCTTCGGGGAGCGACATCACATCGATGCGGTGGCGCAGCAGCATGAGCAGCGCGCCGCCGGCCAGCACCGGCCACAGCAGCGCGGCCAGATCGCCCGCCGTGGTGCCGGCCAGGCTGCCGAGCAGCCAGAAGGTGATGGCGGGCAACTGGTTGTAGGGGTCGGCCAGATATTTGACCAGCCCGATGCCGGCACCGAGCAGCGAGCCGATGACCACGCCAGCCAGAATCAACACCAGCACCGGGTCACCCTGGCGCAGCGAACTGCCCACGGCATACACCACGCCCACGGCCAGCAGGCCGCCGGCAAAGGCTGCGGCCTGGATGCCGAACACGCCGAACGAGAAGAAGATGCCCAGCACCGCACCAAGCGCGGCCCCCGCGGACGCACCGAGAATGTCGGGCGACACCAGCGGATTGCGGAACAAGCCCTGGAACGTGGCGCCGGCCACGGCCAGCCCGGCGCCCACCGACAACGCCGCGATGATGCGCGGGCCGCGGATCTGCAACAGCACGGTTTCCGCGGTGCCGGGCGGCACGTCGTCGGGGCGGGTGAGCCAGTCGCTCACGGCCTGAAGGATGTCGCCGGCGCCCAGCCCGTAACGGCCCACCGACAACGCCACCACCACGCCCAGCGCCAGCACACCCCACGCCGCGAGCGCGCCGCCGCGCATCAGCCGCGCCCTTCGAGCACGGCGGCGATCTGCGCCTCACTGGGCTCGACCTGATAGAACAGCGTGTAGAACTCGCGCGTGAGCGCGGCCAGGTCTTCGGGGAAACGCTCGGGATGCACCTTCTGGCCAAGCCAGAACAGCCCCGGCAGGCGATTGACGCTGGGCGGGAAATCCACCCAGCCGAAGGGCAACTTGGGTGACAGATGCACGCGGCCGTTGCGCACCGCACTGACGCCGGCCCACACCGAGTCACGCCGCACGGCTGCAGCGAAGTCACGGTCGATGGTGATGATGACTTCAGGGTCCCACCACAGCACTTCTTCCAGCGGCACGTTGGCGAGCCCGCCGGGCATGCGCATGCCGAAATGCGTGAAGCCCATGAAGTCCAGCGCTTCGACGTTGATCGAGCCGGACAGCCCGGTCTCCAGCCCGCGCGGGCCGCGGGCGTAATACACGCGGGGGCGTTCGCTGGCGCCGGCAAGGCGTTCGCGCACGGTGGCCATGGCACGCTCAGCCCACGTGGCGAGTTGCTCGGCGCGTTGTTCGCGGCCGGTCAGACGGCCCAGAGCACGGTAGGTGTCGGGAATGGCTTCGAGGCGGCCATCGAACAGCGCATAGGGGATGCCGGTCTGGCGTTGCACGCGTTCGGCCAGGTCGATGTAGGTGCCGCGTACCGAACCGGAGTCGATGATGAGGTCGGGCTTCAGCGCCAGCACGCTCTCAAGGTTGGCCGTGCCGCCCCGGCCGGTGAGGCGCCCCACTTCCGGCCGCTCGCCAATGCCGGGCAGCAGGTAGGCCAGCTCCTCGGCACGGTTGGCACGCGGCCAGCCGGCGAGCAGGTCGGGGGCCAGCGTGTACAGCAGAATGGCGGCCGGGCCGCCGGCCGGAAACACCAGGCGCACCGGGCCCTTGCGTGTCACCGTGCGGCGCGCGCCATCCAGCACCTCGACGGGCGCAGCCAGGCACCACGGCGCAAGCGCTGCCGCGCCCAGGCCCGCCAGCACGCGGCGGCGAGCCGGGCTCAACGGCCGATCAAATGGCTCCGAAACCATGACGCTTGAACACCTCCTGTGCCTCCGGCGACAGGATGTATTCTGCCAGCGCCGTGGCGGCGGCAGGCGCGCCATCGCGCACCGTCATGCCGTAGGCCGCACCCACTGCCAGCTCGGCCGGAATCTCGACGATGCGCAGCTTGGGCGACTCTTGCTGCGCGGCGACGGCATTGGTGCAGTAGGTCAGGAAGACATCGGCCTTGCCCTCGTCCATCACCCACGCGTAGGGGTTGCGGCCTTCCGGCGCCTTGGCCGAATCCGGCCCGCCAGTGAGCTTGAGCGCCTTGGCGTCGAGCGCCTTGAAGGCACCCGCGCGCACCTTGTCGGCTTTCTCGAACAGCGCCCAGGCGTAATCACCGGAGGGGTCGGCCTTGGGTGTGGAGGCACCCAGCTTGATGGCCGGGTCGAGCATGGCGTCCAGCAAGCTGGCGCTGTCGGCCTTAACGGCGGCCTGCGTGAGTGCGCACAGGTTGTTGCGCGTGAACACCACCGGCTCCGCCCAACCGCCGGCCTTGGCGAGCTGCGCCGGGTGCGAGGTGTTGGCCGAGGCGAACACCTGCGCCGGCTCACCCTTTTCGATGCGCTCGCGCAGCAGACCCGAAGGACCGAAGGTGCCGGCCACGGCTTGGCCGGTCTTGGCGGTGTAGTTCTTCGAGACCTCGGTGAGTACGGCGCGCAGGCTGCCCGCGGCGTACAGGCTGACGTCGGACGATTGCGCCAATGCGGCACCGGAATACGCACAGACAGCCATCGCGCAGCTCAGATATTTAAGGTTCATGGGAGTCGGCCCCGAGGAAGATGAAGTCTGGATGCTAGGCAGAGCTGTGCATACCAACCATAAGGACAACTACGAAATGAAGTGATTTGCATAGCGCGGCGGCTAATCACTTTTTGTGCATAGCTAGCGAGTTTTGCTTGGTTCCTAACTTTATAACCGGAACTTACAGTTCTCCCCACACGAAATGCTTTCAATCGCATATCACTTGGAGAACATCATGGCAGCACCTCGCTTCCGCACCCTGATCACCGCAGCACTGGCCGCCGCAACCTTGGGCACCGCCGCGCTGGCCAGCGCACAGACCATCCTCAACGTGTCGTACGACCCGACGCGTGAGTTCTATCGCGAATTCAACGCCTCGTTCCAAAAGGTCTGGCAGGAGAAGAAAGGCAGCTCGCCGACCATCCGCCAGTCGCATGGCGGCTCGGGCAGCCAGTCCAACTCGGTCATCAACGGCCTCGACGCCGACGTGGTGACGCTGGCGCTGGCCTATGACATCGACGTGCTGCACGACAAGGGCGAGTTGATTCCGAGAGACTGGCAGGCGCGCCTGCCGAAGAACAGCTCGCCCTACACCTCCACCATCGTGCTGCTAGTGCGCAAGGGCAACCCCAAGAACATCAAAGATTGGGACGACCTCGCGCGTGACGGCGTGCAGGTGATCACGCCCAACCCGAAGACCTCCGGCGGTGCGCGCTGGAACTACCTGGCAGCGTGGGGCTACGCGCTGGAGAAGTACGGCTCCGAAGAGAAAGCCTACGACTTCGTGAAGCAGATCTTCAAGAACGTGCCGGTGCTTGATCCGGGTGCGCGTGGCGCCACCAACACCTTCGTTCAGCGCAAGCTCGGCGACGTGTTCATCGCCTGGGAGAACGAAGCCATTCTGTCGGTCGAGCAACTCGGCAAGGACGGCGAATTCGAGCTGGTCGTGCCCTCGACCTCGATCCTCACCGAGCCGCCGGTAACCATCGTCGACAAGAACGTCGACCGCAAAGGCACCCGTGAAGTCGCGCAGGCCTACCTCGAGCATCTGTATTCGGAAGAAGCCCAGCGTCTGGCCGGCAAGCACTACTACCGCCCGACCAACGAGAAGATCGCAGCCGAGTTTGCCGACCAGTTCCCGAAGGTGAAGCTATTCACCATCGATGATGTGTTCGGTGGCTGGCGCACCGCCCAGCAGAAGCACTTCAACGACGGCGGCGTGTTCGACCGCATCCTGCGCGAAATCAACAAGTAATCCGCTGAACCGACCGGGCGGCCCCACGAGGGCCGCTTCGGCGTTGGAGTCTTTCGATGGCCATTGCACTACGACAACACAGCGTGCTCCCCGGCTTCGGCATCACCATGGGGCTGACGCTGTTCTATCTCGGCCTGCTGCTGGTGGTTCCGGTGGCGGCGCTGCTTCTCTACACGGCCAGCATGAGCTGGGATGATTTCTGGCGCGCGGTCAGCGACCGGCAGGTGGTGGCTTCGTACAAGCTGTCGTTCGGCGCCTCGTTCGTGGCGGCACTGATCAATCTGGTGTTCGGTGCGCTGGTGGCGTGGGTGCTGGTGCGCTACCGCTTTCCGGGCAAGAAGATCGTCGATGCGCTGGTCGACCTGCCGTTCGCCATGCCCACGGCGGTGGCCGGCATTGCGCTGGTGACGCTGTATGCGCCCACCGGCTGGGTCGGGCAATACCTGACGGTGTTCGGCGTGCAGATTGCCTACACCTGGCTGGGCGTGGTGGTGGCGCTGACCTACATCGGCCTGCCCTTCGTGGTGCGCACGGTGCAGCCGGTGCTCGAAGACATCGACAAGGAAGTCGAAGAGGCCTCGGCCATCATGGGCGCGAGCCGCCTCACCACGCTGCGCCGCGTGATCATCCCCACGCTGCTGCCGGCACTGCTCACCGGTTTTGCGCTGGCCTTTGCGCGCGCGGTGGGCGAATACGGCTCGGTGATCTTCATCTCCGGCAACCTGCCCTTCCGCACCGAAATCACCCCGCTGCTGATCGTCGCCAAGGCCGAGCAGTTCGACTACCACGGCGCCGCGGCCATCGGCTCGGTGATGCTCATCGCCGCCTTCCTGCTTCTGCTGCTGATCAACAGCCTGCAGTGGTGGGCGTCGCGCCGCAGCCGCTGAGAGGAACCCCATGAGTATCGTGATTTCCGAAAACCCCTTCGACGACCGCACACAGCTGGGCGCGACCAACCCGCAGCCCTACGTGCCGGCGTGGCGCAAGGCCACTGAAGAGCCGGCCTGGGTGCGCCGCGTGCTGATCGGCGTGGCACTGAGCTTTCTGGCGTTGTTTCTGGTGCTGCCGCTGTCGGTGGTGCTGTGGAGCGCGTTCGAACAGGGCCTGAGAGTGTGGGCCGATGCCATCACCGAGGCTGACGCGGCGGCGTCCATCCGCCTGACGCTGCTGGTGGTGGCCATCGTGGTGCCGATCAACGTGGTGTTCGGCGTAGTGGCGGCATGGGCGATTGCCAAGTTCGAGTTTCGCGGCAAGTCCTTCCTGATCACCATGATCGACATGCCGTTCGCCATCTCGCCGGTGGTGGTCGGCCTGATCTTCGTGATCCTGCTCGGCTCGCAGGGCTGGCTCGGGCCGGCGCTGGCCGAACACGGCATCCGCATCATCTTTGCGGTGCCGGCCATCATCATCGTCATTGCCTTCGGCACCATGCCCTTCGTGGCGCGCGAGCTGATTCCGCTGATGCAGCAACAAGGCAAGGACGAAGAGGAATCTTCCCTGACGCTGGGCGCCAACGGCTGGCAGACCTTCTGGCGCGTGACGCTGCCCAACATCAAATGGGGCCTGCTGTACGGCGTGATTCTGTGCAACGCCCGCGCCATGGGTGAATTCGGCGCGGTAGCGGTGGTGTCTGGCCGTATCCGCGGTGAGACCAACACCATGCCGCTGCACATCGAGGTGCTCTATAACGAGTATCTCTACACCGCCGCCTTTGCCGTGTCGTCGCTGCTGGCCGCACTCGCCATCGTCACCATCGTGCTCAAGAGCCTGATCGAGTGGCGGGACGAGAAGCAGGGCCGCAAGCACGTCGCGTAAAATACCGAATCCTCAAGGAAAACAAGCAATGAGCATCCTGATCGAGAATGTGAACAAGCGCTTCGGCGATTTCGTGGCGGTCGACAACGTCAATCTGGCGCTGGCCGAAGGCGAGCTGACCGCGCTGCTGGGCCCCTCGGGCTCGGGCAAGACCACGCTACTGCGCATCATCGCCGGCCTGGAGCAACCCGATTCCGGCCGCATCCATTTCCACGGCGAAGACACCACCGACGTGCATGTCAGCCACCGCGGCGTGGGCTTCGTGTTTCAGCATTACGCGCTGTTCAAGCACATGAGCGTGTTCGACAACGTGGCCTACGGCCTCACCGTGCGCCCGCGCCGCTTCCGCCCCGACAAGGAAGAGATCAAGCGCCGCGTCATGAAACTGCTCGAACTGGTGCAGCTCGACTGGACGGCGCATCGCCTGCCCTCGCAGCTGTCGGGCGGCCAACGTCAACGCATTGCGCTGGCGCGCGCACTGGCGGTCGAGCCCAAAGTGCTGCTGCTCGACGAGCCCTTCGGCGCGCTGGATGCGAAGGTGCGCACAGAGCTGCGCCGCTGGCTGCGCCGCCTGCACGACGAGATTCACGTCACCAGCGTGTTCGTCACGCACGACCAGGAAGAAGCGCTGGAAGTCTCCGACCGCGTGGTGGTCATGAACAAGGGCAAGGTCGAGCAGGAAGGCTCGCCGGAAGAGGTGTACGATCACCCGGCCAACCCCTTCGTGTACAAGTTTCTCGGCAACGTGAACCTGTTCCACGCGCGTGTGAAAGACGGCCAGGCACGCATCGGCGAGCTCACGCTGCCGGTGCCCGAGCACGGCGAGCAGCGCGAGGGCGAAGGCTTTGCCTACGTGCGCCCGCACGAGATCGAGATTCTGCCCAACGGCGATTCGGGCGGCCTGCCGGCGGTGATCGAACTGGTGTCGGTGGTCGGCCCCACGGTGCGCCTGGAATTGCGCGTCGAAGGCGGCGAAGACCTGGTGCATGCCGAAGTGCCTAAGGAGCAGTTCCGCAGCCTCGGGCTGGTACAGGGCGGCGGCACGTGGATTCGCCCGCTGCGCACCCGCGTGTTTCTAGAGTCCGAGACGCTGCCGGGCATCGAGCGCTGACGACCGCCAGCCAGAAGCCAAAGAAAAAGCGCGGGTGCTCCACCTGCGCTTTTTTGTTTTTGTTCTAACGAAAGCAGTTTTTATACGTTTTAAAGCATTAAACCGCGGCGCATTATTCGATTTCGTGCAAACAAGGCACTGATTACGCAGGTTTAACGCTATGAACTTCCAGCAGCTTCGCATCGTCCGCGAAACCGCGCGCCGCAACTTCAACCTCACCGAAGTCGCCAACGCGCTGTACACCGCCCAGTCCGGCGTCTCCAAGCACATCAAGGATCTCGAGGACGAAATGGGCGTGGAACTGTTCGTGCGCCGCGGCAAGCGCCTGCTCGGCCTCACCGAGCCCGGCAAAGAGCTGCTGCCGATCGTCGAGCGCATCCTGCTCGACACGCAGAACATCAAGCGTCTGGGCGATCACTTCGCACAGCGCGACCAAGGCCAGTTGGCCATCGCCACCACCCACACGCAGGCACGCTACGCGCTGCCGCAGGTGGTCACGCGCTTCAAGCAGGAATTCCCCAAGGTGCATCTCGAGCTGCACCAGGGCGGGCCGGACGAAATCGTCGCCATGCTGCGCTCGGGTGAGGCCGACATCGGCGTGGCCACCGAAGCGCTCGGCGCCGAGGAAGACCTCGTGGCCTTCCCCTTCTACCAATGGCATCACGCCATCATCGTGCCCGACGGCCACTCGCTCACCCAGGCCGGCCCGCTCACGCTGCAGGCGCTGGCCGAGTGGCCGCTCATCACCTACCACGAGGGCTACACCGGGCGCTCGCGCGTGGATGCCGCCTTTGCCGCCGCCGGGCTGGCGCCCAACATCGTCATCACCGCACTCGACGCCGACGTGATCAAGTCCTACGTGGAGCTGGGGCTGGGTGTCGGCATCATCGCCGCGATGGCCTTCCACCCCGTGCGCGACGCCGGGCTGACGCTGATCGAGGCGCCCGAACTGTTCGAGCGCAACACCACGCTGATCGCCCTGCGCCGCGGCCATTACCTGCGCGACTACACGTACCGTTTTCTCGAATACTGCAGCGCGGAGCTGGCCGCCCCGCGCGTGAAGGATGCGCTGTTCCCGCGCGCGCTCGACGCCTGAGCTCACACGCGTACAAGCCGTTCGGAGAGCCAGCGATGTCCGCGCGCCAGCAGCACCAGCGCGCAGACACCGACCAGCGTCGGGAACAGCAAAAATTCCCAGCCCGGCTGAGCCAGGCCAATGATGATCGGGTTACTTCCCGCCGGCGGATGCACGGTTTTTGTCAGCGTCATCACGACGAAGGCCAGCGCCCCGGCAATCGCAATGGCCACCCACATCGGCAACGGCAGGTACAGACACAGCAGGCCCACCAGCGACGACAGGACATGCCCGCCAATCACGTTGCGTGGGGCGGAAAACGGGCTGGCGGGATGCCCGAACAGCAGCACGCAACTGGCCCCGAACGAGCCGAGCACCAGCGGAATTCCGCTCCAGTGCCCCAACCCGGCCACAATCAACAGCGCCATGAGAACGCCAAGGCCGGCGACAACTGCGCCGGCCCAGACGTTTGGCGCGAGCTTGGAAAGCTGCGCCATGTTGCTTACTTGTTGGCCTTGTACTTGGCGGCCTCGGCAGAGCCACCCGTAGCGTTACCGTCGCTGTAGGAGTGGGCGCCGACACCGGCCAGCTTGCCACCCTGAACGATCAGGTATTCGTCACGGATCGGACGGCCTTCGAAGTAGCACTCGAGGATTTCACGCGTGCCGGCGGCATAACGCGCCTGAGCCGACAGGCTGGTGCCCGAGATGTGCGGCGTCATGGCGTTGTGCGGCATGTGACGCCACGGATGGTCGTTGGGTGCCGGCTGCGGGAACCACACGTCACCGGCGTAGCCTGCGAGCTGACCGTTTTCCAGCGCTTCGACGATGGCGTCGCGGTCGCACAGCTTGCCGCGTGCGGTGTTGATCAGGTAGGCGCCGCGCTTGAAGTGCTTGAGCGACTCGCGGTTCACCATGTGCTCGGTTTCCGGGTGCAGCGGGCAGTTGAGCGTGACCACGTCGCACACCTTGGAGAGGCTTTCGAGCGTGCTGTGATAGGTCAGACCCAGCTCTTTCTCGACCGCTTCCGGCAGGCGGTGGCGATCCATGTAGTGCAGCTTGGTGCCGAACGGGTGCATCAGGCGCAGCACGCGCAGGCCGATGCGGCCGGCGGCGACGGTGCCGATGTTCATGGCTTCGACGTCATACGAGCGCGACACGCAGTCGGCGATGTTCCAGCCGCCTTTGAGCACCCAGTTGTGCGACGGCACGAAGTTGCGCACCAGCATCAGGATGGACATCACCACGTGCTCGGCCACGGCGTTGCTGTTGCAGTACGTGACTTCGGCCACGGTGATGTTGCGCTTGTTGGCGGCCTGAAGGTCGGTGTGATCGGAGCCGATACCGGCGGTCACGATCATCTTCAGCTTCGGTGCCTTGGCCATGCGCTCTTCGGTCATGTACGCCGGCCAGAACGGCTGCGAGATGACGATCTCGGCATCATGCAGTTCGCGGTCGAGAATGCTGTCTGCGCCGTCCTTGCTGGAAGTCACCACCAGTTCATGGCCGAGCGACTTGAGCCACTTGCGCAGGCCCAGCGCGCCCGACACCGAGCCGAGCAATTCACCGGGTTGGAAGTCGATGGCCTTGGGCGTCGGCAGGGTCTGGCCGTCGGGATACACCTCGGGTTGCGGGCAATCGTCGCGGGCGTACTTCGGGGGGTAACCGGTAACGGGGTCGTCGTACAGAACTACGATGATTTTTGCCATTTCTACACACTCCTTCGATTGAATTCGGGCGGGCACTGCCGCGTGCCGTATGGCAGCGAGGCAGTGCCGGAGGCGGCGGATGTGTCCGCTGCCTTCAATTCATCTTGGGAGTGATGGCGGTTGTGCGGCCAATCGTTTGATCTGACCTGCTGATCGGGTTGGCTTATCAAACCGCCAGCAAGGCATCGACCCGCGCCTGCAGGTCAAGCTCGCGAAATACGCTCACTGCGGCGTCGATGAGCGGGGTGCGGGGCTCACGCCGCATCAGCACCAGGCCGATCTCGCGGTGCAGTTCGGGGCGGATCGGAAGGGCGGTGAGTTCCTCGCGCATTTCGACCATGCACAAAGCGCTGTGTGGCACCACGCTGTACAAACCGGCGCACCGCACATGGGCGTAGATCGCCATCATCGAATCGGTTTCCACACGCGGCACGATTTCCAGACCGTGTCGCGCGAATGCGGCATCCACGCCGTGCCGGCACTGCATGTCGGAGGTCAGCAGGCACAGCGGCAGCTTCGCTACATCCTTCCAGCCGATGTGCGAACCACGCGGCATGTTGCAGCCGTCGCGCCCGATCAGCACGTAGCGCTCGCGGAACATGGGCACCGCCACCACCTCTTGCGGCAATTCATGCTCGAGATAGAGCAGACCCGCGTCGAGCTCGAAATTGGCCACGCGTCGGCACACGTCGGCAGCGGACAGGGTGCGCACCTGATAGCGCATGTTGGGGAAGCGTTCGAGGCAGGCGTCGGTCATCAGCGGCACCAAGGGCACCGTGGTGGGAATGGCGCCAAGGCGCAGCACGCCCACCGGGCCGTCGCCGCTTTGAGTGGCCGCCTGACGCAGCCCTTCGCAATCGGCCACCACGCGCCGGGCCCACGCCAGCACCCGTTCTCCATCCGGCGTGAAGCCTTCGAAGCGCCGCCCACGTCGCACGATCGACATGCCCAGCTCACGCTCGATGCTGCGTATCGCGCCGGACAGCGCTGGCTGGGAGACATTGCACGCCTCAGCCGCGCGACCGAAATGGCGCTCGCGCGAGAGCATGACGAGGTAGCCGAGTTGCCGGATGAACATGAACAATCCTCCACTGATCTTTCGCGAACCCAACGGTGCAAGCCCCGCCCAGCGCCCGGAAAGACGACTTTCATCAAACGCCGTGCAAGGACCGCGAAACCGCTTCACGAAGCTGCAGCAATCAACGCGCCCGGCAAGTGCTTGTATTCACGGGCAGGGCGGATGCCAACACCGCACCAACAATAAATCATACTTTGATATAAATGGCGCGATTTGCCTTCTTCGTCACGCAGACGGCAGCAACGCAGAGAAGCTGACAAGCAAGTCAGATTTACTTGGTTCGAGGGCGTGCACAGGGGCCGGAGACTGGGCACCTCGAACCATTTTCGGCACGGCTATGGCAACCACACTCATCGTTCCGGGGCTGCACGGCAGCGGGCCGGATCACTGGCAGACGTGGCTCGAGGCGCGCATTCCCCGGGCACGCCGTGTGCTGCAGGACGATTGGGCCACGCCCGACCTGCCGCGCTGGGCGGCGCAGGTGGAAAAGGTCATTGAGGCTTCGTCCGGGCGCATCGTCATTGTGGCGCACAGCTTCGGCTGCCTGGCCGCCAGCGTGGCCTGCGCCGCCCACCGCGACCGCATTGCCGGCGCGCTGCTGGTGGCGCCGGCCGACCCGGCGAAGTTCGGCGTGGGCAAGCTGCTGCCGGCCGAGCATCTGGGCTATCCGTGCGTGGTGGTGGCCAGCCGCAACGATCCGTGGGTGGCGTTGTCCACGGCACGAGCCTGGGCTGGCCGCTGGGGCTGCCGTTTCGTCGATGCCGGCGAAAAGGGTCACATCAATGCCGAGAGCGGTTTCGGCGCGTGGTTTGAAGGGCACGCGCTGTGGGCACAACTGGTTGCAGCGGATGCCCGCCCGATCCGCCCCTTCCTGCGCAGCGGCTCACCGTCTGCGCAGCCGTTTTCTGCAGTACGCATAAAGGAGGAACACGCATGAGCATCCATCTTGGCGATATCGCCCCCGATTTCGAGCAGGATTCCACCGAAGGCACCATCCGCTTTCACGAGTGGCTGGGTGACAGCTGGGCCGTGCTGTTTTCGCACCCGGCCGATTTCACGCCGGTCTGCACCACCGAGCTGGGCCAGACGGCCAAGCTGCGCGACGAGTTCAAGCGCCGCGGCGTGAAGGCCATCGCACTGTCGGTGGATCCGGTGGAATCGCACCGCAACTGGATCGGCGACATCAACGACACTCAGGGCACCGAGGTCAACTTCCCGATCATCGCGGATGCCGACCGCAAGGTGTCGCAGCTGTATGACTTCATCCACCCCAACGCCAGCGCCACGCTGACGGTGCGCTCCTTGCTGATCATCGACCCTGCCAAGAAGGTGCGCCTGATCATCACCTACCCGGCCAGCACCGGCCGCAATTTCGACGAGATCCTGCGCGTCATCGATTCGCTGCAACTCACCGACAACCACGCCGCCGCCACGCCGGCCAACTGGAAGCCGGGTGACGATGTGGTGATCGTGCCGTCACTGAAAGACGAAGACGAGATTAAGCGCCGCTTCCCGAAAGGCTACAAGGCGCTGCGCCCGTATCTGCGCCTGACGCCCGACCCGCGCGGCGGCGTCACCGGGCGCTGAGCACGCCACGGCACATGCAGCAAATGAAAAGCGCCCGGCGCATGCCGGGCGCTTTTTTCGTGCTGCTCAGTCGGCGGGTTGTGCCGGCACCAAGCGCAGCAGGCGCGCATTTTCACCGTCGGTGAGCACGTGGATCGAACCATCCGGTGCCACCTTTACGTCACGGATGCGCTCATCCAACTCGCCCAGCATGCGCTGCTCGCCGACGATGCGGCCGTTGTCACGCAGCACGCGGCGCACCTCGCGCGACACCAGCGCCGGCACCAGCAGATCTCCCTGCCAACCTTCAAACAGATCGCCGTCGTAAATCGCCAGCCCGGAGGGTGCAATGGAGGGCGTCCATTCAAATTCCGGAGGGGCGTAGCCGTCGAGCGCGCGGAACGGCGTGACGTGGGCGAAGGAGTAATCAATGCCGCCGGTGACCCACGGCCAGCCGTAGTTCTGCCCGGCGTGGATGCGGTTGAGCTCGTCGCCGCCACGCGGGCCGTGCTCGCTCACCAGCAATTGACCGTTGGACGGGTCGAACGCAATACCCTGCGGGTTGCGGTGGCCGAAGCTGTAGATCTCCGGCGCAGCATCGGCTCGATTCACGAAAGGGTTGTCGTCCGGCACCTGGCCATCGCGGTGCAGGCGCACCAGCGTGCCCAGATGGGTGGCGAGGTTCTGCGCCTCTTCACGCCACACGTTGCCGTCACCCACCGTCAGCACCAGCGTGCCATCGGGCAGAAAGGCCAGCCGGCCACCGTTGTTGCCGTTGCTGGCCTTGGGCGTGCCGTCGAAGAGAATGCGCACGTCGCTCAGCCGGTCGCCGTCGAGCCGCGTGCGCAGCAGCCGCGTGCCGTTGGCCTCGGCCGTGCCGTAGCTGGTAGTGAAATACAGCAGCGCGTTACTGGCGAAATCCGGGTCGACGGCCACTTCCATGAAACCGGTCATGCCGCCGGGGTGATACACGGGGGGCAGCCCGGATGTGTCGATCTCCGACACCGCGCCGTCGGCCCCGAGCGCCAGCACGCGCCCGGCCATTTCGGTCACCAGCCGTCGCCCGTCCGGCAAGAAGGCCACCGACCACGGCCGCGTCAGCCCTTCGGCCACGGTTTCCACGCTGTAGCGGGCGGGGTCTATGGCCGGCACCGGCTCCGCCTTGCCCGGCGCCGTGAGCACGAAGGACACCGCCGGCACAGCCAGCAACGCCACCCCGGCACCCAACCACACGCCGTTACCACCGCCGCGCAACGCGCCATGCGGCGGCGCGAGCCGCGCGAACACGAGGGCGCCCACGATGCCGGTAAGGCTCATCAAGGCCAGACCGCCCATTCCGCGCGTGGCTGATACCAGAGCCGGCATGGGCGTCACCTGCCCCAGAGCGGCAAATGCGGCCCACATTCCCGAAACCGCCAGCACGCTCGAGACCAGCGCACGCGCGCTCAGGCTGCGCCCTCGCATCAACAGATGCGCAAGCAGCAACGCCGGAATCAAGCCCCCCGCAGCGATGCCGGTCATCACCGGGCCGAAACGCGCGAGGTCCTCCAGCGTGACCGCCAGCCGCATCCCCCAAGACACCGGCAGGCCCGGCAAGATCAGCCCTGCGAAATTCACCTGCGACTGCACCAGCGTGGCCACCACGCCGGTCGCCAGCACGGCGGCCAGTAACGCCACCCCGATCCGGATCACGGCACTCATCGACACCCCTCGCTCATTCACGCACCCACGGCCCTGCCGGCCGGGCGTCCGTTCCAAGACAGCCTGTACGCGGCCATGTTCAATGCATGTGGTGCCGCAGCCCTGCCGAATGCACCCGGCCTCACGGCCGGATGCGAGCCTCTCAGCGCTGCGCGAAGCTCACGACGACAGCTTCATCAGCACGATGCCACTGACGATCAGCGCCGCCGCCAGCAACCGCAAGCCGTTGACCGGCTCACCCAGCACGAGGATGCCCACGCTGAATGCACCGACCGCACCGATGCCGGTCCAGATCGTATAAGCCGTACCCAAGGGAAGTGATTTCATCGACATCGCCAGCAGCACGAAGCTCGCGACCATGGTCACGAGCGTGACCACCGCGGGGCCGGGCCGGCTGAAGCCATCTGAAAGCTTCATCGAATACGCCCACACCACCTCCAGCACACCGGCAAACAACAACAGCATCCAGGCCATTTTGGCTCTCCTTTGCAAAGAGCCGGGCCGTCCCGGAATGTTGCCCACGGTGGGAGGGGTCGTCCCCTGGCGGCTACTTTACCCCACCCCGCTACAGGGGTGAAGCCCGGCCGTATCCGCCCGACGCCACTCACCCACAACGCATATCACCAAGAGTGCTATGTATCAAAGCATTACTTCGTTCCACGCATAAGCGGACCCACCTAGCATCGCGCACTGGACTCCCGTGCCGGAGCCGCTCGATTTCACCCAAGGAGCTTCAACCGATGAATGCAAACACGCACGCTTTCCGTGCCGTGCTGAGCGCCGCGCTGCTGCTTGGCGGCAGTGCCGCGCTGGCCGCCGAAGACCTGCAGGCGCGCGCCTGGGCCGCCACCTGCGCCGCCTGTCATGGCACCACCGGCAACGCCAACACCGGCATTCCGCCGATCGCCGGGCAGGATGCCCAACGCCTGTACACCGCACTGAAAGAGTTCAAGGAAGACAAGCGCGCGGCCACTGTGATGCACCAGCACGCCAAGGGCTACACCGACGACGAACTCCAGCGCCTGGCGAACCACTTCGCCCGCCAGAAACCCTGACCGGAGGCCATGGAATCATGAGCGCTTTCAATCGCCGCACCTTCCTCAAGGCCTCGGCCGCCACCGCAGCACTGTCGCTGACCGCCTGCGCCAGCACCTATTCCGGCAAGCCCAAGGGCCGCGTCGTCGTCATCGGCGGCGGCTTCGGTGGCGCCACGGCTGCCAAGTACATCCGCCTGTGGGCGCCGCAGATCGAAGTCGTGCTGGTCGAGCCCAACCCGGCTTTCATCTCGTGCCCGCTGAGCAACCTGGTGCTGGGCGGCACGCGCAGCATCGAAGACCTCACCACTTCGTACGACCAATTGCAGAAACGCCACGGCGTGAAGCTGGTGCGCGACTACGCCATTGCCATCGACCCGGACAAACGCGTGGTGCGCCTGCAGAACGGCGACCCGCTGAGCTACGACCGTCTGGTGGTGTCGCCCGGCATCGAGTTTCTGTTCGACAGCGTGCCCGGCCTGGGCTCGCCGCAAGCGCGCGAGACGGTGCTGCACGCCTGGAAAGCCGGCCCGCAGACCGTTGCCCTGCGCCGCCAGCTCGAAGCCATGCCCGACGGCGGCGTGTATGCGCTGCACATCCCCAAGGCACCGTACCGCTGCCCGCCGGGGCCCTACGAGCGTGCCGCGCAGGTGGCCTTCTACTTCAAGCAGCACAAGCCGAAGTCGAAGATTCTGGTGCTCGACGCCAACCCCGACATCACCTCCAAGAAGGGCCTGTTCCTGAAGGCCTGGACCGAGCGCTACCCCGGCCTGATCGAGTACGTGCCCAACAGCACGCTGGTCAATGTGGACGCCGGCAACCGCAGGCTGCAGTTTGAATTCGGTGACGACGTGCGCGCCGACGTGCTCAACGTGGTGCCGCCGCAGCGCGCCGGCAACATCGCCAAGCAGGCCGGCCTGATCACCGCCAACGACCGCTGGTGCGAGGTCGATTGGCTCACCACCGAGTCGATTGCCGCCAAGGGCATCCACGTGCTCGGCGATGCTACGCTGTCGGCCCCCGCCATGCCGAAGTCAGGCTTCATGGCCAACAGCCACGCCAAGATCGCTGCCGAGGCCATCACTGCCGCGCTCACCGGCCGCGAACCCAACCCGCATCCGATCATCGCCAACACCTGCTACAGCTTCGTATCCGACACCGATGTGGTGCACGTCGCCTCGGTGCATAAGTACGACGCCGAGAAGAAAACGCTGGTGGCCGTGCAAGGCGCCGGCGGCCTGTCTGCCGCCGCCAATGCACTGGAAGGGCGTTACGCGGATTCGTGGGCGAAGAACATCTGGGCCGACGCCCTGCTGTAATACTTCACGCCCCGTAATGCAAAACGGGACGGCCATGCCGTCCCGTTTTTTTGCGGCCGGGGAAAATCGCCCGGATGCCATCAAAGCATGCGCGGCAAGACGTCAGCGTCGCGACCCTTGTCAAAGAAACGGTGCTTCAACACACCGGCAAGGTGCAGCACCAGCAGCGCCAGCAAGGTGTAGGCCGAGAGCTCATGCAGCTCCTTGAAGATCTCGAAGGCACTGTCGTTCTTGCCGATCAGTTCGGGCAGCTTGTCGATGAAGAAGAAGGGCACGCCGCTGCTCTGCGTGTAGCTGCTCGACATCAGGTAACCGAACATCGGCACCAGCAAGGTCAACAGGATCAGCAGGCGGTGCGTGGCGTGCGACAGCGCGCGCTCCCACCCTGCCAACGCCATCGGCGCATGCGGCAACACGGCGCGGCTGCGCCAGCGGATCACCAGATGCACCAGCGCAACCAACCACACCAGCACGCCGAACTGCTTATGGTTGGGGTAGAACAGCGCGAACGTGGATTCCGGTGCGTCGTCCGGCAAGCCGGCCATGTACCAGCCCGACCAGATCAGTCCGATGATCAGCACGGCGCGCAGCCAGTGCAGCAACCTTAGCGAGAGCGGGTATTTCACCGCCGGGCCGGTGTAGGGGATGGACGTCATGGCTGTTGCGTTCCTTTGCGGGGTGCAAAACAACATTCGAAGGGCGCACATTCTTGCCGCAGCGCCCACGCCACTCAATTAGGGAAAACCATCCAAAGCGCTGCTGTGAAGCCCCGCCTTCTCATTCCATTTATCCGGCCGGTCACGCCTCGCGCGCAATCGGCGCAAGCTCCTCGCGCTGCTGCGCACGCCATTCCATGAAACTCTTGAGCACCAGCGTGACCAGCGCCATGCACGCCAGCAGCGCAGCGGCCGTGAAGGCAGCAGCGGTCTTGTAGTCGTTGTTGAGCTGGTCCACCAGCAACGGCAGGGTGAGGGTCTGGTTCATGATGGTGCCGGACACCACCGCCACCGCGCCGAATTCGCCCACCGCGCGGGCGTTGGTGAGCACAACGCCGTTGAGCAGCGCCCACTTGATGTTGGGGAGCGTGATGCGGGTGAAGATCTGCCAGCCGTTGGCGCCCAGCGTGAGGGCGGCGTATTCCTCGTCGCTGCCCTGCGTCTGCATCAGCGGAATGAGCACACGCGCCACGTAGGGCGAGGTGACGAAGATGGTCACCAGCACGATGCCGGGCCAAGCGAAAATCACCTGCAGCCCCTGCTGCGACAGCCAGCCGCCGACGGCGCTTTCGACGCTGTACACCACCAGGTAGCACAGGCCCGCCACCACCGGCGACACCGCGTAGGGAATCTCGACCAGCGTGATGAGCAGCTTGCGCCCGCGGAAATCGTAGTGCGTGACGCACCACGCCAGCAGGATGCCGAACACCAGATTGATCGGCACAGTCAGCACCGCCGCCAGCAGTGTGAGACTGATGGCGTGCTGCATGTAGCGCTCATTCAGGTTGGAAACCAGCAGATCCCACCCGCCCGACAGCGCCTGCGCGAAGATGAGTGCCAGCGGCAACACCAGCAGCACCACGGCGGCAGCGATTCCGAGGCCGATCAACAGCCATTGATGCCAACGTGTCGGTTTCATCGCGCCACCTTCTGCCACGGGAACATGCGCCCTTGCACCACCTGCAGCCCGAACAGCAACAGCAGCGAGGCAAGCAGGATGACCGACGCAATGGCCGACGCCGCCGGGTATTCGAATTCCTGCAGACGCACGAAGATCATCAGCGACGACACCTCGGTGCGGAACGGCATGTTGCCGGCGATCATGATCACCGCGCCGAATTCACCCAGGCTGCGGATGAACGCCTGCGACGTGCCGGTGATCATCGCCGGCACGATGGTGGGCAGCGTGATGCGCCAGAAAGTCTGGAACTCGCTGGCGCCGAGCGTGCGCGAAGCCTCTTCGCACTCCACGTCCACGTCTTGCAGCACCGGCTGCACGGTGCGCACCACAAAGGGCAGGCTGGTGAACATCATGGCGATCAGCAGGCCCGGAAAGTCGTAGGCAATGCGAATGCCGAACGGCGCGAAGAATTGCCCGAGCCAGCCACCCGGCGCGAACAGCACGGCCAGCGTGAGGCCAGCCACCGCGGTGGGCAATGCAAACGGCAGATCCACCAGGGCATCGAGCAGGCGCCGGCCGGGGAAACGATAGCGCGCAATGATCCACGCCAGCAGCAGGCCGACCAGTGCCGCGCCGATGGACGCATAGAACGCCCCCAGCAAAGTCACGCGGTAACTCGCCACCACGCGCGGGTCGGTGATGGCGCGCCAGTACTGCGCCAGACTCATGTCCGACACGTAGATGAACAGCGCCGAGATCGGGAACAGGATGATCAGCGAGATGTACAGCGTGCTGAAACCGAAACTCAGCCCGAAGCCCGGCATGACCGGGTTCTGCAGAAAGAACCAGCGGCGCCGGGTGGGAGGAGCCACGGACGGCGAAACGGAAGAACTCGAAGAAGGCATCGGGGAGTAAGGCGGAACGGGCAAAACCGTAAGCTTAAGCCGTGCAGGCGCTCAGGCGCACTGCACGGCCTCAATCAGGTACGCGGTCAAACACGCGGCCGCGTCGTGTGCGGCCGCTTCAGGGGCTCAGCGACGCTTGGCGAGGATCTCGTCCAGCGTGGCGCCCGAGGCGAAGTGCTTGGCCGTGATATCGGCCCACGAGCCGAGCACGTCGTTGGGGTTGATCAGGCGCGTTTTCTGGAACTGCTTCTCGGTCGCCTTGACCACTTCCGGGTGATGCACGCGGTAGTTGAAGGTGGTCAGCAGCTGCTGGATGTCCTTGGTGTATTGGTATTCCAGGTAAGCCGTGGCGAGCTTGCGCGTGCCTTTTTCTTCGACCACGCGGTCCACCACCGCCACAGGGAATTCGGCCAGCACGCTCACCGGCGGAATGACGATCTCGAATTCGTGCGACTTGAATTCGTCGCCGTTGGCGATGTTAATCACTTCCGATTCGAAGGTCAGCAGCGCATCGCCCTGGCCGTTCTGCGCGAAGGCCACGGTGGCGCCACGGCCGCCGGTGGGGAAGTTCTCGACGTTGTGCAGGATCTTGCCGACAAATTCGCGAATCTTGGCTTCATCGCCGTTGAATTTCTCGTTGGCGTACAGCCACGCGCCAAGGTAGCTGTAGCGCGCATTGCCCGAGGTTTTCGGGTTGGGGAACACCAGCTTCACATCGGAGCGGGCCAGATCTTCCCAGGTCTTGATGTTCTTCGGGTTGCCCTTGCGCACCAGGAAGCCGATGGTGCTGTAGTAGGGCGAGGCGTTGTTGGGCAGGCGAGCCTGCCAATCCTTGGCGACGAAACCGCGGTCGGCCAGGATGTTCACGTCGGTCACCTGGTTGAAGGTGACGGTGTCGACCTTCTTGCCCTGAAGAATGTCCTGCGCCTGACGCGAGCTGCCGGCAAACGACTGGTCGATCTGCAGCGTCTCGCCGGTCTCTTTCTTCCAGTGCTCGACGAATTTCGGGTTGATGGCGGCGAACAGCTCACGAGCGATGTCGTACGAAGCGTTGAGCAGCGGCGGGTTGCTCTGCGCGGAAACGTTGGCGGAGCCCAGCACGGTGAGGCCCAGTGCAGCACTCAGGACAAGCTTTTTCAACATGGTCTTCGGTTCCTTGTGAATCAGTAGAACAAGTCAGGAAGTCGAAGCCAGGTACCTCTACGGCCCATCTCTACCTCGACGATGGGACGGAGTTTGCCGCAGTCTTAGTTCAAAACAACAAACATATAGCGATTTGTTATGCCTTTTTGGTTATAAAGGCTCAATGCATTGCTTCACTGCCCCAGCGCGGCATCCCAATCTTCAATGTCCAGAAAGCCCAACAACTCGGGCGTCTCGCCGCTGCTTCGGGCCGACAGGAACAGCGCCGTGCCGTAGTCGGGGGTGTCGTCGCCATAGCCGAGTTCGATCTGCAGCGCCTGCATGCAGCCACTGTGGGTGACCAGCACGAGGTTGCGCTCGGCGGCCTTGCGCTGCGTCACGCTGTCGAGCATTGCGTCATCGCAGTCGTACAGCCAGTCTTGCCCCTCCTCGACACGCTTGAACACCACTTGCGCGGTCTGCACGGTGCGCGTGAGCGGACTGTTGGAGATTTCGGCGTTATGCAGGCCCAACTGCTCGAAGCGCGCACCCAGTGCGTCGCCTTGCGGCACGGCGCGCGCGGTGATGCCGCCTTCTTCGCCGTCCAGGCACGGTGCATCGACGCGGTCGCAGCGCTCCAGGTGGCGCAACAGCACGATCACTTCGCCGTCTTCCCAGGCGCTCATCAACTCGGCCACGGTGACGGCCTTTTTGTTCTTCGACAGATCATCCACCGCCGGCGGCTGGGCCAGGATCACGCCACCGTAAATCACCATGGCTGCGGGAAGCAGCCACACGGCCTTGCGGCACCACGCGGCCATGCGCCGGCGACGCGAAAGGCCAAGGTTCGTCGAGGTAGTTGGGGAAGGGTTGCGGGGCTCGTCGTGCACGTGCTCATCCTTTGTCCAGGTTGCCGCCACCCCGCACACGCGGGGGCGTGACGCCGCCCGGTCGTGCCTGAAGCCGACCGGGCGATCTTGCGCAGGATGAAAGCGCGGAGTTACACCGGCGTTACGGCGCCGGCGCAGGAAGCGTCACGCGCGCCCGTCAGGCACGCGTGCGGGGGCGGGTGACTTTCAGCAGGACTGCAGCGATGCGTTCAACGCCGGCATAGGTGGAGCCTTCCAGCTCTTCGCCGAACACGTCGGGGTCGAGCTCGCGGTATTCCCACTCCATGCCGCGCAGCGCCAGGCGTTCGTGCAGGGCGGCGGCGAATGGGTCGTCGGCACCGGGCATGGCCACGCCGGTGTACAGCAGCAGGCTGCCGCCCGGCGCCAGACGCGGCACGGCCGCATCGACGATGGCCAGCGACAGGCCCGCGCCCAGCTCGCCCCCGCCATGGCGATAACCGCGCGCCTCGGGGTCGAGCATGTACGGCGGGTTGGCCACGATCAGGTCGAACTGGCCCGCCACCTCGTTCATCAGGTCGCTGTAGCGCAAGCCGACATTGCCGGCGCCGGCAAACACCGCATTCACGCTGGCCAGACGCAGCGCACCGAGGTTGATGTCGGTGCCGGTCACCTCGGCCGTCGGGCTCAGGCGGGCGATGGTGAGCGCGCCGGGGCCGGCACCGCAACCGATGTCGAGCGCACGCCGCACCGGGTCGCCACGCTGCTGCAGATGCGCCTCGATGGCGGCGGCAAAGCGGTAGCTGTCCGGGCCGAAGAACACCGCGTCGGCCTGTTTGGTGGGGTAGGCCGAGTGCAGCAGCAGGCTGTCGGCCAGGGTCGACACGCGCACCGTGCTGCGCCAGCCGCCTACGCAGGGCATCACTACCGCCGCATTGCGCAGCGCCTCGAACACCTCGGGCGGCAGCAGATCGGAGGCAAACGGGCGGCTCCAGCCAAAGGCGTCGCGCAGATCGGCACGTGCCGACGCCGGGCGGTTCAACACACGCTGGTGGGTAGCGGGCGTGGGCGTGACGAAGCGGTAGTCGGCGTGCCGCAACGTGGCCAGCAAACCGAGCAGCGCCGGAGCGGCGTACGAGAAAGCGGCGCCCTCGGGCGCCTGGATTGCGGGGTCACGCATATTCATGGCCGAGCCACTCCCAGTGTGTCGCTGAACATTCGGGTTGCAAACAGCCCGGCCGCCGTGTGGTGGCGGCTGGGCGACATCATGCGCGGCAAGGTGTCGAGCAGCCCGCCGCAATCCATGACCTCGGCCAGCCGCGCAGCCAGCTCGGGGTCGTCTTCGGCCGCTGCCTGCACGGCGCGGTCATCCGCCTCGGCCCGGGCGCGCCGCAGGCGCTCGGTCTGACGGAAGCTGCGGCGCGGCGCGGAGGCGGCATTGGCTGCATCACCGGCAATCCAGTCTTCCAGCACCTGCACCTCGTACGGCGAAAACACGCCGAACATCTCGGCGCGCTCTCCGCAGATCAATTGCCAGAAGCGGCTCTGCTCTGGCGACTCGCCTCGCCTGACCCAGCCGTGCTGCTGAAGCGCGGCCAGAAACCCCGGCATGTCTTCGTCATCGCCCAGCCACTCGCTGACGCTGCGCCCACCGATGCGGCAGTAGTCGGAATGCACCCAACGCCCCACCGCGCTCTTGGCGCGCAGCACGCGCAGCAACTCGCGCTCGAGGTCGAAGCTGGCGATCACCGATTCGGTGCTGGCGCCGAGGTCGTTCAGCCGGTAGCCCATGCGCACACGCTGCAGAAAGGCCTCGCGCCCGGCACCGCTCGGGGCAATGTCCATCACCGCCTGCGCCGCCTTGTGCGCATGGCCGGTGGCGGCGTTGTCGATGGTCACGTGCAGGGTGAAGTAGTAGGGATCGATGCCCAGCTCGTCGAGCTCGTAGGCGGTGATCAGCAAATGCAGCGGCAATTGCTCGTAGCCCAGGTTGAAGCCGATCACCTCGGGCAGAAATTCGTCGGCATGGTGCGCCAGACAAAGCTGGATGGCGCCCTGCATGTATTCGGCATCAGTACGCCCCTGCGCCCAGTCGTCGCAGCCCACGCCAGCCAGCAGCTTGCGGTACAGCACCACATGGTTGAGGTCGGCACTGCCGTCGCCCAACTCCTCGAGGTAGGTGCGGATCAACGGCAGGTAATCGGCATCGCGCCACCGGCGCAGCAAGCCGTACAGCCAGGCGCCATCCACCAGCTTGGTGGGCGCCACGCCGCGCAGAAAATGCAGCGCATGGCTGCGGCATGAAAAGTAGCGACGTGGACCACCGGCCTTGCGCGTCGCCACATACGCCCGATACGCCTCGCCCACCTCGACAAGCCGCCGGCTCATCCATTCCGGCGTGGGCACGCCGTCGGCAGGCAGCTTGTCTTCGCAGTGCTCGGCCTCGCGCAAGCGCGCAGTCAAAAAAAGCCGCGCATGCGGCAGGGCGGCTTCACGCTGGCGCTCGTCCAGCAGGCGGACGTACAAAGATTGAGCCGCGCCGGACGCACTGGCCGGGCGGTCGAGAAGGGAATCGGTGTTGTGGTACGGATCGCGAAACATCATGACGGCAGACTCGACTTCAACCACAGGGAGTCAGGTTTTCATGAATTACGCATGCGCACGGCGCGCGGGTGTTACGCAGTGTGTCGGCGCCAGCGCGGCCTTTTTAACCATCAGCGCACCGGTCAATTTCCGTGCCTGTGCCGTTCCGGGGGGTCACCAGCCAATTTGGAAAAATGTTCCGTATCGTGCACCTCACCTAAGCACTCTCGTTACACCGACCTAAGCAACGAATCGAAACGGCTCATGCGCCTTCCGGTCGATCCACCCACGCCTTTTCATGCAGCGGCGTTGCGGTTCAACAGTGAAAGCTGAGGCGGTGGAATACGTTGAACACATGCAACCAGCGCCGACGCCGTGCGCGGATGACCTGACCGCCCCATCCTGCAACAATCGCAACACGCCCACGGCAAGCTTGTGGGTGGCACGGCTCCAACTCAACGATGATGGCGATGACCCCTATTCCCAACCCCGACAATTCCGCCCGGCCACCCGGCCCGCCCGCTCCTCCGAGCTTCTGCGAGGCCTTTCTGTGGTGGCTCAAGCTCGGCTTCATCAGCTTCGGCGGGCCGGCAGGGCAGATTTCGATGATGCATCAGGAGCTGGTCGAGAAACGCCGCTGGATCTCAGAGCGGCGCTTTCTGCATGCGCTGAACTACTGCATGGTGCTGCCCGGCCCCGAGGCGCAGCAGCTCGCCATCTACATCGGCTGGCTGCTGCACCGCACGTGGGGCGGCATCGTGGCGGGGGTGCTGTTCGTGCTGCCGTCGCTGTTCATTCTGGCGGGGCTCACCTGGGTGTATCTGGCCTATGGCGACGTGCCGCTGGTGCAGGGCCTGTTTGCCGGCATCAAGCCGGCGGTGGTGGCCATCGTGTTGTTCGCGGCGTGGCGCATTGGCGCGCGAGCGCTCAAGAACGAGGTGATGTGGGCCATTGCAGCGCTGTCGTTCGTCGCCATCTTCGTGTTCCGCGTGCCCTTTCCGCTCATTGTGGTGGGCGCTGCTCTGCTCGGCATGGCCGGCGGCAAATGGCTGCCCGCCAAGTTCGCGGTGGGCGGCGGCCACGGCGCGGCCGACAAGACTTGGGGCGCCGCCGTGATCGACGACGCCACGCGCCTGCCACACACTCTGTTCAACAAGGCTTATCTGGCCAAGCTGCTGGCTGCCGGGCTGGCGCTGTGGGGCATCGCCATGTGGCTGATGCCGGCCGGCACGCTGAGCGACATCGGCGTGTTCTTCAGCAAGGCCGCCATGGTTACCTTCGGCGGCGCCTACGCCGTGCTGCCCTACGTGTATCAGGGCGGCGTGGATACCTACGGCTGGCTTACCGGCGCGCAGATGATCGACGGCCTCGCATTGGGCGAATCCACCCCCGGCCCGCTGATCATGATCGTCGCCTTCGTCGGCTTCGTCGGCGCCTGGACACACCAGATCTTCGGCTCCGAAAACCTCTTCCTCGCCGGCTTCGTCGGCGCCAGCGTAGCCACCTTCTTCACCTTCCTGCCGTCCTTCCTTTTCATTTTGGCGGGCGGGCCACTGATGGAATCCACACACGGCGATCTGAAATTCACCGCGCCGCTCTCCGCCATCACGGCGGCCGTAGTGGGCGTAATCCTCAACCTCGCACTGTTCTTCGCATGGCACGTGCTGTGGCCGCGCGCCTCAGCGGAAGCGCCCTTTGCGGGCGGTTTCGAGGTCTTCCCTGCGGTGGTGGCTGTTGCTGCCTTCATAGCGCTGTGGAAGTTCAAGCAGGACATCCTGTGGGTGTTGGGGGTTTGTGCGGTGGTGGGGTTGGGGTGGGGATTACTTCACTAGAGCGCACACAAGACAAGGTCAGGTGAGCTTTGCCACTTTGTCACCTATGCATGCTGGACTTGGCCATAGTTTCGAAGACAAGAATGAGGGACCGATCCACAACAACTTCATCGCGCTATAGAAATTTCATGATTTAACAGATTTGATAAGGCTGCCTATTTTTTCAACCCCATCAAACGTCGACGGAACATTTCCATCTTCAGAGACTATTGAAGAAAATATTATCCTCTCGAATTTTTCTAAAGACCCAGAATCATTTTTTTTCATATTAGCTGAGTACTCAGAATAATGCTGTATGAATCTACACAACGTCTTTCTCAATTCGATTTGCAGAATTTGCGATTTCACAGATCTGTAACTTGAAAGAAGAACTTTAAAATAATAAACAGAAATTGCAATAAAAGAGATTACTGGAATCAGAGAAATTAGAAAAACTTCTTTAATAGTTTGAATTTCTCTAAAATTAAAGTAAATAAATGCCAACTCAGCCAAAATGGGCAAAAAAACAAGAATTGAGACAACTCTTAGCCAGAATAGTATAGATTCTTTTTCTTTATTTTTATCTTGAGAAAGCTCATCAAATCCTTGATATAAACCAACGAAATTAAATGCGGTTTTGTACTTTTCCAATGAAACCTTTAATTTATCAGCCGCAGCTTCTTTCTCGCTTAAAATACGCTCCCAGTCACTTTCTAATCTTTCCGCTCTTTCTACAACAGACCCCAAATTCTTAACGCTTAAAATCTCCTGACTATTTGCTATATTCTTAAATATAGAAATAGGCATATCGTAAATAGCATACTCAATATCACATTTTGCATTCGGCTCGAATTGATTTATATTTTTTAGAATGAACTGCCTTGCCAGTTCAAATTCTCTCGAAAGTTCATTTTTCGTCGAGAGGTACATTTCAAGAAGAAGCCTGAAGCAGATCGAACAAATGTCATCTAAGAGATGCTTTGTGTAATCCCTTTGATCCTCTGAAATTCTGCTTATAAAAGCTTTTCCAATCCAGTCGATAGTAAGCTCACATGACTCGTCCCACCTCCGTGGGTTCGACTCAATTGAACTCACAACCAGTCGAATGAAATTATTTCGGCTTTTCTCAAAATCACTTTCTGGCGACATAGATTCAATTACTTTTTTGAAACTTGAAAGCGCCGTTTTATTATGATCATATTCAAAAAAAGTTGTCATTTATATGATTGTGGTATTACCACTCTCCAAATTAGAAACTCGCTTAAAAATACGAATTCACGAACCTGCGTAAAATGCATTAAGCAAAGGGAATTCGCTAAAACAGGCACACAATCGACGGAATAAGCGGCGTCAATCGCCTCTACGAAGCGGCTCACTCGGACGAAACAGCGATATTTTCGATTCAAGCACAAATGCATTAATCACTGCGCGATTCATGGCATCCGTATTGTGACTTTCTGACCGTTCAGCCGCACATCCTTAGCCAGCGTAGGGCGCAATAACCGAAGGGCATTGCGCCGAATGGGCCACTCATCCGGCGGATTACGCTGCGCTAATCCGCCCTACGGAAAGACTTACGCTGACGATGCAGCAACACTTTCGATTCAAGCACAAATGCATGGACTTCCGAACAAACCATGGCATCCGCATGTGTGACTTTCTGACCATTCGGCGGCACATCCCCAAGCCACCTTCCGCCTTCCGGTAGAATCACGCCCCTCTCCCCGCCCCACCGAGTACCCCATGCCTTCCCGCCACAACCCCGAATTGCTCGCCCCCGCCGGCTCGCTCGACATGATGCGCACGGCCTTTGCCTATGGCGCCGACGCCGTGTATGCGGGCCAGCCGCGTTACTCGCTGCGCGTGCGCAACAACAGCTTCGACAAGCTGGAGGCGCTGGCGACGGGTATCAACGAGGCGCATGCGCTGGGCAAGGCGTTTCATTTGGTGGCGAACATCAGCCCGCACAACAGCAAGGTGCGCACGTATTTGCGTGACATGGAGGATGTGATTGCGCTGGGGCCGGACGCGCTGATCATGGCGGACCCGGGGTTGATCATGATGACGCGCGAGCGCTGGCCGGACATGCCGATTCACCTTTCGGTGCAGGCCAACACCACCAATTACGCGAGCGTGCGCTTCTGGCAGTCGATGGGTGTGAAACGCATCATCCTGTCGCGCGAGCTGTCGCTCGACGAGGTGGCGGAGATTCGGCAGGAATGCCCGGACATGGAGCTGGAGGTGTTCGTGCACGGCGCGCTGTGCATTGCGTATTCGGGCCGCTGTCTGCTGTCGGGCTATTTCAACCACCGCGACCCCAACCAGGGCAGTTGCACCAACTCGTGCCGCTGGGATTACCGCATGCACGAGGGCACGGAGAACGGCGCGGGCGATGTGGTGGCGAGCAACGCGGCGCCCATCGGCAACCCAAAGGATGCCGGCGCGGTGGGCACGGCGACGCGGCCGATGGCCAATACCGTGGCGCTGGGCGGCGGGCCGCGCCACATCGGCGGCAGCAAGACCTGGCTGCTGGAAGAGGGCACGCGCCCCGGCGAGCTGATGCCCATTGAGGAAGACGAACACGGCACCTACATCCTCAACTCCAAGGATCTCCGCGCCATCGAGCACATTGGCCGGCTGGTGGAGATCGGCGTGGATTCGCTGAAGATCGAGGGCCGCACCAAGAGCCCGTATTACGTGGCGCGTGCCGCGCAAAGCTACCGCCGCGCGATTGACGATGCAGTGGGCGGCCGGCCCTTCGACCCGAGCCTGCTTGGCGCACTCGAAGGCCTGGCCAACCGTGGCTACACCGACGGCTTCTACCAGCGCCACAGCACGCCCGACCACCAGAACTACCTGCGCGGCCACTCGGAATCCGGTCGCAGCCTGCTGGTGGGCGAGGTCACTGGCTTTGACGCAGCGCGCGGCATGGCGGAAATGCAGGTGAAGAACGGCTTCGGGCTGGGCGACCGGCTGGAGTTCGTAACGCCGGCCGGCAACTTCGAAGTGGTGGCCGAGCGCATCGAGAACGCCGCAGGCGAGACACAAGAGCGCATCCCCGGCAGCGGGCGCACGGTGTGGGTGCCGCTGCCCGAAGGCGCGCCGCAGGGCGAGTGCTTTGTGGCGCGCTTCGTGTAAGCGCCGCTAGGCGATCCAAGGCCTGCGCACATAGCCGCTCACCAGAATTACTTCGTCGCTGAGCTTCCCGCAATGACGGGTGATCAGGCGGTGGAGCGGCTGAATACCGCGTTGCGCGTGTCTGATCTGCATGCCGCTGCAAGGTGAATAGGCGCGATTTCCTACAAAAATGCGTTCAGGAACCCTGATTCCCCACGTCTGTCCCGTTGGGGTCGGCAGCCGTTAGAGCCACCGTCAGGACGGGGAAAAACCTCGCACTTCGAAACTTCGCAAGACTCGCTTGCGCCGCACTCTCAATTCCGCGGCATGGCCCTTGCGCAACTAAGAGGTACGCATGAAGAAATTGATTATCGCCACCACGCTTTCGCTCGGCGCCACCATGGCCCACGCCAGCCCCGGCGTGATGTTCGGCCTGAACTACAACGCCAGCCAGGGCGTCGGCCTTTCGGTCAACCTGCTGTCGTCGGACCGCCAGGACCGCTTCGTCGGCACGATCGGCACCAGCTACTACCCGCGCACCAACCGCTTCGGCGTGGATGTGGGCGCCGGCCACACCTTCAAAGACGGCGCAGCCACCGTCAGCTACGACTTCATCAACAACTCGCCGAAGTTTGGTGTCGGTTACGTGGATACCAAGCGATAAGCTTCGAGAGGCACTGCCGGCAAAGCGCGTAAGCGCACGGTCGGCAGCGGGCTGAAGGCGCAAGCGCCACCGCTCGATAGTGCGCCACAGGGCAATTGCCTTGTGGCGCGCTTTTTGTTCACGGGCCTGGGTTCTTGAAGACGCAGCGTATCGTTGCTCGCCGCTGACGTTTCATTAGCAAAACAGCGGTGTTGCTGACCACCCGCGCTGCGAGATTGCCGCGTCGCTACGCTCCTCGCAATGACGGTAGAACGGTTGTGCCGTCGTCACGGCTTGGTCATCGCCTCAGCGGCGTGTTTGCGCTTGGAGCGCATCGGCTGGCGCAGCACATTTACCCGTCATTGCGAGCGAAGCGCGGCAATCTGGTGAGCTTGCTGCCTGCACATGCGATGAGATCGCCGCGAACCGCGATGACGGCTGCAGAGCAATCAGGCTTTGCGCGGGAGGGATGAATCCGAGGTCGAGCCATCCGGGGCGTGTTCACCACGCTCCTGTCTGGCCGAGGGGGCGGGCTTGCCCGCGTCGCTGCGGGCGGAGATGGCATCGAGCTCGGCAGAGCCGCCGCGCTGGCGACGGCGCTCGCAGTTGGTGAGCGTGGAGGCGGCCTCGAAACTCGGCGGCGGCTGGTGGAAGACGCGCTGCTGCGGTTGCAGCAGCGGCCCGAGCACGCGGTCGACTTCGGGCAAGGCGCCGTAGGCACGATGCGCGCGGGTGACCGCCGCGAGCACTTCCTGCAGGTGGTCATTGGCGGCGTCATGCAGCGCAACGGGCGTGGTGACGTCCGCACACAGGGCACGCAGGTGGTCGTGCATGTCGAGCAACGTGCGGCAGGCGTCGCCAATGCGGTCGCTGCCAAGCTGGGCTTCGGCCAGGTTCAGCGCGCTGAAAACGCGCGCGGCCAGCGCATGGCTGGCACTGATCCACGCCGTGGGGCGCTGCACGGCGTACTCAAGTGCGCGTGCGTGGGCATGGACGGCAGCGGGCAGATCACCTTTCTGAAAGTGGTCGCAGCCTGCTTGGGTGAAGGATTTCCAGAAGTCCGGTGTCGGAGTCATGTGACGTCACTCGACGTTTAATGAGAATGATTCTACGCTCTGTGGGCCGGTGAGCGAAAGAGCGCCCCACTCGAAACGGGGCGCTACGCCGGTGCACCTGCGGTGCTGTACAGTCTTGCCCTTCGCACCAAACCCGGCACCTGCCCATGTCTGCCCCTGCCTCCGAAAGCCCCATTCAGCACCTTTCCTACGACGACCAGTTGGCCCTCAAGCTGCAGCGCTTCAAGGCCGACTTTGCGCCGCTGGGGCTGCCGGAGCCGGCGGTGTTTCGCTCGACACCCACGGAATACCGCCTGCGCGCGGAGTTTCGCCTGTGGCACCACGACGGGCGCGTGGATTACGCCATGTTCGACGCGGCCAACCCCAAGCAGCCGGTGCTGCTGGAGGACTTCCCGGCCGCGGCAGCGCCCATCCGCGCCGCCATGCCGCGCCTGCGCGATGCCTTGATTGCCAATGACACGCTGCGCCGCCGCATCTTTCAGGTGGAATTTCTCGCCACGCTGTCGGGCGAACTGCTGATCAGTCTGGTGTACCACCGCAAGCTCGACGAAGCGTGGGAAGCCGAGGCGCGCCCGCTGGCCACCCGGCTGAACGCGCAGATCATCGGCCGCAGCAAGGGCCAGAAAGTGGTGCTGGAGCGCGACTGGCTGCTCGAAGAGCTTGAAGTGGATGGCCTGCGCCTGCGCTACCAACAGATCGAAGGCAGCTTCACCCAACCCAACGGCGGCGTGAACCAGCAGATGCTCGGCTGGGCGCGCGCGCAGTGTGCCGAGGCTGGTGGCGATCTGCTGGAGCTGTATTGCGGCAACGGCAACTTCACCTTCGCGCTGGCACCGCTGTTCGAGCGCGTGCTGGCCACCGAGCTGTCGAAATCCTCGGTGCGCGCCGCGCTGTACAACAGCGAAGCCAACGCCACGCACAACATCACGCTGGTGCGCATGTCGAGCGAAGAGCTGAGCGACGCGCTGGCCGGTGGCCGCGAATACCGCCGCCTGCAGGGCATCGACCTGGCCTCGTACCGTTTCTCGACGCTGTTCGTAGACCCGCCGCGCAGCGGGCTGGACCCGGCCACGCTAGCCCTGGCGGCGCAGTTCGACCGCGTGCTGTACATCTCATGCAACCCGACCACCCTGCGCGACAACGCCGAGGCACTGAGCGCCACGCACGAGATCGCCGCCTCGGCTGCCTTCGACCAGTTCCCCTTTACTCACCACCTGGAATGCGGCCTGCTACTGACACGGCGGGCAGCCTGACATGAACGAGGCCGTGCGCATCGTCGCCACCGATCTGGCCGACCCGGCGCATGCCACAGCCTTCGTGGCGCTGCTCGACGCCTACGCACGCGACCCGATGGGCGGCGGCACCGGCCTACCCGAGGCCGTGCGCACGGCGCTGCCGCAACGGCTCGCTGGGCGCACGGGCTTCGTGTCGTTTCTGGCCTTCGCGGGGGACGAGGCCGTGGGCCTGATCAACTGCTTCGAAGGCTTCTCCACCTTCGCCGCGCAGCCCCTGCTGAACGTGCACGACATCGCCGTGCTGCCGTCGCACCGCCGTCGCGGCATCGCCCGCGCTCTGCTCGCCGCGGCCGAAGACGCTGCCCGCCAGCGGGGCTGCTGCAAGCTCACGCTGGAGGTGCTGTCGAGCAACCACGCGGCCATGACGGCCTACGCACAGCACGGCTTCGCGCCGTACGAGCTGGACCCGGCGGCGGGGCAGGCGGTGTTTTTGCAGAAGTGGTTGTAGCGGGTCAGATCAAGTCGCGCACTTCGCGCAGACGCTCCGCAACCAAAGTGAGTTCGACTCTGGCGAACGCGTCGGCAAACTCATCAGGCGTCATTGCGGGGCCGCGCAAACGGGCGCGCATCCTCTTCAGCGCACTGATCGTTTGATAGGGACTCAAGTCCCATTGGCATACGATGAAACGGTCGGGGTGAATGGCTTCGACGCCGAAGTCCGCAAGAACGTCCTGCGGGAAGTCCTTGAGGTTGCGCGTGACGATGCAATCGGCGTGGCCTGCTATTGCAGCAGCCAACACGTGCCGATCGTTCGCATCGGGCAATGCCAAACCCGGCAACAACTGTGCGATCACACGCTCGGAAACCTCCCAGTCGGGGACCGCTGCCCGCATGGCATCTCGGCGCCGCCGGAGCTTGTCATCGGCCAGATCGGGGCGACTGCGCTTTACGGAGCGCATCCATTCATCCTCGATGCGCTCCGACCATTTGGCAGCAAACAGCTCTGCTGTCGCGAGAGACATCAAAACATCGGAATGCAGATTCCCATGCAGTACGCACGCATCCAGGACTGCCGTGTAGCGTGCGACCCCGGCCATCAGTCGTTCAAACCCAGCTCGTGATTGAGTTCGGCGAGGTCTTGCAGCGCTTGCTCTTGCTGCTCACGCATGCGCTTGCGGTACTCGATCAGACTGGAGAACTCGATTCGCCGGTGTGTGCCGACCATGCGGAAGGGAAGTCGGCCAGCTTCGATCTCCTTGATCACGAAGGGGCGTGAAACATTCAGGAAGTTGGCCGCTTCAACCGTGGTCAATTCCTGATCCATCGGCATCACGGTCACCGCCTTACCTTCACTCAACGCTGCGAAGAGTTGCCCGATGAGGCGGAGCGCTGTCGGGGGCACCTCAACGGGTGGCTGGCCGTCGTCGTCACACACCAAGCTGATGCTGACCGCCTTCGAGCGATCCAGCGCCTCGACGATGCATTGCTGCGCCAATCGCGCCATTTCCATGTCCCGCGGGGTCACAGGGGGCGGGACTTTTCCCTGAACCGCATCGGTTTTCATGTCGCTCTCCTCAATGTCTGATTCCCATGGAACATGGGGCTCTAACAGTCGAATTAAACGCAATAAGTGCAATAAATGCAACATCTGTGATGTGTGAAGACCGATCCGATGGGGCCTCCCATGGGCACCGCTCATGGCGTTAAAGGCCCTGCCTGAGCTATAATTCCGCCCTTTCTTTTGCTTCAAAAACAGGATCTTCCGTGCTCGTTGCAGCCAACATCACCATGCAGTTCGGGGCCAAGCCCCTTTTCGAGAACGTCTCCGTCAAATTCGGCGAGGGCAACCGTTACGGCCTGATCGGCGCCAACGGGGCGGGCAAGTCGACGTTCATGAAGATTCTGTGCGGCGTGCTCGAGCCGTCCGGCGGCAACGTGTCGAAGGAGCCGATGGAGCGCATGGCCTACCTGCGTCAGGATCAGTTCGCGTATGAAGACAAGCGCGTGCTGGACGTGGTGATGATGGGTCACGAAGAGCTGTGGGCGGCCATCCAGGAGCGCGACGCGATCTACGCCAACCCGGAAGCCACGGAAGACGAGTACATGCGCGCCGCCGAGCTGGAAGGCAAGGTCGGCGAGTACGACGGCTACACGGCCGAGGCGCGCGCCGGCGAGCTGCTGCTGGGCGTTGGCATCGGCACCGACCTGCACAACGGCCCGATGAGCGAAGTGGCGCCGGGCTGGAAGCTGCGCGTGCTGCTGTGCCAGGCGCTGTTCGCCAACCCGGACATCCTGCTGCTCGACGAACCCACCAACAACCTCGACATCAACACCATCCGTTGGCTCGAAGACGTGCTGAACAACCGGGACT
Organism: Pseudazoarcus sp. NS20; assembly: GCF_059703745.1. Lineage (NCBI taxonomy): Bacteria > Pseudomonadati > Pseudomonadota > Betaproteobacteria > Rhodocyclales > Zoogloeaceae > Pseudazoarcus > Pseudazoarcus sp. NS20. The sequence goes on from NZ_BAAKIY010000001.1 coordinate 502,043, forward strand.
GCACGATGGTGATCATTTCGCACGACCGCCACTTCCTGAACCAGGTGTGCACGCACATGGCCGACCTGGACTACGGCACCATCACCATCTACGCCGGCAACTACGACGACTACATGGAAGCCTCGGTGATGGCACGCCAGCGCCAGTCGGCCGCCAACGCCCGCGCCAAAGAGAAAATCGCCGACCTGCAGGACTTCGTGCGCCGCTTCTCGGCCAACAAGTCCAAGGCCAAGCAGGCCACCAGCCGCCTCAAGCTGATCGACAAGCTCAAGCCGGAAGACGTGAAGCCGTCGAGCCGTCAGTACCCGTTCATCCGCTTCGAGTACGACGACAAAGACAAACTGCACCGTCTGGCCTGCGAGATCGAAAACGTCAGCTTCGCGTACGACGGCATGGATGCGCCGCTGATCAAGAACCTGACGATGCCCATCGAGGCGGGCGAGAAGATCGCCATCATCGGTGAGAACGGCGTGGGCAAAACGACGCTGCTCAAGCTGCTGCTGGGTGAGCTGACGCCGCAGAAGGGCACCATCAAGTGGGCCGAGAAGGCCAAGCCCGGCTACTACGCACAGGATCACTCGGCCGACTTCGCCGAAGACGTAAACCTGACCGACTGGATTGCCGAGTACTCGCGCATCACGGCGGCCGCCACCGGCGAAGACAACGAAACCCTGATGCGCGGCACGCTGGGCCGGCTGCTGTTCTCGGGCGACGACGTCAAGAAGTCGGTGAAGGTGATCTCCGGTGGCGAACAAGGCCGCATGCTGTTCGGCAAGCTGATGCTGTCGCGCCCCAACGTGCTGGTGATGGACGAACCCACCAACCACCTCGACATGGAATCGATCGAGTCGCTCAACACCTCGCTCGACAAATTCGCCGGCACCTTCATCTTCGTTTCGCATGACCGCGAATTCGTGTCGTCGCTGGCCACGCGCATCATCGAGATCAAGCTCGATCGCACCATCATCGATTACCGCGGCACCTACGAGGAATACCTGTCGAGCCAGGGGCTGGATTGATTTTTTCACGGCAGGCGCACGCTACAGCGCAGCACCTGCCGGATTGAGCAGCGTTCAGGCCAACCTGTGAGCGTTGCCTACGCGCTAGAATCCGCTCACTCCCGTCCGGAAACTGCACATGATCGGCATCCTTCTGGTTACGCATGGCACGCTCGGCGAATCGCTGGTGCAGTGCGTGAGCCACGTGCTCAACAAGCGCCCACCGCAACTGGCGCAACTCGGCGTGAGCGGGCAGGACGACCCGCTCGATCTGCTTCCCACCGCACAACGCATGCTCGAATGGGTCGATTCCGGCCAGGGCGTGCTGGTGCTCACCGACATCTTCGGTGCCACCCCCTCCAACATCGCCATCAAACTGCTCAAACCGGGCTACGTGGAAGGCATCGCCGGGGTCAACCTGCCGATGCTGCTGCGCAGCCTCACCTACCGTGAACGCGACATGAAAACGCTGATCCAGCGCGCCATCAGTGGCGGCTGTGACGGCGTGCTGCACATCTGACGAGAAACCTCCGATGCCACGCAAAGAACTCGAAATCATCAACAAACTCGGCCTGCATGCACGCGCTTCGGCCAAGCTCACGCAAACCGCCAGCCGCTTCCAGAGCGAGGTGTGGATGGAGCGCAACGGCCGCCGCGTGAACGCCAAGAGCATCATGGGCGTGATGATGCTGGCCGCCGCCAAGGGCACCAGCGTCATCGTGGAAACCGAAGGTGCGGACGCCGACGAGGCGCTGCACAGCATCGAAGAGCTCATCGCCGACCGCTTCGGCGAAGAGGAGTAAACGCGCATGACCTTCACCGTCCACGGTCTGCCGGTCTCGCAAGGCATCGCCATCGGCCATGCCCACCTCGTCTCGCGCGCACTGCTTGAAGTGAATCACTACCACGTGGCCGAAAAGCACGTGGATGACGAGGTGAAGCGGCTGGACGATTCCGTGGCGGCGGTGAAGAAAGAGCTCAACGCGCTCAAGCTCAAGGCAACATCCTCAAGCTCGCAGGCGCATGGCGAAGTCGGCGCCTTCGTAGACCTGCAGCTCATCATGCTGGCCGACCCGCTGCTGGTGGACGCTGCGCGCACCGTCATCCAGGAGCGCCGCTGCAACGCCGAATGGGCGATGGTGCAGCAGATGGACCACCTGGTGGCGCAGTTCGAGCAGATCGAAGACGCCTACCTGCGCGAGCGCAAGGCCGACGTGGTGCAGGTGGTCGAGCGCGTGGTGAAGGATCTGGTGGGCCACCCCGGCCACCTCCCGCCCAAGCGCCGCGACGGCCTGGGCACCATCATCGTGGCGCACGACCTGTCGCCGGCCGACACTATCGGCTTTCGCGACCACAACATCGCCGGCTTCCTGACCGACATCGGCGGCCCCACCAGCCACACCGCCATCGTGGCGCGCACGCTGTCCATCCCGGCCGTGGTCGGCCTGCACCGCATCCGCGATCTGGTCGAAGAGAATGAGCTGATCATCATCGACGGCACGCTGGGCATAGTCATCGTCGACCCCGACGAGTCCATCGTCGAAGAGTACCGCCTGCGCCGCACCGAACTTGAGGTGAAGCGCTCGCGCCTCAAGCTGCTGCGCGACACGCCGTCCAACACGCTGGACGGCGTGAACATCTCTCTGCTGGCCAACATCGAAGGCCCCGGCGACGTGGCGCAGATCAAGTCGGTGAACGCCGACGGCGTCGGGCTGTACCGCACCGAATTCCTCTTCATGGGCCGCGAAGACCTGCCCGGCGAAGACGAGCAGTTCGAGGCCTACCGCAGCGTGGTCAAGGCACTGGCCGGCAAGCCGGTGACCATCCGCACCTTCGACATCGGCGCCGACAAGATGCTGTCGTTCGGCCAGCAACGCGAAGAACCCAACCCGGCGCTGGGCCTGCGCGCGGTGCGCTTCTCGCTGTCCGAGCCGCAGATGTTCCGCACGCAACTGCGCGCCCTGCTCCGCGCCTCGGCCTACGGCCGCCTGCGCATCATGATCCCGATGATCTCGCACGTGCAGGAGCTCGAGCAGGCGCTGGTCATGCTGGCGCTGGCACGCGAAGAGCTCAAGGCCAACAAGCAGAAGTTCGACGAAAACCTGCAGATCGGCGCCATGATCGAAGTGCCCGCCGCCGCGCTGGCCATCGGCATGTTCAAGAAGCGCGTGTCCTTCCTGTCGCTGGGCACCAACGATTTGATCCAATACACCCTGGCCATCGACCGCGCCGACGACGCGGTGGTGCACCTGTACGACCCGCTGCACCCGGCCGTGCTCAAACTCATCTCGGGCACCATCCAGGCCGGCGCACGCTTCGGCATGTCGGTGTCGGTGTGTGGCGAAATGGCCGGCGATTTCAAATACACCCGCCTGCTACTGGGCATGGGCCTGCGCGAGTTCTCGATGCACCCGGCCAACGTGCTGGAGATCAAGCAGCAACTGCTGCATGCCGATTACTCGGAGCTTGCGCCGCGCGTGCAGCGCATCCTGCGCATGGACGAGCCGGCGCGGGTGCATGAGGCCGTGTTGAAGCTGGCGGGTTGAGGCTGACGGGCGGGCAGCTTCGCTAGGCGTTGGCCGTGCAGCCAGCCACTTTTTAAGAACCGCTCTCAGTTGTGCGGCGGAGAGTTCATTGTGCTGGCCTTGACCGGCCGGGATTTCGCCCCGGCGGGCGACCTTCTTTCTTGTAGTGCAACAAGAAAGAAGGCAAAGAAGTGCACCCTCTTCATCGCCCCTTCGGGGTCCCCTCGCTTCGAGCACTCCCGGCGGCCGGCCTTGCAAACTCGCGTTCCGCTCAAACAGCAAGGCCGGAAGGCCCCGCCGTGAGCACTCTGCGCTCAGCGGCTCAGAAGGGGGATGCCCTCCAGACTGGCCGCGCCGCGGATTACAACCAGTCCCATATGATTGCCCACACACTGCCTCGAGACTCGAACATGTATCTGACAATATTTTTTCTTGGGGTCCTCTTAATGATTTCAGGCGGCATTCTCAAGTTCGTTGTCGAAAGAGATTTTTTGTCAGATGTCGGCCGCCGCCTCGACTACATCTCTTTCCAAGAAGAGATGAAAAAAAGCAAATTCAACTCCAAACACAAAACAGCGAAATCGCTAGTGGCGCTCGGACTGTTAGCAGCCCTTGTTGGGGCTTTCAACTTATAGGCAAGAACAGGCCAGTACGCCGCAATGCGCTTGTACCCGTCATTGCGAGCGCAGCGCGGCAATCTACTGACAGTGCAATCTGCAAACGCTGCGAGATTGCCTCGTCGCTGCGCTCCTCGCAATGACGGTAGAGCGGTTGTGCCTTAGGCACCTCTGCGCTGCCAAATGGCACTGAGAACGAACCCAAAACCCAACTAACCTACTCAAAGAAAACGGGCCGCTCCGCGCGCACCCATCCTCCCCTCAGAAGCGCCGAGCGCAGGGGGATTTCACCGGGGAAGTCCGGTCCTGCTGTCCGAGCGAAGCGAGTTCAGGACCGGCCGGCGAAATCCCCCGGAGCGAGGGAACCCCGAAGGGGCGCGGATGCGGGGCACGTTTCTTTGCCTACTTTCTTGGGGTGTACCAAGAAAGAAGGTCGCCCGCCGGGGCGAGTCCCGGCCAGTCAAGACCTACACAACGAACTCATCGCAACACCTTCTAGAGCCGAAAGGCCCAGAACAGCAGCGAGGACGCAGCGGCAAGCGCAAGCTCAGCCTTGCGAACAACGCCAATCAAGAAACCGAAAGCCCCCCACACGCACCCCAACCCCAATCAAAACAAACACCAAACCACCCCAGAAATTGACTTTCCGCCCCCGCCGGGATAACTTCGCGGCCTATCAGCGCTGATTTGAGCTACAGCTTGCGGGCGCTTAATAAATACGGCTAAAGCGAGGGCGACCCTGTCCGCGTTCGAGCCGACAGGGTTTTTTGTTTTTGTCGCCCGGCGGTTTCAAGACAAAACAGCCCTCTGGATGAAGTGCAGTCACATGCCACATCCGAGGAACGTGTGAAGCCGGCACCGCTGCCACCTGCGCAGCGGTTTGCATGGGGGACAAACTTGATTTCAGACACCATGGTCCAGCCTCAATCGGTCGGTATCGTCACCCCGCAGCGGGCGGTTTTCGATGAACCGCTGCAGCTCAAAAGCGGCGCAGTGCTGCCGGCCTACGAACTCGTCTATGAAACCTACGGCGAACTCAACGCCGACCGCAGCAATGCCGTGCTGGTGTGTCATGCGCTGTCGGGTTCGCATCACGTAGCCGGCCAGTACGCCGACGATCCCGGCAACATCGGCTGGTGGGACAACTTGGTGGGGCCGGGCAAACCGCTCGATACGCGGCACTTCTTCGTGATTGGCGTGAACAACCTGGGCGGCTGTTTCGGCAGCACCGGGCCGGCGTCGATCAACCCCGCCACAGGGCGCCATTGGGGCGCGGATTTCCCGTTCATCACGGTGGAAGACTGGGTCACCACGCAGGCGCGGCTGGCCGATCATCTGGGCATCGAGCGCTTTGCCGCCATAGTGGGTGGCAGCCTGGGTGGCATGCAGGCCATTTCGTGGGCGCTGCAATACCCCGAGCGCGTGGCCAACGTGGCAGCCATTGCCTCGGCGCCAAAGCTCACGGCGCAGAACATCGCTTTCAACGAGGTGGCGCGTCAGGCCATCCTGACCGACCCGGACTTCCACGGCGGGCATTTCTACGAGCACGCCACGGTGCCGGCGCGCGGGCTGCGGCTGGCGCGCATGATCGGCCACATCACGTATCTGTCGGATGATTCGCTGGCCGAGAAATTCGGCCGCAGCCTGCGCCATGGCAAGGCCATCTACAGCTACGACGTGGAATTCGAGATCGAGTCCTACCTGCGCTATCAGGGCGACAAGTTCTCGAAGGTGTTCGATGCCAACACCTATCTGCTGACCACCAAGGCGCTCGACTACTTCGACCCGGCCTTCGACCACGGCGGCAATCTGGCAGCGGCGATGGCCAGCAGCACGGCGGACTTTCTGGTGGTGTCGTTTTCCACCGACTGGCGTTTCTCGCCGGAGCGCTCGCGCGAGATCGTCTATTCGCTGCTGCACAACGGGCGCAACGTGAGCTATGCCGAGATCGAGAGCGGCGCCGGCCACGACGCCTTCCTGCTCGACGACGCGCACTACCACGCGGTGCTGCGCAGCTATTTCGAACGGATGCGCAAATGAGCCCGACCATTCGCTACGACTACGACGTGATCAGCGCCTGGATCGCTCCGGGCGAAAAGGTGCTGGATCTGGGCTGCGGCGATGGCAGCCTGCTGCGTCACCTGATGAACCTGCGCAGCGTGCAGGGCTACGGCGTGGAGAACGACCCGACCAATCTGGTGGCGTGCCTCGACAACGGCATCAACGTGATCCAGAGCGACCTCGAGAAGGGCCTGGCCGGCTTCGAGGACGGCTTTTTCGACCACGTCATCATGAGCCTGTCGCTGCAGACCATCCACAACACCGAGGGCATTCTCGACGAGATGCTGCGCGTGGGGCACGAGGCGGTGGTGAGCTTTCCGAACTTCGGCCATCGCAGCCACCGCGAGAGCATCGCCAAGGGGCGCATGCCGGTGTCCGAGAGCCTGCCGCACCAGTGGTTCAACACGCCCAACGTGCGCTTCTTCACGATTGCCGATTTCGATGCGCTGTGCGCACGGCGCGGCATCGTGGTGCATGAATGCGTGGCTTTCGACGACGGCGTACGGGTCGAAGACGACCCAAATCTGAATGCCACCGTGGCGGTGTATCGGCTGGGGCGCGCGGCTCAGGCGAGCGCGCGCACCTCGTAAGCGGCGACATCGACGAAAAGCGCTTCCGCCTCACGCACCTGCAGCGCCGCCACCGCGTAGCGGGTGCGCCACGGCGAGGCCTTGGCAAAGGCTTGGGCACCGCCCGCACGCGCCACACCCAGCAGCAGATCGCCCGACAATAGCTTGCCCATGGGGTTGGAAGGCTCGCAGCCGGCGGCTTCGAAACCGTCCGCCAGCCAGGCGCGCGCCTCGTCGGCGCTGAGCGCCGCAAGATCCTTCTCGCCCACCTGCAACTCGAAGCTCTGTCCGTCTCCGAACGACACCACCACTTTGCGCACCATCGCCTTGCACCTGCTTTTGCTTCGGGAGGGCGGATTGTCGGCCGCAGCGCGTGCGGGAGCAAGTGTGCACATCAACACGAATACCTGCGGCAAAAGCTTGTATTCAATACACATGACGACGAAAATCGCGGGCTACGCCCAAGCCCATGCAACAGACATGGGCAAGCCCGCACCGCATGCAGCGGTTCACGGCTTCCCCAGGAGCAACGCATGCACCGAGTTCCGGCCGGCCCCGATCACGCACCCGCAGACGGCATGACGCTGACGGGCGCGGCTGCGCGCATCGTTTCCGACCACCTGGAATGGCTGCATGCGCCGGTGATCCTCGGCAGCTGGACGCACGATCTGCGCAGCGGCGAACTGACGTGGTCCGAGGCCTTCCGCGAGCTCATGGGCATCCCGCCCGACGAAGCACCGAGCTTCGAGGGCTTCATCGACCGCGTGGATGTCGACTACCGCAACAGCGTGCTCAGCGTGTTGCAGCAATTGTGCGAAACCGGCGGCAGCGCGAGTTTCGGCTTTTGCATCACGCGCCTCGGCGAGCACGCCTGTTTCGAAGCACACATGACGGTGGACCTGGACGACAGTGACCACCCCACGCTGTCGCACGGCAGCATTCGCGATGTCACCGAACGCGACCGCAGTGCCGACGCCATGCGCCGCCGCAGCGCTTACCTCAATGCCATTCTCGACCAACTGCCGCAGGCCATCAGCGTCTTCGACGAGAAGCTGCGCCTGCAATGCTGGAACGCCCGCTACGCCGAAGTGATCGGCGTGCCGCGCGAGATGCTGCATTCGGGCGCGCGCTTCGAAGACATCTACCGCGTGCCGGCCGAGCGCGGCGACTTCGGCCCGGGCGAACCAGCCGATCTGGTCGAGCAACGGCGCAGTCTGGCGCTGCATTTCGAGCCGCTGCTGTTCGAGCGCACGCGGCCCGACGGGCGCACGCTGCTGATCGCACGCGAGCCGCTGTACCTCGACGGCCGCATTGCCGGCCTGGTCACGACTTACACCGACATCACCGAGCGCAAGCTGATCGAGGCCGAAATCCGGCACCTCGCGCATCACGACGCCCTCACCGGGCTGGCCAACCGCAGCCTGCTCGATGCACGCCTGCAGCAGTCCATCGCCGATGCGCGCCGCAGCGGCAAGAGCCTGGCGGTGCTGTTCATCGATCTCGACCGCTTCAAGACCATCAACGATTCGCTGGGCCACCACGTGGGCGACGAACTTCTGATGCAGGTGGCCGAGCGGCTGCGCGCCGAAGTGCGCGAGTCCGACACCGTGGCACGCCTGGGCGGCGACGAATTCGTCATCGTGCTGCAAGGCGTGGGCGGCGCCAGCGATGCCGCGCGCGTCACCGAAGGCATTCTCGCCGCGCTGTCGGCCCCCTACGTGGTGGGCGGCGTGGAGTTGCACGCCACGCCGTCGATCGGCATCAGCCTGTTCCCCGACGATGCAGGCGATGCCAATACGCTGCTGCGCAATGCCGACACGGCCATGTATCACGCCAAGGCCGAAGGGCGCGCCAATTACCAGTTCTTCACCGAAGGGCTGAACCAGAGCACCACCATGCGCCTGGAGCTGGAAAACAGCCTGCGGCGTGCCATCGGGCGCAAGGAATTCGAGCTGTGGTACCAGCCGCTGCACGACGCACGCGGCGCCACCTTGAGCGGCTTCGAGGCGCTGGTGCGTTGGCGTCGCGACGACAACCTGCTGGTGATGCCCGACAGTTTCATCCCCATTGCCGAAGACACCGGCATGATCGTCGAGCTTGGCCAGTGGGTGCTGCGCGAAGCCTGTCATCAAGCCAAGCGTTGGTCCGACCTGGGGGCCATGCGCCCGCGCGTGTCGGTAAACCTGTCGGCACGCCAACTGCGCGACGCGCGCTTTGCCGATCTGGTGGCCGAGATCCTCGCCGAAACCGGGCTGGAGCCCTCCATGCTCGAGCTCGAGATCACCGAAAGCTCGGTCATGGACCGTCCCGACGAGGCCGTAACGCTGCTCTACAAGCTCAAGGCATTGGGCGTGAGCATCGCCATCGATGACTTCGGCACGGGCTATTCGTCGCTGTCCTACCTGAAGATGTTCCCGCTCGACCGCCTCAAGATCGACAGCTCCTTCGTGTGCGACATCCACAACGACCCGAATGATTCGGCCATCGTTTCCGCTGCCGTGTCACTGGCGCACAACCTCGGTCTGCCGGTGGTCGCCGAGGGCGTGGAGACTGCGGCGCAGGCCCAGCATCTGGCGCGCCTCGGGTGCGACGAACTGCAGGGCTATCATTTCAACCGCCCCATGCCGGCCAACGAAGCCGATTGCCTGCTGCGCGGGCTGAACGCCTGAGCCCCACTCCACCGCATCTGCAATAATCCGGGTCTGGCCCTCAACCCTCAGACGGAACCCGCGTGCCCGAAACCGAACGCCCGAGCTGGCGCCAAGCCTTGCTCAACCGCCGCATGCTGGTGTGCATCTTCACCGGCTTCAGTTCCGGCCTGCCGCTGTTCCTGCTGTTTTCCCTGCTGCCCGCGTGGCTCAAGACCGAGGGCCTGAGCCTGAAGGTGATCGGCGCCTTCGCGCTGATCCAGTTCCCCTACACCTGGAAGTTTCTGTGGGCACCGCTGCTCGACCGCTACGGCATCCTGCCGTGGCTGGGCCGGCGGCGCAGCTGGATGCTGGTGTCGCAGATCGGCCTGCTCTGCTCGATCGCCTGGCTCGGCCAGTTGTCGCCGGTGGATAACCTGCAATTGGTGGTCATCCTGACCACGCTGCTGGCCTTTCTGTCGGCCACTCAGGACATCGCGCTGGACGCCTTCCGGCGGGAAATCCTGCCCGACGCCGAGCTGGGTCTGGGCAACGCCATGCACGTCAATGCCTACCGCATCGCAGGCTTCGTGCCGGGCTCGCTGGCGCTGATTCTGGCCGACCACCTGCCGTGGTCGCAGGTCTTCCTGATCACCGCGCTGTTCATGGTGCCCGGCCTGCTGATGACCCTCTCGGTGAAAGAGCCGAAGGCATCGGTACAGGCGCCACGCACGCTGCGCGCGGCGGTGGTCGAACCCTTCAAGGAATTCTTCGGCCGCCACGGCGTGAAGTCGGCACTGCTGGTGCTGGTGTTCATCTTTCTCTACAAGGTCGGCGATTCGCTGGCCTCGGCACTGGCCACACCGTTCTACCTCGACATGGGCTTCAGCATGTCTGAGATCGGCGTGGTGGCCAAGAATGCCGGGCTGTGGCCGATGATCATCGGCGTGCTGCTGGGCGGGCTGTGGATGCTCAAGCTCGGCATCAACCGCGCGCTGTGGGTGTTCGGCGTGGCCCAGGTGGTGTCTACCGCCGGCTTCGTGTGGCTGGCGTGGATGGGGCCGGGGGATTCCGACGCCGGCCGGCTGGCCGCACTGGCCGTGGTGATTTCCTTTGAAGCGCTGGGCTCGGGCCTGGGTACGGCGGCCTTCGTGGCCTTCATCTCGCGCACCACCAACCCGGCCTACACGGCCACCCAGTTCGCGCTGTTCACCAGCCTGATGGCCGTGCCGCGCACCTTCATCAACGCCACCTCGGGCTGGTTGGTGGAGCACATGGGCTGGATGGATTTCTTCGCGCTGTGCGTAGTCATCGCCATTCCGGGCATGCTGCTGCTCTTCAAGGTGGCCCCGTGGAACGGCGAGCAGCAAGCCATCGACGACATGCCGGCGCGCGCCGGCGAAAAACAGGCATCACCATGACCCCTTCCGATACTGCCCGCGCGGCCATCAATGCCGCACGCACGCTTTCCGACACCCTCGCGCCGATGCGCTTCGCACCGCCGGTGAGTCACGCCTACGATCCGCTGACCTACGCCTGGCCGGTGCATGAGGCCTACCTGACGCGCTTTGCCGCCACGCACAAACGCGTGGTGTTTCTGGGCATGAACCCCGGCCCCTTCGGCATGGCGCAAACCGGCGTGCCCTTCGGCGAGATCGAAATCGTGCGCGACTGGCTGGGCCTGTCAGGCACGGTGAGCAAACCGCCGGTCGAAAACCCCAAGCGCCCGGTCGAGGGCTTCGCATGCACGCGCTCGGAAGTCTCCGGCCGCCGCCTGTGGGGGCTGTTCCGCGAGCGCTTCGGCAGCGCCGAAGCCTTTGCGCAGGAGCACTTCGTGGCCAATTACTGCCCGCTGGCCTTCTTCGACGGCGGCCGCAACCTCACGCCCGACAAGCTGCCGGTGGCCGAATCCGGCCCGCTGATGGCCGCTTGTGATGAGCACCTGCGCGCCCTCATCGACGCCTTGCAACCAGAATGGGTGGTGGGCGTGGGTGCCTGGGCCGAACAACGCGCCGCACAGGCGCTGGCCGGGCGGAACTTACGTATCGGTCGCGTGCTCCATCCCAGCCCGGCCAGCCCGGCCGCCAACCGTGGTTGGTCGCCGGCCGCCACTCGACAGTTGGTCGATTTAGGCATCTGGCCGGCCTGAGCCGTTTCCGCCACGTTAAAATTCACCGCAGACTCACAGCAGGCAGACCACCGTGACCGAAATCGAAAACCTCTTCGAAAACAACCGCGCCTGGGCGGCTCGCCGCCTGCAGGAAGACCCCGACTTCTTCTCGCGCCTGGCGCGCCAGCAATCGCCCGAATATCTGTGGATCGGGTGCTCCGACAGCCGCGTGCCGGCCAACCAGATCATCGATCTGGACCCGGGCGAAGTCTTCGTACACCGCAACGTGGCCAACGTGGTGGGCCACACCGATCTCAACGCGCTGTCAGTGATCCAGTTCGCTGTCGACGTGCTCAAGGTCAAGCATGTGCTGATCGTCGGGCACTACGGTTGCGGCGGCGTCGCGGCCGCACTGCACAACCGCAGCATGGGCCTGATCGATAACTGGCTGCGCAACGTGCAGGACGTGCGCGACCGCAACATCATCCTGCTCGATTCGCTCACCGCCGACCGCGACCGCCAGAACCGCCTGTGCGAACTCAACGTGATGCAGCAGGTGGTCAACGTGAGCAGCACCACGGTGATGCGCGAAGCCTGGGCGCGCGGCCAGAACGTCACGCTGCACGGCTGGTGCTATTCGCTGGAGGACGGTTTGGTGCGCGATCTGGGCATGAGCTCGCGCAGCGGCGACGAGGCCTACCGCAACTTCCACGACAGCACGCGCAAGATGCTGGGCAGCAAAACCACGTTGGCGGATAGCTTCCAGGCCCGCTGATGCGCATCGGCGTCGATCTCGGGGGCACCAAGATCGAGCTCGTCGCCTTCGACCCTGCCGGCCGCGCCCTGTATCGCGAACGGGTGGCCACGCCGGCAGGCGATTACGCCGCCACGCTCGATGTCATCGCCACGCTGGTGATGCGCTGCGAAGCCGCTACCGGGCTGCGTGGCAGCGTCGGCGTCGGCACGCCGGGTTCGCTGTCTCCCGCCGACGGCCGCATCCGCAACGCCAACTCCACCTGCCTCAACGGTCATACGCTGGATCGTGACCTCTCCGAGCGACTGCAGCGCCCGGTGCGCATCGCCAACGACGCCAACTGCTTTGCCATCTCGGAAGCCACCGATGGGGCTGGAGCCGGTGCGCGCTCGGTGTTCGGCGTGATTCTGGGCACCGGAGTGGGTGGTGGCATCGTCATCAACGGGCAATTGTTGATCGGTGCCAACGGGATCGGTGGTGAATGGGGGCACACCCCTTTGCCGCTGCCAGGGCCAGACGACCTGCCGCTACCGGCCTGTTACTGCGGTCGCTCTGGCTGCCTGGAAACCTATCTGTCCGGCCCCGGCATGGCGGCCGAGCATGCGCGACGCACGGGTGTCTTGATGGATGCATCCGGCATTTCGGCAAACGCGGAGCGCGGGGATGCGTGCAGCGAAGCCACGATGGCGCGCTACGAAACCCGCCTGGCTCGTTCATTGGCAGGCATCATCAACGTACTCGACCCCGAGGTGATCGTGCTGGGCGGAGGCCTGTCGCACATCGCGCGTCTGTACCGCACCGTCCCCCGACTGTGGGGCGAGCATGTGTTCTCCGATGTTGTTTCCACCCGGCTCGTGCCGGCCGTGCATGGCGACGCCTCGGGCGTGCGCGGCGCGGCCTGGCTATGGCCTTTACCGGCGCAGTCATGAAATCCATCAACGATCCGCAACGCATCGCCGCCCTGCACGCTTACGGCATTCTAGACACTCCACGCGAGGCCAGTTTCGACGCATTGACACGCATCGCTGCCTACGTTTGCGGCGCCCCGATCGCCGTCATCAACTTCATCGACCAAGACCGCCAGTGGTTCAAGTCGGAGATTGGCCTGGGGGTGCAGCAAACCCCTCTGGACACCTCGATCTGTGCCCACGTGATCCTGCAGCCGGGCTTGTGCGTGGTGCCGGACACCCGCCAAGACCCACGCTTCATCGAGAACCCATTGGTACAAGAGGAGCCGAATCTTCGCTTCTATGCCGGCGCCGTGCTGGAGAATGAAGAGGGCAACACGCTGGGCACGCTATGCGTGCTTGATCATGCCCCACGGCACGAAGGCCTGACCCCGGAGCAGGGCGAGATCCTGCTGGCTTTGGCCGGGCAGGTCATGCAATTGCTCAAGCTCTATCGCCAGAACCGCCAGCAGGCCGAGATGCTTGCAGAGATCGACGCCGCCCGCCGCCAGATGGCACATCTGGCCTCGACCGATGCACTCACGGGGCTGGCCAATCGGCGCTCGTTCAGCGAACGGCTGTTGCAGGAAATCGCGCAACTCTCGCGCAGCGGACGACGCAGTTGTTTGATCCTGGCCGACCTTGATCACTTCAAACAGATCAACGACGAACACGGCCACAACAGCGGCGACGAAGCGCTGACGGTTTTCGCAGCCGCCTGTAAAAGCGTTTTCCGCGCAGCGGACGTGATTGGTCGTTGGGGCGGCGAGGAGTTCGTCATGTTGCTTCCCGATACCACCGTGGACGACGCGCTAAGCGTCACACAGCGTCTGCACGATGCGCTGGCACGTACGCCGATCAACGGCAATGGCACGTCATTTCGCCTGTCGGTCAGTCTCGGCCTTGTGGAAATGGACGGGTCGCGCAGCATGGACGCCTTGCTGCATGATGCCGATGAGGCGCTCTACGCTGCCAAAGAGCGCGGGCGCGCCCGCACGGTGACCGCTTAAACCTCCAGCGGGTCGATGTCGAGCTGCCAGCGCAGGGTGCGCGGTGCGCGCAGCCTGCGTAGCTGATTGAGCCATGCCGCCACGAAGCCCTGCAACACGCCGCGCTGATCCGCCTCGATGAGCAATTGCGCACGCTCACGGCGCGCCAGACGCGTCATGCGCATCGGCACGGCATCGAACACGCGTAGGCCTTCGGGCGCCATGTCTTGCGCGATCTCGCGTGCCTCCGCCAGGAAGTTCAGCGCCGCCTCCAGCTCGGGCGCGTCGGCTCGTAGCATCACTTGGTAGCTGAATGGCGGGAAGCCGGCCATGCGGCGCTCTTCGAGCTCGCGTGCGGCAAAGCCGTCGAAGTCGTGGCGTGCCAGATGGCGGTACAGCGGATGCTCGGGGAATTCGGTCTGGATCAGCACTTCACCCGCCAGATGCGCCCGCCCGGCGCGGCCACCCACCTGCATGAGTTGCTGGAACAGACGCTCGGGAGCACGGAAATCGGCGGCATGCAGCGACGAATCCGCGCCGATCACACCCACCAGCGTCAGCTTGGGGAAATCATGCCCCTTGGCCATCATCTGCGTGCCTACCAGGATGTCGGCCTCACCGCTGGCAATGCGTGCCAGCAGGGCTTCCCACTGCGGCCGCGTGCGCGCCGCATCGCGATCCACACGCAACACCCTGGCCTGCGGAAACAAGGCGTTCAGGCGCTCTTCGATGCGCTGCGTGCCGCGCCCGAAGGGCTGGATATCCTGGTTGCCGCAGCTCGGGCAGGCTGGAGGGATCGGCGTCTCGGTGCCGCAATGGTGACAGCGCATGCGCCGGTCGGTGAGGTGCACCACCAGCTTGGCCGAGCAATGCGGGCAACCGCTGACCCAGCCGCAGGACGTGCACGACAGCACCGGCGCGTAACCACGCCGGTTGAGAAACACCAGACTCTGCTCGCCGCGCTCCAGACGCTGCGCGATGGCGCTGCGCAAGGGCGGGCTGAGTCCTTCGTCAAGGCGGATGTTGCGCGTATCGACGTAACGCACGGTGGGCATGGCCGCCGACACCGCGCGTGCATCCAGCCGCAATGGGCGATAACGGCCCAGACGCGCGTGCTGCCAGGTTTCCAGCGACGGCGTGGCCGAACCGAGCACGATGGGAACACCGCGGTCATGCGCTCGCCACACGGCCACGTCCCGCGCCGAATAACGCACGCCTTCTTGCTGCTTGTATGAAGCGTCGTGTTCTTCGTCGAGCAGGATCAGGCCTAATCTGGGCAGTGGCGTGAACACCGACAGCCGCGTACCCAGCACGATGTCGGCGCGGCCCTCCATGGCCTGCACGAAACCGCGCGAGCGCGCCCCATCGGCCTGCGCCGAATGCAGGCTGACGATGTTGGCGTAGGGAAAACGCGACGCGACGCGCTCTTCCAGCTGCGGCGTGAGCGCAATCTCGGGCACCAGCATCAACACCTGCCGCCCGGCCGCCAGCACGCGTTCGGTGAGCCGCAGATAGACCTCGGTCTTGCCGCTGCCGGTAACCCCTTGCAGCAGCCAACTGCCGAATGCTTCGAGCTGGGCACCCACCGCATCGATGGCAGCCTGCTGATCGGCCGTGGGCTGGGGAGCAGACGAGATGGTGTGCGGCGGATGAGGCGCGGGCGTGGCCTCCAGCCAGCCGCGTCGCATGGCATCCGCCACGGCGCCGCCCTCGGGGTGGGCCCGCGCCACGCTGCGCCGCATCGGCCCGAGTGGCAGCAGAGCCTCCAGCAAGGATCTGGCACGCGAGGCCCGACCACCGCCTTGCAGCGTATCCCGGCCTGCCGCAGACACCGCGACGAAAGGGTCATCCGCGTCGGAATCGACCGCATCGGATCGACGCAGCCCCGGCGGCAAGGCCAGTGCGATCACTTCGCCCAGGGGCTCGTGGTAATAACGCGCCACGAAACCCGCCAGGGCCAGCCAGTCGGCGGGCAACGGCGGAATCTCGTGCAGCACCCGCGTGACCGGCTTCAAACGCGCCGGGTCGACTTCGGCGACGGGCACCACGGCGACAATGACGCCGTTCTTTTCGGAATTACCGAACGGCACACGCACACACCGGCCGATGTCGCCTGTGGATATGTTTTCACACGCGTAATCAAACAGTTGCGGGATCGGAACGGCAATCGCAACACGTGCGGCAAGCGGCTCCGACTGAGTCATTTGACTGCATTTCCTTTACTAAACAATGCTTTGAAGCATAAAGCTGAGTGTGAAGATTGAAAAATTCGCTAAGACCTTGCTCTTCAACCCTTAGAGCCGTTGTCCACAAAATCTGTGGATAACTTTGTGCGAAACCAGGGAAGAACCCTGCCAATGTGGCGGAACTACGGCCTTTCTGTCACATTGCCTTAACAATGCGCAACATAAAAACCGTTTAAAATCATTGCCTTAATAACTCGATCGAAAAAGGACACATTCCTGCCAAACAACTGCTCACGCACACCTGAACGTGTGCATAAGTCAAGCATCAATTCACTCTTTTTTCGAGTTTCCGACCTGCGGTCGATCCTTCGGATCAGCCTTGTGCACGCAAGCTGCGACTGTGCTCATGCACGGTATCCACCAGCACCGAGACCGACTCCGGCGGCGTGAATTGCGAGATGCCATGGCCGAGGTTGAACACGTGGCCGGCATGCGGCCCGTAGGCGTCCAGCACGCGCCGAGCTTCGTTGGCCACCACCTCGGGCGGCGCGAACAGCACGTTCGGGTCGATGTTGCCCTGCAGCGCGACGCGATCCCCCACCAGCTTGCGGGCACGACCGATGTCCATCGTCCAGTCGAGGCCGACCGCATCGCAACCGATGTCGGCGATGCTCTCGATCCACAGACCACCACCTTTGGTAAACACGATGCTCGGCACCCGCTCGCCGTCGCGCTCGCGCGTGAGGCCGGCCACCACGCGACGCAGGTAGGCCAGCGAGAACTCCTGATACGCCGCTTCGGACAGCACACCGCCCCACGAATCGAACACCATCACGGCCTGCGCGCCGGCCTCGATCTGGGCATTCAGGTAGGCCACCACTGCGTCGGCGGTGACGGACAGGATGTGATGCATCAGATCCGGCCGGCTGTAGGCCAGGCTCTTGACCTTGCGATAGTCCGACGATCCTTGCCCCTCGACCATGTAGCAGGCCAGCGTCCACGGGCTGCCGGAGAAGCCGATCAGCGGTACCGAGCCATCCAGCGCACGGCGAATCTCCGAAACCGCATCCATGACGTAGCGCAACTCCACGTTGGGGTCGGGGGCGGTGAGGTTGCGGATCTCCCACTCCTCGCGCAACGGGCGCTCGAAGCGCGGGCCTTCGCCTTCCGCGAAGTACAGGCCGAGGCCCATGGCGTCGGGCACGGTGAGGATGTCGGAAAACAGGATGGCGGCGTCGAGCTTGTAGCGCGCCAGCGGCTGCAAGGTGACTTCGCAGGCCAGATTCTTGTTCTTGCACAGGTCGAGAAAGCTGCCCGCACGGCGACGTGTTTCGCAGTATTCCGGCAGGTAGCGGCCGGCTTGGCGCATCAGCCAGACGGGTGTGTACTCGGTGGGCTGGCGCAGCAGCGCGCGGAGGAAGGTGTCGTTGCGAAGACGGCTCACGGGTCGGTCCTTTGGGGCCGCGAACAACGCGGCCGGATGCGGTCGTAAAGGCCGGATTATCCCGGTTTTACGCGCCGCTGCCGACCCTTGCGAGTCTCTAGCGCCTCAGCGGCGCCAGAACACCGGTGTGAGCACCACCAGCAAGGTGAGCAGTTCCAGCCGCCCGAGGATCATCGCGAACGACAGCACCCACATCTGCAATTCGTTGAGCCCGGCGTAATTGGTGGCCGGGCCGACGAGCGCCAGACCGGGGCCGGTGTTGTTGATGCAGGCCACGACGGCCGAGAAAGCAGTGATGTAGTCGGCCCCCAGCGCAGTCATGATCAAGGTCAGCGTGACGATGGACACCATGTACAGAAAGCTGAACGCCAGCACCGCGTGCAGGATGTTCTCCGACACCCGTTGGTGGCCCAGCCGCACCGGATACACGGCATTCGGATGCAGCGAACGCACGATCTCGCGGTAGGCCTGCTTGTACAGGATGATGGCGCGCATCATCTTGATACCGCCACCGGTCGAGCCCGAGCATGCGATGAAGCTGCCCAGGAACAGCAGCCACAACTGCAGGAAGCCCGGCCACATGGTGAAGTCGTGCGTCACCAGACCCAGCGAGGTCGATATCGACACCACCTGGAAAGCCACCTGCCGCAGCGTGGTGGCCAGATCGGCCGAACTGTCGAAGTACATCAGATAGGCCGTCATCATCACGATGCTGGTCGTCAGCGCCATGAAGTAGAACGGAATCTCGGGGTCATTGAGGTACGGTCGCGGCGTGCGGCGCACCAGTGCGAGGTAATGCGTGGCGTAGTTGAGGCCGGCGAGCAGCGCGAAACCGATGACCACCAGTTCGATCGGCAGGCTCTGGAAGTAGCCGATGGATTCGTCCTTGCTCGAAAAACCACCCAGCCCCGCCACCGAGAACGCATGAATGACCGCATCCCACGGCTCCATGCCCACCGCCCACAGGCTGATGCCGCAGGCCACGGTGAGCAACACGTAGGTCATCCACAAGCCCTTGGCCGTTTCGGCGATGCGCGGAGTCAGACTGGACTCCTTCATCGGCGTCGGCACCTCGGCCTTGAACAACTGCCGGCCCCCGATGCCCAGCAGCGGCAGGATGGCCACCACCAGCACGATCACGCCCATGCCGCCGATCCAGTGCATGAAGGTGCGCCACAGGTTGATCGCCACCGGCAGCTCGTCCACCTTGTAGAGGATGGTCGCACCGGTAGCAGTCAGACCCGACACGGCCTCGAAGAAGGCTTTGGTAACGCCGATATCCGGCATGAAGCCGTACAGGGGCATGGCGCCGAAGATCGGCAGGATCAGCCAGGTCAGCACCACCAGCAGAAAGCCGTCGCTCGGCCGCAAGTCGCGCTTCTTGCCGCGACTGAAGTACCAGACCAGCGCGCCCGTCACGAAGGTGATGAGCATCGAACGATCAAAAGCCTGGACGGCGCCGTCGGCATGCAGATGTGAGACGGTCAGCGGCACGCTCATCAGCAGGCCAAAGATCATGATGATCAGGCCGAGCGCGTTGAAGACGGGAAAGTAGCTGCGCATGTACCGGGGCTACAGGAAGGTGAACCCGACCTGGAACAGCTTCTCGACCTGCCGCACCAGCTTCTTGTGCGTGCAGAAGACAATGACGTGATCGTCCTGCTCGATCACCGTGTCATGGTGCGGCATGATCACTTCGCGGCGGATCACCCGCTCGTCGCGCATCTCATTGCGGACGATGGCCCCGATGGTGACCCCGCGCGGCAGCGGAATGGCTTCGATGGGCTTGCCCACCACCTTGGACTCGGCCGCCGAACCGTGCGCAACGATCTCAAGCGCCTCGGCTGCCCCGCGCCGCAGACTGTGTACCGCCACCACATCGCCGCGCCGCACGTGGGCGAGCAGCGAACCGATGGAAATCTGCGCCGGAGACACGGCGATATCGATGGGCCCACCCTGCACCAGATCGACGTAGCTCTTGCGGTTGATGAGCGCCAGCGTGCGGCGCGCGCCCATGCGCTTGGCGAGCGAGGCCGACATGATGTTGTCTTCCTCGTCGTTGGTGAGCGCCACGAACAGGTCGATCTCGTCGATGCCCTCGTTCTCGAGCAACTTCTCGTCGGTGGAGTCGCCCTTGAGCACCAAGGTGCGGTCGAGCTGGATGGCCAGCATTTCGGTACGGCGTTTGCTGACGTCGAGCAGCTTGACGTTGTAATCCTGCTCGATCGAGCGCGCCAGACGGAAGCCGATGTTGCCACCGCCTGCGATCATGATGCGCCGCATCGGCTGATCGCTGCGGCGCAGCTCGCGCATGACCTGGCGGATATGCACCGTGGCCGCCAGGCAGAACACTTCATCGCCCGGCACGATGATGCTGTCACCTTCCGGGATCAGCGCCTCGCCGTTGCGGTAGATCGCCGCAATGCGCACCTCGATGTTGGGCAGGTGGTACTTGAGCGCCTTCAACGGATGACCGACCAGCGGCCCGCCCTCGAAGGCACGCACGCCGATCAGGCTAAGCGTGCCTTCGGCGAACTCCAGTACCTGCAGCGCCTCGGGGAAGGAAATCAGGCGCTTGATGTAGTCGGTGACGATCTGCTCGGGGCAGATCGAGAAGTCGACCGCGAAATTCTCGGTCGACAGCAGTTCCGGGTAATCCACGAACTCGCCCGAGCGCAGGCGGGCGATGCGGGTAGGCAGATTGAACAGCGTGCGTGCCACCTTGCACGCGCACAGGTTGCTCTCGTCGGACTGGGTGACGGCGATCAGCAGATCTGCGTCATCGGCACCGGCATCGGCCAGAACCGAAGGGGAGGCACCATTGCCGCAGACGGTTCGGACCTCGAAACGGTCACGCAGAGAATCCAGCAGTTCGGCGTTGGAATCGACCAACGTGATGTCATTGGCTTCGGATACGAGGTTCTCGGCCACCGAGGTACCGACCTGACCCGCGCCCAGGATGATGATCTTCACTCGCGAACCAACCTTGTCCGGAAAGCGCGGATTGTACGCCTGCGTTGGAGCTCATGACACGGAGCACGCAGTGCCATGAGAATCAGTTCTCGGCGTTCTTGCGGCCGGGTTGCAGGCCGAGTTGCTTGAGCTTGCGATACAGGTGCGTGCGCTCCAGACCGCATTTCTCGGCGATGCGCGTCATGTTGTTGCCTTCGGCGCGCAGGTAGTGCTCGAAATACAGCCGCTCGAAGGCTTCGCGTGCCTCCCTGAGCGGCTGATCGAAGGATATGGAATGCACGCTGTCGGCCGGAGCCGGCAGTACGCGGCGCACGTCGGCCAGGCTGATTTCTTCATCCAGCGTACCCAGCGCCAGCGACTTCACTGCAGCCCGCAGTTCGCCAAAGCCGCCCGGCCAGGGGTGGGTGCGCAGCGCGTTGAGGGCGGCCGTGGAGAACACCCGTCGCGGCACTTCGCCCGCCTCGACAAGATGCACCAGCAACTGCGAGGCCAGCTCGGGCACATCGTCCTGCACGTCGGAAATGGTCGGCGGTACCAGTGTGACTTCGAACAGGCGCGTCACCAGACGCTCTTCCCACCCGTCAGCCGTCAGAGCCTCGGGGCCCGACTCGGCCGCCACCACCACATGCAGATTGAAGCGGTCGAGCCGCTCCAGCGCAAAGGCGAGATTCTTTTGCTGAGTGCGCGTGAGCTTGCACGGCTCACCGACATACACCACACCGCCGCTGCAGTTCTGCAGCTGCGTGAGGTCGATGGGATGGCTTACGGTAGCGAAATCGAGCCACGGAGAGCCGCTGGGCTTGAGGCTGCGGGCAGCCAGCTCGGCCAGACTGCCGGCCCCGGCACGCAAGGCAAGCACGCGCGATTTGTCAGCGATCTGCTGCAGCCGCTTGCGCAGCTCGCGCAGCGGGGCCGAGCGGGGAAAAGCCGCCAGCGTCAGGGGTGCGGGCTGGCCGTTGGCGCTGGGGCGCTGCAAGCCGCGTTTGACGGCGGTCAGCAGCTTCTGCAGCGCGATGGGCTTTTCGAGGTAATCGATGGCGCCGATACGCGTGGCCTCGACCGCGGTGTCGATGGTGCCGTGGCCCGACATCATCACCACCGGCATGGTCAGCTGCCCCCCGGCCGCCCACTCCTTGAGCAGTGTGATGCCGTCGGTGTCGGGCATCCAGATGTCGAGCAGCACGAGGTCGGGCCGTTTGGCATTGCGTGCCGCGCGTGCCGCACCGGCGTTCTCGGCCAAAACGATGTCATGCCCCTCGTCGCTGAGGATTTCAGAGAGAAGCTCGCGGATGCCGACTTCGTCGTCGACGATGAGAATGTTCGCCATCTGTACTCTTTACCACGTTTCTGCGTTGTGTTCAGGAACCACTTCACGGGCGACCGGAATCTTCACCGTCACCACCGCTCCACCACTCGCGCCGTTCGAAAGCTGAACTTCGCCTCCATGTTCATCGACGATCTTCTTCATGATCGCCAATCCCAGACCCGTGCCCCGCTCCTTGGTCGTGAAGTACGGCTCGAAGGGCCGATTCAACACTTCAATCGGGAAGCCCGGCCCGTTGTCGCTCCACACCAGTTCGATGCGCTCGCCCACCATGCGGGTGGTGACGCGAACTTCCGCCTGATCAATGCCGCTCAGCGCGTCTTCCGAATTCTGGAACAGATTATGAATGATCTGCCGGATCTGCGCCGGGTCTCCTCTGGCATGCGGAATCTCCGGGGAAAACTCGCAGCGCACCTTGAGCGGCGAGCTCTCGTACAAGCCCAACACCTCGCTGATCAGCGCATGCAGGTTGAGCGACACCAGCCCGGGGCTTTGCGGACGCGCGTAATCCCGGAAGGCATTGACGAGGTTCTTCATGGCCTCGACCTGATTGACGATGGTACGCGTGGCACGTTGCAGTATTGCCTGCCCGTCGTCATCCAGCCGGCTCTCGAGCTTGTAGGCCAGACGCTCGGCCGACAGCTGGATGGGGGTCAGCGGGTTCTTGATCTCATGCGCCAGACGCCGCGCCACTTCGCCCCACGCGGCGGTGCGCTGGGCACGCACCAGCTCGGAAATGTCATCGAACACCACCACCATGCCGCCGCCGCTCGACTTGGGCAGCCGGGCGCCGTGGATGCGCAGCGTCTGCGGCTCATGGCCACTGCGCACGATCTCGACCTGCTCGTGCCATTCCGCCTGGTTACGCGCGAAACCGTCGAACAGAGCGTCACGGAAAGCATGCTGACGCGGCCACTCGGCGAGCGGAATGTCCTCGAAGCCTTCGAGCTCATCTCCGAGGATGTCCACCGCGCCGTGGTTGGACGCACGCAGGTGGCCGTCCTCGCCGAACGCCAGCACACCGGCAGAAAGGTTGGCGAGCACGCTCTCGAGATAGATGCGTGCCGTTTCGACCGCATGGCGGCTCTTCTCGGCCTGACCGCGCGCCTCTTCGAGCTGACGCGTCATCTGGTTGAAGGACTGCGTCAGCACGCCCAGCTCGTCGCGTGCCGGCAGCGCGCGGCGTGGGCTGAAATCACCCTGGGCGACGGCCCGCGTGCCCTCGGCCAGAATCAGCAATGGCGCCACCAGACGGCGGGTCAACACGAAGGCCACCGCAATGGCGCCCAGCAAGGCAAGGAACAAGGTCAGGGTCAGCGTGAGCAGGTAAATCTGGCTCAAGCCGTCGCGCCCGATTACGATCTGCTGGTAATCACGGTGCGCTTCCTGCACCGCCTCGACGTTGCGCGTCAGCGCGGTCGGAACCGGCTCGGTGAGCTGCAGGAAGTAGGACTCGCCGAAGGCATTTCGGTCTTGCACCGGCACGACGACACGAATCATCAGGCTGCCATCGTCACGCGTTTCCACCTGCGCATAACGGCGGATCTGACGTGCCTGCCGCAGCTGGAACGCTGTCGGTAGATCAGGCAGAAAACTCTCCACACCGCTGCCCACGGTGGTGATCACCTGCCCGGTAGGGCTTAGCAAAGTGAGGGTTGCAATGCCGGTGCGCTCGCGTAGCGCATTGAGTCGGATGGACGACATGCTGACGTTACCGTCGATCTCCAGCGCAACGTCGCGTCCACGCTCCACCACCTGACTGACCAGGTGATCGAGCGCCGTCTGACCGAGCACGATGCCGCCATCCAACGCCCGCTCGACGCGCACGTCAAACCAGGCATCAATGCTGCGCACCACGAAAAACACTGACACGGCATACAGAATCAACCCCGGTACCAAGGCCATCAGGGCGAACATCAGCATCAATCGGTATTTGATGCGGGACCCGAAACTGCGCGCCCGGTATTCGCGCCACAGCCGCACCAATTGCACCATCACCACCGACGCCAGCACGACAGCGGCAACAGCATTGATCACCAGAAGCTGGGGAAAAAGCCCACCCAGCCGATCCAGATTGGCGCTGACGGAAGCCAGCAGGAACAACGACCCGGCGGCGATCGCAGAGATGATGATGATGCCAAGGCGCTTCATTCGGCGCCCTCGCCGCTGAAGTCCCAGCGTACCCAATCGGTAGCCAGACTCCACTCCCGCCCGCCGCTCGCCGTCACCGTGAGGGGCGGCGGAAGCAGTTCGGTCTGGTGGCGCATGCGTAATTCGGCGTGGTAGTTCACGTTCTCGGACAGCGCGGAGTGGGGCATGACATACCAATTGCGCACGCGTGTCATGGCGCGCAGGGCGCCGTCGAGCGAATCGAAGGTGCGATGCAGCCCGCCGACGGAAAGGCGGTAGCTTCGCGTGATGGCATGGTAGGTCAGTCGGTACTGCAGCTTGCGATCGACGACTACGCGGTCGAACCAGTACCAACGCGGCTGTTCGACTTGAAGTTCGACACTGAAATACAGCGACACTCCGCGCTGCAGAGCGTCGACCAGCCGGGGATTCAATTCGAAGTCGAAGTCAGCATTAATGACATAGCCATCTTCGGTGGCAATCATCGCGGCCGAGCGCACGCTTGCATTGGCGTGTGCCAACAGCGGTGCGCACGCCAGAACCCATGCCAGCAGCCACACGCGCCAGACCTCAGACAGCCTTGCGAAGCAGCGCATAATAGAAGCCGTCATGCTCGGCATTCGGCAAGAGTTGTAGATCCATCCGACCATGCAGCGGCAGCCTTTGCGCATCAGGGTGGCGGTCGCAGAAACCTGCGACTTGGGCAGCGTTCTCGTCTTCGAAGACCGAGCAGGTTGCGTACAACATTGTGCCACCTGGGGCGAGGCTTGGCCAAAGCGCGTCGAGAATCTCCCGCTGTTGTGCGGCAAACCCGGCGATGTCTTCATCACGACGGTGCCACTTTATGTCCGGGTGACGGCGGGCCACGCCGGATGCGCTGCAGGGAACATCGGCCAGAATCCGATCGAACGGTCGTCCGTTCCACCATTTCTCGGGGTGGCGGGCATCCCCACACACCGTGTCGGCCTGCAAGCCGAGACGTTCGAGGTTGGCTCGTACTCCCGCCAGACGCTTTCGATCCACGTCCAAGGCCGTCATGTGTACTGCGGCGCGCTCCAGGATATGCGCGGTTTTGCCACCCGGTGCGGCGCATGCATCGAGCACACGCTCCCCGTCTCGCGCGTCGAGCAGAATGGCAGCCTGCTGGGCACCTGCATCCTGCACGGATACGCGCCCACCGGAGAATCCCGGCAGATCCGATACCGCCATCGGTCGCTCGAGCTGTATGCCGTCTTCAGCGATTTCTCGCGCGGCAATGCCAGCTTGGCGCAACAGTCCGAGATAATCATCACGCCCAGCCAACCTGCGATTCACACGTAGGCTCATCGGCGGGTGCATATTGCCGGCCTCCAGTGCAGCCACGTAGTCGTCGGGCTCGCTGTGCTTCAAGCGTGCCAACCACCAGTCGGGGTGCTGCAGGCGGACGTGAGCCTCCCGCCTCATGGCAACCTGAAACTCGGCTTGGCGTCGCAGGTAGTTACGCAACACGCCATTCACGACGCCTTTCAAGCCCGGCGCGAAGGATGCAACAGCCTCAACGGCCTGATCGACGACCACATGGGACTGCTCTGGCCGCTCACTCAAACGGTGAATGGCGATGAGCAGCACGGCATGCACTTCATCCGGAAGCGGCTTCGTAAGCAGCCGATCAAGAACGAAGTCACCCACGCCGTAGGCCCGCAAGGTCGACCATGCGAGGTCACGTACGGCGCCTCGCGTGGCCGCTGGCCATGCCGGATTGGCGGCGAGCTTGCCTTCCCATGCTTCGGTAAGGTTGCGACCCTCAAGCACTGCAGTCACCAAATCTCCAGCCTCACACATGGAATAGGCCATGCTATCCGGTGCAAGCCTCACGGCTTTACTGCGGTTGGGAGGTCGATGTTGTTTATTTTGAGTAGTTGAGTGTTTCACGTGAAACCAGATGCGGAGTCATCCGCGTACAAGATCAAGCGCCATCTTCAAAATGAGCGCGATCACGACAAAGAGAAAAATCTTACGTACGAACGCTGCGCCGTGCTTGATCGCGAGCCCTGAGCCCAGGATGGCGCCAACCAGGTTGCAGCCTGCCATCAGCAAACCAAGCTTCCAGAACAGCTCCACACTGCCTGCGAAGAACGCCAGCGCGGCGAAGTTAGTGGCGACATTCAAGACCTTGGCAGTTGCCGAAGCGTGCAGAAAATCGAGCGCTACGAACCTTACCAACAGAAAGATCAGAAAGCTTCCCGTGCCTGGACCAAAGAAGCCATCGTAGAACCCAATCGCCAAGGCAATGCCTACCGTGGCATAAACATCGCGGCGACCAAGCACCGAAGCACTTTCACCGGTACCGAAGTCCTTCTTCGCGAAGGTGTACGCCGCCACCAGCACCAACAACACCAGGATCAACGGTCTCAGATACTCCGCAGGCATCCAGGTAACTGCACGCGCTCCAAACCATGCGCCGGCAAGCGCAGCAACGGCGCCGGGAAGAGCGATCTTCCACGGAATACGCACGCGACGCGAGTACTGGATGGCCGCGCTGGTCGTGCCAACGATGCTGGCGATCTTGTTGGTGCCAAACAGTGTTGCTGGGGTTGCCGAGGGAAACGCAGAAAACAACGCTGGGATCTGGACCAAACCCCCACCACCCACCACAGCATCCACGAACCCAGCCATGAAGGCCGCGACCCCAAGGAGCAAGACGAGGCTATTCAACTCCATGCTTACACCCGCTGCGCGTGTTTCACGTGAAACACGACTACTTCCCGATGCAGAAGCGAGAGAAGATCACACCCAACAAGTCATCCGGTGTGAACTCGCCCGTGATCTCAGCCAAGGCATCGTGGGCCAGTCGCAACTCTTCTGCAAACAGGTCCAGAGATTCGCCAAGGGATTGAGCCGTGTCGATGTGCGAGGCGGCACTGCGCAGTGCATCAAGGTGACGCTCGCGCGCCATGAACACATCTTCGCCAGATTGATGCCAGCCCGCGACGCGCAGCAACTCCTGCCGAAACAACTCGACCCCTTCGCCGCTTCGGGCCGACAACCAGATCACCGGCCCGGACTCCCGAGCTTCGCGCCCGGGTTGACCACCGGAGAGGTCAATCTTGTTGATCACGCGAATGCGCGGCAGCGAAGCCGGCGCACACGTCGACACCTCGCTGTCGCCGGAAGAATGCCCGTCGTCTGACAGCAACACCAGCACATCGGCGTTGGCAATCTCGCGCCAACTGCGCTCAACACCGATGCGCTCAACAGGATCATCCGATTCACGCAGTCCCGCGGTATCGATGATGTGCAGCGGCACGCCTTCGATCTGTATGGTCTCGCGCAACACGTCACGCGTTGTCCCTGCGATGTCGGTGACGATGGCTCGCTCGTCGCCAGCCAATGCGTTCAACAGACTGGACTTTCCGACGTTCGGACGCCCGGCGAGAACAACGCGCAAGCCATCGCGCAGCAGGGCCCCCTGACGGGCGGTGCTCAATACCCCCGCCAGATGACCGCGGATCGATTCAAGGCGTTCGAAAGCGCGCGCACGCTGGAGAAAGTCGATCTCCTCTTCCGGGAAATCCAGCGTCGCCTCGACGAGCATGCGCAGGTCGATCAGCTCATCACGCAAGGAGCCGATACGTCGCGAAAATTCGCCGCCGAGCGAGCGCACCGCAGAACGCGCAGCCTGCTCCGTCGACGCCTCGATCAGATCGGCCACCGCCTCGGCCTGCGCAAGGTCCATGCGCCCGTTGAGGAATGCGCGCCGCGAGAACTCGCCCGGCTCGGCCATGCGCGCGCCCAACTCGAGGCAGCGCGCCAGCATTAAGCGCATGACCACCGGGCCGCCGTGCCCCTGGAGTTCGAGCACGTCCTCACCGGTGAACGAGTTGGGCGCCGGAAAATACAGCAGCAGGCCTTCGTCCAGCACACTGCCGTCGGCCGCGCGAAAGCGCGTGAAACGCGCGCGGCGCGGCTCAGGCACCGCGCCACACAATGATTCTGCGAAAGAGAGAAGATTCCGCCCGGAGACCCGGACTACACCGATACCCCCACGGCCGGGGGCGGTAGCAACTGCGGCGATGACATCGCCATAGTCGCGGGAAGGCTGATCAAGCTGCGTATCCATCACCTTCCCGCTCCATGCGGCGGCGCCGGCTGGCGCTGCCCGGCATCAGACCGGCTTGCCGGCCTTCTTGTTGGCTTCGATCATGCGCGTGATCTGCCACTGCTGCGCGATCGACAGGATGTTGTTCACCACCCAGTACAGCACCAGACCGGACGGGAACCACAGGAACATGACGGTGAACACGAAGGGCAGCGCCATCATGACCTTGGCCTGGATCGGGTCAGGCGGGGCCGGGTTGAGCTTCATCTGGATGAACATCGATGCGCCCATCAGAACCGGCAGGATGAAATACGGATCCTTGTCGGACAAATCGGTAATCCAGCCCAGCCACGGCGCGTGACGCATCTCGACGCTGCCCAGCAGCACCCAGTACAACGCGATGAAGACCGGAATCTGCACCAGGATCGGCAGGCAGCCGCCCAGCGGATTGATCTTCTCGTTGCGGTACATGGCCATGACCTCCTGCTGCATCTTCGGCTTGTCATGACCGTACAACTCTTTGATGCGCTGCATGCGCGGGCCCAGCACGCGCATCTTGGCCATCGACTTGTAGCTCGTAGCCGAAAGCGGGAAGAACACCAGCTTGATGGCAACCGTCACCAGAATGATCGCCCAACCCCAGTTTCCGGTCAGGTCATGGAACCACGACAGCACCCAGAACAGCGGCGCCGCGATGACCGTCAGCCAACCATAGTCGACCACCAGACCCAGACCTTCAGCGATGCCGTCGAGGTGGTCCTGCTCCTGCGGGCCGGCGTATAGACTGGTCGACACCGAGCCGGTTTCCTGCGGCGCGATGGCGGCCACCGGCATGATCACCCCGGCGGTGTATTGATCCGGGCCGACCTTGCGCATGTAGTTCTCGCGCTGCGCGCCCTGCGCGGGCAGCCAGGCCGCCACGAAGTAATGCTGCACCATGGCCAGCCAGCCATCGGTGGAGCGAGGCACGAATTTGGCCTTGCCGTCGTCGATGTCTTCGAACTGCACCTTCTGGAACTTGGATTCGGTGGTGTACACCGCCGGGCCGGTAAAGGTACTGACACCGAACACTTCCACCGCTTCGGCCGGACGACCGTCACGCGCGAACTGGAAGTAGGCATGCGCCGACAGCGGGCTTTCGCTGCGGTTGGTGATCTCGTAGCTGACGTCGATGACGTAGCTGCCGCGGCGGAAGGTCATCACCTTGGTAACCTCCGCAGCGCCGCCTTCCTGCGCGCGCAGACGCAGCACCAGCGTGTCCTGACCATCGGCCAGCACCTGATCGCCTTCCGGCAGCGCAAACAGCGTACGGTGGTTCGGCAGGCCTTCACCGATCAGACCGCCCTGGGCCGAGTAGGTGTGGCGCATGCCGTCGTCAAACAGCACGAAGTTGCGCGAGCGGTCGTCGCCCGAAGCAGCGTGCTGCTTGAGCTCCATGCGCACGATCTGACCACCCTGGGCGGAAATCTCGGCCTTCACCATGTCGGTTTCGACGATTACGCGGCGCTGCGAAAGATTCTCGCTGGGCGCGGTGGCTTGCGGCACGGCCGTTGGGTCTGCGCTCTGCGACAGATCCGCACTGGGCGTGGGAATCGCACCGTCCGCAGCCGGCGCACCGGGCGCCACCTGCGCAGTGGGTTGGGTGCCTTCCACCGCGCCACGCTGATCGGACTGCCACGAGTCCCACAGCATGACCAGGGCAAAGGAAAGAAGAAGAAAGGCTATAAGGCGGCGCTGATCCATCGGATTTAGTCTTGGCTGTGCGAAGGTTTGGAGACGGGATCATACCCGCCCGGATGGAAGGGGTGGCATCGACCGAGCCTGCGCAGGGTCATCCACGTGCCACGCAGGGCGCCATGCGTCTCGATGGCTTCACGGGCATACTCGGAACACGTCGGGTAGAAACGGCAGTTGCTCCCGAGCAGCGGGCTGATCAGATAGCGGTACGCAGCAATGAGGCCGATCAGCAACCGGGTCATCATCTTGGCAGGCGTTCCAGCAAACGGACCACGTCTTCGTTGAGCATGCGCCGCGTCGCGGTATCGACCGGGGCCGAAAGACGCATCACGATGTCCACCGGCGGCAAGTCTGCACGGCGCTTGCGAAACTGCTCGCGCACGATGCGCTTGACCAGGTTGCGCACGCTAGCCCGCTTGGCCAAGCGCTTGGCAACCACCACGCCAAGCCGCGCTTCGGACGTTTCGTTGGGCCGGTAATGCAGCATCAGGTAGCGCCCTTTGAGCGCACGCCGAAAAGCAAAAACGGATGAATACTCATCCGTTTTTCGCAGTCTGCAGACGCCGGGGAAACCTTGTCCGGCGTCTGGTGTGTCAATCACCTCAGACGGCGAGACGGTGACGACCCTTGGCGCGGCGGGCACGGATCACCGCGCGGCCACCACGGGTCTTCATGCGGACCAGAAAGCCATGGGTGCGCTTGCGGCGGACGACGGAGGGCTGATAAGTGCGTTTCATTTTGGTTCTGCCGGTTTTGGGTCAAACGCGGTATTTGATTCGATAGAGCCATGTTTGTCAAGCACATTTTTTGGCCCATGCTGTGGATAAGTCTGGCCTCACAGGGGTAGAATCCACAGGTCGTACCCCGAAGCCGCGCCGGCCCTTGTGCTTTGACTTGCCGGCCTCATCCGCAGAGGGGAATTCCAGCATGCCTGGCGTATGGTGGCACGATCCGGCAGCGCCGCTGCGCTTTCCGGACTGAGCCCCTGCTTTGCATGGAACCAAGCAAGAGCCCAGACCGTTTATTCCGTGACCCAAGATTTCTGGTCCTTCTGCCTGTCCCGACTCGAGAGCGAACTGCCACCGCAGCAGTTCAGCACCTGGATCAAGGCACTCAAGGCAGACGGCGACCACGCCGCTGACACGCCCTCGCTGCGCCTGTTCGCACCCAACCGCTTCGTGCTGCAATGGGTTCGCGAGCGCTACCTGCGCCGCATCGGTGAGTTGGGCGAAGAGTTCCACGGCGAGCCCATCGACCTGCAACTGGTATTGCCTGCGAACGGTGCAGCCGCCGCTGCGCCGCCGGGGGCCAACGGTTCGGCCCGGTCGGCAAGCGCCCCTGCTTCGCCTGTTGCCCCTGAGCAGCCTCCCATCGCCACCCCGGCAGCCGAAGCACCGCGCCGTCGCGTGGCCGAGTCCGGCTACGACAAGACGCGCCTGAACGGCGACTTCAGTTTCGACAACCTCGTCACCGGCCGCGCCAACGACCTTGCGCGCGCTGCCGCCATGCAGGTGGCCGAGAACCCCGGCACCGGTTACAACCCGCTGTTCATCTACGGTGGCGTCGGCCTCGGCAAGACCCACTTGGTACACGCCATCGGAAACTCGGTGTACCGCAACAACCCGGCGGCGGTGATCCGCTACGTACACGCCGAGGATTACTACGCCGACGTGGTGCGCGCCTATCAGCAACAGAGCTTCGAGCAGTTCAAGCTGTATTACCGCTCGCTCGACCTGCTGATCATCGACGATATCCAGTTCTTCAACCGCAAGACGCGCACGCAGGAAGAGTTCTTCCATGCGTTCAACGCGCTGACCGAGGCGAAGAAGCAGATCATCATCACCTGCGACACCTACCCCAAGGACATCCAGGGGCTGGAAGACCGCCTGATCTCGCGCTTCGACTGGGGCCTGACGGTACAGATCGAGCCGCCCGAGCTCGAAATGCGCGTGGCCATCCTGAAGAAGAAAGCCGAGGCGCTGCGTGCGCAGATCTGCGACGACGTGGCCTTCCTGATCGCCAAGAACCTACGCTCCAACGTGCGCGAGCTCGAAGGCGCGCTGAACAAGGTCGTCGCCTACGCCAACTTCCAGAATCAGCCGATCACGCTGGAGCTGGCCAAGGCCGCGCTGAAAGACCTGCTCAACGCGCATAACCGCCAGCTCACCATCGAGCACATCCAGAAGACGGTGTCCGACTTCTACAAGATCAAGGTGGCCGACATGCACTCGCGCAAGCGTACCCGTGTCATCGCGCGGCCGCGTCAGGTGGCAATGTGGCTGGCCAAGGAACTCACGCCGATGTCGCTGCCGGCCATCGGCGAAGCCTTCGGCGGGCGCGATCACACCACGGTGTTACACGCCTGTCGCACCATTACCGAGCTGCGTCTCGGCGACCCGCAGTTGAATCATGATGTACACGTTCTGACCCAGGTACTTCGGGGATGAGTGCCAAACCAGCCCGCACCCGGCAAGACGCCGGAAAGATCAACAATCAAGACGGACGAATCTGACGCCATGCATCTGCTCACCACCACGCGCGACGCGCTGCTCGCCCCGCTTCAGTCGGTGTCGAACATTGTCGAAAAACGCCACACGCTGCCCATTCTGTCGAACGTGCTGATCGAGAAGCGCGGCGAGCAGCTCACCATGCTCGCCACCGACATCGAGATCCAGATCCGCACCACCACCGCCGGCGACCTCGGCGGTGAAGACGCCAACCTCACCGTGTCCGCGCGCAAGCTGCAGGACATCCTGCGTGCGCTGCCCGACGGCACCGACGTGAATCTCACGCTCGACGACAAGCGCCTGACGGTGAAGGCCGGCAAGAGCCGCTTCGCGCTGCAGACACTGCCCGCCGCCGACTACCCGCGCATGAACCCGCCCGAAGAGGGTGGCGCGCGCTTCTCGGTGTCGCAGAAGGCCTTCAAGCGTCAGCTCGCGCAGGTGGCCTACTCGATGGCCCAGCAGGACATCCGCTACTACCTCAACGGCCTGCTGCTGATCGTCGATGGCAACGAGCTGCGCATGGTCGCCACCGACGGTCACCGCCTGGCCTTTGCATCGAGTCCGATCGAATCCACGCTCGAGCGCACCGAAGTGATCCTGCCGCGCAAGACCGTCACCGAGCTGTCGCGCCAACTGGCCGACACCGACGACGTGCTGGAAATCGTCTTCGCCGGCAACCAGGCGCAGTTCCGCTTCGGCCCAACCGAGCTGGTGTCCAAGCTCATCGACGGCAAGTTCCCCGATTACGAGCGCGTGATTCCGCAGAATCACCCCAAACTCGTCACCTTCGACCGCGCACCGCTGCTGTCGGCCCTGCAGCGCGTGGCCATTCTCACCAACGAGAAATTCCGCGGCGTGCGCCTGGTGATCAGTGACGGCGTATTGCGCATCAGCAGCTCCAACACCGAGCAGGAAGAGGCCGTCGAAGAAATCGAAATCGATTTCCACGGCGAAGGTGCCGACATCGGCTTCAACGTCAGCTACCTGCTCGATGTGCTCGGCAATGTCTCCAGCGACACCATCGAATGGCGCTTCAACGACGGCAACTCGTCGGCTCTGCTGACGCTGCCGGGCGACGAAAGCTTCAAGTATGTCGTGATGCCGATGCGCATTTGATCGTGTCCGCCGGGCAACCGGCGGCACATCGCCCCTCCCGTTCAAAGGGAGGTCGAGGGGGGATGGGGTGCATCAAGCGGCTTGCATGGCGCGGCACCCCGATCCCACCTTCCCCGTAAGGGAAGGAATCCTGCTCTTTAGGAATTACCAGAGAAAACCATGTCCGAATTCCAGAACCGTCCGATCAACGAAGACTACGACGAATCCAGCATCCAGCAGCTCGAAGGGCTGGAGGCCGTGCGCAAGCGCCCCGGCATGTACATCGGCGACACGTCCGATGGCACGGGCCTGCACCACATGGTCTTCGAAGTGGTCGATAACGCCATCGACGAGGCTCTGGCCGGGCATTGTGACGACATCACCGTCACCATCCACGCCGACAACTCCATCTCCGTCACCGACAACGGCCGCGGCATTCCGGTCGGCGTGAAGATGGACGACAAGAACGAGCCCAAGCGCTCGGCCGCTGAAATCGTCATGTGCGTGCTGCACGCCGGCGGCAAGTTCAACCAGAACAGCTACAAGGTGTCCGGCGGCCTGCACGGCGTCGGCGTGTCGTGCGTCAACGCGTTGTCCAAATGGCTGCGCCTGTCGATCCGCCGCGACGGCAAGAAGCACCTGCTCGAATTCCACCGCGGCGTGCCGCAGGATCGCGTCATCGAAGTGGTCGACGGCGTCGAGACCAGCCCCATGCGCGTGGTCGGCGAGACCACCAAGCGCGGCACCGAAGTGCACTTCCTGGCCGACGAAGAGATCTTCGGCGACATCGAATTCCACTACGAAATCCTCGCCAAGCGTCTGCGCGAGCTGTCTTTCCTGAACAACGGCGTAGCCATCCGCCTGGTCGACCAGCGCAACGGCAAAGAAGAAAACTTCGCCTTCGCCGGCGGCGTGAAGGGCTTCGTCGAGTTCATCAACCGCAGCAAAAGCGTGCTGCACCCCGGCATCTTCCATGCCGAAGGCACCACCATGATCCCGACGCCCACCGGCGAGGCCGAGCTGTCGGTGGAAGTGGCCATGCAGTGGAACGACTCCTACGCCGAGCAGGTGCTGTGCTTCACCAACAACATCCCGCAAGCGGATGGCGGCACCCACCTCACCGGCCTGCGCGCAGCGATGACGCGCATCATGAACAAGTACATCGAAGAACACGAAATCGCCAAGAAGGCCAAAGTCGACATCTCCGGCGACGACATGCGCGAGGGCCTGGCCTGCGTGCTGTCGGTGAAAATGCCCGACCCCAAGTTCGCCAGCCAGACCAAGATGAAGCTGGTTTCGAGCGAAGCCCGCCCGGCAGTGGAAGAAGTGGTGGCCAACAAGCTGGCTGACTTCCTGCTCGAAAACCCCATCGACGCCCGTACCATCTGCGGCAAGATCGTCGAAGCCGCGCGTGCGCGCGACGCCGCCCGCAAGGCGCGCGAAATGACCCGCCGCAAGGGCCTGCTGGATGGCGTCGGCCTGCCCGGCAAGCTCGCCGACTGCCAGGAGAAAGACCCCGCGCAGTGCGAAATCTACCTGGTCGAGGGTGACTCCGCCGGCGGCTCCGCCAAGCAGGGCCGCGACCGCAAGTTCCAGGCCATCCTGCCGCTCAAGGGCAAGATCCTCAACGTCGAAAAGGCCCGCTTCGACAAGCTGCTGCAGAGCCAGGAGATCGCCACCATGATCACCGCGCTCGGCACCGGCATCGGCAAGGACGACTACAAGCCCGAGAAGCTGCGTTACCACCGCATCATCATCATGACCGACGCCGACGTCGACGGCGCCCACATCCGCACGCTGCTGCTGACCTTCTTCTACCGTCAGATGCCCGAGCTGGTCGAGCGCGGCCACATCTACATCGCCCAGCCGCCGCTTTACAAGATCAAGCACGGCAAGACCGAGCACTACATCAAGGACGACAACGAGCTCAACCAGCACTTGCTCAAGCTCGCCCTCGACAACGCCTCACTGCTGCCGCGCAGCGATGCCACCCCGATCGTCGACGAAGCCCTCGCCGGCCTCGCCCGCAGCTACCTGCTGGCCGAAGCCGTCATCAACCGCCTCGCCGCCTATATCGACCCGGCCGTGCTGCACGCCATGCTCGCGCGCAACGTCGCCGTCAGCCTCGAATCCGAAGAGGCTGCCAAGGCCTCGGCAGCCGCCATCGCCCCGCACGTGTCGGACGACATCCGCGTCTTCGCCGAATACGACGAAGAACGCGAAACCTGGCGTCTGGCCATCGAGCGCATGTACCACGGTAACCGCCGCGTCACCGCCATCGAGGAAGACTTCCTGCTCTCGGGCGACTACCGCAGCATCCGCACCGCCTCGGAATCCATCGCCGACCTCATCGGCTCCGGCGCCGAAATCCGCCGCGGCGAGAAGAGCCAGCCCGTCACCCGCTTCGCCGACGCCATCCGCTGGCTGCTGAACGAAGTCGAGCGCAACCTCAGCAAGCAGCGCTACAAGGGTCTGGGCGAAATGAACCCCGAGCAGTTGTGGGAAACCACCATGGACCCCGCCGTGCGCCGCCTGCTGCGCGTGCAGATCGAAGACGCCATCTCGGCCGACGAGATCTTCACCACCCTCATGGGCGACAACGTCGAACCACGCCGCGCCTTCATCGAAGGTAATGCGGTGTATGCACGCAACATCGACGTTTGAGCGACATGCATCGCTCAAGTAGCCGCTGAGTCCAGCGGCTACGCCTCACTAAAACGCCTGGAGTCTCCAGGCGTTTTTTTTCACTAAGGGGTGCCTGATCTGTGTCACACGGCGAGGCCATTCAGCACCTAACCTCGCGCGGACACGCTTCATCTGAGGCACGCCGGTTTCAACCGAGCCACTCCTGAAGCTCACCGGCGAAACAGCAACTCACGTCTAATGGCTCTGGCGTAGGGGGACGGGGCACCGGTAGAGTCCACCGTGCATTCAACACATCGCCGCCCATGAAGCTCGCCGCCATCGCCGCCGTTAGCCTGATGACCCTCGCCAGTTGCGGCAGCAACTCCCCAACCGATGTGGCTGTCGCTGAACTCTCCGCACATCCCCACGCCTACGACGGCAAGACCGTACGCGCCCGCGGCATGGTCCGCAGCTTCAATCAGCCGCTGCACTACTGGCTCGAAGATGAGCGGGTAAATCGCATCGGATTGAGCCCGAACGAACTGATCTCGCCCCACCTGGACCGCGAAGTGAGCATCGTCGGCACATTCAGCTTCAGCCGTGAACGCGGGCGTCGCATCGAGATCACGCGCATTGAGCCGTTCGACGCCGTCCGCTGACGGTGAGCTCGGCTGCCGCAGCCTCTTCTCGGGCTCGCTATGCTGAACAGCATCACCCCGCACGCCGTTTGAAGGCACCGCAGCGAATACGCTGTGCGCCGCCAGGGCAGCTCACGCAAATTCAGGTCCGTCAGGCGCAAGCAGCTTTCAGGCGTTCAAAAGGGCCGTGCAAGGCAGAATGCGTGCTTCTCGTGATCGCTCGTTTTGCATGTAAACGGTCGCGATTCACCCACCGGAGCATGCTTTGTCACTCGCCGATCAAGACCAAGACGGTCTCTCTACCCACACCAAAGGCCTGCTCGCGGCCGGGGTGGTGGTGCTGTGCTGGTCGGGCTTCAACATCGTTTCGCGCGCTGGCACGACCGGATCGCTGACGCCATACGACATTGCCGCGCTGCGCTTCGGGGTGTCGGGTCTGCTGGCGCTGCCGTTCTTTCTGCGCATGGTGCCGTTGGCGCAGTACCCACGCTATTTCGTGCTGGCCATGCTGGCCGGGGTGAGCTACTCGGTGCTGGCCTACGTGGGGTTCTCCTATGCGCCCACGGCGCATGCCGGGGTATTCATCAACGGCGGCATTCCGTTCTGGACGGTGATCATCATCGCGGCGACGACCGGCTTCCAGCTGTCCGGCCGCAGTTTCCTCCCCCTCGCCTTCAGTGCCGCCGGCCTGCTGTTGATTGCCGGGCGTAGCCTGACCGACGTAGGCGCATCCAGCGTGTGGATCGGTGATGTGCTGTTTCTCAGCGCCGCGCTGGTGTGGGCCGTCTTCGGAGTGTTGGCGCGGCGTTGGCAGGTGCCGCCAAGCAGCGCCATCGCGGGCATCGCAGTGTTTTCATTGCTGACGTACATGCCGGTGTATCTGCTGTGGTTGCCGCAGAACATCACCATGGCACCGACCAACGAGATTCTGTTGCAGGCTGGATACCAAGGGGTGGTTGCGGCGTTGGTGGCCGGCGCGATGTACACCTATGCCTGTCAGACCATCGGCGTGTATCGCGCCTCGATGACGCTGGCCATCGTGCCGGGCGCATCGGCACTCGGCGCGTGGTTGCTGCTGGATGAGCCGCTCACGGTGATGGTGGTGGCCGGGCTGGTGCTGGTGTCGCTTGGCGCGATGTTGTCGGCCCGACGGTGATCGACCGAGTCGGCCGCATACCTGGCACGCACCTGCCGGAAACCTGCAAATGCGGCTTTCATTTCACAGTAACCGAGCCGCCTTAGATTCACTCCTTGACCAACCCTGGAGCGAATCGCCCATGCAGAGCATCTGCGCGCACTGCTACCGCAAGCTGGAGCGACGACGCAAACATGCCGGCGCGTTCTTGTGCGGCCACTGTGAATCGCGCTGGCAGGGCGGGTTGACGGCGCCGGGTCCCGATCGACGCGGCGGCCCTCTCCGCCCGGCACTCAGAAGCGGTACGCCACGCTGACTCTCAGCTCGCGACCGGCCTCTTTCGACCCCACGATGCCTTCGTAACCCGGAATGCCCTCGAAGTTTTCGTTGGTGGCATGGTCAAGGTAGTTCTTGTCGAGAAGGTTCTTGACCGTAAGCGACAGGCTCAGATCGCGCAGATTGGCCGGACTCCAGCGCGCATACACGTCATGCACCGCGTAGCCCGGCTTGTCGATCGTACCGACCCCGGTACGCAAGCCATCCAGACCGCGCACGAAACGCCCCTGCCAACCCAACTGCATGCCGCTGAGCATCGTGTAATCGGCATGCAGCGTGAGACTGTCACCGATGCTGGTGCCGAGGCCGTTGTGCTCGTAGACGTTCAGGCGCTCGCCATCCAGGCGCGAATCGTTGTGATGAAAGCTCGCGCCGACCGCCAATTGCGTCCATTGATAGGCGGCGTTGAGCACATACCCGCGTGAGCGCACATCCCCGACGTTGACGTACAGCCGCGGGTTGCCGATCGGGTCGGAGATGGCATCGGCAATCACCGTGCGGTAGGCCTTCGCCCCCAGCGTCAGCCCGCCGCGCTGGAAATCGAGGCCGATCTCGGTGCTGCGCGCTTTCTCGGAATCCAGATCGGGCGCATTGGAGAAGCCGTCGAGCTTGAAGGCGTCACGAATCTCCACGCCTCGCAGCGCACGCGTATGGCCGGCAAACAAGGTCAGCTCAGGCGTGGCTGCAAAGCTCAGATTGGCGTTGGGGCTGAAGCCGCTGTCGGAAAAATTCTGGCCGTCGCCGTCCTTGAGTCCGTAGCGGTCGTAGCGCACCCCCAGGCCCAGGTTCAGCCGCGAACTGAGATCGATGCTGTCCTGAACGTACAAGCCGGTGACCGTGCCGCGCTCTTTCCTTTCCGACGGATCGCCCGCCGGCCCCGCGAGAACACGATCGCGCCGATGATCAACACCGTAAGTCAGTTTGTGCGAGCCGATACGGCTGGTGTTGCGCAGGTCGAAACCCACCGAATTGACTGCACCGTTGTACACGCCCCAGCGGTCGAAAACGTCCTGCTCCAACGAGATTTCGGTGTGATACAGCGTGGCGTCGATATCCACGAGGTTGTTGTCCGCCGGGCGCCAGGCGTAGTTCGCCGTCCACGTTTCGCGCACGCTCTCGAGCGGATAAGCCAGGTTGAAACTGCTCGGCACCCACTGCGGACGGTGTGTGCGCACGCCGCGATCTTCGCGACGCTCGTAGCTCAGACGCAGAGTCTGATCGTCGGTGAGCTGACCCACGAGCTTGAGAAAGCCCAGATCCTGGCGTGAGCGTGTGGTGGGCACGGTGTCGCCGCCGCCATCCTTGTAGTCATTACGATCCTGATGCGTGGCCGAAACCATCGCCGACCACTGATTGCCGAGCCGGCCAAAGACGTTGGAACTGAGCTTGAAACCCTCGCCATTGCTGAAATAGGTGGCCTTCAACAGTGCCCCGATGCGTTCATCGGGGCGCAGCAGATCGGTCGGATCCTTGGTGACGAAGCGCACGACGCCCCCGAGCGCCCCCGGCCCGCCCAACGCGTCGCCAGCGCCGGATTGCACCGTCACCCGCTTGATCAGCTCCGGCTCGATGCTGATGCGACCGGTGTGGTGAAAGACCTGACCGGCCTGCACCGCGCCATCGATGGAAACGTTGAACAGGGTGTCTTCGACACCGCGCACATATACCTTCTGGGCAACGCCGTGGCCCCCGCCAACGGACACCTCGGGCTGGCCCGAGAACACGTCTTCAAGGTCGGTCGCCTGATAGCGTTCGAGTTCATCGGCCTGCGCCACCCCCACGACATTGCGCCCGCTCTGAGCCACCACATTCACGGTGGCGAGTTGCTTCGCCTCGTCGGACGTGTCAGCCGCCAGCGAATGCGACAAAGGGGCCAGTCCTGCCACGGCAAGAGCGACGACCAGTGGGCGGGGCGAAAACAGAGCGTGCATGAATTCCTCTCGGTCAGGTAACAAATTGAGAAAGATTCTCATTACATGGCCGGTACGGAACGAGCGCTTTTACATCTGTTACGCAGTTTCTGCTGAACGCAACGGGAGTTTCATCGTCATGCGCAATCCACCTTCCGGGCGGTTCGTCGCCACGATGCTGCCCCCCACAGCGCCCAACTGGCGGCGGGCCAGCGCGAGGCCCAGGCCGAAACCGTTGCGCTCCCCGGCTTGCTCGGGCACCCGGAAGAACGGCTCGAAGATTCGCTCCAACAGTGCCGCAGGCACTCCCGGCCCCTGGTCTTCAACAGTGATGATGAAGCCATCCGCCACTTCTTCCAGCCGAAGCCTCACGCCGCCGCCGACGGGTGTGTGAGCCAAGGCGTTTCGAATCACGTTTTCCAGCGCTTGAGCAAGCAGACGGTGGTCCGAAGCTTGTGCGGTGGCCTCGTCCGGAAGCTCGGCCATCACCTGCCGGTCGGGGTATTCGAAACGCGCGTCCTCAAGCAGGCTGTCGAGCAAGGAAGTGAGATCGACGGATTCGTCGCGCACCTGCGGCGTTTCGTTCTCCAGCCAACTCAGGGTCAGTGCGTCTTCCACCAAGCGCCGCATGGCCAAACTGTCGTCGCGAATGCGCGTGAGCAGAGCATCTTCGCCTTGCTGCTGCATGGCCAGCTCGGTAGCCATCTCGATGCGCGTCAGCGGTGTCCGCAATTCGTGAGAGAGGTCAGCCAGACGCTGCCGTTGCGAGGCAATCAATTGCGCAGTGCGCTGGGCCATGTCATCAAAAGCCCTGGCCACGCGCGACAACTCATCGCGCGCCGCGCCATCGGAAGCGCGCACATCATAGTGTCCGGCACTGAAGGCATGCGCTGCGTGTTCCAATCGGCTCAGAGGGCGCATCAACTGGCGATAGAGCCAGATGCACACCGCCAGCAGCAGCAACGACGGCAACACTAGGTGAATCGTCAGCCGCAGCGCGGTCCACCCGGCACCCGGCCGCATGCGCTGTGGCAACTGGATCAGGAAGCGCGTGCGGCCATCCGAGAACGCGACCTCCATGATCGGGTTTTCGGCAAAGTACAGGTGAATCTTCCACGCCACATCTCGCCCCAGCACAAAGCCTTGCTCGAAGCGGTCCGTGAGTACACTACCCGCCACGGGATGCGCCTCGGCCCGCACGATGGCTGCCCAGGTCTGCTCACGCGCCTGCAACTCAGTCAGCCAACGCTCAAGCGCTTGTTCGTCCCCTGCCGCGAGCAGGGCTTCAGCCTGAGCGCCGTATTGCAGCAACGCGCGCTGGTGCTCGGGCGCAATGTGGCTCATCACCTCCTCGGTGTGCGTGGCGACATGCGTGATCCCCCAGAACAGGGCCACCGTACCGACAGCCACCGTCATCCAAAGCCGCCAGAAAAGAGGACGCTTCATTCGAAAACGTAGCCGCGACCGTGCACCGTGCTCAGTCGATCGAGACGCATGCCAGCCTCCGTCAGCCTCCTGCGGATGCGACTGATGTGCATGTCGAGACTGCGGTCATACCGGCTGAAGTTGCGCTCCAGCACGGCGCGATACAAATACGGCTTGGTCAGTGCCTCGCCCCGATGCGTGACCAGATGCCAGAGCAGGCGAAACTGCAAGGGCGTGAGTTGGACAACCCGCCCGCTGACACTGACCCGCTGCGGAGCACGCTCAAGCTGAAGTTCATCCAGCTGCAACAAGGCAGGCTGTGCCACCGGCGCCACGCTGATCTGCGTACGACGCAATACCGCATCAATGCGCAACTGCAGCTCGATGAGGTTGAACGGCTTTGACAGGTAGTCATCTGCGCCGTGGCGTAAACCACGGATCCGTTCTTCTTCAGCCCCGCAGGCGGTCAACATGATCACCGGCGTTTGACGACACAGCCGCAGGCGGCGCAGCACATCGAAACCGCTGGTGTCCGGCAAGCGCACATCGAGCAACACGAGGGCAAAGTCTTCCTGCAGGGCACGCTGCAGCCCGACTTCACCGCAATTCGCGGTCTCGGCACACAGACCGTGTTGGATCAACAAACTGCGTAACTGATCAAGCAGCGTCGGATCATCTTCCACGATCAGGATTCGGGGGGAGCGGGGCAGCACGCAATGAGCTCAGCTTGAATCGACAGAGCCGCATAATAACGCGAACAGTTATCATTTACTAAATAACTGATGCGATAAGTCGACACTCCGGGGCACGGCCTGATCCCTCCCCGAACCCCTTGCTATACTGCTTATCTATTGCGAATCATTATTATTATCGTATTTATTCTTTGCTCATGTCCGGGAGATTGTCTTGATGCGCCCCTATTCATTCCCACTGCGCGGACTCCGCCCGAGCGTGTTTGCCATCACCCTCGCTCTGAGTCATGCGGTCCTGGCTCAGTCGCCTCAAGAAGTCAGTAGCGACGCGCCTGCCGTGCTGGACACCGTTACGGTAGGCGCCAGTGCCGATGCCTCGGCCGAGGGGCTACCGGCCCCCTATGCGGGCGGTCAGGTGGCGCGTGGCGGACGCGTCGGTTTGCTCGGCAACCGGGACACCATGGAAACACCGTTCAATGCCAACGCCTACACCAGCGAACTGATACAGGATCAGCAGGCGCGCAACGTGTCGGACGTGATGCAGAACGATGCCTCCGTGCGCACCGCGCGCGGCTTCGGCAACTTCCAGGAGCTGTACGTCATCCGCGGTTTCCCGGTGTTCTCCGACGACATGTCGTACAACGGCCTGTACGGACTGCTGCCACGTCAGTACGTGGCCACCGAACTGCTCGAGCGCGTTGAAGTGCTGCGTGGTGCGAATGCTTTCATCAACGGTGCCGCACCCGGCGGCAGCGGTATCGGCGGCTCGGTCAATCTGCTGCCCAAACGCGCGCCAAACGAGCCGCTGACGCGCCTCACCACGGGTATCGAGAGTGGTGGCCAAGGCTATGTGGCGGCCGACGTCGGCCGACGCTTCGGGCCCGACGACGCCAACGGGATCCGAATCAACGTTGCGCGCCGCGATGGCAATACAGCCATCGACGACGAGAAACGACGACTTGATGTGGTCGCCATCGGCCTCGATCACCGCGGCGCCAACTATCGCCTGTCCGCTGACATCGGCTATCAGGATCACGATATCGACCAACCTCGCCCGAGCGTCACCCCGACCGGTCGTGCGCCCAAAGCGCCGGATGCCGACAGCAACTTTGCCCAACCGTGGACGTACTCCAAAGAGCGACAGACCTTCGCCACCTTCCGCGGCGAATTCGATCTGAATGACGACGTGACCACATGGGCAGCCGCCGGCATGCGCCGCGGCGACGAAAAGAACCGGCTCTCCAACCCCCGAGCTGCGCCAGACGGAACCACGACGGCCAATCGCTTCGACAACGTCCGTGAAGATGATGTTCGCACTGGTGAAGTCGGCATACGCGGCCGCCTGACGACGGGCAGCGTCTCGCATCAATGGGTAGCATCCGCCAACGTCTTCAGCATGAGCTCGCGAAATGCCTATGCAAGCTCCGCGGGCGGCACCGTCGTCAGCGACCTGTATGACCCGATCGATGTCGTCCCGATGCCTGTCACCACGTCCTTCGGTGGATCGATGTCTTCGCCCCACGTTACCGAACGCATCAACACCCGCAGCGTTGCCATTGCCGACACCCTCGGATTCATGGACGACCGCCTGCTCATCACGCTTGG
This sequence comes from Pseudazoarcus sp. NS20, assembly GCF_059703745.1. Taxonomy (NCBI): domain Bacteria; kingdom Pseudomonadati; phylum Pseudomonadota; class Betaproteobacteria; order Rhodocyclales; family Zoogloeaceae; genus Pseudazoarcus; species Pseudazoarcus sp. NS20. The sequence continues at coordinate 546,080 of NZ_BAAKIY010000001.1, forward strand.
TGCCCGTCACCAGACCTTGATCGCGCGTGGTTACAACTACACCAGCGGGGCAAGAACCTCGAAATACGACGAATCCAAAGTCACGCCAATGGCTGCGGTGCTGTTCAAGCTCAACCCGCAGGTTTCGCTCTACGCGAACTACGCTGAAGCCTTGGTCAAAGGTGACATTGCCCCGGCCACCAGTAACTCGCTGCCAGTGACAAACGCCGGTGAAGTCTTCGCACCGTACGTCTCCAAACAAAAGGAAGTCGGCGCCAAATACGATGGTGGCCGCATTGGTGGCAGCCTTGCGTACTTCACCACCGACAGACCGTTCTCCAAAATTGAAAACCTTGTCTTTTCCCAAGACGGCGAGCAACGCAACCAAGGCCTGGAACTCACCATGTATGGCCAAGCCACCGAACGCTTGCGCGTACTCGGTGGCGTGACACTGCTCGATGCCAAACTGCGCAAGACCGCCGGCGGCGCCCAAGACGGCAATGACGCCGTCGGCATCCCGGATCTCCAGGCCAACCTCGGCCTTGAGTGGGACGTGCCCGGTGCCCCCGGCCTGACCCTGACCGGCCGCGCCATCCACACCTCCAGCCAGTACATCAACGCCGACAATGCTCACAGCATCCCGGCATGGACACGCTTCGATGTCGGCGCACGCTACATCACCGACATCGGCGGACAGGTCATGACGCTGCGCGCGCGCATCGACAACCTCACCAACCGTGATTACTGGGCCTCGGCAGGCGGCTTTCCGGGTGCGAACTATCTCGTGCTGGGCGCTCCGCGCACCGTCAGTCTCACCGCGAGCTTCGACTTCTGATGGAGGCGGTCACCCTGCGTCGCTGGAGTTGGGTGCACAAGTGGTCGAGCCTGGTGTGCACCGTGTTCATGCTGTTGCTGTGCCTCACCGGGCTGCCGTTGATCTTTTCGCACGAGATCGACCACCTGACCGGTGCGGAAGTGGAAATGCCGCAGTTGGCCGATGGCTCATCGCAGGCCGCCATCGACGACGTGGTCGCCGCCGCAACGGCACATCACCCCGGCCTGGTGCCGCTGTACCTGTTTGCCGGAGACGACGAGCCCGATCTGTGGCTGGCCAAGCTCGACACGCGCGTGGATACCGACGAGCGCCTCGCCCGCTTCGCCTACGTCGATGGACGCACGGCCGAAGTGCTGGGCGAGCCGAACTTCGGCGAAGGCTTCATGAGCTTCATGTATCGCCTGCATGTCGACATGTACGCCGGGCTGCCGGGCAAGCTGTTTCTGGGCGCAATGGGCCTGCTGCTGATCGTTGCGCTGGTGTCCGGCGCGGTGTTGTACGCCCCGTTCATGCGGCGTCTCGACTTCGGCACGGTACGCACGCAACGCCGGCAAACGCGCTGGCTGGACCTGCACAACCTGATCGGCATCGTGACGCTGGTGTGGGCGCTGGTGGTGGGCTTCACGGGGGTGGTGAACACCTGGGCCGACCTCATCCTGCAAGCCTGGCAGCGCGACCAGATCGCCATTCTGCAATCGGGCAACGCCCAGACGCTGATGCCACCTGACTCGCGCATCGCCCCGGCCGCCGACGGCAGCCTGCAGAGCGCACTCACGCGCGTGCTTGCTGCAGCGCCCGGCATGGAAGTGGACATGATCGCCTTCCCCGGAACCCTGCGCGCCACACCGGAGCACTACGCCATGATGCTGCGCGGTGACACGCCGCTGACCTCACGCATGACACGTGCGCTGCTGGTGGACATCGAACGCGGAGAAGTGCTCGAAGCCTCGGCACGCCCGTGGTACGTCACCGCCTTCATGCTGTCCGAGCCGCTGCACTTCGGCGATTACGGCGGATTGCCGTTGAAGATCCTGTGGGCCCTGCTCGATCTGCTGACCATCATCGTCCTGGGCAGCGGGCTGTACCTGTGGTGGAAGAAACACGCCACACGAAACACCGAGGCCGCATTTTCGAACCGGGTGCGCGCATGAAGACACTCTGGTTGTGGCCCGCGGTCCTCGGAGCCCTGACGGCGGCAGGCCTTGTCATCGGCTTGGTGTTCGACGGCATCGGCGATGTGGCGGCGTGGGTCGGGCTGGGCGCCCCGGTGGCCGTGGCGGCCTGGTTCAGCCTGCGCCGCTGATCAGTTGGCGTACTCGCGCTTGAGCTCGGCCAGACGTTCCTCAATGCGCGGGGCGAGTGCCAGCAAAGGCTCACCGAGCACGCGTTCCGTGCCGTCGTCTGCCCACTCCATGCTGCCGCCTGCGAGCACGTTGGCGGCATACACCACCTCCTGCAGGTTGCGCGGTGCATCCAGCATGGGCTCACGTGGCTGGTCATGGTCACGTACCGAGACAACCACATGCTCGGGCAACTGCAGCGCATGCAGCAAGGATTCACCGATGCTCTCGTGCCACTGCACGATGAGATGGCGCACGGTGTCGGGCCGCTCGCGAAGCTCTTCATATTGAGCCGCACGGTAGAGCATGTAAAACGCACCCAGATCATGGACGAGGCCGGCAAACATGGCCTCCTCCGCTTGCACTCGTGGTGCCAGCTCGCGCGCCAGCACCTCGGCCGCGGCAGCGGCGTGCAGGGAATGCAGCCACAACTGGCGCGACAGATCCTTGAAGCGCACCAGCTCTTTCGCGCGTACGAGCTGGTTCATGGCGATGGTCAGTGCCACGTTGCGCACTGCATTGATGCCCAGACGCTTGATGGCCCCGGAGACTTCCGCCACCGGGCGGTTGGCCCCTTCGGCAGCGGAGTTGGCCTGATGCATCAGGCGGGCGCAGATGAGTGGTTCGGTGGTGATCAGACCGACGATTCGATCGACTGAAACATCGGGGTCGCGCAAGGCGTCGCGCAGCTTCAGTACCGCATCGAATGCGGTCGGAAACACGATGTCATCACCGGAAATTTCATTGGCGATGTCTTCCAGCATCTTGAAGCGTTGCTGCTTCAAGGCATCGCCTTTCTTGTCGGGATGACTGGCCGTGCTCATGTTCGCTTCCGTATAGAGAATCTGAGGCAATTCTATGCGATGCCTCCATTGCGCGGCGCAGCAAATCACCTCGAAAACGCCACTATTCCACCACCGGGCTTGCTTCGATCCGGCCCGCTGCAGCATGCTGCACGACGCCATGTCTTTCAGGACGATTCGATGACCGACACCCTCGAACGCGCCCGGGAATACTTTCTTGCCGGTATTGCCGACTACGAATCCGGGCGTCTGCAGCAAGCCTGTGCCAACTTCGACGCAGCTCTGGAGCTCGCGCCAGGGCGGCCATCGGTGTTGGGCAACCTCGGCATCACGCTGTTCAAGCTCGGCAACTGGCCGCGCGCCATTGAAGTGCTGCAAAAAGCGCTCGATGCCGATCCGGCGCATCACGAAGCACGCGTCTGCCTCGGCTTGTCGCACGAATGCCTCGGCAACTGGGAAGCCGCCGCAGAGGCGCTGGAACGGGGTCTGGTGGAATTCGACGGTGGTGCCTCCGCATGGCTCGCCCTGGGGCGTTCGCTCGGCCGCACAGGGCGCCTGCCGGATGCATTGCTGGCGCTCGATCGCGCCTTGGCGGAAGAAGAATATCTGGCAGAGGCGTGGAGCGTGCGAGGCAACGTGCTGCGAGACCTCGGCCGGCTTGAAGAAGCGGCTGAAAGCTTCCGGCGAGCCATCGATGGGGGTGCTGACCCGGACCTGCATCAGTATTACCTTGCCGCGGCCAGCGGAAAAACGCTTGCGGCACCCCCGCGCGTGTTCGTCGAATCACTCTTCGACGAATACTCCAGTGATTTCGATCATCACCTGGTGGAACAACTCGGCTACCGCGGTCATGAACGCCTGTTGCAGCCCCTCATCCAAGCCGGTCGGCGATATCGGCGCGTGCTCGACCTCGGCTGTGGCACCGGCCTGTGTGGCGAGCTGATTGCCCCGCACGCCGAGGCATTGGATGGCGTTGATCTTTCCGCAGCCATGCTTGAACAAGCCCGCAAGCGCGGCGCGTACCGCACGCTGGCGCACGACGATCTGACGGGCTTCCTGCGCGCGCAAGAGCAACCCGCCGACTTGGTGATTGCCGCCGATGTGTTCATCTACGTTGGCGATCTAGCCGAAACCTTCTCGCACGTAAAACGCATCCTCGCTCCCGACGGAGTGTTCGCCTTCACACTCGAGCGTGCAACCAGCGACCACAGCTTCGTACTGTTGCCAACGCTGCGCTATGCGCACTCGGAAACCTACATCCGGCAACTTGCCGGGCAGCATGGCTTCGTCGTCGAGGACATCGTCACCGCTGGGCTGAGAGCTGATCAAGCCCAGACATTGCCCGCGCTGTACGTGTATCTGAAACACGCTGGCTCGACATGAGCAACCTGGGCCTGTTCGACGACATCCCCGCCGAGCCCATATGGTTCGCTGAGGGCGCAGTGCTGTTGCCGGGCTTCGCCGCACGGCATGCCAAAGCGCTGCTGCAAGCGATCACCCATGTCACTGCACAGGCACCGTTTCGCCACATGCACACACCCGGTGGCCACCGCATGTCGGTGGCCATGAGCAACTGCGGGGCTCTCGGCTGGGTCACCGACGCGTCGGGTTACCGTTATTCATCCATTGATCCACTGGGCGGCAAACACTGGCCGCCCATGCCCGGCGTATTCGAACACCTGGCGCGCGATGCGGCTGCCCAGGCGGGATTCACGCAGTTCGTGCCCGACGCGTGCCTGATCAACCGCTACGAACCAGGCGCGCGCATGTCGCTGCATCAAGATCGCAACGAACGCGACTTGCGCTGGCCGATCGTTTCGGTGTCGCTCGGATTGCCGGCCGTATTCCTGTTCGGCGGGCGTGAACGAAGCGAGCCCACTCAACGAGTGGGCTTGAATCATGGGGATGTGGTGGTGTGGGGCGGTGGCGAGCGACTACATCATCACGGTGTGCTGCCGCTGAAACAGGGAGTACATCCGCAAACGGGTGAGTGCCGACTCAACCTGACCTTCCGTCGAGCCGGTTGATTCTAAAGCTTATTCTAAGTCAGTGTAGTTCGCACCGAAAGCTTGCCACGCCAGTTGGAAAAGCGGAATGAGCTTGATCACGGTCAGGCCCAGACCGCCGCCGGAGCGAATGCCCCGCCAATGTGGGCGCAGACGGTCAAACATGAAACCGGTCGCAAAACCACCGATCAACAGCTTCGGCGTACCAAAGCACTTGTAAACATCATCCCCGAAAGCATGAATGTCGCGGCGAAGGCGCAGTTGTCGAAGGGCCACGTCCTCGCTGCGGGCCGACACTTCACGAATCAGCTTGAGGTGTGCAGAGATCATGATTCTCCTCCTGCCGCATCCGGGCCATCACTACCGCTCAAACGCGCCAGCAAGCGACGACTTTCGATGAATCGCAGATGCTGCTTCAAGCGACGAACACCAAAGAAACATCCCACTGCCACGCCGAAAAGCGTGATCGAGGCGAGCAAGGCGGCAAGCGCAGGGTCCAACCCGGCGTGCACGATCAGCGACAGTACGATCGCCCCGACAAGAAACAGCAGCGCCCCTGCAACCACGAAGCCTGCCGTCACCGCCAGAATGACGATCAACAGCAGCGACGAGGCAAACAAACGGCTTTCGGCGCCCAACAGACGGGCGCCTTCAGCCACCCAACCGGCGAACTCATCACGGAGTTCGCCGAGCCGGGCTATCAGCTCGCGTTCGGACGGCGCTCCGTCAGGAGCGGAAGCGGCCGGGGGCGGAAGCCCGGGCTGCTCCGGACCGACGGGATCGTGATCGGCGCGATCCATCCGGCCGATCAGCGACGACGATTGAGCGCGGAGAAGATGCTGCCAGCGACGAATGCAATACCCAGCGACGTCAGCGGGTTCTCTCGCACGTACTCGGTCACCTTGCCGACGAGCTCTTGGCTCTGCGAGCAGGCGTATTCCTTGCCTTCACGCACTCGCTCACGAGCCACTTTGGCTTCGCTGCGTACGCGCTCTTCGGCAGTACCCAGATTCTCGGCGGCCTTGTCGACGACCTCATGAAGCTTGCCGGCGACTTGATCTACGGTGCCATGTACGTTTTCAGCTTGTTTCTTGGTGGTGGTGGGCATTTCGAGCTACCTCCGAGTTGTTTGCGAAACATCCGCAGAAAAGGTTTGGACTGGAACTTCAAGCCCAGAATACCGAGATCATGGAATCATGCCTAACTGCTGTGTTGCATACTATGTCTTCACCAAATGCTCGTGATTCAAACGAAATCCGGCAGCATGGCGTCCAGCGTACGACTCTGAAGGGCTTTGGTGCAATCAAGCCGACAGACGCCTGATTGCGGCGCGGGCCGGGCAAATCCGCAGCACGGCAGCGTGCGGCCACCATCGCATCATTGCGTCACCTTCAGTATGGCTCCCTGCACAGCTGTGATGTGCAACAAAACTACATCCGGTAACAACACTTGGATATGACTTCGCCAGCCACATATCACCTGCAGCTAACCGATTTCGAGCTCAAGGCTCACCGCTTCAGCGGCGTTCATTCCGGCCCCCGCTTGATCATACTCGGCGCAGTTCACGGTAACGAGGTCTGCGGTAGCGTTGCCATCGAGCAAATACTCAGCGCCCTTAACGCCAACGATCTGATGATTCGCAAAGGGCACCTCACGCTCGTGCCCGTGACCAACCCGCTGGCGTGGCATCAACGCACACGCGAGGGTCAACGCAACCTCAACCGCAAGTTGCAGCCCACCGATCATCCGGCGGAATTCGAAGACCATATTGCCAACTGGCTGTGCCCGCTGTTGGCGAATCACGATGTGTTGCTAGACCTGCATTCGTTTCATACGCCGGGCGAACCCTTCGTGATGCTGGGCCCCGATGACAACGACGGCGAGCTCGAGCCCTTTGCACACTCGCAAAAAGAGCACGCCTTTGCACGACATCTGGGCATTCAACGCTTCGTGGACGGGTGGCTCGACACCTACGCGCGCGGCGTTGAGCGTCGCAAGGCAACGGATGCAGGTGGCGACCCAGGCTACGGCATCGGCACAACCGAATACATGCGTACTCAAGGAGGCTACGGCGTCACCGTGGAATGCGGCCAGCATGACGACCCTGCTGCCATCGCGGTGGCCCGCCACTGCATCCTCAACACCTTGGCATTCTTCGGCATGATCGATGAACCGATGCCTCGGGAAGTGCGCAGACCTCAACACATCCGCATGGTCGATGTGGTCGATTTATCGAACGAAGACGACACATTCTCGCGTGATTGGCACAGTTTCGACGCGGTTAGTCGAGGGGAAGTCATTGGACACCGAGCCGACGGAACCTCTGTGTTGGCCAAGCGAGACGGCTTCATCCTGTTCCCCAACCCGGCTGCCGCAGTTGGACGCGAATGGTTTTATCTGGCCGAAAGCATGGATCGCAGTGCGTGATTTCCGTGGCTTGACGCTGCCTTGAGCCAGCGTGATCCTGCGCATTCCACCGCACAGGAGCTCGACCATGGCCACCCAACGTGCCATCTTCGATGGCGATGACCCGCTTCGGCTCGAAGATCAACTCGACGAGACCGAACGCATGGTCCGCGACGCCGCCGAGACCTACTGCCAGGAAAAGCTTCTGCCACGGGTACAGCAGGCGTTCCGGCTAGAGCGCTGCGACCGCGAGATCTTCAGCGAAATGGGTGAGTTGGGGTTGCTCGGCGCCACCATCCCTGAAGAATTCGGTGGTTCCGGCCTCGGTTACGTCGCCTACGGGTTGATTGCGCGTGAAGTCGAACGCGTCGACTCCGGCTTCCGGTCGATGATGAGTGTGCAATCGTCGCTAGTCACGCTGCCGATTCACCGCTTCGGTTCCGACGCCCTCAAGCACAGATATCTTCCGAAACTGGCCAGCGGGGAATGGATCGGCTGCTTCGGCCTGACCGAACCCGATCACGGCTCAGACCCCTCCAGCATGGTCACCCGCGCCCGCCGCACCGACGGAGGGTGGCTGCTCTCGGGGGCCAAGACCTGGATCACCAATAGCCCGATTGCCGATGTATTCGTGGTGTGGGCCAAGGATGACGACAACGACATCCGCGGCTTCGTGCTTGAAAAAGGCTGGAAAGGCCTCTCGGCACCCGTGCTCCACGGCAAGATGGGGCTGCGCACGTCTGTCACCGGCGAAATCGTGCTGGATGAAGTTTTTTGCCCGGATGAAAACGTTTTAGCAGACGTTCGCGGCTTGAAAGGCCCATTTACCTGCTTGAACTCTGCGCGCTACGGGATCGCTTGGGGTGCTCTCGGCGCCGCCGAGACGTGCTACCGCACGGCGCGCGAATACGTCCTGGAACGTCACCAGTTCGGCCGCCCACTGGCGGCCAATCAACTGGTTCAGAAAAAACTCGCCGACATGCTCACCGAAATCAGCCTCGGTTTGCAGGCTTGCCTGCGGCTCGGCCGCATGCGCGAGCAAGGCACGGCCAGCGTCGAACTGACATCGATGATGAAACGCAATTCGTGCGGCAAAGCGCTGGAGATCGCACGTACGGCACGAGACATGCTCGGCGGCAACGGCATCTCGGACGAATACCCGGTGATCCGCCACATGCTCAACCTGGAAGTCGTGAACACCTACGAAGGGACGCACGACATCCATGCCTTGATTCTGGGCCGGGCAATCACCGGCATACAGGCGTTCAGCGCCTGAATACCGCGTGCTAGATCAAGCAGCCACTTCCCACGGCGGGACACCGGAGGAGCCGGGCTGACTCGTGTTCGCCTCACCCGAGGGCTGATCCGCTTCGAGCTCGCCACCCAAGGCACCCATCAGTTCGGGCAGCAGGCGTGCGAGTTCGCCCGTCATCAGCGCAAACGAGGCATCAAACATTGCCTGTGCATCTTCAGCGCCTGATTCCTCGACCTTTTCCTTCACCACATCCAGGAAATCGACACGCTTGATCTCGAGCTTGTCAGTCAGCACGAAACTGATGCGGTCATCAAAGGTGAGTGCCAGACGCGTGGGCATCTTGCCGGCTGCCAGATGGCCACGGATTTCTTCGCCATCCAGTACGTGATTGACGTAGCGCACCACGGCCTTGCTTTCAGTGATCGAGCGCAGCTCGCAATCAAGGTCGATGCTGAAGCCAGTCGGCGCTTCACCGCCGGCCAACCAATCGGCCATGGCTGAGCCGGGCGAGCGCTCGGTGCGCACCAGTGCCAACGGCAGGGCATCGAGCGAATCGCGCAATGCACCCAGCACGTCTTCAGCACGCGTCTGACTCGGCGCATCGATGCCCATCCAGCCGTTCACCGGGTCGATCCATGCATACACCTTTCTGCGGCGCGTGAAGGCCCGCGGCAGAAACTCTTGCAGGATCTGCTCGCGCAGCTCCTTCATCTGCTTACGCCCCGGCTTGTAACCCTGCTCTGCCGCGATATGCTCGGCGCGCTCTTCGGCTTCCTGCTTGACCACGGCAGAGGGCAACAGGCGCTGCTCGAAACCCAGCGCAATCAACCAATGCGTGCCTACCCTGTGCACCAGAACGTCGTCACCGCACGGGGCGACCCAGCCGCGGCTTTCCTGATCCTGGCTACCGCAGGGCTGAAAACGGCGACGGGCGAGTTGTTCCTGCAAGACGTCGGCGTCGATGTTCCACGGCGCCGGCAGGCGATAAAGCTGAAGGTTCCTGAACCACATGGGGAGAATTCCGCGAATTGAAAACACCCGCCGTCTGGCGGGTGGTTGATGTTACTGCATCCGGCCGGCGGCAACGATCTCGCGGATCACTCGCACGGTATCGATATCCGACTGCTCATAGGCCGATTTCACCAGATCGGCGTACATCGTGTTGCCATCTTCGCTGTCTGCCTGCGTAGTGCGATAGATGAAGCGCAACACCAACTGGCTGACCACGGGCTCTTCGATGCGGATGGTGAGTGTACCGCCTGCATGCTGATCAGTCTGCTCGGCCTCGAACACCACCGAGTCCATCGGCGCCAAGGTGACCCGGTCACGAATCCGCAACTGGCCGAAATCCAGTTCGCGCCGAACACCATCGTCGAAGCGTTCGATCACCGTACACGCTTCAAGCCCTGGCAGGAATGGTGACGGATTTTCCACCCTGCAAAGCAAACCGAACCACAGTTGTTCCCGGGTCAGATCCTCGATCAGAGGGTTATCCGGGTCATTGACGATTACAAGGTGTTCGAACTTCAAGCTGACACTCCAGAGCAGACGCTGTTCAGTCTAACAGGCTGTCGTGGGTGTGTTGTTTGCGGTTTTCCGGCTGCCAACATGCTTCAACTGTCTTGTTGTTAACAATCTTCTTTTAAAAACAATAGTAATAATGGTGTACGACGTGTTTCTGTGGATAACAGGTTTTTATCCATTTAAATCATGGCTTTGAACATCTTGTAAACCCGTTAGCAAACGGTGGCCCTGCTGTGTGGGGATTGTGGCCCGATTCCCGCCCTCTCACATTTCGTGCACTTGTCCACATCCCGCGCACAGCGGATACAGAAGTTATTAAAGCCGTGCCGCGATAAACTGCGCGCCATGAAACTTGAACGCATCCTGCAGTCCCAGGGTTTCGGCAGCCGACGTGAGTGCCGATCCATCATCCGTGCCGGTCTGGTCGAGATCCAAGGTGAAGTCGTCGAAGACCCTTTTGCCGAGATCGATACCGACGGGCTCGAGTTCGTCGTGGATGGCGAAGTGTGGCCGTGGCATGAGCACGTGTATCTGATGCTGCACAAGCCGTTGGACTACGAATGCTCGCGTCAGCCCCAGCACCACCGATCGATTTTCGAGTTGCTGCCGCCGCAGTTTGCGCTGCGCAACGTGCAGCCGGTCGGGCGTCTGGATGTGGACACCACCGGCCTGCTGTTGATGTCCGACGATGGTCAGTTCATCCACACTTGGAGTTCCGGCAAGAAACGCATTCCCAAGCTTTACCACGTCGGTTTGCGGCATGCGGTCAATGATGAGTTGCTGCAAGCCTTGCGTGACGGCGTGCAGTTGCATGATGAGCCTGCTCCGATTCAAGCCTACCGCTGTGATGCAACGGGAGAGTCGAGCATCGATCTGGTGGTTACCGAAGGCAAGTACCACCAGGTTCGACGCATGATCGGTGCGGCGGGCAATCGCGTTGAGACCCTGCATCGCTCGGCGGTGGGTGGGCTGCAGTTGCCGGACGATCTGGTGGCGGGCGACTGGCGGTGGATGAGCGCTGCGGATTTTGCCGAATTGGCCCGGTTCGATACCGATTGAGGTGCGCACGCTCATCTTTCGTGCATGAAATGGGGAGCGAACGCACTGTTTTGCGGCGTTTTCCAGTCTGTGGACAATTCTGTTGACTTCCTTACGCGCGAAGGGTCGAAGAATCCCGTTTTTGGTGCGGCGAGATTGAAAGTATTACTTTCGGTGCGTATTTCAGAATTCGGTGATGCCGTGAAATCCCAATCAGGATAAGGGTTTCAGAGGTCACATCGAATGGATCGGAACCTTCATGACGACGCTGGGTCACCGGCCTGCTGATCGCTGGAGCATCTTCTGCCGGGTTGTGGATAACTTCGGGGATATCGGCGTCTGTTGGCGTCTTGCGCGGTCTCTTGCATCGCACCATGGCCGTCATGTGACGTTGTGGGTCGATGAGCTCGCAGCGTTGCAGCGACTTCATCCGGCTACATCGACCGAGCTTGGTGCGCAGCAACTTGAAGGGGTCATGGTGCGGCGTTGGCAAGCGCCTTTCCACAGCGTGGCCAACGACGATGTGGTGATTGAGGCCTTCGCGTGCGAGCTGCCTGAAGAAGCCCTGCTGGCCATGGCCAGCCGCGCGGCAGCGCCGGTGTGGATCAATCTCGAATACCTCAGCGCGGAATCGTGGGTCGAGGCATGTCACCGAATGCCGTCTCCGCACCCTCGCCTGCCTCTCCAGCGCCACTTCTTCTTCCCCGGTTTCACTCCGGCCACGGGTGGCTTGCTGCGCGAGCCATCGCTTCTGGCGCTGCGTGATGATTTTCTGCATGAGGTTGCGGACAAGCGCCGCATGTTGAGCGAGCTCCTGGGGCACGAGTTACCTCCTGACGCCCTCTGCATTTCACTGTTCAGCTACGAGCAACCGGGGTTGAGCCACCTTCTGCGTGCATGGTCTGGCAGTGATCGGCCAGTGGTGGTGCTGGTGCCGGAAGGGCGCGTCGTACCCGATGTGGCGCGATATTTCGGGCGTTCGCGGCTTGAACTGGGGAAAATCGTGCGTCAGGGCAATCTGCAAGCGGGTTTGATCCCGTTTTGCCCGCAGAATGATTACGACCGCTTGCTGTGGGCGTGTGATCTCAACTTCGTGCGCGGTGAAGATTCCCTGGTCCGGGCCAACTGGGCCGCTCGACCCTTCGTGTGGCACATCTATCGGCAAGAGGATGAAGCGCATCTGCTCAAACTCGATGCGTTTCTGCAGCGCTTCCTGGCGGACGCCGATTCGAGCATGGCCGACGCCGTGGTTCGATTCTGGCGAGCATGGAACGCCAATGGCGACATTGTTTCGGCCTGGGGAGCTTTTTCCCGCGTACTGCCGGTGTTTGCGCAGCACTGCAGGCAGTGGAGTACTCACCTTGCCGAACAAGACGATCTGGCGACGGCCTTGGTGAACTTTTCGGAAACGGGCGTATAATCAACGGTTTTTGAAAAATCGCGGCCCGCCCCGATCTAGCGTCGTTGCCGTCCCGCACCTGTCCAGGAAATCTAGCAAGCATGAAAACCGCTCAGGAACTCCGCTCCGGCAACGTCATCATGGTGGGTAGCGACCCGCTGGTCGTGCAGAAGGCCGAGTACAACAAATCCGGCCGCAACTCCGCCGTGGTCAAGATGAAGCTCAAGAACCTGCTCAACGGTTCGGCTTCTGAATCGGTGTACAAGGCTGACGACAAATTCGACATCGTCGTGCTCGATCGCAAGGAAGTGACCTACTCCTACTTTGCCGACCCGATGTACGTCTTCATGGATGAAGAGTACAACCAGTTCGAAGTCGAAGCCGAGAACATGACCGACGCGCTCAAGTACCTCGAAGACGGTCTGCAGTGCGAAGTGGTGTTCTACAACGGCAAGGCCATTTCCGTTGAACTACCGAACTCGGTGGTGCGGGAAGTCACCTATACCGAGCCCGCCGTCAAGGGCGATACTTCGGGCAAGGTGCTCAAGCCGGCCAAGATCAACACCGGCTTCGAGCTGATGGTGCCGGCCTTCGTCGAGATCGGCGACAAGATCGAGATCGATACCCGCACGGACGAGTACAAGAACCGCGTGAAGTAATTTCGGGCGCACGCTCGAAGTGGTTCGAAAAGGCCCGCCTAGCGGGCCTTTTTCATGCGGTATGAATTTATTTGTTGGTTAAATGCAACGCTTTGTTGCATCAAGGCCAATTCACCTTGATTTTCTGAACAAAAAGCATAGGTTTGATTCTGTGCAAATTCAGTTTCAAGGAAAGTAAAGATGAAAAACGTAGCGGCACTTCTGGCCGCCTCGTTTCTGATGTTGCTGGTCGCATGTGCACCTGATCGTCCAGTGACGTCACAGGCGGCTGAAGCAGCCTCATCCACTGCTGAAACCGGCGTCGGCCGAGTATTCCCGTCTCACACCACGGCAGCCGACGGCGAGATCCGTGATGCCAAGGAGGCTGCGGAAGACGCAGCCCGCAAGATCTTCGATGTCACTCGTTCGGCAGCCTCGCGCATTCGCGATGTCGGCGTGGGCGCCGTTCAGGCCGTTCAATCGGGCGGTGCTGCCGAGAACGAAGAAACTCCTCCCAAAGAAGTTGCTGATGCGAACCCTGCGGCTGCCGCGGAGTCCGTTCCTGCACGCAACTGAAAACGGCGTTTGAAACGCCGCGTCTCTTCATGGAAATCCCCGGCCGCGATCGCCTAATCGCCTATCGCGAACGCCTCCTGCAGGCTCTGCTTGATCCGCTTCCTGAACAGGAGCAGGCGGTCGATGTGCCCGACGCCGTGCGTTTTCCGGTCACCGCGGATGCTTCCGCAAGCGCGCGCGCAGGACTTGCCGAGCGTGAAGTGCTGGGCCACTGCCGCGCGGCCGCGGCGCTGGGCGTTTTGCCTGTGGTCGATCTGATCGCCGTCACCAGCGTGCAGGCGCGCATGCTGCGCCGAATGGCCGAGCTGCACGGCATTGCCTGGAGTACCGAACTGGCGCGTGAATTCGTTGCGCTGCTCGGGCCGGGTATTGCCAGCGGTATGGTGGGCCACACTGTGGGGCGCACCGTGTGCAAGATGATTCCGTTCATCGGGCAGACTGCCGGCGTTGCCTGGAGCGCACGTTCCAGCGCCATCGCGACGTATGCCATCGGTAAGTCTGCAGACTACTACCTGGGCCTGCGTGCAGTGGGCCAGTCAGCCTCTGCGGCGGGTTTGCGGCAAGTGCATGAAGCCGCCGGCCGCAGTGCCAGCCGCGAGGTCAAGCGTCTGATCGACCCCGACGCATCCTGACGCATCCTGGTGGCGTTTTCCCCGCCCTTCGGGGGCGCCGTATAATGATTTGTCAGCCGCCTATGCGCGGCTCCCCGGTATGAGGAAACCATGAGCACCTTGATCTACTCTCACCCCGCCTGTTTTGAACATCGCCCCGGCGCCGGTCATCCCGAGTCGCCCGAGCGTCTGAAAGCCGTCCTCGCGGCCCTGCAGAAGCCCGAGTTTTCTGAGCTGCAATGGGCCGAAGCGCCGCTCGGTACGCGCGAGCAGGTGTTGATGGTTCACACCGAGGGCTACGTGTCGGATGTCGAGGAAATCTCCCCGCGCCACGGCACGATGCCGCTGGACGGTGGTGACACGGTGATGTCGCCGGGCTCGCTCGAAGCTGTCATGCGTTGCGTTGGTGCCGCGTGTGCCGGTGTGGACAAGGTCATGAGCAAGGAAGTCGACAACGTCTTCTGCGCCACCCGCCCCTGCGGTCACCACGCCACGCCGAACCGCGCTATGGGTTTCTGCATCTACAACCAGGCAGCCATCGCTGCGGTGTACGCCAAAGAGCGCCACCTGCTCGAACGCGTGGCCGTCATCGACTTCGACGTGCACCACGGCAATGGCACGCAAGACGCCTTCTACAACGATCCGGCGCTGTTTTACGGCTCCACGCACCAATCGCCGCTGTATCCGGGCACCGGTTCGCGTGCGGAAACTGGCGTCTCCGGCAACATCGTCAACGTGCCGCTGCCGCCGGGCTGCACGTCCGATGTGTTCCGCAGTCAGGTCACGGCCGAGTTGCTGCCGAAGCTGCGCGAGTTCAACCCCGAGCTGGTCATCATCTCGGCCGGTTTTGACGCCCACATGCTCGATCCGCTCGCCGGCCTCAACTTCAAGGACGAGGATTACCGCTGGATCACCGAAGAGCTCAAGGCATTGGCCGAAGAGTGCTGCGAAGGGCGCATCGTGTCGATTCTCGAAGGTGGCTACAGCCTCGACGGGCTGGCCAGCGGCACCGAGGCACACGTCAAGGCGCTGATGAGTTGATCACTGCGGTCTGCCGTAGGTTGTTTTGACCAGGCAGACACCGTGACAATGCATCGGAATCTGTTAAAACGGCTCGGGGGCCTCCCGGGCCGTTGTGTTTTCAAGCGGCCCGTTTGCCCTTGAAATCCGCCGAACCGCCACGACATGTCCCGCGTGGCTGTACATGATGTTGGTTGATAATCGATTACTATCGTATGAATACGATCAATTCATTTAACCAATATCGTGCGCTGCAATAAACTTCATCCTGTCGGTCGAAACTGACCACGAAAGATTTCAACCAACCGAGTAACCTCGAAAAGGAGATTCTCATGAGCTTGATCAACACCAAGGTCCAGCCGTTCAAGGCCGAAGCGTTCCACAACGGTAAATTCGTCACCGTTACCGAAGAGAGCCTGAAGGGCAAGTGGTCTGTGCTGATCTTCATGCCGGCTGCCTTCACGTTCAACTGCCCGACCGAAATCGAAGACGCTGCGGACAACTACGCCGAGTTCCAGAAGGCTGGTGCCGAGGTCTACATCGTGACCACCGACACCCACTTCTCGCACAAGGTGTGGCATGAAACCTCGCCGGCCGTCGGCAAGGCGAAGTTCCCGCTGGTTGGCGACCCGACGCACCAGCTGACCAACGCCTTCGGCGTGCACATTCCGGAAGCCGGTCTGGCGCTGCGCGGCACCTTCGTGATCGATCCCGAAGGCACCATCAAGACCCTCGAAATCCACGACAACGCCATCGCTCGTGACGTGACCGAGACCCTGCGCAAGCTGAAAGCTGCCCAGTACGTCGCTGCTCACCCGAACGAAGTGTGCCCGGCCAAGTGGAAAGAAGGCGAGAAGACCCTGGCTCCGTCGCTGGACCTGGTCGGCAAGATCTAAGTACCACTCGATGCTGCCCGGCACCGAGGGTGCCGGGCATGCCTCCGAGCCGCCTCGCGGCGGCTCATTCAGGAGCGCCGGTACGACGTTGCTGAATGAGCCGGGGAAACCAACCCATCCAGAAGAATTTCAAGGAGCCCACCATGCTGGACGCCAACATGAAAGCCCAGCTCAAGACTCTGCTTGAGCGCATCAACGAAAACGTAGAACTCGTCGCCTTCGTCGACGACAGCAGCACCTCCGCCGAAGTGCTTGAGCTGGTCGAGGAAATCGCCGAGCTGTCCGACCATGTCAGCGCCCGTCGTGCCGACAGCAACGATGGCGAGCGTGTGCCGTCCTTCTCGGTCAGCGCTGCCGGCACCGACATGGGCGTGCGCTTTGCCGGGCTGCCGATGGGCCATGAGTTCACCTCGCTGGTGCTCGCGCTGCTGCAATCGGGCGGTTACCCGGCCAAGGTCGACGCCGACACAATCGAAGCCATCAAGGCGCTGGATGCCGAGCTCGAGTTCGTCACCTACATCTCGCTGTCGTGCCACAACTGCCCGGACGTGGTTCAGGCCCTCAACCTGATGGCCATCCTCAACCCGAAGATCCGCCACAGCATGGTGGATGGCGGCGTGTTCCGCGAAGAGGTCGAGTCGAAGAACATCATGGCCGTGCCCACCACGCTGCTCAACGGCGAAGAGTTCAGCGCCGGCCGCGTTACGCTGGAAGAGATTCTCGCCAAGGTGGATACCGGCGCGGCGGCACGCGATGCAGCCAAGCTGTCCGAGAAAGAACCGTACGACGTGCTCATCGTCGGCGGTGGTCCGGCCGGTGCGTCGGCTGCCATCTACGCCGCACGCAAGGGCATTCGCACCGGCATCGTGGCCGAGCGCTTCGGTGGCCAGGTCATGGACACGATGGCCATCGAGAACTTCATCTCGGTCAAAGCCACCGAAGGCCCCAAGCTGGTCGCTGCGCTGGAAGAGCACGTCAAGGAATATGACGTCGACGTCATGAACTTGCAGCGCGCCGACAAACTGGTGCCTGCTGACAAGGTGGGTGGTTACGCTGAAATCACCTTGTCCAACGGTGCCGTGCTGAAAAGCCGCAGCGTCATTCTTGCCACCGGCGCACGCTGGAAAGAGCTGGGCGTGACGGGCGAGCGTGAATACCGCGGCCGCGGCGTGGCTTACTGCCCGCACTGCGACGGCCCGCTGTTCAAGGGCAAGCACGTGGCCGTGATCGGCGGCGGCAACTCGGGTGTCGAAGCCGCCATCGACCTCGCCGGCATCGTCGGCAAAGTCACCCTGCTCGAGTACGACAGCAAGCTGCGCGCCGACGCCGTGCTGCAGGCCAAGCTCAAGAGCCTGCCGAACGTTACCGTGATCCTCAGTGCTCAGACCACCGAGGTGACCGGCGACGGCAACCGCGTGACCGGTCTGGTGTACACCGATCGCGTCTCCGGTGAGTCGAAAAACATCGAGCTGGCCGGCGCCTTTGTGCAGATCGGTTTGCTGCCCAACACCGACTTCCTCAAGGGCACGATCGAGTTGTCGCGCTTTGGTGAAGTCGAGGTGAATGCCCGCGGCGAAACCTCCGCCCACGGCATCTTCGCCGCCGGCGACTGCACTACCGTGCCGTACAAGCAGATCGTCATCGCCATGGGCGAAGGCAGCAAGGCCGCGCTGTCGGCCTTCGACCACCTGATCCGCAGTTCGGTGGAAGTGCCGGCGGAAGAAACCGCTACCGCCTGACCTCTCAGCGGTTCATGGCACTCACAGACGGCCGGGCAATGCCCGGCCGTTTGCATTTCTCATGTCAGCGTGAGCAGCATCAGAAGCAGCGCGAACAGGATCGCCGCTTCGCGCAAGCAAAGGCCCTCAGTCTTGATGCGCATTCCGCGCTCACGAAATAGGCGCCGGGCACTCGTGTTCAAGCCAGTGAGATAACGAGTGCCGCGAGTGCGCAAACACGTGCCGAATCGGCGAGCCATCGTATCGATGTAGGCTGCCGCGGATTCGAGCCGGATCAGCACGTCGCCGGCCGGCACCGGCCACGCCCGCGCGAAGCGCCATGCCATCACACTCAGCGCAACACCCGCCAGCACCGGCCACGCCAGGTCGAACACATCGCCGGCACTCTCTGGCCAGCTTCCGCCCCAATCCTGCACCGGCAACAGCAGCACGGCCACTGCACTCGCCGTAAGTACGAGCCCCCAGCCTGCCCATCCCGAGGGGCTCGCTTTGTCCCCGGTTTCCCTTCCGTGCAACAAGTACAGATAGCGCGCGATCAGCGTGGTGGTGCCGATGGCCGCGAGGCTCAGGGCAAGTGGCAGCCATGACCACCACTCGGGCATGTCGTTGGCGCCATACAGCACGCCTTTGAGACCGAGCTTGGAGACTGCGCCGCTGCTCATCAGGCCGGCCAAGCTCAGGCCCGGCAGGGCGAGCAGCACCCACAACCACGGGCGGATGCAGCGGCCGCAGTGTTGGGCGATGCCGGTGCCGAGGAAGAGCGCGCCTTTGGCGAGGCCGTGGTGCAACGCGTAGAGGGCAATCACGGGTGCCAGCAGTGGCCACAGATGGGCGCTGTAGAGCGCGGCGCCGATGGCTACGGTGATGAGGCCCATTTGGCTGATGCTCGAGTAGGCGAGCACGGTTTTCGGGGTGCGCTGGTTCACGCCAATCAGTGCTGCGCCGAAGGCAGCGGCAAAGCCGGTGACGATCACCACCGCACCGAAGGTTTCGAGATTGGCCACGCCCAGCGGCAAGGTGTTCATCCAGCCGAGCAGGCCGGCTTTGATCATGGCGCCGCTGAGCACGGCGCTGGCGGGCACGGGCGCCACGGGGTGCGCCAGCGGCAGCCACATGTGCAGCAGCGGCAGGCCGGCTTTGATGCCGAAGCCGAGCCACAGGCAGGTGATGATCAGCGTGCGGTGTTCCGACAAGGTGATCGCCGCCGGTACATCGGCCAGGAGCGGCAACAACAGTGGGCTGGCGGTGAGTTGGACGGCCAGCAGCAGGCCGGTGAGGATCAGGCCTTCGCCGATGATGGCCATCACCATGTACACGCGCCCGGCGCGCAGGGCTTCTGCGCTGCGGTCGTGGATCACCAGGCCGTAGGCGGCGAAGGTCATCAGCGCGAAGAAGAAATAAAAGCCCGGCACATCGCGCGCCAGGATCAAGCCGAAGTTGCCCACCATGGTGAGCAGCCACAGCAGTTCGAAGGCCCAACGTCGGGCATCGCCGGCCATGTAGCCGCGGGCATGCAGGCCGCTGCCCAGCCACAGCACGGCAGCCGCGCCAAGAAAGATGCGCGAGAGTTCATCCAGCCCGAACACCATGCCGAGCATCAACCACTCGATGCGCATCTCGCCTTCGCCGCCGAACAGCGCCAGCAGCAGCGCCGGCAAGGCGGCCCAGGGTGTAAGCGTGCCCGCCGCGGTGCGCAGTCGCGGCAGCAACTGGCACAGAGCCAGTCCGAGCGGAATCAGCAGCACGTTCACCAAGGCGGCGTTCATTGCAGGTACTCCCGTGCAACCACCACTTCGGCCCAGTACAGCGGGCTGAACGGCACGCCGGCGAGCAAGCCGGCGCCGACGCTGAACACTGCCGTCGCCACGGCCGGGCCGAGCAGCCACGGCGAGGTGTCGCGCCAGCGGGTGAAGTGCTCGACCGGCCACGGCTCGCTGCGCGTGCGGAACCAGATGCGATGCAGCAGCGGCAGGAAGTACGCGGCATTGAGCATGCTGCTGATCACGAGTACGCCCAAGACCCAGCCCATGCCCGCGTCGAGCGCGCCGATGCCCAGATACCACTTGCTGATGAACCCGGCCACCGGCGGCAGGCCGATCATGCCGAAGGCGCCGATGGTGAAGCAGGCGCTGGTGATGGGCATACGTTGGCCGATGCCGTCGAGCTGGTCGATGCGGCTCACGCCCAGGGTTTCGGCGTAGTTGCCGGCGCAGAAGAACAAAGTGATCTTCATCAAGCCCTGATGCAGCAGATGCACCAGCCCGCCGACCGTGCCGACGGGGCCGAACAGCGTCATGCCGAGCACGATGTACGACACCTGACTCACGGTGGAAAAGGCCAGCCGGCGCTTCAGATCGACCTGCGCCAGCGCGCGCATCGAGCCGTACAGAATGGTGATGGCCGCCACCACCGCGATGGGCTCGAGCAGCCCCAGGCGCCAGGTGAACTCCATGCCGAAGACGTCGTACACCACACGCACGATGCCGAAGGCGCCTGCCTTCACCACCGCCACGGCATGCAGCAGGGCGCTGACTGGGGCCGGCGCCACCATGGCCATCGGCAGCCACCCGTGCAGCGGCACCAGCGCGGCCTTCACGCCCAGACCGATGATCAGCAGCGCAAAGATCGCCTTCAGCAGCGGGTACAGCTCATCGTCGATCTCGAACATCGCTGCCCCGGCCGAGAATTCGACGTTGCCGACCAGCGGATACAGCGCCGCCACCCCCAACAGCAGCACGACCCCGCCACCCAGCGTGTACATGAGGTAAGTGCGCCCGGCCCGCAGCGCCTTGTCGGTGCCGCGATGCACTACCAGCGGATAGGTCGAGAGCGTGAGGAATTCGTAGAACAGCAGGAAGGTGAACAGGTTTCCGGCGAGCGAGATGCCTACCGTCGAAGCCACGCACAGGCTGAAGAAGCCGAAGAAACGACTGCGGTTGGGTGAGCCTTCGAGGTAGCCGATGGCGTAGATTGTGGTGCACAGCCACAGCAGCGACGACAGGCCGGTGAACATGATGCCCAGCGCATCCGCCCGCAGCGCGAAGTCGATGCCGTCGACGATGGTGAAGCGGAATTCGTACGGCACTTCATCGAGCACGCCGATGACCATCCACGCCACCAGCCCCAGCTTGAACACGGCGGCGGACAGGTTGAGCGTGCTGCGCAAGGTGTGGCGCTCTTCGGGCAGCGCGAAGATCAGCGTCGCCACCACCAGCGAAATGCCCAGCACGATGAGCGGCAGAAGGGTGTTGAGCGTGCTCATGGCATCACCTCGAAGCCGATGCGCAACCACGCCAGCGGTGCCTGTGCGAACAGCCCGAGGGCAATGCTGCCGAGTGCCAGCGCCAGCGCGCACAGTTCGAGAATGCCCGGAGGCGTGTGGAAGCGTTCCGGCTCCGGCCCATCCAGATACGCCTGGCGGAACACCTTGAAAACATACGCCGCACTGAGCAGGCTGCCGCCCAGCAACACCACCAGCCAGCCCCACTGCGCGCTGGCCAGCACGCTCTGCAGCAGCAGCCATTTGGCCGTGAAGCCGCCGCTCGGCGGCAAGCCCATCAGGCTCACGCCGGCAATGCCGAAGGCCACCAGCGACACCAGGCGGATGCGGTGAATGCCCGCCAGATCGACGATGCGGTTGCCGCGCATGGCCAGCACCAGATTGCCCGCGGCGAGGAACATGCCGGCCTTGGCCAGCGCGTGCGAGAACAACATCAGCAGCATGCCGTCACGCGCCAGTCCGGTGGCCTCGGCCGAGGTGCCGGTGGCAAGCGGAAAGAACAGGAACAGATAGCCGATCTGCGCCACGGTGGAGTACGCCACGAGTTGCTTCAGCTCGGTCTGGTTCCACGCCATCCAGCCACCCCACATCACTGCGCCGGCGCCCAGCAGGCCGAGCAGCATGGCGAAGGATTCGGGCGTCACCTCGGCGCCCAATGTGCCCCAAACCCGCAGCACGATGTAGAACGATGCCTTGATCACCAGCGCCGACAGCAGTGCGCTCACCGGTGTCAGTGCGCCGCCGTGTGCCGGCGGCAGCCAGGCGTGCAGCGGGAACAGCGCCGTCTTGAGCAGCAGGCCGACCACCATCAGCGCCAGCGCAAGGTGGGTGGTGGCTTGCGGGCTGGCGGCCGCGCCGATGTCGGCGAGGCTCAGCGTGCCGTAGGCGCCGTACAGCAAGGCCACGCCCAGCAGATAGGCCAGCGAACCGAGCAGTGCGGCCAGCAGATAACGCAAGGCCGCGGCCAGCGCCTGCTCGTTGCCCTTCAGGGCCACCAGCCCCACCGCGGCAAGGCCCAGCAACTCGAGGCCGACATACAGGTTGAACACATCACCCGACAGCCAGATGGTGTTGAGCGCCGCCATCAGGAACCAGAACAGCGGCCAGAACCATGCATTGGCGATGGCTTCGTCGCGCAGGTAACGCGCGGCGTGAATGGCGCACAGCGTGCCGACCACCGTGGTCAGCATCACCATGCCCACCGCCAGACCGTCGGCGGCCAGCGCGATGCCCAGAGGCGCATCCCAACCGGCCATGGCGTACAGGCTTGCGCCCTGATCGATGAGCGCGCGCAGCACGCCGAGCGAGAGCAGCCACTGCACGGCGCCCACCGGCACTGCCGCCACCGCACGCAGGCGCGCTGGCAGCACGAGCGACAGTAGCGCCCCGATCAAGGGCACCATCACCAGCCACGGCAGTGCGCCGCTGCCGCTCACGCGTCCTCCGGCAAGGTCTCGCGCCCGCTCAGGCGATGCCAGCGGCGAAAGATCACCAGCGCCAGTGCGGTGGCGGCCACCGCCACGACGATGCCGGTGAGCACCAGCGCCTGCGGCACGGCATCCGGCCCGCGGCCGTCCTGCGCCAAGCCCACGAGCAGCAGGAAACAGCCGCTGCCCATGATGTTGAAGGCCAGCAACCGGCGCAGCACATGACGATTCACGATGAAGCCGTAAAGACCCAGCGAGCACAGGCCCGCCCCCACCCAGGCGTACACCAGCGCCGTGCTCATGGCGTGTCCTCGCCGTGGGCGTGTGGCGGTGCCAGGCGGAACAGGCTCAGCAGTGCGGCGGCGATCGACAGCGTCAGCACGCATTCCACGCTGAAGATCATGGCTTTCGCCCAGCCGTCGGGCCAGGCCAGAAAGGCATTGCCAGTGAGCACCGGCACCGTGCCGGCCGTGATGAACACGGCGAGCCCGCTCACCAGCAGGCCACGCATGATCCAGCGGCGTTCGGCGCTGCCCAGTGATACCCCGGCCAGATGCAGCAGCACGCCCACTGCCGCCATCACCGCGCCGGCCTGAAATGCGCCGCCGGGGCGCGTGCTGCCGGCCCACAGCAGGTATCCCGCCACCAGCAGCATCAGCGGCAGCAGCCACGACATCACCGCGCGCAGCAGCGGGTTGGCCAGACCCATGCGGTCAGGGCGGTCGGTCTGCGAGTCGTACAGTGCTAGCGCCACCACGGCGGCCAGCAGCAATACGGCGATCTCGAGCAAGGTGTCGAAGCTGCGGAAGTTGAGCAGCACGGCGGTGGTGGGGTGGTCCACCCCGCTGTCGGGCAAGCGTGCCGCTACCTGCGCAGGCAGATCGACGCCGGGCGCAGGGCGTTCCCATAGCGCCAGGGCCAGCGCCGCAAAGAGGCCCGCACAGGGCACGATGGCGAGCAGGCGCAGCATTATGGGCGTTCCTCCGTCGCGTTGCTGCTTGCATCCGCGCTGCGCCGCCCGCGCAGGAAGCCCAGCGTGTCGAGCAGCAGCACGCCGGTGAGGCCGGCGCCAATGGCGGCTTCGGCCAGTGCGATGTCGGGCGCCTGCAAGCGTACCCACGCCAGCGCCATCATCAGGCCGAACACGATGAACATCACGACCGCGCGAAACAGGCGGGCCGATGCCAGCGTCAGCGCGGCGGTGACCAGCAGGGTCAGGCTGAGGAGCAGGTCGAGCCAAGGCATCAGTCGCTGCGGCTCCCGTCGTCGGCGGTCCATGGCTCGATGCCGCGGCGGCGCGCGGCGCGAGCGACCAGATAGGCGGCCGTCGCACTCGCAATCAGCGCCAGTACCCAGATCAGCAGCAGCTTCAGCCCTGCCGCCACCGAGCCGGCGCCGGGCAGCAGGCCCAGCACGATCAAGCCCAGCCCGAGGTTGTCGGCCTTGGTCAGCGCGTGAATGCGCGAATACACGTCGGGAAAGCGCAGCAGGCCCAGCGTGCCCACCACGAAGAACGCGGCACCGGCGAGCAACAAGCCTGCCTGCACGAATTCAAGCGGGGTCATCTTCCACCTCCGCTGCACTTTGCGTCTGCCGCTTGGCGTGCCAGACGCGTGCCACGAAGGCCAACACGGCCAGCGCCGCCAGCAGGGCCAGCACCAGCGCCACGTCGCGGATGGCCGGCATGCGTTGCAGCTCGGCCAGCACCAGCAGCAGGCCCACGCCGGTGGTGCCGAAAAGCTGCGCGGCCAGCATGCGCTCGGCGATTCCCGGCCCGCGCCAGATGCGAATGAGCCCAAGCGCCAGCGACAGCAGCAGCATGGCGCAGATGATTTCGAGCAATGTGGTCAATCGCCTCCTCCGGCGGTCTCGTCCGTTGCGACGAACAGGCGGGCCAAGCGGTCTTCGGCCTGCGCGACGCTGGAGTGAATGTCCTGACGCACGTCGAGACAGTGCAATTCCAGCGTGCGTCCGTCGAGGCGCACGTTGAGCGTGCCGGGCAGCAGGTTGAGCGTGAGCATCAGCCACCAGGTGGGCGCGCCGGTGGGCAGTGTCAGCGGCACGCGCACGAAGCCCGGCTCCAGGCGCATGTCGGGTTTCAGCGTGCGCCGCGCCACGTCCCAGCCCGAGCTCAGTGACTGAATAAGGAAGAAGAGCACGAAACCCGGCAACTGCAGCAGACGGATGCGGAAACGCGAGACGGGGTGCAGCCACAGGCTGACGGCGGTGACCGCAGCGCACAGCACTAGGCCCACCGTCCAGCCGCCAGAGCCGTCCGTGAGAATCCACCAGCCCCCGGCGAGCAGCGCAAAGCGCACTGCGCCGGCCTTGAGCAAAGGTCCGTCGAAGATACCTGCCGGTGTGGTGCTCACTGGGTGCGGCGCTCCCCGGATGGGTCGAGTTTCATGCTGCCATTGGTGGTTGGGTGGGGCAAGCCGCGCCGCGCGCGCGGCCAAGGCGACAGCGTGCGTAACAGAGCGAGGCATACGCAGTTCGGCGTATGTATGAAATTTATCTTTATCTTCATACTTCAGTGAATTTCCATGTACGGGGAGCCTCGCCTGGAGCGAGTGCTCGTGTTCTGACGTGTCACGCAGGTTTGAGTTCGATGCAATCCAGGTGAGCGCAGGTCCGTGGATATGAAGAATCCTTGATTCATCTTACTTTCATTGCCTTGGAGTTCCGGATGTCCGCTCTGCCCGCTACTGCCTCTTTGACCGTGAGGCGCTTGCTGCCTGCCGTGCTGCTGGGGTGCGCCCTGCCGGCCCTGGCCGCCTCCGAAGAGGTGTTGCTCAACACCGTGGAGGTAAAGGGGCAGACGCTGAACACGCGGGATGCCAGCTATTCCGTCGATGTCATGGACGGCGAAGAGATCCGCGCCAAACGCGTGTCGCGCGTGCAAGAGCTATACCGTCACGTGCCGGGCATGGACATTCGCGGCCTGGGGCTCGACGGCGTGGCCGACAACATCGTGCTGCGCGGCTTCAGTGGCGGTGGCCACGGCGGCGACATTGCCTTCAGCGTGGATGGCATTCCGCTCAACGAGGCCATGTCGCATGCCGACGGCTATGCCGACTTGAATGTCATCGTGCCGTTGGAAGTGCGCGGCATGACGGTGCACAAGGGGCCGGTGTCGGCCCTCTTCGGCAACTTCAACCGCGCCGGCAGCGTGGCGCTGGAAACCCGCAAGGGCGGTGAATACCGCGAAGCCGATTTGTCGGTCGGCAGCTACGGTACGCTCGACGCGCAAGTGGCGCTCGGCCTGAAGCTGCGGGATGACCAGCACCTGAACCTGGCGGCGCAGGCCCTCCGCAGCGATGGCTTCCGAGATCAGTCGAAGTCGTGGCGCGGCACGCTGGCCGGGCGTTGGACGATGGATGTCTCCGCGCAGACGCGCATTGCCGTGTCGGGCCGCCTGCATGCCGCCGATGCCGACAACCCCGGTTACCTCAGCCGTGCGCGCTTTGCCAGCGACCCTTATGGCGTGGAGCCGGGCATCCAGAATGACGGTGCGGAAAAACACTTCGGCACGCTGCGCTTCGATCTGCAGCATTCGCTCAATGACGACCTGCGCCTGCTCGCCTTCGCGTACGGGACGAAGCAGGATTTCAGCCGTTGGTTCACCCGACCGTCGGGCGGCATCATGCGTCAGCGCGAGGAGAGCTATGACCGCGATGTGCTGGGTGCCGGCATGAGCCTCAATGGCCGCCACCGTGGTGCCGTGCCGCTCAACTGGGTGGCCGGGCTGGAGACCTTCCGCGAATCCACCGACTACGAATACTTCGAAGATCTCGATCAGCGTCGCCGTACGACCCCGGCCGTGAACGACCGCACTTCGGTGCTCAAAAGCCTCTCGGCCTTCACCGAAATCGAGGCGCCGTTGCATGCCTTGTTCACGCCCACCGTCGGTTTGCGCTGGGATCGCTTCACCGGCAACTGCCGGGTGAATGGGCCGGAGACGTCCACCGCGCCATGTGGCGGCATGGCCCGCCAGTCGCATGTATCGCCGAAGATCGGGCTGCGCTCGGAAGTGCTGCCGGGGCTGGAGCTGCGCGCCAGCCGATCCGAAGGCTTCGCCTTGCCGTCCAACTTCGCGAAGTACGCTCTGGGCGCTGGCGATCTGGATCCGAACATCTTCCGCCAGACTGAAATCGGGGCACGTTGGCAGGTGATGCCCTCGCTGCTGCTCGACGTCGCGCGTTACCGCATCAAATCGTCCAACGAAATCCGTACGGTTGCCCCCGGCGTGTATGAAAACTTCGGCTCGACCCGTCGTGACGGCACCGAGGTGAGTGTCACCTGGCTCCCGCTCGACGCGCTTGATTTCCAGCTCGCCTGGACCCACACCGACTCGAAGATCACCAAAAACGCGGACGCTGCCTTGATCGGCAACCGTGTCACCGCCGTGCCGCGCAACACCGTCACGCTCGAAACCAACTGGCGTCCGCTGCTCGACTGGCAGGCCACGCTGGTGTGGCAGAAAGTCGGCCGTTACGCCGTGGATGCCGCCAACACGCAGAGCTACTCGGGCTACTCCCTGATCGATCTGCGTCTGGAACACTCCACTGCAGTCGCAGGCCAGCCCACCACGGTGTATGCCGCCATCGACAACCTTACCGACCGCCGTTATGCCACTGCCGTCAATACCATCGGCTACGCTACCGGCGCCCCGCGCATGTTGCGCGTGGGGGCAAGCTTCAGCTTCTGAACGGAGAACCCCGCATGACCACCGCCCGCATTTCTGCCCGCATGCCGCGTGCCCTGTTGGCCGCCTTGTTGTTCATCACCGCGCCGGGCGCGTTCGCACACACGGCCTGGCTCGATTCCACGGGCCCGGGTGCCTACCGAGTGCTGTTCGGTGGCCACGGTGGCCCGCAGGATGTCGAGGACTATCCGGCCGAGAAGCTCGGTCACGTGCAGGCTTTTGATGCCGACGGCAAGGCGCTCACGGTAGAGCGTGGCACCTCTGCCCCGGTGCAGATCAAGGCCCCCGGGGCAGCCGTGCTTTTGCTGCACTTCGACAACGGCTTTTGGAGTCGCGCAGCCGAAGGCTCGGTGAACCGTCCGATGAACGAGGTAGACGGCGCCACCAGCGCCGTGCATGCCGTGAAATACGGCAAGACCGTGCATGAGTGGGCGGCTGGCACAAGCGTGTTCGACCAGCCCTTTGAGGTCGTGCCCTTGGGCGAAGCAGCGCCTGCCGGAGGAGCGCCGCTGCGCCTGCAGGTACGCATTCACGGCAAGCCCGCCGCCGGAATCGCCGTGATGCACGACGGTGAAGCCCCCGGCATGAAGAGCGACGCCGACGGTGTGGTCGAGCTGCTCATGAAGTCCGGCATCAACCGCATCTGGGCGGGGCAGCGCACTTCGATCACGGACGACGCGCGCTACACCACGCTGTCCATCGAATACATGCTGGTGCTCGATCTCGGGGCCTCGCGGTGAGTGGGCTGCGCAGCTGGCTGGTGGCTACGGCGCTCGCACTGCTGGCGCCGCAGGTTTTTGCTCACGCGTTGCAGGTGGTGGTTCAGGCCGAAGACGACGCGGTGATCGGCGAAGCGCTGTACGCCGACCTCAGCCCGGCCGTAGGCGGTGCAGTCAGCGTGTTCGATGCGGCCGGTGCGCCCGTGGGGCGTGGCACCACCGATGACGACGGCGCGTTCCGCATCGAAGTGCCCATGCAGGCAGGCCTGCGGGTGGTGGTCGAAGATGACGAAGGCCACCATACCGAAGCCGTGCTGCAAGCCGTTGTCGGCAGCGACCTCGCGCAGCAGCGCGACTCGATCGCCGCCGGACACGCACACGCCACGCGGCAGGAAACCACCGGCCGCATCGTGTTCGGTGTGTTGGTGGTCGTGGCACTGGTGTGGGGAGCATTGAGGCTGCGCCGACGCCGCAAGGGCGCGTGATAAGCTCGCGGCACAACCTGCCGGAGCCTTTAGCGTGATCGAACGCTTCACCATCTCGCTCGACCAGAGCCTTGCCGATGCCTTTGACGCGCTGATCGCCGAGCGCGGCTACCGCAACCGTTCCGAAGCCGTGCGTGACCTCGTGCGCCGCGAACTTGAGAGCTCACGCGCCCGCGATGAACACGATGGGCAGTGCGTGGCTACGCTGAGCTATCTGTACAACCATCACGAGCGCTCGCTGGCCGAGCGCCTGGCCACGTTGCAGCACGATCATCACGATCTCACCGTGTCGTCGATGCATGTGCATCTGGATCACGACCACTGCATCGAATGCGTGATGTTGCGCGGGCCGGTGGCGGCGGTGCGTGGTTTCGCCGACCGCCTGATCGCCGAGCCGGGCGTGCGTCACGGGCAGCTCAATCTCATCAGTGCCGATGTGCAGCAATCGCCGCACGGCCATGGCGGCGATCACGCGCATCCGCATTCTGCGCAGCACGTGCATTACCGGCCGCGTAGCTGAGCGGGATTTGCTGATGCAGGTGCCGCTGGGGCGTAGCGCCAGTTTTTGCTGTGCGGTGGTTTTCTTACCCCCCTCGGTTTCGGATTTCTGGGATTGATTCATTCCCTGAGCTGATGCTGAGCTTGCCCCCTCGGCGCTTCTTTCTCGCTGCTGTTTGGGACTTTCGGTTTTTGAAAGTCTTTGGGGGAGTTCGTTGTGTTGGTCTCGACTGGCCGGGACTCGCCCCGGCGGGCGACCTTCTTTCTTGTTTCACGACAAGAAAGAAGGCAAAGAAACGTGCCCCGCATCCGCGCCCCTTCGGGGTTCCCTCGCTCCGTGGGATTTCGCCGGCCGGTCCTGAACTCGCTGTCGCTCGGACAGCAGGACCGGACTACCCCGTCGAAATCCCCCTGCGCTCGGCGCTTCTGAGGGGAGGGTGGGTGCGCGCGGTGCGGCACGTTTTTTTTGAGTGAGTGGGTTGGGCTTTGGGTTCGTTCGCAGTGCTATTCGGAAGCGCAAAGGTGCCGAGGGCACAACCGCTCTACCGTCATTGCGAGGAGCGCAGCGACGCGGCAATCTCGCAGCGTGTGCTGGGGGCGACGTCAGTAGATTGCCGCGCTGCGCTCGCAATGACGGGTAGAGGCGCGGCGCCAACAGAGAAGGCTTCAGCCCCAACGCACGTCGTGATTACCCATCCCTTCTGAGCCGCTGAGCGTAGAGCGCTCACGGCGGGGCTTTCCGGCCTTGCTGTTTGAGCGGAACGCGAGTTTGCAAGGCCGGCCGCCGGGAGTGCTCGAAGCGAAGGGACCCCGTAGGGGCGGTGAGGAGGGCGCGTTTCTTTGCCTACTTTCTTGCCGCGCAGCAAGAAAGAAGGTCGCCCGCCGGGGCGAAATCCCGGCCAGTCAAGGCCAGCCAAACGAACTCCCTGCAGCACAACAAGGAGCGGCTCATGCCAAGCAGCAAGACTGCCCGCTGCACACCAAGCGAGGGGCCCGCGCGCAATCAGCGTTGCATCAACCGTTCCAAGGTCGCACGCGGCCCCTGGTCTTCCGGACCGGCAAGCTCGACGGCTTTGCGGGCGGCGGTGATGGCGTCGTTGCGGCGGCCTTGCTCGTCGAGCACAACCGCGAGGTTGTTCCACGCTGCAGACGACGAATGACGCTCCGCGGCCATGCGGAAAGCACGTTCGGCGCCGGGCAGGTCGCCTGCGGCATAGCTGGCGTTGCCGAGACCGATGGCCAGCACCAGATTGTTCGGCCAGCGCTGCAGGCCCGCCTCGTAGGCTTTGGCGGCCTGATCGGGGGGCGCGCTGCGCTCGAAGGCCACCAACGCGCGCACGGCGTCGCTCTCGCGCGCCGTAGCGGGCAACTGGCCCGGCGGCAAGGCCACGAAGGCCCAGTGATTGGCGCGCGACCAAGTGTGTTCGAAGGTACGCAGCGCCATCTGCTGACGCTTCATCGGGCCGGAGCGCAGCAGCATTTCGCCGGCATCCAGGTCGTAGCCGACCGCCACGGCGTAATGCCACGACGGCGCCCACGACAGGCCTAGGTTGGACAGCGTCACCACCGGGTGGCCGGCGGCGATTTCGCGCAGCAACGCTTCCAGATTGCCGGGCAGCAGCGTTGCTACGGCGCCGCCACGTCGTGCGGCGACCAGCATCTCGATCTGCAGCGAGCCCTCACGGCCGGGCACGAACACCTGGCCCGATACCTTTTCAGGAGTGGTCGGAAAGCCGGCAGCCGTCAGCACGGTGGCCAGCGCGGCGGGGCCGCAGTAGAAGGTCTCGTCGGGGAAGAACGGCGTTTCGGTGAGTTCGAAGCGCGCCGGCAAATCGGCGGGGCGTGTGGAGCGCAGGCTGGAAGTTTGTGTGGCGCAACCGCTTAGGGCGCCGACCAGCGGCAGCGAAAGTACGGCCGCCGACAGGAAACGTCGGCGGCCGCGGAGGCGTTGCTCTGTGTGCTTCAACTTACTTCACGGAGCGCGTGAAGGGGAAGACTTTGGTGAAGCCGAGGATGTCGGTGATCAGCAGCACGAAGAACACCAGCAGGATGGCGCCGATGATGCCGCCGGCCGGGGCGTTTTCGATCTGATCGGCGAGGTGCATGGCTTCTTCGTCGGTCAGGGCGGCAACGCGCTCTTGGGCGTCCGTCGGGCTGACACCGAGGTTTTCGAGCTGGGCGACAACGTCGGCGCGCGACATCAGTTCAGCCAGACGTTCATGCTGGGATTCGCCGTTGGCGGAGGCCACCGAGCGGGCGACTTGATCGGTCGGAATCATCGCCGCTTGGGCGGTCTGCAGCACCATGAAGTTGGCCATACAGATGATCAACAGCGACGAGAAAAAGCGCTTTACGGATTTCATGGATGTTCTCCTGCCAGAGCAACGGGTTGCAGCGGCCGCGATTGACCGCCAAATTCATTGTGGCACTCGCGCCTTCAAACTGAGAACCGGCCGGCCCCTAGTCATACGTTACGAAGTGTGTAGCTTGGCAGAAACAGTCAGGCGCTTGGCCCGACCTGCATGAAGGGGTTCCAGGCGACCTCCCAGAGGTGGCCGTCGGGGTCGGAAAAATAACCGGAGTACCCGCCCCAGAAAACGTCTTGTGCGGCCTTCACCAGCGTGCCGCCTGCGGCCACGGCCTGCGCCAGCGTAGCGTCTACGGCTTCTCGTGAACCCACATTGTGGGCCAATGAGATGCCGGAAAATCCAGCGCCTTCGGCCGTTACCCCCGCGTCGGCGGCGAGCGCATCGCGGCCGAACAGACTCAGCCACGCCCCGGCCAGCGGAAAGAACGCGACGGCCTCATTGTCCAGTGCCAGCCGCGGCAGACCGAGGCCCTCTTCGTAGAAGCGCACGGCACGGGCGAGATCACGCACACCGAGTGTGACCATTGAAAGATGTGCTTGCATTTAGGCAGTACTCCCAACTTTGGAAGGAGCGCGCGGTTTCGGCGCTGTGCGGAAAATCAGCGCATGTCGAGCGGGGTCGGCTCGAATGGCGGCGGAAACGCTTCGTCGATCTCCGCCAGATCCTGCGAACTGAGTTCGATATGCGCAGCGGCCGCGTTCTCGCGTACGTGCTCGGGCCGCCCTGCCTTGGGGATCACGATTACGTCCTGCTGGTGCAGCAGCCAGGCGATGGCGATCTGCGCCGGGGTGGCGTCGTGGCGTTGGGCGATGGCTTCGAGCGTGGGGTCGTCGAGAAAGCCGAATTGCTCGTTGGGCGAGTGCTCGATGGGGGAATAGGCCATCACCGGCATGCCCTGCTGGCGTTGCCACGGCAGTAGATCCCACTCCACTCCGCGGCGCATGAGATTGTAGAGGATCTGGTTCGTGGCAAGTTGGTCACCACCGCTGGCGGCGGCGCAGCGCTTCATGCCGCGCGTGTCGAAGTTGCTTACGCCGTAGTCGAGGATCTTGCCGTCGGCCTTGAGCTTCTGGAAGGCTTCGAAGGTTTCGTCGAGCGGGGTGGAGCCCGGCCAGTGCAGCAGATAGAGGTCGATGCGGTCGGTGCCGAGGCGCTGCAGGCTTTGCTCGCAGGCTTGCACCACGCCGCGCCGGCTGGCGTTGAAGGGGTACACCTTGCTGACGTAGTAGGCCTCGTTGCGGCGGTGGCCGATGGCCTCTCCGATAAGTTCTTCGGCTTCGCCGTCGCCGTACATTTCGGCGGTGTCGATGAGCGTCAGGCCCAGATCCATGCCGAGTTGCAGCGCTTCGATCTCCTCGCTGCGCAGTGATGGGATCTCACCCATTTTCCAGGTGCCCTGGCCGAGCGCAGAAACGGTTTTTCCGGAGGGCAGGCGGATGGTTTTCATGTCGGTTTCCCTGCAGAGGCAAAGCGCCATTGTCTTGTGCACCGCCCGGCGGGTGCAAACCGGGGTCCAATCGTGGCCTGCGCGGAGGTGCGGTGCGGGGCACGTCACGCGCATGTCGCGGACTACCGAGGTCCGGAGGTGAGAGCCCTGGAAGCGGGCTGTCCGCAGTGCTTTGAGGGGAAAATCGGGACGGCTTCGCAGCCCTTCACCGTCAAGGGCCGAATGCCGGACTGGGTTGCTCAGTAAGGCTGGCCGCGATACATGCGCACGCCTTTGGCGGGCGCCAGAGTGGTGGGCTCTTCGGCTCCCGCGGGCGCGGCTTCGGGTGGGTTTTCGGGGATGTCCTGCGGCGTGAGGCCGCTGATGGCTTCCGGCGACAGATTGCGCACGAGGATGTTGGTGACCATGCGCACCGCCACCAGGCTCGAGGCGTCGCGCATCAGCACGGCCAGCACGAAGGCGCCGGCGCGGCGCAGCAGCAGGCAGCGCTCGTCATAGCGCAGCACGCAATCGTCGGCCCCGGCCGGGCCGGCGTCGATGGCGGCGTACAGCGCTCGGATGTGGGTGCGCGCGTTTTCGAGGGGATCGCGCGCCAGATCGGGCGGCAGGCGGTGCACATGCGCAACGCCTTCGGCATCAAGCAACCACACGCCTTCCACACCGGCAAGGGCGGTGACGTTGTCGAAGAGCTTGCCTACATCCACGACGTTCAGGCCATGGCCGCGTGCAGTTGCACGGAAACATCGGAAATGGCTGCGCGCGAGCCGGTTTCGACCGACACCGCACCGCCCTCGCAGGGCATGCACAGCGCGTGCAGACTGCCGTGCAATTCGGCCTCACGCAATGCACCCAGGCCGAGGTCGTTACCGAGCTCGGAAGCCAGGCCGAGAATTTTCACGGCGGCACCGCCCAACGTGGCGCCCGTTTCACCACCGCTGAACAGCACGGCGCCTTGTGCGTCGCAGTGTGCGAATCCGCGCACGCCAGGGATGCCGGCGAGGCTTTGCTGGAGATGAAGGGCTGTCATAGCGCGAGACTCCTGAGTTAGGCGTCTCTCACCATGCATCATGCGTGCCAGATCGCTGCAACGCCGTAGCACGCCTCCAAACCGTCGAATTCAAGTGCTGCAGCGGCTTTCGGCGCACCGCGAGGATGCGCCGAAAGAGTGCGATGCACCGATTGCGGGCTCAGCGACTTTTGGCGTTGAGCCGCTTGCGCGCTTGTTCGATGGCCTTGGCCAGACCGTCGGCGTCGCGCACGAAGCTCACGTTGCGCAGTACGCCGCCGGCGATGTCGA
The DNA here is from genome assembly GCF_059703745.1 of Pseudazoarcus sp. NS20. Lineage (NCBI taxonomy): Bacteria > Pseudomonadati > Pseudomonadota > Betaproteobacteria > Rhodocyclales > Zoogloeaceae > Pseudazoarcus > Pseudazoarcus sp. NS20. The sequence continues at coordinate 580,372 of NZ_BAAKIY010000001.1, forward strand.
TGCGCACCGTGCCGCTCCCCATCATGCCGCGAGCGGTATCCACGCTGACGATCTTGTGCAACAGCACTTCGTTCATCTGCCCGCGCAGCGGGCCGGTGCGCAGCAGCACGCGGCGGTTGGTCACGGCGATGTCGCCCAGCATGCTGGCCGATGCCACCAGGATGGCATACGGCACGCAGACCACCACCAGTGCGGCCGAGATGATCGGCACGAACTCGTCCGGCAGCACGTTGGCCAGCACCACGGCGCAGATCGCGACGATCACCGGCTTGATGAACACCATGGGGTGCAGCCGTGTGCGGAAGACGATTTCCTCGCCGGGTTGGAGCAGCCGGTTGACGTAGTTCATGAGTGTTGATGAATGCCGGTTCGTGTCAGGACGGGCAATGATGCCGTCGCGGGCGCGCCATTACAATCACTGCATAACCGAGGCCGCAAATCCCCCGGTTTTTTGCGGCATACTCCGTAGTGATACGGATACGCGACGTACGCCGTTAGTCATAGATCACAACGGGATCAGCATGAGTGTGGACAGCGCACCGGGAGCGGGGCGAATTCCAGGGCCGCAGGCATTCGGCAGCACGGATGACGCCATGCGGCTGGCGCAGTTCTCGGTCGAGCATGCCTCGGACGCCGTGTTCTGGATACGCGAGGACGCGACCGTGTTCTACGCCAATCTGGCGGCATGCCGATCGTTGGGACGCACGCGCGAAGAAATTCTCAACATGTCGGTGGGCGATATCGACCCAGCCTACGATGCGTCGCTGTGGCCTGCGCATTGGGCGGCACTGTGCGCCGCAGGCTCCCTGACGTTCGAGAGCGAGCACCTGGCGCGCGATGGTCATCGCATTGCGGTCGAGATCAGCGCCAACCACATCACCTGCGGCGATCAGTCGTTCAACTGCGCGTTTGCGCGGGACATTTCCGAGCGAAAGCGTGTCGAGGCCGTGTTGCAGGACAGCAGCCGGCGCTTCATGGATCTGGTGAACAACGTTGAGGGCGTGGTGTGGGAGGCCGACGCGCAGACCACCACCTTCAACTACGTCAGCGATCAGGCCGTGCGCATGTTCGGTTATCCGGTCGAGCGCTGGTACGAGCCTGGTTTCTGGGCCAGCCGTATTCATCCCGACGATCGCTCGTGGGCCGTGACCTACTGCCTGGAGCGCTCGCTCAAGCTCGAAACGCATGCCTTCGACTACCGCTTCGAATGTGCCGATGGGCGCATCGTGTGGCTGCATGACGTGGTCAGCGTGGTGGCCGACGAGCACGGCGCGCCGGCTTTGCTGCGCGGCATTCTGGTGGATGTTACCGCAAGCCATGAGGCACGCGAGAAGTTGCGGCTGCTGGCGGGGGTGTTCGAGCACGCCCACGAGGGCATCATGATCACCGACACTACGCCGGTCATTCTCGACGTGAACCCGGCGTTCAGCGCCATCACCGGCTACCCGCGCGAAGATGTCATCGGGCGCGATCCGGAAATGCTGCTGCCTGCCCGGCGCGGCGTGGATGCGCTTGCCCGTGCAGCCAATGCGGCGGGCGACGTGTGGCGTGGCGAAACCTGGGGCCGCCGCCGCAACGGCGAGGTGTACCCCGAGCTGCGCAGCGTCAGCGCCGTGCGCGGGCCTGATGGTGAAATCAGCCACTATGTGACGGTGTTCTCCGACATCAGCCAGATCAAGGAGCACCAGAAACGCCTCGAGAAGCTCGCCCACTACGACGCCCTCACCCACCTGCCCAACCGCGTGTTGCTGGCCGAGCGGCTGCAACGCGCCATCGAGCACGCCAAGCACGACGGCAGCCTGCTGGCGGTCTGTTACATGGACCTCGACGGCTTCAAGCCGGTGAATGACCGCTACGGCCACGCCGCCGGCGACCGCCTGCTGGTCGAGCTCGGCCACCGTCTGCGCAACGCGCTACGCGATGTCGATACCGTGGCCCGCCTGGGCGGCGACGAATTCGCCATGCTGCTCGGCGATCTCGATGACGAAGGCGCAAGCGATCAGGTGCTGCGGCGCCTGCTCGAGACGGTGGCGCAGCCTTTCCACATCGGTGGTGGCGACAAGGTGACGCTGTCGGCCAGCATCGGCGTCACGCTCTATCCGCACGATCTCAGCGACGCCGACACCCTGGTGCGCCACGCCGACCAGGCTTTGTATGTGGCCAAGCAACAAGGGCGTAACCGTTTCCACGTATTCGATTTCGAGCACGATCGTCGTGCCCGCGCACACCAGGAAACCCTGCTTGGCATCGAGCAGGCACTGCTCGCGCAGCAATTCGAGATGTATTACCAGCCGCGCGTGAACATGCGCACCGGCCGCGTTGCCGGAATGGAGGCGCTGATCCGCTGGAATCATGCTGAGCGTGGCCTGCTCGCGCCGGGCGCTTTCCTGCCGATGATCGAAGACACTCCGCTCGCACAGCGATTGGGTGACTGGGTGTTGACCGAGGTTTTGGGGCAGATGCAACGCTGGTGGAAAGCCGGGCTCAAGCTCGGCATCAGCATCAACATTGCCGTCAGCCACCTCTCGCGCGCAGGTTTCGCATGTGATCTTGCCAAGCTGTTGGCCGAGCATCCCGGCATTCCGCCGCACAGCGTCGAGCTGGAAGTGCTCGAAACGGCTGCGCTTGACGACATCGCCCACGTTTCATCGCTTATCCGCGAGTGTCAGGCGTTGGGCGTGCGCTTCTCGCTCGACGATTTCGGCGCCGGCTATTCGTCGCTCACCTATCTGCGCCGCTTGCCGGCCGAAACGCTCAAGATCGACCAGTCCTTCGTGCGCGATCTGCTTGGTGATCCGGGTGATCTGGCGATCGTGGACGGCGTCATCGGCCTCACCCGCGCCTTTGGACGCGACGTTGTGGCCGAAGGCGTCGAAGGGGCCGAGCACGGCGTGGTGCTGATGCAGCTCGGGGCCGAAATGGCACAGGGCTATGGAATCGCCCGCCCGATGCCGGCCAAGGACGTGCCCGGCTGGGTGGCGGGCTGGAAGCCCGACCCCTTGTGGGCACAATGGGGCACCGACGAATGGCCGCGCGAGCATCTTCGCCTGCTCGTCGCCGCCATGCAGCTGTACCAAGAGGCACGCGGTGCGGGCGCCCCGCGTCAGGAGTCGCCATGTGACTTTGACGCTTGGTGTACCCTTCACGGCCTTGAACGCTATCGTTCGGAAGCCTTGTTCGCCCGCGTGGCCGAAGCCCATGCCGCCCTGTGCGCGCTTGAGCACGAGCCCCACGGCCCCGGCCTGACGCGGCGCATGATGCAACTCTGCGACGAAATCCTCGAACACATGGCAGCCATTGCGCGCCAGCCACGAACCGCCTGAACCCCATGAGCACCGAAAACGAACTCCCCTATTACGAACCCGTCGGCAACGAGATCGAGCTTTTCGAGCGCGCCTGGCGCAACCACTTGCCGCTGCTCATCAAAGGCCCCACCGGCGTCGGCAAGACGCGCTTTGTCGTGCACATGGCGGCTCGCCTCGGCCTGCCGCTGTACACCATCGCCTGCCACGACGACCTCACCGCCGCCGATCTGGTCGGCCGCCACCTCATCGGCGAGGGTGAAACCTACTGGAATGACGGCCCGCTCACGCGTGCCGTGCGCGAAGGCGGTATCTGCTACCTCGATGAAGTGGTCGAGGCCCGCAAGGACACCACCGTGGTGCTGCACCCGCTGGCGGACGACCGCCGCGTGCTGCCCATCGACCGCACCGGTGAGCTGCTCGAAGCTCCGCCCAACTTCATGCTGGTGGTGTCGTACAACCCCGGCTACCAGAATTTCCTGAAGGGCATGAAGCCCTCGACGCGCCAGCGCTTCGTGTCGCTGCGCTTCGACTTCCCCTCCGCCGAGGCCGAGCGCACCATCCTCACCGGCGAAACCGGCTGCAGCGACGAGGTGGCCAGCAAGCTGGTCGAAATCGGCCGCCAGATCCGCGTGCTGAAGAACGTCGACCTGGAAGAAGTCGCCTCCACCCGTCTGCTGGTGTATGCGGCTCGCCTCATCCACGATGGCATGGAGCCGGTGGAAGCCTGCAGCGCCGTGCTGGTGGAAGCCCTCACCGACGACGAAGACGTGGCCGCCGCGCTGCTGGAAGTCATCCGCTCCGTGTTCGGCTGACGCAGCCATGGAGTTTTCCTCCAGCACGGTGATGCTGCGCGACATCGAGCGCACCACTGCCACCCTGTTTCGCGCGCTGGGCCGTGACCCCATTCTGCGCGTGGCGGCCGGCCGCGCCGAGCTCGGCGCCTGGCGCGATGGTGACGTGCTGTGCCTGCCGCAGTGGCTCGATGCCTGTGGTGACGCCCGCCTGAATCGCGAGCTGTACCTGTGGTTCGTTGCGCTGGCCGTGCATTTCGACGAGCCTGAACAGCTGTCTGACTGGCCGGCTGCCAACGCTGCCGCCATCGAAACGGTGCTGGCACGTTACCCCGGTTTTGCGCGGCGTCATGCCCGTTTGCTGGCAGCGCTGGGCGACCCCGTTCGTCTGCATTTGCAGCCGCCTCCGCGCCGCGCCGACGGCGGCCCGCGCGGCACGCTGCGCCTGCGTGAAGACAGCGACGAGGAGCGCGAAAACCTCAAGCGCAAGGCCGAGAGCATCACGCACACCATCAAGATGGACAAGCCGGCCGCCATGGCCGAGTTCATCCGCGTCACGCGTGACCGCAACGAGCTCTCCGACGAGCCCGCCGCCCCGCCCACCGCCGGCGCCGAAGGCACCACGGCCAGCGCCCGTCTGCGTTTCGATGTCGAGACTGCCAACCAGCCGCATGAAGACCTGCCGCTGGGCGACGGCATGCCCGCCGACGAGTGGGACTACCGCAAACGCATTCTGCTGCCCGGCCACTGCATGGTGCAGGAGCTGCTGGGCCGCAGCAGCGGTGGTCAGGCGTTGCCTGAGCGCCTGCGCAAGCACGCCATGCGCCTGCGTCACCAGTTCGCTTCGCTGGTGCCGCAACGCCAGTGGATTCGCGGCCAGCCCGACGGCGCCGAGCCGGATCTGGATGCCTACGTGCGCCTGCACGCCGATCGCATCGCCGGCGGTCAGGCGCGCGAGCAAAACCTCTACATCGCCCAGCGCAACCGCGAGCGCGACCTGTCGTGCATGGTGCTGGCCGATCTGTCGCTGTCCACCGAGGCCCGCGTGTCGCAGTCGCAATGCGTCATCGACGTCATCCGCGACAGCCTCATGCTGTTTGCCGAGGCCTTGTCGGCCACCGGAGATCGTTTCGGGTTGTACGGCTTCTCGTCGCAAACCCGAGCGCAGGTGCGCTTCCACCGCCTGAAAGAGTTTGCTTCACCTTGGGATGACGCCGCCCGCGGTCGCGTCGCCGGCCTCAAGCCCGGCTTCTATACCCGCATCGGCCCGGCCATTCGCCATGCGGTGCGCACGCTGGAGCGGCAAGACACGTCCTTGCGCGTGCTGCTCATCCTCACCGACGGCAAGCCGCACGATATCGATTACTACGAAGAGCGCTACGGCATCGAAGACACCCGCATGGCCGTCATCGAAGCCCGCCGCAAGCGCATCAAACCCTTCTGCATCACCATCGACCGCGAAGGCTCAAGCTATTTGCCGCATCTGTTCGGGGTGAATGGCTACACGGTGCTGCGTCGGCCGGAAGACCTGACGGCGAGGTTGCCGATGCTGTACGCGCAGCTCACCGGGCAGAACTGAACGCCGGCGCTGTTTTGCGGCGCAGCGTGCAGGCAGTGGGGTGGGTGTCGGAAGGACCCCGGTAACGGAGATGGAAATGAAAAGGGCGCCCTTTTGAGGCGCCCTTCAATGCTCGGCTCTGCGGGTTTGTGCCCGGCAGACAACCGGCAATTTCAACTTCATGCGACGAAACGGCCGATCAGCGAACCGATCGCGAAAGCCGAAACTACAGCGGTAACGATCCAGGTCGCCATGACTTCACGGCGGGACGGCTCGTAGCCAATGTTCGAAATGTGGCTGGACATATCAACTCCTTTGTTACGTGGTTTAGGAGTTGTCAGTATATGAACCGCTTGACATCGATGCCAATCGAATGTTAACTCACTGGCATAAGAAAAACTTATTCAAGTTCCTCAAATGAATCAGTTGCTTGCGAGCAGATTGTCCATAAAGTAAACGCATGCGCCCATAGAGCCGATGATCGCGCCGTGCGTCTGCGACGGACTCAAAAAATGCTTAAAGCATTTCATCGGGCTTCAGCCTGAAGCCTGCGCTACGCTGCCGGGCGTGCTCCAAGATGAAAGAAGGGGCGCCGCGGCGCCCCTTCTTGATTCGCGGCATTCGTCGGCGATTTACTTCCAGCCGCCCCCGAGCACCTTGTACAAGGTTACGAGGCTGTTTGCATCGGCCAGCTCCACCGCCACCAGTTCTTGCTGCGCGGCGTACAGCTGGCGCTGCGCGTCGAGCACGCCGAGGTAGGAATCCACCCCGCCCTTGTAGCGGGCTTCCGACAAACGGAAGCTCTCCGACGTGGCGTCGAGCAGGGCGCGCAAGGCGGTGAGGCGCTCGTCGAGCGTGGCGCGCTCGGCGAGTACATCCGCCACTTCGCGGAAAGCCCCTTGGATGGCGCGTTCATACTGCGCCACGGCAATTTCGCGATCGATGCGGCTGACCTCGACCTGGGACGACAGGCGCCCCGAGTTGAAGATGGGCACCGAGATCATCGGCATGAACGCCCAGGTGCGCGTGCCGGACTCGAACAGACCTGACAGGCTGCTGCTGGCAGAGCCAGCCGAGGCGGTGAGCGAAATGCGCGGGAACATGGCCGCGCGTGCCGCGCCGATGTTGGCGTTGGCGGCGAGCAGGCGGTATTCGGCTTCGAGGATGTCCGGGCGGCGCACCAGCACGGTGGAGGGTACGCCAGACGGCAGACTCGGCAGCGTAGCGTAGCCGTCGAGATTGTCGGGCAACAGGCTCTCGTCGAAGCTGCCGCCGACAACCAGCATCAAGGCGTTGCGGCCTTGTGCGACGAGCGCCTCGAAGCGCGCCGCATCGGCGCGCGCGCGCTCAAGGCTCGTGCGTACCTGGTTGAGTTCCAGTGCAGACGCCACGCCCAATTCTTCGCTGCGTTGTGTGAGCTCGAAGGACTCGCCCTGCGCGCGCAGGGTGTCGCGTGCAATGGCGAGCAGGCGTTGGTCGGCAGAGAGCGACAGCCAGGTGCCGGCCACCTCGGCCACGAGGCTGATCTGGGCGGCACGGCGGGCCTCGGTGGTGCCGAGGAATTCTTCAAGCGCGGCTTGGTTGAGGTTGCGCACGCGACCGAAAAAATCCAGCTCGAAGCCGGTGAAGCCGATGTCGGCGGCGTATTGGCGCACGACCGTAGAGTCACCGGTTTGCGACACGTCCGCTGAGACGCGCTGGGCGGTCTGGCTGGCCCCGATGTCGATGGTGGGGAAGCTGTCGGCGCGGCGGATGCGGTACTGGGCGCGTGCGCGCTCGATGTTGAGCGAGGCCACGCGCAGGTCGCGATTGTTGGCCAGTGCCTGCTCGATCAGCGCCTGCAGGCGTGGCTCGGTGAAGAACTCGCGCCATTCGATCTGATCGGCGGGGACGGTGTTGGCGTCCTCGGCGCTCTCGGCGGCTTGATTCCATTCGGTCGGTATCGGCGCTGCGGGGCGCTCGTAGTCCGGCGCGAGATTCATGCAGCCGGACAGCACCAGCACGGTCAGCAGGGAAAGTGCAGGGGCTTTCATTTCAGGGTCTCCTGCGGCGTGGCAGCGTCATCGCGCTTCTTGCGGCTGAAGAGACGCAGGATCACGACGTAGAACAGCGGAATGAAGAAGATGCCCAGCGCGGTGGCAGACAGCGTGCCACCGAGCACGCCGGTGCCGATGGCGTTCTGCGCGCCGGAGCCTGCGCCGGTGGCGATGGTCAGCGGCACCACGCCAAGGCCGAAGGCCAGCGAGGTCATCAGAATGGGGCGCAGGCGTTGGCGTACGGCGATCAGCGTGGCTTCGATCATGTCCTTGCCTTCGGCCATCTGCGCCTTGGCGAACTCGACGATCAGAATCGCGTTCTTGGACGATAGCCCGATGATCGCCAGCAAACCCACCTGGAAGAACACGTCATTCGACATGCCGCGCCCGGTGGCGGCCAGCAATGCGCCGAGCACGCCCAGCGGGATCACCAGCATCACCGCGAACGGGATCGACCAACTCTCGTACAGCGCCGCGAGACACAGGAACACCACCAGCACCGACAACGCGTACAGCGCCGGCGCTTGTGAGCCGGAACGGCGTTCCTCATACGAGGTGCCGCTCCATTCATAGCCGAAGCCTTGTGGTAGTTTCGCCATGATCTCTTCGACCGCCTGCATGGCATCGCCCGACGACAGGCCCGGCGCCGCCTGACCGAGAATCTCCACGGCCGGCTGGCCGTTGAAGCGTTCCAGGCGCGGCGGGCCATACGTCCAGTGCGATGTGGCAAACGCCGAGAACGGAACCATCTCGCCGGCGGTATTGCGCACGTACCATTTGTCGAGGTCTTCCGGCAGCATGCGTGCCGAGGCGTCACCCTGCAGGTACACCCGCTTGATGCGCCCGCGGTCGATGAAGTCGTTCACGTAATCGCCGCCCCAGGCCGTGGACAGCGTGTCGTTGATCTGCGCTACCGTCACGCCCAGCGCGCCGGCACGGGCGTGGTCGATGTCGAGCTGGTATTCGGGCATGTCCTCTTGCCCGTTCGGACGAACGCCGACCAGACGCGGGTCTTGCGCGGCCATGCCGAGGAACTGGTTGCGTGCATTCATCAGTGCGTCGTGGCCCTGGCCGAGGCGGTCCTGCAACTGCACGTTGAAGCCGCCGGAGGTGCCGAGCTCGAGCACCGCGGGGGGCACGAAGGCGAACACCATGGCCTCGCGGATCTGCGAGAAAGCGCCCATCGCTCGCCCTGCCACCGCCTGAATGCCTTGCTCTTCGCGCGTTCGCTGATCCCACGGGTGCATGTTCACGAAGCCGATACCCACGTTCTGGCCCTGACCACCGAAGCTGAAGCCGGCCACGGTGAACAGTGCGCGGACGTTTTCCTTTTCGTCTTCGAGGAAGTGCTTTTCGACCTTGCGCAGTACGTCGAGTGTGCGCTCCTGCGTGGCGCCCGCGGGCAGTTGAACCTGGGTGAACATCACGCCCTGGTCTTCGTCCGGCAGGAACGAGGTGGGCATGCGCACGAACAGCAGGCCGAGCACCACGACAATGGCGAGGTAGATCGCCAGGAAGCGTGCCGAGCGGCGCAGGATGTAGCTGACCGAAGATTCGTAGCGCTGCTGATTGCGCTCGAACGTGCGGTTGAACCAGCCGAAGAAGCCGCTGAACCAGCCGCCGCTGCTATGACCGTGACCCTGTGGCACCTGCTTGAGCATCGTCGCGCACAGCGCAGGCGTGAAGATGATGGCGACCAGTACGGACAGGCCCATCGCCGACACGATGGTGATCGAGAACTGTCGGTAGATCACGCCGGTGGAGCCACCGAAGAAGGCCATCGGCACGAACACCGCCGACAGCACCAGGCCGATTCCGATCAGCGCGCCGGTGATCTGGTCCATCGATTTTCGTGTGGCTTCGCGGGGCGACAGCCCCTCCTCGGTCATGATGCGCTCGACGTTTTCCACCACCACGATGGCGTCATCCACCAGCAAGCCGATGGCCAGCACCATGCCGAACATGGTCAGCATGTTGATCGAGAAGCCGAAGGCCGCCATCAGGCCGAAGGTGCCGAGCAGCACGACCGGAATCGCGAAGGTCGGAATCAGCGTGGCGCGGATGTTCTGCAGGAACAGGAACATCACCAGGAACACCAGCACCACCGCTTCCAGCATGGTCATGACGACCTTCTGGATCGAGATGCGCACGAACGGCGTGGTGTCATACGGCACCACCGCCTCTACACCCGGTGGGAAGAACTGCTCCATTTCCGCGAGAGACGCGCGGATGGCGTTAGCTGTTTCGAGCGCGTTGGCGCCTGCGGCCAGGCGCACGCCGATGCCCGCTGCCGGTTGGCCGTTGAAGCGCGCCACCGTGCCATAGTTTTCTGCGCCGATTTCGACGCGCGCAACGTCACGCAGGCGCACCTCGCCACCCGAGGCAGCGCTGCGCAACAGGATGTTCTCGAACTCTTCGGCAGATTGCAGGCGGCTTTGTGCCGTGATCGTGGCGGTGAAACCCTGACCCGGAACGGCGGGCGTGCCACCCAGTTGGCCGGCAGTAACCTGCGTGTTCTGCGCCTCGATGGCGCTGCGTACATCGCCCGGCGTGAGCTTGAAATTCACCAGCTTGGCCGGGTCGAGCCACACTCGCATGGCGTACTGCGAGCCGAAGATCACCACCTCGCCCACGCCGGAGACGCGCGACAGCGGATCCTGCACGCTTGCCACAAGGAAGTCGGCCAGATCGACGTTGGTCTGCGACCCGTCGTTCGACACGAAGCCGATCACCATCAGGAAGTTGCGTGCCGATTTGGCGACCTGAACACCTTGTTGCTGCACCGCCTGCGGCAGCAACGGCATGGCCAGCTGCAGTTTGTTCTGCACCTGCACCTGCGCGGTGTCGGGGTTGGTGTCGGCGCTGAAGGTCAGCGTGATGGTGGAGCGCCCGAAGGAGTCGCTCGACGAGTTGAAGTACAGCAGGCCGTCGAGGCCGGTCATGCGTTGTTCGATGACCTGCGTGACGGAGTCTTCCACTGCCTGGGCAGAGGCGCCCGGGTAGGTGGCGTTGATGGCGATGGCGGGCGGCGCGATGGCCGGATACTGCGACACCGGCAGGTTGAGGATCGAAAGCGTGCCCGCCAGCATGATGACGATGGCGATGACCCACGCGAAGATGGGTCGGTCGATGAAGAACTTGGCCATGGTTGCGTCCTCAGCGCGCTTCGTCGGCGCTGACGACGCTTACTTTCGCGCCGGGCCGGATGCGTTGCAGCCCTTCTACAACGACGCGATCACCCGGCTCCAGGCCCGAAGAAACCACCCATTTCTCACCCGTGGCGCGCGCCACCGTCAGCGTGCGCTGCTCGATCGTGTCGTCTTCCTTCACCACCATGGCGATGGCGTTGCCGCGCGGATCGCGCTGGACGGCAGCGTGCGGCAGTTGGATGGCGTTCTCGTTCACGCCCTGATCGATGCGGGCGCGCACATACATGCCGGGCAGCAGGCGCTGATCGGGGTTGGGTACCAGAGCACGCATGGTGACGGTGCCGGTGCCGGGGTCCACCGTGACTTCGGAGAAGGCCAGCTTGCCCTCGTGTTCGTACTCCGAGCCGTCTTCGAGAATCAGCTTCACGGGGGTTTCACCCTCGCTGTTGCGGTGGATGCGGCCGGCTTCGATGGCGCGGCGCATCTGCATCAACTCGGTGCCCGACTGGGTCAGATCGACATAGATCGGGTCGAGCTGCTGCACGGTGGCCAGCGCATGATCCTGATTGGCGGTGACCAGCGCGCCGGCGGTGACGGTGGAGCGGCCGATGCGCCCGGCAATCGGGGCGCTCACGCGGGTGCGCTCCAGATCGATGCGAGCGCGCGACATGTTTGCACGTGCAGAAGCGATTTCTGCCTGGCCCTGTTTGTTGGTTGCCACGGCATCGTCATAGGCCTGCGTGCTGACGGCCTTGATTTTCACCAGTTCGGCGAAGCGCTCGGCGCGCACGCGTGCCGCCTCGGCGTTTGCCTCGGCGCGTGCCAGGGCAGCTTTGGCGCTTTCGAGTTCGGCCGCGTAGGTGTCGGGGTCGATGCGGTAGAGCAGTTCGCCGGCCTTCACTTCAGCGCCTTCGGTAAACAAGCGCTCCTGGATGATTCCGCCCACCTGCGGCCGGATTTCGGCGACCTGGAACGGCGTCGTGCGGCCGGGCAGTTCGGAGGTCACGGGGGCGGCTTCTCCGTGCACCTCGATCACCGCCACCTTTGGCGCCTGTTGCGGTGGTGCGGCGGCTTGATCTTTGCCGCCGCAGGCAGAAAGCAGGAGGAGGGAGGCTGCCGCTGTGGCCAGCAGACCGGAGGGGCGGAATCGGGGAAGGGAGGGCATGGGGATCTCGGAAGGGGTCCGGAAGACGCAGTATTTTAGAGTGATTGTTCTAGTTCGAGCGCTCATTCTATGTTACGGTGCACTGCATGACAAGCTCGGATTCCCCGCATGACCGCCGTACACAGCGCCGTTGAAACCCCAGCCAGCCCTCGGGCCGAAGCCCGCCGCGCGCAGATCCTGAACGCTGCGCGGGCCTGTTTTAGAGAACACGGTTTCCACGGTGCGAGCATCGCCCGCATCTGTCAGGCCTCGGGGATGAGTCCTGGCCATGTGTATCACTACTTCCGCAACAAGGAAGACATCATTGCCGCCATTGTCGAATATGACGTGGTGCGCATCCTCGCGTTCCATGAACAAATGCGTACCTCTACCGATATCCGTAGCACCGTGCGCGAGTGTGTGGCGGAGGGGGTGGCCAGCAAGCTTGACCCGGGCGAGGCCGCATTGAAGCTCGAGATCGTCGCAGAAGCGGCACGCAATCCGCGCGTCGCCGAACTCGTGCGTGCGGTTGATCGCCGTCTGCAGGACAGCTTGGCGGAAACCATGCGCGCCGTCGGTCTGTTCAAGTCGGAAGAAGCGCAGGAAGAGTGCATCGAGATGCTGTGCATTCTGTTCGACGGGCTGCTGGCGCGTGGGGTGCGCAACCCCGGCATGGATGTGGCCGTAGTCACGGAGCGGTATCAGCGCCGCGTGCTCGAATTGATGGGGTTGTGACGGGCTCCCTACATTCTTTTACGAAATGTGGTTCGAGCCGGCGTTGGCGTTTCCCGATTTTTGATGTCGACGGTGTGCTTTTCTCGCTAAGTCGCTGTGTTTTAGGCGAAGTTGTGGCATTTACGCGCCGCTGCTGAGAGTTGCTCTCAGCCATTCGCATGGCATCGACGAAATGCCGCCAAGCGCCCCCTGCCTTTGAAATGCCTTGGCTTGACTGCTAAGTTCGGGCAATTCCCGGGCTGGCCAGTCTCCTGAGGAACCTCCGGTTCGGGTCATCCCAAAGCCCGAACAGGAGAACCAACAAGATGAAGAAACACGCCCTGGCTGTCGCGGTCGCGATGGCTGCTGTTCTGCCCGCGCATGCCGACGAGTGGACCGGCGGTCTCGAGCTTGGCTTCTCGAACACGGCTGGCAATAGCCGTGACACGACGCTCAATACCCGCTTCGATCTCAAGTACGAAAATGAAGTCTGGCATCACGAATTCTTCGGTGACGCCTACTACGCCCGTGCCGACGGCGAGAAGAGCGCCGAGCGCTACACCCTGGGCTACAAGCCGCGCAAACTGCTGTCCGACCGCGATTATCTGTTCGGCACCCTGCGCTACGAGCGTGATCGCTTCTCGGACATCCTGTCACGCTGGACAGGTCTGGGCGGCTACGGGCGTACGCTGTATCGCACCCAGGCCACCGAGCTTGAGGCTGAGGTCGGTGCCGGTGTGCGACGCACGCGCTACGACCTGAACCCCGACAACCTCAATGGCAGCGAGCCGATTCTCTACGTCGGTGGCCGCTTTGCGCATGAGATCTCCGATACCGCCAAGTTCGTACAGACCTTGCGACTGGAATTCGGCAACGACAACAACTGGACCGAGTCGATCAGTTCGCTCACCTTGCGGGTGACCGATTCCATCTCGGCCAAGCTCAGCCACACCATTCGCCACAACAGTGCCATCGAAGGCGCGCGGGGCAAGCGAACCGATCAGATCACCGGTGTGAACATGGTCTACAGCTTCTGATTCCGCCACATCGCCGCGGCTTCCAAACCCTTGCACGTTGATCTATAGTGGCCCCGCCGCTGAGGCGGCAGGTGGCTGGCTTCGCATGGGCGTTCGCGCTCGCGAAGGGCTTTGCCAGAGCGCGGAAACAGCGTGACTGGCCAGGATTGGCGGCTTCCGGGCACGGAAGCCGTTTTCATTTGAGGGGGTCGCGAGGGCTCCCGTGGGCCGCGCGAACCGACGCCGCGGCGATGGAGTGGCAATGGATCTCGAGATTTCCGAAACCCTGCTCAACCGTCTGCTCGGCAGCATCGACCGTGACAGTGATCTGGGCAAGCGGCTGGCCGAGAGCGCCGTGTATCACGGCCGCAGCGTGGTGCCGAGCCGGCTCTTCGACGTGCCGGCGCTGGATACCTTCCACGGCCTGTGCGAGGCGGTTGGCGACCGCACCACCATGCTGCAGATTGCCGCGCTGCGCCGCATTCGCAGCGAGCCGGGCGGCATCGGCGTGGACAACCTCGAGGTGTTCATCCCGGCGCTGGTTGCCTACCTCTTCAAGGACATCGAAGACGGCTGGCTGTACCGCCGCAACAAGGATGGCGTGCTGCTGCCGTGGCTGGTCAGCTACGTGCGCATGGTGAACCCTGATCACGGCTCGCCCTATGTCATCGTCGGGCTGATGGCCAACACCATCTGGTCGGCGCACAACGAAGTCTCCGAAGACCCGATGCGCCGCCACGGCGGCATGACCAATGCCATCGTGTTCTACCGCTACGACCTCGACGGCAAGACCATTCCCGACCTGCTCGCCGAGCGCGGGTATTTCAAGGAAACCGCCGAGCTCAAAGAGGAATACCTGCAGCACGAGCGCCGCTTCCTCGAGCTGCAGCCGCGCTTCGGCATGCAGTTCTCGTGCCGCAATGCGATGTTCCTGTCCAAGGGCCCGCAAGACACCGAGTTCATGAAGCTGCCGCGCGGCGTGGTGGCCAAGTGCGTGAACGACGAAGGCGTGCTCGAACGCAGTTTCGACTTCAATGCCGACACCACCTTCTGGCGTGAGCTGGGCATCCCCTGTGGGTTCGAGCGTGTGCCGCTGCACTGCTACCTGAACCTGTTTCATCTGGAGCTGCACCGCAACGTGTGGGTGCACGTGCAGAACCTCGAGCCCTACGAATACAAGCCCGAGCTGCGCGACAAGCTGGTGTTGCCCGACTCGCACCGCGACCTCATCGACATCCTCACCTCCGACATGGACGTGCTGGTGGACGACATCGTCGAAGGCAAATCCGGCGGCACCATCATCCTGTGCCAGGGCGCACCGGGCCTGGGCAAGACGCTCACCGCCGAGGTGTATTCCGAAGTCGTCGGCAAGCCGTTGTACCGCGTGCATTCGGGCCAGCTCGGCATCACCGCCGAGTCGGTCGAGGCCAACCTGTCGACGGTGCTGCAACGCGCCGCGCGCTGGGACGCCATCATGCTGCTCGACGAGGCCGATGTGTACATCCGCTGCCGCGACAACGACCTGCAGCACAACGCCATCGTCGCCGAGTTCCTGCGCACGCTGGAGTACTTCAGCGGCTTGCTGTTCATGACCACCAACCGCATCGACGACGTGGACGACGCCATCCTGTCGCGCTGCATCGCCACCATCAAGTACGACATTCCGCCGCGCGACGCGGCGCTGCGCCTGTGGCACACGCTGGCGCGGCAGTTCAACGTCAGTCTGGATGACGCCCTGATCGAGACGCTGGTGGATACCTACGGCGAGGCCAGCGGGCGCGACATCAAGGAGCTGCTCAAGCTCACCGCACGTTTCTGCAGCAGCAAGAACATCCCGCTGTCGGCCGAGGCCTTTGCGCAGTGCGCGGTGTTCCGCGGCCTGGGCCGCAACTGAGGCCGCTGCACGTCGGGTCTTAGCAGAAGGCCATGCCGGCTTCCGGCATGGCCTTCTGCTCATTCTGCGCGGCTTCGAGCCGGCCGCTCGGCGCGTGATTCCTCTCTTCTGATTCCCTCTGCACCATCCGTGGGCAAAGCGCACTCAGCCGCTTGCCGCGTTGGTGCGTGCGCCCCCTCTCGTGTTTCTTCCGATCAGTACCGACATCGCAGGTTTGCCCGTCCCGAAAGGGAAAACCGCCTTCTGGCACGCCTGATGCTTTAACTGGCCTGACTGGTCTGACCAGACCTTAACCCAGCCACTTAAAAGCAGGCCCATGCCCAGTATTGCCAGCATCGCCGCGCAAGCGCTTCAACGCCGCATCGTCTCGGGCGAGTTCGCCCAGGGCGCCCCTTTGCCGTCCCAGCGCGATCTGGCCGAAAGCCTGAGCATCAGCCGCGCCTCGCTGCGCGAGGCGGTGTCGATGCTCGAGGCGCTCGGCCTGGTGCGCTCGCAGGCCGGCAAAGGCGTGTTCGTGACCTGGGGCAGCAAGGCCGGGCTGGCGCACTTGCCCGCCGGCCCGTCGGCCACACCGCCGCATGCGCTGTTCGAATTCCGCCATGCCATGGAGCCGGTGTGGGCCGGCCTTGCCGCGCTGCGGGCTTCGCCGGCAGATGTGGCCGCGCTGTGGGCCATCCAGCACGACATGGAAGACGCGCTGCGCGCGGGCGACCTGGTGCAGGCCTCGGAGCTGGATCTGCACTTTCACCTGCAGCTGGCCGAGCTGTCGGGCAACCCGCTGATGCGCGCCGTGGCTGCCCAGTTCAGCGCGCAGATCGCCCACAGCCTGCGCCTGCCGTTCAACGACGTCGGCAGCATGTGGTCGCCTGCCGACGAACACCGCGTCATCCTCGCCGCCATCGAGGCGGGTGATGGCGCATTGGCCACGCAGGCCATGCGCGCGCACCTCGACAGTGCCGCCCATCGCGCCGGAATCGAGTTTGTCCGTTGTGAACCTTCCCTCACCCGTTCGTAGGAGTCTCGCCATGCAGATTCATCGTCGCAGCTTCATCCAGAACCTTCTCGCCGGCGCGGCGCTGTTCGCCTGCGTCGCCCTGCCTGCCCACGCCGATGCACTCGAAAGTGTGCAGAAGAACGGCACCTTGCGCGTTGCCGTGCCGCAGGATTTCCCGCCCTTCGGCAGTGTCGGCACCGATCTCAAGCCGCGCGGCTACGACATCGACATGGCCAACCTCATCGGCAAGGAGCTGGGTGTGAAGGTCGAGCTGGTGCCGGTGACCAGCACCAACCGCATTCCCTACCTGACCACCGGCCGCGTCGATCTGGTGATCTCCAGCCTCGGCAAGAACGCCGAGCGCGAGAAGGTCATCGACTTCTCCGACGCCTACGCGCCCTTCTTCAACGGCGTGTTCGGCCCCAGCGATGTCGAGCTCAAGGATGCCGCCGCCCTCGACGGCAAGACCGTGGGCGTGACGCGCGGTGCGGTGGAAGATCTGGAGCTCACCAAGATCATTTCCGACAAGGTCACGGTGCGCCGCTTCGAGGACAACAACTCCACCATCTCGGCCTACCTCACTGGCCAGGTGCAGTTCATTGCCACCGGCAACGTGGTGGCCGCGGCGGTGGGCGACATGACCAAGCGTCGCAGCATCGAGCCCAAGTTCCTCATCAAGAACTCGCCGTGCTACGTGGCGGCGAACAAGGGTGAGGCAGCCCTGCTGGCCAAGGTGAATGAAATCATCGCCAAGGCCAAGACCGACGGCTCGCTGGAAGAAATCAGCCAGCGCTGGCTCAACGCACCGCTGCCGAAAGACCTGTGATCAACCCCTTGCGGGCGCGGCGCTGAGGGTGCCCGCAAGCCGTCTGATCTGATCACCCCGACCCGGAGCCGCCATGGCGTATCAGTTCGATTTCCAACCGGTGTTCGCCAACAGCGACATGTTGCTGCAGGGCGCCGCTGCCACGCTGGGCCTGACCGCCGTGGGCACGCTGCTGGGCATCAGCCTCGGCATCGTCGGGGCGATCTGCCGCGCCTGGCGCATCCAGCCGTTCTCGACGCTCTTCGGGGTGTATGTGGAGGCCATCCGCAACACACCGTTCCTGGTGCAGTTGTTCTTCATCTTCTTCGGCCTGCCGTCGCTGGGCGTGAAGCTCAGCGGCTGGGAGGCGTCGATTCTGGCGATGGTCATCAACCTCGGTGCTTATTCCACCGAGATCATCCGCGCCGGCATCATCGCCACCCCGCGCGGGCAGATCGAAGCCGCAGCGTCACTGGCACTCAACCGTGCGCAGATCTTCATTCACGTGGTGCTGCGCCCGTCGCTGGCGCGGGTGTGGCCGGCGCTGGTGAGCCAGGTCATTATCGTCATGCTGGGTTCGGCGGTTTGCTCGCAGATCGCGGCAGAAGAGCTCACGTTCGCTGCCAACTACATCCAGTCGCGCAACTTTCGCGCGTTCGAGACCTTCTTTGTCGCCACCGCCATGTACTTCGTGCTGTCGGTGTTCGTGCGCTGGTTGCTGATGCGGTTCGGTCAGTGGGTGATCGTCGGGAGGGCGCGCTGATGTTCGTCGAATTCACCACTGCGGACATCCTCCGCAACCTCCTTGCCGGCGGCAAATGGACGCTGCTGCTGTCGCTTGTGGCCTTCGTGCTGGGCGGCACGGTGGGGCTCGTCATCCTGTTCCTGCGCATCGCCAAGAACCGTGCGTTGCAGTGGCTTACCAAGGCCTACATCGAGGTCTTCCAGGGCACGCCGCTGCTGATGCAGCTCTTCATCGTGTTCTTCGGTCTGCCGCTGCTCGGCGTGAACGTGTCGCCGTGGATTGCGGCTTCGGTCGGGCTGACGTTGTTCACCAGCGCATACCTGGCGGAAATCTGGCGGGGCTGCGTCGAAGCCGTGCCGCGCGGCCAGTGGGAGGCTTCCTCCAGTCTGGCGCTGGGCTTCACCCAACAGATGCGCTACGTGATCCTGCCGCAGGCGCTGCGGCTCGCCATTCCCCCGACCGTCGGCTTTTCGGTGCAGGTGGTGAAGGGCACCGCCGTGGCGTCGATCATCGGCTTCACCGAACTCACGCGCACGGGCTCCATGCTGGCCAATGCCACCTTCCAGCCCTTCATGGTGTTCGGGCTGGTGGCGGTCGGCTACTTCGCGCTGTGCTACCCGCTTTCGCTGTACGCCAAGCATCTGGAAAGGAAATTCCATGTCGCTCGTTAAGATCTCCGGCCTCCACAAGCATTTCGGCAGCAACCATGTGCTCAAGGGCATCGACCTGAGCGTCGAGCAGGGCGACGTGGTGGCCCTCATCGGCCGCAGCGGTTCGGGCAAGAGCACGCTGCTGCGTACCATCAACGGCCTCGAAGCCATCGACGACGGCGAACTCATCGTCGACGGCACTGCCCTGCACGGCGGCAAGGGCGACTTGCGTGCGCTGCGCCAGAAGGTCGGCATGGTGTTCCAGCAGTTCAACCTGTTTCCGCACCTCACCGCTGGCGAAAACGTGATGCTCGCGCCCACCGTGGTGAAGAAGCTTAAAAAGCCAGAAGTGGAAGCCATCGCCCGCGAAATGATGGATAAAGTGGGGCTATCGGACAAATTCGACAGCTACCCCGATCAGCTCTCCGGCGGGCAGCAGCAGCGCGTGGCGATTGCTCGCGCGCTGGCCATGAACCCCAAGGTGCTGCTGTGCGATGAAATCACCTCGGCGCTCGACCCCGAACTGGTCAGCGAGGTGCTGGCGGTGGTGCGTCAGCTTGCTGCTGAAGGCATGACGCTGATCATGGTCACCCACGAAATGCGCTTTGCGCGCGACGTCGGAAACAAGCTGATCTTCATGCACCAGGGCCGCATCCACGAAAGCGGCGACCCCAAGGTGATCCTCAGCGACCCGCAAACCCCCGAGCTCGCCAACTTCACCCGCTCTGTGATGTAGCCCGCGTTGGGTCGCGCGAGGGTCAGCCCCGCCCCTCGCGCCGCAGCCGTCGATCCACCATCACGCGATACGCCCGCGAACACAGCCCGCGCACGCCCGGCAACCCGATCAGCCACGCCACGGGCTTGAGCACCCACACCCGCGACATCAGCAGAATGTAGGCATCCATCTCGCGCCGCACCGTGCCGTCCGGCGCCCGCACGTGCAGTTCGCGCAGTGCCGCATCGGGCTCGATGCCTTCCGCGCGCAACTCGTCATCGCGCCCGGTGATGTCACACCACTCCACGTCCCGCCCGCCTTCGCCGGCAAGGCGTTCGTAGTTGGCTCGGTCGCGCCTGCAGGTCGTGCAGGCGCCGTCGTAGAAGACGGTGATGGGGTTTTCTTCAGGCATGGCTCTCCTCCCCAGTGAGTGTGGCATGCAGGGGCTTGTTATGCTGTGACAAGCGTTTGAGTGGAGGTTCGGACGATGTCGGAAAAAGAGGTTTCGGGTGCATGTCTGTGCGGCAGCGTGAAGCTGCGCGCCACGGTGAAAGACGCGGTGTATGGCGTGTGCCATTGCAGCATCTGCCGCAAATGGGGCAGTGGGCCGATGTTTGCGGTGGAGTGTTCCGAGGTGCCGGAGATCGAGGGGGCGGAGCACATCCGCACCTATGCCTCTTCGGAGTGGGCTGAGCGGGGTTTCTGCGGTGAGTGCGGCACGCATCTGTTCTACCGTTTGAGACAGCAGGATTTCTATGCCCTGCCGCTGGGCTTGCTGGAAGAAGGCGACTGGCGTTTCGACCACCAGGTGTTCATCGACGAGAAGCCGGCGCATTACGCGTTTGCCAACAAGACGCACGACCTGACCGGGGCCGAGGTGTTCGCGCAGTTCGGCGCGGCGGACGATCAAGCGTAGGTCGGCATGAGCGCAGCGAATTCCGACGATGCTGCGGTTGCAGCCAGCGACGTCGCCAGCGCTATGAGGGCGTGTCGGCCTCGCTGCTGAAAGCCTCGATGGCGGCGGCCATGGCGGTGTCCCACGGCTCGGGCACGGTGTCGCGCAGTTGCAGGGCGAGTTTGCGGGCGTAGCGTGGGCCGGATACGCCAGCGATGAAGTGCAGCGCATCGTGGATGGCGTGCATCACGCCGGCTTCCGAGACGGCGGCGTTGATCTCGGCGGCCATGGCGTCGGCGGCCTCGCTGCGCATCAGGGTGAGCATGTCGAGCATGTAGATCTTGGCGACTGCGGGCGAGCGACGCGGGCGTGGAAGTGGTGCCGGGGCGGGCGGCACGGGCTCGGGCGCGAGCGCCGGCATGGCGATGAAGCCGGCGGTGGCGAGCTGTTGCAGCCGTTCGGCGGTCTGCGGGCCGAGCAAGGCGGCGAGTTCGTCGAGCGGGCGTTTGCCGTCGCACAGGATCAGCAGGCGACGTTCCGCCGGGCCCAGCGCGGGGTCGCGCGCAGCCAGTGCGGTGCGGGCAAGTTCGGTTTTGGCCGGATGCATGGATAGACGCCAGTCGGGTCGCGGGAGCCCAACGCTGCCGCAGGCAGGTTACGTGGCGATGAAGGGCGCGCCGGGCACGTTCAGCGGCCGCGTGGCGGCACTGCACAGTCGCATTACGACACAGCGGGAACCGCTCGCCGGGCGATAGAATCAGAATCCGCTTCCCACCCCTTCCGGCCCCCTCATGTCCGACTCCATCCGCATCCGCGGTGCCCGCCAGAACAATCTGCGCGACCTCTCGCTCGACATTCCGCTCAACGAGCTGACGGTGGTCACGGGGGTGTCCGGCTCGGGCAAATCCTCGCTGGTGTTCGACACCCTCTACGCCGAGGGCCAGCGGCGCTATGTCGAGACCTTCTCGCCCTACGCGCGGCAGTTTCTCGACCGGCAGGACAAGCCGCAGGTGGACCGCATCGAGGGCGTGCCGCCGGCGATTGCCATCGACCAGACCAACCCGGTGCGCAGTTCGCGCTCGACGGTCGGCACCATGACCGAGCTGTCGGACCACTTCAAGCTGCTGTACGCCCGCGCGGCGCATCTGCACTGCCGCGGCTGTGGCTGCGTGGTGCGGCGTGACGACCCCGAGAGTGTTTCGCGCGCGCTGGCCGAGCGCAGCAAGGCCGATGACCCGCGGCTGGTGCTGAGCTTCCCCGTGCCGGTACCGAAGAACTTCAGCGAAGCCGAAGTGGAAGGCCTGCTGGCGGCGCAGGGCTACACCCGCATCCAGGCACGCGAAGAGGGCGCCGACGGCGACGTG
This sequence comes from Pseudazoarcus sp. NS20, assembly GCF_059703745.1. Classification (NCBI taxonomy): domain Bacteria; kingdom Pseudomonadati; phylum Pseudomonadota; class Betaproteobacteria; order Rhodocyclales; family Zoogloeaceae; genus Pseudazoarcus; species Pseudazoarcus sp. NS20. The sequence goes on from NZ_BAAKIY010000001.1 coordinate 602,147, forward strand.
TTGCACGTGGTGCAGGACCGCTTCCGTTTCTCCAACGCCGAGCCTTCGCGCGTGGCCGAAGCCATCGAAACCGCCTTGTCGCGCGGCAAGGGCCGCATGAGCGTGCATGCCGGCGAGGCCGATGTGTGGCGCTTCTCCACCGATCTGCACTGCGCCGATTGCGACATCCACTATTCCGACCCCACTCCGGGGCTGTTCTCGTTCAACTCGCCGATTGGTGCGTGCGAGGTGTGTCGCGGCTTCGGCCGCGTCATCGGGGTGGATTTCGGCCTGGTGGTGCCGGACGAATCGAAGACGCTGCGCGAAGGCGCGGTGAAGCCCTGGCAATCCAAGAGCTACGCCGAAAGCCAGACCGACATGGAGAAGATGGCGCCCAAATACGGCGTGCCGCTGGACGTGCCCTTTCGCGAGCTGTCGGCCGAGCACCGCCGCTGGGTGCTGGAGGGCGACGACACCTGGAAGAGCTGGCAATCATCCTGGCCGAAGAAGTGGTACGGCGTGCGCCACTTCTTCGATTGGCTCGAGACCAAGGCCTACAAGATGCATATCCGCGTGTTGCTGTCGCGTTATCGCAGCTACACGCAGTGCCCGGCCTGCCACGGCGCGCGCCTGAAACCCGAGGCGCTGTTGTGGCGGCTGGGCGGGCACGCCGATCAGAGCGGCGCGGCGATTCACGAATTGATGAGCAAGCCAGTGGCGCGCGTGCGCGAGTTCGTCGACGGGCTGGAACTGCCCAAGCCGCTGGACGAAGCCACCGAGCTGCTGCTGGGCGAGGTGCGCGGCCGGCTCGATTACCTCGACCGCGTCGGCTTGAGCTACCTCACGCTGGATCGCCAGTCGCGCACGCTGTCGGGCGGCGAAGTGCAGCGCATCAACCTCACCACCGCGCTGGGCACTTCGCTGGTGAACACGCTGTTCGTACTCGACGAACCGAGCATTGGCCTGCACCCGCGCGACATCGACCGCATTCTGGGCGTGATGACGCGCCTGCGCGACGCCGGCAACACGCTGGTGGTGGTCGAGCACGACCCGCAGATCATGTTCGCCGCCGACCGCCTGCTGGACATCGGCCCCGGCCCTGGTGAGCGCGGCGGCCACATCGTCGCCTACGCCCCGCCGGCCGAAGTGGCGGCGGACAAGGATTCACTCACCGGCGCCTATCTGGCCGGCCGCAAGCGTGTGGACATCGGCCGCGTGGCCCGCCCGGTCACGCGCGATACGCCGCGGCTGACGCTGCGCAGTGCGCGCCTGCACAACCTGCGCGGCATCGACGTGGCCTTTCCGCTGGGCAACTTGGTGTGCGTTTCGGGCGTGTCCGGCTCGGGTAAATCCACCTTGATGCAGGACGTGCTGCACCCGGTGCTGGCTCGCCACTTCGGCGAAAGCGTGTCGTCCGAACTGCCGCCGGACGCCTGCGCCGGCCTGGATGGTGTCGAGCATCTGGCCGGTGTGGTGCTGGTCGATCAGTCGCCCATCGGCAAGAGCGCGCGCTCCATGCCGGTGAGCCACGTCGGCGCGTGGGACGCCATCCGCAAGCGCTACGCCGCGCTGCCCGAGGCCAAGGCGCGCGGCTACACGCCCGGCACCTTCAGCTTCAACACCGGCACCGGGCGCTGCCCGACCTGCAACGGCTCGGGCTTCGAGCATGTCGAGATGCAGTTCTTGTCCGACGTCTATCTGCGTTGCCCGGACTGCGACGGCAAGCGTTACCGCCCTGAAGTGCTGGAGCTGGAATGGCGCGGCAAGTCGGTGTCCGACGTGCTGGAGATGACGGTTTCCGAAGCTCTGGTTTTCTTCGAAGGCGAGAAGGATGCCCTCGCCGCGCTGGCGCCGCTGGCCGACGTGGGGCTGGAGTACGTGCGGCTGGGTCAGCCCGTGCCGACCCTGTCGGGCGGTGAGGCGCAGCGCCTGAAACTCGCCGCCCACTTAGCGGAAGCCGCTGCCAAGGCTGGCAAGAAGGCCCGCGCCGGCAAGAACGAGCGCCTGCTGTTCCTGTTCGACGAGCCCACCACCGGGCTGCATTTCTCCGACGTGGCGACATTGCTGGGTGCTTTCGACAAGCTGCTCGACGCTGGCCACGCGGTGGTGGTGATCGAGCACAACCTTGACGTGCTGCTGGCGGCTGACTGGCTGATCGACCTCGGCCCGGAAGGCGGCGAAGACGGCGGCGCATTGGTGGCCGAAGGCACGCCGCAACAGGTGATGAAGGTGGCCGCCTCGCATACCGGCCGTGCCATGCAGGAGTACCTCGCCGCGCTTGATACGCTGGCCACCACGCCCAAGGCGGCCGAGGCCACGCCGCGCTACCGCGCCCTGCCCGCGCCGGCCATCGGCATCCGCCACGCACGCGAGCACAACCTCAAGAACGTTAGCCTGGACATCCCGCGCGACAAGCTCACGGTGATCACCGGGCTGTCCGGCTCGGGCAAATCGACGCTGGCCTTCGACATCGTGTTCGGCGAGGGGCAGCGCCGTTATCTGGAGTCGCTCAACGCCTACGCGCGCCAGTTCGTGCAGCCGGCGGCGCGGCCGGATGTCGAGCGCCTCACCGGCATCCCGCCCACGGTGGCCATCGAGCAGCGCACCAGCCGTGGCGGGCGCAAGAGCACGGTCGGCACGCTGACCGAAATCCAGCCCTTCCTGCGCCTGCTCTACGTCAAGCTCGGCACGCAGTACTGCCCCACCTGCGAGGTGCCGGTGGTGCCGCAGAGCTTCGACGCCATTGCCGCGCAGGTGGCCAAGGACTTCGCCGGCAAGTCGGTGGAGGTGCTGGCGCCGCTGATCGTCAACCGCAAGGGCTTGTACACCGATCTCGCCAAGTGGGCGCGCGGCAAGGGCTTCGAGCAATTGCGCGTGGATGGCGAATACCTGCCCACCACCAAATGGCCGCGCCTCGACCGCTACAAGGAACACGTCATCGACCTGCCGGTGGGCATGGTGGTGGCACAGAGCAAGAACGAAGGGCGCCTGCGCGAACTGCTGCAGACCGCGCTGGAGCACGGCAAGGGCGTGGTGAAGGTGCTCGAGCTTGGCGCGCTGGGCGCCCAGCCGGCCACCTTCTCGACGCTGCGCGCCTGCCCGTGCTGCGGCACCAGCTTCCCAGAGCCGGACCCGCGCCTGTTCTCGTACAACGCCAAGCATGGCTGGTGCCCGAGTTGCTTCGGCACGGGGCTCAAGGTGAGCGGCCGCGTCGAAGACCCGAATGCGCTCGATCTGGCCGACGACGAGCACGTGGCCGATGAAACCTGCCCGGCGTGCGATGGCGCACGCCTCAACCCGGTGGCGCGCGCCGTGCGCTTCCGCGACCTGGGCATTCACGAGCTGTCGTCGTTCGCGGTGGACAAGGTGTCGGGCTTCTTCGAGGCTATTTCGCTGGCCGGGCGCGAGGCCGACATCGGCCGTGATCTGGTGAGCGAAATCAAAGGCCGTCTGGAATTCCTGCACAAGGTGGGCTTGGGCTATCTCGCGCTCGACCGCGCCGCACCCACGCTGTCGGGCGGCGAGGCGCAGCGCATCCGCCTGGCCGCGCAGCTCGGCTCCAATCTGCGCGGCGTGTGCTACATCCTCGACGAGCCCACCATCGGCCTGCACCCGCGCGACAACCGCCTGCTGCTCGACACGCTCGAAGCTCTGCGTGATCGCGGCAACACGCTGCTGGTGGTGGAGCACGACGAAGACACCATTCGCCGTGCCGACCACGTCATCGACCTCGGCCCCGGCGCGGGCGTGCGCGGCGGGCAGGTCACCGCCTCGGGCACGCTGGAAGACCTCAAAGCCGCGCCGGCTTCGGCCACCGGCGCCTGCCTGCGTGCGCCGCTGGTGCATCCGCTGCATCCGCGCCGCGGGGTGGCAGACGATCACCCCTCGATCACGGTGAAGGGCGCCACGCTGCACAACCTCAAGGGCGTGGCTGCACGCGTGCCACTCGGGCGGCTGACGGTGGTCACCGGCGTCTCCGGCTCGGGCAAATCGACACTGGCGCGCGACGTGCTGCTGGCCAACCTGCAGCGCGAAGTGCTGGCGGCCGGCAAGTCGGGCCGCAAGGCTGCGGCGGCGCCGACCAATGCTGAAGCCGGCAAGCTCGTCGGCTGCGAGGCCATCGACGGCTGGCGGCAAGTGGGCCGCGTACTCGAGGTGGACCAGACCCCCATCGGCAAGACGCCGCGCTCGTGCCCGGCCACCTACGTGGGCTTCTGGGACACCATCCGCAAGCTGTTCGCGGAAACCTTCGACGCCAAGACGCGTGGCTGGAACGCCTCGCGCTTCTCGTTCAACACCGGCGGCGGGCGCTGCCCGGTGTGCGACGGCCAGGGCCAGGTCACCGTCGAGATGAACTTCCTACCCGACGTGAAGCTGCCGTGTGAAGCCTGCGGCGGTAAACGCTTCAACGCCGAGACGCTGGCGGTGGAATGGCGCGGCAAGTCGGCGGCGGACGTGCTGAACATGCCGGTGGAAGACGCGGTGGAGTTCTTCGCCGCGCATCCGTCCATCGCCCACCCGCTGAAGCTGCTGCAGGACGTCGGGCTGGGCTACCTCACGCTGGGCCAGCCCAGCCCCACCTTGTCGGGCGGCGAGGCGCAGCGCATCAAGTTGGTGACCGAGCTCTCCAAGGTACGCGGCCGCGCCGGCGAATCCGAAGCCACCGGCGGTCGCCCGCTGCCGCCCGAGAAGCACACGCTGTATGTGCTGGATGAGCCCACCGTGGGCCTGCACATGGCCGACGTGGAGAAGCTCATCCACGTGCTGCACCGGCTGGCGGATGCGGGCCATACCGTGCTGGTGATCGAACATGATCTGGACGTGATGGCCGAAGCCGATTGGCTCATCGACTTGGGCCCGGAAGGTGGCGATGGCGGCGGCGAGATCGTCGCGCAAGGGCCAGTGGAAACTGTTTGTGCCTCGAAACGGTCGCATACGGCACGTATCCTCGGCGAATTTCTTGCACAGCGTCGCGCCGGGGCGACCAAATCGAACTCCAAGGAGTCTTCTGCATGAGCGAACGCCTGATCCGCGTGTGGGACCTGCCGGTCCGGATGTTCCATTGGCTGCTGATGGCGCTGGTGGCGGGGTCCATCATCACCGTCAAGACGGGCGGCCTGATGGTGTGGCACGGGCGCTTCGGCCAGGCCATTCTCGGCCTGATCGTGTTCCGCATCGTGTGGGGGCTGATTGGCTCACGTACCGCGCGTTTCGCCAGTTTCGTGCGCGGCCCGGGCGCCATCCGCGAGTATCTGGCGGGGCGTTGGGCGGGCATCGGCCACAATCCCATCGGCGCTCTTTCGGTGCTGGCGCTCCTGGGGCTGATCGGCTTTCAGGCGGTGAGCGGTTTGTTCACCGATGACGCGGTGTCGTTCCGCGGGCCGATGGCGGCGGCGGTGTCGAATGCCACGGTGTCGCAGATGAGCGACTGGCACAAGCTCACCGAGTGGTACATCTACGGCCTGATCGCGCTGCATGTGGCGGCCGTGCTTTGGTACACCCAAGTGCACAAGGAGGTGTTGGTCAAACCGATGATCACCGGGCGCAAGGCCGTGCCGGTGGATGCGCGCTATGTAGAAAACACCGGTGGTGGCGCGCTGCGCTTTGCCGTGGCGCTGGCCATTGCGCTGGCCGTGGTGTGGGTTACCAGCGGCGTGTTCAACCCGCCTCCGCCTCCGCCGGCGCCCGACCTAGGCTGGTAATGACCGGAATCGCCATGAAAAACGGCCACCCGTGGGTGGCCGTTTTCGCTTTGCAGGTGGGCTTCAGCGTGCCGGGCCGCGGAAGTTGTCGTGACAGGCTTTGCACGACTTGCCGACTTCGGCGAATTGTGCAGCCACTGCAGCTTTGTCACCATTGGCGGCGACTTCCTGCAGTTTGTTCGCTTGTTGCACGAAGTTGGTTGCTACTTCACGTACTTTCTCTTGCTCGGTGAAGAACTCGGGCTTCAGGCGGGTTTCGGCCCAGCCGGTGCCCTTTTCGGTGCCAGGAGCGAACAGGGCGCCCATGCCGGAGTTGGCCACGGAGGCGATGACGTTGGCGGCTGCCACGACGCGAGCCTGGTCATATTGCTCGGCTTCGAGCTGAGCCTTGATGTTGCCCATGTTCCAGCCCATGAAGGCATAGCCCGACTGGCGGTACTTGATCATGTCCGAGGTGGATACCTGAGCCATGGCGGTGGCGCTGACGGCAATGGCAGTCAGGCCGAGGGCCGCTGCAAGCAGGGATTTCTTCATGTTATTGCTCCTGTGAGTTGTCGAGAGGTGGCCGCCGCGGTGCAGCAACGGCGAAAAGACCATGCCGTATGGCTTTGGTTCGAATCTATCCGAACTGCTCGTACGCTCGCAATCGTCATTTGGAGGTGGGCACAAGAAAACGGCCGGCATGCAGCCGGCCGCTTTCGGTGACGAGCACTTAGTCCAGCGTGACGGCGAGGAAGATCCGCCCGTCATCGCGCTGCACCAGCAGGGCGAAACGTTTTCCGGCGCTGTCCACCCGCGCGTGCAGTTCAGCAACGTTGGCGACGCCTTGGTTGTTCAGGGCCAGTACGATGTCGCCGCTGCGCAGGCCGGCCTTGGCGGCCGGGCCGGACACGTTCTCGACCAGCACGCCGCCCGGAATGCCCAGACGCCCCGCTTCGGTCGGGTCGATGTTGCGCCCGCGCAGGCCGAGCTTGCCGACCTCCTGATCGGGCTGCGGCTGCGGCGTGGCATTCGGTGCGGCTGCGCCCTCTTCGCTGGGCATTTCGTCGAGGGTAGCGGTGATGCGCTTGCTCGACTTGTCACGCCACACGTCCATGCGCACACGCGTGCCGGGGCGTTTCTCGCCGATGATGCGTGGCAGATCGGCCGAATCGGCCACTCGCGTGCCATCCACGCCGGTGATGATGTCACCCGGCTGCAAGCCGGCCTTGGCGGCCGCGGAGTCGGGCTCGATGCGCGCCACCAGCGCGCCATGCGGCTCGGACAGACCGAAGTTCTGTGCCAGCTCCTTGTCGACCGGCTGAATCAGCACGCCGAGGCGGCCACGCTGCACGCGGCCGAACTCCACCAACTGATCCTTGACGTTGAGCGCCACGTCGATGGGAATCGCGAAGGAGATGCCCATGAAGCCGCCCGAGCGCGAGTAGATCTGGGCGTTGATGCCGATCACTTCACCTGTCAGGTTGAACAGCGGCCCGCCCGAGTTGCCGGGGTTGATGGCGACGTCGGTCTGGATGAACGGCACGTAGGTTTCGCTCGGCAGGCGGCGTGCCTTGGCCGAGATGATGCCGGCGGTGACGGTGGAATCGAAGCCAAAGGGCGAGCCCACGGCCACCACCCATTCACCCACGCGGGATTGCTCCGGGTTGCCGAGCTTCACGGTGGGGAGATCCTTGGCGTCGATTTTCAGCACCGCAATGTCGGTGCGCGGGTCGGCACCGATGACCTTGGCCGTGAACTCGCGGCGATCAAGCAGACGCACGGTGACTTCGGTGTCGGTGCCGCGCTCGCTCACCACGTGGGCATTGGTCAGCACGTAACCGTCCGCACTGATGATGAAACCCGAGCCGATGCCACGGCTGATCTGAGGGCTGGGGGCCTGCCCGCCCGGGCCGCCCTGGCCCGGCATGTTCGGCATGGGCACGCCGAAGCGCCGCAGCAAATCGAACATCGGATCTTCGGCGAAGGGGTTGGAGGCGCTGGCGGCACGGGTATGCACCACGCTGATGTTCACCACCGCCGGCGACACCTCGGCGACCAGATCGCCGAAATCGGGCAGCCCGAAGCGATTGGGCTTGACCAGTTGCTGGCTCTCCGCCGGGGCTGCGAACGCGTGCGGCGCGACGCTGCCGAACGTCATGCCGGCGACGATGCAAAAGGTGACGAGGCTCTTGAAACTCGGGGTGCGCATGGATGTTGATCCTTTAAGAGTGTTGCGAACGCGAGGCAGTAGACGCACGCGCTTGAAGAGCGTTCCCGCAGCGCCACAGCACTTCGTGCGTGCAGCGGCGCGGCAAGCTGGCGTATGCTTCAAACGATGGCCTTTTGGCGTCGCCCATGCCTTTGGCGCGATGCCGCGACAGGAGCTTTGCCCATGACCTTAACCGACCTGCGCTACCTCGTTGCCCTGGCACGCGAGCGCCATTTCGGCCGCGCGGCCGAAAGTTGTCACGTCAGTCAGCCTACGCTTTCGGTCGCCATCAAGAAGGTCGAAGACGAACTCGGTGTGCAATTGTTCGAGCGCAGTGCCACCGAGGTCAAGATCACCGCCGTCGGTCAGCGCATCGTCAATCAGGCCGAAAAAGTGCTGGTCGAGGCCGCGCTCATCCCGGAAATCGCGGCGGCCGGCAAGGATCCGTTGTCCGGCCCGCTGCGCATCGGCGCCATCTACACCATCGGCCCTTATTTGCTGCCGCGCCTGATTCCGCTGATGCGCAAGCATGCGCCGCGCATGCCGCTGGTGATCCAGGAAAACTTCACCCACGTGCTGGTCGAGCAGCTCAAGCGGGGCGAGCTGGATGTGGTGATCCTGTCGTTGCCGTTCGAGGAAGCCGGCGTGGTGGCGCAGCCGCTGTACGACGAGCCCTTCCGCGTGCTGCTGCCGGCCGGGCACGCCTGGGCCAGCGAGCAGCACATCGAGGCCGACAAGCTGGCGGATGATCAGCTGTTGCTGCTGGGCGCCGGCAATTGCTTTCGCGATCAGGTTCTGGAAGTCTGCCCGCAGTGTCGCAACGTCGGCGGCTTGCAGCGCACGCTGGAGGGCAGCTCGCTCGAAACCATCCGCTACATGGTGGCCACCGGCCTAGGGGTCACCATCCTGCCCAGCTCCGCCGCCGACGGTCTGCAAGAGAACAACGCGCTGGTGGCCGTGCGCCCGTTTGCCGACCCGGAGCCGACGCGGCGGGTCGCGCTGGCGTGGCGCGTCACTTACCCGCGCAGTGGCGCCATCGACGTGGTACGCCAAGCCATTCTGGAATGCGGTTTGCCGGGTGTGCGCCCGATCGGACGCATGCACGTCGAAGAAGCTGCGGCCTGAGCGCTGCGATAGCGGCCCGCGATGGGCCCTGTCAGTGCGTTCAATTGGTGAGCCGTCGGTGTGTTGAGTAAGATGATTTCAAGGTCGCCTGTGCAACGGGCGGCGATTTCTTCACGGAGGAATGTATGGATATCGATATCGGAATCGGCAAGAAAGATCGTGCGCAAATTGCCGACGGCCTGTCGCGCCTGCTCGCCGACAGCTACACGCTGTACCTGACCACCCACAACTTCCACTGGAACGTCACCGGCCCGATGTTCAACACCCTGCACCTGATGTTCGAGGGGCAGTACACCGAGCTTGCGCTGGCCGTCGATTCGATTGCCGAGCGGATTCGTGCCCTGGGCTTCCCGGCGCCGGGCACCTACGCCGAGTTCGTCAAGCTCAGCAGTCTGAAGGAGCCCAAGGGCGTGCCGTCGGCTGAAGACATGATCCGTCATCTGGTTAAGGGCCATGAAACGGTGATCAAGACCGCGCGCAGCCTGATGCCGGTGGTGGATGCCGCCAGCGACGAGCCCAGCGCCGATCTGCTGACGCAGCGCATGCAGTTGCACGAGAAAACCGCGTGGATGCTGCGTAGCCTGCTCGAAACCAAATAAAGCCGCTGCACTCGCCTTGAAAACAAGAAGGCCCTGCCGGTGACGGCAGGGCCTTCTTTATTGGGTGAGCCAAGCTTCAGGTTTTGGCTTTGGCGACACGCTTTTTCTTCGGAGCCTCGGCAGCGTCGCCCGCTGCCTTGTCCCTCTCTTTTGCGCCTTCCTTGGCACCGGCTTTGGGCTTGCGCGGCTCGAATTCGAAGCCGACCTTGCCGTCCTTGCCGCGCACCAGAAACGCCGAGAACTTGCGGCGCGTGCGGCTCGAGACGAAGCCCTTGAGCAACTCGGTCTTGCCGTCGGTGAGCAGTTTCACCATCTGCTCGCGCTCGATCGGCTGCTGCAGGATGATCTTGCCGGAGCGGAAGTCGCAGTTCTTTTCGGGGCCGACGGATTTCTCGCACACGTAGGCCATGCCGTGCTCGAAGACGCGGCTCTGACATTTCGGGCACGGCCCGAGGGGCTGCTGATCCGAGAAATCCGGTGCCTCAGCCTCTTCACCCTCTTTCGGCTGACCGAAATCGAACTCGGGCTGCTGCTCGTCGTTGAGCTTGATCTCGGCGTTGAAGGCGCGGCCCATCTTGCTGCGGAAGCCCATCAGCGGGCCGACGCGGCGCTCGGTCAGCAGGGTTTCGATCTCTTCGATCTCGAACTGGCGGCTGGCGACGATCTTCCAGGCGCTCCAGTCGCACTTCTGGCAGGCGAACTTCTTGTAGTTTTCTTTCACCACGCCGCCGCATTTCGGGCACGGTGCCTTCAGCGTGGCGAAGTCGCCGGGAATGGTGTCGGATTCATAACGCTTGGCCTTCTCGACGATCTCGCGCGCCATCTCGGCGATTTCGCCCATGAAGGCTTCGCGCGACAGCTCGCCGCGCTCCATGCGGGCAAGCTTGTGCTCCCAGCCACCAGTCAGTTCCGGCGAGGTCAGCGAGCTCACGCCCAGGCCCTTGAGCAGCGTGATGAGCGAGAAGGCCTTGGCGGTGGGGATCAGCTCGCGGCCTTCGCGCAGGATGTACTGCTCGGTGATCAGCCCTTCGATGGTCTGCGCGCGCGTGGCTGGCGTGCCGAGGCCGCGTTCGCTCATGGCGGCGCGCAGCTCCTCGTCATCCACCATCTTGCCGGCGCCTTCCATGGCCGACAGTAGCGTGGCTTCGTTGTAGCGCGCGGGCGGCTTGGTCTGCAGTGACTTCACGGCGATGTCGTCGGTGCTGACTTTCTCGCGCTGATCGACGGCCACCAGTTGGTCGCCGCCGCCTTCTTCCGACACGGCTTCCTTGCCGTAGATGGCGAGCCAGCCCGGCTTCACCAGCACCTTGCCCTCGGTCTTGAAGGCATGGCCTTCGACGCGGGTGATGCGCGTGGTGACGCGGAACTCCGCCGCCGGGAAGAACACCGCGAGAAAGCGCTTCACGACCAGGTCGTACAGCTTCTGCTCGGGTTCGGACAGGCTCTTCGGCGCCACGCCGGTGGGGATGATGGCGAAGTGATCGGAGATCTTGGCGTTGTTGAAGATGCGCTTGTTCGGCTTGACCCAGTCGTTCTTGACGATCTCGTTGGCGAACGGGGCGTAGGCCTGCGGCAGCTCGCGCAGCACGTCCTTGACGGTGGCGACGTAGTCTTCTGGCAGCGCACGCGCATCGGTACGCGGATAGGTCAGCACCTTGTGGCGCTCGTACAGCGCCTGCGCCAGCTGCAGCGTGGCGCGCGCCGAGAAGCCGAAGCGGCCGTTGGCTTCGCGCTGCAGGCTGGTGAGGTCGAACAGCAGCGGCGACATCTGCGTCGACGGCTTGGCCTCTTCGGTGACTTCGCCCGGCTTGCCTTCGCATTTGGCGCGGATGCCTTCGGCGGTGTCCTTCTCCCACAGGCGGAAAGCGGTGGCGTGTTCGTCGCCCTCGGGTTTCTTGAAACCTTCGTCGAACCAGCGGCCGACATACGTGCCGGCCTTGCAGCCGAATTCGGCTTCGATTTCCCAGTAATCGCGGGACTTGAACTTGCGGATGCGGTTTTCGCGCTCCACCACGATGGCCAGCGTCGGCGTCTGCACGCGCCCGACGGTGGTCAGGTGGAAGCCGCCGCTCTTCGAGTTGAAGGCGGTCATGGCGCGCGTGCCGTTGATGCCCACCAGCCAGTCGGACTCGGCGCGGCACACCGCAGCTGAGCGCAGGCCTTCGACCTCTGCCGCGCTGCGCAGGCTGGCAAAGCCGTCGCGGATCGCGGCCGGCGTCATCGATTGCAGCCACAGGCGCTGGATCGGCTTCTTGGTCTTGGAGTGCTCGACGATGAAGTTGAAGATCAACTCGCCTTCACGTCCCGCGTCACATGCATTGATGAGGCCTTCGACGTCCTTGCGCTTGATCAGCCGGGTGAGCAGCTTAAGGCGGTCGTCGGTTTTCTCGATGGGTTTGAGCGCGAAGTGCGGCGGGATCATCGGCAGATGGGCGAAGGTCCATTTGCCGCGTTTGACTTCGAATTCTTCGGGCACGGCCAGCTCGAGCAGGTGGCCGACCGCCGAGGACAGGACGTAGTGCTCCGACTCGAAGTAGTCCTTTTCCTTGGTGAAACCGCCCAGTGCGCGGGCGATGTCCTGCGCGACCGAGGGTTTTTCCGCGATGATCAGTTGCTTGCTCATGCCAGTGGGCTAGCCTTGCGGGAGCCTGCGGCCCCCTTCAATTGATTGAGGCTGGCGAAATCGCCAGCCGTACGCGGCGCATGATAAGCAGGCCGCTTCGGCGCGTGCAAGCGCGCTACCGGAATTGTTTACTGCAGCAGCGCGTCGTCGGCGTCTTCCGCGCCGGTCAGCAACTCGTCGAGAATCAGCACGTCGAGGGGGCGTTCCTGCTGCCACAGAACCATCAGCACGATGACCTTGAGGCGGTGGATGTCCAGCCGGAAGCCTTCGAGTGCAAGGGCGCGGCCGATGACGAACTCGCGTGTGGCAGCGTCTAGGGCGCCGCTGTTCTCGAGAAACGCCAGAAAACCGCGGCATTCGACATCCAGACGTGCCTCTTCGTCGGCCGTGAAGATGCGCATCGAATCGGCTTGGGGTTCCAGCGCCATCGGTTCGGTGGCGACATCGCGCAGTTCGGAAAGCCAGCTCAGCGCTTCGGAAATCTCTTCATCGTCGAAACCGGCGTCGGACAGCGTGCCGACGAGCTCTTCGTCGGCCTGGACGGATTCGGGATGCAGATCGTTTTCGAAGAGATAGACGAGGATGTCGAACATGGAAATGGGAGCGGAATCAGAGGCGCTGGAAGCGGGAGCCGGGAAGACTGCCGACGCGGCCTTCGAGTTCCAGCGCGAGCAGGATGGCGTACAGCGCATCCAGCGTCAAGCCGCAACGCTCGACGAGCGCCTCCGGGGTGACCGGGTCAAAGCCCATCGCTTCAAGCACTGCGGCAGCCTGAGGGTCCGCCGGCGGCGGCGCTGTTTGCGTTGGCGCAGTGGCGGCGCGCGGGGTACTCCAGCGCAGTTCGTCCAGCACGTCGGCGGCGGTCTCGACCAGCTTTGCGCCATCGCGAATCAGGCGGTGGCTGCCGCGCGACAGGGGTGAATGGATGGAGCCGGGGATGGCCATCACCTCGCGCCCGTTCTCGCCGGCCAGGCGCGCGGTGATAAGCGAGCCGCTGTCGGTGGCCGCCTCCACCACCAGCACGCCGCGCGCCAGCCCGGCAATGATGCGGTTGCGGCGCGGAAAGTTGTGCGCAACGGGCGGGGTGCCGAGTGGGAATTCACTGACGATGGCGCCGCGTGCGGCGATCTGATGCGCCAGATCGCGATTGCGTGCTGGATAGACGCGGTCGGCCCCGGTGCCGATGACCGCCACCGTCTTGCCTTGTGGGGCTTCCAGCGCCCCGCGGTGCGCGGCGGTGTCGATGCCCATGGCGAGGCCGCTGACGATGGTGAGGCCGGCGTCAGCAAGGCTGCGCGCGAACGCGCGGGCGTTGTCCATGCCTTGTGGCGTGGCGGAGCGGGCGCCGACCATGGCCAGCATGGGTTGATCGAACAGCGTTGCATCGCCCACCACGTAGAGCACGCTGGGCGGGTCGGAGATTTCGAGCAGTGCCGAGGGGTAGTTGGCGTCTGCCAGGGTGATCAGGTGATGATGCGGCTCGGACAACCAGGCCAGCGTGGTTTCGAGCAGCGCGGCATCCGGGCCGGCCAGCAGCCGGTCTGCCGCGGTTTGGCCGGCAACGCTGACCAGATTGGTGCGAGCGGTGTCGAGAACCTGTTCAGGCGGCCCGAAGGCCGCCAGCAAGGCGCGTTGCGTGGCGGCACTGACGCCCGGCACCAAGGTCAGGCGCAGCCACGCCGAGTGATCGCTCATCAAGGGCGACGCACGAGGTCTCCCACGGAGACATGGCCGTCGGTATCCATCACCAGAGCGTAGGCGACGCGGTTGAAGACGCGGAAGACGAAGGCGGCGCCGTAGCGCTGGTTCGGCAGTTCGAAGCTTTCCTTGGTCGTGGAATCGCCTTTGTAGGTGATTGCGCCGCGCACGCGGTGCAGGGCCACTACATGACCCACTTCGAGATTGTCGTCGGCGCCGAGGTTCAGCGTCACGACGTGGTGACGGCCGGTTTCGGCAACGCCGCGATAGATGCCGATTACGCGCCCGTCGATCTCGTGCGTCGTGGCGTGCGGCACGTAAGACAGGATGCGCGGCTGATCGATGCGCAGCAGGCGGTCGTTGGGGCCGATTTCTTCGACCGCCGTGACCACTTTCAAGGTGGCGGGAACGTTGTTGCCGTTTGCAGAGACGCGGGCGGCTTCGGTGACGCGGGCCTCACCCAGGTAATGCGCCTCGTAAGCGAGCACTTCGTTGGTGACCGGATCGACAAGCGGACGGGCTGGGCGGAAGATCTGCCAGGCCTCGACGCCGGGCTCAATGTCCTTGGCGAAGATGGTGTCGCCCTCGCCCGTATACACGCGCTGATTTTCGGCGGCGATGACGGTGCCCGCGCCGGCCAGGTCCGCATCGTCGACGATCAGCTGGCGTGCCAGGAACGGTTCGATATCGGCCAGCGGAATGCTCGGGATGGCCCGCGCTACCGGCTCGGAGTGAACTTGCGGCGAAAGGCGCTGGTCGGTGAGTACGCGCCCGATCGACAGGCGCCCGCTGGCGCGGTCGAGCACGATGACCTGGCCCGGGTAGATCAGGTGCGGGTTCTTAACCTCGTCGCGGTTCATCTGCCACACTTCGGGCCAGCGCCACGGCTGTTGCAGGAAGCGCTTCGAGATGTCCCACAGCGTGTCGCCGCGCTTGACCGTGTAGGTGTCGGGGGCGTTGGGGTGGATCGCCTCGGCTTGGGCGAAGGCCGGGCTCGCGAAGAGGGTCGCGGCGGCGCACAGAAGAGGGAATATAATGCGGGTCATCATCCGATTCCGTAACAGGCAAGTGAGCTGCGAGGCCGGAACCCCGGCACCGTCAAAAGCATCCAACCCGCGGGCTCATTCCTGTGCCCGGTAAGGCTACGCGGCTGGCATGCCGCGAGCGAAACCGATTCTGCACGTAAAAACCACCAACCGGCAAGCATTCAAAATGGCGCTTCTTCCCATCCTGCGATATCCCGATCCGAGGCTGCATAAAAAGGCCGCTCCGGTTGCCGTCGTTGATGATGGCATCCGCAAGCTGGTGGCCGACATGGCCGAGACCATGTACGAGGCGCCGGGCATCGGTCTGGCTGCCACGCAAGTCAATGTACACAAGCGTGTGGTGGTCATCGACGTCACCGAGGATCACACCGGCCTGATGGCCTTCATCAACCCTGAAATTCTCGAAAAATCGGGCGAACAGGTGTGCGAGGAAGGATGCCTGTCGGTGCCGGGCATCTACGAGAAAGTCACGCGCGCGGCCGAGGTACGGGTGGCGGCACTCAACGAGAAGGGCGAGCGCTTCGAGCTGGAAGCCGATGGCCTGCTCGCAGTGTGCATCCAGCACGAAATCGATCACCTTGATGGCAAGGTCTTCGTCGAGCACCTGTCGCAGCTCAAGCAGACGCGCATCAAGGGCAAGCTCGTCAAGCGGTCGCGGATCACTGCCTGATGGCGCGCGATTTGCGCGTCGCGTTCGCCGGCACGCCGGAGTTCGCAGCGGTGACGCTGCGCGCCATTCTGGCTGCCGGCTTCGAAGTGCCGCTGGTGCTCACCCAGCCGGACCGCCCCGCCGGTCGCGGCATGAAGCTCACCCCGAGCCCGGTCAAGCGCGTTGCGCTGGACGCCGGCATTGCCGTCGATCAGCCTGAAAAGCTGCGCACGCCCGAGCAGCGCATGGCGCTTGCCGATTGCGCGCCGGATGTGCTGGTGGTGGCGGCCTACGGCATCATTCTGCCGCCCGAGGCGCTGAGCATTCCGCGCCTGGGATGCCTCAACATCCACGCCTCGCTGCTGCCGCGCTGGCGCGGCGCGGCGCCCATTCACCGTGCCATCGAAGCCGGCGACGCGCAGACGGGCATCACCATCATGCAGATGGATGAAGGCCTCGATACTGGCGCAATGCTGCTCGAGCGCGCCCTTGTCATCGCCCCGCACGACACCACCGGCAGTCTGCACGACCGTCTGGCGGTGCTGGGTGGCGAGATGATCGTCGAAGCGCTGCACGCCCTGTCTGCCGGGCCTCTGCTCGCCACGCCGCAACCCGAAGCGGGCGTGACCTACGCCGCCAAGATCGCCAAGGCCGAGAGCGCCATCGACTGGCGCGAGCCCGCCGAGGTGCTGGATCGGCGCGTGCGCGCGTTCGACCCCTTCCCTGGTGCCGTGTCGGATCTGCGCGGTACGCCGGTCAAAATCTGGCGCGCCAGCGTGGTGGCCAGCCGAGGGGCTCCCGGTGAAGTGCTGGCGGCGGATGCCGAGGGTGTGGTGATTGCGTGCGGCGACGGTGCCTTGTGCGTCACCGAGCTGCAGAGGCCGGGCAGCCGGCGCATGGGGGCCGAGGAGTTTCTGCGTGGTTTCGCACTGACGGCCGGCGAGCGCTTCGTTTCCGCGAGCAATTGAAACCGGCCGGCGGGCGCCCCATCTAAGAGCCGTTACCCCACTCGCGAAGGAAACGCTGATGTTCGGAAACTGGATCAAGACTTCGATGCTGATGGCCGGCATCGTCGCGCTGTTCGGCGCCGTGGGCGCGATGATCGGCGGTCAGCAGGGCATGCTGCTGGCGCTGCTGTTTGGCGGCGCGACCAATCTGTGGGCGTACTGGTTCTCGGACAAGATGGTGCTGCGCATGTACAAGGCGCGCGAAGTGGATGAGACCAATTCGCCCTACCTGTACAACATGGTGCGCGAGCTTGCGCAGCGGGCTGATCTGCCGATGCCCAAGGTGTACATCATCGACGAGCAGCAGCCCAATGCCTTCGCCACCGGGCGCAATCCAGACAACGCCGCCGTGGCAGCCACCACCGGCATCATCCGCATGCTTTCCGAGCGCGAGCTGCGGGGTGTGATGGCGCATGAGCTGGCGCACGTGAAGAACCGCGACATCCTGATTTCGACCATGTCGGCCACTGTGGCCGGTGCCATTTCGGTGTTGGCGCAGTTCGGCATGTTCTTCGGCGGCCGCGGCGAAGATCGCCCTCATCCGGCGCTGGCGATTCTGGTGATGATTCTCGCCCCGATTGCGGCGATGATCATCCAGATGGCGATTTCACGCACCCGTGAATTCGGTGCCGACCGCGGCGGTGCCGAGATTTCCGGCGACCCGCTGGCGCTCGCCAGTGCGCTCGCCAAGATCGACTCCTACGCCCGGGGCATCCCCATGGAAACCGCCGAGCGCCACCCCGAGACGGGCCAGATGATGATCATGAACCCGCTCTCCGGCGGCATGCGCGGCCTGTTCTCCACCCACCCCGATACGCGCGAGCGAATCGTCCGCCTGGAAGCGATGGCGCGTTGATCGCCGTTGGCGATGTGCCGGGCGGTCGCGGCCGGTAATGAGTGATCGGCGGTGGCTCGGGTATCATTCGCGGATTCCACCGCCGCCCCTGGCCGGCCGCCGTTCGGCGAGGCAGAGTCGGACGCACGCTGCTATACATCAAGGATCCACATGAAGCTCCAGCCCTTTACCGTTTGTTTGCCCGCAGGAGTCGTGCCGTGCAGGTAATGGGTTTTGCGGGTTGGTCCGGCAGCGGCAAGACCACGCTCATCGAGCGCGTCGTGCGCGAACTGACCGCGCGCGGGGTGGTGACCTCGCTGATCAAACACGCGCACCATGAATTCGACGTCGATCAGCCCGGCAAGGATTCATGGCGCCACCGTCAGGCCGGTTGCAAGGAAGTGGTCGTAAGCTCGAGCAATCGCTGGGTGTTGATGCACGAACTGCGCAATGCCGAGCCGGAAATGTCGCTCGACGCCCTGCTGGGCAAGCTGTCGGACTGCGACATCGCGCTGATCGAGGGCTTCAAGCGTGCTTCAATCGACAAGATCGAGATCTATCGTGAAGAGGCGTGCGAGTCCTTGATGTTCCCCGACGACCCGAACATCGTCGCAGTGGCGACGGATTCGCCTGACCTGGACACCGGCGGCTTGCCGCGTCTTGATCTGAATGATCCGGCGGCCGTGGCTGCGTTCATTGAAGGCCATTGTCTCGGCCGCCGTGAGGCCGTAAGCCGCGCAGGGTGAGCACGGCGCGCGACGAGCGCGTCACCGGCGCCTGTGGAGTGAAGCCATGGACCGTCGCGCTTTCGTCAAAGGGTGTTCGATCAGTGCCGGCCTGTTTGCCGGCGGGGCGCTCAGCCTGCCGGCCACCGCGTCGCTGCAGAATTACGGCCGCGTGCAACTGCTGGACGACCAGGGACTGCCACTCAAGGCTGCGGCCGTGATCGCCGGCGAGCAGTACGTCTTCAATTATCCTTTCCCCGCCACCCCGTGTTTCCTGATCAACCTTGGCCGCCCGGTCGAGGCGCGCAAGACCTTGCAGACCGTCTCCGGAACACGCTACGACTGGCCCGGCGGCGTGGGGCCGCAGCGCTCGCTGGTGGCATATTCGGCAATCTGCGCACACAAGATGACGCACCCCACCCCCGCCATCACCCATATTTCGTTCCGCCCGGCGCGCACGGATGCCGAGCCGATGGCGGGTGTCATCAGTTGTTGCTCCGAGAACAGCCGCTACGACCCGGCCACCGGCGCAGCGGTGCTTGACGGGCCGGCGGATCAGCCCTTGGCGGCCATCGTGCTGGAGCACGATGCGGGTAGCGATGGCCTGTATGCCGTGGGCACACTCGGGGGCGAGATGTTCCAGCGTTTCTTCAAGGCCTTTGGTGCGCGGCTGAGCCTGCAGTACCCGAGGGGCAACGCGGCCCAGCCGCTGGCTGGCGAGGTGCGTGTGCAGCGGCTGGAGGAATTCTGCGCGAACGTCGTGACGTGCTGATGCGGGCCGCGTCAGCGGGTGGGCAACGCATTCTTCAGCAGCGCGAGCAGCTCCGGGCGATTGCTGCGCTCGGCGAGCGTCATGGCGGTGTTGCCGGCGTCGTCGGTGGCCTGCGGATCGAGGCCGAGTTCCAGCAGGGCGCGCATCATGTCGACGTCTGCGCGGTCGGTGGCGTGCATCAGCAGGTTCCAGCCGTACACGTCGCGTGTTTGTGGGTCCGCGCCCAGGCGCACGAGGGCCTGCACGCTCGCCACGTGGCCTTTCGCGGTGGCCAGCAGAAGCGGGCTCCAGCCGTGGCGCACGCGATGATCGGGGTCGGCCCCGGCCTGCACCAGTGTCTGGATGATGTCGGTCTGACCGGCCACGGCCGCGTACATTAACGCGGTGCCGCCTTTCGGGTTGCCGCGATCGACGACGGCGCCGTATTGCAGCAACATGCGGACGATGTCGAGTTGGCCGGTTTCGGCGGCATGCATCAATGCCGTCTTGCCGCGTGATTCGCCGTCTTCGCTGACCGCTTCGGGCGAAACGCCTTGATCGAGCAGAATGGCCACGCGGGCGGGTTGATGGTCGAGGATGGCGCGCAGCAGCACCTGCCCGGACGAGGCCAGCGCAATCGAGGCGCTTGCGCACAGACACAGCAGCAGCAAGGCCGAACGGCCGGATTTGAAATGCATCGCCCCCTCCGAAGCGCTTCGGCAGGGTTTGATTATAGGAGCCGCAGGCGCGCCGCCAAGGCCACCGCCCTGCGCGCTGGAAGTGACAAGGAGTTTTTATGAGCGAGCTCAATCGCCAGGCTGTCGAGGCAGCCCTCGCAGGCATCATCGAACCCCATCTGCAGCGCGATCTCGTGTCGGCTGGCTGCGTCGAGGCCATTCATCTGGATGGTGATTGCGTGCGCATCGCGCTGGTGCTGGGCTTCCCCGTGCGGCGTATGGCCATGGCGCTGCGCGATACGGTGCGCGCGGCCGTGATGCCGCTGCCGGGGGTGCGCAGCGTGGACGTGGATATCACCAGCCGCATCGGCCCGCGTGAGGCGGCCGACGATCCGAGCGCGATTCCGGGCGTGCGCAACATCATCGCCGTGTCTTCCGGCAAGGGCGGGGTGGGTAAATCGACCACCGCGGTGAACCTTGCCCTGGCGCTTTCGGACGAAGGCGCACGTGTCGGCATGCTTGATGCCGACATCTACGGCCCCAGCCTGCCGCGCATGCTCGGCATTTCCGGCCGTCCGTCGTCGAAGGACGGCAAGCGTTTCCAGCCGCTCACGCAGTACGGCGTGCAGACCATGTCCGCGGGCTTCCTCATCGACGAGGAAGAGCCCATGGTGTGGCGCGGTGCGATGGCCACACAGGCACTCGACCAGCTTCTGCGCGACACCGAGTGGCACGATCTCGATTACCTGATCGTCGACATGCCGCCCGGCACCGGAGACATCCAGCTGTCGCTGGCGCAGCGCGTCAAGGTAGCCGGTGCGGTGGTCGTCACCACGCCGCAGGATATCGCCTTGCTCGACGCCAACCGCGGCTACCGCATGTTTGCCAAGGTGGGCGTGCCGGTGCTGGGCGTGATCGAGAACATGGGGATGCACTGCTGCAGCGAGTGCGGCCACGAAGAGCACATCTTCGGCGCAGGCGGCGGCGAAAAGCTCGCACGCAAGCACGGGCTCGATCTGCTGGGCTCGCTGCCGCTCGACATCCGCATCCGCGAGCAAGCCGACAGTGGCAAGCCCACTGTCGTCGCCGACCCGGACGGCACTCTGGCAGAGGCCTACCGCGAAGTGGCTCGCAGTATGGCTGCGCGTCTGGCACTGCGACAGGCAGGCAGCGCGCTGGGCTTCCCGAAAATTTCGATCGAAAACACCTGAACGCGGGCGGTACGGGAACTTGCCGTTGTTGCGGCAGCTCCCTTGACCACCCACGTTCGGGAACCGAGGCGACAGGGCCGGTACGCCAGCTGGGGTGCCGTGCGCGCAATTGAACATGTCATTCCGGAATGACGATCAGATTTTCTGGAGCGGTGAGGCGTGAGTGAAGGGGTTTGATCAAGCCGCTGTATAAAAAGAATAAATATCATCCAATGAGGTTTTTACGGGTCGCGTGCTCCGCTGTGTGAACACGTATTAACCCGTATGCCCTTATTGGCATGTCAGTCGCTATCATCTATAAAAACGATAGGCACATCGCTGCATAGGAGGTGCTCATGGAGACTGATCTGCATCCGGCGGAAACCACCGCCGACATGTGGGCCCACGACGCGGTTCTGCCCGTGGCGGTGATGCTTGCCTCGCCCGGCCGCGAGCGGGCGGCAGATTCAATGCTCTGGCACGTGACCGGCATCGTGGTGGGCGAACATTTCGCAGCGGCCGAGCGCTCTGGCGTGTGCGTGCGCTCCACGCCGTCCGCCGAGCTTTTTCTGTGGCGTGGCTTTTCGATTCGCCTGCACCCTGCGCAAGCAGAGGATTACGCCCTCAACCTCGGCGGTGACCGTCCCGAGGTGTATGTCATCGCGCGCTTCAGCCCCGAGCACGGCATGCAGCCGTTCGAGGTGACGGTGAGCCTGGACCGCGCCCAGAACCTCGATTGCACCAACCTGCGTTCGTCCGACGAGATCGTGCTGTCGGCGGAGATGCCGCCGGAAGTCTACCGCTGGCTGGAGCAGTTCGTGACGGCGCACTACGAGCCCAAACGCAAAGGCGGCAAAGGTCGTGGCAAGCAACGCAGCAAGGCCTTGTACGACGCGGCAGTCGGCGATTTCGCGGAGGACGGCACATGAACGAGGCGAAGATGCCTGCCGAGCGGGCTGAGTCGGGCAATTTTCTGTCGCGCTGGTCGCGCCGCAAACGCGGGCTGCAGACCTCCGAGGCCGTGGTCGAGCCGGTTGCCGTTGCGCCCCTGCAAGCCGAGGCGCCCGAGGTCGATGACGACCCCATCGACCCACGTACCGGCAAGCGCAAATCCGAACTGACCGACGCCGACATGCCCGACGTCGAGAGCCTCACGGCCGATTCGGATGTCTCGATGTTCATGGCCAAGAACATCTCGGCGGCGCTGCGCATGCGTGCGCTCAACAAGATCTTCATGAGCCCGAAGTACAACGTGTATTGCCTGTGTGCCGAGTACGCCGAGGATTACACCAACTTCACTCCGATGGGCGACATGGTGCCGCATGACCTCAAATCGGCCATCGCACGCGAGGCCGGCAAGCTCTACGAGCGCCTGCTGGGCCAGGGCGTGACAGTGTCGCAGGAAGAGCTCGAAGCCCGTGTGGCTGCCCAGTTCCGGGGTGAAAAGACGCCCGATCTGGAAGCCGAATACCTTGCCCGCGCCGAAGCCGATGGCACGCTGCAGCGCCGTTTGCAGTCCGGCGAAGCGTCGGGCCGACCCACCGTGGCGGCTCGCGTTGCCACTGATCCCGAGGCCACATGACCGATCTGTCCAGCCTGTACGACGATCCCGTATTCCGTTCTGGCGAGCCGGAGTCTGCCCCGCGCCTGGCTGCCTTGCAGGCCGCGTATTCCGTCGACGTCGAAGCCACTTCGCTGGTGGCCTACCGCTCGACTGGCTATGCGCTGATCGTCGGCCCCGAGCACGAAGCGCTGGAATGCGCAGACGCGCTGCGTGAACACCTGCACTGTACGGTGCTGCCGACCGCGGCAGCCAGCGCCAGCCTTTCGGATGCAGCCCGCGCCGCCAAGGCCGATGATGCGCGCGTGATGGTGGTGCGTGGCGAGCCGGCTGACATCAGCGGCCACCTGGGCAAGTTCTCCTGTACGGTCACGCTCCCCAACGGCCAGGCGGTGTCGCCGGCCGGCCTGTCGCGCCCCGAGCAGCCGTGGTTCGATCTGGTGCTCGACCTGCGCCGCGAGCCGGCCATCGAGCATGAAGTTTCGCCCTTTGGCTACTACGCACCGCGTGGCGACGCAGCGCGCCTGAGCCACATGCTGGCGGAAATGCCGGAGATGACCGGCGAGTTCGAGAAGCCGCGTTTCTTCGCCTACAACGCTGACATCTGTGCGCATGGCGATTCCGGTCTGACCGGCTGTACGCGCTGTCTCGACGCCTGTCCGACCGGCGCGATCCGTTCGCTCGGTGATCTGGTCGACGTTGACCCCTATCTCTGCCAAGGCGCCGGCACCTGTACCAGCGTGTGCCCGACCGGGGCGATGACCTACGCCTACCCCGGACCGCGCGACCAGATTTCGCGCATCAAGCGCATGCTCTTCGCCTACCGTGACGCCGGTGGCGAAAAGCCCGTGCTGGTGCTTCACGACGAAGAAGACGGCCTCGAGCGTCTGCGCGCCCTCGGCCCGCAGCTGCCGGCGCGCGCGCTGCCGGTGCAGTTGTCCGAGATCGGCGCGGCCGGCATGGACACCTGGTTTGCCGCATTCGCCTACGGTGCGGCGGAAATCGTGCTGCTCGACACCGCCAGCGTGCCGCCCACCGTGCGTGCCGCAATGGCCGAACAGATCCGCTTTGCCGCGCCGATTCTCGACGCCATGGGACTCGACAGCAGTCGTCTGGTGTGGCTTGGGGTGGAAGACGATGCGGCCGCCGTGTTCGAGCGCGCGCTTCAGCCCGCCGTGCGCAAACCGGCCACGTTCGACACCTTCAACGAGAAGCGCGGCAGCCTGCGTCTGGCGCTCGATCACCTCTACGACCAGTCACCCGAGAACCCGCGCACGGTCGCTTTGCCGGCAGGTGCGCCGTTCGGGCAGATCGAGGTCAACAAGCAGGCCTGTACGCTGTGCATGTCGTGTTCGCAGGTGTGCCCCACGCGGGCCATTACCGATGCCGGTGACAAGCCGCAGCTGTCCTTCACCGAAGACTTGTGCGTGCAGTGCGGCCTGTGTGCCAAGGCCTGCCCCGAAGACGCCATCACGCTCGAAGCGCGTTTCACCTTCGACTGGGAAGAGCGTCGCAAGCCGCGTGTGCTGAACGAGGAAGAGCCCTTCTGCTGCGTGCGCTGCGGCAAGCCCTTCGCCACCCAGAGCGTGATTGGCCGCATGACCGAGAAGCTTTCCGGCCACCACATGTTCCAGTCCGAAGAGGCGTTGCGCCGTCTCAAGATGTGCGGTGATTGCCGTGTGGTGGACATGTTTGCAGACGACCTCAAGGGCGGCTCCAAGCCGCGCTGGTTCGGTCCCAGATAAGGCACAGCGATGCTCGAAAACACCGTCGAAACCCCTCGCGATACCGATGTCGACGCCTTGCGTTCCGGCACCTGGACGCTGCTTGGCCGCCTGCTGATGGGGCCGCCGACGCCGGAGCTGCGCCAGCGCATGATCGCCATCGGCTCGGAGACCCGTCACGGCGATGCCATCAGCGAAGCCTGGGCGCAGCTTGCCGAAGCCGCACGTACGGCCGATGACGCAGCGCTGGCGGACGAGTATCAGGCGCTCTTCATCGGCGTCGGGTGTGGGGAGATCACGCCGTATTCATCGTGGTACCTCGATCAGTCGATCGCCTCGCGCCCGCTGGTGCTGCTGCGCGAAGACCTCGAGCGGCTGGGCATCGGGCTGCGCGAAGGCAGCTGCGAAACCGAGGATCACGCCGGGGCGGTGTGCGAAATCATGGGTTTCGTGGTGCACGACGAAGATGTGGATCTCGACTGGCAGAAAGAGGTTTTCCAGCGCCACGTCGACAACTGGATGGGGCAGCTTTTCGAGGACATCGACAAGGCGCCCAGCGCGGATTTCTACCGCGCGGTAGCAGCGCTCGGTTCAGCGTTTCTGACGCTGGAGCGGCGGTTCTATGCAATGTCGGCGTAAGCCGGCCTGAAGAGTCGCGGCGACGACATTGCCGCATGGGTTACGACAGGAGGAGTCGGAAATGAACAGCAAAGACGACGTGGCCGGGGTTGAATCCCGCCGCAAGTTCATGAAGTCGATGGCCATGACCGGGGGTGGTGTGGCGGTGGTGGCCGGCATGGGCCCGGCCACGGCAGCGCCGCTCGAAGTCGAGGCGCCTGCCGAGGAGGCCGCAAGCGGCTATCACGAGACGCAGCACATCCGCGACTACTACGCCAAGGCGCAATTCTAGGCTGGGTGCGGCGCAGTGCCGCTGTAGCCAACCGTGAGGAGACACACCATGAAGCTGGTCAAGAAAAACGGCACGGCATCCGCCCCGTTGGGCGCCGGGCTGCTCGGCAAGACCGTGAGCCGCCGCGCATTCTTGCGCGGCTCCGGCCTGGCCGTCGGGGGCGCAGCGGTGGCCGGCATCCTGCCGGGCACCATGGTCAAGAAAGCCAAGGCGGCGCGCAGCATCGACCCCAAGGCCGAGATCAAGAAAGTGAAAACCATCTGCGGTCACTGTTCGGTGGGCTGTTCCACCGTGGCCGAAGTGCAGAACGGCGTGTGGATCGGCCAGGAGCCGGCCTTCGAAAGCCCCATCAACCTCGGCGCCCACTGCGCCAAGGGCGCGGCCTTGCGCAATCATGGCCACAGTCAGCGTCGGGTGAAGTACCCGATGAAGATGGTGGACGGCAAATGGACGCGCATCAGCTGGGATCAGGCCATCAACGAGATCGGTGACAAGCTGCTGGCGCTGCGCGAAGAGTCCGGCCCCGATTCGCTGTGGTTTGCCGGCTCGTCCAAGGCCAACAACGAGGGTGCCTACCTGCAGCGCAAGTTCGCCGCCTTCTGGGGCTCGAATAACTGCGACCACCAGGCGCGTATCTGCCACTCCACCACGGTGGCCGGTGTGGCCAACACCTGGGGCTACGGCGCGCAGACCAACTCGTACAACGATATCAACAAGTCCAAGTGCATCATCATGTGCGGCTCCAACGCCGCCGAGGCCCACCCGGTGGCGATGCAGATGATCCTGCGTTCCAAGGAAGGCGGCGCCAAGCTGATCGTCATGGACCCGCGCTTCACGCGCACCGCCGCGCATTCCGACGTCTACGTGCGCTTCCGCTCCGGCACCGACGTGGCGCTGATGTGGGGCATTCTGTGGCACGTCTTCGAGAACGAGTGGGAAGACAAGGAATACATTGCCCAGCGCGTCTATGGCATGGACAAGGTGCGCGAAGAGGTCAAGAAATGGAACCCGCAGGAAGTCGAGCGGGTGACCGGCGTAGGCCGTGATGCGCTGTACGAGGTCGCCAAGACCATGGCCGACAACCGGCCGGGCACCTTCGTGTGGTGCATGGGCGGCACGCAGCACACCATCGGCAGCAACTACGTGCGTGCCTACAACTGTCTGCAGCTTGCCCTCGGCAACATCGGCAAGGAAGGCGGCGGCGCCAACATCTTCCGTGGTCACGACAACGTGCAGGGCGCCACCGACGTCGGCCCCAACCCCGACAACCTGCCGGGCTACTACCCGTTGGCCGAAGGCGGCTGGAAGCATTGGTCGCGCGTATGGGGAGTCGATTTCGAATACTTGCAGGCGCGCTTCGATCAGACCGATTTCGATGACGGCAAGGGTGGCACGGTCAAGCCGATGTATACCAGCGGCATCACGGTTTCGCGCTGGATCGACGGCGTGCTCGAAGACAAGGCCAACATCCAGCAGCGCGACAACATCCGCGCCGCCATGTTCTGGGGGCACGCGCCGAACTCGCAGACGCGCCAGCCCGAGATGAAGCGCGCTTTCGAGAAGCTCGACCTGCTGGTGGTGATCGACCCGTATCCGACGGTGTCGGCGGTGCTGCACGACCGCAAGGACAACACCTACCTGCTTCCGGCGGCCACGCAGTTCGAGCAGGCGGGCTCCTGTACCGCATCGAACCGCTCGATCCAGTGGCGCGAGAAGGTCATCGAGCCGCTCTACGAGCACAAGCCCGATGCCGAGATCGCCTACCTGTTCGCCAAGAAGCTCGGTTTTGCCGACGAGATGTTCAAGAACTACGAGATCGTGAACAACATGCCGACCCCCGAGTCGGTGCTACGCGAGATCAACCGCGGGGCGTGGTCGATCGGTTACACCGGCCAGAGCCCGGAGCGCCTCAAGGCGCACATGGCCAACCAGCACACTTTCGACGTGGTGACGCTGAAGGCCAAGGGCGGCCCCCTCGACGGCGAGACGTATTGCCTGCCCTGGCCGTGCTATGGCACGCCGGAGTTGAAGCATCCCGGCACACACATTCTCTACGACACCAGCAAGCACGTGATGGAGGGCGGCGGCAACTTCCGCAACTCCTTCGGAAACGAATACCAGGGTGCCAACCTGCTGGCCGAGGGTTCGTTCTCCAAGGGGGCGGAAATCGAGAACGGTTATCCGCAATTTACTGCCGATCTGCTCAAGCAGTTGGGCTGGTGGGATGACCTGACGCCAGAGGAAAAAGCCGAGGCCGATGGCAAGACCTGGACCACCGACCTTTCGGGCGGCATCCAGCGCGTCGCCATGAAACACGGTTGCCATCCTTTCGGCAATGCCAAGGCGCGTGCCCACGTGTGGAACTTCCCCGACCCCATCCCGATTCACCGCGAGCCGCTGTATACGCCGCGTTACGACCTGGTCGGTGAGTTTCCGACGTATGACGATCGCAAGACCTTCTACCGGCTGCCTACGCGCTGGAAGTCGGTGCAGGCCAAGGACTACTCCAAGGAATTCCCGCTGGTGCACACCTCCGGGCGTCTGGTCGAGTACGAGGGCGGTGGCGACGAGACGCGCTCCAACCCGTGGCTGGCCGAGCTGCAGCAGGAGATGTTCGTCGAGATCAACCCGGCCGACGCCAACAACGCCGGCGTTCGCGATGGCCAGACGGTGTGGCTCGAAGGCCCGGAAGGCGGTCGCATCCGCATCAAGGCATTGGTGACCGACCGCGTAGGGCGCGGCACGGTATTCACGCCATTCCACTTCGGCGGTCACTTCCAGGGGCAGGATCTGTTGGCGAAGTACCCCGAGGGGGCTGCACCGTATGTGCGGGGTGAATCGACCAACACCACGACCACCTACGGCTATGACGCCGTCACGATGATGCAGGAAACCAAGACCACGCTGTGTCGTGTGGTCGCCGCTTGAGCGCGGAACAGATAGAGGAGAGCCAACATGGCCAGAATGAAGTTTCTCTGTGACGCCGAGCGCTGCATCGAATGCCAGGCGTGTGTCACGGCATGCAAGAACGAGCACGAGGTGCCCTGGGGCGTGAACCGCCGTCGCGTCATCGTCATGGACGATGGCGTGCCCGGCGAGAAGTCGGTGTCGGTGGCGTGCATGCACTGCACCGACGCGCCCTGTGCGGCAGTGTGTCCGGTGGATTGCTTCTACACCACCGCTGACGGCATCGTGCTGCACGACAAGGATCTGTGCATCGGTTGCGGGTACTGCTTCTACGCCTGTCCGTTCGGCGCGCCGCAGTATCCCAAGCAGACCGCCTTCGGCGTGCGCGGCAAGATGGACAAATGCACCTTCTGTGCAGGCGGCCCGGACCCCGCGCATTCCGACGCCGAGCTGACCAAGTACGGCACCAACCGGATTGCCGAAGGCAAGCTGCCGTTGTGCGCAGAAATGTGCTCGACCAAGGCACTGCTCGCCGGTGATGGCGACGTTGTGGCAGACATCTACCGCAAGCGCGTGATGCGCCGCGGTGGTCGTCCGCAGACCTGGGGCTGGCAGGCTGCGTACGGCGCGGCCTGATCGACCCGAGCAGACATGCGCGTGCCTGTGCCCGCGCATGTCTGGCCACAATCACGAGGAGCGAGACCATGCCTTTCAAAGCAATGCTTGCAGCGCTGGCGGTTGCCGCACTGTTCCTGACCGCCTGCGATTCGGGCGTCACGGTGCATGAGCCCGGTGTTTACAAGGGCCAGAACGATGATTCCGCCACCAAAGAGGCGGCTGACCGGCGTGCCGAGCCACTGCGCCAACGCGCATTGACCGCCATGACCGACCGTTAGGAGTCCACGTCATGAACGAATCGAAAACAGCCAGTTCGCAGCGTCGTCGGTGGCGCTCGATGCTGTGGGGCCTGCTGGCCATCCTGACGCTGGCCATGGCCCTGCCGAGCATCGGCTACGTCATGGCCCAGTCCAGCCCCGGCCCGACGACCTTCGGAGACCACAGCGAAAACCCGCGCTCCACCACGTGGCGCGAGGCGCGCGAGGGCATGCCGGGCTTCACGGTGCAAAGCGGGCCGTACGTCACCAACAAGCTGATCAACAACAGCGGCGAGACCTGGCGCCAGTTCCGCACCGGGCCGCTGGTTACCTATGGCGGCTGGTTCGTGGCCGCCGTGCCGGTGTTGATCCTGCTGTTCTTCCTCGTGGTCGGGCGCAACAAGATCGAGCACGGCCGTTCCGGCATGACCATCGAGCGTTGGAAGGCCTATGAGCGTCTGCTGCATTGGGCCGTTGCAATCTCGTTCATTCTGCTCGCCATCACCGGTCTTTCGATGCTCTTCGGTCGCTATGTGCTGATTCCGCTGATGGGGCCTGAGGGCTTTGCGTGGTGGGCGGCGATTGCCATGAACATCCACAACTATCTCGGCCCGGCCTTCTCGGTTGGCCTGTTGCTGATGATCGTGCTGTGGATGCGTCACAACATTCCCAACCGCACTGACGTCGAGTGGTTCAAGAAAGGCGGCGGCATCGTGGGGAACGAGCATCCCTCGGCAGGCAAGGCAAACGGCGGCGAAAAAGCCTGGTTCTGGCTCGGCGTTTTCGTGTTCGGCATCGTGGTGAGTGCGACGGGCTTCGTGCTCGACTTCCCGATCTGGGGGCAGTCGCGTGCTGACATGGCTCTTGCGCAGGGCATCCATGCCATCGTCGCCATTCTCTGGATCGGCATGTTCTTCGGCCACGCGTACATCGGCACCTTGGGCACCGAGGGCGTGCTCGAAGGCATGACCACCGGCCGCGTCGATGTGAACTGGGCGCGTCAGCACCATGACTTGTGGCTTGAGGAAGAGCTTGCCAAGGGCGTGCGGCCCGAGCCGGCGGGAACAGGCGGCTCGCACGGCAGCCCTGGCGCG
This sequence comes from Pseudazoarcus sp. NS20, assembly GCF_059703745.1. Classification (NCBI taxonomy): domain Bacteria; kingdom Pseudomonadati; phylum Pseudomonadota; class Betaproteobacteria; order Rhodocyclales; family Zoogloeaceae; genus Pseudazoarcus; species Pseudazoarcus sp. NS20. Next base: position 632,015 of record NZ_BAAKIY010000001.1, read on the forward strand.
GTGGTTCGGCCGACGCACTGACCTTCGTCCGCACGGGCGGCCGGGGAATTCGGCCGCCCGCACTCAGCTCCGGCCGCGGCGCGTGTTGCCGACGGAGCGCACTTTGGAGCAAGCATGAAATTTCTGCAGGTAGCGCGCCTGGATGACACGGACGACCGCGTGTATTCCACGGCCGCCCAGCTCGACGAGCCGGCCGTTACCGGCTCGTTCGTCTTCGCCTTCGCCGAGGAAGACCCCGCGACCCTCACCGGTAAGGCCGCGCAGGCCTTTCGTCACGGCTTTCTGGGGCTGGACAGCTTCGGCTGGGCCACCGTGGTGCGCATCGTCGAAGTGAGCGAGGCCGAGTACGAGGCGCACATCGGCAAGCTTGCGCAGTTTCTGGTCGAGCGTTTCGGTGCGCCGTCGCTGGATGAAGCGCTGCCGGTGGCGCATCAGGAGGTGGAGTACGCCTCGGGCCTGTGCGAGCACCCGGTAGGCACCCTGCTGACGGTGGAGCGCGAGATGGGCGAGGAAGGCATCCTCGAATCGTTCAAGCGTGTGCAGCAGCGCGCGCAAACGGCCGACTGGCAGGGCAACAACGGCATGGTGCGCATCTGGGACATGTTCCCGGAGAGCGACAAGACTTACTGAACGCCGCGGCTGCGCTTACGCGCCGTCGAATTCGTCGAGTTCGGCGCGCGTGTTGATGTTGCGAAAAGCGGCTTCCTCGTCGTCAAAGTTCACTTCGACCACGCTCAGGGTTTCGTACCAGCGGTCGATCTTGCGCCCGCCCGACGACAGAAAGGCGGTGAGGTGCGGCAGCACCTCGCGCCGGCACAGGCAGAACACCGGGTGGGCCTGGTCGAAGGTCTTGGCCACGGCCAGATCGGCGCCGGCCGCGTACAGCCCCGACAACAGTCGGGCGACCAGGTCTTCGGGCAGAAAGGGCGAATCGCATGGCGCAGTCACCACCAACGGGTGGTGCGCCTGCGACAGCGCGGCGTGCACGCCGGCGAGCGGGCCCGCAAAGCCGTCGATCTCGTCGGGGAACACCGCGTGGCCGAAGGCCGCGTAACGCTCGGCGTTCTGGTTGGCGTTGATCAGCAGCTCATCCACCTGCGGGGCGAGGCGCTCGAGCACCCAGGCCGCCATCGGCCGCCCGCGCAGTTCCACCAGACCCTTGTCTACACCGCCCATGCGACGCCCCTGGCCGCCGGCCAGCAGCACGCCGGTGATCTTCACTTCGCGGTTCATCGCGTAAACCTCTCTTCGCCGGTGAACAGCAGGTAATGCTTGCCCTGCGCGCGGCCGATCATGGTGAGGCCGACCTGCTTGGCAATCTCCCAGCCCATGCGCGTCAGGCCCGAACGCGACACCAGCACCGGAATGCCCATCTGCGCGGTCTTGATGACCATCTCGGAGGTCAGGCGGCCAGTGGTGTAGAAGATCTTGTCGCCGCCGTCGAGCCCGTCGAGCCACATCTGGCCGGCGATGGCATCCACCGCGTTGTGGCGGCCGACGTCTTCGAAAAACATCAGGATCTCGCAGCCATCGCCCTTGGTCTGCGCCAGCGCGCAGCCATGCACCGCGCCGGCCTGCTTGTAGATCGAGTCGTACTGGCGCACCGCGGCCATCAACGCATAGAGCTGATCCTGCGAGAAGTGGCGTGTGGCGGGCAATTCGATGGAGTCGATTTCGTCCATCAGGTCACCGAACATCGTGCCCTGGCCGCAGCCGGTGGTGACGGTGCGGGTGGAGAGTTTTTCTTCGGCGTTCTTGAGGCCATGGTGCGTGGTGACGGATACCGCATCGACGTCCCAGTCGACCTGCACCGAGGCGATTTCGTCGAGGCTGTCGACCAGGCGCTGATTGCGCAGCCAGCCGATGGTCAGCGCTTCAGGCGCGGCGCCCAGCGTCATCAGCGTGACCAGTTCGCACTTGTCGACGTAGATGGTCAGCGGGTTCTCACCGGCGATGTCGGTGGGCACCTCTTCGCCGTGCTCGTTCGTTGCCGGGATGGTGACCGTCAGCGGCCGGCTGGCCTGGCTGAGCAGGGGGCGTCGTGCGGGGGCGGTGCTCATGGGCGTTACCTGCGGCAAGTGCTATGAACCGCCATTCTAACGTTCACCGTCCGGGACCTCGTGCGCGGGCGGGGTGGGCGGCAGCCACGCCACGGTGAACAGCGTGCAGCAGGCGATCGCCGCCATCACTAGCAACAGTGCGGAAAAGCCGGCTTCGCGCACCAGCGGACCGAGCATCCACACCGCCGCTGAGCTGGCGCTGAACGACACCGCCAGCCGCATGCCGGCTACGCGCGAGCGCATGCTGTCATCCACATAGCGCACGATCATCGCCTCGGTGAAGGGAATCGCACCGAAGATGGCGATCATGAACAGCAACTGCAGTGCGTACAGCCACCAGCTTTCGGCAAAAGCCGCCAAGGCCAGCAGCGGAATTTGCACCGCGATCACCGCGAGATAGAGCGGCTTGAGCGGGAAGCGGTCGATCAGCCAGCCGAGCGCCAGCTGCGCGACGGAGGCCACGGCATACACCGCCGCCAGCAGCAGGCCCAGCGTGGCCGGGTCTGCGGTGACGGCGACGAGGCGCTCGCGCAGCAACTCGTAATTGCCGTTGGTCGAGAAATTGAACAACAGGCTGCCGCTGGTGGCGGCCAGCGTCATCACCAGAAAAAGCCTCAGGAACAGGTGCCGCGGCACGTCGGCCTGCACGCGTTTGCGGCGCGAAGGTGGTAGTGCGTCGTCGCGCGCCAGCAGCGCGAAGGCGATGCCGCAGCCGACGGCGATCAGGCCGGGTATCGCAAATGCCGCGCGCCAGCCCAGATGCTTGACCAGAAAGCCGGTGACCACCGCGGCCAGCGCCACACCGAGGTTGCCGGCCAGGCCGTTCACGCCCAAGGTCCAGCCCGGCCGCAGGCTGGTGCGCACCAGCATCGGAATGCCCACCGGGTGGTAGATGGCGGCGAAGGCACCGAGCAGCCCCAGCGCCACGGCGATCTCCAGCGGCGAACGCGCCAGGCTCACCAGCATCGCGGCCACGCCGATGCCGATGAAAAACACGATCATCATCGGCCGGCGCCCCCACAGATCGCCTAGCCGCCCGGCCGGCAACGCGCCCAGGCCAAACAGCAGGAAGGCCAGCGTGCCCCACGGCATCAGATCTTCCCAGCGGGCCAGCCCGAAGTCGGCCGCGATCGACGTCACCGCGGTGGCGAAGATCAGCAGGAACATGTGGTCGATGGCGTGGCCGGCGTTGAGCAGCCAGGTGGTGGCCTTGCCGTGCATGGGCCGGCTCCGAAGGGTTTCAGGGTGTTCCCGCGGCCTCTTGCCGTCGGGTGCGAAGTGCTACACTCTGCGGCAGTTTAGCGCGGCACAGCAGTGCAAAATCACAGCCGCGATCCACCCCCCTCAGAAATGGAGAATTCCACATGAGCCAAGTTACCCTCGCGGGCAACCCCGTCGAAGTCGCCGGCAACTTCCCCAAAGTCGGTGATACCGCCCCCGCTTTCTCGCTGGTCGACGGCAAGCTCGGCGATGTCACGCTCGACAGCTACGCCGGCAAGCGCAAGGTGCTGAACATCGTCCCGAGCCTGGACACCCCGACCTGCGCCACTTCGGCCCGCAAGTTCAACGAAGAAGCTTCCAAGCTGGCCGACACCGTCGTGCTGGTGATCTCCGCCGACCTGCCGTTCGCTGCCAAGCGTTTCTGCTCGGCCGAAGGCCTGTCCAACGTCGTGCCGCTGTCCACCATGCGTGGCGGTGAATTCAAGAAAGCTTACGGTGTTGACGTCACCTCGGGCCCGCTGGCTGGCGTGTGCGCCCGTGGCGTGGTCGTGCTCGATGCCAACAACAAGGTCGTGCACTCCGAGCTGGTCTCCGAGATCAAGAACGAGCCGGACTACGCTGCTGCGCTGGCCGCTCTGAAGTAATCCGCCTCGAAGCGGATACCCTCAACGGCGGGCTGCGGCCCGCCGTTGTTTTTTGTGCCGGGCCGCCTCTCGTGACATGGCTGTGCCCTATTCTTTCAGTGTCTGCACGGGCTGATTGCAAGGAGCCGCCATGGACCTCGACACCTACGTACGTGCCTTGCCGAAGGCTGAACTGCATGTGCACATCGAAGGCACGCTGGAGCCCGAGTTGATGTTCGAGTTGGCACGCCGCAACGGTGTACCGCTGCCCTGGGTGAGTGTCGAGGAAACCCGCAAGGCCTACGATTTCTCCGATCTGCAGAGCTTTCTCGACCTGTATTACGCCGGCGCCGCGGCGCTGGTGACGGAGCAGGATTTCTTCGATCTGGCGGCTGCATATTTCGAGCGTGCACAGGCCGACGGTGTGGTGCACGCCGAGTTTTTTTTCGACCCGCAAACCCATACCGAACGTGGTGTGGCCTTCGAAACCGTGCTTGATGGCCTGGAGCGCGCCTGCCGTGAAGCCGAGCGGCGCTTCGGCATCACCTCGCGCTTGATCCTGTGCTTTCTGCGCCATCTCAGTGAAGACGAAGGCTTTGCCACGCTGGAGCAGGCGCTGCCGCATCGTGCGCGCATTCACGGTGTGGGCCTGGACTCGTCCGAAATGGGCCACCCGCCGGCCAAGTTTGCGCGGCTGTTCGCGCGCTGCCGTGAGTTGGGTTTGCATGTCGTGGCGCATGCCGGCGAGGAAGGGCCGCCTGAGTACATCTACGAGGCGCTGGACGTGCTCAAGGCCGAGCGTATCGACCACGGCGTGCGCTGCGAAGCCGATGCCGCGCTGGTCGGGCGGCTGGCGCGCGACCAGATCGCGCTCACCGTGTGCCCCTTGTCGAACATCAAGCTGTGCGTGTTCGAACGGCTGGAAGACCACAACTTCAAACGCCTGCTCGATGCCGGTTTGAAGCTCACGATCAACTCTGATGATCCGGCGTATTTCGGTGGCTACATCGCGCAGAATTACGTTGAAACCGCACGTGCGCTGGGATTGAGCCGTACCGAATTGGCGCGTGTGGCGCGCAACAGTCTCGAGGCCAGCTTCGTGCCGCCCGCCGTGCGTGACCCGTGGCTGGCGCGACTCGATGCGTTGATGGCGTGACAAGATTGCTTACAGTACGGAACCACCCGCGGCCTGCCCTGTCTGCAAGCCGTTTGCCGGAGTTTCGGCACACTTTCACGGCGGTCTTCGATGCACCCTTCGCGTAAATTCTTTCTGCCGGCCCTGCTGGCGCTGAGCTTGTCGTTTCCGGCGCTGGCGCAAGTGGCGGGGGGGCTGCAGATCATCGTCTCGCCGGTGCGTCAGATGCGCCTGGCTGACTCCATCGAGGCCATCGGCACGCTGCGCGCCAACGAGTCGGCCCAGCTTACGGCCAGCACCACCGACACCATCACCGAGATCCGCTTCAACGACGGCCAGCGCGTGAAGGCCGGCGATGTGCTGGTGGTGATGAACAGCGGCGAGCAATTCGCCGAGCGTTCGGAGGCCCGTGCGGCGGTGGCCGAGGCGCGTCGCCAGTACGAGCGGGTGCAGGATCTGGCCAAGCGCGGTACGGCTTCAGCATCGCTGCTCGATCAGCGCAAGCGTGAGCTGGACACCGCGCAGGCGCGCTTGGACGCCACGCAGGCGCGCGTGCGCGACCGTCAGATCGTGGCGCCGTTCGACGGGATCGTCGGCTTGCGCAACGTGTCGGTGGGCTCGCTGCTCACGCCCGGTGCGGTGGTGACGAGCATTCACGATGATTCGGTGATGAAGCTCGATTTCACCGTGCCGGAGGTGTTCCTCGCCACGGTGGCCACCGGTCAGCGCATCGAGGCGGCCAGCCGCGCCTTTCCCGGCGAAGTGTTCACCGGCGAGGTGGCGAGCATCTCGAACGAGGTAGACCCTGTGACGCGTGCCTTCCGTGTGCGCGCGCAGGTGGCCAACCCCGAGCGCAAGCTGCGCCCCGGCATGCTGATGACGCTGGTGATCCGCGCGGTGGAGCGCGATGCGCTGATGGTGCCCGAAGAGGCCTTGGTGACGCGTGGACGCGAGCATTCGGTGTTCGTGGTGCGCGGTGGGGATGATGCGAAGGTGGCCGAGCGCGTCGAGGTGCATATCGGCACGCGCGTGAAGGGCGCGGTCGAGATCGTCGAGGGGCTTGCGGGCGATGAACAGGTCGTCACCCACGGCGCTTTCCGTTTGGCGCATGGCGACCGCGTGCACGTGCTGGGGGTGGATGACGGCAGCCGGCCGTTATCAGAGCTGCTCACGCGAGATGCCGGGAGCGCCGACAAATGATCCTCTCCGATGTCTCGGTCAAGCGCCCGGTCTTTGCATCGGTGATGGCCATCCTGCTGGTGATCTTCGGACTCGTGTCCTTCCAGCAATTGCCTTTGCGCGAATACCCCGACATCGACCCGCCGGTGGTGTCCATCCGCACGCTGTATCCGGGCGCGGCAGCCGGCGTGATCGAGACGCAGGTCACCGAACGTCTGGAAGACAGCATCGCCGGTATCGAGGGCATCGAGTACATCGAGTCGCGCAGCCGCGACGGTGAATCCAACATCACCATGCGTTTTCGCATCAGCCGCGACATCGAGGCCGCCGCCAACGACGTGCGCGATGCCGTGTCGCGCGTGCTCAACCAGTTGCCCGACGAGATCGAAGCCCCGCGTATCGAGCGTGTGGATGCCAACGCCGACGTGATCGTGTGGTGGAACCTCGCCAGCACGCAGCACAGCGTGCCCGAGCTCACCGACTACGCCGAGCGCTATCTGGTGGACCGCCTGTCGGTCATCGAGGGCGTGGCCAGCATCCGCTTGGGTGGCGCGCGCAGCTACGCCATGCGTGTGTGGCTGGATCGCAATGCCCTGGCTGCGCGGCAGCTTACGGTGGCCGATGTGGAGCGCGCTTTGCGCGCCGAAAACGTCGAGCTGCCGGCCGGAAGCATCGAGTCCGACACGCGTCAGTTTTCGGTGCGCGTGCAGCGTGAATTCATGACCGACCGCGATTTTGCCGGCCTGGTGCTGGCGCGCGGCGATGATGGTCACCTCGTGCGGCTGGGTGATGTGGCGCGGGTGTTGCGTGGCACGGTCGAGGATCGCACGCTGTTCCGCGGCAACGGCGAGCCTATGATCGGCCTCGGCGTGATCAAGCAGTCCACCGCCAACACGCTGGAGGTGGCCAACTCCGTGCGGGCCGATATCGAGGCCATCAACAAGACCTTGCCCGAGGGCATGTCCATCCTGCCGAGTTTCGATTCATCGGTCTTCATCGATGGCGCGGTGAAAGAGGTGTACAGCACGCTGGCGATCGCCACGGTGCTGGTGATCCTCACCATTTTCCTGTTCCTCGGCAGCGTGCGCGCCATTCTGGTGCCCGCGGTGGCCGTGCCGGTGTCGCTCGTGGCCACGTTCTCGGCGCTTGCGTTGTTCGGCTTTTCGGTCAATTTGCTCACCCTGTTGGCCTTGGTGCTGGCCATCGGTCTGGTGGTGGATGACGGCATCATCGTGCTCGAGAACATCCGAAGGCGCATGGACGACTACGGTGAATCGGCGTTGGTGGCGGCCTTTCGCGGCACGCGTCAGGTGGCCTTTGCGGTGATTTCCACCACGCTGGTGCTGATCTCGGTGTTCGTGCCCATCACCTTCCTGCAAGGCGACATCGGCCGCCTGTTCTCCGAGTTCGCGCTGACCATGGCGGCGGCCGTGGCGTTTTCCAGCTTCGTGGCACTGTCGGTGTCGGCGATGCTGGCGTCCAAACTGCTGCGCCCGCGCGACGACCGCAGCCGTCTCGTGGTGACCGTGGATCGTACGGTGAACGCCATGCGGCGCGGGTATGCGCGTGCGCTGCGCGGGGTAATGCGCGCGCGCTGGCTTGCGCTGGGCGTGTTCGTTGTGTTGTTCGGTCTGGTGGGCTTGATCTACACCCAGCTCGATTCAGAGTACGCGCCGCGCGAAGACCGCGGCACCTTCTTCGTACTGGTGAATGGCCCCGAAGGGGCAAGCTACTCGGTCATGGAAAGCTACATGAACGAGGTCGAAAAGCGCTTGCTGCCCTACACCGAGAGCGGCGAAATCACCCGTCTTCTGGTGCGCTCGCCGCGAGAACGGGAGGCCTTGCCGATCTTCAACAGCGGTCTTGCAGTGGTGGTGCTGGACGACTGGAGCCGCCGACGCCCGGCCAATGAGATCATGGCCGACATCCGCGCCGACCTGGCCGACCTGACCGGCATCCGTTTCGTGACGGTGATGCGTCAGGGCTTCGGCAGTGCCACGCAGGCGCCGGTGCAATTCGTCATCGGCGGCGCCGGCACCTACCAAGAGCTTGCGCAGTGGCGTGATCTGCTGCTCGAACGTCTCGAGGCCGACAACCCCGGCCTGATCGGCATCGACTGGGATTACAAGGAGACCCAGCCGCAGCTCGAAGTGCTCATCGACTATGCGCGCGCTGCCGAGCTGGGGGTGACCGTCAGCAACATCGGGCGCACGCTCGAAACCATGCTCGGCTCGCGCCGCATCACCACCTACATCGACAACGGTCGCGAGTACGACGTGATCGTCGAAGGTGAGCGCGACAGCCAGCGCAGCCCCGACGCGCTGGAGAACCTCTACGTGCGCTCCGACCGCACGGGCGAATTGATTCCGCTGTCCAACGTCGTGCAGTTTGAGAATTTCGCCGATTCGACCTCGCTCAATCGCTACAACCGCGTGCGTGCCATCACCATCTCGGCCTCGCTCGCTGACGATCTGGCGCTCGGGCCGGCACTCGAACACCTCGAAACCCTCGCCCGTCAGGTGCTGCCCGAAACCGCCGTGATCGACTACAAGGGCCAGTCGCGCGACTACATGACGGCCAGCGGCTCGATGGGGTTCATCTTCGTGCTGGGTTTGGTGGTGGTGTTCCTGGTGCTCGCGGCGCAGTTCGAAAGCTGGGTGCATCCGCTGGTCATCATCCTCGGCGTGCCTGTGGCGGTGGGTGGCGGCTTGCTGGGGCTGTGGCTCACCGGCATGACGCTCAACCTGTACAGCCAGATCGGCTTGGTGATGCTGATCGGGCTGGCGGCCAAGAACGGCATTCTCATCGTCGAGTTCGCCAACCAGTTGCGAGACGAAGGCAAGCCCTTCGATGATGCGCTGATTGAGGCCTCAGTGATCCGCCTGCGGCCCATCGTGATGACTGGCATCACCACCGTCGCTGGCTCGATCCCGCTGATCCTGGCCTCCGGTGCCGGCGCAGAGACGCGGCAGGTGATCGGCGTGGTGGTGTTGTTCGGTGTCGCGGTGTCCACCGTGCTGACGCTGTTCGTCATTCCGCTCTTCTACAGTCTGCTGGCCCGCAATACCGGCTCGCCGGACGACGTCAAACATCGGCTTGAGGCCGAAATGGCGCCTCACTGAACGGAGCCGCGACCAGCATGCGTGCCCTGTTCTCACATGTCTGGTTGCTGCTTACCCTCCGCCATCCCGCGACCGGTCTGCCCACCCGATGGCCGCCGGTGCTGGCGCTCATCGTGCTGGCCTCGGCCACCGCCGCCGTGCGCTGGGAAGTGCTCTACGAGCCGGTGATGTTCGCGCGTGCCATCGAACTGTTCTCGGTGGCGCTGGCGATGTTCGTTTGGCTGCTGCTGATTTCGTGGATCAGCCCGCGCTTCGCCTCGGCCTACGCGCTGATCTCTGTCGGCGTGGATTGCATCAGCATGCTGCTCGGGCCACCCGGCCTGCTCGGAGAGGGCGTCGGGGCGGCCTTGCTGTTTCTCCAGGTGCTGGCGTTGTCGCGTGTCGGCACCTTGCTGTGGCGTCGCTCACGCTTGAAAGGTCGCTTCTGATCGCGTCTAAAAATGTCGATAAATTAAATAAGTATTTGTTTATAATGAACTTATATGAGTTTTCGACCGTGGAGAAGAAGATGGATCTGATCGACGTGGAAGTCATGTATGCCCACCCGCATCGCCATGAGCGCGTCAGCCTGCGTGTGACCGAGGGCAGTTGCGTGCGCGACGCCATCGAGGCTTCTGGCATTCTCGAGCGCCACCCCGAGCTTGATCTCGGCGTGAGCAACCGGGTGGGCATCCACGCCCGTCTGGTCGATCTCGACAGCCGTGTGCGTGCCCGTGACCGCATCGAAATCTACCGAGCCCTCAAGGCGGACCCCAAGGCCGCGCGCAAACGCAAGGCGGCGTAGGCGGAGAGCTGCAGCGGGTCAGATGCCTGCTGCAGAAACGCTGCTTTCGCCCAGCTCCCGCAGATAGGCCCACGGATAGATGCCGCGCCCGTGGCCGTCGCTGAACACGAAGTTCAGGCCACGCTCGCCGATGGGGGCAATGGCGGCGATGCGCAGATCTGCGGTGGCCTCGACGGGCGTGCCGCTGCGCAGGGCTTGGGTGCATGCAGCGCAGCGGCAGCGGCGGCGCAGCAGGCTGTGGGGCAGGTCGGCCTGCAGGCCGTCGCTCCAGCGCACGCGCAATACGCCTGAGTTGCGCAGGTCGGTGATTTCGATGGGAGCCTCGTTTGTCATGCCGCCCCCACGCCTTCGGTGCCGAGGTGCCAGTTATGCTGGCCGAGCCCGCCCTCTTTCAGCTCGCCACCCATGGCGGCCAGGCTTTCTTCGCGGATGAGCTCTTTCAATTGGCGGTGCAGCGCCAGAAACTCGGGGGACGAGGTCATCGCGGCGGTGCGCGGTCGCGGCAGGTTGATCGGAATCTCCGCCTTGATGCGGCCCGGCCGTGCGGTCATCACATAGACCTTGTCCGACAGGAAGATCGACTCTTCGATGTCGTGGGTGATGAACATCACCGACAGCTTGAGCTGCTCCCACATGTTGGTGAGGATCTCCTGCATCACCACGCGGGTCTGCGAATCGAGCGCGCCGAAGGGCTCGTCCATCAGCAGCACCTGCGGGCTGGTGGCCAGCGCTCGCACGATGCCCACACGCTGTTTCATGCCGCCGGAGAGTTGATCGGGGTAGTGGTTCTCGAAGGCCAGCAGGCCGGCCAGCCCCAGCAGGGTACGCGCGCGGGATTCACGCGCGCGGCGGCTCACGCCCTGCATCTTCAGCCCGAATTCGACGTTCTGGCGCACCGACAGCCACGGGAACAGCGAGTACTGCTGGAACACCACGCCGCGATCGGCGCTGGGGCCACGAATCGCCTGCCCGTCGACGCGGGCCGAGCCTTCGGTGGGCTCGAGGAAGCCGGCGACAATGTTGAGTAGCGTGGATTTGCCGCAGCCCGACGGACCGACAATGCACACGAATTCGCCCGGTTTGACGTCGATCGACACGCCGCTGACGGCGTCGAGCGGCTTGCCGTTCTGCGTGAAGCGCACCACGCAGTCGTCGATCTGGATGTGGCCCCGGGTGCCCCCGGAGTGTTTGGGTGCGTTCATTTTCCGCTCTCCTTGCCGCCGATGGCCTGCCACGGCATCAGCAGGCGCGCGAGCATGCGGATGGCGCCGCTGCACACCAGGCCGAGCACGCCGATGACGATCATGCCGATGACGATGTTGGGATACTCGATGAGGGAGTAGGCCTCCCACGTGAAGTAGCCGACGCCGAACTGGCCCGAGATCATTTCCGCCGCGATCAGCGAAACCCAGGCCACGCCCATGCCGACCGCCAGCCCGGTGAAGACGTGCGGCAGCGCGGCGGGCAGGATCACCTGACCGAGCAGCGCCCGTTCGCCCGCGCCCAGGCAGCGCGCCGCGCGCACCAGCACCGGGTCCACCGAGGTCACGCCGTGGATGGTGTTGAGCAGGATCGGGAAGAACGAGCCGAGGAAGGTGATGAAGATGATGCTCGACTCGGTGGTGGGCCACAGCATGATCGACATCGGCACCCAGGCGATTGCCGGAATCGGCCGGATGACTTCCATGGCGGGAAACAACAGGCCGCGCAGCAGTGCGTAGCGCCCGATCAGCAGGCCGAGCGCGACCCCGACGACGGTGGCGAAGGCAAAGCCGATGAGGATGCGGCGCAGGCTGGTGGTGATGTTGGTGAAAAAGCGCGGGTCCCCCGACAGGCGCAGGGCTTCGTGGTACACCTCACCGGGGCTGGGGATGTTGGTGAAGCGGATGTAGAAGTCCCAGCGGTATTCGGTGGCGAGATACCACAGCCCGACCAGCAGCAGGATGGACGTCAGGCCCAGCACCGTGCTGCCCAGCCGGCTGCCGGTGAGCGAGGGGCGCCGCAGGGTTGCCACCGGCCGTGCTGGCGGAAATTCGAGTACGGTTGCGCGCGTCGGCTTAGCACCGACGGGCGGGGCGGGAACCGCCCCATCCGCCTGAGCGTCCGTGTCGCGCATGGACAGTGCGGTTCCCATGGTTCAGCCTCCGGCCTTCGCCGCCGCCAGCGCTTCTTCGTAGCTCGCCAGCTTGCCGCCGTTCTTGGCGGCGTGGGCTTCGGCATCCTTCTTCAGCAGGAAGGGCACGATCTCGTCGCCTTTCACCGAGTAAAACGCCTTATCGGCAAACAGCTTGATCTCGAGCGCTTCGTCGAAAACGTAGGCCACGCCGACTTTCTTGCCGTCGCTGCCGGCCTTTTTGACAGCGGCCAGCGTGCAGGCCACCGACTTGTAGGCGCTTACGCCGTCTCCGGAAATCCAGACCTCGCCGCCTTTGCGTGGTGCCTCGATGGCGCCACCGCAAAGGGGGTCGGTGCCCGCAATCTCGTAGTTCTCGAAGCTCGCCTTGCGCTGGTCGTAGTCCATGCCCATCTCGGAAAAGGCCTTGCGGATGTAGCTCTCGTCGGCCCAGGCGTCGGCGTCGAACTCTTTCACGCGGCCCATGCGCTCGAGCACACCGTGGTTGTATTTGGTGGCCTCGATCCATTTCGGCTTGATGGTGGCGTCAAGCGTGTGGATGCCGCCCGGTCCGAGGAAGATGTAAGCCACCTCTTTCTCGATGCGTGTCCATTCCTCGATCTTGGCAGCGGCCGCGACCGGGTCTCTCTGCACCCAGGCGTTGGCTTCGAGCAGCGCCTTCAGGTAGGCGACGACGACCTCCGGGTATTCCTTGGCGAAGTCTTCGCGCACCACCACGCCGTGGAAGGTCGGCTGGTTGGTTTCCACGCCGTCGAACACCTTGCGCGCGAAACCGCGGTAGGGCAGAAGCTCGGCGAAGGGCACGAAATCGGCGTGCGCGTCGATGCGTTTTTCTTGCAGGCTGGAGGTGCCCACTTCCGGACTCTGGCTGGAGAGCTGGAAATCGTCGGCCGTCCAGCCGTGATCTTCCAGTGCCTTGAGCAGCATGCCGTGCGCGGCGGAGCCGAAGGGCACCGACACCTTCTTGCCCTTGAGGTCGGACAGCTCGTAGTACGGCGAGTCCTCATGCACCACCACGCCGTTGCCGGCACCGTCGGCGTTGTAGGCGATGAGCGCGATGAGGCGGCTCCTGGTCTCGCGCGAATGCTGGAAGGTGGCGCCATTCACCAGCAGCGGGTAGTCGCCCATCATGCCGATCTGCAGCGTGTTGGCGACCATGCCGTTGGTCACCGGCGGGCCGGAGGTGAAGTTCTGCCACTCCAGCTTGAACTGGATGTCCTTGTACTTGCCGTCTTTCGGCAGGTGCTTCTCGAGCAGGCCGAGCTGCTGGATGACGATGCCGCCAGTGACGGTGTTGGTGGTGGTGTTCTGCGTGCCGATGCCGATGGTCACGACCTTCTGCGCGAAGGCCGGCAGGGCACAGCCGGCGATGGCGATGGCCATGGCGAAGTGCCGCAGTCGTGAGCGAACGGGGGTTTCCGACTTCCTTGCTGACTTCATGATGTGCATCCTTTTCCGTTGGGGTTTGGGCTTTCGGGATGACTCGGGTGCTGCTGATGCCTGCGTGATCGCCTTTTTGGGGCGGGCCGCGTCAGGCGGTTTCTCCGGATTCGAGGTACTGTCGCTTGTCTTTCACCTCGGCCCACTCCTCGGCATCGGGCAGGGGCTCCTGCTGCTCCTCGATGAGCGGCCATTCGAGGCTGAGGCGGGCGTTGATCTCGATGAAATCCTGCTGGTCGTCCGGCACGTCGGCTTCGGCGTAGATGGCGCCGATCGGGCACTCCGGCACGCACAGCCCGCAGTCGATGCATACCTCGGGGTTGATGACCAGAAAGTTGGGGCCTTCGTGGAAGCACTCGACCGGACAGACGGCGACACAGTCGGTGTATTTGCAGCGCACGCAGGCTTCGGTAACGACGAATGTCATGACATCACCTCACTTGGCGGTGACCGCGATGGCGGTCAGCGCAAGCCGCGAGAGCTTGCGCACATCCGGGTCGGAATCGTTGGCGGCAGCCTCCAGCGCGGGCACGGCGCGCGGGTCGGCGATTTCGCCGAGCGCGATGGCCGATTCCTTGCGCAGGTTGCTGATCGAGTGGCCGAGCGACTCGATGAGCGCTGGCACACCGGCCTCGGCCTTGAGCCAGCCCAGGCTGCGTGCGGCTTTCACGCGCACTTGCCAGTACTCGTCGGCCATCACGCGCACCAGCTCGGGGATGGCGATGGCCAGGCGCAGCTTGCCCAGGGTTTGAGCGGCTTCCTCGCGCACCATCCACGAGGTGTCGGCCAGCGCGCGGGTGAGCGAGGGCATCACGCTGACGGCGCTGGAGTAGCCCATCGCGCCGATGGCGATGCGGCGTACTTCGGGGTCGGCATCGCGTGCGGCCACTTCGGCTAGCGCGCCCACGGCTTCGTCACGACGCAGGTAGCCAAGCACGCCGACGGCTTCGCGGCGCACGCTGGCATCGACGTCGTGCAATGCCGTCATGGCCGGCTCAAAGGCTTCCGGCACGCGCAGGGCACGCACCGCGCGCAGCGCCAGCATGCGCACTTCGGCGTCTGCGTGGCCGAGCAGCGGAATCAGCGGCGGGGCCGAGTCGGCTTCTTTCCACTCGGCCATCACTTCGCCGGCGGCGGCACGCACGTCGGCATCGGCGTCGAGCAGCATGGGCGCCAGCGCGGTGACCACTTCCGGCTCTTCGTAACCTTCCAGCGCGCGGATGGCTTCGGTGCGCACCGAGGCGTCGTTGTCGGCCAGGCGCGGCAGCAGCAGCGGCACGATGTCGTCTTCGTCGGAATACGGCAGGTCGATCACCGCCAGCCGGCGCACTTCAGCGTCGGCGTGGGTGAGGCGCTCTGCGATGGAGAGGGCGAGTATGTCCATGGTCGTCCTCTCAGCGCAGCAGGTAGGGGATGTCGACCTTCACCGCGCCGGTGGGGCAGTCGGTCTCGCACGGCAGGCAGTACCAGCATTCATCGAACTGCATGAAGGCCTTCTTCCTGACCAGATCGATGGCGAGCACGTCGAGCGGACAGACGTCGACGCATACGGTGCAGCCCTTCTCGGCGATGCATTTGCCTTCGTCGACCGAGACCGGGGTCTGCGTGATGGTGGTTGCGAGTGTCATTTCGGTTTCCTCTGTCGCGGGGTGGGGTCAGGCGGCCTGCGGCGTCGGGGCGACGCGCAGACGTTCGTAGGCGGAGCGTTCTTCCTCGTCGATCTGCACGACGTAGGGCTCGATCGCCTTCTTGCGCATGGCCATCTCGCCGTTGTCGCCCTTGCTCAGCAGTGCGTGGCAGAACCAGTTGTCGTCGTCGCGCTGCGGGTGGTCGAGGTTGAGGTGGTACAGGCCCCAGCGGCTCTCGGTGCGGAACAGCGAGGCGCGTGCCGCCATCTCGGCGCAGTCGATGATCGAGTGTGCTTCCATCGCGCGCATCAGCTCGTGCGGGTTGGCCGCGTGCATGACTTCGGCGTCCTCGCGGATCTCGTCGAAGCGGCGCAGCGCGATCTCGTACTTGCGCGTGATCTTGGGCGGCTGCAGGTAGTCGTTCACCAGGCGGCGCGTCTTGTATTCGATCTGGAACGGCGTCAGGCCGTCGCTGCGCAGCAGCGGTGCCTCGATGCGTGCGGCTTCCTTCGCCACCGCGTCTTCGTTGAGTGCGCCTTCACCGGTGCCGCTGCAGTATTCGGCGGCGTTGATGCCGCACAGCCGCCCATACACGAAGGCGCCGAGCATGTAGTTGTGCGGCACGCTGGCGCAGTCGCCGGCGGCGTACAGGCCTTTCACCGAGGTCTCGCCGCGCGCGTTGATGTGGATGCCCGAGGCGCTGTGGCCGCTGCAGAATCCGATCTCGGAGATGTGCATCTCGATCATCTGCTTGCGGTAGTCGTTGCCGCGCTTCTCGTGGAAGCGGCCGCGGCTGGGGCGCTCGTTGGTGTGCAGGATGTGCTCGATCTCGCCGATGGTCTCTTCGGCAAGGTGGTCGAGCTTGAGAAACACCGGGCCGTTGCCGCTCTGCAGTTCGTTGTAGAACTCGAGCATCATCTGGCCGCTCCAGTAATCGCACTCGATGAAGCGCTCGCCCTTGGCGTTGGAGGTGAAGCCGCCGAAGGGGCCGGTCACGTAGGCACAGGCCGGGCCGTTGTAATCCTTGATCAGCGGGTTGATCTGGAAGCACTCGAGGTTCGCGAGGTCAGCGCCGGCGTGGTACGCCATGGCGTGGCCGTCACCGCAGTTGGTGGGGTTCTCGTAGGTGCCCATCAGATAGCCCGAGGCCGGCAGGCCGATGCGCCCGGCGGCGCCGGTGCTGATCACCGCCGCCTTGCAGCGGATGACATACAAATCGGCGGTGCGGCAGTCGAAGCCCATCACGCCGGTGACTTCACCGTTGGCGCCGGTGAGCACGCGGGTGACCACCACGCGGTTGGTGATCTCGACGCGGTGGCGTTTGAGCTGGCGGTACAGGATGCGCTTCATGTGGTGGCCTTCCGGCATCGGCAGCACGTAGCTGCCGAGGTGGTGCACCTTGCGCACGGCATAGTCGCCGGTTTCATCCTTCTCGAACTTCACGCCCCAGCGGTCGAGCTCGTTGATCATGTCGAAGCTGCCGGTGGCGTAGGCCATCACCGCCTCCTGGTCCACGATGCCGTCGTTGGCGATGGTGATCTCCTTGACGTACTGCTCGGGCGTGGCGTGGCCGGGGATGACGGCGTTGTTGAGGCCGTCCATGCCCATCGAGATCGCGCCGCTGCGTTTGACGTTGGCCTTGTCGATGAGCAGCACGCGCAGCTTGGGGTCGCGCTCCTTGGCCTTGACTGCGGCCATCGGGCCGCCCGTGCCGCCGCCGATGACGACGAGGTCGAATTCCAGATCGATACGTTTCATGACTTCTCCTTCAGGGTTGCGGCGCCCGGCAGTCTGGCGGGCGAGGTGTCGTGCGGGAACCAAGGCTTTGTGCTTTGCATATCTGCAGTCGCTCAGCTTCGGTCGATGCGCAGGCGGTACTGGAAGGCGTCACCGCGGTAGTACAGAAACTCGAAATCGATGGGCACGTCGCCGGCCCAGGTCATGCGCTCGATGCGCAGCAGCGGCGAGGCTTCTTCCACGTCGAGATGGCGGGCCAGCGACTCGTCGGCGGCAATCGCCTCGATCTGCACGTCGGCGTGCGTCAGGTTGTGGCCGAGGTCGTTTTCGAGGATGGCGAAGATGTCGCGGGTGGCGAGGTCTTCCTGCGCCAGCCGGCGGCCGAGTTCGAGCGGGAAGTACGAGACATCCACCGAGATCGGCTCGCGGTTGAGGTAACGCAGGCGCTGGATCTCGAACACGGTGGTGCCCGGCTTGACGTGCAGGCGCTGCGCCACCACCAGGCTGGCATCCACCTCGCGGGAGGAAAGCAGCATGGAGTAGGTCTCGTAGCCCGAGGGCGTCATGGCCTCGCCGAAGCCCTGCAGGCGAGACAGGTTCTGAAAGGCCTTGGGCTTGGCGACGAAGCTGCCCTTGCCCATCACCTTGAAGATCAGCCCCTCTTTCTGCAGGTCGCCCAGCGCCTGGCGGATGGTGATGCGACTGACGCTGAAGCTCGCCATCATCTGGCTCTCCGAAGGCATCTGCGAATGCGGTGCGTAGCTGCCATCCAGGATGCGGCGGCGCAGGATTTCGCGAATCTGCGCATGCAGCGGCACCGGTGAAAGCGGCGCGATGAGATCACTGCCTGCGGGTGCATTCGGTGCGACGACAAGCTTGCCTTGTGGGGCCATGAGTACGTTCCCGTTAAAACCTGTTATGACGAGTTCTATCTAGCAAAGACGGTGCCAGTTATGGCGCGATGCAGCACGTCTATTGAGTTCATTGTTTACAAACGAAAATATTGACTTATGAAAGTCAGTCGAAAGACGAGTGGAAAAAATTGCTGCACTGCGGATGTGCGCTGCACTGCGCCGATGCGCGCTTCGTGTGCATCGCCGGCGCTCAGTTCTGTGGCCACGCGGCCAGTGCGCCCGAGGTGAACAGCAGCACCAGCACCAGCGGGCGGAAGAGACGTTTGTTCATGCGTCCGAACACGCCCGCGCCCAGCAGACACCCCGCGTGGAACAGTGGCGCCAGCAGCAAGCCGAGCAACAGCAAGGGCAGCGTCAGCACGCCGAGCAGTGCCAGCACCGCAAAGGCCATCGGATACAGGCAGGCGAAATACACGATGAAATTGGCGCGGATGCGCACCGGGTCCCGCTCCACCCCCAGCACATACAGAATGGCTGGCGGCCCGCCGATGCCCCCGAAGGCGGTCATCACGCCGCTCAGCACACCCACCCCCAGCGAGGCCGCAGAACTGGCGCGGCGCGGAAAGCGCAGCCCCGCAAGCAAGGCAAAGGCACTGACGATCACCGATACGCCCACCAGCGTGCGAAAAGCCTGTGCCGGCAGCAGGCTGATCAACCAGATGCCGGCCGGCAGCCCGAGCATGGCGGCCAGTAACATCGGCCGCAGCACGCTGCCATCCGCCGTCCAGATGGCGCGGCGTGACAGCGTCGGCCCCAGCGGCAGCGCGCACAGCACGGTCACCAGCGCCAGTGTTTCGTGGGGCGAGAGCACGCGTGCGAGCAAGGGCGCCATGGCCAGCGCCGCGCCGAATCCGGTCAGCCCGCGCAGCACGCCACCCAGCGCGGCCGCCAAAGAGATCACCAGCCAGGTCCAGGCATCGAGCGCCGCAAAGGCGTGTGAAACGGCCGACAGTTCGAACATTGGAATCCTCCCGCAGACGGTCGGCGGCCCGCAGCAGGGCGCCACCTGTCATGACAGGTTTATTCGAGCAAGGAATGCGCCACGTTGCGCGTGGGTCGGAATACATGGTGGATCTCGCTAGTGGCGGGCGATGCGCGGCGTGGCCGCGCGACACGTGCCGGTCGGAGCGCCCCGCTGGCGTGCGTGCAATGGAAGGCGAGCACTGCTGCGGGGCATAGTCATGGCGCCAGCCACATGATCAGCAGCAGGCTGCCGAGCAGCAGATGCACCCACAGCGCGGCGGCCAGCAGCCATACCCGCGCACCGGCACGGCGCACATCGCCGAAGCGCGTGTTGGCGCCCAGTGCCGCCAGCCCGATGGCCAGCAGCGCCTGCGCGGCAAAGGCGCCGGCTTGATGCACGGCCGGCGGCAGCACGCTACTGGCATTCAAGGCGATGGCGGCGATGAAGCCCCACATGAACGGCGGCACACACAGCCCGCGGCGCCCGTCACGGCGCCCCGCATACAGCGCAACGCCCACCACGGCCGGGGCCAGCAGCATCACGCGCAGCATTTTTTCGACGAGGGCGGTGGAAGTGGCCTGCTCGCCGATGGCCGCAGCGGCGGCCACGACATGGCCCAGTTCATGTACAGACAGGCCGATCCACAAGCCGAAGCCGGCCTCGGACAGCCAGTTCAGCGGATACAGCAGCGGCAGCAGCACCATGCCCAGCGTGCCGAAGACCACGATGGCTGCTATGGCTGCGGCGACGTGTTGGGCAGGTGCTTCAAGCACTGAATCGGTGGCGGCAATGGCGGCCGCCCCGCAGATCGCGCTGCCCGAGCCGAGCAGCAGCGCGAGGTCACGATGAATGCCGAGCAGGCGCCCGCCAATTACGGCCAGCGTGAGCGTCGAGGCCACGATCAGCAGGGCCATCAGCGGCCCGCTCCAGCCCACCGAAGCCAGCGCGTCGGCGCCCACGTGCAGACCGTACAGCGCAATGCCCCAGCGCATCAGCCGACCGCGCGCCACTGCAATGCCGGCCGCGCCGCGCAGCGGCAGCGTCGGCCACAGATTGCCCACCGCAATGCCCAGTGCCAGTGCCAGCGGCAACCAGCCCAGCCCGCTGGCGGCCATACCGGGCAGGCCGGCCAGCACTGCGGCGGCCAGACTGATGGCAAGGCTGCCGACGAGCCCGAGGCGGACTCCATGCTGCGGCAGGGTGGCGTTTATGCTCATTGGCGCATATTGATATGACTGAAAGTTCAATCACGATAGGCGCCTCGTTTGCATGCACAAATATGATGTAAGTTACGTGCGCATTACCTGAGGTTATGTATGAACCTGAATCTGTTGCGCGTCTATGTGGCGGTGGTCGAGGCGCAAGGCTTCTCGCGCGCGGCCGAAGCGCTCGACATCAGCCAGCCCGCCACGTCCAAGGCCGTGCGCGAGCTGGAGAACCAGCTCGACACCGTGTTGCTGGAGCGCCAGGGGCGCTCGTTCACGCTCACCGAGCCGGGCCGCATGCTTTACGACTACGGGCGCAGCATCTTCGCGCTCGAACGCGAGGCCGACGAGGCCATTCGCTCGTTCGGCGCGCTCGACCGCGGCCAGCTCACCATCGGCGCCAGCACCACCATCGCCACCTACTGGCTGCCGCCGTATGTGGCGAAATTCCACGAGCGCTACCCCGGCATCGCGCTGCGCGTGGTCAGCGCCAACACCGCCCACATCGTGGAAGACCTGCTCGAATGCGGCATCGACGTGGCGCTGGTCGAAGGGCCGGTGCCCGATGCGCGTTTCGAGACGCGGCCGTGGCGCGAGGAAGAGATGGTGGTGATCGCATCGCGCGAGCACCCGCTACCGGACGACGACGTGATCGCCCCGGCCGCGCTCGCCGAACAACTCTGGATCGTGCGCGAACAAGGCTCGGGCAGCCGCGAGGCGACCGATTCCATCCTCGCCGGCCTGGGCATCACCGCGCCGCGCATCATCGAAGTCGGCAGCAACGAGGCCATCGTGCAGACCGTGGCGGCTGGCGGCGGGCTGGGTCTGGTGCCGCGCATCTGCGCGCGCGATCAACTGGCGCTCGGGCGCGTGCGCCGCATCCTGCCGCAAAAGGGCATGCTGCAACGCCAGCTCTACCGCATGCGCTTGCCGCAGCGCCCGGTGAGCCACGCCGCCGTGGCCTTCGAAGCCTTGTTGATGGAACCGGTGACCGGACGCTGAGCCATGACCGCCGACCCGCACATCCTCACCACCGCCGCCGAGCTCGACGCACTGTTCGGCGACGCCGCCGCGCCCTCGTTGAACAAGGAAATCGACTACATCCACCCGCTGTACCGGCAGATGATCGAAGCCTCCCCCTTCGTGGTGCTGGCCACCTCGGGGCCGGACGGGCTGGACGTGTCCCCGCGCGGCGACCCGGCCGGCTTCGTCGCAGTGGAGGACGAACGCACGCTACTGCTGCCCGAACGCCGCGGCAACAACCGCGTGGACAGCCTGCGCAATCTAGTCGGGGACCCGCGCATCTCGCTGCTCTTCCTCATCCCCGGCGTGGGCGAGACGCTGCGCGTGAATGGTCAGGCGCGCATCTCGGTGGAGCCGGCGCTGCTCGAGCGCTTCGCCGTAGCGGGTAAGCCGCCGCGTTGCGTGCTGGTGATCAAGGTCGAGCGCATCTACTTCCAGTGCGCCCGCGCCATGCTGCGCTCCGGCTTGTGGGGCCCGCCCGACCCCGAGGTGAAGTCCCGCGTGCCCAGCGCCGGCTGCATTCACGCAGCGCTGACCGGCCCGTCGGTGGACGCCGAGGCCTACGACCGCGCCCAGCCGCAGCGTATGCGCGACAGCTTGTACTGAGGCAAGGAACTTGCCGAGTCTCCACGCGTCGGACGTACAATTGCATCCATTGCCCGCCATGAGGTTTGCAGTATGAAAACCCAGCCGAAACAAATCGATCTGCGCAAACGCCGCCTGAAGCTGCTGAATCACTTCTTCCTGCTCACGGCGGTGATGTTCGTGGTGTACCAGAACGTGCTGCGCCCCGCGCCGCCGCCTGTTGAAGTGCCCATCGCGGCCCAGGCCATCCAGTTCCAGCCGCAGACGCCGCCGCCGGGCATCGATCCTGAAGACGCCGGGGGCGAAGAGATCGACCTGTCGGTGCGTCCGGAAGAGCGCCTGTATTCGCCGCGTGTCGAGCGCGTTGCGCCGATCCGCGAATAAGCGGGGTACCTCTCGGTTTTGCCAGACAGCCGGCCAAGCGCCGGCTGTTTTGCTTTCGGCCCGGCCCGTTGGTGGTCGTGTCGAGCGCTTGGAAACGCTCCACCTTGTTTCCCGCGCGAATCGGGTTGCGATGCAAGTAACTGTTTGAACATGATTTTCGCTAGGGCGAGCCTAGGCTTTTGCACGCTGCAAGCGTAGAATCGCGCGCTTCGCCGAATTCAACGCGCCGGGGTGCGCCATGCGATATCCAGAGTCTTTCGATGTGATTGTTGTTGGGGGTGGCCATGCCGGCACCGAGGCCGCGCTTGCGTCTGCGCGCATGGGCGCCAGGACGCTGCTGCTCACGCACAACATCGAAACGTTGGGGCAGATGAGCTGCAATCCCTCCATCGGCGGCATCGGCAAGGGCCATCTGGTCAAGGAAGTGGACGCCCTCGGCGGCGCCATGGCCGAAGCCACCGACGAAGGCGGCATCCAGTTCCGCATCCTCAACGCCTCCAAGGGCCCCGCCGTTCGCGCCACCCGCGCGCAGGCCGACCGCGTGCTGTACAAGGCGGCGATCCGCCGCCGGCTGGAAAACCAGCCCAATCTGACGCTGTTCCAGCAGGCCGTGGACGACATCACGGTGGAAGGTGAGCGCGTTACTGGCGTGGTGACGCAGATCGGCCTGCGTTTCGAGGCCCGCGCAGTGGTGCTGACCGCCGGCACCTTCTTGAACGGCCTGATCCACGTCGGTCTGCAGAACCACGTCGGTGGCCGAGCGGGTGACCCGCCGGCCATCTCGCTGGGCCAGCGCCTGAAGGAAATGCAGCTGCCGCAAGGGCGCCTCAAGACCGGCACGCCGCCGCGGCTCGACGCGCGTAGCATCGACTTCGCGGTGATGCAGGAGCAGCCCGGTGACGATCCGGTGCCGGTATTCAGCTTCTTGGGTAATGCTGCTCAGCATCCGCGCCAATTGCCGTGCTGGATCACGCACACCAACGAGCGCACGCACCAGATCATCGCCGCCAACCTCGACCGCTCGCCGATGTATTCCGGCGTGATCGAGGGCGTCGGCCCGCGCTACTGCCCCTCCATCGAAGACAAGATCCACCGCTTCGCCGACAAGGACAGCCACAACGTCTTTCTCGAGCCCGAAGGCTTGGATACGCACGAGATCTACCCCAACGGGATCTCCACGTCACTGCCCTTCGATGTGCAGCTGGCGGTGGTGCGCTCGATCCACGGCATGGAGAACGCGCACATCCTGCGCCCCGGCTACGCCATCGAGTACGACTACTTCGACCCGCGCAACCTCAAGTCCAGCCTGGAAACCAAGAGCTTCAACGGCCTGTTCTTCGCCGGCCAGATCAACGGCACTACAGGTTACGAAGAGGCCGCCGCGCAGGGTCTGCTGGCCGGCGCCAACGCCGCGCTGCAGGTGCAGGGCCGCGAGGCTTGGTGCCCGCGCCGCGACGAGGCCTATCTGGGCGTGCTGGTGGACGACCTGATCACGCGCGGTGTGTCCGAGCCCTACCGCATGTTTACTTCGCGCGCCGAGTACCGCCTGCAGCTGCGCGAAGACAACGCTGACCTGCGCCTGACCGAGAAGGGCCGCGAGCTGGGTCTGGTGAGCGACGCGCGTTGGGATGCCTTCTGCCGCAAACGTGACGCCATCGAGCGCGAAACCGCGCGTTTGAAGGCCGCTTGGGCGCATCCTGCGAGCATCCCTGCTGCCGACGCCGAGCGTGTGCTCGGCAAGGCGCTGGAACGCGAATACCGTTTTTTCGAACTGCTGCGCCGCCCCGAAGCCACCTACGCCGGCCTGATGACGCTGCCGAGCGCACCGGAAGCCGTCGACATCGACCCGGCGGTGGTCGAGCAGGTCGAGATCGCCGCCAAGTACCAGGGCTACATCGATCGCCAGCAAGACGAAGTGGCGCGCCAACTGCAGGCCGAATCCAGGCGGTTGCCGGCCGATATCGACTATTCCACCGTGCGCGGCCTGTCCAAGGAAGTGCAGCAGAAGCTTACCCAGCACCGCCCTGAAACCATTGGGCAGGCGGGTCGCATCCAGGGCGTGACGCCGGCGGCGGTTTCGCTGCTGCTGGTATGGCTCAAGCGCAACGACTTGCAGCAAGCGGCCGATTCGGCACAGCAAAAGAGCGCATGAGCGAGTCCGCCCTGCTCGACCGCGGCCTCGCGGAACTCGGATTCGATCTGCCCCCTGAGGCGCGCACGCGGCTGTTGGCCTTCGCTGCGCTGCTCGGCAAATGGAACCGCGTCTACAACCTTACGGCCATCCGCTCGCCCGAGCAGGCCATCACTCACCATCTGCTCGATTCGCTGGTGGTGCTGCCGCATCTGGCGGGCGTTGCGCGCTTGGCCGACATCGGCTCCGGCGGCGGGCTGCCGGGCATTCCGCTGGCCATCGCGCGGCCGGACCTGGCGATCACTTCGGTCGAGACGGTGGGCAAGAAATCCAGCTTCCAGCAGCAGGCGCGCATCGAGCTGCAGCTTGGCAACTTCACGCCGGTGCACGCCCGTGTGGAGGATGTGACGCCGGATGCGCCGTTCGACGCAGTGATTTCACGCGCCTTTTCCGATATTGCCGATTTCGTGCAACTCACCCGTCATCTGCTCGGCGCGGGCGGGCGTTTCCTGGCGATGAAAGGCGTGTATCCTCGGGACGAACTCGCGTCCTTGCCTGCGGGCGTGCGCCTCGTTGAAAGCGTGCCGTTGACGGTGCCGGGGCTGGACGCGGAACGGCATCTGATCATCCTGGAACGGGACTGATGGCAAGAATCTTCTGCGTCGCCAACCAGAAAGGTGGCGTCGGCAAGACCACCACGTGCGTGAACCTCGCGGCTGCGCTACACGAGGCCGGCCAGCGCACCTTGTTGATCGACCTCGATCCGCAGGGCAATGCGACGATGGGCAGTGGCATCGAAAAGCGCAGCCTCGGCCACTCCATCTACCACGCGCTGGTCGGCATCGCGGCCTTGCCCGAGGTGCGCGTGACCTCGCCCACCGGCGGCTTCGACGTGCTGCCCGCCAACCGCGATCTGGCCGGTGCCGAAGTCGAGATGGTGGATCTTGAACGCCGCGAAACGCGTCTGCGCGATTTGCTGGCGCCCTATCTCGACACCTACGACTTTGTTCTCATCGACTGCCCGCCTTCGCTGTCGATGCTCACGCTCAACGGCTTGTGCACGGCGCACGGCGTGATCATCCCGATGCAGTGCGAGTATTACGCGCTGGAAGGGCTGACCGATCTGGTGAACAGCATCAAGAAGGTGCACGCCAACCTCAACCGCGATCTCAAGATCATCGGCCTGCTGCGCGTCATGTACGATTCCCGCATGACGCTGCAGCAGCAGGTTTCCGACCAGCTCGAAGGGCACTTCGGCGACAAGGTCTTCAAAGCCATCGTGCCGCGTAACGTGCGACTGGCCGAGGCGCCGAGCCACGGCATTCCCGGTGTGCTTTTCGACCGCAGTGCCAAGGGCGCGCAGGCTTACATGGCTTTCGCACAGGAAATGATCGAACGGGTGAAGACGCTGTGAAGCGCTTCCCTGCATATCTCCGGACACACGCATGACCCCACCGAAACCGAAAGGCCTGGGCCGCGGGCTGGATGCCCTGCTGGCGGGTAACCGAGACGAAGAAAAAGGCGAGTTGCAGACGCTGGCCATCGACCGCCTGCAACCCGGCAAGTACCAGCCGCGCACGCGCATGGACCCCGGCTCGCTCGACGAGCTGGCTGCGTCGATCCGTGCCCAGGGGTTGATGCAGCCGATTCTGGTGCGCCCGGTCGGGCCGGACCGCTACGAGATCATCGCTGGCGAGCGGCGCTGGCGCGCTTCGCGTCTGGCCGAGCTGGAATACGTGCCGTGCCTGGTGCGCGAGATTCCCGACGAAGCTGCGCTGGCGATGTCGCTCATCGAGAACATCCAGCGCGAAGACCTCAACCCGCTCGAAGAGGCGGCCGGCATCCAGCGTCTGGTGGATGAATTCGGCATGACGCACCAGCAGGCTGCCGATGCGGTGGGGCGCTCGCGCTCGGCGGCGTCCAATCTGCTGCGCCTGATGAACCTCGCGGCGCAAGTGCAGGAGCTGCTGATGGCGGGCGACATCGACATGGGGCACGCGCGCGCCTTGTTGCCGTTGGATGAGGCCAGCCAGATTCAGGTCGCCAACCAGGTGGCCGCACGCGGCTACTCGGTGCGCGAGACCGAGCAAATGGTGTATCGCCTGCTCAACCCGCGCGCTCAGAAGGCTGCTGCCGCGCTGGATCGTGACCTGCTGCGTCTGCAGGAAGAACTCGCCGATACCCTCGGCGCGACCGTGAAGATTCGCGCCAACCGCAAGGGCGCCGGTGAGCTGTCGATCCGCTTTGGCGACCTCGATCAACTCGACGGCCTGCTCGGCCGCCTGAAATAAGGCTCTCAGTCTTGGTGCCGCGCGGCGGTCACGCCGCGCGCTTCATCGACGCCGGCCAGCGGAATCAGGGCCGCGACGAACAGCACGATGCAGAACAGCACCGCCCCCTGCAGCCCGAGTACAAGCTGCAGCAGGCCCACCCCGACGATCCCGAAGATTGCAGCGAGCTTCGAGAACAAGCCCCAGAAACCGAACAACTCGGCGGCACGCTCTGCCGGTGCGAAGGCGCCGACCAGCGCGCGTCCCACCGACTGGCTCGAACCCAGGCTCAGCCCCGACAGCAGGCCCGCGAACAGGAACACCTGCTCGGTCAGCAGCGCGGTACCCAGCACGGCATTGATCACGTCGGTGATTTCGGCCACGAAGTAGATCGCCAGAATGGCGGCGATCCACAGTAAAAGTGTCATGGCGTAAGTCGGCTTGCCGCCGAGGTGATCCTGCAGCCAGCCGAACACCAGTGCGCCACCCAGCGCGGTGAGCTGCACCACGATGAACATCAGCGTGCGTGTGCTTTCGCTCCAGCCGATGATCTGGGCGCCATAGATGAACGAAAAGGCCACGATCACATACACGCCGGCCATCGCGAACAGGATCGAAATGAACACCCGCCGCAAGTCGGGGTACTGCGCGGCCGTGCGCAGCGTTTCGCGCAGGCGGCCGTAGCCTGCGGCAAGCACGCCGCCGGTCAACGGGCGGCGCGTGCCGATGTCGGGCTCGCGCAGCCACAGGAAGGTGGGAATCGCCGCGGCCAGAAAGAATGCCGCCGCGAATGGCCCGACCCAGCGGATGGTGTCGAAATTCTCGCGGCTCACCTCGCCCAGAAACAGCAGCGCGAAGATGGCTGCCACCAAGCCGCCGGCGTAACCCAGCGCCCAGCCGAAGCCCGAAACCTTGCCAAGCTCGCCGGGGCGGCCGAGAAAGGGCAGGAAGCTGGCAATGAAGGATTCGCCGATCGAATATGCGGCATTGGAGAAAACGATCAGCGCAAAGCCGAGCCAGATCCAGCCGGGTGCCACGAAGTAGAGCATCGCGGTGGTGACGACGGTGGCCACGTAACTGATGAACAGCAGCCGCTTCTTGGCGCGGGCGTGGTCCATGATGGTGCCGAACAGCGGCGCCGTGAGCACCACCAGCAGGTAGGACAACGACAGCGCCAGGCTCCACAACAGGTTGCCGAGCCGATAGTCGGGGGCGTCGCCCACCACCACCCGCGTATATAGATCACCGAAGATCACCGTGATGATCAGCAGCGTATACGCCTGGTTCGCGAAGTCGAACATGCCCCAGCCGAAAATCTCGCGGCGGCCGGCGCGGGAGGTGCGGATCATTCAGTGCTTCCCCGACAAAGCGAAAGCAGCAGTCTGCCGGGCATCCGGGCCGCGTGCAAACACACACGGGCCTTCGGCGGGCATCGATATGGGGGGCGGAACGGGTTTGACTTGATTGAGGTTAACCCCTACCATTGCCCGGATTTTCAGTCGCCGGCACCCGCAAGCGGGGACAAAAAGCCGTCGGCGCCCCCAAGGGGGGGAGAAAAGGCAGCGTCCATGCTGAAAGTCGTTTTTCTGCAGATGTGCGCGACCCTTGTTGCGACGGCCCTGGCGGCCGTTTTTTTCGGGGTTCATGGCGCAGTTTCCGCAGCTCTTGCCGGGCTTGCATGCACGGTGCCGAACGGATTGTTTGCTCTCCGTCTGGCGCTTGTGGCGCGGCGGTTGGGGTCACCCCCGGCCAGCACGTTTCTCGTTGGCGAGCTGATCAAGCTCGCGGCGATCGTAGGATTACTGGTGCTGATTCGTGCCTTGTACGAAGACCTCCATTGGGGTGGGCTCTTTGTCGGCTTGATTCTGGTGCTCAAAGCGAATTTGTTTGGATTTTTGGTGAAGACTTAAAAATGGCCACAGCGTACGAACCGACCGCAAAAGAGTATGTTGTTCATCACCTCACCAACCTGAACCAGACCGGGCATGGGCAAAAGGACATCATCGACTGGACGCTGATCAACCTTGATTCGGTGTTCTGGGCGCTGATGTTGGGCATGCTGACGGTGTTCATTCTGTGGCGTGCCGCGCGCGCTGCCACTTCGGGTGTGCCGGGCCGCTTCCAGGGTTTCATCGAAATGATGGTCGAAATGGTCGACACCCAGGCAAAGGACATCATTCACAGCGCCGAATCGCGCAAGTTCGTGGCACCGATGGCACTCACCGTGTTCGTCTGGATCTTCCTGATGAACTTCATGGATTTGATCCCGGTGGATCTGATCCCGATGGCCTGGGGTCACTCGATGGTTGCGCTGGGCTTTGTCGAGAATGCCGGTGACGCCTACATGCGCGTCGTGCCGACTGCCGACGTTAACGTGCCGGTGGGTCTGGCCATCGCCGTGTTGCTGATGTGCTTCTACTACAACCTCAAGATCAAGGGTGTCGGTGGCTGGATTCACGAGCTGGTTTCGGCTCCGTTCGGCAACCACCCGCTGCTGTGGCCGGTGAACTTCGTCATGCAGATGATCGAGTTCTTCGCCAAAACCGTCTCGCATGGCTTGCGTCTGTTCGGCAACCTGTTTGCCGGCGAGCTGCTCTTCGTCCTGATCGCGCTGCTTGGTGGCACCGCGACCGTGTTCGGCTTCTTCGGACACATCATCGCCGGCTCGATCTGGGCGATCTTCCACGTACTGATCATCGTGCTTCAGGCCTTCATCTTCATGATGCTGACCCTGGTGTATATCGGTCAGGCACACGAAGGTCACTAAACCGTTTTTCTTCTTTTCTTGGTTGTTCTACACATTAGGGAGTTGTCATGGAATTTACTCTGGGTCTCGTCGCGCTGTCCGCTGGTCTGATCGTTGGTCTGGGTGCTATCGGCGCCTGCCTCGGTATCGCCATCATGGGTAGCAAGTACCTCGAAGCATCGGCTCGTCAGCCTGAACTGATGAACGCCCTGCAAACCAAAATGTTCCTGCTGGCTGGTCTGATCGACGCTGCATTCCTGATCGGTGTCGGTATCGCGATGATGTTCGCTTTCGCCAACCCGTTCGTCGCCTAAGTCGTCTGACCTCCAACAAAAAGAGGGCCTAAGACAGTGAATTTGAACGCAACTCTGATCGCCCAGATCATTGTGTTCTTCATCCTCGCGTGGTTCACGATGAAATTCGTGTGGCCGCCGATCATGAAGGCACTTGACGAGCGCGCAGCGAAGATCGCTGACGGGCTGGCAGCTGCGGACAAGGCCAAATCAGATCTGGCGCTGACCGAAAAGAAGGTCGTTGAAGAACTGAAGAAAGCCCGTGAATCCGCCGGCGACGTGCGCGCCGCCGCGGACAAGCAGGCTGCCAAGTTCCTTGAAGATGCCCGTGCTGAAGCCAGCCGCATCGTCGAGGCAGCGCGTGCCGCTGCCGAAACCGAAGCCGCCAACGCCATGCAGCGTGCCAAAGAGCAATTGCGTGATGAGGTCGCTACGCTGGCAGTGTCCGGCGCCGAGCGCATCCTGCGTCGCGAGATTGACGCCAAGGCACACAGCGATCTGCTCGCCAATCTGAAACAGGAACTGCAATAAGTCATGGCCGAGAACCTCACCATCGCGCGCCCCTATGCTGACGCCGCGTTCGAGCAGGCGAAGGGGAGCCAGGCGCTTGGGGCATGGTCGGACGCCCTGGACAGCCTTGCCGCTATCGTTTCCGACGCGACGATCAAGGAGGCCACCCGTAATCCGGCTCTCACGGACGACAAGGTGTACTCCCTGCTGACGGGTGTCGCGGGAGAGGGCCTCTCCGCCGATCAGCAGAACTTCGTTCGCATCCTCATCGAGAACGATCGTCTGCAGGTACTGCCGGAAATCCGCGACCTGTTCGTTGCAAAGAAAAACAAACACGAAGGTGTGCTGGAAGCCGACGTCAGCTCGGCTTTCCCCATCGACGACGCAACGCTGGCCAACCTCAAGAAAGATCTCGAGGCTCATTTCAAGGCCAAGCTGAACGTCTCCGTGCGTCTGGACCCCGAGCTCATCGGTGGTGTCCGGATTGCCGTTGGCGACGACGTCATCGACACCTCGGTTCGCGGCAAGCTCGCGAACATGGCCGCTGCGCTCAAGAACTAGGAGTTATCGCAAAATGCAACTCAACCCCTCTGAAATCAGTGAGCTGATCAAGAGCCGGATCCAGGACCTGCAGCTTGGCGCATCGTCGCGCAGCGAAGGCACCGTGGTTTCGGTTACTGACGGCATCACCCGCATCCACGGTCTCGCCGACGTCATGCAGGGCGAGATGCTGGAGTTCCCGGGCAACACTTTCGGCCTCGCGCTGAACCTCGAGCGCGACTCCGTCGGCGCCGTCATCCTGGGCGACTACGAGCACATCTCCGAAGGCTCCACGGTCAAGGCCACCGGCCGCATCCTGGAAGTGCCGGTCGGTCCGGAACTGCTCGGCCGCGTCGTGAACGCGCTGGGTCAGCCGATCGACGGCAAAGGCCCGATCAACGCCAAGATCACCGACAAGATCGAGAAGGTCGCTCCCGGCGTTATCGCTCGTGAAGGCGTTTCGCAGCCGGTCCAGACCGGTGTGAAAGCCATCGACTCGATGGTGCCGATCGGCCGTGGTCAGCGCGAGTTGATCATTGGTGACCGCCAGACCGGCAAGACCGCTGTTGCCGTCGATGCGATCATCAACCAGAAAGGGCAGAACATGCTCTGCGTCTACGTTGCGATCGGTCAGAAAGCCTCGACCATTGCCAACGTGGTCCGCCAGCTCGAAGAGCACGGCGCTCTGGAATACACCATCATCGTTGCGGCTTCGGCTTCCGAATCTGCCGCCATGCAGTACCTGTCGGCCTACGCCGGCTGCACCATGGGCGAGTACTTCCGTGACCGTGGTCAGGACGCGCTGATCGTTTATGACGATCTGACCAAGCAAGCCTGGGCGTATCGTCAGATCTCCCTGCTGCTGCGCCGTCCGCCGGGCCGCGAAGCCTATCCGGGTGACGTGTTCTACCTGCACTCCCGCCTGCTTGAGCGTGCTGCCCGCGTGAACGCCGACTACGTCGAGAAGTTCACCAACGGTGAAGTCAAAGGCAAGACCGGTTCGCTGACCGCACTGCCGATCATCGAAACGCAGGCAGGCGACGTTTCCGCCTTCGTGCCGACCAACGTGATCTCGATCACCGACGGCCAGATCTTCCTGGAAACCGACCTGTTCAACGCCGGTGTCCGCCCCGCCATCAACGCCGGTATCTCGGTGTCGCGCGTCGGTGGTGCTGCTCAGACCAAAGTGGTCAAGAAGCTCTCCGGCGGTATCCGTACCGACTTGGCGCAGTACCGCGAACTGGCGGCCTTCGCGCAGTTTGCTTCGGATCTGGACGCGGCCACCCGTCGTCAGCTTGAGCGCGGTCGCCGCGTGACCGAACTGATGAAGCAGGCGCAGTTCGCTCCGCTGTCGGTTGCCAAGCTGGGCATCACGCTGTTCGCGATCAACAAGGGTTATTTCGACGATGTCGAAGTGTCCCGCGTGCTCGCCCTCGAGACGGCTCTGCACAAGTACGTTGAAGCTCAGCACCCCGCGCTGTACAGCACCATTCAGGCCAAGGCCGAGCTGGACGCCGACGGTGAGAAGGAACTCGCTGGAGCCATCGAAGCGTTCAAGAAGACCTGGTCCTGAGACCGCTGAGGGAGGCGTAAATGGCAAGCGGTAAGGAAATCCGGACCAAGATCAAGAGCGTGCAAAACACGCGCAAGATCACCAAGGCGATGGAGATGGTCGCTGCATCCAAAATGCGCAAGGCGCAGGAACGGATGCGGCAGGCCCGCCCCTACGCCGAGAAGATCCGTCAGCTCGCCGCCAATCTGTCGCAGGCGAGCGTGTCGGACTATCCGCACCCGTTCGTCGTCCGCAAGGCCGAAGGCAAGAAGATCGGCCTGATCATCGTGACGTCCGACAAGGGGCTGTGTGGTGGCTTGAACACCAACATCCAGCGCATCGTCGTGAATGCGATGAAAGAGTGGGAAGGCAGCGGCGCGAGCGACATCCGGGTGTGCTGCATCGGCAACAAGGGCTTCGGCTTCATGCAGCGAATCGGCGCGCAGGTTGTGTCGCACGTCGTTCAACTCGGCGATACGCCTCACCTCGACAAGATCATCGGCCCGATCAAGGTCGTGCTGGATGCGTTCCGTGACGAGGAGCTCGACACCGTCTTCATCGCATACACCCGCTTCGTGAACACCATGAAGCAGGAGCCGGTGCTGGAACAGCTTCTGCCGGTCACCGGCGACAAGCTCGGCACGCCGGAAGCTTCGTGGGATTACCTCTACGAGCCCGCGCCGGAAGTGGTGGTCGACGAGCTTTTGCTGCGTTACGTCGAAACCCTGATCTATCAGGGCGTGGTCGAGAACATGGCGTCCGAACAGAGTGCGCGGATGGTGGCGATGAAGGCCGCCTCCGACAACGCCAAGAACGTGATCGGCGAACTGCAACTGGTCTACAACAAGACCCGTCAGGCAGCGATCACCAAGGAACTGTCGGAAATCGTCGGCGGCGCAGCCGCGGTCTAACGGAATATTGCTTTTAAGGAAATGACGATGAGTCAAGGTACGATTGTTCAGTGTATCGGCGCCGTGGTGGATATTCAGTTCCCGCGCGAGTCGATGCCCAAGGTTTACAACGCGCTCAAGCTCGAAGACACCAGCAACCCGGTGGTGGAAGCGGGCCTGACCTTCGAAGTGCAGCAGCAGATCGGTGACGGCGTGGTGCGTACCATTGCCCTCGGCTCCACGGACGGTCTGCGCCGCGGCATGGCCGTGTCGGACACCGGTAGCCAGATTTCGGTGCCGGTCGGTGAAGGCACGCTGGGTCGCATCATGGACGTGCTCGGCCGTCCGATCGACGAAGCTGGCGAGATCCAGGCCGATGAGCGCCGCCCGATCCACGCCAAGGCCCCGAAGTTCGACGAGCTGTCCCCGTCGGTCGAATTGCTCGAAACCGGCATCAAGGTTATCGATCTGATCTGCCCGTTCGCCAAGGGCGGCAAGGTCGGCCTGTTCGGTGGCGCCGGTGTCGGCAAGACCGTCAACATGATGGAACTGATCAACAACATCGCCAAGCAGCACTCGGGCCTGTCGGTGTTTGCCGGTGTGGGCGAGCGTACCCGTGAGGGCAACGACTTCTACCACGAGATGAAGGACTCCAACGTTCTCGACAAAGTCGCGATGGTGTTCGGTCAGATGAACGAGCCCCCGGGCAACCGTCTGCGCGTGGCGCTGACCGGCCTGACCATGGCCGAGCGTTTCCGTGACGATGGCCGCGACATCCTGTTCTTCGTCGACAACATCTACCGCTACACGCTGGCCGGTACCGAAGTATCCGCACTGCTCGGCCGTATGCCTTCGGCAGTGGGCTACCAGCCGACGCTGGCTGACGAAATGGGCCGTCTGCAGGAGCGCATCACCTCGACCAAGGTGGGCTCGATCACCTCGATCCAGGCGGTGTATGTTCCCGCGGATGACTTGACCGACCCGTCGCCGGCAACCACCTTCCTCCACCTCGACTCCACCGTCGTGCTGTCGCGTGACATCGCCGCTCTGGGTATCTACCCGGCCGTCGATCCGCTCGATTCCACCAGCCGTCAGCTGGATCCGCTGGTCGTGGGCGAAGAGCATTACGGCGTTGCCCGTCAGGTTCAGCAGACCCTGCAGCGCTACAAGGAACTGCGCGACATCATCGCAATTCTGGGCATGGACGAGCTGTCGCCGGAAGACAAGCTGGCCGTTGGCCGTGCGCGCAAAATCCAGCGCTTCCTGTCGCAGCCCTTCCACGTGGCCGAAGTCTTTACCGGTTCGCCGGGCAAGTACGTGCCGCTGAAAGACACGATCGCGGGCTTCAAGATGATCGTGAGCGGCGAGTGCGATCACCTGCCGGAGCAGGCTTTCTACATGGTCGGCAGTATCGAAGAGGCCATGGAAAAAGCCAAGAAACTCTGATGTGCGATGCGGCGGGGAGCCCCCGCCGCACTGCCGGAACATAAGGACAACCCATGGCCATGACTGTTCACGTCGACGTCGTCAGCGCTGAAGAGCAACTCTTCTCCGGTTTGGCGGAGTTCGTTGCCCTGCCTGGCGAAGATGGCGAGCTTGGCATCCTGCCGGGTCACATGCCCCTGCTGACTCGCATCCGTCCGGGTGCGGTCCGCGTCAAGCTGCCGAACCAGGAAGGCGAAGAGCTGATTTTCGTTGCCGGTGGTCTGCTTGAGGTTCAGCCGGGTCTGGTGACCGTGCTGGCTGACACGGCGATTCGTGGCGCTGATCTCGACGAAGCGAAAGCCGTCGAAGCCAAGCGCCTTGCCGAAGAAGCATTGCAGAACCGTACCGGTCAAGTCGATTACGCCAAGGCTCAGGCCGAGCTGATGGAAGCAATCGCCCAGATCGCAGCGATCCAGCGTATGAAAAAGCGCGGTCACTGAGATCGGTGCAAATCATGAAAAGGGCAACCGCTTGCGGTTGCCCTTTTTGTTTGCTCCTACCCTTCGGCCGTATTCAGTGCTTTCTGGAGTATGGCTTCTTTGCGATCGTGCCTGCACCGATGCGCTGAGTGCGTTTCTCGAGGCGCGCGAGCTGATCGCGCAATTGGCTGACTTCTTGGGAGAAGGCATCGTGCTCGGGGCGCGCAAGAACCCAGCCACTCTCTTCACGCAGGTACTCGGAGAGATTGCCGGTCAGGCCTTCGAGCGCGCGGCTCTGTGCCTGGTGAAGATCGCGTGCGCCGCTCGCCAGGCGATGGGCCGGGATGTCGCCGATCACGCGGGCCAGATCGTCTTCCACGTCCCATGAAAGGTTGCGGAAAACGAACCCGATGACTTCCGCGAACTCGGCATTGCCCGAAATACGCACGCGGTTCATCAGCTTGTCCATTCCGCCGGCAAGCATCAACGGCAGCTCGGTCAGCGCAAGACTCAAGACCACAGCTGGTTCAGCGTCGTTCTCGAGGCTCGTCAGCAGCCCCTGGTCATCGATTGTCAGATCGAGCTTGAGGGGCGAGGCTTCGATACGAAACGACTGGCCCGCAAACGCCTGGAAGCGCTCCGTCGCCCAAGGCGAGCGGGCCAGTACGTGATTGACGGTAGCGGAGAAGCCTTGTGCGATGAGATTCATGGCCGATGGCGTGTCCGCTTACCCGTTGAAGATCAATGCGCCTGCTGAACGCCGGCGATGAGCCAGCCGCGCGAGCCGCTCTTGTCCTTCACGAGATACCAGATCTCGTCGAAGGCAATCGGCGCTGCGCCGCTTTCTTCACGGATCAAGCCGTTGAAGCGAACGCTGACGATGTAGCGACCGTCTTCCTCGGCCACTTCAAGCACCTCGCCGTCCAGATCCAGCACGTCCGTGCGTTGGCCCGCAGCAGGCGGGAAATCGCTGTGTTGCATGCGGATTTCGGCGAACACCTCAGGCGTCGTGAACTCGCGAATGTCGTCCAGGTTGCCCTCATCGTTGGCCGTTTGCAGGCGGATGAAGTTGAGCTTGGCCTGCCGCATGAAGCTGGCTTCATCGAGTTCCGAGCGGAGGTCGTTGCCTGCCGCGTTGGGCGCCGTTGCGCCGCCGCCGACTTCCGACATGGATGCCGGCGCACCAAAGGCGCCCGGCGCGTTGCCGGCGTACTGCATGCTCTGTGCGCTGGCGTTGCTGCCGGCGGAAGAGCGACGCGTCAGCATGCGGAACAACATGATGCCGGCAAAGGCGAGCAAGGCCAGCATCACGAACGATGCGAAGCCTTCACCCAGGCCGAGGTGCGAGAACAGGGCTACCAGACCGATCCCTGCAGCCAGACCGGCAATGGGGCCCAACCACGAGCGCGAGGGGGCTGCTGCAGCTGGTGCTTGACGGGCAGGTGTGCTGGCGGCCTGGCGAGGCGCTTGCGGGGGAGCGGCCTGACGTTGCATGCCAAAGCTGCTGCCACCGCCGAAGCGACGCGCTTCAGCGTCCGGCACCATTACGCCGAACGTGAATACGGCTGCAATCAGTGTGATGAAAAGGTGCTTCATGTGAGTGTGTGCTCCTCTTGTAAGTGCCGGTCTTCGCCGGCCTGTCGTGGCGCGCCGTGAGGGCGCGCTGCTCAAATCTTGAAACCGCGGTGCAACGCGACCACGCCGCCGGTCATGTTGTAGTAGTCGACCCGACTCAGGCCAGCTTGTTCCATCATGGCCTTCAGTTCGTCCTGGCCTGGGTGCATGCGGATGGATTCGGCGAGGTAGCGGTAGCTGTCGGCGTCCTTCGCCACCTTCTCCCCCATCCACGGGAGAATCTTGAACGAATAGAAATCGTAGACCGGCGCGAGCGGCTTCCAGACCTTGGAGAACTCGAGCACAAGCAGGCGACCGCCAGGGCGCAGCACGCGGGTCATCTCGGCCAGCGCAACATCCTTGTGGGTCATGTTGCGCAGACCGAAGGCCACCG
Organism: Pseudazoarcus sp. NS20; assembly: GCF_059703745.1. Classification (NCBI taxonomy): domain Bacteria; kingdom Pseudomonadati; phylum Pseudomonadota; class Betaproteobacteria; order Rhodocyclales; family Zoogloeaceae; genus Pseudazoarcus; species Pseudazoarcus sp. NS20. The sequence goes on from NZ_BAAKIY010000001.1 coordinate 668,997, forward strand.
TGACGCAGTCGAAATGGTTCGAGGGAAACGGCAGTTTTTCGGCGTCGCACTGCGCAACCGGCAGCACCAAGCCCTTGTCGACGACGCGGTCCCGGCCGACCGACAACATGGCGTGGTTGATATCGGTCAGCCACACTTGGCCACTCTTGCCGACGCGCTTGGCGAAAGCGAGGGACAGATCCGCGGTGCCGCCGGCTACATCAAGCACACGCGAGCCTTCACGAACACCGGCAAGCTGGATGGCGAATGTTTTCCATAGACGGTGCAGGCCCATCGACATCAGATCGTTCATGACGTCGTAGCGGCTTGCCACCGACGAGAACACCTGGGCGACCTTATGGCGTTTTTCGCCTTCGGCTACGGTCTCGAAGCCGAAGTGTGTGTTGGGTTCACTCATGGCTTCAGTGCTTGTGCGAGCCGCAGCCACCGCCACCCGACGAGCCGCATCCGCCTGAACCACAGCTGCCGCCGGCAGCAGGGGGCTGGGCTGCGGGGTCACGGCTGCCACCGGCCTCGTCGAGCTTGTCGAGGTATTCCTGCCACAGTTCGTCATGGCGGATACCCAACTCATAGAGGTAGTCCCACGAATACAGGCCGCTGTCGTGACCATCCGAAAAGCGCGGGCGGATGGCGTAGTTGCCGACGGGGTCGATGGCGGTTACGTCGACATCGCGTTTGCCAAGCTGAAGGACTTCCTGCCCGGGGCCGTGGCCGCGTACTTCCGCAGAGGGCGAATAGACGCGCAAGAATTCGAAGGGCAACTGGAAGGTGCGCCCGTCTTCAAAGCCGATTTCGAGCTTTTTCGACTGGCGATGCACGGTGATGCCGGTGGGCATCGGGGTATGGGTATCGAGGCCGGCCATGATGTTGATCTCGCAAAAGACGCTGCTCAAACACCAATCATACCCGACCGGCGTGAGAGCAGCGCCCGAGGATCAAGCCAGCGCGGCGACCCGGTTTTGCAGTTGCGAGAGATTGCCAAGCGCGAGCAGGTGCGCATATACCCACGGCCAGTACCCTGCGCGGTGGAACTCGAGCACCGTTTCGTCGCTCAGGCCGGCCAGTCTGGACTCGTCGATGATGCGAAAGCCCTTGAGCAGGAAGCTGCGCCCTTGAGCGTCGGTGAGTTGCATGTCACGCGCGATCAGCAGCTCAAGCTCTTCGAGACGCTTGGTGAATGCCGCGGTGCGTTCCATTTCCTTGAGGAAACCCTGCAGGAAGGCAATGGCATCCTTCAGCAGGCCGGTTTCCTTGCCCTCTTCGTCAAACAGCGCTTCACCTTCCTTCTTGCCGAAGCCGGCGTATTTGTCGTCGATGCAGACGGTGTAGTCGCCTTCGCTGGAGGTGCGTGCCAACACGAACGGGTAGCGGCGGACGAATGCCGGTACGTACGTGCCAGCGGCCCACTGGCCCTTGTCATCCACGAACAGGTTCGATGCCGGCGCCAGGCCCAGCAGCGCTACCGGCGCCGGATCGCCCTCCGAGCCGGAGAAGAGGATCGGGTAGGTGGCGGAGGCTTGCGCGAATTCGACGGCAGCCAGGGGTACGAAGCTGGCTTCTTTCGCGAACGAGCAATCGCCACCGGTTTGCTTCAGGCGCAGCGCGCGATGCTTCTCGCGGTTCAGCGGGGTCACGTTCTCGTAGAACATCAGTTGCGACATGAATACTCCTTGATTGTGCTGCAAAGGCTCAGCGTCAGAAGCTGGCCATCAGTTGGAAGTGCACCTGGTGACGGCGCGATTCGTTGTCCACGCGGTTGAAACCATAACCGAAGGTCAGCCGCGAAGAGATGTGCTCACCCAGCGAGGCATTGACGCCGAAGCCGGCGCTTGCGAGCCGGTCGTGCTTCGACAGCGTCGAGCCGGGCGGGCGGTACGGCGTAACCTGGCCGTGGTCGGCAAACACGAAGCCCGACAGCGACAGCGGCGGAACGCCGGGCTGGATGTGCAGCGTTTGCACCGGCTGATGGAGTTCGAGGTTGGCGACGAAACCACGGTCGCCCGCGTAGCTGCCCATGGGGTAGCCACGCACGGTGTACTCGCCGCCGATCATGAATTGCTCGCTGGACGGCACAAGACGGTTCGGCGAATGCTGCACGTTCAGTCCGCCTCGCAGGGACCAGCCATCGGCCAGATTCTGGAAGCGGCGCAGGGAGCCGCGGCCGACCGTGTAATTGTTGCGGGGTGCGCCCTTGGCCCGACCGGACGTGATGATGTAGCTGCCCAACCAGAAGCCGCTGTCGTCGGCCGACTGAAATTCGAGGCCGGCGCTGGCGTCGCTGGTGCGGGTGGTCTGCAGAAAGACGCCGCTGATCCAGTTGGATGACTTGCGTTTCTTGGCGCCGAGCACCATATCGACGCGCGAACGCTCGCCGAAGTGGATGGGCTGACGCAGGTTCAGCACCGTGCCGTCGGAGCGGCCGGTGAGGTCGAGCGAGGCCAGTTCGCCTCGTTTCACGGCAATGCGATCCTTGTAGTGCGTGAGGCTCAAGCGCCCGCCCGAATGGTTGACCGGAATGCTGTAGCCAACGGAGTAGCTCTCCTGACCGACCGAGCGGCTGCCGGACAGCGACAGCTCGTCACGAAAGCCCAGCAGGCTGCGGTTCTGGTACATCAGGCCGGTACGCCATTTCCCCGTGCTTTCGCTACCGCTGTTGTCGTAGGTCATGCGCAAGGCGTGACGCGGCGGCTCTTGCACGGCGAGCAGCAGATCGGTGGTGGCGAAGGCGTTGCCGGGTTTAAGTTCGGCACGCAATTGCACGTCGTTGCTGCGGTTGAAGCGAATCAGGTCTTGCTCAAGCAACGGCAGGTCGACCAGGTCACCGGGTTGCTGGGCAAGGCGGCCGGTTATGTAGCCCGGGCGGGTCGAGTCGTTGCCGTCAAGGCGGATCTCGCCCAGTCGGCCCTCGACCAGCCGGATCACCACCACGCCGCCGGACACGTCTTGCGCGGGCAACACGGCCTGGGCAGTGACTACGCGCTTGGCCTGATAGAGCGCATTGATGCGCTGGACCAACTCCTGCAGATCGCCGAAGCGCAACTGCCGGCCTTCATACGGCGCCGCCAGCTCGGCCAACTCCTGCGCCGAGAGGATTTCGGACGGCGTGAAGCGAATTTCCCGGACCATGAACAACGGGCCCTGATCTTCGCCGCTCTGCACCGCAGGTGCTTCGGGCGCCTGATCACCCAGCGGGTTGGTGATCGGCGTGCGTTGCAGCTGTTCCAGCTGGCGTTGCCGTTCGGCTTCGTCGATGCGTTGTTGCTGGAGCGCACCGGGGTCGACCGAGGGAGGAACGACAAACTGGGCCAAGGCCGGAGTGGCCGCGAACGCCGCGGCCAGCGTCAGAAGCGATGCTTTCATCTTTACTCGCAGGAGGTTTCCGAGGATGCCTCCTCGCATGTTTCAGCATCTTCATCGAGCGACACCGGGCTGCCGCTGAAGGCGACCAGCTCGGGGAACGACGGTGCTTCCGGCGGCGGGCCGGACGGGGCGCTTGCCAACAACACGGACAAGGCACGTTCCGTCGACTCGACGCTGCTCAGGTTGAAGCGGTCCGGCGTCACCGTCTGGTGGTCCGGGCTGCGTCCGATCACGAAGCTGTCGGTGTCGATCAGGTTGCGGCTCAGCCCCAGCGTGAAGCTGCGCCCTTCCGGGTACAGCTGCACGTCGTAGCCCTGCAGCGTGCGGCTGTCCTGATCAACCAGCATGCGTGTCTGCGCGTTGGTGATGGTGGCGCGGTTGCCCACGAACAGACTGTCGATCCACAGATCACCCAGCAACATGTCGATGGAACCGCGGCGCATGCGCACGGCGTCGAAACTGAAGCCGGAAGTCGAGGAGAGATCAACGTCGATGTTGGAAGCCACGGCTCCGCCGTAGCCCGTCATCGATCCGCCGATTGGCGCCAGGCCCGTGCCCCAGATGGTGGCATTGATCTGGTTCGCGTGCAGGAAGGCATCCGTTGCGACCGTGACGTTTGCAACATGCAGATTGCCGGCGATGCTGTGCAGCTCGACCTTGTCGGTGCGGCTGGTGATCGAATTGCCGGTGATGTCGCGCCCTGCGGTGATCTCAACAGCTTCCTGCGCATCGATGGTGCCGATATCGATCGAGTCGGCCACGAACAAATTGAGGCCACCGCCGGTTGAGGCGTTCAGGTGCAGAACATCGATGTCCAGCGCGTTGCCGGTGCCGATGGAGCCGCCAGCGTCCAGCGTCAGGGTGGCCTCAGGTGCGGCTTTGGCGACGATGTCCATGCGCGTGTCACCACCGTCCAGAATGTCACCACCACTGGTGATGTGCACCGCATCCAGCGTGCCGTTGCCGGTTTCGATGCCGGTGATGGTGGCATCGCCGTCGGTTTCGATCGCAATGGTGCCGGTGTCGGAACGCAGGCGCGCCGCGTCGGTGCCGTCGTCCTGCATCAGCAGTTCGTTGGCGCGCAGTTGCACGCCGCCGACAACCGAATGTACGTCGGCGAATTGCGACAGCGTCATCTGGCCGCCGGCCGCCAGGCTGATCGGCCCGGGCCCGGAAACCACACCGTTGATCAGCATCGATGTGGCGGAACTGAGCCCTACGGCATCGCCCGACTGTACCGAGGCAATATTGAAATGCTCGCCCGTCGGGCCGTTCAGATACACGCCCTGGCCGACCGCCTGCGTGGTGGCGGTGATGGCGCCGTCGGCATTCACGCCCACTTCAAGGGCGTTGGTGGCGGTGCCGATCGAGCCATTGGTGGAGCTCAGATAGACGTTGCGGGCGCGGATGTTGTTTTCCGCCAGAACGGTCGAGCCATCGTTCTGGAAGTCGAGGATCGAGCCGCTTGCATCCAGACGGATGTCATGGCGCGAGTACATGGTGTCCACGTTCAGGTCGCTGTCGGCCTCGATCCAGATGTCGCCGGCCGCACGCGCGATGATTCCCTTGTTTGAGGTGATGTTCACCTTCAGGGCCTTCTCGACTTCGCCGTCTTCATCCGGCGTGCTACCGATGCCGCCATTGGCCGCTTCGAGAATGAGACTGTTGGCTGTGACGTTCGCGCCAGACGGGTCGGACGCTGCGTTGATCAGCGAGCCAGAGGTCTTGATGCGGCTATCGCCCGTGGCGTTGATCTGGTCGATGCGGATATCGTGCTCCGAGCCGAGGAAGACCAGCCCGCCTGAGCTGGCGTTGATGGCGCCCGTGCCGACGGTGACGTTGACCGGGCGCGGCTGAACCAGACGGATGATGTTGCCGTCCAGTGTCGCATCGCCGCGCTCAGCGGCTGCCAGGGCGGCACGTTGCGCCGCCGTCAGTGTGTCGAGCCCGGCGGACAGGTCGATCTCCAGCTCGGGGTTGTACGAACCGATGTCACCTCCGGCAATCAGCTCGATATTGCGGCCGACGATGTTCGCATCCTTGATGGTCGTGACGGTGTCGGTGATGTTCTTGAGCAGACCGGCGCCCACCGACAGGATCAGTTGCGCGTCGGACCACGAGGCGCCCTTGCGGATGGCGGCCTCTTCGTCGCCGCTGGCTGCGTAGCGGAAGCCCTCCTGGTAGCCATCGGTGAAGCTTCCGACCTCGCCGTGCAGCTGGTGGTACTGCGCCGTACGGTTGGCTTCGAAGTCGCTGATGTTGTCGGCGGTCATGCCCGCGGCGGTCAGTGCAGCCCGTTCGGCCGTCGAGGCGTTGTACGCGAAGCCTTCGTCGTAGGCGACGCCACCGTCTTCCTGCAGCGCGCGCAGTTGCCAGTACAACGCGTAGTTGTTGGATTTGCCGTTCTCGAAGGCTTCGACGGCCTCGTCGGCTTTTTCGACTGCACCATCGCCACGCAGACGCAGCGAATCCCACAGATCGGCCAGCTCTGCTTCGGTACGGGTGTCGGTGGTCTCGAACGGGTTGTTGTCGATGGCGCTGCCGCTGGTCTGGATGCGCACATCACCAGCCTGCGACTCCACTGCAACCAGCAACAGATCGCCTGTAAAGACGCCGCCCTTGTCGACGTTCTGCAGGTCAATGTCACCTCGGGCGGTCGCTTTCAGGCCGTACTTGTGCCAGTCGGCCTGATTCACGCTGTAGCCGGTGCTGACCTGAAGCGGCGAATCGCCGGCGAGGTCGCCGATCTTGCCGTTCTCGGCCAGCAGCTGCACGCGGTGGCCCTGGATCAGCGAATTGCCATCCGCTGCCAGCAGGTCGCGCGCGCTGGTGACGATGGCCTGCGACACACCGGCGCCGCCGATGGTACCGACCCTCAGATCGCCCACCATTTGCTGAACATTCACGATGTCGCTGGCCGATACCGCGTCGAGCACGCCCTTTGCATTCACCTGCAGCGACTGGTTGGCGGTACCGATGCCGCTGGAGGCGTTCAGCGCGATGTCCTGGCCACTGACGATCGCCAGATCGTCACTGCGCGTGATCGAGCCACCGCTGGAGGTGATCGTGGTGTCGCCTTCGCGGTTGGTCACCGAGCCGTTGATGACTACGTTGCCGACCGAGCTGACATCGATCTTGCCTTGGTCGAATCCGATGTACTCGATGCCGATGGCGTAATCGGCGCGCACGGTGTCGGTGGTGGTGGTCTTGCTGCCTTCGGCGATGGTGAATTCCTGGTAGTGCGTGGCCTGTGCGCACAGCGTCCACCAGTTGCAGTTTTTCCAGCTGCGACCTTTGGTCAGCACCGAGTCGGTGACCGTGGTTTGCGTGTTGCTGGTGTAGTGATTGGTGGAGTCGCTGTCACGCACGAGGAATTCGCCCGCCAGCAGCGGGTTGTTGCTCTGCGACAGCGATGCGATACGGTGTTCATCAAGATTGATGCTGCCCATCAGGGATTCGAGACCGAACCAGCCTTTGCGTGAGTAGCGGTAGAAGTCGACTTTTTCCTGGTTGTAGCCCACCGAGACCGAATAACGCATGCCGGCTTCGGGGTTGTAGAAGTAGCCGTCACGGGCAGCGCCTTCGCCACGTGTGAAGGTCTGCGTCTGAATGGCGGCTGAACCATCGGCCTGGATAACGATGTTCGAGATGTTGATCTCGCCCTGCACCCCCCGGCCGCTGTCCAGCGCATTGACCCACAGCGTGCGGTCGGTCTGGTTGTCGATCTTGATCTGACCATAGCCATCGAGCACGCGCAGCTTGGCACCGCCCTGATTGTTGGTGTTGAAGATTTCGCCGAACAGCTCGATGTAACCGCCCTGCACCTGCACGCCGGACAGCTCCAGGCGATCTTCCTTGGCGTTGTAGCGCACGCCCACCTGTTCCCAGTTGCCCTGCACGTTGCCGGCCAGACCGTCGACCGTGGCGCCGGAGACCGCGTAGTACTCGGCGCCTTGGGCGGACTGTTCCAGCGCCGACAGGCTGTTGTAGTGCGCCCGTGCCGCCTCGAAGGAGCTGCCGCCGCCCGGTACCTGCACGGTGGCGGTGTCGGGGATGCGCACGCCCCATTCCGAGATGCCGCTCTGGATGGTGCCGTTGATGTTCAGGTAACGCGCCGCGATGATCACGCTGCCGTTGGCGACGATGCCGGACGTGGCGGTTTCCGCTGAATAATCGATGCTCGACACGTTGTCGGGGAACGCCAGCTCGGTATCCCCCGGCGTGACCGGCAGCGGCGTGCCGGCTGTGTGGAAGAAGGAGTCCGTGTAGCTCTGCACGAAGTCGCCGTTGCTGGCCTTGATGCGGATTTCGTCGGCGCGAATGTTGGCCGTCTCGGGCAGGATGTTGCCGTTGGCATCCCGCTTCTGTTCAAGGCGGATGCTGCCTGCGGCGCTGTCGATGTTCACCAGGCCGCGCAGGTTGCTGATATCGCCTTGCAGGATGATGTCCGGTGCCGCGATGTTGGCGCCGGCCGAGCCCAGGTCGAGCGGGTTGAAGTGGCTCTTGACGACGATCTGCGGGCGGTCGTCGGCGTTCGGTTGATCGGCGGCGGTGAAGAGGTCGAACGCAGCGCCGCCATTGCGGTTGATGGTGTTGATGTCGGCGTTGTTCTCGACATCGATGCTGTTGAAGTACACCCGGCCGCCGACATCCGGCGGAATCGTCAGGCTGTTCAGCACCAGGAAGTTGCTGCTGTAGTTCTCGATGCGAATCTCGGCATCGCCCGGTGCATTCAGTTCGCCGCTGCCGGACAGGTTGTCCGCACGCACGTAGATGTTGCCGAGGCGTGCCACGGCATCATCCACCGTCATGAAGGTCGCTGTCGGGCCGGCCATCGGGTTGCGGTCGAGGTCGTCCAGCTCGGCGGTGAGTTCGTTGATCCGGTCGTTCAGGCGGGTGCTGTTGCCGTTGAGTTCGGCGATTTCGCTTTCGTTCGCCGAAATGACTGTGTTGTTGCTGGAAATCAGCTGGTTGTTCGACGAGATATGACCGTTGGCAGTGCTGATCAGGCCATTCAGACGTGCCACTTCGGAGTCGTAGTTGTCCGCCTCGTCATCCAGGTCAGCAATTTCGCCTTCCCAGCCGGTGATTTGGTTGCGGTAGCCGGTGTTGCTGTTCTCGTACTGCGTGTTCTGGTTTTCAAGCGTCGTGTTCGCGCTCGAGAGCTGCGAGCTTTGCTCGTCGTAGCCGTCACGCGTGCTCCCCATGGCCGTGAGTGCGTCCATGGCGGCATCGTATTCGCTGATGCCGGGCACGCCCGAGAAGCCGAACGTGCCGTCTTCCCCGCGCGGGAAGCCCAGCCCTTCCAGCTTGCGCTCGAGGAAGCGGATTTCCGAACGGTAGGCCGCGACGGCAATCGAGGCGTCGGTGTTGTCGTGCCCCGCACCTAGGTTGTAGTTCTGGATCAGCTCTTCCAGTTCGGCAATGCGCTTGAGGATGTCTTCCGCGATGGCGCGGAATTCGGTCTTGATGACCGCCATGCCATCGGAGCTGGTGACGTTGCCGTTGCTGTCGATTTCCAGCCATTGCTTGCGATGGATGCCGACGCTGACGTCGCCATTCACCACCACGTCGGCGTTCTGGTTGGTGATCGAGCGGCCGGTGCGCGTCTCGAAGGAAACGTCACCGCCACCGAAGGCGTTGCTGATGGCGCTGGCGGCTGCGGCCAGCGCTTCACGCCACAGATCCTTGCCGATGCCCACGCCCGATGCCGTGGCCGAGCCCTTCTCGGCGTACAGCATGACGTGGCGCACCGCGCCGACGTCCGCGCCGTCGGCGATGTTGATGCGGCTCTGCGTGTTGATGATGGCATCGGCCACCGGGTCGCGGTTCACCGGGATGGCCGTGTTGTTGAACACGTCGGAGCGGGCAGTGCTGGAGATGACATTGCCTGCGCCGTCCGAGTTGGCCCCGGCAGACAGGCGAATGTCATTCAGCGACGTGATGTTCGCGCTGCCGATCTCCACGCCATTGTTCGCGTTGAAGCGCGCGACGCTCTCGCCGTACGGTGCCACGCCTACCGCGCCCCAGACGTCGACCGCAGTCTGCGCATGCAGCGTGGCCAGCGAGCGGGCACCCATGCGGATGTCGCCGACGCCGTACAACTCTGCGCCATTGCCGACCTGAATGGTGGCGTTGTTGGTATCCGCCTTGATCAACGACGCGCCAGTCGCTGCTGACACCGCGCCGCCCGAGGCCATCTTGACCTTGTCGCTGGCTTCGACACGGTTCGAGGCGTCGAGCTTGAAGTTGCCGGGGTTGAAGCGGTCGCCGGATTGCGTCAGGTGCGCATTCGCGCCGACGCGGGTCAGGGCGTGCGTGGTGATGGTGGTCGAGCTTTCTGCCGCCGGCACGTCGATCAGGCCGCCGGAGCTGGAGTTCACGTTCCATTCCGGCACATCGATGTTCGAGCCGGCGAGCTTGGCACCTGCCGGATTGCGTTTGTACATCGCGTTGGCCGCGTTGATCACGATGTTGTCGGCTTCGGCACGGGCTGAGGCGCCCAGGTGTGCCTCCGTGTGGGCCGAGGCAAAGTTGCTTGCCTTGGCACCGCTCACGCCCACCAGCGATGCGTTGGTGTTGCGCATCCAGCTGTTGAATTCGCTGGTCTGCTGGGCATTGATCAGCAGCGTGCCGACATCGATGTTGCGTGTGCTGTTGCCACTGCCGATGCGTGCGTAAGTGCGGCTCGTGGTGGAGGTCGAAGCTTCCGAGAACGGTGCCGACACCAGGCCGCCGCTGCCGGCGATGCCGTGGGCGTGGTTGGTGCTGTTGCCCGAGGCAGAAACTTCCAGGCTGCCGGCGGTTACCTTCACCAGATTGCCCAGTTCGGCTTCGGTCAGCGTGTCCGACTCGGCATGTGCGAAGTTGGCACCGATAGCCACCAGGCCACCGGAGAAGCCCGCTACGTCCGACAACTGCGAATTGAGGTTGAGCGCGGCGACCTTCACCGCGCCGGCCGTATTGAGGGTGCTGCCATTGCCGATCATTGCCTTGACGATGCCGGTGTTCCTGGCTTCCGACCACGTGGCGTTGGCGCCCAGCAGCAGACCGCCGGAAGCGCCGGTGGCCGAGGCAAACGCCGAGCGGCCACTGCCGGGCAGAGACTGCTTGGCCTGCACGGTGATGTTGCCGGCGTCGATGCTGGTGTTCGAGCCGACAGATGCCGTGACCACAGGGGCAACCTCTGCCTCGGCAATTGAAGCGCCGAGGCCGACCCCGGCGCTGACGTTGATGCCCAGCGACTCCGCACGTGCTGCAACGGCGGCGTCGGCCTGCACCGTAAGCGCATTGCTGACGTCGATGTCGCCGCCCGTACCGATGCTGGCGGTGACCGTGGGCTTGATGGTGGCTGTGGCCACGGTGCCGCTGGCCGCCAGACCCAGGCCGCCTTTGGCGGCGCGCGCCTGGGCGGTTGCGGCGTGATTGGCGGACGCATCCACCGTGACGCCGCCCACGACATCGGCTCCCGCGCCGATCTCCGCGTTGTTGCCGATGGAGGCCTGCGTGGTGCCGCTGATGGTCGTCGTCGAAACCGATGCGCCGGCCGCAACCGCACCGACGCTGACCCCCGTGGTTTCGGCGTGTAGGGTGCGATCATCGTCCGCCGTGACGGTGACGAGCTGCGCGCGCTCCACGCTTGCATCGTCCTGGATTTCGGCGATGACCGAACCGTTCGAATGCAGCACGGCCACGGCCGCATCGATTGCGACGATGCCGCCGGTGCCGGCGATGCTCAGTGCATTGATGTTCTCGACCAGTTGGGCATTCACGCCAAAGGTGCCGGCGTTGCCGGCCGACACCGTGACGCCGTCATGCACGCTGGCGAGGTTGTTGTTCATGAAGTTGGCCACGCCAACCCCTGCGCCCAAGCCCACCGCGCCGATGGCCAGCGCGCCCGTGGTCATGTCGAAATCGACGAATTCGCGGGCATTGACGGTGACGTTGCGGCCGGCACTGAGGGTCGCGTTCTCGCCGACGAATGCGGCGTTGCCCGAAGGCAGGTCGCGGCTTTCGTTGGCCGTGAAGCGGCTGCTTACGCCAGTGCCGTCACGCGCCGTGCGCACCTTGGCGCTGGCATTGCGAACGTTGTCGTCGTCGTAGTCGGCCAGGAAGCTGTCGGTGATGCTCGAGTCGGTGGCTTGCTGGTCGGCGTAAGCGCCGGCAGAGTCGCCATCATCGGTATCCAGTCGGCCGCGCGAATCGCCATCCAGTGCGCCGCCAACCGAATACACACCGATGCCGGCGGCAATCGCGGCGACACCGCCTGCAGCGCTCACCACATAGGTTTCGATGTCCTTGTTCGACAAGGCGCTGACATCGACATCACGCGCGGCATTGATCACGGCGTTGTCGCCGATGAAGGCGGTGCTGTCGTTGCGGATCACGCCGACATCCACTGCACCGGCGATGCCCGCTGCGCCGACGCCCAAGGCACCGGTCACGTTGAACAGGCTCAGATCATTGCGCGCGGTGACGTTGACGTCCTGTGCGGCATTGGCGCTGCCACCGTTGGTATTCACGCGTACGCCGTTGCCCAGATACGCCAGGGTGTCGGAATCGATGGTGGCCACCGAAACCGCGCCCGCCAGCCCCACGTACAACCCGGCACCGCCGGCCGCAGCAGCGGTGAAAAGATCTTCGCTCGACAATGCCTGCACGCGCAGGCCACGCAGGCTCTCGGTGGCATTGAAGCCGGTGCCGGAGAAGCCCGTGAGGTTGGAGGTGTTCTGGCCGCGTGCATCGACAGTGGCGTTGTTGCCCACCCACGCGCGGGTGTCCTTGTCGATGATGGTCACGCCTACGCCGGCACCTGCTCCGCCCCCGGCGATGCCGACGCCCACGCCGCCCACGATCAGCGTGGTGGCAGTGTCGTCACTTGCATTGACGGCCACGTTGCCGTCGGCATTCACCGTGGCGCCGTTGCCGATCCACGCCCAGGTTTCATTGTCGAAGTGCAGCACCGAGACGCTGCCGGCCACGCCCACCGTGCCCGAGGCGCCAAGGCTGGTACTGACCGACACCACTTCCTGAGCGGAGGAGGCCTGGACGCTTACGTCCTTGCGAGCATTGACCGTCGAGCTGTTGCCGATTGAGGCATGCGTGTCATGGCTCATCACCGACACGTCCGCACCCACGCCAACACCGACCGTACCGGCCACGGACAAAGCGCCCGCCACGCCGAGGTGGAAGGAATCGTTACCGGCCGCGACCAGCACCGATTGCCCGGCGCCCGCGCCGGTGTTGTCTTCGTTGACTTTGGTGTTATTGCCGATGGAAGCCGATGTGGTGGTGTTGTGTATCCCCACTTCGCCGGACAGCGTCACGGCGGCAGTGCCGGCTGCCGCGCCGGTGACGGCGAAGCCTTTGACGGAATCCTGGTTGACCGCGGTCACCGCCAGGCCCTGCAGGCTGGTGGTCTGGCTCGTGGCGCCGCGAGATTTCTGCAGTGCTTCGCTGCCGCCGCTGAGGTCGTCTTCACCGTTGCTCGGCGTCACGCCTGGCGCGGCGACTTCGCCTTCACCGGCTGCCGCGTTGGTGTAGTTCACGGTGAACTCGCCGGTCTCTACCGTCGCGGCGGTGGCGTTGCCGAGTGCCGTCACGCTGGCGTTGTCGCCGATCCAGGCGAGCGTGGTCTTGTCGATCACGGCCACTGCTGCGCCTGCGCCGACCGCTGCGGTGCCGCCTGCAGTTGCCGCGCCGGCGACCAGATTGAGGTCACTGGAGCCGCCCGCCGCGATGACGATGTTGCCGTTCGAATGCAGTTCGGTACCGTCGTCTGCCCACGCTTGCGTGTCCGTGGTCAGCACCACCACCGAGGCCGAGCCCTGTACGCCGGCCGTGCCGCCTGCCGCGAAGCCTACGCCGTTGGAGCGGATGGTTTCGTGCGAATCGGCCAGCACGCCGATGTTCTGCGCGGCGCGCACGACGCTGTCCTGCCCGATCCACGCCTTGGTGTTCTTGTCGACAACGACGATGTCGGCTGCGCCACCTACACCGGCCGTGCCGCCGACGCTCACTGTGCCGACGATGGAGAACAGGTCGGTGGTCGAGTCGGCGCTCACGCGCACGGACTGCGCTGCCAGCGGCGCGGTGGCGTTGAAGAGGGTGTTGTCGCCGATGGAGGCTTCGGTGACGGGCGTGAAGATGTTGGTGGCGGCCGAGGCGGCCACACCGACCTTGCCGCCGCCGGCACCGCCGACGACCACCGACAACACGTCGACCGACGATTCGGCGTCGATGCTCGCCGCGCCGGCCACCGAGATAGTGCCGTCGTCACCGATGGAAGCACGTGTCTCATTGTCGACGATGTTCACGCCGGCCGAGACGCCCACACCCGCAGTGCCGCCCACGCCGGCCACGCCGGCTACGTTGAGGGCCTCAAAGGCGTTTGAGGCCGAGAGCGTCAGCGTGCCATTGGAATTCAGCGCGACGTTGTTGCCAATGCTTGCTTCCACCAGATTCTGCGAGTGGATGACGTTGGCCACCCCGGCGATGCCGGCTTTGCCTGCCAGCCCGGCACTGGCGCCGATGACGGCCAGATCCATGCTGGACAGCGCATTCAGCGAGACACTGCCGGCCTGCAGCACCTGCACGTCGTCGGCCAGCCACGCTCGTGTGACGCCGTCGTTGGCGATGCTGGCGCTGGCCAGACCCACGCCGACTTTCTTGGATGCGGCGACCCCGCCGGCGAAGGCCTTGGCGGTGGTTTCATTGGAAGCCGTCAGGTCCAGCGCGCCAGTGGTGCGCAGCGTGGAGCCTTCACCTACCCAGGCTTGCGTGGTGTCGTCGAAAATATTCACCGAGAACGCGCCGCTCAGGGCCACGTTGCCGGCTGCCGCGCCGGCGATGGCCTCGGTGTAGTAGTTGTTCTGGCCCAGCAGAACCTGCAGGTTGGCCTCAGTGAAGCGGTTCTGCAGGCCGTCGAGCTCCCAGTTGAAGCTGACCGGGCCATTGATTTCGTGGTTGCGTGCCGCCACCGCCAGACTGTTGGCGGTCACGTCGGCGCCACGACCGAGCGAAGCCTGATATTCGTTTTCGGCAACCAGCACCGCCACCGAAGCACCCACGCCGACCTTGCCGGACGTCGCTACGCTCCAGGCCTTGGCCGAGAGTTTGCTGGTGTTGTCGGCGGTGATGCGGATGTCGCCCGCATCGGAAACCGTCACGTTGTCGCCGACTGAGGCCTGCGTGCTGCCGTCGGACAGCACCAGCGCCAAGGCGCCGGCCACGCTGACTTTCTCGGAGCCGGCACCGGCCACGCCTTCTGCCGCCAGCTTGTTGGCGAAGCCCGCAGCGGTGTTCTGCTTGGATTCGGCCTGCACGGCAATGTCGCCGGCCTTGACGATCGTCGTGCCGTTGCCGATGGACGCTTCCGTGTCGTTGTTGAGGATGGCGATGCCGACCCCCACGCCGATGCCGACGGCCGCGCCGCTGGTGAGCTTGGTGATGTCGATGGCGTCGCCCAGGCCGCGCGCGCTGAAGTCGCTGCTGTTGGTGGCGCTGACCGTCAGATCGCCACCCACGTCGAGCGTGCGGTTGGCAGCAATGCTGGCGCTGGCATCGTCGTCGATGACCAGCACGCCGGCTGCCGCTGCGGCATTGAGTTTGCCGCCACCGCCGCCGGCACTGCCGCCCGCGCTGTCGTTCTCTGCCTTGGAGGCGACGTCCGTGCCGCGCTGCTGTTGAGCTTCGGTTTTCTTCAGGGTGCTGGTCGACGAGGCCTTGTCCTTCTCGGACTGGCTCATTTCGTCTTCGGACTTGCTGCCCCCTGCGCTGGCTTTGGCCACCGCTTCGTAAGTGCGCGTGGCGCCGGCACGTACGGTGAGATCGCCGCCAGCCGTCAGGTTGCTGTCGAGCGCGGCGCGCGTGCTGGTGTTGCTGAGGATGATGGCGGCCGATGCGCCGATGCCGACCTTGTCGGATTTGACGTCGCCGGTGGCGGTCGCGGTATGCGTGCCCGATGAGACGGCCGAAATTTCGACATCGCCGTCGGCGGTGATGCTGCTGCCCGATGCGATGACGGCCTCGGTCTGCAGTTTCAGGTCGGACATGGCGACCACTGCATCGATGGCCACGCTGCCGGCAGCACCGGCCTCTGCGGTGGCGGTGGTGTCGCTCTGGGCCGCGGCACTCACGCGCAGGTCGTTGGCGTCGCCCAGCGTCACGCCGGAGCCGATGCGGGCGCGAGTGATTTCCTCGCCGAAGAGGTTCAGCGCCACCGAGGCGCCGACACCCACTTTACCGCCGGTGGCCGGTTGGTCCGGCAGGGCGCTGGCGGTGGTCTTGGTGGCCGTATCGGCACTTACCACGACGTTGCCGCCGTCGGCGTCGATCGTCACGCCGTCACAGATCTCGGCGGTGTTGCGCACATCCACCAGGTTCAGCGCCAGCGCACCGGCGATGCCCACTTTGCCACCGGCCGCGCCGGCCTTGGCCGAGGCGTCGATGGTATTGACCTTGTCGCCGGCCACTTCGGTCATGAAGCTGCGCACCGTTAGGCCATTGGCGGTGATGTTGGCGTTGTTGCCGATCCACGCGTGCGTGTCGGCATTGATGCTGTTGATGGCCACGCCCGCGCCCACGCCGACCATGGCGGTGCTGCCGGCCGAACTGCCGTCGGCGCTGGTCTTGGCGTCGGTGTTGCCGGAGGCTTCAACCGTCAGGCCCTGGTCGGCGGTGATGGTCAGACCGTCGCCGATGGAGGCTTCGCTGCGCACGTCGGCCGCCGTCACACCCACCGCTGCCGCCACGCTGACCTTGCCTTCGCTGGTCTGAGCCGAGCCCGGCTTCTGTGTCTTGGTGGAACTGTCGGTGCGCTGCTTCGATTGGCCGAAGCTGGCTTGTTTATCGACTTCCTGATCGACACCGTCATCCGGCGTGTCGTCGGCGGCGCCGGTTTTCTTCTCGGCCTTGCCACCCTTGGCGCTGGCGGTGGCTTTGGTGTCGGACGACTGCGAGGTGTAGGCGGCGAAACGCACGCTGCCGTCGGCCTCGAGGCTGCGCGCGGTGGTGGCCAGCGCGCTGTCGTTGGTGACCGCAACGGCCACGGCGATGCCGATGGCGGCGGTCTCGCCCTTGCTGGAGCCTTTGGCTTCGGTGATGTTGGTACTGCTGTGAGTGGCTTCGACGATGACATTGCCGGACACGTCGAGCGCATTGCCGCTGCCCAGACGTGCAATCGTCTGGTTGTCGACAACGCTGACCGCAGCCACTGGCGTGAGCGAAATGCCGCCCGCCGAGCCGGCTTCGGCCTTGGTCGTGGCGGCGTACTTGCCGGAGGCCTGGACAGTGAGATCGTTGCCGCCCGTCAATGTGGCGCCGTCACGCAGTTCGGCACGGGTTTCGTTGGAAACCACGTTGACCGCCACCGATGCGCCGATGCCCACTTTCCCGTTGCTTGCGGAACCCGCGTCTTCGGCCGGCAGCGCCTGTGCGGTGCTGGCGGTGTCGCTGGCTGCGCTGAGCACCACATCGCCGTTGCCGGCGTTGATGTTCGCGCCGGAAGACACTTCCGCGATGCTGCGCTGGTCGATGATGTTCAGCGCCACCGAGCCGGCGATGCCGATCTTGCCCGAGCCACCACCCGACTTCGCTTCGGACTCGAAGGTGTTGGTGGTGTCACCGCCCTTGTCGGTCATGGAGGTTTGCACCGTCACGCCGTTGGAGGTGATGGTGGCATTGCCGATCCAGGCATGCGTATCGGCGTTGATGCTGTTGATCGCCACGCCCGCGCCGATGCCGACCATCGCCGTGCTGCCTGCTGCGCTGCCGTCTGCAGTCGTCTTGGCGTCGGTGTTGCCCGAGGCTTCAACCGTCACGGCCTGGCCGGCCACGATGGTCACGCCGTCGGCGATGTAGGCCTCGCTCGAAACGTCCGAAGCCGTGACGCCCACGGCAGCCGCCACGCTGACCTTGCCTTCGCTGGTCTGGGCGGATTCCGGCGTCTTGCTCTTGGTGGTGCTGGTGTCGCGCTGTTTGGTCTGGCCGAAGCTCGCCTGCTTGCTGATTTCCTTGTCCACGCCGTCATCCGGCGTGTCGTCGGCCGCGCCGCTTTCCTTCTCTTCCTTGCCGCCCTTGGCGCTGGCGGTGGCACTGGTGGTCGAGCTTTGCGACATCAGCGAGGCAAAGCGCATGCTGCCGTCGGCGGTGATGTCGCGCTCAGTGGTGGCCAGTGCGCTGTCGTTGGCCACCGAGACCGCCACGGCGATGCCGACGGCGGCCTTTTCGCCCTTGCTGGAGCCCTTGGCGGTGGTGGTGTTCTGGCTGTCGTGCGTGGCCTGGACGGTCACGTTGCCGTCCAGATTCAGGCCGTCGCCGGTGCCCAGGCGGGCGATGGTCAGGTTGTCGATCACGCTCACGGCGGCCACTGGCGTAACCGATACGCCACCTTCCGAGCCGGCTTCGGCCTCGGTGGTCGAAGCGTAGTCGCCCGCAGCCGTGACGACGAGATGATTGCCGCCGGTCAGTTTGGCGCCGTCGGTCAGCTCGGCACGGCTTTCGTTGGACACCACATTGACAGCCACCGAAGCGCCGATGCCGAGTGTGGAGCCGACCGTGGTGACGTCTTCGGCCGGCAGCGCGCGTACGGTGCTGGTGGTGGCGTTGTCGGCGCTCAGAGTCACGTCGCCTTGGCCGGCGTCCACCTCGGCGGTTTCCGACAGCGAAGCCACGCTGCGCGTATCGATGACGTTCAGCGCCAGCGAGCCGGCTACGCCGACCTTGCCCGAACCGGCGCCGGAGCTGGCCTGCGATGCGAAGGTGTTGGTGGTGTCCCCGCCCTTGTCGGTCATGCCGGCTTCAAGGCTGAGGCCTTGCACAGCATGCGTGCCGGCGCCCAGATAGGCGACGGTATTTGCAGTGGCCGTGTTGATGGCCACGGCTGCGCCGATGCCCACGGCCGAGTCGCCCACTGCGCTGCCGTCGGCGGTGGCAGAGGCGTCGGTGTTGTTCGTGGCGGACAGCGTCAGCGCACCGCTGTTGGCCTGGATGTTCGCGCCGTCGAGCACGGCTGCGTGCGCTTCGGACTCGGCCACGTTGACCGCCACGGCGGCCGCTACGCTGACCTTGCTGGTGCTGCCGTTTTCGCCGGCGGTTTCGGCCGAGGCGGGAGCCTGACCATCGTTCTTGCCGGAAGCTTGGCGACCCTTGCCGACGGCGAGTTGCTTGCCGACTTCCTGGTCGACCCCATCGTTCTGCGTGTCGCCGCTGGTGTCGTTCTTGCCGCCTTTGGCGCTGGCCTTGGCGTAGCTCGACGACGTGGCGTCGCCGTGGGCGGCGAACCCGATGTTGCCCCCGGCGGTGATGCTGCGCGCGGTCGTGGCGCTGACGGCGTCGCTGACTACGGTGACGGCTACGGCCGCGCCGATGGCCGCCTTCTCACCGGCTACATCGGCCGTGGCGGACGTGCTGGTGGTGCCGGAATGCGTGGCGTTGAGCGAAACGTTGCCGCCGGCCTCAAGCACGGCACCGCTGCCGATGCGTGCTGCCGTGGCGTTATCCACCACGGCCACCGCGACGACCGGCGTCAGCCCGATGCCGCCTGCCGCGCCGGCTTCGGCGCTGACCGCGGTGGCATGCTTGCCGGTGCTTTGCAGCGTGATGTTGCCGGCATCGTTCAAAACCGCCCCGTCGGCGATTTCAGCCAGGGTGTCGTTGGTGGCGGTGTGTACGGCGACCGATGCCCCGATGCCGACCTTGTCACCCGTGGCGCCGCCGTTGAGCGGCGCAGCCGTGGTTTCCGTGTCGCTTTCGTTGCGTGCCGACACGCGCAGCGGGCCGAGTGCAATCGAGCCGCCCGGTGCCGAGCCGCCGAAGCCATAGCGGGCCGTGCTGCGGTTCTCGATGACGGTAACGGCCAACGAGCCGGCTACGCCGACGTTGCTTGCGCCGGCACCCGAGCGGGCCTCGGTGTGGAAGCGGTTGATGTCGCTGCCTGCGGGCAGGTCGGCCTCAATGTTCAGGGACGCGGCGCTGACGCGTTGATACACGCCGGCCTGATTGAGCGAATCGACCAGATTGATGGCCACGCCGGCGCCCACGCCGGTGCCGCCATCGACGCTGCTGCCGTCAGCCAGCACGTCGGCTTGATTGAGCGAATGGCTGCGCACATCGACCGCACCCGAAGAAGTCAGTGTCTCACTGGAAGACAGCGAGGCTTCGGTGCGGCTGGTGAGGTCGCTGACTGCGACGGCGGCGGCGACGGTGACGCCACCGTCTGAGGTCGAGGCTTCGTTCTGGTAATCGGCCAGGGCTTCTTCGGTTTTGCTGGTGCCGGCGCCCTTGCCGTTGGCACCCGCGGCCGAGGCGGTGGCGCTGACCACGACGCGGTTGATCGATTCGGCAAAGACATTCACCGAGGCAGCCGAGGTCACGCGGGCGTTCTCGCTGATGGCTGCGCGCGTGGTGGTGTCGACTACGGCAACCGAAACGGTACCGCCGACGGCGGTCGAGCCGCCGGCCGAAGCGTTGGTGACGGCTTCGACATCCACCGTGTTGGTGGCGGTCACATCCAATGCGCCGGTGGCGCTCGCCGTGCTCTGGCCGCGCAGGTCCGAGGTGGCGCGACTGTCGACGACCACCACTGCTACGCCGGCATCGCCCGCGTGCGTGCCGAAGTCCGGCAGGCCGGGTTTGACGGTGGCCTTCACCGTCGAACTGGCGGCCAGGCGCGTGTCGCCACCGCTGCTGAGGTTCGACGTGCCGCGCACATCCACGCCCGCCACGGATTCAACATCCACCGTGCCCAGCGGCACGTTGGTGGGGGTGGTGACATCGACGTTCGTCTGAGCGCTCAGCGTCAGGTCTTCGCTGGCTTCCAGCGTGCTGGAGACCACGTCGATCTGTGCCGAGACGGTTTTGGTGACCAGCGGGGACACGCTGCTGACGTGACTGGAGCTGGCTTCGAGCGTGACGTTGCGGCCACGCACGGTGGCGTTGTTCAGGCTGATCGATGTGCGCGTGCCGGAGAGCACATCCAGTTCGCCGCCGTTCTTTTTGGCCGTGAGCAGCACGTCGCCGCCGGCATGGCCGTCGGTGCCGTGCGCGAGGATGGCCGAACCGGAATTCAGGATGATCTCGGGCGCTTCGATGGTGATGTTGCCCGAAGCGCCGGTCGAGGCGTCGTTGCGGTGCGCGGCAGCGGTGGAGTCGGCCACGCTGCGGCTGGAGATCGTGACGCCCTCGGCGACGGTGATGCGGTCGTCGGCCAGCAGGTGCAGGTTGGCGGTGTTGGCCGTGCCGCCGGCCGGCAGGGTGCCGTAGCCGCCCGCGCCGCGCAGGATGTCGGCGCTGACGATGATGTGGCTGGGGTCGATCAGGATGTTGCCGGCCGCGCCGTTGTGACCGTCGGCGCGGAATTCGCCACCGGCCAGTTCGACCGTGTCCTTGGCGCTGAACTCGATGAAACCGCCGTTGCCCGAATCGCCGGCGGAGGCATCCACGAGGGCGCCGGCATGCGCTACCGCGATGCCATCGGCCCACATGTCCACCACGCCGCCGGACGAGGCCGCGCCGACGCCACGGGCGCTGACCTGGGCGCCGTCGAGCAACTCGATGTTGCCGCCGGCCACGACGGAAACCAGGCCGCCCTTGATGCCGGCCGAGCCGTCGGCCGACACGGTGCCGGAAATACGCACATCGTGATCGGCGACGATTTCGATGCGGCCCTCGCGTTCGACTACGCGCGTGGCCGAGGCGAGGCCGTTGGCATTGACGACATCGGTGAACGCCGGCTCGGTGTTCACGAAACGCGAGCCGCTGAAGATGGCACCGCCGACGTTGATCGCGCCGGCCGAAAGGGCCACGTCGCCGATCGCATTCACCTTGCCGTCGATGGTGATCACGCCCAGGGCGTTGCGCGGCGCCTTGCCGCCCAGCAGCAGCGCGGTCGAAGCGTCATCGGGGTTGCCGAGGCCATCGAAGAAGTTGTCGATGAAGCTGTGGGTGGGCGTCGACACGTGCAGGCTGCCGACGTTGACCACGCCACCGGCGCTGACGATGAAGCCGTGCGGGTTGGCAAAGTAAACGTTGCCACCGATCTTGCCGTCACGGATGGCATTGAGCATGCCATCGATGGTGGTGCGTCCGTCACGCACCAGGTTGATCAGGTTGGTGGTGTTGTTCGCCAGATGAAGGTTGGCGACCTGACCGCTGCCGACGTTGAAGTGGCTGAAGGAGTTGAAGCCGTTCGCGCCACGCACCGTCGAGGTGTGGATGTCCACGACGCCGGGCGCGCTATGGATCACCTGGGTTTGCGTGCGGCCGTCGGTGACGATGCCCGGGTTGGCCAGCGCGTTGCCACCGGCCATGCCAAAGGCGATCAGCACCGACCACGTCAGATGCGTGGGGCGAGAGCGCAGACGCCGGAATGGCGCCCTTCTGGGTTGTGCGTGAGTGCGTTGCTGGGCGCGGAGCCCACTGGATGATCGCTTGGTCATTGCACAGCCCCTGGGCTCTAAGGCGCCTGGCGTGCAACACTCCGAGTAGCCGGAGTTTCCCCAGACGCAAACGCGCCCCCCAATCGATGCTGGGCGGCGCGGCGTAAAATGTAAGTGAAATTTGCCACTGCGATCATGCCATAAGGGTTATCCCGGCTTGATCGCTAAGTGCGAACAGGGCGGTCATAAGTCACACTCGCATTTAGGATGCACTTGCACGAGCGTGCGCTCGGCGATCTTTCTTGCGCCGCACAATTTCCGCACGGCGTGCCTGCTGCGCGGGCTCATGCAGCCACTCTGCGTGACCTGTCACAAAACCGTCAAAGTACTGAAATAGACTGCGCCCGAACGAATGGAGCGAACCATGGCTGCAAACATCCTGCTGGTCGAAGACGAGCCGGCAATTCAGGAACTCATCGCCGTCAATCTGACCCGTGCGGGGCACAACGTGATCCGCGTGGCGGATGCCGAAGCCGCGCAGCGGCTGGTGCGTGATGCCCTGCCGGATCTGATTCTGCTCGACTGGATGCTGCCCGGCATGTCGGGCGTGGAGCTGGCACGCCGACTGCGTGCCGACGAGCGCACGCGTGCCACGCCGATCATCATGCTGACAGCTCGAGGGGAGGAGCAGGACAAGGTCACCGGCCTCGAAACCGGAGCGGACGATTACATCACCAAGCCCTTCAGCCCGCGTGAGCTGGTGGCGCGCATCAAGGCGGTGTTGCGCCGCCGCGTGCCGCAGGCGACGGATGATCCGGTGGAAGCGGGCGGCCTGCGCCTCGATCCGGTGGCGCATCGTGTCACCGCCGGAGATCAGGGCCTGGCGCTCGGGCCGACCGAATTTCGTTTGCTGCACTTCCTGATGACCCACCCCGAGCGGGTGCACTCGCGCACGCAGTTGCTCGACCAAGTGTGGGGTGATCACGTCTTCGTCGAAGAGCGCACCGTGGATGTACACATCCGCCGCCTGCGTTCGGCACTCGAGCCGACCGGCCACGAGGTGCTGATCCAGACCGTGCGCGGCAGTGGCTATCGCTTCTCCACCCAGCTCGACGCCGCGGCCTGATCGCGGGGGCGTGTCATAATCGCGCGGCGCGCCACGGGCGTGCTTCTCACTCTTTTCCGGTCGCTCATGTACAAGATCTGGACGGGCTCGCTGATCTTCATCGCAGTCTGCGCGGCCGTGTCCGCGCTGGTTGGCTACGCCTTCGGCCTGTGGTTCGGCATCGGTCTGTTCGTACTGGTGCTGCTCGGCCTGCTCGATCACCATCTCAGCAATCTGCAGCGTCTGGCGCAGTGGGCGCGCCGGCGTGACGATGCTCCCGCGCCGGAGGGGTTGGGTGCTTGGCGCCCGGTGTTTCACGAGCTGGAATCACGTGCTCGCGACGGACGGGAAGAGCGCGTGCGCCACACCGCCACGCTCGAGCGCTTTCGCGCGGCGAGCGAAGCCATGCCGGACGGTATCGTGTATCTGTCGGCAAGCGATTCCATCGAGTGGCTCAACCGCCGCGCCGAGATGCACCTCGGCCTGTCGCAGGACGAGGATGTAGGCGTTTCGCTGGTGGGCATCGTGCGCGTGCCGGAGCTGGTCGCCTACATGCAGGCTGAACGCCGCGATGAGCCACTGCTGATCCATTCCCCGCGCAAGCCGGGCATTCGCCTGCAGGTGCAGGTTGTGCCGTTCGGTGGCGGTCAGAAGATGCTGATTTCGCGCGACATCACACAGCTCGAGAAGCTCGAGACCATGCGGCAGGATTTCATCGCCAACGTGTCGCATGAGTTGCGCACCCCGCTGACCGTGGTGGGCGGCTTTCTGGAAACCGTGCATGACGGGCTGGATGATCTCGACCGCGCCGATGTGGAGCGCTTCCTGCAGATGGCGCTCGATCAGTCCACGCGCATGCAGCGGCTGATCGAGGATCTGCTCACTTTGTCGGCACTGGAAACCGATGCGCCGGCGCCGCATGAAGAGCGCGTGGATGTATGTGCGCTGGTGCGCACCATCTCGCAGGAGGCCATCGTGCTGTCGGGGGGGCGGCACCAGATCGAAGTCGAGCTTGATGAGCGGGACGATGGCGACATCGTGCTCGGCAGCCAGAAGGAGCTGCACTCGGCCTTCGCCAACCTCGCCAGCAACGCGGTGCGCTATACGCCGGCGGGTGGGCGGATCGTCATCAGTTGGCGCAGGGCGGCGGGGTGCGGCGAGTTTTCGGTGTCGGACAACGGCATCGGTATCGACCCCAAACACATTTCGCGTCTGACCGAGCGCTTCTTCCGCGTCGACAAGGGGCGTTCGCGCGAGACCGGTGGCACGGGCCTCGGCCTGGCCATCGTCAAGCACATCGTGTCGCGCCACATGGCCGAGCTTCGCATCGAGAGCGAGCCGGGCAAGGGCAGCCGCTTTGCGGTGTGCTTCCCCGACAGCCGCATCACCCGCTGAGAGTGACCCGTTCGAAGGTCGCCTGATCGAAGTCGGCTCCGCGATTCACCAACTCCAGCAGCCGATAGCCACGCAGCTTGTCGTCGAACAGTTCGACCACCCGGAACGGCTGGAAGTAGCCTGCCGGCAGCACCAGCGTGGCCGGTGTATCGAGGGCGGGCGTGGCCGTCAGGTGGAAGGACTCCTGAAAGTTGATGTCGTGCTTGTTCTTGCCGATTCCCACCGAGCGTACGCCGACGGATGTGGGGATGCCCTCCAGCACTTTCACGCCGGCCTCCAGCGTGCCGTCCTCGCGGTACATCACCCAATTGACCATGCCGAGCAGGAAGCTCTTCATGTCGCCGGGGCGAACGGCAATCAGTTCGCGATGCTCCAGCCGGTCGGCGCTGTGCGTGCAGCGCAGGCGAAAACCGCCCGGCGACTGGTCGAGGATTTCCCAGCGACTGCAGATATAGCCACGATGCTGCGCGGCGCGCTGGACCTCCAGGGTCTTGTTGTTGGCCGCCTCGGCAACGCGTTCGCCCAGCGTGAGCATGTGGAGATCGTTGGTGACACTGCGCGCCATGCCGAACAGCTTGGGCTGCGTGAAGGCCTTGCCGGCGATGTAGAAGCCGATGGCCTTCCAGTTGCCGGTAAGGTCGACATGCCCGCGCCCCGGCCGTCGCGTGAAGCGTCGCCCGGACGAGCCGCGCGCCCACGGACGATACAGCGACAGCAGCAGGCGCACCGCTTCATCCACCCCCACCGAAGGATCCAGGGTGAGTTCGGCCACGCTGTGCTGTTTGCGAATGTGCTTGTTGAGCTGACGGAATTGCTCCGGAAGCTGAACGCTCTCGAAACGACGGATGTTGTCAGAGGGCGCTGCTGACTTGAGCGGGCGCAGGCCGTGGTTGCCGGCAAGGTCCAGCCCGTAGGCGGTGCGGCGCCCGTCATCGTCTGCGCTGCCCGTGGGCAGCAGGTGACAGTACGGGGCGAAATAGCGTGCGCAATGCCAGATCTGCCCGAGCTCGCGTGGCACGCGGCTGAACGGGTTGGCGAGGTCCATCAGCAGCGCCACGGTGTGCGCTTCGGAAGCGCTTTGCGCTTGCCAGGGGTTGAGCGGGTCTGGCGCGCGCACCCGTGCCAGGCCGCGGGCTTCTGCGTCGATCAGGCTTTCGTGTACTGCGGCCCATTGGCTGGACGGCACGGCCCGGTGAGCACGCATGTACTCGACGAGGGCGCGCACCAGACTATCGGTGCGGCGCTGCACGAGCAGGGTATGGGTTTCGGCCGAATTGCCCAGGACGGTGTCTTGCAGGATGGCCGAATAGGCGTCGGCCATCCTGCGCCACGTGGCACACACCGCGAGGAGGGCTTCGTTTTCGGGGGTGTTGGGCGCGACCGGGCGATCGGAGTAGTTCAGCGAGCAAGCGGTCAGCGCCTGCGCCAGCGGCCCTCGCATGGCTTCGAGCACTTCGAGGTGACGTCGCGACGGTGGCGTGGCATGCAGCAGGGCCTCCAGAATGGCGTCGCATTCGCGTTGCAACGTGGGGGCGTCGTCGCTGCGCAGGCTCTGCAGCGTGGTGAGGCATTCGACGGCAGTGGGGTAGCTCATCGTGTCCTCCGGGTGTCCGGGATCAGCGGTCTAGAAGTCTGGCAAGGGCTGCGGAGAGTGTCGCGTCGTCCGGCGCCGGGCGGCTGACGCTTGTGCGCTCGGGTGCGGCCCACACCGGCTGCGGAAAATGGCGGTCATCGGTGAAGCGCGCAATGACGTGCCAGTGCAGGTGCGGCACCATGTTTCCGAGGCTGGCTAGATTGATCTTATGCGGCTGGAGAACGTCGCGCAGCACCTGTTCGGTGGCGTACACCACATTCATCACATGATGGCGCTGCTCGGGCTCGAGATCGGTCATTTCGGCGACATGCGCGTGCCAGATCACGCGGCAGAAACCGGGGTAGTCGGCGTCGTCGACACGGATGACGCGGCATACGTCGTCCTGCCAGAGAATGGACTCGTCGTGGCGGGTGCACAGGGAGCAGGTCATGATGCCGTCGTCAACAATGGGTGCCTGAATTATAGCGATGCGCAGGTGTTGTCCAGCTCAGTTTGCATGCGCCCGCGTGCGCGTTTCGCCGAGCGTTTCGGGCGCGCCGTGAATGAACGGCAGCAAGGTGCCCGGCTCGATGATGGTCCAGGTTTCGTTGTCGGTGAGCGGCAGCGTGGCGATCACGGCAACGCGGTCGTCGGGTGTTGTGACGTGGTTGAAGTCCACGCTTACGTCCTGATCCGACAGGTGCGCGGTGGCGAACGGGGCCTTGCGGATGATGTAGGCCAGACGTGTCGAGCAGTGCGCGAACAGGCGGTCGCCATTCGACAGCAGGAAGTTGAATTCGCCGTGGGCGCCGATCTCCATGCACAGCTCGCGCAACGCGGCGTGCAACTGGAAGGCTTCCGGTGCTCCGTCAGGAAAGCGTTCCGCCAGGGTCTGCAGGATGTGGCAAAAGGCGCGCTCGGAGTCGGTGCTGCCGACCGGCTGGAAACGACCGCTCAGCGGCGGGTCGTAGTCGAGCAGGTTGCCGTTGTGCGCGAAGATCCAGTACTGGCCCCACAGCTCGCGCTGGAACGGGTGGGTGTTGTCGAGCCGGATGTCGCCCTGCGTGGCTTTGCGGATGTGGGCGATGACGTTGAGCGAGCGGATCGGATACTGGTGCACCAGCTCGGCTACCGGCGAATCCACGCT
The DNA here is from genome assembly GCF_059703745.1 of Pseudazoarcus sp. NS20. NCBI lineage: Bacteria > Pseudomonadati > Pseudomonadota > Betaproteobacteria > Rhodocyclales > Zoogloeaceae > Pseudazoarcus > Pseudazoarcus sp. NS20. The sequence goes on from NZ_BAAKIY010000001.1 coordinate 695,954, forward strand.
CGGCCGCGGGTCGAGAAACAGGCGCACACCGCGCCCTTCGAAGAAAGCGATGCCCCAGCCGTCGCGATGGTGGTCGGTCAGCCCGCCGCGTGCGCGAAAGCCGGTGAACGAGAAGCAGATGTCCGTCGGGACATTGCAGTTCATGCCGAGCAACTGGCACACGACGTACGCCTCCTTGAAGTCGGCCTTAACGGCCGAAGTTCGGCAGGTTCTTCATCATCTCGTTGAGATCGATGTTCCCCACGCCCGGTACGGTCACGCCGCTTTTCATGCGCGAATCGCCCGGCTTCTGTCCCGGCAGGCAATTCGGCGCGACCCAGCGTCCGTCGACCTTCGCGGTGGTCTTTTGCAGGCCTTGCAGCGGCGGAGAATAGGTCGAGTGGATGGTGCCGCTGTACGACTGTTTGAAGTCGCCGGTGAAGTCCGAAACCATGTCCGCACGCGAACCTTCGATGGTGCAGACGGCGCGCGCGGTGAGGCGGTTGCCCTGGTGATCGACCTGCATGTCCTGGCAGTTGGCGTCGGCCACTTCGGGGCGGCGCAGCAACTCTTCCACGCTGCCGCCCATGCAGCTTTCGAAGGTCATGATCATGCCGCCCATTTCGGCGACCGAGGTCTTCATCTCCCACAGCCCGGCCTGCGGCGTGGGCAGGGTGGAGGGCAATGGGGTTACGGCCAGGGCCGAGCCCGCGGCAGCGGCCAGCGACAGGGCGAGAATGCGGTGCATGACGTGTCTCCTGCTCAGGCGCTCAGCTTGCGCCTCAGAATTTCATTGACCTGCGCCGGGTTGGCTTTGCCGCGGCTGGCCTTCATGACCTGGCCCACGAGCGCATTGAAAGCCTTTTCCTTGCCGGCGCGGAATTCCTCTACGGACTTCTGGTTGGCGGCGAGCACCTCGTCGACGATGGCCTCGATGGCGCCCGAATCGGTGACCTGCTTGAGACCCTGCGCTTCGATGATTTCGTCGGCAGAACTGCCCTCGCCGTTCCACAGCGTATCGAAGACCTTCTTGCCGATGCTGTTAGAAATCGTGTTGTCGGCGATGCGCTGCACCAGCCCGGCGAGCTGCGCGGCGGACACCGGCGAGGCGGTGATGTCGAGGTCGGCCTTGTTGAGGCGCGCTGCCAGATCGCCCATCACCCAGTTGGCGCAGGTCTTGGCGTTGGCGGCGCCCGCGGCATCGACCGCGGCCTGGAAAAAGGCTGCCATTTCGCGCGAGGCGGTGAGCGTAGCGGCGTCGTAGGCCGACAGGCCGAATTCGCTCATGAAGCGGGCCTTCATCGCCTCGGGCAACTCCGGCATGGTCGCGCCGACTTCGTCCATCCACTGCTGCGAGATGAGCAGCGGCAGCAGATCGGGGTCGGGGAAGTAGCGGTAGTCGTGCGCGTCTTCCTTGGTACGCATCACGCGTGTCTCGCCCGTGTCGGGATCGAACAGCACGGTGGCCTGCTGGATGCGCCCGCCGTCTTCCAGCGTGTCGATCTGCCACTGCACTTCGTAGTCGATGGCCTGCTGCAGGAAGCGGAAGGAGTTCAGGTTCTTGATCTCTCGCCGTGTGCCGAGCGGGCTGCCGGGGCGGCGCACCGACACGTTGGCGTCGCAGCGGAACGAGCCCTCCTGCATGTTGCCGTCGCAGATGTCGATCCAGCGCACCAGTGCGTGCAGCGTGCGGGCGTAGGCCACGGCCTCCGCCGAAGAGCTCATGTCCGGTTCGGAGACGATCTCCAGCAGCGGCGTGCCGGCGCGGTTGAGGTCGATGCCGCTCATGCCCTGAAAGTCTTCGTGCAGGCTCTTGCCGGCGTCTTCTTCAAGGTGTGCGCGGGTCAGCTTGACCGTTTTTTCGTAGGCTTTGTCACCCTCGCCGACGCGGATGGTGATCGTGCCGCCCTGCACCACCGGAAAATCCATCTGGCTGATCTGGTAGCCCTTGGGAAGGTCCGGGTAGAAGTAGTTCTTGCGTGCGAACACGCTCTTGGGCGCAACGTGCGCGCCGATGGCGAGGCCGAAGCGGATGGCGCGCTCGACGGCGCCACGGTTGAGCACCGGCAGCACACCGGGCAGGGCGATGTCCACCGCGCTGGCCTGGCGGTTGGGCTCGGCGCCGAAGGCGGTCGAGGCGCCGGAGAAAATCTTGGAGGCGGTGGTGAGCTGGGCATGGACTTCCAGTCCGATGACCACTTCCCATTCAGTGCGGCTCATGGCGTGTGACTCGTTCATTCTGCCAGCGCCGGGCGGCGCTGATGCCAGTCGGTGGCCTGCTGGTAGCGGTGCGCCACGTTCAGCAGGCGGGCTTCGTCGAAATGGTTGCCGATCAGCTGCAGGCCGACCGGCAGATTGCCGTTGCCGAAGCCGCAGGGCAGCGAAAGCCCGGGCAGGCCGGCGAGGTTGACCGCCAGCGTGAAGATGTCCGACAGGTACATCTGCACCGGGTCGTCGGTTTTCTCGCCGATCTTCCATGCGGTGGTCGGGCTGACCGGGCCGGCGATGACGTCGCAGGCCTCGAAGGCCGCGGCGAAATCGTTGGCGATCAGGCGGCGCAGCTTTTGCGCTTTCAGGTAGTAGGCGTCGTAGTAGCCGTGCGACAGCACGTAGGCGCCGACCAGGATGCGGCGCTTGACCTCGTCGCCGAAGCCCTCGGCGCGGCTCTTGCGGTACATGTCGTCGAGGTCGCCGTATTCGGCCGCGCGATGGCCGTAGCGCACGCCGTCGAAGCGCGACAGGTTGCTCGAAGCTTCGGCCGGGGCCAGCACGTAATAAGCCGGAATCGACAGCCGCGCGTTGGGCAGCGCCACTTCGACGGTGGTCGCGCCGAGCTGGCGGTAGTGTTCGATGGCGGCTTCCACGGCGGCGCGCACGTCGTCGGCCATGCCCTCGCCAAAGAATTCCTTGGGCAGACCGATGCGCAGGCCGGTAAGCGGCTTGTCACTGCGAATGTCGCGCGAGTAATCCTCGGCCGGGCGCTCGGCGCTGGTGGAATCGCGCTCGTCGAAGCCGGCCATGGCGCTGAGCACCAGCGCGCAGTCTTCAGCCGAGGCCGCGAACACGCCGGCCTGATCGAAGGACGAAGCGTAGGCGATCATGCCGTAGCGGCTGCAGGTGCCGTAGGTGGGCTTGATGCCGGTGACGCCGGTCATCGCGGCGGGCTGGCGTACCGAACCGCCGGTGTCGGTGCCGGTGGCGAAAGGCGCCAGACGCGCCGCCACGGCTGCGGCCGAGCCGCCCGAAGAGCCGCCGGGAATGCGCGTTGTGTCCCACGGGTTTCTGGTGGCGCCGAAGTGCGAGTTCTCGTTGGACGAACCCATCGCGAATTCGTCCATGTTGGTCTTGCCCAGCATCACTACGCCGGCCTCGCGCAGCTTGGCGACCACGTGCGCGTCGTAGGGGCTGACGAAGTTGGCGAGCATCTTCGAGGCGCAGGTGGTCAGCACGCCTTCGGTGCAGAACACGTCCTTGTGCGCCATCGGGATGCCGGTGAGCGGGCCGGCCGTGCCGGCAGCAATCGTGGCATCGGCGGCGGCGGCATCGCGCAGGGCGCCTTCACGGTCGATGGTGATGAAGGCGTTCAGTTCGCCGTCGAGGCGTTCGATGCGGTCGAGAAACTGCGTCGTGAGTTCGACGCTGGAGATCGTGCGCGCATCGAGTGCAGCGCGCAGTTCGGCAAGGCTGGCGTGAATCATGAGGGTCGGGAGCGGGCGTGCAGGACGCGGGTTATTCGATGACCTTGGGCACGAGGTACAGCCCGGCTTCGGTCTGCGGCGCAACGCGCTGGAAGGCGTCGCGGCGGTCGGTTTCGGTGACGCGGTCTTCGCGCAGGCGCTGGCCGCAGTCCTGCGGGTGGCTCATCGGCTCCACACCATCGGTATCCACTGCCTGCATTTCCTCGATCAGCCCGAAAATGCCGTTGAGCTTGCCGAGGGTGAGTTCGGCATCGCCCTGATGCAATTCGATGCGGGCGAGCGAAGCGATTTGGTGGATATCTTCGAGCGAAAGAGACATGAGATGAAATGGATAAGCTGTTCAAACCGCGAGAAGTTGTAGAGTATCATATTGGTTTGCGCCCTTATCCCGCGTGAAGTGGCGTTGTCTGGCGTGTTAGTCGCGTCTTTTTGTACCCGGTTACGGAACCCTCAATGTTCGGTCTTCTGCGTTCCTATCTTTCCAGCGATCTCGCGATCGACCTCGGCACGGCAAACACGCTGATTTATGTAAGAGGCAAGGGCATCGTCCTTGATGAACCCTCGGTGGTGGCGATCCGCACCGAAGGTGGCCCGAATGCCAAGCGCACCATCCAGGCCGTCGGCGCGGCTGCCAAGCAGATGCTGGGCAAGACGCCGGGCAACATCACCGCCATTCGCCCGATGAAAGACGGCGTGATCGCCGACTTCGTCGTCACCGAGCAGATGATCAAGCAATTCATCAAGAAGGTGCACGAGTCGCGCATGTTCTCGCCGAGCCCGCGCATCATCATCTGCGTGCCCTGCGGCTCCACCCAGGTCGAGCGTCGCGCCATTCGCGATGCGGCCCTGGCTGCCGGCGCCAGTCAGGTGTTCCTCATCGAAGAGCCGATGGCTGCGGCCATCGGTGCCGGCATGCCGGTGTCCGAAGCCACCGGCTCGATGGTGGTGGATATCGGCGGCGGCACCACCGAAGTGGGCGTGATCTCGCTCGGCGGCATGGTGTACAGCGGTTCGGTGCGGGTCGGTGGCGACAAGTTCGACGAAGCCATCATCAACTACATCCGTCGCAACTACGGCATGTTGATCGGCGATACCACGGCCGAAAACATCAAGAAAACCATCGGTTCGGCCTTCCCGGGTTCCGAGGTGCGCGAGATGGAAGTCAAGGGCCGCAACCTCGCCGAAGGCATTCCGCGCAGCTTCACGGTGTCGAGCAATGAAGTGCTCGAAGCCGTTACCGAGCCGCTCAACAACATCGTTTCCGCCGTCAAGATCGCCCTCGAGCAGACCCCGCCCGAGCTGGGCGCCGACATCGCCGAGCGCGGTCTGGTGCTGACCGGCGGTGGCGCGCTGCTGACCGACCTTGACCGCCTGCTGATGGAAGAGACCGGCTTGCCGGTGATCATCGCCGAAGAGCCGCTGACCTGCGTTGCACGCGGTTGCGGCATGGCGCTGGAGAAGATGGATACGCTCGGTTCCATCTTCTCTTCCGAATAATGCGTACGGAGCCGAGGGCCGCCCGGTCATCGGCTCCGTCGCACGTGTGCTGACTCATGTCACTGGCTGGACACTCTCCTCCGCCTATCTTCCACCGCGGTCTTGCGCCGCGGCTTCGCTTGTTCATCTTTTCGGCAATCTGCATTGCGATGCTGGTGGCCGATCTGCGCTTCGGCTATCTGGAACTCGTGCGTCAGGTGGCTACGGTGGTGATCCACCCCCTGCAGCGCGCGGCTGCCGCGCCCGCGGACCTGGCCCGCAATGCGGCGGTGTATTTCGCCACCTTGGTCGATGTGCAGCTCGAGAACGCCGAACTGCGTCGTAGTCAGGTCGAAGCGGCGCAACGTCTGCTGCGTTTCGAGCAGCTCGAGCATGAAAATGCCGAATTGCGCGAGCTCGCCGGGCTGGCGCAGGCCAGAAGTCTGCGCGGCGTCGGCGCCGAGGTGCTTTACGACGCGCCTGATCCGTTTTCGCGCAAGGTGATTCTCGACAAGGGTGACCGTCAGGGCGTGCGCTCCGGTCAGGCCGTGGTGGATGCTCGTGGCCTGATCGGGCAGGTGAGCCGGGTGTACCCGGTGCAGTCCGAAGTCACCTTGCTCACCGACCGCGAGCAGGTGGTGCCGGTGGTGGTGGAGCGTACCGGCATGCGCGGCATCATCGCGGGCTCGGGCGACGGCAGGCTCGAGATGCGTTTCGTGCAGGTCGGGGTGGATATCCAAGTGGGCGACCGCCTGGTGACGTCCGGGTTGGATGGCCTTTTCGTCGCCGGCTTGCCGGTTGCGGTGGTGTCCGAGGTGAGCAGTCAGAGCGGGCCTCATCTGAACGTGATGTGCGAGCCGGTGTCACGTGTGGAACGTGCCGTGCAGGTGCTCGTGCTGGGCCCGGAAGAGGCGCCGGAGCCGCGCCCGAACCCGGCCCATGCGCTGCCCGAGACATTGCCCGTGCCGCCGCGGGAGAACTGACATGCATCCGACCAACCGCTCAAACCGCATCCTGCAGCCGGTCCGCCCGTGGTTCATCTACCTCAGCCTGGTCGTGGCGCTGGTATTCACCTACGTGCCGACAGGGCGCTTTCCGGGGGTGCCCGACGTGATCGCGCTGGTGCTGACCTTCTGGTGCATTCGCGAGCCGCGCCACGTGGGCATGACTACGGCCTTCATCCTCGGCCTGCTGGTTGATGTCGGGCAGGGTGCGGCGATGGGCCAGCATGCGCTGGCGTATGTGGTGCTGGCCTATCTGGCCGGAGCCCTGTCGCGCCGCATGCTGTGGTTCCCTTACATGCAGCAGGCCCTGCATGTGTTGCCGCTGCTGCTGGTGGCGCAGGTCATCATGGTGGTCGTGCGCGTCATGGCGGGCGCCGAATTCCCGGGCTGGACGTATTTCATATCGAGCCTGACCGGGGCGCTGCTGTGGGGGCCGCTGGGCTTTCTGCTGCTGCTGCCGCAGTACCAACCGGTGGATCGTGACGATAACCGTCCGATCTGATGGTCGTTGTTTGCATTGCGTGCAGACGAAGGGTTGCTTCAAGGCATGAGTGAGTTCCACCATCCCGAACAGGTCAGACTCCGCTTTCGACGCCGTGCCGTCGTGGCGGCGCTGTTCGTGCTGGGCTGCTTTGCCGTGCTGGTTTTCCGTTTGCACCATCTGCAGGTGCAGCAATACGAGTACTTCCATTCGCGCGCCGAGGGTAACCGCATCGCGGTGTTGCCGGTGCCGCCCAAACGCGGGGTGATCCACGACCGCAATGGCGAGGAAATCGCGCGCAACTATTCCGCCTGGACGGTGGAGATCAACCCGGCGCAAGTGCGCAGCATGGAGCGCACTCTCGATGCGTTGTCGGAAGTCTTGCCGTTCGACGAGCGCGATCGCCGACGTTTCCGGCGTTTGCTCACTGAATCGAAGTACTTCGACAGCGTGCCGGTGCGCACGCACCTGAGTGACGAGGAAGTGGCGCGAGTGGCCGCGCGGCTCTATCGTTTGCCGGGGGTGGAGGTGCGCGCGCGCCTGTATCGCAACTACCCCCACGGCCCGACTGCGGCGCACGCCATCGGCTACATCGGGCAGATCAACGAGCGCGACATCCAGCGCATCGAGGAACGCGGGGATCTGGCCAATTATCGTGGCTCGGAATACATCGGCAAGAGCGGGCTGGAGCTCAGTTACGAGCGCGAACTGCATGGTGTGACCGGCGTGGAGCAGGTCGAGATCAACGCCGGCGGACGCGCCGTGCGCTTGTTGTCGAGCACTCCGGCGATAAACGGCAGTGACCTGCAGCTCACGCTGGACATGAATTTGCAGCGCGCTGCCGAGAATGCGCTGGGATCACGGCGCGGGGCGGTGGTAGCCATCGAGCCGGCCACCGGCGAGATCCTCGCGCTGGCCTCGATGCCGAGCTTCGACCCCAACCTCTTCATCGACGGCATTTCGGTGACCGACTGGCGCGCCTTGTCCGATTCGCCGGACCACCCGCTGCTCAACCGTGCCATCTACAGCGCCTACCCGCCGGGCTCGACCTTCAAGCCGTTCATGGCGCTGGCGGGGCTGGCCGCCGGGCGGCGCACGCTTGGTCAGCGCTTCGACAACCAGGGCGTATTCACCTACTTCGGTCAGCGCATGGTGGATCGCAAGTCGCGCTGTCAGCACGGCGTCGATCTGCACGCCACGCTGGTGCACTCCTGCAACACCTATTACTACGAGCTCGCCAACGAGCTGGGCATCCAGAACATCGCCGATTTCATGGCGCCGTTCGGCTTCGGCAAGCGCACCGGCATCGACATCCCCGGCGAGGCGCACGGCGTGTTGCCGTCGCCGCAGTGGAAGCGCGAGCGTTTTCGCACGCGCGAGCAGCAGCAGTGGTACGGCGGCGAGACGATTTCGGTCGGCATCGGGCAGGGCTACAACGCCTACACCCCGCTGCAATTGGCGCATGCGCTGTCGGTGATGCTGACCGGGGGTGAGGTGCGCCCGCCGCATTTGCTGCGCACCATCGTCGACGGTCGAAGCGGTGAGGTCGTGGATGCCGCCCCGGCGGCGCGGGAGCCGGTGCGCCTGCGTCAGGAGCATGTCGACGCGGTGCGCAAGGCCATGGTCGATGTCACCAAGGTCGGTACCGCACGCACCGTGTTTGCCGGTGCCCCGTACGACGCGGGTGGCAAGACCGGAACGGCACAGGTGTTTTCGTTGCGTGGCCAGAAGTATGTGGCGGATGAGGTGGCCGAGCGCCTGCGCGATCACGCCTGGTTCATCGGCTTCGCCCCCGCTGAAAATCCCACCATTGCGATTGCGGTGTTGGTCGAGAACGGCGGTTTCGGTTCGCAGTCGGCCGCGCCGGTGGCACGCCAGGTGTTCGATGCTCACCTGCTCGGTCGCGAGGTGGAGGAGGAAGCCGCCGAGGCCGAAGCCCTGTCGCCCGAGGAGCTCGAACGATGACCGGCCGCCTCCATCCGCTCGCTGTGCTGCGTGCCGCGCTGCGCGCGCTTGACCCGACGCTGTGCGTCGTGCTGGCCATCTTGTTCGCCTACACCTGGGTGCTGATGATCAGCGCCTCGCCCGAGCGTTTGCCGGCCTTGCGCATGCACATGTTGATTGCCGTGGCGGTGATGTGGGTGGTGGCCGCAGTGCCGGTCAAACGCATCCTGATGTTCGCCGGCCCGCTTTATCTGGCCGGGGTGGTGCTGTTGCTCGGGGTGCTGTTTTTCGGCGAAACATCGAAGGGGGCCCAGCGCTGGCTCGACCTCGGGTTCATCCGCTTGCAACCGTCGGAGATCATGAAAATCGCGGTCCCGCTGATGCTCGCCTGGTACTTCCACATGCGCGAAGGGTCGATCAATTTCATCGACTATCTGGTGGCTGCACTGCTGCTGGCGATTCCTCTCGGCTTGATCGTGGTGCAGCCGGATCTGGGTACCAGCTTGCTGGTCGGTGCAGCCGGCTTGTATGTCATCTTCTTCGCCGGCTTGTCGTGGCGGCTGATCATCCCGGTATTCGTGGTGGGTGTGGTCGGTATCGCCGCACTGGTCGGCTTCGGGGATCAGCTGTGCCAGCCCGGCGTGGACTGGGAGCTTCTGCGCGAGTATCAGAAGCAGCGTGTGTGCACCCTGCTTGATCCGACGCAGGATCCGCTCGGGCGTGGCTTCCACACCATCCAGTCCACCATTGCCATCGGTTCGGGCGGATTGTGGGGTAAGGGCTGGCTGGACGGAACGCAGACGCACCTTGCCTTCATCCCCGAGCGTCACACCGATTTCATCTTCGCGGTCCTTGCTGAGGAGTTCGGGCTGATCGGCGCTTTGGTGCTGCTGGGGCTATACACCGTGCTGCTGCTGCGCGGCTTCAGTATTGCCGCCGGGGCTTCGATGTTTGGCGCGCGGCTACTGGCTGGGGCGGTGACGTTGATCGTTTTTACGTATGTTTTTGTGAATATCGGGATGGTCAGCGGTATCCTTCCGGTCGTTGGCGTTCCCCTGCCATTCGTCAGTTACGGGGGCACCGCGCTCGTGACACTCTGTATCGGCATGGGGATGCTCATGAGCGTCGCGCGCAGTCGCAACACGCTCAAGGATTGAACCCCGCATGACCCGCACCCGCCCCTCCCTGTCGCTGTTCCGTTGGCTTCTTCCCGTCGTTTCGTCTTGCCTGCTCGCGGCGTGCAGCTCAAGCCCGGTGCAACAGGCCGAAGAGCCGGCTGCCAGCAAACCGGCAGCCGGGAAATCGACCGCAGCGAAACCCGCAGGCCAGACGGTCAAGGTGCCGGCGCAGTGGGGCGGTGGCTACTACCTTGACGACGGCCCCCACGCGCTGGTGCCCTCGAACCTCGACGGCCTGCCCGATGCCGTGCCGCGTATCGACCCGATTCACCCGCCCTCCCTGCGCCCATACACCGTCATGGGGCAGCGGTTCGTGCCGATGACCAGCATGAAGCCGTACCGCGAGCGGGGCCACGCCAGTTGGTACGGTCGCCGCTTCCATGGCAATTCCACGGCCATCGGCGAGGTGTACGACATGTACGAGATGACGGCCGCGCACCCGACGCTGCCGCTGCCGAGCTATGCGCGGGTCACCAACATCGAGAACGGGCGTTCGGTGATCGTGCGCGTGAATGATCGCGGCCCGTTCCTGCGCGGCCGCCTGATCGATCTGTCGTATGCCGCAGCGCATCGTCTGGGCTACATCAATGCCGGCAGTGCCGAGGTCGAGGTCGAACTGCTCACCCACGACGCCATCACCGAGATGAACCGTGAACGCGAGGCGCAGCCCACTCTGGTGGCTCAGGCTCCAGCGCTTGCGTCAGCCGGTGGCGGCGCTGAACCCGGCCTGGCTGCCGTACCTCCGGCGACGGTAACGGTGCAGGACACGCCCGCGCCGGGTCAGACTGCGGCCTACCTGCAACTGGGCGCCTTCGAAACGCCCGCCAACGCCGCGCGCTTGATGGCGCGCGTGCGCGAAGAGCTCAGCCTGCTGGCCGATCAGATGCATCTGCTGGATCAGGATGGCCGGTATCGGCTGCAGATCGGGCCTTTCGCTTCGGTTACCGAGGCGCGCAACACGGCCAGCCGCATCAGCATGCTGCTGGAGGTGCAGCCGTATCTCGTGATGCGTTGAACCCGCCGCGCCGCGCGCGGTCATGTTCATCGCTCGTCGCCATGCGCGACCCGGTACTTTCTTTTTTCACTTGCCCCGAACGGGTTCAACCATACAGGTCGTCATGCGTTACCTCATTGCCCTGCTCTGCTTCATCCTCCCGCTGACTGTTTCCGCCCAGGTTCCGCCGCCGCCCACGCTTGCTGCCAACGCGTGGCTGCTGATCGATCATGGCACCGGCCAGGCCCTGGTTTCGCACAAACCGGATGAGCGCATCGAGCCGGCGTCGCTGACCAAGCTGATGACCGCCTACATCACCTTCTCCGCAATCAAGGCCGGCAACCTGACGCTCGAGGAGACGGTGCAGGTGTCCGAGAAAGCCTGGCGCATGACGGGCTCGCGCATGTTCATCGAGCCGAATCGCCCGGTCACCGTGGAAGAGCTCATTCGCGGCATGATCATCCAGTCCGGCAACGACGCCTGCGTGGCCCTGGCCGAACGCGTTGCCGGCTCCGAAGAGGGCTTCGTGCACATGATGAACAGCGAGGCGCAGCGCCTCGGCATGAAGAACACCCGCTTTGCCAACTCGTCGGGCTTGCCCGATCCGGACCTGTACACCACCGCCAACGATCTGGCGTTGCTGGCCTCTGCGCTGATCCGTGACTTCCCCGAGTTCTATCGCATTTACTCGGAGCGCGATTACACCTACAACGGCATTACCCAGCCCAACCGCAACCGCCTGCTGTGGCTCGACACCACGGTGGATGGCATGAAGACCGGCTACACCAATGCCGCGGGTTACTGCCTGGTTTCGTCGGCCGTACGCGGCCCGAGCCGCCTGATTTCGATCGTGCTGGGCGCGGAGTCCGAGGCCGGGCGTGCGCAGGAGTCGCTCAAGCTGCTCAACTACGGCTTCCAGTTCTTCGACACCGTGCGTCTGTATCAGGCCGGGCAAGAGCTGTCGCGCTTCCGCGTGTGGAAGGGTGCGACCGATGAGGTGGGTGTCGGTTTCAGCGACGACTTTGTCATGACCATGCCCAAGGGCCAGTCGGAGCGTTTGCAGATTTCGCTCGAAAGCAGTCAGCCGGTGCTGGCGCCGATCGAGCGCGGGCAGAACATCGGCACGCTGACCCTGAGCGCCGACGGCAAGGAAATCGGCAAGTATCCGGTGGTCGCGCTGGAAGCAGTCGAAGTGGGCGGTTTCTTCAGCCGTTTGTGGGACGCCCTGGTGTTGTGGATCAAGAGCCTGTGAGGGTGGTCGGATGAGCATTTGCTTTCTGAACGGCGGCTTCATGCCGCGCGCCGAGGCGCGCATTTCGCCGATGGACCGTGGCTTCCTGTTCGGTGACGGGGTGTATGAAGTCATCCCGGTGTACGGGCGTCGCCCGTTTCAGTTGGCTCCGCACATCGCCCGCCTGCAGAAGTCGCTCGACGGCATTCGTCTGGTCAATCCGTATTCCGCGGCGGAATGGGCCGATCTGGTAACGCGTTTGATCGATGCCCACCCGTGGGCGGATCAGGCCATTTACCTGCAGGTCACGCGTGGCACCGACACGGTGCGCAACCACGCTTTCCCGAAAGACCTGCCGCCCACCGTGTTCATGATGGCCGATGAGTTGGCCGCGGTGCCGCGCGAGCAGATGCAGAACGGTGTGTCGGCGGTCACCGCGGTCGATTTCCGCTGGTTGCATTGCGACCTCAAGACCACCGCTTTGCTTGCCAACTGCTTGCTGCGCCAGCTGGCGGTGGAGCGCGGCTGTGCCGAAACGGTGCTGTTCCGCGACGGCTACCTCACCGAGGGCAGCGCCTCCAACGTGTTCGTGGTGAAGAACGGCGTGCTGCTGGCGCCGCCCAAGAGTCATTTGATCCTGCCGGGCATCACCTACGACGTGGTGCTCGATCTGGCGCGTCGCCATGGGCAGCCCCTGGAGGTACGTGAGATTTCCGAGGATGAAGTCGCCTCCGCAGACGAGCTTTGGCTCACCTCGTCCACCAAGGAAGTGCTGCCGATCACGCAGCTCGACGGCAAGCCGGTGGGCACGGGCCGACCCGGCCCGGTCACGCTGCAACTGCACGCCTGGTATCAGCAGGCCAAAAGTGCCGGAGAACTGGCATGAGCGAAGCAGAACGTGAATCGCTGATCGAGTTTCCGTGTGACTTCCCGATCAAGATCATGGGCGCGCGCGTCGAAGGTTTCGCGCAGGCCATCGTCGAAGTCGTCGTGCGTCACGACCCCGGCTTCGATGCCGCCACGGTCGAGATGCGCCCCTCCAGCAAGGGCAACTACCTGGCCCTGACCTGCACCGTGCGGGCGACCTCGCAAGGTCACCTCGACGGCATCTACCGCGAGCTGTCGTCGCATCCCATGGTCAAGGTCGTGCTGTGAGCGTTGTCGCCGAGCGTGCGACGCTGGTCGTCAAGCAGCCGGGGCGGGTCGACTACGAAGCCGCCTGGGAGGCCATGCGCGCGTTCACGGCCGGGCGTGACGACGACACGCCCGACGAGATCTGGCTGGTCGAACACCCGCCGGTATATACCCTCGGCCAGGCCGGCAAGCCCGAGCACCTGCTGCACGCTACCGACATCCCGTTGGTCAAGACCGACCGTGGCGGGCAGATCACCTATCACGGCCCTGGCCAACTCGTGGCGTATCTGCTGATCGATCTCGCGCGGCGCGGGCTCAAGGTGCGGCAGTTGGTCTCCATCATGGAGCAGGCCCTGATCGATTGCCTCGCCGAGTACGGCATCACTGCTGAGCGCCAGGCCGGCGCGCCGGGCGTGTATGTGGACGGCGCCAAGATCGCCGCCCTCGGGCTTCGCGTGCGCCAAGGGCGCAGCTATCATGGCCTGTCGCTCAACGTGAACATGGATCAGACGCCGTTTGCGTGGATCAATCCCTGCGGCTACGAGGGCTTGAAGACCACCCAGCTCGCCGACTTCGGCGTGCAAGACGGTCTGGACGCGGTGGGCGCGCGGCTGCTCGGGCATCTGCAGCGCTTGTTGCCCAAGCCGACGTAAAATCGCGGCAACCCGCCGCCACCACACGGCCAGCCCTACCCGGGCAGCGCCGCAGCAACGGAAACCACGAGAGACCCCGATGGAAACCACCACCCGCAAGCAGCGCGGCGCAGATAAGACCGCCCGCATCCCCATCAAGATCGTGCCGGCCGAGCGCCTGAAAAAACCCGACTGGATCCGCATCCGCCTGGGTTCCGGCGCCGAGGCCGAGCGCTTCAACGAGATCAAGGCCACGCTGCGCGAGCACAAGCTGCACACCGTATGCGAAGAGGCCTCGTGCCCGAACATCCACGAGTGTTTCGGCAAGGGCACCGCCACCTTCATGATCATGGGCGATATCTGCACGCGGCGCTGCCCGTTCTGCGACGTCGGCCACGGGCGGCCTGAAGCGCTCAACGCTGACGAGCCGCGTGATCTGGCCAAAACCATTGCGGCGATGCGCCTGAACTACGTGGTGATCACCTCGGTGGACCGCGACGATCTGCGCGACGGTGGCGCGGCGCACTTTGTCGAATGCATCCGCGCCACGCGCGAAGCCTCGCCCAAGACCACCATCGAAGTGCTGGTGCCGGACTTTCGTGGCCGCATGGATGTCGCCCTCGACATCTTCGATCAGGCGCCGCCCGACGTCATGAACCACAACCTCGAAACCGTGCCGCGCCTGTACAAACAGGCCCGCCCCGGCTCCGACTACGCGCATTCGCTGCTGCTGCTCAAGGAGTTCAAGGCGCGCAAGCCCGAGGTGCTGACCAAGTCCGGCCTGATGGTCGGCCTGGGCGAGACCGACGAAGAGATTCTCGATGTCATGCGCGACATGCGCGCCCACGACGTCGACATGCTCACCATCGGCCAGTACCTGCAGCCCTCGGCTGGTCACCTGCCGGTGCTGCGCTACGTACACCCCGACACCTTCGCCATGTTCGAGCGCGAAGCATTGGCCATGGGCTTTCGCAATGCGGCGTGTGGCCCGATGGTGCGTTCGAGCTACTGGGCCGACCAGCAGGCGCACGGCGCCGGCGTGGCCTGATCGAAACAGGAGAACAACATGGCGGTGGCCCGAATCGGATTCCTTCCTGCTGTGGTGTTGGCTGCGGCCGTGGCGTTTGCTGGCTGGTCGGTGGGCAACGGCATCGAGCGTTTCCGCGCGGCCGACCGTACGGTCACGGTAAAGGGCCTGGCCGAACGTGACGTGCAGAGCGACTTCGCCGTGTGGACGTTGTCCTTCCGGCGCGCCGGGCAGGATTTCACCGATGTGCAGCGCTCGCTCAGCGCTGACCGGGAGCGCGTTGCCGGCTTCCTGCGTGAGCGTGGTTTCAGCGACGACGAGATCGAAGTGCGCCCGCTGCAGGTGCGCGATCTGCTGGCGCGTGAGTGGGGTGCGGACAACGTGCCGATGCGCTTCAACGGTCAGGGGCAGGTGGTGGTGCGTTCGACGCAGGTCGAGCGCATTGCGCAGGCCGCCAAGGCGGTTGATCCGCTGATCGAAGCGGGCATTCAGTTGGGTAGCGGGGATAGTCCGGAAGGGCCGCGTTATCAGCTGCGTGGCTTCAACCAGATCAAGCCCGAGTTGCTCGAAGAGGCCACCGTCAATGCGCGCGAGCAGGCGCGCAAGTTTGCTGCCGACGCGGGTGCCGAACTGGGCCGTCTGAAGAGCGCCAATCAGGGCGCCATCCGCATTCTGGACGACGACGGTACCGACATGGATACCTCGACCACCATCGGCAAGCGCCTGAGGGTAGTCAGCACCTTCGAATTTGCGTTGAAGTGACGGAGCAACTCACGCGCGGTCGCGCGTGAGCGAGGCGGGCATGCAGGGAATCAGCGGAACACGCGCTCTTCGCGCTCGTGGCGTTCCTGCTCTTCGATGGTGAGCGTGGCGGTCGGTCGGGCCAGCAGGCGGCGCAGGCCGATGGGCTCGCCGGAGGCTTCGCAGTAGCCGTAGGTGCGGTTGGAAATGCGGTCGAGCGCGCCGTCGATCTTGCGCAGCTGTTTGCGTTCGCGGTCGCGGATGCGCTGTTCCAGCACGTGCTCTTCTTCCTGCGTGGCGCGGTCTGCCTCGTCCGGGGTGGCTTCGGTTTCGCGCATGTGCGAGATCGTGGCCTGCCCGTTGTCGAAGATTTCCTGCCGCATGTTTTCCAGCAAGGCACGGAAGAAGTCGAGCTGTTGCGTGTTCATGTAATCGTCTTCCGACATCGCAAGAAGCTCTTGCTCGGTCAGCGGGCGATCGGCGGATGGGGCATTGGTTTTCATGTCGACTGCTCCTGCGTGGTGCACACGTCTTAGCTGCATCATACGGGCAGTTTGCATGGCACGGGGGTTTTGTGTATGCCATGCCACACACTTGGCATCGGGTAGAATCAAAACGCTGTCGCCTGCGGGCGGCAGCGTCATTTCGAGGGCGTGGCCCGGCGGCCACAATCATCCTCCCGGCTTCTTCTGGAAACCATGTCTGCCAACCTGAACGCTCCTCAGCGAGAAGCCATTCACTACCTCGACGGCCCGTGCCTGGTGCTGGCGGGCGCGGGCAGCGGCAAGACGCGCGTCATCACCCACAAGATCGCCTGGCTGATCGAGGAATGCGGCATCAGCCCTGCCAACATCGCCGCCATCACCTTCACCAACAAGGCCGCCAAGGAAATGCAGGAGCGCGTCGCCCATCTGATGGGTGGGCGCACGCCGAAGGGGCTGACGGTGTGCACCTTCCACGCGCTGGGCGTGCGCATCATCCGGCAAGAGGCCATCCATTGCGGGCTGAAGCCGCAGTTCTCGATTCTCGACGCGTCGGACACCGTGCAGATCGTGTCCGAGATTGCCAAGGACGCCGACAAGGCCATCGCCAAGCAGATCCAGTGGCAGATATCTTCGTGGAAGAACGCCATGATTCCGCCGGAGGATGCCGCGCAGCTCGCCGACAACGAGATTGCCGCCGCCGCTGCCGTGGCCTACGCCGAGTACGAACGCACGCTGCGCGCCTATCAGGCGGTGGATTTCGACGACCTCATCTCGTTGCCGGTGCGCCTGTTCGAAGACAACGAAGAGGTGCGCACGCGCTGGCAGAACCGCCTGCGCTACCTGCTGGTGGACGAGTATCAGGACACCAACCGTGCGCAATACCGCCTGCTGCGGCAACTGTCGGCCGAGCGCGGTGCCTTCACTGCCGTGGGTGACGACGATCAGGCCATCTACGCCTGGCGTGGTGCCGACGTCGAGAACCTGCGGCAGTTGCAGGTGGATTACCCCAAGCTGCGGGTGGTCAAGCTTGAGCAGAACTACCGCTCGTCGGCGCGTATCCTGCACGCTGCCAACACGCTGATCGCCCACAACGAGAAGCTCTTCGAAAAGCGGCTGTGGTCGGAGCACGGGCCTGGCGATCAGATCGTGGCGCTGTCCTGCCGTGATGCCGAGCACGAAGCCGAGTCGGTGGCGATGAAAATCTCCGCCCACCGCTTCCAGCACAACACGCGCTTTGCCGACTATGCCGTGCTGTACCGTGGCAACCACCAGGCGCGCGTGATCGAGCAGCAACTGCGCAACCACAAGATTCCCTACGTCATCTCGGGCGGTCAGTCGTTCTTCGACAAAGCCGAGATCCGCGACCTCATCTCGTGGCTGCGCCTGCTGGTGAATGAAGATGACGACCTCGCTTTCATTCGCGCCATCACCACGCCCCGCCGTGGCGTGGGTGCCGCCACCCTCGAGGCGCTCGGCGGCTATGCCGGGCAGCGTCACGTGAGCCTGTTCGCCGCGGTGTTCGAAGAGGGTGTGGCCGAGCATCTGAACACCCGTCAGCTCGAACTGGTGCGCGAATTCGCCGGCTTCATCAACACGCTGCGCCAGCGCGCCTCGCGTGAGCCGGCCGGGCCGCTGCTGGAAGAGATGCTGGCCACCATCCGCTACGAAGTCTGGATGTTCGAGCACCATGACTCGCGCGAGGCCGAGAGCAAGTGGAGCAATGTGCGCGACTTCGTCGAATGGCTGGCGCGCAAGGGCGACGAAGACGACAAGGATCTGATCGAGCTGACGCAGACCATCGCGTTGATTTCGATGCTCGACAAGGATGACCCCGATTTCGACGGCGTGCAGCTCGCCACGCTGCACGCATCCAAGGGGCTGGAATTCCCGCACGTGTTCCTGATCGGCGTCGAGGAAGGCATGCTGCCGCACCAGTCGAGCATCGACGAGGACAAGGTCGATGAAGAGCGCCGTCTGATGTACGTGGGCATCACGCGCGCGCAGCGCAGCCTCACCATCAGCTGGGCCGAGCGGCGCAAGGCCGGCAAGGAGTGGCGCGCCTGCGAGCCATCGCGCTTCATCGACGAGATGGGCGACGACGTCAAAGTGGGCGGGCGCAAGTCCACCGAGCCCGTAGCGCGCGAGGAAGGCCGCGCCCGCGCCGCTGCGCTGCAAGCCATTTTCAAGAACCGCAAGACCTGAGCGCCCAACAAAAAAGGGTGGCCAAGGCCACCCTTTTTGCTGCGTCGGTGCGCGATTACTCGCTGAACTTGCCGCCGGCCTGGTTGGCCATGTGAATCACGGCGCGACGCACTTCGTCGTCGGTCAGGCTCGGGTTGCCGCCACGCGCCGGCATGGCGCCGATACCGTCGATGGCCGAGGTCACGAGCGTATCCAGCCCCTTGGCGATACGCGGAGCCCACGAAGCGTTATCACCCGACTTCGGAGCACCGGCCACACCGGCACCATGGCAGGCCGAGCACACCGACTTGTACACCGTTTCGCCGTCGCGATCACCGGCGGACTCTTCGGCCGCTGCCACTTTCAGCTCGACACGCGCGACGGGCTGGATCAGGTTGGCGGTCTCTTCGTAGTCCACCTGCGGCTTGTCGCTACAGGCTGCGAGCACCAGCGCCAGCAATGCGGCGGCAGGCAGTGCGAAACGGCGTTGCTGCGGCGCGGCAGCCGGAGTGCGGGTGTTCGACATGCTGAATCCTTTTTGCGGGAGGGCCAAAGGGCGGATTATAGCGATTCGGCTGTGCTTTGTGGCCGGTGCAGATGGACGCCCCACTGCTTCGGGTATATGCTTGCGGCCCTTGCGTCGAGTACACTCGTCGCCAAGCGCCTGTAGCTCAGCTGGATAGAGTACTGCCCTCCGAAGGCAGGGGTCGTGCGTTCGAATCGCGCCAGGCGCGCCAATGAATCATCAGTACGGGTCAGCCCTTTGGGCTGACCCGTACTGCGTTTACGGCCGGCATTTTGCTGCGAGCAGGCGTTCAGCTTGCGGCGATGTCGACGGAGACTTCGCCGATGCCGGCGAAGCTGGCGTGGATGGAGTCGCCCGGTTTGGCTTCGTAAAGGCCTGTCCAGGTGCCGGAGGCGATCAGGTCGCCGGCGCGCAGGCCTTCGCTGCGGGCGCTGACGTGGTTGGCGAGCCACGGCAGGATAGCCAGCGGGCTGCCCAGGGCGTGGCCGCCGCGACGACGCAGGGTTTCGCTGCCGTTTACGCGCAGGCATACCTCGGTGTCGGCAAACTCGGGGCGCCAGCCGTCGCGCACGCCGCTGCCCAGGATCAGGCGGCCGTGCATTTGCTGATCGGCCAGCAAGAAGGTGCGCGGCAGGGCGCGCCAATCTTCGGCGCGGACGTCGAAGATTTCGATGGCGGCAAACACGCCGCCAATCGCTTCTGCGGCGGCGTGTTCATCGGAGCCGGCCGGCAGCGGGTGGGCGAGCTGCAGCACAAGCTCGACCTCGATGCCGATCAGCGTGTGGAATTCGCCGCGCTTGAGCTTTTGCGGGCCATCGAGCACGAAGGCGTCGGGCACCGGGGCCGCGGTGGGCGGCACCGAGGCGATCTTCCACGCGCGGGGCTGGCCGTCGGGGAACCAGCCGAGTGCCGTGCCCACCGCGTCCTGTACGGCAATGGCTTCAGCGTCGTCCGGTGGTGCGAGGTGGGCTGCGTGATGGGCCGGCAGCGGCCGGCCGCTGCGCCATGCCGCGATCAGGCGCTCCGCAAGTTCGACGCTGCGCGCACCGGCCGGGGGGCTCATGCTGCGTCTCCGCGCACCTTCGGCCGGGCCGGGGTCGGCAGCTCGCAGTGCAGGTACTGGCCGTGGCCGGCTTCACCCAGGTATTCACCGTCACGCCACACGGTGCGGCCGCGCGAAAGGGTCACGGCGGGCCAGGCGCTGACGGGAATGCCTTCGTACGGCGTGTAATCCACCTCGTGATGCAGGTCGTCGTTGTGGATGCGGCGCTTGAGGCCGGTGTCCCAGATCGTCAGGTCGGCATCGGCGCCGATGGCGATGGAGCCTTTCTTCGGATACAGGCCGTACATCTTGGCGACGTTGGTGGAGGTGAGCGCCACGAACTGGTTGATGTCCAGCCGGCCGGACAGCACGCCGTGCGTGAACAGCAGCGGCAAACGGGTTTCGAGGCCCGGAATGCCGTTGGGAATCTGGTCGAAGCTGGCGTTCTGGCCGGCGGCCATCTTGCCGGTGGGGCCGTGCAGCTTGAAGGGCGCGTGATCGGACGAAAACACCTGGAACACGCCGGACTCGAGCCCGTCCCACACCACCTGCTGGTTGGCCTTGTCGCGCGGCGGCGGGCTGCAGATGCAGCCGGCGCCATGCTTGTGATCGTCGCCTTCAAGGCCGAGATCGTCGGCGGTGAGGAAAAGGTATTGCGGGCAGGTTTCACCGTAGATGCGCAGGCCGTTGTTCTGCGCCCACTGGATCTGCTGGATGGCTTCGCGGCCCGACACATGCACGATCAGGATGGGCACATCCACCAGTTCGGCAAACGAGATGGCGCGGTGCGTGGCTTCGCGCTCGACCAGCATCGGGCGTGACTGCGCGTGGAAGCGCGGCGCGGTCTTGCCGGCCTTGAGCAGGCGTTCGGTCAGCCAGGCGATGCAATCGGTGTTCTCGGCATGCACCATCACCATGGCACCTTCGTCGCGCGCCACGGCCAGCACGTCGATGATCTCGCGGTCGGACAGCTTGAGATCGTCGTAGGTCATGTAGATCTTGAACGAGGTGTAGCCCTCGCGGATCAGCTCGGGCAGCTCGCGGTTGAGCACGTCCGGCGTGGGGTCGGAGACGATCAGGTGGAAGGCGTAATCGATGCTCGCCTTGTTACCGGCGCGGCGGTGGTAATCCTCCACCGCGTCGCGCAGGCTCTGGCCCTTGAACTGGCAGGCGAACGGCAGGATGGTGGTGGTGCCGCCGCAGGCCGCCGAGCGCGTGCCGGAGAGGAAGTCGTCGGCCATCTGCGAGCCGTCACTCATCGGCTGGTCGAGGTGGCAATGCCCGTCGATGCCGCCCGGCAGCACCCAGCGGCCGGCCGCGTCGATCTCTTCGCGCCCGGCGGGCAGGCCGGTGGCGAGCGCCGCGATGCGGCCGTCGATGATACCGATGTCGGCGTTGAACACGTCGGCTGCGGTGGCGCAGCGCGCGTTGCGGATCACAAGGTCGAACTCAGCCATTACTTCACCTCCTGGAACATCCGGCCCCAGCCGGTGATAAGCGCCGGGTCTTGCCCGGCCATGCGCAACATCGACCACACGACGGTGGCGGTGGTATCGAACACCGGGATGCCGAACTCGGCTTCCCACTGCGGCACCAGCTGCGCCGAGCGCAGATTGGTGCAATACGGGACGATGACATCGGGTTTGGCGGCGGCGACTTCGCGCACCTGCCGCGTGAGGGTGTCGGCATCCACTTCCGAGAAGGCGAAGTTCTCGGAGATGTCGAGGTGGCTTTCAGCCACGCACTCGAAGCCGGCACGTGCGTAATTGGCGACGATGCGCTGCTGCACGTCTGCGGTGTAGGGCGACACCAGCGCGAAGCGCTTGCGCCCGGAGTGCTCCATCAATTCATTGAGCGCCAGGATCGACGTGGTGGCACGCACGCCGGTGGCCTCTTCGATGCGCTGGCACAGCCGTCGATCCTGTTCGAAGCCCATCCAGCCGGCGGCGGTGCCGCTCCAGCCAATGATGTTTACGCGCGCGTCGGCCAGCAGGCGCGCGGCTTCGAGAATTTTCGAATCATCAAACTGGCCCAGCGCCTGGTCATCCAGCGAAATGCGCGTGACGGTGAAGCGCGAGAAGTGGGCGCTGACGCCGGCAAGGCCCGAAACCATCGCGGAAGTGAGCGGTTCGAGGGCGGTGTTGGAAGACGGCGTCAGTACGCCGAGCAGGGTTCTTGTATCGGACATCGGTTGAGCTCTCTGTGCAATCGGCGGTGAACGGTCCGCCGCCGGATGACCGTCAGCTACGCAAGAAGCGGACCAAGACGGGTCGGTCGGGGCTTTCGCTGCGACGTGTCTGCGCTATCAACTGTATGCAAAAAAATGAACAAAATAAAGAAGTGAAGGTGTTCGAGCGCACTCTTTGTGCTGTGCAGAGTCGTGGGTGTGAGCGCCCTTGAGTTC
The DNA here is from genome assembly GCF_059703745.1 of Pseudazoarcus sp. NS20. Taxonomy (NCBI): domain Bacteria; kingdom Pseudomonadati; phylum Pseudomonadota; class Betaproteobacteria; order Rhodocyclales; family Zoogloeaceae; genus Pseudazoarcus; species Pseudazoarcus sp. NS20. The sequence continues at coordinate 718,111 of NZ_BAAKIY010000001.1, forward strand.
GAATTGATGAGCCTTCAAGTGACGGAAATCGCTCAGGATCAGGCTTTTTAGCCTGTAGTCATGCGGCGTCATGCACCAACAAGGGGATTTCTCGTAGGCGGATTGCACGCATGTAGTGCAATTAGTGCGTCCACGATTGTGTGCAAAATAATCGACATAAGGAGCCCGTTTGGGCGCCTTGAACCGAATCACCCTGCTTTCAAGGGGCTGGTGCGCGCGGAGGTCTCGTATTTCATCGTGTATGCACAAGTTGGCACGGAGCTTGCGGTAGCCATGTTGCAGGCAGGCCGTATCCAGAAGGTTCGGCCTGCAGAACATGTGGTCATCAACCATTCAGGAGAAGCTTCATGAGCCGCAGCAACCGTTTGACCCGTCTTGTCGCCGCCCTGGCGTGTGGCGCTGCCCTTGTCGGCACCGCGCATGCCTCCCAGAGCCTGCGCGTGACCGGCAACTTCACGCAGAACGTCAAGCATGTGGCGGTCGAGCAGGAGTTCTTCGAGAACCTGAAGTCGCACTCGGGCGTGGATGTGGCGGTCAACTTCAACCCGATGGACGTGGTGGGCGTGCGTGCGCCGGATGCCTTCCGCATGCTGCGCTCGGGTGCCTTTGACGTGATGTCGGTGCAGATCGGCATGGCCTCGCGCGATGATCCGTTCTTCGAAGGCATCGACGTGGTGGGTGTCGCCACCGACATGGAAACGCTGGAGAAGGCCGTCGATGCCTATCGCGGTGTGCTCGATCAGCGCCTGCAGTCGCGCTTCAACGCCAAGGTGCTGACCCTGTGGCCGTTCGGCCCGCAGGTGTTCTTCTGCAACAAGGACATCGCTTCGCTGGACGACCTGAAAGGCCTGCGCGTGCGCAGCTTCACCCCGACCATGTCGGCGCTGCTCGACCACTTCGGCGCCACCCCGGTGACGCTGCAGTTCAGCGAGGTGTATACGGCGCTGCAACGCGGCGTGGCCTCGTGCGGTGTGACTTCGCCGACGTCGGCCAACTCGGGCAGCTGGCCGGAAGTGACCACGCATTACCTGCCGGTGGCGGTTTCGGGCTCGGTGCAGGGCCACTTCATCAACCTCGACGCGTGGAACCGCTTTTCGAAAGAAGAGCAGGAGTCGCTCGAGAAGGCCTTCGGCAAACTTGAAGCGGCCATGTGGGACGTCGCCCGCGAAGCCAACGGCGACGCCACCAACTGCAACATCGGCGCGGAGCCGTGCGCCGATCACAAGAAATTCAACATGAAGCTGGTGGAAGTCAGCGATGCCGACCGCGAACGCATCCGTGAAGTGGCGCGCACCGTGACGCTGCCGATCTGGGCGAAGTCGTGCAACGCCGTCGAGAAGACCTGCTCGGCCACCTGGAACGACACCATCGGCAAGGCCCTGGGCATCGTCATCGAGTAACGCCTCGTCCTCCATCCAGGCAGCGGTGGCCACGGCCGCCGCTGCGGGAGTCTGATTCATGCAAAGAAATCCTGTCGAACGCTGGTGCGGCCCGCTGGTGAGGTTCTTCTCGCTGCTGGCCGGCTACGCGCTGCTGCTGATCACCTTGGCCATCGGGGTCGAGATTCTGCTGCGGCGATTCTTCAACGTGTCGCTGCAGGGCGCAGACGAATACGGCGGCTACATGCTGGCGGCGCTGACCGCCATCGGCGCTGCGTATGCGCTGCTGGAACGGGCGCACACGCGCATCGAGATACTGATCGATCGCTTTCCGGCGGGCCTGCGCGCGGTGGTGAACACCGTGTCGGCGCTGGTGATGGCTGTTCTGGCCTGCTTTCTGGCGTGGCGCGCACTGCACGCCATGCTTGAGAGCGTGGAGTTCGGCAGCCTGTCGGGCACGCCGTTGATGACGCCGTTGTGGATTCCGCAGGCCGTCTGGGTCACCGGCATGGCGCTGTTCGCGCTGGTGGCGGTGGCCATTGCCCTGCATTGCCTGCGCCTTGCGGTGGGTGACTGGCGCGCCATCAACCGCTGGTATGGCGTGCGTTCGCTGAGCGAGGAAATCCAGGAAGCCAAGCAGGCGCATGGCGCCGCGGGTGTGGGCGAGGTGGGCAAATGATCACCATCGCAGAGGCATTCATCGGCTTCGGCATCATGCTGAGCTTGATGCTGATCGGCCTGCCGGTGGCCGGGGCGCTGTTCGCCGTGGCCATTCTCGGTGCATACCTGTATCTGGGCGTGCCCACGCTGGGCATGTTCGGCAACCAGATGTGGAGCATCCTCGACGACTTTGTGCTGACCTCGGTGCCGATGTTCATCCTGCTCGGCGAAATCCTGGTGCAAAGCGGCATCACGGCACGCATGTACGCCGCCCTGTCGGACTGGATCCGGCGCTGGCCGGGTGGCCTGCTGCACACCAACATCGGCGCCTGCGGCTTGTTCTCCGCGGTGTCCGGCTCGTCGGTGGCCACCGCCGCCACCATCGGCACGGTGGCGCTGCCGTCGATGAAGCAGAACGGCTATTCGGAGCGGCTCGCGCTGGGCACCATCGCGGCCGGCGCGACGCTCGGCATCCTGATCCCGCCGTCGATCAACATGATCATCTACGGCTCGATGTCGAACACCTCGATCGGCCAGCTGTTTCTAGCTGCCGTCATTCCGGGCTTGCTGCTGATGGTGCTGTTCATGATCTTCGTGGCACTGGCCTGCACCTTCTGGCCCACGCTCGGCGGGAAGGCGCTGCCGCCGGTTCCGATGTGCGAGCGTCTGTCGCGCCTGAAGGATCTGCTGCCTCCGTTGATGATCTTTGCGGTGGTGATGGGCGCCATCTACACCGGTTGGGCGACGCCCACCGAATCTGCTGCAGTGGGCGTGATTGCCGCGCTGGTGCTGGTGGCGGCGCGCGGGCGGCTGACGCTGCGCATGCTCAACGAATCGCTGCTGACCGTGGTGCGGGTGACGGCCATGATCATGTTGATCGTGCTGGCCGCGCAGTTGCTGTCCTTCGTCATGGGTGTGCTGCGCATTCCGCAGGCCATCACCGGCATGGTTGCCGAAACCGGCGCGACGCAGCTGCAGGTATTGCTGTTGCTGGTGTTGTTCTACCTGATCCTCGGTTGCTTCCTCGAGACGCTGTCGATGATGATCATGACCATTCCCATCGTGATGCCGGTGGTGCTGTTCTTCGGCATTGATCCGGTGTGGTTCGGCGTGTTCCTGGTGCTGATGATGGAGGTCTCGCTGATCACGCCGCCGTTGGGGATGAACCTGTTCGTGGTGCAGGGCGTGCGGCCTGGCGGGGGGTCGGTCATGGATGTGGTGTGGGGCGTCATGCCCTTCACGCTGATCATGTTGTTGATGGTCGCCATCCTGATCGCCTTCCCGCAGGTGGCGCTGTTCCTGCCTGGTGTGATGTTCGGGCAGTGACCGAACCGGTACTGCTTTGCCCCGCGTACCTCCTCGCCGACACGGCGGGCGAGGTGCAGGCGGGATGGGCGGTGCGGGTGCGGAACGGGAGGATCGATGCCGTCGGTCCGGTCGCGGGGCTTGCGGCCGACGGCATCGACACCCTTCATCTGCCCGATGCCCTGCTGTTGCCGGGGCTGATCAATGCCCACCAGCACGGGCGTGGCATCAGTCAGGTGCTGCTGGGCTATCCCGATGACGCGCTGGAGCCGTGGATCGCCCGGCGCCGTGCGCGTGGCGCGCCCGATGCCGGCGCACTGACCCGGCTGGCCGCGCTGGAGATGCTGAAGAACGGCGTCACCTGTGCGGTGCACGCCAATTACAGCTACGGCAGCGGCAATTACGAAGCCGAAGTGCGCGCGGCCCTCGACGCCTATATCGAGTGCGGTTTGCGCGTGACCTTCTGTGTGGGCGCGATGGACCGAGGGGAGCTCGTCTATCCCGGTCACGAAGCTGCCGCCTTTCTGGATACGCTGAGCCCGGCTGCGGCACATGCCGTGCGGGCGCCGCGCCCGCCAGCCTATGCCGGCGACGCTGCGGCCACCATTGCGTTGATGCGCCGACTGCAGGCCGATTACGGCGCACATCCGCTGGTCACGCTGGCCTACGGCCCGGCCGGGCCGCAATGGGTGTCTCACGAACTGCTCACCGCGTTGGCGCGTGATGCGGCCGAACACGGCCTGGGTGTGCACCTGCATGCGCTGGAATCGCCCACGCAGCGCACGGTGGCCACACGTTTGTACCCCGAAGGCGCAATGCGGGCACTGCGCCAGATGGGCGCGTTGGGGCCGCGCACGACGTTGGCGCATTGCGTGCACGCGCATGCGCACGACATCGACGAGATCGCCCGTGCCGGCGCCTCGGTGGTGCATAACCCCGGCTCCAATCTGCGCCTCGGCAACGGCCTGGCGCCCGTCGCTGCGTTGCAGGCGGCCGGCGTGCCGGTGGCGTTGGGCACCGACAACTGCGCGCTTTCCGATGACGAAGATTTGCTCACGGAACTGCATCTGGCCGATCTGCTGGCGCGCCGTGACGGTTTCGCCGCCTCGCGTCGTCATGCCCCGGATCTGCTGCGCATGGTCACCACCGATGCGGCCCGCGCGGCATTCGTCGAAGATTGCACCGGCCGTATCGCCGTCGGCATGGCCGCCGACATGATGGCGCTGAATCTGGCGCGCATCGAAGGGCCGTATCGCGATGCCGACATGCCGCTGCTCGACGCCGTGATGCAGCGCGCCCGCGGGGCCGATGTGGCGCTGACCATGGTGGCGGGCAAGGTGCTTGGTCGCGCGCGGTGCCTGACGTTTGGAGGCGAGGCCGCAGCGCGTGCAGCCGCAGCGGCGACGGCGCGTGCGCATCGCCGCTCGACGGCGGAGGACGTGCAGGCTGCGTTCGAGGTGCGCGAGGGACTGCGTGCGTTGTATCGTCTGCGCTGAGCGGATTGCCTGCGTGACTGGCCTGCCTCAATTCGGTGTCGGCGTTCTGCCGGCGCCGGCCTTCTTCTGCCGTGGGGTTCTGCCGTGTTGCTGTTGCTGAAACTGGGGCTGGTGCCGTTGATCGTGTTGTTGGTCAGTCTGGCAGGTCGCCGTTGGGGCGCCACGGTGGCCGGGCGCCTGTCGTCCTTTCCGGTGGTGGCGGGGCCGATCCTCATCTTCCTGTCCATCGAACGCTCGCCGGTGTTTGCCGCCGAGGCTGCAGCCGCCACCGTGGCCGGCATTGGCGCACTGGCGGCCTACGTGCTGACGTACGCGTGGATGGCCGTGCGCCACGACTGGCCGTTGAGTCTGGCGGTGGCCTATCTGGTGTACGGCAGCTGTGCGTGGCTCGCCACCTTGTGGGCGGGGCCGGTGTGGCTGCATGCGCTAGTGAGCGCCGGCATTTTGCTGCTTGTAGTGCGCTTTTTGCCGCAGGCGCCGCCAGCCGGAGCGCCGCCGCGTGCGGTGCGTTTCGAATTGCCGCTGCGCATGGTGTGCGGCGCGGCACTGGTGTTGTTCATCACGTGGTTGGCCGAAGTCATCGGGCCGCGCGGCTCGGGTGTGCTGGCGGCGTTTCCGATGCTGGCGACGGTGTTGGCGGTGTTCTCGCACCGCAATGCGGGCGCGGCATTCGTGGTGGTGCTGCTGCGAGGCATCGCGTGGGGATGCTTCTCGATGATGGCGTTCTGCCTTACGGTGGCGCTGATGCTGCCGCAGTTCTCCGCGTGGCTGACGTTTCCGCTGGCGGTGCTGGCCGCCTTGGCCATGACGGCGCTGGTGCAGTTGCTGCTGCAGCGCCGCGCAGGCTGAGCCGGGCGCTCAGCCGAACATCTGATCCCAGTCGATATCCTGCTTGTCGGTCTGGCCCAGGCGCAGTTCTTTCTGCACGTGCTCCAGGTGGTGCGTCATCAGCCGGGTGGCCTCGGCGACATCCTTGCGCTCGATGGCGTCGATGATCGCCACGTGCTCGCTTTCCGGGCAGGCGGGGGTTTGCGGTGCGTCGTACAGCGCGATGATCAGGCAGGTCAGCGGGCACAGTTCGGCCATCAGCTTTTCGATGAAGCTGTTGCCACCCACTTCGGCCAGCAGCATGTGGAATTCGCCGGATAGCTTGATGATGGCGCGGCGGTCGCCGCTCTGGCGGGCTTCTTCCTCGGCCGCGGTGTGGGCACGCAGACGCTTGATGTCGGCCTTGTTGGCACGGGCGATGACGTTGCGCAGGATTTCCGGCTCAACCAGTCGACGCGTGGCGAAGAGGTCGATGGCTTCCTGCACCGACGGGCTGGCCACGAAGGCGCCGCGGTTGGGGTGCAGCTTCACCAGCCCTTCGCGCGACAGCATGGTCAGTGCCTGGCGCACCTTGGTGCGGCTGACGTGGAACGCCGTGGCCAGTCGCTCTTCCGCCAGTTTGATGCCGGGGGGCAGGCGGTGCTCCATGATCGCGGTGGTGATGCGCTCGGCGATGTCCTCGACGTCGGGTTTGTCCTGAGGTTCGGCTTGCATTCTGTGTGCTCTGCGCAGGTTCTGAGTGTGGAGAGTTTACGCAGTTTGTACGCAGGAGGATACGGATTTTTCTGTATGCGTTCGATGTGCCTGAAATTGTTCTCTCAAGGCTTTTTTCCTTCCGGGAAAAGGGGATTCGCGCGGCGCGAACAGCGCCTTGCATGGCTGCCCGGATGCACCAAGATAAAGATTTACACCCGCAATATGCACGTCTATAGTGCGTAAACTGTTCAGCGTTTTGGATACAAAGTATTCAAAAAGACGTGCTGCCAATCCGCCGGGTGAATTTGAATACCCATCGATTTCAGAGGCTTCGGCAGGGGTTTGCGTCATTGGACGGTTGTGGAGGAGGTTCTGGCACCATGCTTGCTAAGCAAGTACTTACGGCAGGTTTTCCAGAAACATGGATCACGTGTCGGCTGCATCAAATATTGCATACACTCTTGCTGTGCAAGAGTGCGTCAGTCTGAAGAGGAGAGACTCATGTTCGGAAAAACCAAACTCGTAGCCTTGGCTGCCGCGCTGGCGGCGGGCGTGATGGTGTCATCGACCGCAAGCGCTCAGGAGCGTCTGCGGGTGGCCGGCAACTTCCCGCTGGATCACAGCGTGTCGCGCGCCATGGAAGTGTTCAAGGAGAAGGTCGAGAAGGATTCGGCCGGCAAGATCCAGGTGGATCTGTTCCCCGCCATGCAGTTGGGTGGCGCCACCGAGAACGTCGATCAGGTGCGCTCGGGTACGATCTTCGCGGTGTTCACGTCGATCGCCTACTTCACGCGCACCGTGCCGGAATACGAGGCGGTGAGCCTGCCCTTCCTGTTCGACAGCCGTGAGCAGGCCTTCAAGGTGATGGACGGTGAAGTCGGCAAGATCTTCGACGAGAAGATGGCCAAGCTGGGCTTCGTGAACCTCGGTTACGGTGAGCTGGGCTTCCGCCACGTCACCAACAACCTGCGCCCGATCACTTCGGCCGCCGACTTCAAGGGCATGCGCATCCGTCTGCAACCCAACGAAGTGCACCTGGCCACGTTCCGTGCGCTGGGCGCCAACCCGCAGTCGATGGACGTGTCGGAACTGTACTCGGCGCTGCAGCAAGGCGTGCTCGACGCGCAGGAGAACCCGTACAACATCATCGCCAGCCGTCGCTTCAACGAAGTGCAGAAGCACCTCTCCGACACCGGCCATTTCTACGACTTCATCAACGTCGCGGCCAACAAGCGTCGTTATGAGCGTCTGTCCGCCGAGCACCGCGAGATCGTCGATGCCGCCATGGCCGAAGCCATGCAGTGGCAGCGCAAGCAGGCGGCTGTCGAAGAGGCTGAGTGGAAAGAGAAGCTGATTTCTTCGGGCATGACCTTCACGCCCATCAATGCCGCCACGCGTGAAGAACTGCGCGAAGCCACGTCCAGCATCGTCGAAGATCTGAAGAAGCGCGTCGATCCGTCCGTGATTGATCTCGTCATCAAAGAAGCGAAGGCCGCCAAGTGATTGATCAACCCGACTCCGCCCCTGTGGCCCCGCCCCCGGGCGGGGTTGCGGTTGTCCCGCCGCCTCCCGGCGGCGGGGCATTTCAACTGTTCAAGCGTATTGTTCGCGGCATCGACGCCGTGACGTACTGGGGCATCGTCGCTGCGATGGCCGGCATGGCTACGCTGGTGTCGCTTCAAGTGGTGATGCGCTATTTCTTCAGCTCGTCGATCGACTCTGCCGACGAGCTCTCTCGCCTGTTCTTCGTGTGGGCGATCTTCCTGGCCATTCCGCATGGGGTGAAGCACGGCGTGCATGTGGGCATCGACCTGTTCGTGCGCATGATGCCCCTCATGACGCAAGAGAAGCTCTTCCGCATCATGGCTGGATTGGGCTCCTTGCTGATGGTCATGGTGATGTTCGGCGGTTGGGTGGCGACCGTGGATCGCTGGCCTGAGCTGATGCCGACCTTGCCGATTTCCTCGGGTATTTATTATCTGGCGGTGCTGGTGACGGGCGCGCATTCACTGCTGCATCTGGCGTTGCTGGCTTGGGGTGGCTCGCGCACCTGGGAAGGAGAAGTCTCATGACGTGGGTTGCCATCGGATTGTTTCTCGCGCTGGCGGTGTTCGGCATGCCGCTGGCCTTTGCGCTCGGCTTCGGCTCGCTGGCGGCGCTGTACCTGCTCGACTTCGAGCTGGTGGTGATGCCGCAGCGCATGATGCATGCGGTCAACAGCTTCCCGCTGATGGCCATCCCGCTGTTCATGCTGGCGGGTGAGCTGATGGTGCGCGCCGGCATCATGGACCGCCTGATCGGCTTTGCGAACAGCCTGATCGGCCGCGTGCATGGTGGCCTGGCCCACGTCACCATCGTGTCGGGCACCATTCTGGCGTCGGTGTCGGGTGCCGCCGTGGCGAGCGCCTCGGCAATGGGCAGCACGCTGGTGCCGTCGCTGCGCAAGTATTATCCGGACGCTTACGCCGGCGCGGTGATCGCCTCGGCGGCCAACCTTGGCCCGGTGATTCCGCCGTCGAACGCGATGATCGTCTATGCGCTGATGGCCGGCTCCACGGTGTCGGTGGGCGGGTTGTTCATGGCCGGCATCGTGCCGGGCGTGCTGCTGGCCATCGGTTTCATGCTGATCGCCAGCTACATCTCGTGGAAGCGCGGATACGCGCTGACCGGTGATGCCTTCTGCATCCGCAATGTGCTCACGCAGGCGCGCCGCGCCATCGTCATCATCCTGATGCCGGTGATCGTGGTGGGCGGTATCGTCGGCGGCATCTTCACCGCCACCGAGGGTGCGGCGATTGCGGTGCTGTACTCGGCTGTCATCGGCTTCGTGGTCACGCGTCGTCTGAAACTGAGCGATCTGCCGGGTTGCCTGTATCGCGCGGCCGTCACTTCGGCCATGGTCGGTGCGCTGATCGCCTTCGCCGCCTCGGTGACCTTCGTGTTCACCATCGAGATGGTGCCGATGATGCTGTCGGACTGGATCCAGGCCATGACCTCGGATCCGATGGTGTATGTGCTGCTGACCATGTTGCTGCTGATTTTCGTCGGCATGCTGATCGAGTCCAACGCTGCCTACATCATGCTGGTGCCGCTGTTCGCGCCGGTGGCCGTGGCCTACGGCATCGATCCGCTGTGGTTCGGCTTCCTGTTCATGTTCAACCTGGTGATCGGCATGATGACGCCGCCGGTGGGCGTGCTGTACTTCGTCATGAGCGGCATCACCAAGGTGCCGATGATGACGCTGGTGCGCGAGTCGATGCCGTTCGTGATCTTCCAGTTCGTCGTGCTCGGCCTGTGCATCGTGTATCCGCCGCTGGTGACCTGGTTGCCGAAGGCGCTGGGCTTCTGAGGACTACGCCATGACCGCAGCACTTGCCGATCTGGTGATTCATGGCGCGCGCGTGGTCACGGTCGACTCCGCGCTGGGCGAGATCGCCGACGCGCTGATCGTGGTGCGCGACGGCCGCTTTGCCGAGGTCGCCGCGCGCGACCCGGCCAAGCCGCTGCCGCCGGCACGGCGCACGCTGGACCTCACTGGCCACGTCATCACGCCGGGCTTCGTCAACGTGCACACCCACACCATCCTCACCATGGTGCGCGGTGTGGCCGAAGACATGGGCTTCGCGCCTGCCTACACGCCCGGCGTGCCGCACGGCCACGAAGTCACTGAACAAGAAGCCGTGGCGCTGGCGCGCCTTGGCGCCGCCGAGTGCCTGCTGTTCGGCTCCACGTTGATCAATGACAGCTACGTGCATGCCGACCTTACCCTGCCGGCAATGGGCGAGCTGGGCATGCGCGTGATCACCTGCGGGCGCATTCACGACGTGGATTTCTCGCGCGTGCATGAAGGCGTGTGGGAGCACCGCGACGAGATCGGCGACAAGACGCTGGGTGAGGCCGTGGCGCTGTGCGAGCGCTGGCGTGGCAAGTTCGACGGCCGGTTGGGCTTCGAATTCGCCGCGCATGCGCCGGACACCTGCTCGCGCACGCTGCTCAAGAAAGTTGCGGCCGAGCGCGACCGCCTCGGCGTGAACGTGAACGGCCACCTGTCGCAAAGCCGCAAGGAAAATGCCCGCGTGCAGGAGCGTGACGGCATGACGCCGACCGAGCTCATCGAGGACGTGGGCCTGCTCGACCACCGCTACACCGCCGCGCACTGCATGTACGTGTCGGACAGCGATCTCGAGCGCATCGGCCGGGCGCACATCAACGTCGCCCACGTGCCGCGCGGCAACGCGCAGGGCGGGCGTATCGCCCCCACCAGCCGGCTGCGCCGCGCCGGTGCCAACATCGCGCTGGCCACCGACAACATGCATGGCGACATGATCGAGGTGATGCGCTGGGCGCTGATGGTCGGCCGCATCCAGGAAGAGCGCATCGACGACTTCTGGCAGCCGCATCACGTACTCGAAATGGCCACCATCAACGGTGCCCGCGCGCTCGGCCTGCAAGACCAGATCGGCTCGATCACGCTCGGCAAAAAGGCCGATCTGGTGGCCTTCGATTTCCGCCGCCCGCATCTCGTGCCGCACATCGAAACGCTCGGAAATCTGGTGCACTGTGCGCAGGGCCGCGACGTGGCGCTGGTGGTGTGCGATGGTGATGTGGTGGTCGAAGGCGGGCGCTTGGTGCACGCCGATCAGGACGCCATCCTCGTCGACGCGCAGGCCGCCTCGGAAGCGCTGTGGGCACGTGCCCGCGCGCAAGTCTGAAAGGAAACCACGCAACATGAAGCTCCTCATCATCAACCCCAACATCTCGCAAAGCGTCACCGACCTGATTGAGGCTGAAGCGCGTCGTACCATCGCCGCCAACACCGAGCTGACGATGCGCACCGCGCCCTTCGGCGTGGCCTACATCGAGACGCGTGCCGAAGCCGCAGTGGGCGGCTTTGCCGTGCTCAACGAACTGGCCGAGCACTACGCGGGCCACGATGCCGCCATCGTCGCCGCGTTCGGTGACCCTGGCCTCGCGGCCGCGCGCGAGATGCTGCCGATTCCCGTGGTGGGCATGACCGAGGCCGCGCTGATGAGCGCCTCCATGCTCGGCGGGCGTTTTTCGATTGTCGCCATCTCGCGCCGCATCCGCGCCTGGTATCAGGAGACGGTCGACATGCACGGTCTGTCGAGCCGGCTTGCCAGCATCCGTTGCCTGGATGAGGCGCTGCCCAATATCGGCACCGTGCAGGCCGACATGGGTCCGCAGTTGCTGGCGCTGTGCGAGGCCGCCATCCGCGAGGACGGCGCCGACGTCATCATCATCGCCGGTGCACCGCTGGCCGGTCTGGCGCGCACCATTGCCGACCGCATTCCGGTGCCGGTGGTCGATGGCGTTTCCAGCGCCGTGCGTCATGCCGAATCACTCGCCGCGCTGGCGCCGCGTGGCGGTTCGGCCGGCAGTTACGCGCCGCCGCCGGTGAAAGACTGGAAAGGCCTGTCGCCCGCTCTGGGCAAGCTCATCGGGCGCAAGTGAGCATGGCGCGCATCCGCATCACCGCAGGCGAGCAGGTTTTCGTGGCCGAGACGGTGGCTGCAGCGCCGAAGACCGTCGCGGCCTTTCTCGGTCTGCTGCCGTGGCGCACGCAATTGATTCACGTGCGCTGGAGCGGCGAGGGCTGCTGGGTGCCGCTGGGTGATTTCGAGCCGGGCTTTGGCTTCGAGAACGCCACCGCCCATCCGGCTCCGGGCGAGGTGCTGTTCTACCCCGGCGGCTACAGCGAAACCGAGGTCATCCTGGCCTACGGCGCCTGCAGCTTCGCCAGCAAGCTCGGCCCGCTGGCGGGCAACCACTTCCTGACCATCGTCGAAGGGCGCGAACACCTGCGTGCGCTGGGCGAAAAGGTGCTGTGGCAGGGCGCGCAGGACGTGCTGTTCGAACGCCTCGACGACTGAGCCGCGAGGCTTCTTCCCCGCTCCGGGGTCGTATTCATGAATGCAACAATATATCATCGCATTTGTGACGACTTTTCCCGGAGCCTTTCATGACGACTACTGCCCCTGATTCCGCCCTCCGCCGCCTGCCGGTGACCGTGCTGTCCGGCTTTCTCGGTGCCGGCAAGACCACGCTGCTCAACCATGTGCTGAACAACCGCGAAGGCCGCAAGGTGGCGGTCATCGTCAATGACATGTCGGACGTGAACATCGATGCGCGGCTGGTGCGCGACGGCGGTGCGGCGTTGTCGCGAGCCGAAGAAAAGCTGGTCGAGATGTCTAACGGCTGTATCTGCTGCACGCTGCGGGAAGACCTGCTGGTGGAGATCCGCCGCCTCGCCGACGAAGGGCGTTTCGACTACCTGCTGATCGAATCCACCGGCATCTCCGAGCCACTGCCGGTGGCCGAGACCTTCACCTTCCGCGACGAAGACGGCCGCAGTCTGTCCGACATCGCGCGCCTCGACACCATGGTGACGGTGGTCGACGCCTGTAACTTCCTGCGCGACTACGGCTCGCACGACTTTCTGGCCGACCGCGGCGAAAGCCTGGGTGAAGAGGACAACCGCGCGGTGGTCGACCTGCTGGTCGAGCAGATCGAGTTCTGCGACGTGCTGGTGCTGAACAAGATCGATCAGGTCAGCGATGAACAGCGCGAGCGCCTGGCGGCCATGCTGCGTGGTCTCAACCCGCGCGCCGACATCGTGTATTCCGAATTCGGCCGTGTGCCGCTCGAGCGCGTGCTCGACACCGGCCGCTTCGACTTCGAGCAGGCCGCCAACGCGCCGGGCTGGCTGCGCGAGCTGCGGGGCGAGCACACGCCGGAAACCGAGGAATACGGCATCGCGAGCTTCGTGTACCGCGCGCGCCGCCCCTTCCACCCACAGCGCTTCTTCCGGTGGATCAACGAAGACTGGCCCGGCGTGGTGCGCTCCAAAGGCTACTTCTGGCTCGCCAGCCGGCTTGATCTGGTGGGCAGTTGGTCGCAGGCGGGTGCGCTCACGCGCCATGAGCTGGGCGGCCTGTGGTGGGCCGGCGTGCCGCGCGAGCACTGGCCGCAGGATGATGACAGCCTGGCCAACGTCCGCGCGCGATGGGTCGAGCCCTTTGGTGACCGCCAGCAGGAGCTGGTGATGATCGGCATGGGCATGGACGAAGCGGCGCTGCGTGCCGGCTTTGATGCCTGCCTGCTGAGCGACGCGGAGATGGCCGCCGGGCCGGGTGCGTGGGAGCACTTCGACGACCCCTTTCCGCGCTGGATGATGCGTGAAGAGGAGGCGCAGGAGGCCGTCTGAGCGGCGTGCATGCAGCAGACGATTTCTGCCGCGATGTACGTCGAAAACGAGTGATCATGCCGTCATCTGACCGCCCGCGGGTTAGCCATGTGGGGGCGGTTGCTGTATGGTATTGCCCTTACGTGCTTCACCCGCCGCATGCGCAAACGGTGGAGTTTCGGCTCACGCACGCATACAGGAGGTGCTCATGGCACAAGTCAAAGACGGCGATACCATCCGCGTTCATTACACCGGCAAGCTTGATGACGGCACGGTGTTTGATTCCTCGGTCGGCAAAGATCCGCTCGAGTTCAAGGTTGGCTCCGGCCAGCTGATCCCCGGCTTCGAGAAGGCCGTCACCGGCCTCGCCGCGGGCGAGAAGACCACCGCCCAGATTCCGTCGGGCGAAGCTTACGGCCCGCACAGCGCCGAAGGCGTGATCGAAGTGCCGCGCGGCAACATCCCGGCCGAGATCCAGCTCGAAATCGGTCAGCAACTGCAGATGCAGACGCACGATGGCCGTCCGGTGCCGGTGCGCGTGATCGGCATCGAAGAAGCGTCGATCACCGTTGACGCCAACCACCCGCTGGCCGGCAAGGACCTGACCTTCGAGATCGAAGTCGTCTCGATTGCCTGAGGCATTCGCCGCCGCATGACGAAAGGCCGGGACGTGAGCCCGGCCTTTTGCGTTAACGGCTGCAATTCACGGCTCGAAGCCGACTCTTTCGGTAAAATCCGGTGTTTTGTCGCGGCAGGCCTGCGGCAATCGATCAACCCGTTCAGGAACACGCCATGACCACCGACAAACGCCGCAAGTATTCCGCCGAAGTCGTCGACGGCATCAGCAAGGCGCCCGGCCGCGCGATGCTGCGCGCCGTGGGCTTCACCGACGAGGATTTCAAGAAGCCGCAGATCGGCATCGCCTCGACCTGGAGCAACGTCACGCCGTGCAACATGCACATCAACGGCCTCGCCGAAGAAGCTGCGCGCGGCGCTGATGCGGCCGGCGGCAAGGGCGTGATCTTCAACACCATCACCATCTCCGACGGTATCGCCAACGGCACCGAGGGCATGAAGTACTCGCTGGTGTCGCGCGAGATCATCGCCGACTCCATCGAAGCGGTAGCCGGCTGTGAGGGCTTTGACGGCCTGGTCACCATCGGTGGCTGCGACAAGAACATGCCGGGCTGCATCATGGGCATCGCCCGCCTGAACCGCCCGTCGGTGTTTGTGTACGGCGGCACCATCAAGCCGGGCAAGAACCACACCGACATCATCTCGGTGTTCGAGGCAGTCGGCGCCCACGCGCGCGGCACCATGACGCTGAAGGAAGTGAAGGACGTCGAAGACACCGCCATCCCCGGCCCCGGCTCCTGTGGCGGCATGTACACCGCCAACACCATGGCCTCGGCCATCGAGGCGCTGGGCATGAGCCTGCCGGGCTCGTCGGCGCAGAACGCCGTGTCGAGCAACAAGATGGAAGACTGCCGCCGCGCGTCCGAAGCCGTCATGAAGCTGCTCGACCTCGACATCAAGCCGCGCGACATCATGACGCGCAAGGCCTTCGAAAACGCCATCACCGTAATCATCACGCTGGGCGGCTCGACCAACGCCGTGCTGCACCTGATCGCCATGGCGCATTCGTGCGACGTGGATCTGTCGCTGGATGACTTCACCGAAATCGGTAAGCGCACCCCGCTGCTGGCCGACCTGCGCCCGTCAGGCCGCTTCATGATGAGCGAGCTGGTGGAGATCGGCGGTATTCAGCCGCTGATGAAGATTCTGCTCGATGCCGGCATGCTGCACGGTGACTGCATGACCGTCACCGGCAAGACCCTGGCCGAGAACCTCGCCAGCGTCGCGCCATACCCGGCCGGTCAGGAAATCATTCGCCCGCTCGACAAGCCGATCAAGAAAGACAGCCACCTGCGCATCCTTTACGGCAACCTCGCCCCCGGTGGCGCGGTGGCCAAGATCACCGGCAAGGAAGGCACGCAGTTCACCGGCAACGCGCGCGTGTTCCACTCCGAAGAGGAAGCGCTTGACCGCATCCTCGACGGCACGGTGGTGGCGCACGACGTGCTGGTGATCCGCTACGAAGGCCCCAAGGGCGGCCCCGGCATGCGCGAAATGCTCAGCCCGACCTCGGCCATCATGGGCAAGGGCCTGGGCAAGGACGTGGCACTGATCACCGACGGCCGCTTCTCGGGCGGCAGCCACGGCTTCGTGGTCGGCCACATCACGCCGGAAGCGGCGGAGGGTGGCCCGATCGCGCTGGTTGAGACCGGCGACAAGATCACCATCGATGCTGACAACGATGTGATCACGGTGCACATCGACGACGCCGAAATGGAGCGCCGCCGCGCCAACTGGAAGCCGATGCCGCCGCGTTACACGCGTGGCGCCTTGGCCAAGTTCGCCAAGACGGCCTGCTCTGCTTCCGAAGGGGCTGTGACGGACAAGTTCTGATCGCGGTTGCGATGAATAGGAAAACGCCACGGGAGACCGTGGCGTTTTTTTGTGCTCGTGAGTATGGGCCGGGCTGGTTTGGCTGCTTTGTGGTTTTGGGCTGTTTTTGGGGGAGTTCGTTGTGTAGGGCTTGACTGGCCGGGACTCGCCCCGGCGGGCGACCTACTTTCTTGTGATGCAACAAGAAAGTAGGCATTGAGTGCACCCCGCATCCGCGCCCCTTCGGGGTTCCCTCGCTTCGTGGGATTTCGCCGGCCGGTCCTGAACTCGCTTCGCTCAAGCAGCAGGACCGGACAACTCCGTCGAAATCCCCCTGCGCTCGGCGCTTCTGAGGGGAGGATGGGTGCGCGCGGTGCGGCACGTTTTTTTTTGGGTAGTTGGGTTGGGCTTTGGGTTTGTTCGTAGTGCCATTCGGAAGCGCAGAGGTGCCGAGTGCACAACCGCTCTACCGTCATTGCGAGGAGCGCAGCGACGCGGCAATCTCGCAGCGCGTGCAAGTGGCAGAGTCACTGGATTGCCGCGCTGCGCTCGCAATGACGGGTAGAGGCGCAGCGCCAAAGAAAATGGCTTCCGCCTCAGCGCACGTCGTGTGTACCCATCCCTTCTGAGCCGCTGAGCGCAGAGTGCTCACGGCGGGGCTCTCCGGCCTTGCTGTTTGAGCGGCACGCGAGTTTGCAAGGCCGGCCGCCGGGAGTGCTCGAAGCGAAGGGACCCCGAAGGGGCGGCGAGGAGGGCGCGTTTCTTTGCCTACTTTCTTGTCGCGCGACAAGAAAGTGGGTCGCCCGCCGGGGCGAACTCCCGGCCGGTCAAGCTCAAAGCAACGAACTCCCCTAGCACAGCAAATCCCCGTTGGACTTGGCTCAAAAAATGAGCGCGCGCTCAAGGGGCTGGGCTGGGCTGGGCTGGGCTGGGCTGGGCTGGGCGGGAGCGAGCCGTGCCGCCCAGCCGTGCTCACCGCGAGCACCCTCAAAACGCAGCCACCACCTCGACGGCGCGCTCGACATCCTCCCGCGTGACATCCAGGTGCGTGATCCAGCGCACGCGCTGCACCTTCTTCGTGCTCGACTGATACGGCCCGCCCGAGACCTTGATGCGGTGCTTGCCCAGGTGGGCAAGAAGGGCGTCGGAAATTTCCGGCGAGACGTCGATGAACAGAATGTTGGTGTTGGCGTCCGGCACCTCGACCTTGCCGGCGAGCTTGGTGTTGCCAGCCACGGCCTGGCGCAGGCCATCGGCCAGATGGCGTGCGTTGGCGTGGTCGTCGGCCATGCGGCGCACGTTGTTCTCCAGTGCGTAGATGCCCGCGGCGGCCAGCATGCCGGCCTGGCGCATCGAGCCGCCGAGCATCTTGCGCACGCGCTTGGCTTCGGCGATGAAGGGCTTGCTGCCCAGCACCAGCGAGCCGACCGGCGCGCCGAGGCCTTTCGACAGGCACAGCGACAGTGAATCCCAGCCGGCGCAGATTTCGTGCGCACGGTCCATCGGGTGTCCGCCATCCTGCTCGACGCGCGCCACCGCAGCGTTGAACAGACGCGCGCCGTCGATGTGGGTGACCAGCCCGCGGCGTTTGGCCAGCGCCAGCACCTCGCGCATGTAGGCGGGCGGGAGCACTTTGCCACCGGTGGTGTTCTCGAGCACGACGAGGCGCGTGCGTGCGAAGTGCGGGTCGTCGATCTTGATGGCGCCTTCGATGTCGCCGAGTGCGATGGTGCCGTCGGGCTGGTTTTCCAATGGCTGCGGCTGGATCGAGCCGAGCACGGCCATGCCGCCGGTTTCCCAGCGGTAGGTGTGCCAGTGCTGGCCGACGATGGCTTCGTCGCCCCGTGCGCAGTGGCACATCATGGCGATGGTGTTGGTCTGCGTGCCGCTCGGGGCGAACAGCGCGGCCTCGAATCCGAGCAGTTCGGCGGCCATGTCCTGCAGGCGATTGACGGTGGGGTCGTCGCCCAGCACGTCGTCGCCGAGCGGGGCATCGATCATGGCCTGCTTCATTTCGCGCGAGGGCTGGGTGACGGTGTCGCTGCGGAAATCGAGAGTCTTGTTCATTGTCGTGATGGGGTTGGGTGGATCAAATAGGCACATGCCGTCTCGCGGGGCTTGTGCTGCTGAATGCCTCGACCGGTCGGGATTTCGCCTCGGCGGGCGACTTCCTTTCTTGCTGCGCGGCAAGAAAGGAAGCATCGAGCCCGCCCTCTTCACCGCCCCTTCGGGGTTCCTTCGCTGCGAGCACTCTACGCTCAGCGGCTCAGAAGGGGGGCGCCTTCCAGAATGGCAATGCCATTCCCGTAGGGCGGATTAGCGCAGCGTAATCCGCCGGATGATTGGCCAATACGGCGCAATGCACTTCGCTTATTGCGCCCTACGGTCTGCGCCTCTACCCGTCGCTGCGCTCCTCGCAATGACGACAGGGCGGCTGTGTGCTCAGCGACCTTTCCACTGCGGGCTGCGTTTGCCTACGAAGGCGTCGACGCCTTCGCGGAAGTCTTCGCTGCCGTAGCAGGCGTGGATGAGGTCTTCGCCGTTGGGCAGGCTGTGGTTGGTGAGGCGGCGCATGCCTTCTTTCACCGTGCGCTGCGTGATTGGGGCCAGCGCGGCAAGGCGCGACACCAGTTTGGCGGCCACTGCGTCGAGTTCGGCGGCCTCGCTTACCTGCTGCAGGTAGCCGCATGCCAGTGCCTCGGCCGCGTCGGGCATTTCGGCCAGCATCAGCATGCGCTTGAGGCGTTGCTGGCCGAAGGCTTCGGTCAGGCGTGCCAGGTTGGGAATCGACAGGGTGTTGCCCAGCGTGCGGGCAATCGGCAGGCCGAAGCGTGCGTTGGGTGTGGCCACGCGGAAGTCGCAGGCGGTGGCAATCGCCAGCCCGCCGCCGACGCACCAGCCTTCGACGATGGCCACGGTGGGCATCGGTAGGCCTTCGAGCAGGCCGATGCAGGCGTCGATCTTGCGTTCGTAATCCACGCCGGCGTCGCCGTCGAAATCGCGGAATTGTTCGATGTCGGTGCCGGCCACGAAGGCTTCGCCGCCGGCGCCGCGGAAGGTGACCACGCGAACGGACGTGTCGTCACGCAGGCGTTCGCACAGTTCGCCGAGTTGGGCATACATGGCCCAGGTCATGGCGTTGCGCGCCTGCGGGCGGTCGAATGTCACCGCGGCCACACCGGCCTCGATGGCGAAATGAACAGTGCCGTCACTCATGGGGAATCTCGTGAAAACGGCCCCGGGGCGTGCCCGGGGCCGGGTTGCATCAACGGTAGAAGGTTTCCACCAGGTACATCGGGATGGCCGGAACGTAGGTGACCATCATTAGCAGGAAGAACAGCACGCCGATGAAGGGCAGGTTCACCTTGGTCACCTTCCACATGTCGGCCTTGGCGATGGAGCACGAGGCGGCCAGCACCGAAGCCACCGGCGGGGTCTGCTGACCGATGCCGAGGTTGAGGGTGACGATCAGGCCGAAATGCACCGGATCAATGCCCACCGCATTCACCAGCGGCATGACGATGGGTACCACCAGGATAATGGCTGCTGCGGAGTGCAGGAACAGCCCGCACACCAGGAAGAACACGTTCAGCATCATCAGGACGTAGTACTTGTTGTCCGTCAGCGAGGTCATCCATGCGGCGATCTGTTGCGGCATCTGCAGCTCGGTGAGGACGTGGCCGAGTACGGCCGACGAGGCCACCAGCAACATCACCACCGCGGTCTGGATGCCGCCGTCGAGCATCGACTCGTACAGGTGGCGCCAATTGAGTTCGCGGTAGATCACGCCGCCGATGAAGAGCGCCGCTAGCACTGCCAGCGCTGCGCCTTCGGTGGCCGTCACCCAGCCGCCGAAGATGCCGCCAAGGATGATCAGCGGCAGCAGGAAGGCCCAGCCGGCGTCCTTGCCAGTCTGCTTCAAGCGCTGCCAGCTGAACACCTCTTCGACCGGGTAGTTGTAGCGCACCGCGTACCAGTAGGCGAGGCCGAACATCATGGCGCCGCCGAGCACGCCCGGCACGATGCCGGCCACGAAGATCTGCACCACCGAGGCGTCGGCCATGACGGCATACAGAATCATCGGGATCGACGGCGGAATGATCACCGCCAGCGTTGCCGAGGACGACGTCACGGCCGCGGCGAACTCTTTCGGGTAGCCGTTCTTCTTCATCGCCGGGATGAGGATCGAACCCATCGCGGCCACGTCGGCCACCGCCGAGCCGGAGATTTCGGCGAAGAACAGCGAAGTGCCGATGTTCACCATCGCCAGGCCGCCCTTGATGCAGCCGAAGATGGCCGAAGCAAAGGCGATCAGGCGGCGTGACAGGCTCGACGAGTTCATGATGGCCCCGGCCAGGATAAACAGCGGAATCGCCAGCAGCGGGAAGTTGGTGGCGCCCGAGAACATGGTGATGGCCGCCGACAGCAGCGAATCGCTGCCATGTGCCAGCACCATGGTGACGGTGGCGGTCACGCCCAATGCCACGCCGATGGGCACGTTGATCAGAATCAGGGCCAGCAGGCCCAGGAGCATCAGGATGCCGGTCATTTTTTCAGTGCCTCCTCGAGTTCCCGTTCTTCGGCATCGACGATGCCCTTGCCGCGTGCCTGGGCAAGCACGTCAGGCAGGCTGAGCAACTGCGCGATGACGAACAGCACACACCCGATGGGGATGACCGACTGCGTGAGCTGCACCGGAATGCTGGGCAGGCTCACCATGGTGTCGCCCTGAAGGATCACGAGCACCTGGTAGCCGTACCAGGCCATCACCGCGAAGAACACGATGATGATGACTTCGGCAAGCAGCACAACGGGGACACGCAAGGAAGGCTGGAACGAATTGACCAGACCGGGGAAGCCGATGTGGGCGCGTTTGAGTGCGGCCAGCGCGGCGCCGTAGTAGGTCAGCCAGGCCAGCAGAATGGAGGCCCCCTCGTCGTACCAGACGAGCGACCAGCCCATTTTTCGGTAGAAAACGCCCATCAGCACGATGACTGCGAGCGAACCGAGGAGGGTAATGACGATGGTCGTCATCACCCGGTCGAACAGGGTTCGTAGCGTAGTGAGCACGATTCGTGAATCCTGGAGAATGAGGCGGTGAAACCTTGCGGCCCTGCCGGCTGCACGCCGACAGGGCTCGCAGCGAGCGCTTACATGCCGGCGCCGAGCTCGATGGCCTTATCGACCAGCTTGGAACCGTCCGGGACGGCTTTGCCGAACTCTTCATACACGCCTTTGCTGGCTGCGATGAAGGCGTCCTTGTCGGCTTCATTCACCTTGGTGCCTGCCTGAGCGATCTTCTCCAGCAGCTCTTCGTCGAGGCGGGCAGCCGTCTCATACACGAAGGGCTGAACGTCTTTGGCGGTTTTCGCCAGGATTTCCTGCACTTCTTTCGGCAGCGACTCGAACTTGCGCTTGCCCGCCGTCAGATAGGCCGGGGTATACACGTGGCCGGTCAGCGAGATGAACTTCTGCACCTCCTGCAGCTTCGACGAGTAGATCTGCGTGAACGGGTTCTCCTGCCCGTCCATCACGCCCGTCTGCAGCGCCACGAAGACTTCCGACAGCGCCATCGGTGACGGGTTGGCGCCGTAGGCCTGGAACATCTTCACGCGCCAGATGCCCTGCGGCACGCGCAGTTTCAGGCCTTTCATGTCTTCCGGCTTGACGATCGGGCGCACGTTGTTGGTGACGTGGCGGAAGCCGTTTTCCCACACGCCGAGAATCTTGTAGCCCTTGTCCTCGACCATCGGGGCGAGGGTCGGCCACAGCACCTCGTTCTCGATCTTCTTCATGTGCTCGCGGTTCTTCACCAGATACGGCATTTCGAACATGCCGAAGGCTTCGACCGTGGACGTCATGACCGTCGAAGGCAGCGCCAGCTCGAGTGTGCCGAGGCGCAGCTTCTGCATCATTTCGGCGTCCGAGCCTTGCTGGCTGGAGCCGAACACCACGACCTTGCCGCGATTGCCGAGGCGCTCGTTGGCCACGCGGGCGAATTCATTGGCAGATTGCTCGAACAGCGAGCCCGGCCCGCCGACGTGACCGAGTTTGACCTCGACCTGGGCATGTGCGGTGGCAGTCAGACCGCCCGCTGCCATCGCGAAAACCCCTGCGGCGATGATTCTCTTCATCTTGAACATGCTTGTGTCTCCTCTCTTTGTTGTTACGTCGATATCTTTCGACTGCCCCGCCGGGGTGGTCCCCGGCGGAGGTGCTGCAAATGCCTGCTCAGGCCGCGACCTTCAGTCCGGATTGTTGCGGGTGGGCCATGAAGTACTCCATGGCGGCTTGAACACCACTGCCCGCCAGCTTCACGCCGGCCAGCTTGAGGCCCATCTCGACGCCTGACAGCGTGGCCATCAGCGTCAGGTCGTTGCAGTCACCCAGGTGGCCGATGCGGAACATGCGGCCCTTGACCTTGCCCAGACCGGTGCCCAGCGACATGTCGAAGCGTTCGTAGATCAGACGGCGGATGGCATCGGCATCCACGCCTTGCGGCGTGATCACGCCGGTCAGCACCGGGGAATACACGGCTGCGTCAGCGCACTGCACCGGCAGGCCCCAGGTCTCGACTGCCTTGCGCACGCCTGCGCCCCAGCGTTGATGACGCGCGAAGACGTTGTCCAGCCCTTCGCCCAGCAGCATCTCGACCGCTTCGTGCAGGCCGTACAGCAGGTTAGTGTTGGGGGTGTACGGCCAGTAGCCCGTCTTGTTGCCTTCGAGGATTTCGTCCCACGCCCAGTAGGCCTTGGGCATGGTGGCCTTCTTGCTGACCTCGATGGCCTTGGGCGAGATGGCGTTGAAGCTGATGCCCGGCGGCAGCATCAGGCCCTTCTGCGAGCCGGAGACGGTGACGTCAACGCCCCATTCGTCGTGGCGGAAGTCCGCGCAGGCCAGGCCCGAGATGGTGTCGACCATCAGCAGCGCCGGGTGCTTGGCCGCGTCGATGGCGCGGCGCACGGCGGCGATGTCCGAGGTGACGCCGGTCGAGGTTTCGTTGTGCACCACGCACACGGCCTTGATCTGATGGCTGCTGTCTTCGCGCAGGCGCTTTTCGATCAGGTCAGCCTGCACGCCGTTGCGCCACGTTACCGGCAGGCCGGTGTCGTCGGTGCCCGGCAGGGACAGAAACTCGGTCTTAACACCCAGGCGCGAAGCCATCTTGTGCCACAGCGACGAGAAGTGGCCGGTTTCGTACATCAGCACGAGGTCGCCGGGGTTGGTGACGTTCACCAGCGCGGCTTCCCACGCGCCGGTGCCGGACGCCGGGTAGATGATGACCGGGTGCTTGGTCTTGAAGATCTTCTGGATGCCGGCCAGCACCTGCAGGCCGAGCACGCCGAATTCGGGGCCACGATGGTCGATCGTCGGCAGGCTCATCGCCCGCAGGATGCGGTCGGGTACGGGGCTCGGGCCGGGGATCTGCAGAAAGTGCCGGCCGCTGGGATGTGCATCAAGGTTCAACATTCAGGTTTCCTCCAAACGGTACGCTCAGTTTTGCATACAAAATACGTTTGTCAACCAAACTCTGTTTATCAGCGGCTATAATGGCCTCGCGTACCCACGCCAATTTGCATACAAAATTAAGAAGACCATGAACAACATCGTCTCTATCCCGCGCCAGTCGCTGCATCAAGAAGTGGCGAACCGGCTGCGCCAACGCATCATCGAGGGCGACATGGCCCCCGGTGTCAAACTCAACGAACGCGAGCTGTGCGAGGTCATGAACGTTTCGCGCACGCCGCTGCGCGAGGCCATCAAGATGCTCGCCGCCGAAGGGCTGGTCGAACTGCTGCCGAACCGCGGCGCGGTGGTTGCCCAGCTCGACGAGCAGGACGTGTTCGATACCTTCGAGGTGATCGCCGGCCTTGAAGGCCTGTCCGGCGAACTGGCGGCGCGACGCATCACCGACCAGGAGCTGGCCGAGATCCGCGCGCTGCATTTCGAGATGTGCGCCGCCCACGCGCGACGCGATCTGCCCACCTACTACCGGCTCAACGCTGCCATTCATGAACGCATCAATGCCGCCGCCCGCAACCCGGTGCTGGCGCAGACCTGGCGCACGGTGAATGCGCGCCTGCAGGTGCTGCGCTTTCGTTCCAACCTTGATGGCGGCAAGTGGGATCAAGCTCTCGACGAGCACGAAAAAATGGTCGAGATGCTCGCCACGCGCGATGCCGAAGGCCTGCGTGCGCTGCTCATCACTCACCTGCTGGTCAAGCGCGACACGGTCATCGACCTGATGCGCTCGGGCCGGCTGCACCCGGCGAAAAAGGAAAGCGAATGAACAAGCCGTTGCCGCTCGAAATCACCCGTGACAACGCGCATACCGCAACGAGTGAACTCGCGCGTCGCGGCACGCCCGAAGCGGCCGATCTGGCGCGGCGGCTGGCGGCAGAAACCACCGGTGAGGTGTTGTTCGACCCCGCTTCGCGCGGGCGCTACGCTACCGATGCTTCGATCTACCAGATCATCCCCACCGGCGTGTTCGTGCCGAAAACGCCGCAGGACGTGGCCACCGCCATCGACATCGCGCGCGATCTCAAGGTGCCGATCACCTCGCGCGGCGGCGGCACCTCGCAGTGCGGTCAGACCATCGGCGCCGGGCTGGTCATCGACAACACCAAGTACTTGCGCAAGGTGCTGGATTTCGACGTCGAGGCTGGCACGGTCGAGGTCGAGCCGGGCATCGTGCTCGACCACCTCAACGCGCAATTGAAGCCGCACGGCCTGTGGTACCCGGTGGATGTGTCCACTTCGGCACAGGCGACGCTGGGCGGCATGGCCGGCAACAACTCCTGCGGCAGCCGTTCGATTGCCTACGGCAACATGGTGCACAACGTGCTGGGCGTGAATGCCTGGCTGGCGGACGGCTCGGAACTGGCGCTCGGCCCGGTCGATGGCCTGGGCGACAAGGAGCGCGTGCTCGCCGACTATGTGCGCGGCCTGGTCGACACCCTGCACCCGGAAATCGAAGCCATGTGGCCGCGCGTGATGCGCCGCGTGGCGGGCTACAACCTCGACGTCTTCCATCCGATGAGCGAGAAGCCCTACACCACCGACGGCAGCGTGAACCTCGCGCACCTGCTGATCGGCTCGGAAGGCACGCTGTCGGTCACGAAGAGCCTCAAGCTCAAGCTCTCGCCGCTGGCTAAGTCCAAGGTGCTGGGGGTGGTGAACTTCCCGACCTTCCCCAAAGCCATGGATTCGGCCCAGCACATCGTCAAGCTGGGGCCGACCGCCGTGGAACTGGTCGACCGCACGATGATCGAGCTGTCGATGAACAACCCGGCCTTCCGCCCGGTGATCGAGACCGCGCTGATCGGCAAGCCCGCGGCCATTTTGCTGGTGGAGTTTTCCGGTGATGACCGCGCCGCGCTGCTGCGCCAGTTGCAGCAACTGGTCGAGCTGATGGGCGATCTGGGCCTGCACGGCAGCGTCGTCGAAATGCCCGACGAAACGGCCCAGAAGGCGCTGTGGGAAGTGCGCAAGGCCGGCCTCAACATCATGATGAGCCTCAAGGGCGACGGCAAACCGGTGTCTTTCATTGAGGACTGTGCCGTACCGCTGGAGCACCTGGCCGAATACACCGACGGCCTCACCGAAGTCTTCGCCAAATACGGCTCGCGCGGCACCTGGTATGCCCACGCCTCGGTCGGCACGCTGCACGTGCGGCCGATTCTCGACATGCGCCGCGACGGTGCCAGCAAGATGCGCGCGATTGCCGAAGAGGCCGCCGCACTGGTGCGCAAGTACAAGGGCGCCTACAGCGGCGAGCACGGCGACGGCCTGTGCCGCGGGGAGTGGATCGAGTGGCAGTTCGGCCCGAAAATCAACGACGCCTTCCGCGCGCTGAAGAACCACCTCGACCCCGCCAACCTGCTCAATCCCGGCAAGATCATCGACCCGCCGAAGATGACCGACGACAGTCTCTTCCGCTATCCGCCCACCTATCGCACCATCGACCTCAAGCCGGTGTTCGACTGGTCGGCGTGGGATGTGCAGAACGATCCGGTGACGGAGGAAACCACTGCCCCCGGCACCGGCGGCGACACCACGCACGGCTTCGCCAAGGCCGTCGAGATGTGCAACAACAACGGCCACTGCCGCAAGTTCGACGCCGGCACCATGTGCCCGAGCTACCGCGTCACGCGCGACGAAATGCACCTCACGCGCGGCCGCGCCAACACCTTGCGCATGGCGCTGTCGGGCAAGCTGGGTGACGACGCGCTGACCGGTGATCTGGTCAAGGAAGCCATGGACCTGTGCGTCGGTTGCAAGGGCTGCAAGCGCGACTGCCCCACCGGCGTGGACATGGCCAAGATGAAGTACGAGGTGCAGGCCCACCGCGCGCGCCGCTTCGGCGTATCGTTGAAAGACAAACTCATCGCCCACGTGCCGGCCTACGCCGGCATCGCCAGCAAGCTGCCGTGGTTGTTCAACCTGCGCGACACGATTCCCGGCTTCGCCGCACTCAGCGAAAAGATGCTCGGCCTGTCGGCGCAGCGCAGTCTGCCCAAGTGGCGCAGCGACACCTTCTGGCGTGAGGCGCGCAAGCTGCGTCTGGCCAGTCGCGAAGAGGTGCTGGCCGCTGACAAAGGCGTGGTGCTGTTCGTCGATACCTTCAACGGCTTCCTCGATTCCGAGAATGCCGTGGCCGCCGTGCGCGTGCTGCAGGCGGCCGGGTACTCCGTGCATGCGGCGCAGGGCAAGAGCGGCGGCAATCTGTGCTGCGGCCGCACCTACCTTGCCGCCGGCATGATGGATGAGGCGCGCGACAATGCCTCCAAGCTGCTTGCCGCGATGCTGCCGTTCGCCGAAAAGGGGCTGGCGATCGTCGGGCTGGAGCCGTCCTGTCTGCTCAGTCTGCGTGACGAGATGCTGGTGATGGGCTTTGGCGATACGGCAAAGAAAGTGGCTGCGCGCGCGCAGCTCTTCGAGGAGTTCATCGCCGCCGAAGCAAAGGCTGGGCGTTTCCAGCTCAAGCTGCGCGCCGCCGGCAAGCCCATCAAGGTGCACGGTCATTGCCACCAGAAGGCCTTTGCCGCGGTGGCGCCGGTGCTCGACGTACTGCGCATGATCCCAGATGCCAAACCCGAGTTGATCGAATCCTCATGCTGCGGCATGGCCGGCGCATTCGGCTACGAGGCTTCGCACTACGAGGCGTCGATGAAGATGGCCGAGCTTTCGCTGTTGCCCGCCGTGCGCAGCGCGCCGGATGCCATCATCGTGGCCGACGGCACGAGCTGCCGGCATCAGATCGCCGACGGTGCCCAGCGCAAGGCGTTGCACGTGGCGGTGGTGCTGGCCGAGCATTTGAACTGATTTCCGCGCGCTGGCGGTGTTTGACCCCGGCAGCGCGCGCGAACCATACTTCGAACCCCGGAAACTCGCGAACTTCGACGAAATGCAAAACAAAAACCTGTATCTGACGCTGAAAAGCGGTTTTCCCGAATCCCCCGACGCTCCGGCGCTGGAGACCGAATCGGGTGCCGTCCACACCTACGGCGAGCTGGATCGCGTCAGCGCGCGTTACGCCAACCTGATCGCCTCGCTCGGCGTGCTGCCGGGCGACCGCATCGTGGTGCAGATCGACAAGTCACCCGAAGCGCTGTTTTTGTACCTCGCCTGCCTGCGCGCCGGCGCCATCTTCGTGCCGCTCAACTCGGCCTACCAGCGCAAGGAACTGGCCTACTTCCTGGCCGATGCCGAGCCGCGCCTGGTGGTGTGCAGCCCGTCGCACGAAGACCTGTTCCTCGACCTCGCCGCCGAGGCCGGCAACCCCGGCGTGCTGACGCTGGGCGACCACGGTAACGGCACCGCGCCCGAGCGTGCGTCGACCATGTCGAACCACTTCGACACGGTGCAACGCGCTGACGATGACCTCGCCTGCATCCTGTACACCTCGGGCACCACCGGGCGCTCCAAGGGTGCGATGCTGACGCATCTGAACCTCGCCTCCAACGCGCAAACCCTGCACAAATACTGGGGCTTCGTGCCGGGCGATGTGGTGTTGCACGTCCTGCCCATCTTCCACGCCCACGGTCTGTTCGTGGCCTGCCACTGTGCGCTGCTCAACGGCAGCCTGATGCTGTGGCAGCCGCGCTTCGACGCCGACAAGGTGCTCAAGCTGCTGCCGCGCGCCACCGTGTTCATGGGCGTGCCGACACTGTACACACGCCTGCTCGAGCAGGAGGGTTTCAACCGCGAGCTGTGCGCTCACATGCGCCTCTTCGTGTCCGGTTCGGCACCGCTGCTGGCGGAAACCCACCGCGAATTCGAGCAGCGCACCGGGCAGGCCATTCTCGAGCGCTACGGCATGACCGAGACGGTCATGCTCACCTCCAACCCGTATGACGGCGAGCGTCGCGCCGGCACGGTGGGCTTCCCGTTGCCGGGCGTCGAGCTGCGCATCGTCGACGGCGCTGGCAAGCTGCTCGGGCGTGACGAAACCGGCCACGTTCAGGTGCGTGGCCCGAACATCTTCCCCGGTTACTGGCGCATGCCGGAGAAAACCGCGGAGGAGTTCACCGAAGACGGCTACTTCCGCACCGGCGATCTGGGGCTGGTCGATCAGCGCGGCTACGTGCATCTGGTGGGCCGCTCGAAAGACCTCATCATCACCGGCGGCTACAACGTCTATCCGAAAGAGATCGAAGGCTGGATCGACGAAATCGAAGGCGTGCGCGAGTCGGCCGTGATCGGCTTGCCGCACCCCGATTTCGGCGAGTCGGTGACGGCCGTGATCGTGCCCGAGCCGGGCGCGCAGATCGACGAAGCAGCCGTGGTGGCGCGTCTGAAGGGCGAGCTTGCGAATTTCAAGGTTCCCAAGCGTGTGTTCTTCCTTCCCGAGCTGCCGAGGAATACGATGGGCAAAGTGCAGAAGAATGTTCTGCGCGACACCTTTGCACGACAGGTTGATTAACAGGCGCCCAAGGTCGCCCGAACCTGCCGCTCCGGCGGTCGGCAACAGGTAACTGGCAGCGCCACAATGCCGGACCACCGGCAGGAGAGGAGCCATGGACAAGCAAGCCATTCAACGCGCCGCCGAGGCGCTGCTCGACGCTCGTGAGCGTGTCGTGTTGCTGAAGGCCTTGCCGCCCGGTTGTGAGCCGGCCGACTTTGCCGAAGCCTATGCCATCCAGGATGCCGTCTCCACCGCCCTGGGCCCCGTCGGGGGCTGGAAAGTGGGCGCCAAGGAGCCGGGCGCAGAGCCCACCTGCGCACCGATGCCGGCGGGCGCCATCTACGCCTCCGGTCACCGCATGCCGGCTTACCGTGCGGGGCAGTGCGGCATCGAGTGCGAAATCGCCGTACGCATGAAAGCCGACCTGCCGCCCATCGGCCGCCCGTACACGCATGAAGAGGTGATGGCGGCCATCGGCACGGTGCATCCGGCCTTCGAGATCGTCACCTATCGCCTCGCCACGCACGCCCACCAGAGCCGCGTGATCCTCGCTGCCGATGCCTTCGGCAACGGAGCCTTCGTGTATGGCGACGGCCGGGCCGACCTCGTCGGCATGGATCAGACCCAGCAACGCGCCATCCTCGATGCCGATGGCGAACATTGGGTGGACAAGGTTGGTGGCAACCCGGCGGGTGACATCTTCCGTCTCGTCACCTGGTTGGCCAACCACGTGGCGGTGCGTGCCGGCGGCCTGAAGGCTGGGCAGTTCGTCACCACCGGCAGCTGCACCGGCATGCTCTTCGTTGATGGTGGCGAAGCGCTGCGCGCCGATTTCCCCGGTCTGGGGGTCGTCGAAATGGACATCACCGCCAAGTAAATCCGGCGCAAGCCGGTTGAAAGCTCCGGGCCAGGTGCTGCGCGCCTTGCCCGGTTTTTTTTCGTGCGTGTAGTCTTCACGCCCTGCACCTCACGTGCGTACCGGAGATTTCAGCATGGCCGTCCGACCGATTCTCAAGATGGGTGACCCGCGCCTGCTGGTGCCGGCCGAGCCGGTCACCGAGTTCGATACGCCCGAACTGCACGCGCTGATCGACGACATGTTCGACACCATGGCCGCGGCGGGTGGCGTCGGTTTGGCGGCGCCGCAAATCGGCGTCGGCCTGCAGCTCGTGATCATGGGTTTCGAGCGCAGCGAGCGTTACCCCGACGCTGCGCCGGTGCCGCAGACCATATTGCTCAACCCGGTGATCACGCCCTTGTCGGACGAAATGGAAGATGGCTGGGAGGGCTGCCTGTCGGTGCCCGGCATGCGTGGTCTGGTGCCGCGCCACACGCGCATCCGCTACACCGGCTTCACGCCGCAGGGCGAGCCGGTCGACCGCATGGTGGATGGCTTTCACGCGCGTGTCGTGCAGCATGAATGTGATCACCTGTTCGGCATGCTGTACCCCATGCGTATTCGGGACATGAGCAAGTTCGGCTTCACCGAGGAATTGTTTCCGGCGGTTAAGCCCTGAGCCCTTGCCAGCAGTGGCGCACGGGCCGTCCGCATGCCGGCCGCCGGTGCGTTCAACGCGGTCGGGGCGCTGCGCGCAGCAATTTTTCGGCAGCGGCTGCATCGAGTTGCGGCCGGGGCTTTTGCTTGCTGTAGCCTGCCTGCCTCCAGTTCGCGCTTACGTCCTTGCACATTTGCGATCCCGCCGCGTGCCTCCTGCGTGGCCTAATGGGGGTGCCGAATTTCAGGAGATCAGCGAATGACCAAACGTGATTCCGAAACCACGGATAACCGTCTCGAACAGGGCCCGGCCACGGCGGCCCCCAGAACCGAGGACCGCTCGGAGCTGGTGAAATCCAGCAAGCCGGGCTCCCCGCCTGCCGAAAAGAGCGAGGCGGAGATGTACGAACCCGCCACCAAGAAGATTCTGGAAGGCGATGCCTACGGTGCGGTGGGCAACGATGAACCGCACGCGGGTAACGCCGAGCGCCAGGAGCCAGCCACCGGCGTGGGCAAGAACAACCCCGAAGAGGGCAGTACCTCGCGCGGCCGGAAAGACGGCGGCATTGACCGCAAGCGCCCGAAGGACTGAAGTCGGGCGCGGCAGGGCAGGCATATGCCAGCCCCCGCCATCTGAAAAAGGCCAGCGAGATGCTGGCCTTTTTCATGCGCATTTCCAGGGTGTGAGGTGGCTGTGCGGCGCGCCGTGGCGTGTTCTTTGCCGCGGGCGAGGCTTTCCGCCTCGTCCTATGCAATGGATTACATATTGTCCCTATGAACGACGCCTCTTAGAGTACGGCGCCGGGCTGGGTTGAAGCTGCCCGCATTCTTCCTGCCCACGGCTGAGCGTACATGTCCGTTTTCTCCACGTTTTCAGACGCCTTCGCGTTGCTGATGACCTTCGATGCCCGCGTGGCGGAAATCGTCTGGTTGTCGGTGCGCGTCAGCGGCGGCGCGGTGATTCTCGGTACGCTCATCGGCCTGCCGCTCGGCGCCTGTCTCGCCATCGGTCGCTGGCCCGGCCAGCAGGTGGCCTCGGTCTTCATCAACGGCATGATGGGCGCGCCCTCGGTGGTCATTGGCGTCGTCGTCTATCTGCTGTTGTCGCGCTCCGGTCCGTTCGGTCAGTTCGGCCTGCTGTTCAGCCCCAGCGCAATGATCATCGCACAGACCATTCTGGTGGTGCCGCTGATGGCCGCCATCGCACGCCAGGTGATCGAGGACGTGTGGCTGCGTTACGCCGAAGAGCTGCGCGTCATGCGCTTCAACTGGTGGCATTGCCTCACCACGCTGATCTACGA
This sequence comes from Pseudazoarcus sp. NS20, assembly GCF_059703745.1. Classification (NCBI taxonomy): domain Bacteria; kingdom Pseudomonadati; phylum Pseudomonadota; class Betaproteobacteria; order Rhodocyclales; family Zoogloeaceae; genus Pseudazoarcus; species Pseudazoarcus sp. NS20. The sequence goes on from NZ_BAAKIY010000001.1 coordinate 749,833, forward strand.
CTGCCGCTACTCGCTGCTGGTGGCGGTGCTGGCTGGTCTGGGCCGCGCCATGAGCGAAGTGGGCGCGGTGATGATCGTCGGTGGCAACATCGACGGCCTCACCCGCGTCATGACCACCGCCATTGCGCTCGAAACCAGCAAGGGCGATCTGCCGTTGGCGATTGCGCTGGGCATGGTGCTGATCACCGTCATCCTGGTACTCAATGCCATCGCCTTTGCGATGCGTTCATGGGCGATGAAGCGCTATGGCTGATTCAGCGATGTTCCGCGTGCGCCTGTCGGGCGTGAGCTTCCGGCCCAATGGGCGGCAGGTGCTCGACGGCGTCGACCTGGAGCTGGGTGGCGAGGGCATCACGCTGGTGCTCGGCCCCAATGGTGCCGGCAAGAGCGTGTTGCTGCGCACCCTGTGCGGCTTGCTTGAGCCCTCCGCCGGTACGCTCGAATGGGCCGGCGGCCCGCGCCCCAAGGCCGGCGTGATGATGGTCTTCCAGCATCCGATGATGATCCGTGCATCGGTGCTCGAGAACGTCGCGCTGGGGCTCAAGCCGCTGGGCGTGCCGCGCGCCGAGCGCCACCGGCGCGCACGTGAAATCCTTCAGCGCGTGGCCTTGGCGGACCGCGAACAGGACAGCGCACGCCACCTTTCCGGCGGTGAGCAGCAGCGCCTCGCGTTGGCGCGTGCCTGGCTGACCAAGCCGCGGCTGCTGCTGCTCGACGAGCCCACAGCCAGCCTCGACCCCTCGGCCACCGCCGAGGTCGAGCGCATCATCCGCGAGATCCGTACCGACGGTACGCGCATCGTCATGACCACCCACAACCTTGGGCAGGCCACGCGGCTGGGCGACGACGTGGTGTTCCTCAGTGCCGGCAAAGTGCGCGAGCACACGCCGATGCAGCGCTTCTTCGCCCGCCCGGCCTCGGAAGAGGCGCGCCTCTTCATTCAGGGCGAACTGCCATGGCGCATGCCCCTGTAAGCCGCCCGCTGCGCGAGATCAACGGCGCCTGTGGCGACATCGGCACCTTCCTGCCATACGCCGTCGGCGCCGTCACGGTCGGGGGCTTAAGTGCCGTCGGAGTGTTCTTCGGCTTCGGCGTCGCGCTGATCGCCGCCGGTCTGTTCTATGGCCTGCCGATGGCGGTGCAGCCGATGAAAGCCGTCTCGGCGGTGCTGCTCACCTCGGGTCTGACGCCCGGTGAGGTGGCGTTGTCGGGCCTCATCATCGGCGCCACGTTCTTGTTGCTCGGACTTACCGGTGGGCTGAGCTGGCTGGCCCGTCACATCCCGCGTTCGGTCACGCTGGGGCTGGTGCTGGGTCTCGGCCTCGCCATGATGTGGCTGGGCGTCACGCTGATGTTCGGATTGCCGTGGCTGGGGCTGGCGGCACTGGCCTTCGGGCTGGCTGCGGCGTTTGTCACGCGCCTGCCCTTGCTGGCATTGGGTGTGCTGGCGGTGCTCGCTGCGCCGTGGCTGATTCCGGGTCTGGAGGCGCCCACGCTCGGTGGGCTGGGCTTGGCGCTGCCGCAACTCGTGATGCCTGCATGGTCCGACCTGCCGCGTGCCCTCGAGTACGGTGTGCTGCCGCAGATTCCGCTGACGGTTTCCAACGCCATCGTGGTGACCGCTGCCGTCAGTGCGTCGCTCTATCAGGAGCGTGCTGCACGGGCTACCGAGCGCAACCTTTCGGTCACCACGGGCCTGGGCAACCTCGTATTGGCGCCGCTGGGTGCTTTGCCCATGTGTCATGGCGCGGGCGGCGTCGTAGCCCAGCATCGCTTCGGTGCTCGCACGGCGGCGGCTCCGTTGCTGCTTGGCGGTGTGCTGCTCGCCGCCGCGGTGTTTGCCGGCGATTCGGCCGCGGCCTTACTTGCGGCCTTCCCGCTCCCGATCGCTGGCGCTTTGCTGGTGATTGCAGGCGCCGATCTGGCGTTCTCCAAACGCTTGCTTGAGATCCGTGCCGACTGTTGGCCGGTAGTGATCCTCACTGCCGCCATTGCCTTCGCCTTCAACCCCGCATGGGCGTTGGTGGCGGGCATCTGCATGGACACCGTGCGGGGTTGGCGAGCGCGCCAGATACATTGAGCATCAACCCGCTGGGAACGGTTCTCGTACAGTGTCTCTCTGAACCTGCTCTCGAAGCCTAGGAACCACCATGCTGAAACTGCTCGGCGCCGGCGCTGCTGGCTTGTTGCTCATGCTCCTCACGGCCTGTTCGCCGCTGCGCCTGATCAATGCGCTGGGCACCGGCGAAGATGCGCGTGAAACGCGCGGCATTGCGTACGGCGAGGGCGACCGGCGCATGCTCGACGTGTATGCACCGTTTGATGCAAGCGAAGCGCCCGTGGTGGTGTTCTTCTACGGTGGCAGTTGGCGAGGCGGTTCGCGTGCCGATTACGCTTTCGTCGGTCATGCGCTGGCGGCGCGCGGCATCGTCACGGTGATTCCCGACTACCGCGTGTATCCCGAAGTGAGCTACCCCGATTTTCTTGTGGACAGCGCGCAAGCCGTGGCCTGGGCCTTGCGCGAGGTCGGCGCCTACGGCGGAGACACGCAGCGCGTCTTCGTGATGGGCCACAGCGCCGGTGGTTACAACGCGGCCATGATGGCGCTCGATGCACGCTGGCTCGAAGCCGCCGGCAGCCGCCCGCAGGCGCTGGCCGGCTGGATCGGCCTGGCCGGGCCGTACGAATTCCTCCCCATCATCAACCCGCGCGTGAAGCCGGTGTTCCATCACCCCGACACTCCGCCCGATTCGCAGCCCATAGTGCATGTCACCAGCGCTTCACCGCCTGCGCTGCTGATCGCTGCCGCCAAAGACGTTCTCGTCGAGCCCGAGCGCAACACCGGCGCCATGGCCGAAAAGCTGCGTGCCGCGGGGGTGCCCGTGAGCGAGCACTATTTCAAGCGGGTGGGGCATTCGACACTGATCGGATCACTCTCGCCGCCGCTGCGCCGTTTTGCGCCGACGCTGGATGAGATTGATGCTTTCGTGAACCGCACCGGGCGTAACTGACCGGCGTCAGGCGCCCCGCATGTAGCGACACGCCGGAAACGTCGAGCAGCCATAAAACGCTTTGCCGGCGTTGGTGCCGGACTTGGCTGTGCGCAAGGCCAGCGCGTTGCCGCAGCGCGGGCAGGTGGTTGTGCTTTCGTGGCGCGCCTTGAGTGAGGCCACGTGTTCGCGATGCGTTGCGCGCGTTTTCGGCAGCATGCCGGATTCAACCGCGCTCACGATGGCTTGTACTTCTTCATCCGAAAACAACACGGCTTGCTTGGCCTTGATGTAGCTCACGTAGCCACGCGTCAGCACATTGTCGGGCAGCGGCGTCTTCAACTCGGCATCGCCCCAGAACATCACCACGGAATGGAAGCGCTCATCCGGCAATTGCAGAAACTCGGCCAGCGCGCGGATGTGCCGGTAGTTCTGATGCAGCGGGTTCTGGAAGCGGTATTTGCGGCCGAACACGCTCTGAGTCCATTGAGCGGCCTTTTCGTCCCCGAAAATCCAGCCTTTCATGTTCTTGGTCTCGATCACGAAGATGCCGTGGCGCGACACCACGATGTGGTCGATCTGCGTCGTGCCGTTCGACGTGGGAATCGTGATGTTGTTGAGCGCGGTGTAGATCGCTTTGTCGAGCAGAAGGTGCTTGGCCAGCGCCCCCTGCGCTTCGCCGAACCAGCCTTTCACCAGCGGGGTGCGGAAGATGCCGATGATCACCGACAGCACGAAAAACAGCAGGCCGACCTTGAAGAGAGGGGCGAGTATTTCGCCAAGCGGCAGATTCATGGTGTGGCGTCGATTATGCGGAATGCAAACCATAGCAGCTTGCTGGCATACGCGCCTGAGCCATCAACGCAGATCGTCTTGAGCCGCAGGCGAAACGTGACGACCGAGGTCGAGTCCACCACGGCAGTTGCAACTCGCTGCGCTCATTCCTTTTCGGCTTTCGCGCGCATCCACAAGGCCAGCCCCAGTGCCACGCTCAGGCAGCCGCCCACTGCCAGCGTCAGGCCGATCCAGCCGCCGCCGTCCCAAGCCAGGCCCGAGAAGGTGCCCACCAGACTGCTGCCCAGGTAGTAGGCAGACAGGTACAGCGCCGAGGCCAATGCGCGGCGCTCGCCGGCGCGGCGACCGACCCAGCCACTGGCGGTGCTGTGGGCGCCGAAGTAGCCGAAGGTGTACAGCGCAATGCCGAGAATGATCACCGCCAGGTGGTCGAACAGGGTAGTCGCCAAGCCGAGCAGCGCCACCACGATCATTGCCCACAGCACATTGCCCCGCCCGAAGCGGTCGGACAGCCGCCCCGCCCAGGCGGACGACAGACTGCCGAGCAGGTACAGCAGAAAGATCGCACCGATGATGCTTTGCGCGAGATTAAAGGGCGGTGCCTCCAGCCGGAAGCCCGCGTAGTTGTACAGCCCGAAGAACGCGCCCATCAGTAGGAAGCCGCTGGCGAACAGCCACGGCAGGTGGCTGTCGGCGAAGATCACTCGAGCGTCGGCCAGAATCGCGCGCGGTGACACCGAGCGCACGCGGAACTGGTGCGAGGCCGGCAGCGCACGCCAGAAGGCAATCGCCGCGCCCACGCCGATGATGCCCAGCACCGTCAGCGCCACCCGCCACGATCCGAAATCCGCCAACAGCCCGCCCAGCACGCGTCCGCTCATGCCGCCGAGTGCGTTGCCGGCGATGAACAAGCCCATGGCACGCCCCTGCGCGTTGGGCGAGATCTCTTCACCCAGATAGGCCATGGCCGCGGCCGGCAGCCCGGCGAGCGCCGCGCCGAGCAGGGCGCGCAGCACCACCATCTGCGTGAAATCGGTGACGAACGCGCCGGCCAGCGCAATCACGGCAGCCAGCACCAGCGACCACTTCATCAGCCGCACGCGGCCGAAGCGGTCCGACAGCAGGCTGGCCGGGATCAACATCAGCGCCATGGCGCCGGTACCTGCCGACACCGCGAGGCTTGCAAGCGCCGCCCCCACGCCGAACTCGCGCGCCAGTTCGGGCAGCAGCGGCTGCGTGGCATACAGCAAGGCGAAGGTGGCGAAGCCGCCGATGAACAGCGCCAGATTGGCACGGCGAAAGGCCGGCGTGTCGGCTTCGATCAGGGGGGCGCGGTCAGGGGCGGGAGAAGGTTCGGACATGCGGGTGCGTGCGGCAGATGGCAGCACGCATTGTCGCGTCATGGATGCGGCGCACAAGTGTGGATATCCGACAACGGAGCGGTCGACAGTGGCCTGTGAGTCAACAATAATAAGAACCATTATCTTATGGTCATGCGCTTGATTCTTCTGCCCTTGGGCGGGCGGCGCCACTGCAGGGCAACGTGTTCGAGCGCTATTACCGAGAACTGCTGAACTTCATCTCCCGCTCCGTCGGCGATCGCGACGAGGCGGCCGATGTCGTGCAGGAAACCTTCGTGCGCGTGCTCTCGGTGCCTGGCCGTGCCACCCCCGAAGCAGCCGTGAGCGATCCCCGCGCCTTGCTCTACCGCACCGCTCGCAACATTCTCGTCGACCGCCATCGCCGCGCCCGGCTTCGTGATCACGATGACGTCGACGCACTCGAACTCCTTGCGCCGTCGTCCTCCGAGCCGGACACTGCGTTGCTCAACCGCCGCCGTACCGATGCCCTGCTGGCGGCCATCGACCATCTCCCGCCGCGCTGCAAGGAGGCTTTCGTGCTGCATCGTTTCGAGGGCATGTCACATGCTGACATTGCTCAGCGCATGGGCATCTCGCGCAACATGGTTGAGAAACACGTCATCAATGCCGTGCTGATCTGCAAGCGGTGTCTGGACGCCTTTGAGCAGGGGGATGCGGCTCGATGACGTTCAGGTTTTGCGCGCTTCGTGCGTCTTCACTGCAAGGGGCCCGGCGTTTGCGTCGCACCTCGCAGCGGAGAGCGCTATGAATCGCACATCAGCGGAATCAGACTGTCTGCCCATGCAAGACCAGGTCGCCTTGCAGCGGCAGATCGAGCAGCAGGCCGCCGAGTGGTGGTTGCGCAGCGCACGCGCGATGAACTCGGATGAAGCTGCCGAGCTGCAGAGCTGGCTCGATGCTGCGTCGGCTCATCGGGCTGAATTTGAGCGTTTCGGGCAGGTTTCGCGTCTGCTGGCTGACCTGCCCGAGCAACGGATTGATGCTTTGCGCGGCGAGGCTCAGGCCGTGCATGAGGCGCGCAAAGCGTCGGCGGCAGAGCGTTTCGGCTGGTGGCGTCGTGGGGTGTTGATGGCCGTGACGGCAGCACTCATGGGTGCCGTATGGACGGTAGTCGATCACTTGTCACCGCAGCCTACCTTCAGCCAGCAGTTTGCCGCTGCTCCCGGTGAGGCTTCGCGCTTCATGCTGCCCGATGGCAGCGAGCTGCATCTCGATGTCGCCAGCGTCGCGCACGTGCGGATGTACTCCGATCACCGCGAAGTCGAGCTTATCAACGGGCAGGGCATGTTCTCGGTTCAACGTGATGTGCAACGGCCCTTTCATGTGCTGGCGGGCAATGCCCGTGTGATGGTGATCGGCACGCGTTTCTCTGTGCGCAACATTGATGCAGAGGTCAGCGTAGCGGTGGAAGAGGGTAAGGTGCGTGTCGCTGGCAACGGCAGCAAGACCGATGCCGCAGCCATCGTGCTCGGCGCCGGTCAGAGCGTGCGGGCGAGTGCGTCCGGCACGCTCAGTGCGGTGTCCCCGATTGCGGTCAGCGCGGTTGCACCGTGGCGTGAAGGGCGCGTGATGTTCGACAACACACCGCTCGAGAGTGCTCTCGCCGAATTCGCCCGATACGGGAGAGTGTCGGTGGTGGTGCGCGATCCCGCTGTGAGAGCAATGCGGGTGACCGGCAGCTTCGAGTTGGCCAAAGCAGAACACTTTGCCGAGGCTCTGCCTTTAATTTTACCGGTGCGTTTGGTTGCCCGAAAAGGCGTGACGGAAGTGCTGGCACGCTGACGTCTTCTGTCGCGCCGAAAGCGGTCCCGAAAAATAATTCTCAGCACACGTCAGGATCGGTTCCGGTCATGCGTCTTCACACAGGAATGCTTCTCATTTTCTGAACGGACCTGACGCCCATGCACCGCTCCTGCCGTCTTGCACCCCTGCGACCGCTCGCCGTCGCACTCGCCTTGGCCTGCGCCTTCCCCACCCTTTCACATGCCCAGCAGACCGTACCGGTGCGTATCGCTGCGCAGCCCTTGGGCGCTGCACTCAATCAACTGGCGAGCCAGGCCGGGCTACAACTGCTCGTAGCACCGGAACTGGTGGCCAATCGCACGGCGCCGGCCGTGGCCGGGGATTTAACGCCTGAAGCGGCGCTCTCAAGGCTGCTCGCTGGCAGCGGGCTGGTGTCGCGCGTGGATGCTTCCGGCACCGTGGTGATCGTCGCCGCCCCGGCGGTGCAGACACAGGCAGCACCTACACGTCTGTCCGATGTGGTGGTAACCGGCGAGAAAACGGCTCGTTCGCTGGAGCGCACTGCCGCCAGCGTGTCGGTGGTCGATTCACGCACGTTGATGGAAAGCCCGCGCTTGGATGTGGTGAGCAGCGCCTTGGACGGCATTGCCAACGTCATCTCTACCGGCACGAGCAGTGTTGCATCCGCCGTGCGAGGCGTGGATGGCACCGGACCGGCTCAGGGCTCGGATGCCTTTCTGGCCGGCACCCGGCCGCGCCTGAACATTCAGATCGACGGGCGGGCGGCCAATTACAACGAAGTGGTGTTTGGCGACTTCTCGCTGTGGGATGTCGAGCAGGTCGAAGTCTTTCGCGGGGCGCAGAGCCAGATCCAGGGGCGCAATGCCATCGCCGGCACCGTCGTGGTGAAATCCAACGACCCGAGTTTCGAGCGCGAGCTGGGTGTGCGTGCCATCATGGGCGGCAATGGCCTGCGGCAGTACTCGGGCGTGTTGAACGTACCGCTGGTGGAAGAAGAGGTTGCGTTTCGTCTGGCGGTCGACCGCCAAGTGCGCGACAGCTACGTCGGGGGATACCAATCCTATGCCGGAGTGAGTGAGCCGGGTCGTTTCGAGACCAGCACGGCGCGCGCGAAGCTGCTGATTGCGCCGAAGGAGTCGGCCGACTTTTCGACCTTGGTGACCCTGACACACTCCGAGTCGCGTCAGCCGCAGAACGAGACGGTGCGCCGTCCCTTCGGCGACGAGCAGAGCAGTTACCCGGCCATGCCGGTGTTCATTCCGCGCACGACCAGCGCGGTGGTCGACACGGGGTGGAACTTGACGGAACGCATGCGCTTCGAGAACCGCCTGTCGTTCTCCGACTCATCAATTACAAGAAAAGCCGTGCCCGGCGATGGCAACGTCAAAATCGACGCGCGTGACCTCGTGCTCGAGCCGCGCATCCGCTTCTCCGGTGGTGAGGGCGCGGGCAGCGGTCTGGCCGGCCTGCATATCTACCTCGCCAAGCAGGACGAGTACATCGACATGCTTGGTGGCGGCAACTTCGACGACCGTACTGCCACCGCAGCCGTCTACGGGGAGGCGACGCTGCCCCTGCGCGCCGATCTCGACCTGACCATCGGTGCGCGCTACGAAGAGGAGCGCCGCCGCCGCGACGGCGCGATGAACGTTTTCGCCATTGCGCTCGATGAAAAATACCGAGCTTTCATGCCCAAGTTAAACCTGGCTTGGCATGCAACCGACGAACTGACCCTGGGTGGAGGCGTATCTCGCGGCTACAACGGTGGCGGGGCGGGGTTTACCTTTGATGCGCCCTTCACCAGCTATACCTTTGATCCCGAATACGTGTGGAACTACGAAGCCTTCGCGCGCGCCAATCTGCTGGACGGCAAGCTGCGCCTCACCGGCAACCTGTTCTACAGCGACTACAAGGACATGCAGCTTCCCTTCGACCTGAACCCCGATCCGGCCGTGTGGGCCTACGTCGTGCGCAACGCAGACCGCGCGGAAACCTACGGGGTGGAGATCGGTGCGGAATGGCTGCCCATTCCGCAACTGCGTCTGAGTGCCGAGCTGGGGCTGCTCAAGACGCGCATCAAGGAATTCACCGGTTCCGAACTCGAAGGCAATCGCCTGCCGCGCGCTCCGGCCCTGAATGCCAGCTTCGGCGCGAGCTATCGCTTCGCCAACGGTTTCGAGGTGGGGGGTGATGCTCGCTACTCCGAAAGCTACTACTCCGACGTGATGAACACCGCGCGCGGCAAGACCGACCCGTACTGGATCTTCAACGCACGGGCCAGCCAGAGCTTCGACAGCTTCCGTGTGTTCGCCTTTGCAAACAACCTGTTCGATACGCGCAAACCGCTGATGATTACCGCTGACCCCGGCGGAACGGCAGCCACGGATGTCGCCACCTTGCCGCAGCCGCGCACCTTCGGCGTGGGCGTCGAAGCCTGGTTCTGAGGGGGCGCATCAATGACTTCTTCCAAGCTGCGCACCTGGGCCTGGGTGCATAAATGGTCGAGTCTGGTGTGCACGGCGTTCATGCTGCTGCTGTGCATTACAGGCCTGCCCTTGATCTTCCACCATGAGATCGAGCACCTGACAGGCGCCGAGATTGAAGCTCCGACCATGTCGGCCGACACCCCGCTGGCGAGCTTCGATGAGGTCGTGGCGGCCGCGCAGGCGGTGCATCCCGACCGCAAGATGCAGTTCGTCTTCCGCGATGCCGACACCGAAAATCTGTGGATGGTATCGCTGGGCGAGCGGGCTGATTCCGGGCCCGAGCAGAGTCGCACCGTGGCCATCGACGCACGTACCACGGAGGTGCTGGCTCAGCCGCGTTTCGACGAAGGCTTCATGTACGTCATGTACAAGCTGCACGTCGACCTCTACGCCGGGCTCGCCGGCAAGCTCTTCCTCGGCGCCATGGGCATGCTGCTGCTGGTGGCGATTGTCTCGGGGGTGGTGCTGTATGCGCCGTTCATGCGCCGGCTCGATTTCGGTACCGTGCGCCGTGAGCGCTCTACCCGCATCAAGTGGCTCGACCTGCACAACCTGCTGGGCATGGTCACGTTGATGTGGTTGCTGGTGGTCGGCGCCACCGGTGTCATCAATACCTGGACCGATCTGGTGGTGCGCTATTGGCAGGCCGACCAGATGGCCGAGATGATTGCACCGTACAAGGGGCAAGCAGCACCGGAGCAACTCGGCTCGCTCGACGAAGCGATTGCCGCCGCGCGCCGCATGGAGCCCGGCATGGAGCTGGCCTTCGTGTCGTATCCGGGCTCGGAACTGTCCAGCCCGCACCATTACGCCGTCTTCATGCGCGGCACCGAGCCGCTCACGTCCCGCTTGTTCAAGCCCGTGCTGATCGACGCGCAGACCGCTACCGTGACCGACAGCCGCGAGCTACCGTGGTACGTCAATACGCTGCTGGTTTCTCAGCCACTGCACTTCGGTGACTATGGCGGCATGCCGCTCAAGGTTCTATGGGCGTTGCTCGACATCGTATCCATCGTGGTGCTGTGGAGCGGGCTGGTGCTTTGGTGGCGTCGCCGCAAGCAGCCGGTCGAGTCGGTGCTGCACGAGGCCGCACCCGACGAGGCCGGCATCGCGCTGGCGCGGGAGGCCCCATGAGTCAGGCCCGCAACGCATGGCAGATTTTTCGTTGGCCGCTGCTTATCGCGCTGGTCAGCCTGATTGGGCTTCTCGCCGCACTGGTGGGCGACGGCGGGTGGGATGCCGTCTCGTGGGTATTGCTGGGAGTGCCGCTGTGCGTCGGCGTGTATCTGTCACAGCGGCGCAGCAAGCGCGGCTGAAGGCTGTGGCATGATTTGCCGTGTGTCTTCACGGGAGATCCTCACATGTCACGCATTCGCGCATGGGCCGCGTTCAAGAGCGGCGAACACCTGATTCCCTTCGAGTACGACGCCGGCCCGCTGGCGGCCGATGATGTGGAAGTGGCCGTGGAGAACTGCGGCATCTGCCACTCCGATTTGTCGGTCATCAACAACGAGTGGATGAACTCCATTTACCCCGTGGTGCCTGGGCATGAGATCGTCGGGCGCATCACCGCGGTGGGCTCGCATGTACGCCATCTCAAGGTCGGCCAACGCGTGGGCGTGGGCTGGGCGTCGGACAGTTGCATGCACTGTCACTCGTGCATGAGCGGCGACCACAATCTGTGCAACCACACCCAGCCGGTGATGATCGGCCACCACGGCGGTTTCGCCGAGCGCGTGCGTGCCAGCGCGGCATGGACCATTCCGCTGCCTGAAGACCTCGACCCGGCCAGCGCCGGCCCGCTGCTGTGTGGTGGCGTCACGGTGTTCACACCCTTCGTGCAGTTCGGCGTGAAGCCTACCGACCGTGTCGGCGTGGTCGGCATCGGCGGGCTTGGTCACATGGCGGTCAAGTTCGCGCGCGCCTGGGGCTGCGAAGTCACCGCCTTCACCTCCAGCCCGTCCAAGTTCGACGAAGCGCGCGAGTTCGGCGCCCATCATGTGGTGTCGAGCCGCGACCCGGCCGACCTGGCGCGCATGGCCGGCACGCTGGATTTCCTGCTCGTCACCGTGAATGTGCCGATGAACTGGGATGCGCTGATCGCCACGCTCGCCCCCAAGGGCCGGCTGCACGTGGTGGGCGCCGTGCTTGAGCCCATTCCGGTCAACGCCTTCGACCTCATCGGCGGCCAGCGCAGCATCTCGGGCTCGCCCATCGGCTCGCCCGCCACCATCGCCACCATGCTCGACTTTGCTGCGCGACACGGCATCGCCCCGCAGGTCGAGCGTTTCCCGATGAGTCGGGTGAATGAGGCGTTGGCTCATCTGGAATCGGGCAAGGCGCGCTATCGCATCGTGCTGGATGCGGATTTTGCTTGATTAGGCGAACCAATCGGCGATTGCCGCCTCCGTGTCGGGTAGTACTCAACAGTGCATCGTCTGGAGATCAAGCATGCCTTCGCCCTTCAACCCGACCCGCCGCCACTTCCTCGCAGCCTCCGGCGCCACGCTCGCTTGGGTAGCGCTGCCGCCCGTAGAGGCGTGGGCGCGGAGAGAAGAGGCCCTGCGGCTGGCAGCCGGCAAGGCCTCCTTCTCGTTGGCACCGCACGGCCCGGACGAGGTGCGCGGTTGTTGGGGGTACAACGGCACGGTGCCGGGGCCGGTGATTCGCGTGAAGCAGGGCGGCCGCTTGCGCACGGTGCTGGAAAACGGCTTACACGAAGACACCACCATTCATTGGCATGGCATCCGCCTGCCCAACGGCATGGACGGTGTGCCGCATCTGACGCAGCCGCCGGTGCCGCCGGGTGGGCGCTTCGAGTACGACTTCACGTTGCCGGATGCCGGCACCTACTGGTATCACCCGCACGCAAATGCGCCCGAGCAACTCGGGCGAGGTCTTTCGGGCGCGCTGATCGTCGAAGAGGCTGAGCCCTACCCGGCTGATCGCGAGATTGTCTGGCTGCTCGACGACTGGATGCTCAATAGAAATGCCGAAGTCGTCGGCGGTTTCGACGACTATCACGCGCGCAGCCACGACGGCCGCATCGGCAACACCGTCACCATCAACGGCAGCCTGAACGATGTGGAGCCGGTACGCCCCTTCGAGCGTATCCGACTGCGCCTCATCAACGCCGCCAACGGGCGTATCTTCCGACTCAATTTTGGCAGTCTGCCGGCTTGGGTGATTGCGCTCGACGGTCAGCCGGTCACGCCGTTCGAAGCCTCCCGCGTGGCTTTGGGCCCCGGCATGCGGGCCGACGTGGTGCTCGACATCGACGCGCAGGCGGGCACGGCAGTGGAGTTGGTCGATGATTTCTATGCCTCGGCGGCCTATCGCTTCATCACGCTGCAGGTGGCGGGGGAGCCGATGCGTACGGCCGCGCACTCTGTCGCCCCACCGGCTTTGCCCGCCAACCCCGTACCTGAGCCCGATGAGGCCAAGGCGGTGCGCCACGAAATCGTCTTCAAGGGCGGCATGATGGGCACCCTCCCGCGCGAAGAGATGCTCCGGATGATGCACTCCGGCATGGCGTGGACGGTGAATGGCGAGTCGCATGCCGCCGATGCCCATCACCGTCACGCCCCGCTGTTCACGCTCGAGCGCGACGCCACCTGCCGCCTCACCCTCATCAACGACACACGGTGGTTCCACCCCATTCACCTGCACGGCCACCACTTTCGCGTGCTTGCCCGCAATGGCCAAGCGGAGCCGCATCAACCCTTGCACGACACTGTGCTGATGCAGCCGCAAGACACGCTGGAAATCGCCTTCAAGGCGGACAACCCGGGCGACTGGATGCTGCATTGCCACGTGCTGGAGCATCACGCCGGCGGCATGGGTGGGGTATTCCGCGTGATGGCGTGAATTAGCCTATCCGGTCGCTGCGGGACGGCCGGGGCAGCCTGCGCCGCCACGTTCGATTCACAAACGCTCTCGCTTTGTTGCATTGCTGCCAAGCGCGGGTGCAGCGCAGTGTCTAGCATTACGGTTCGCCTAATCGGCTCAAGGAACCCATGATGTTGCGCTCCGTACTCGTTGCCTCGGCGCTGGTCGTTCTTCTGGCTGGCTGCGTCACGCAAAGTCCGCCCCAGCCGCCGAAAGCTGCATTTGAAGGGGCTCAGGCGCCTGAAGCCGGTCAGACGCGGCTGTACGTATTCCGTCCGCGTTCCGAAGACCCCGAGCTGCAGCATGAGGAGCCCACTTTGGTCATCAACGACCAGCCCGTTGCCTCACTCGCGGAGGGCTCCTACGCCGACCTGCAGCTTCCGCCGGGCCGTCATACCCTTGCGCTTGTTCCTCCTCCCGGCGGATCTGATCTGTGGCGCACCAACATGACCTTGCTGCTGCGCGGCGATTCCATCAACTATGTGTCGGTGGCGATGACGCCGGGCATGGAGCGCAAACCGGCCAGCACCGGCGCGGACGAAACCGTGTTGCTGGTGCTGCCTGTCGGCGATCCGGCAGGCACTGCCGCGCATTTGAGGGTTGACCGCCCTCAAGGTGCAGTGGCCGAGCCGGCATTGCGGCAATGCTGCCAACGGGTTCATCCGCAGGCTCGTTAGGCTGCCTGAGGCCTCATCACGTTGGCCGTGTTCAGCGTACGGCGCGTTCGCGGCTGCCCTACATGCGGATGTTCAATGAAAGGTACGCCGCGCGGCCAGCCGCCGGGGAGAACATCGGCTGATTGGCGCCGCCCCAGAAGAATTCGTCGTACCAGACGTATTCGTATTCGCGATCGGTCACGTTCTTGAGTTGGAAGTCGAGGCTGGCGGTCGGCGACAGGGTGTAGCGCACGCTGGCGTCCAGCACGGCAAAGCCGCCGTACTTCCCTTGCTCGTTGAGGTTGTCGATGTAGTAATCGCCTTGGGCGCGGGCTTGCATGCCGAAACGCCACTGGTCGTTGGCGCGGTATTCGGCGCCGAGGTTGGTGATGTAGCGCGGCGTCGAGATCACTTCCTTGCCGGCCAGCGAAGCGCCGGCGTCGGTGAATGCCTGCTTCACCTTGGCCTCCTGCAGGGCGTGCGAGAGCCACAGCGTGAGTTTGTCGTTGATGCGGCTCGAGAGTTGGAAGTCGACACCCCTGCGGCGGGTCTCGCCGAGCCCGACCGTGGTGCCGGTGCTGGGCATGTTGGCAACTTCGTCGGTGGCGTCCTGTTGCCAGATGGCAACGCGGGCCTCGGTGCCGGGGGCGGGCTGAAACTTGATGCCGACCTCTTTGCCGGTGTTGATCGACGGCTTGTAGTCCGGCGTTCCGGGCAGCATGTAGGCCGGCGTGCCGGAGCCGGTCAGCACCTGGAAACTGCGACCCCAGTTGGCATAGACATGCGTGCGGTCGGTGAGGTCGTACACCACGCTGAGCTTGGGTTGCTTGATCCAGCCGTAGTCCTGCAGCCTGGCCGAGGTGCCGGTAAGGCGCTGATGACTGCGCCCGCTGAAGGTGTCGACGCGCAGAGCGGGGATGATCTTGAGGGACTCGGTGGGCCGCAGGATGGCCTGCACATACGCGCCGAAGTTGTTGAGGCTGTAGTCCTCGTCGTTCTGCACGCGGGCGGGCGGGGCCGAGAAGTCGGTAGGTACGCCGTAGTCGTAACGGTAGCGGCGGTACTCGTTGTCCTGGCGCTCCACGTTGATGCCGCCGTCGAGCGTCACGCGTTCGTTGGCCTGCCAGGTCAGCGTGCTGAGCAAGCCGGTCTGCGTTTCGTCCCACATGCGGCGCTGGCGCGGGGCGTTGCCCACCGCGTAGTCGGTGAAGGTGATCTTGCGGTCATCCTTGTAGCGATTGAAGTACATCCGGTTGGAGAACAACAGATCGTCGCGTACTTGCCAATCGGCATGCAGCGCTACCTGCTGCATGTCGCGCCGGCTGTTGTCGTTTGCGTTCTTGGCGGGTGACTGGCTGCGGCTGGCGGCCAGTTCGGCGGCGGTGAGGTAGCCGGGTTCGTCGGCGTCCTGCATCGAAGCGCGGGCCGTCAGGCCCACTTTCAGGCGTTGATCGTCGGTGGTGTAGAACCATTTGCCGCCGAGCGAATACTTTTCGGCGTCGGAATGGTCGCGGTGGCCGTCGGAAGCGTTCGCACCGAAGAAGTAGTTCTGCGCGAAGCCCCCGGATTCTCGCCCCGCCGCAAGCTGCACCTCGCGAGTGTTGAAGCTGCCGTACGTCACCCGGCCCTCGGTGTATCGGCCGCCCTGGCGCGTGCCGAGGTTGAAGTTGCCGCCGATGTTGTGCAGGCCGTAGCGCGGATCGTTGGTGCCACGCACGACTTCGATGTAATCGATCTCAAGCGGAAAGATCATGTCGATGAAGCGCTGATTGCCGCTGTTGACGTTGCTCGGAATGCCGTCGATCAAGACCTTGATGCCGTTGATGTAGCCCTCGCCGTTGAAAGCGCGGAAGGTGAGTTTGCCGGATTCTGCGCCCATGCGTGTTTCGGTGAGCTGGATGCCCGGCATCTGACCCAGCAGTTCCCAGCTGTTGGTGACCTGCTTGTCTTCGATGCGGTCACTGGCCATGACGTCCACCGAGGTCAGAATGCTCGACGGCAACAACGGTCCGGTGGCTGTGGGGCGCACGGTGATGTCGCCCAAGGTGATGGTGGATTCGCCCGTGGACTGAGCGTGGCAGAGACTGGAGAACAGGGCCGCGAGGGTCAGCGGCAGGGCTTTGGTGTGCATGATAGGCAGCGGCGTGGAAAGGGTTTGGGCGAGCTCAGAAGTAACTGGTCCAGCGGGCGTTGCTGGTCTGTCGGTACTGCGCAAAGGCCTGGCACGGCCAATACAGCGCCAACAGGACGGCCGCGGCGACGGCCCAGATCTGCCATACGGCATCGAAGCCGAAGCGTGTGCCCTGGTTGAGGCCGTAGTGCGCCGCAAGCAGCAGATACAGGATGTGCAGCAAGTACAGGTGAGCGAGGTAAAAGAACATCGGTGCGCCGCCGATGCGACAGAGCATGCCGGCGGTGCGCAGGCGTTCGAAAGCGGCCAGCAGTGGCAAACCTACGCCCAGCGTCAACAGCACGAAGTGCAGGGAAGGCGGATACTTGGTGACGTTGAGAAACGCCATGCTGGTCTCCAGCAATGTGCTTCCGGTCACCCAGGCCTGATCGCCATACACATTGAGCAGGCGCATGGCCACGAAAGCACCCAGCGCCAGAGCTCCGATGAGGCAAAGCGTGCGTTGGCGCCGCACTGCCGTCACGCCGTGTGCATACAGCGGGCCGAGCAGGTAGCCCGCCAACACGATGCCGATCCACGGCAGAACAGGATAGGACGTACGGGCCTGCAGTCCGCCGAAGAGCTCGATGACGCTGCGGTCATGCAAGATGGCCCAAGGTACGAAGCCGGCTTCGCCGCGCGCGAAGTGGATGCCGTCGAGTGCGTTGTGCCCGCACACGATCACGAGCATCACCAGGACCTGCGGTGCGCGCGGTAGCCACAGCAGAGCGGCGAGCGCCAACATCGACAGACCGATCGCCCAGATCACCTGCAGGTAGATCATCGGAGGCGGGAAGCTGAAGCTCCACGCGAAGTTCACCACCGTGACTTCCAGCACGATGAGCAGCAGCCCGCGCGTGGCGAGGAAGGTGGCCGTATCCTGACGACTGCGCCCCGGGCGGTGGCCATACAGCCACGCACTGAGGCCGGTGAGCAGCACGAACAGGGGTGCGCAGAAATGGCTGGTCAGACGGGTGAAGAAGAGTTCCGGCGAGACCGCCGCGAGGTCCATCGGATCGCTCACCTGTTGATGCAGGTAGAAGAACTCGCGTGCGTGATCCACCAGCATCAACGCCATGATTGCGCCGCGCAACTGATCGATGCTGGTGATACGAGTGCGCGTCGTGCTGGGCTGCATGCGGGTTTCAAAAGCATAAAAAGACAATCGCAATAATATATTATCGCAATCATGAAAAGGGAGACTGTTTCCCTGAGCGTGTGCTGCAGCTTCGTGGAGTCAATGCGGTGATGTCGTATCAGGTGCGCAGTGGTCGTGCCGCAGTGCAGCGCGTTTTGCGCAAACGGGTACTGCCTGTCAAGCCGGTATTGCGGGCGGCAGGTTTGCCCAAAGAAAAACCGGGTGCAGTCTTCGACTGCACCCGGGCGTCTGTGCCAGCAGACGGGTCTGCGCTACCAGCCGATGGCTTTGGGAAGCCAGGTGGCAACCGACGGGAAAAAGAACAGCAGTGTCACCGCCACCATCTGCAAGCCCACGAATGGCAAGGCGCCCAGATAGATGTCCTTGGTGGTGATGCCGGGCGGAGCGACCCCTTTGAGGAAGAACAGCGCCCACCCGAATGGAGGTGTCAGGAAGGACATCTGCAGGTTGAGCGCCACCAGCGTTGCCAGCCACACCATGTCGGTGCCGTACATGTGGAACACCGGCAGGAACATGGGCAGGGCGATGTAGGAGATCTCGATCCACTCCAGGAAAAAGCCCAGGATGAACAGCAGCAACATCAGGAAGATCACTGCACCGACTTCGCCACCCGGAATCAGGTTGAACAGGTCGTGCACCATGTTCTCGCCACCCAGGCCACGGAAGGCAAGTGCGAAGGGCTGAGCGCACAGCAGGATGAAGAACACCATGGCCGAGATGGTGAGCGTGCCGTGCAGGGTTTCGAGCAGCAGCTTGGTGTTGAAGCGGCGGGCGGCGATGGCGATCAACACGCTGCCCAGTGCGCCCATCGAGGCGGCCTCGGTCGGCGCGGCGATGCCGCCGATGATCGAGCCCAGCACCGCGAAAACCAGCAGCAACGGAGGCACGACGGTGCGCAGGATGTCGCGCAGCAGCGTGCCTTTGGGCATCAGCGCGCGCTCTTCCTCGGGAATCGCCGGCACCCAGTCGGGCTTGAGCTTGCCGAGCACGATCAGGTAGATGACGTAGGTGGCCGCCAGCATCATGCCGGGCATGAAGGCGGCGGCGAACAGCGTGCCGACCGACTCACCGACGATTTCCGAAAGCAGGATCAGCACCAGACTGGGCGGGATGATCTGCCCCAGCGTTCCGGAGGCGCAGATGGTGCCGCAGGCGATGCTCGGTTTGTAGCCGCGGCGCATCAGCGTGGGCAGGGTGAGCATGGCCACGGTGACCACGGTGGCACCGACGATGCCGGTGGACGCGCCCATCAGCACGCCGACCAGCACGATGGCGATGCCCATGCCGCCATTCAGGCCGCCCATGGCGCGCCCGATGGTCTCCAGCATGTCTTCTGCCACCCGGGATTTTTCGAGCATCACCCCCATGAACACGAACAGCGGTATCGCCATCATGGTGTAGTTGGTGACCACACCGAACATGCGCGCCGGCAGCAGCGCGAAGAGCATCGAGCCGAAGCCCAGATAACCGAACACGAAACCGGAAACGGCCAGCGCGATGGCGACCGGGATGCCGACCATCATCAACGCCAGAAAACCCCCGATGAGGCCGAGGGCGAGCCATTCGTTCGGGCTCATGTGCGGGCCTCCAGTGAGTCATGGGGCACGGGCGGTGCGCCGCTGATGAGAGTGGCGAGCGAGCGCAGCGAATCGACCAGGCCTTGAATGGCCAGCAGCGAAAAGCCCAGCGGGATGAAGATCTTGAGCAGATAGCGATACGGCAGGCCGCCGGGGTCGGGCGAGCTTTCACCGATGTTGTAGGACTGCATGACGTAGGAGACGGCCAGCCACGCGATGATCACCCCGAGGGCGAGCGTGAGCAGACCGCTGACAAGATTGACGATGGTCTGATTGCGCGGCGTGAACTTGTCGTAGAGAAAGTCCACGCGCACGTCGGCACGGTGATACATGGCATACGACATGCCGAGCAGAGCGATCGGCGAAATCAGATGCCATTCCATTTCCTGAAGCCCGACGGGGCTCCAGGAAAACGCGTAACGCAGCAGTACGTTGGTCGCCACCAGCAACACCAGCGCCAGTACCGCAGCGCGAGCCAGCCAGCCGAAGGCGACGATCAGGTACTCGAGCGGTTTGATCAGCGTATTCATTGGAGCCCCAACCTGGTTACAGCGACAGGAACGTCTTCTCGCTGACCGCAGCCCACGAGGCGTGCTTCTCGCGGAAGGCCATGAAGGCGTCGTGCACCTTGCGCGTGGCCGGGTCGGCCTTGGCCAGCGCTTCCAGCGTGTCGGCGGTGACCTCTTTCAGCTTGGCGACGATGTCGTCGGGCAGCGGCTGCGCAATCACGCCCTGGTTCTCGACGAGATCCTTCAGCGCATCGGCGTTGACTGCCTCGCACCACGCCAGACTTTCGTTGTTGCACGCCTGAGCCGCGGCGCGCACGATGGCCTGCAGGTCTTTCGGCAGGCTGTCCCATGCCTTCTTGTTGATCAGCAGTTCGGTGACGTTGGTCGGCTCGTGCCAGCCGGTCATGTAGTAGTACTTGGCGGCTTTCTGCAGGCCCAGACGACGATCCTGATACGGGCCGACGAACTCGGCGGCATCGATCACGCCACGCTCCAGCGCAGGGAAGATCTCGCCGCCCGGCAGCAGGCGCACGGCAACGCCCAGTTCGGCATACACGCGGCCGGCAAGGCCCGGAATGCGCATCTTCAGGCCCTTGAGATCGTCGATGCTCTTGAGCGGGTTGCGGAACCAGCCGGTCATCTGCACGCCGGTGTTGCCCATCGGCATGCCCATCACGCCATGCGGGGCGTACAGCTCGTCCCACAGCGCCTGACCGCCGCCGTGGTAGATCCAGGCGTTCATGCCCTGCGTGTTCATGCCGAACGGCACGGTGGTGAAGTACTGCGCGGCCGGTACGCGGCCCGCCCAGAAGTAGGCGTTGGCGGCGTTCATCTCGACCATGCCCTTAGACACGGCATCGAAGCCTTCCAGCGCCGGAATCAGTTCGCCCGCAGCGAAGTGCTGGATCTTCAGGCGGCCACCTGACATCTCTTCGACCTTCTTGCAGAAGTCGGTCGGGCTGCCCGGGCCCTGCACGTAAAACGGCGACCCGGGCCCGTAGGCGTTGGTCATTTTCCAGTTGAAGGTCTTGGTCTGTGCGCTGACGATGGCTGGCGCGCCGAACACGGCGGCACCGGTGGCAGCCGCGCCGGACAGGAACTTGCGGCGATTCAGAGTCATGCTGATAACTCCTGTGGAGAGAGAGGTGACAACATCCCGAAGCGGGAAACTTAGGTGATACGCCTCATGGTTCTAGCAATGCTCGTGCCAGTGCCTGAAAATACTGACATGTCAGAATAGTTCAGGCTTTCGGGATTGCCAGCGTAATTGCACGGCGCCCTGAAGAAATTCACGAAAGAGGCTCTGATGAGCGCTTTGGGTGCCTGATAACTACTTATTTATCAGATGCTTGGTTCGTAATGGGAATGTCTTTTCAAAGACTGCGGCGTGACGGAGAGACGAACAGGGTTTGCCCCATAGTGGCGCACGGGGCACCAGAATGGGGCGTTATTTCTGCTTGATCTGAGGGTGCTTTCGATTTTCTGACATGTCAGAGTAGAGCATGTCGCGGAGGGGCATGTCGCGGAGGGGCATGTCGCCGTTCAGAAGCTGCACTCGAGTGTTTGAGAAGCGCGTTCGGACAGCGCGACACTGGCGGTCATGTGCGAGGCAGGCCGCACCAAGGCCTAACCATAGGCGCCGCGAGCCGATGTGACAAGGCCCGCGCGTCGCGGGCTTTCATTCAGTGCGGCGTCTGTTCGGCACGTGCGCTGTGCACCAATGCGCGGAAAAGCGCGCGTTGCCGCTTCATGAAAATCAGGAACTCCGGGTGCCACTGCACGCCGAGCAACAGCGGCCCGTACTCGGGGTTTTCGACGGCCTGGGTGATGTTGTCCAGGTCCGTGCCGGACACGTCAAGTGCGCTGCCGCAGCGGTCGATCCCCTGGTTATGCAGGCTGTTGATGCGTGCCGGGCCCTCGCCCATGAGTTGCGCCAGCACGGTGCCGGGGCGAATGCACAGGTGTTTGAGCGGCAGCACCGTCCAGCGGTTGGAGGTGTTGCGGCGGCGCGATTTGAGCTCCTGGAACAGCGAGCCGCCCCGCCGCACGTTGAGCAACTGGGCCCCGCGGCAGATGCCCAGGATGGGGCGGCGGCGTGCCAGCGCATCGTCGATGATGGCCGTCTCCAGCGCGTCGCGCGCTTCGTCGTAGCACGGCTCCACCTCTGGTGCCGCGGCGTACAGCACGGGGTTAACATCGTGACCGCCGGTGATGATGACGCCGTCGAAATCCAGCTTGCGGTCAATGTCGTCGGGGCGCACCTGCAACGGTATGCCGCCATACAGCCGCACGGCCATGGCGACCAGCAGGCGTGGGCCGAAGGCACCGCGCTGCGGGCCGGTGATGGCGATTACGGGACGAGCCATTGAGTCTCCACGTCGTGTGCCCAGTCGCCCAGCCAGCGTTCCAGCGAGGGGCGATTCAGATAGGCGTGAAAGGCGGCGCAGCAGCCGGTGAGGCGCTCGGCGTCGGCGGCGAGGCGCTCGACCTGCAGCCAGTCGTTCCAGGCCAGATGCAGCCCCCAGCCGGGGCGGTGGATTTCGCAATCGGGCAGGCGGTAATGAAACGCCGGGCGCGGTTTGATGAGCGGATCGTTGGTGACGGCCGCGACACGCTCACGGTCGAGGTGCGCAAACAGCGGCAGCAGGTCGAGCGCGCGGTTGCGCGTGGGGCTGTAGCGCAGGTAGTCGTCGATCAGGCCGGGCAGATCGGGCGCGTAGTCGGCGGCAGTGGCCAGGCGCACGTATTCGAGTGGAAACGGATCGACGTACGACGTGAGGCGCCGCGTGAGGTTGATGTCGGCCCGCGCAAAGAGCCAGTCGTACAGGCACAGGAAGGCGCGCACGTAGGCCGTGAGCGTGGCCGCGTCGTCCGCCGGAATCTCGGGGTTGAACTGCATCCCGAAGGCGTTCAGTGGGTGGTCCGAAGTGCCCTTCGCGCCCGCTGAGCGCAGGCGCGCAATCAGTGCCTCGACTTCCCCCAGACGTCGCATTGGCAGGGGCGGGCTGACGATCTCGACCGGCACCATGGTTTGCGCCACCGCGTGCAGCGCGTCTTCGGCCGATTGCAGCAGATCATCACCGAAGGCTCCTGGCGTGCGCTCGGTCTGGCCGATGCGCCGCAGAAACTGGAAGTCGAGCTCCACCACCCAGTCGCCGGCCTCATCGCCGTGCAGCACGCGGCCGTAGCGGCCGTCGGGCACCACATTGGTGCCGAGAAATTCCGAGGTGACGTGAGCCAGCTCGTCGAGCGACAGGCCGCTCATCTCGAGCTCCACGCCGATGCGGCGCGGCTCGCCTTCTGGGTTGAGGCGCAGTGGCGGCAGGGGCAGTTCGGGCATGTCGTCGGGCATGGTGCTCATTCTCCTCTCGCAACGCCGTCCAGGCGAGGGTCGGCGCCGCCGCGCCATGCCACACCGATGCGCTCGATGCCGTGCAGGCCGCTGGTCATGCGTGGTGTGGTCACCGTATGGCCGAGGCCTTCGAGTGCGTCACGATGGGCTTCCAGGCGGCTGCCGCGCTCGAGTTCGAGTACTTCGCCGCGATGCACGAAGTTCGGCAGGGCAATGGCGTCCTGCACGTCGAGCTGCCAGTCAAGCACGCCGATCAGCGCCTTGACCACGTAACCGATGATGCGCGCGCCGCCGCGCGAGCCGATCACCAGGCGCACATTGCCATCTGCGTCGAACACCATCACCGGCGACATCGAACTGCGCGGGCGCTTGCCCGGAGCCACCGCGTTGGGGTGCGGGCTGCCGTCTTCGAGCACGGGGTCGAAGGTGAAATCGGTGAGCTGGTTGTTGAGCAAAAAACCCCGCGTGAGCATGCGTGCGCCGAACGGGGCTTCGACCGAACTGGTGAGCGCCACCAGATTGCCCGCCGCATCGACGATGGTGAAGTGCGAGGTGCCGAGCGTTTCGTCTTCGTCCGCGGGTTCGGCTTCAGGAATGGTGGCGCGTTGGCCGGGCTCGCCGGGCGCAGCATTGGCGAGTGCGCGCTGCGGGTTTATGAGCGCCGAGCGGCCGGCGAGGTAGCCGCGGTCGATGAGCCCATCCAGCGGGACATCGACGAAGGCCGGATCGCCCAGATAACGGTAGCGGTCGGCAAAGGCGAGGCGGCTGGCTTCGGCAATCAGGTGAATGGCGAGCGGCGAATCCGGCCCGAGTTCGCGCAGCGAAAAGCGCTCGAGTATGCCGAGAATCTGCAGCACGGCAATGCCGCCGGAAGACGGCGGTGGCGCGCCGCAGATCGTCCATTCGCGGTAGCGGCCGCACACCGGCTCACGTTCTTCGGGCGAGTAGCCCGCAAGATCGTCGAGGCTCAGATCGCCGCGCCACGGCCAGCGGGCGTGTGCCCGTTCGACAATGGCTGCGGCCAGGTCGCCGCCGTAAAGAGCCTGCGGGCCGTCCTGCGCCAGCGTGCGCAGCGTGTCTGCCAGCGCCGGGTTCGACAGCGTGGGCGTGTCGCCAAGCGCAGGCAGGGCGAAGTGGCGGCGCGTGTCGTCGAGCAGCCACAACGACGGGTCTTCGGCAATCTGCTGGCGCAGACGTTCGGGCATCGGAATGCCTGCATCGGCCAGCGTGATGGCCGGTTGCAGCAGATCGGCCCAAGGCTGGGTGCCGTGTGCGGCATGTGCCTGCCCGAGCATGGCAACCAGCCCCGGCACGCCCACTGCGCGGCCGGTGGGAATGGCGGCCCACAGCGGCACGGCATGGCCAAAGGCCCGGAAGCGCTCGGCATCGGCCGCAGCCGGGGCGGTTTCGCGTCCGTCGTAAAAGCGTGTCTGCCCGCTGGCGGCATCGTGGTGCAGCAGAAAGCCGCCGCCGCCGATGCCGGTTTCCGGCGGCTCGACAAAGGCCAGCACCATCTGCACGGCCACGGCGGCATCCACCGCCGTGCCGCCGGCACGCAGCACATCAAGGCCGGCTTCGGTAGCCAGGGGGTGTGCGGTGGACACCATGAAGGCCGGCGAGCTGCGCTGGGCTTCGGTCTGGCGGGCGGTGAGGTTGTCGGGCTCGGACGAAGTGCAGCCGGCGAGTGCACCGGTCGCGATCAGAAGCAGCGCCCGAAGAGGCGCTGCGGATACGAGACGAGGGCTGAGGCGCGGGCCGCCGATCAACGACCTGCCTTGAGTGCTTCGATGCGCTCTTCGAGCGGCGGGTGCGTCATGAACAGGCGCTTGAGGCCCGAGCCCTTCATGCCGGAGATGCCGAAGGCGGCCATCTTGTCGGGCAGCGGCTCGGTGCGCGAGCCGGCCAGACGCTGCAGCGCGGCGATCATCTTCTGGCGACCGGCCAGATTGGCGGCGCCGGCATCGGCGCGGAACTCGCGGCGGCGCGAGAACCACATCACGATGATGCTGGCGAGAATGCCCAGCAGCAGCTCGGCAATGATGGCGGTGACCCAGAAGGCCGGGCCGTGGCCGCGTTCGGTCTTGAACACGACGCGGTCGACCAGGTGACCGATGACGCGCGACAGGAAGATCACGAAGGTGTTCACCACGCCTTGAATCAGCGCCAGCGTGACCATGTCGCCGTTGGCAACGTGCGAGACCTCGTGCGCCAGCACGGCTTCGACCTCGTCCGGCTGCATGGCGCGCAGCAGGCCGGTGCTGACCGCCACCAGTGCGTTGTTGCGGTTGGCGCCGGTGGCGAAGGCGTTGGGTTCGGGTGCGTCATACACAGCCACTTCGGGCATGCCGATGCCGGCGCGCTCGGCCTGACGGCGCACGGTATCGACCAGCCAGCGTTCTACGTCATTGCGCGGCTGCGTGATGACGTGCGCGCCGGTCATGCGCTTGGCGCTCCACTTCGACATGGCCAGCGAAATGAACGAGCCGCCGAAGCCGAACACCGCAGCAAACAACAGCAGCGAATTGATGTCGAGATTCACCCCCTGCTCGTCGAGAATGCGCTCGAAACCGAGCAGGCGCAGCGTGATGCTGAGCACCAGGATGATTGCGAGGTTGGTGGCTAGGAAAAGGGCGATGCGTTTCATGTTGTTGTTCCGCTTCCGAGGGGCGCTGAGCGCGCAACGCCGCAATGATGCCGCGTTGCGCGCAAATTGGGTATGCCGTGCTTTGTCCATCGGCGAGCGGCTTCGTTCCGCGCGGGGCGCGAGAGGCGAAGAGCCCGGATGCACCGAAGGTGAGCTCCGGTGCGAAGGGGTTATTGCGGTGAGGCTTCGTGCCGTGCCGGGATGGGCTCGCGGACGTTGATGGTGTCGCCGAGTCCAGGCAGATGCGCGCGTTCGAGATCGCCGTTGTGATCGTTGTGGAAGACCAAACGTGACTCGCCGCGCATGGCCTGAACCACGCTCGGATGCACGCCGAAGCTTACTGACAGCCGGCTGTCGCACATGTCGGGGATCCGCGCGCGGCGGGTGTAACGGCCTGCGCGAATCTGGTTGTACTTGGCCCACACCAGGAGCAGTACGGTCAAAGCGACGCCCATCGCCGTATAGGTGAGTACGTTGAGGGCCGTTGCCAGCAGTTGCGGCGGAAGGTTGGCGAAGGTGATGCGGACATCCTGCTCCAGCATGTTGCCAATGCCGCCAGCCATCAGCCAGAGAAAGACGTACCACGCCAAGAGCGTCAGGACGACGTCGAGGGCCTTCGGGAGCCAGTGTTGTTGGGTCTGGACGATCATGATTGCTTCCTTGCGATACCCCGGTCAGGGCTGACCCAGCGCGCGCGACGACGCTGGCTGCGCAGCATGACCTTGGGCAGGCTGATCAGAGTGGTGAACAGCGTGATCATCCAGAACACCAATGGATACCAGATGACCCAGAACAACCACTTGTGCAGGTCGGGCTCATAGCGCCGCTCAATCAGCAGCGCAACGACGAACTGCGCGAGGCAGACGCAGGCGAGCAGCAGTCCGGTGAAGCCGGGCGGCACGATCTGCAGCACTTGAAGGTTTTCCGGCATCACGAAGACCTGGCCGGCCGCCCACAGGACGATGGTCAGTGCGAAAGTGAAGGCCCAGATGGCGGACAGGCTGAATTCGAACAGCAGCGGCCACATGTAGCGCAGACGCCATTTCCAGATCGAGTGGGCGTTGTTGGCGAGCACTTCGGCGCCGCCCTGGGCCCAACGCAAGCGCTGCTTCCACAGGCCACGCAGGGTTTCAGGCATGAGGATCCAGCACAGCGCACGCGGCTCGTAGAAGATCGCCCAGTGGTCGAGCTGCAGCTTCCAGCTGATGTCGATGTCCTCGGTGATCATGTCCGGGCTCCAATAGCCCACACGATCAAGCGCGCTGCGCCGGAAGGCGGCCACCACGCCGGACACCGTGAAAACGCGGCCATACACGCGCTGCGTGCGCTTGATGAGGCCGATGATCGACGAGAACTCGCCCACCTGGATGCGCCCGATCAGCGTCGAGCGCGTGCGCACGCGCGGGTTGCCGGTGACGGCGCCGCAGCGCGGGTTGTTGATCAGCGGCGCCACAAGATAGGGCACGGCGTCGTAGTCGAGCTGGGCGTCGCCGTCGATGCACACCAGGTATTCGCTGCGCGCGGCCAGCGCGCCCATGCGCAGGGCGATGGCCTTGCCCTGGTTCTGCGCAAGGTGGATGACGCGCAGGCGCGGCTCCTGTGCGGCCAGTTCGTCCAGCACGTCGGCGGTGTTGTCGCGCGAGCCGTCGTTGATGGCGATGACTTCGATGTTGGTGTAGCGCTGCGCCAGTGCGGCCAGCAGGGTCTCGCGTGCGTTGTCGCCTTCGTTGAAGCAGGGCACGAGGATCGATACCAGCGGCTCACCCGCAAGTTGCGGCGGCTCGACATCGTGGTCCTTGGTACGCCACGGCCAATGTCGTTCCCAGTGCAGCCAGAAGTAGACGCCCCCGGCGATCCACAGTGCCGACATCAGCAGCGGGTAGAGGAACACGAAGTTGAGCAGCAGTTCGCCGGTCATGGCCAGGGCGAACGCGACGGGGCCGGCCAGCACGGCCAGCAGGATGAAGAGGGCAACCAGTCTGTCCTTCATGGCAGCGGACTCCAGGAGTTGGCGATGGCCGGCCGGATGGTTTTGAGCGGCGGCTGATCGTTGTGGAAATCGTCCGGGTAGTAGCCGTAGTGGCGTACGCCGTGCCATTGCAGGGTGCGGATCCAGCTTCGCAGTTGCTCGCCACTGACGGGCTGGTTGGGGGCGCTGCTCCAGTCACGTGCCTGCAGCTCGAACAGCGTGCGATCAAGGGCGCCCGGACGTTCGGCGATCTTGGCCACTAGTGCAGCCAGCCAGGCGTCGGACTCCTTCAGCGGCACGCCTTCCATCAGCGGCATGGCCATCGGTGCGGTCCAGTCGTAGGCGCCGAGGAAGTCGTCGAGGTTCTGGGCGAACCAGGTTTCGCTGTACGGCTCGAGGATGGGCAGGGCGAAGATATTGCGCGCGGTCTTCACCTGCGGGCCGCGCACGGCGCGCACGCGTTGGGCGAGCTCCAGCGTGAAGTCGGTGAGGTAGCGGCTCTTGAAGCGCGTCCATTTCCACAGCGTGTCGTCGTTGGCGCGCAGTTCGCTGATGCTGCCTCCCAGGCCGGCCTTGGCATAGGCCTCAAGGGCGGCGGGGCCGGCGTCTTCGAAGTCGGACATCACCGCATCGTCGTGGAACAGCACGCCGACGAAGTTGGCCTGCGCCGACAGGTCTTCGTAGATTTCGGTGATGACCTGGCGCACGCGCGGGTCGAACGGTGACAGGCGCTGATACTGGTCGGGGCTGACCGCCGTGGTGCCGGATTCCGGGTCGTAGCGCAGCACGCGCGGCAGCCCCGGAATGTCGTAGCTCAGCACCGGCATCCAGGCGTAGATGTCGGTGTTGGCGCGGGTACGCAGTTGCCACGCCACACGGTTGAACAGATCGGCGCGCATCGGCAGGTGACGGTTGGGGAAGTACAGCTCGTGTACCGTGCCGTCGCCTTTCGGGTCGGCATAGGCCTGCAGGAAGACGGTGCTGGGGCGCAGGTCGGCGATGCGCTGCACCAGCAGGCCGACGTTGCGTTCCTGCTGCACCGGGTCAGGGTCATACACGTAGTCGAGATCGACGTGCACCACGCGGTGCGGCGCTTTCTCTTCGATGTTGGCGACGAGGCGGGCGAACTGGTCGATGGCCGGGTCGGCGTCGATCAGCAGGCGCGCGCCGTCTTCCAGCGTGGACATGTCGCTCAGGCCCGGTTGCAGGGTCAGGGCGATCTGGTAGCCCTCGTCCTCGATGATCGACAGTGCCATGCCGCTGGCAGCGCCGTACGGCCACACCCACACCCGCGGGTCGCGGCCCGATACCGAGCGGATCAGCGCGCTGATCTGCTGTACGTCGGCACGGATGCGCGTGCGGAATTCATCCACCGTTTCATAGCGCTGTTGGTCTTCGAGGTAGCGCAGCGAGGCGGCCGTCGGTTGCGTGTTGCCTTGCGGGTTGGCCAATTGACCGTAGTGCATGTTGTCGGTATGCACCGCCAGTTCGACCAGGCCGGAGGCCGCCACTTCACGCAGTTGCTCGACGGTGAGGAAGTGCTCGCGCGGGGCGTTGTAGCCGCCGAAATCCACGGGCTGGTCGACGGGGGTGCGCAGCCATTGCCCCACCGGAGCCAGTACGGCGGGCCACTGATAGGCGCGCAGAATGGGCAGCACGCGTTCGGTAAAGCTGGTGAAGCCGTCGTCGAAGCTCAGCAGCACGGCTTTTTCGGGCAAGGGCGTGCCGCCGTCGTGGGCCGTCAGGATCTGGTCGATGGAAACCGGGTGGTAGCCGTTCTCGCGCAGCCAGTTGAACTGCAGGATGAGGTTGGCCGTGCGCACCGACAGGTAGCGATTGTCGGGGTCGCGGTCTTGCACGGAGTGGTAGCCGATGCCCAGCACGTGGTTGGTCGGCCACTCGACCTCGGCGACCGGTTGTGGTCGTTGGTCGGGCGCGAGATACGGCGGTGCTGCATAGCGTGCGCAGGCCGTCAGCATCAGCAGGGCGGCCAGCACGAGGAAAGTGCGGAATGCGGTCATGATTGGCCTCAGAAGCGATAGCTGATGTCGAAGTTCAGGCGCAGTTCGCGCTCGCGCTCACCGTCATACGGACGGCTGCCGAGCGACAGCGAGAAGCCTGCATCCAGCCGGTCGTCGCGTTCGACGCGTTGCCCGTAGGAAATCGTGCCCATGCCGCCAGCGCTGTATCCGCTCTGGTTGTAGCTGCCCACACCGACCTGGACGAACTGACGCCAGACGTTTTCGTAGCGGCGGTGAATGACGTGGTTGAGGGTCAGCGTGCTCATCGCGGTGAAATCGGACTTCGGGCTGAAGTAGGGGCCCGATTCCGGTCGGCTGTTGCGCGATGCCGCCAGGCCAAGGCCCAGATCGAGGTTCAGGCGTGCCCGGGTGAACAGGCGTTCGCGTCCGTCCAGCGCCAGCATGCTGCGGTCGTTGTCGTCGCTGAACTGCATGGTGGTGGCGGTGAGGCGCCAGTCGCGTTGCTCGTTGCCCCGCCATTGCACGTACAGGCGTTGGAGGTTGGCATCGACGTCACTGTTCAGGGCGCGCAACGGCGTTTCCATCGAACGTTTGGCGGCTTCCCAGCCAATTTGCCAGTGATCGTCGAGGTCATGCTCGCCGGCAAGGTGCAGGCCGGCACGTACACCGTGGCCGTAGCTGTGGCGTGATACCGAGGCCTCGACGCGATGGTCGCGGCGCGACCATTCCACGCCGGCAAGCTGCCAGTTGTGCGAGGCATCGCCCTCTTCGTAGCTGCCGCGGGCGTAGCCCGTGCCGCCAAACACGCGCCAGGCCTGAGCCAGCGGCTGGCTGTACAGACGCGCCTCGATGGACAGGTCGTTCTTGCCGATTGCGTTGCCGCCACGGTTGCGTCCAGTGCCGCCTTCGATGCGCAGCTCGCGCATGTGGCGCACCTGCCGCAGCTTTTGCAGACGTTGGGTCTGCAGCGATTCGGGGTAATGGTCTTCAAGGTAGGCGGTGAGCTCTTCGAAGCGCTCCCACTCGCGCAACTCCAGCGCATTGTTGGCTTGTGCCGCGAGCACCGAGAGGCTCAGCGGGGTGGAAGTTTCGGCGACCTTGAGCTCGCCTTCGGCCTCGCGCGGCCAGCCACGGTTCTGATAGACCAAGGCGCGGCTGACGCGGAAGTTGGTGTTCTCCGGCGCGCGGTCGGAGAGCTCTTCGAAGGCAGCCTGAGCGGCCGGCATGCGGTCGTTGAACAACAAGGCGTTGGCATACAGCGTGCGTGCCTCGATCCACGTGGCGTTCGGCAGGGTCTGGCCGGAGCCGGGCACCACGTTGTACATCGGTTGTTGCGCCTGCAGCCGGTCGGCCAGAGCGAGCGCCTCGTCGAGCCGCTCGGCTTCGACCAGCGCATAGAACAGGCCTTGATGGTCAGCGAGCCAGAACTGGTCGCGTTCGTTGCTCTTGCTGATCAGGTCGGCGTAGATGTCCGCAGCCTGTTCCGGCTCGCGCAGGTACAGCAGGGCTCCGGCGTACCAGCGGCGCGCGTAGTCGGGCAGTACGACGCCTTCGGCCATCAGTTGCTCGGCTTCGCTGCGCAACTGGCGCATGTACACCCGGGCGTGCAGCGCGCCAAGGCGGTCGATGCGCACGCGTTGGCGCTCAGCCGCCGCCTCCGGTACCCCCTCCCAGCCCTTGATCAGCAATTCGGACTGATGCAGTGCGCGGTCAGCCACCACAAAGCGCTCGGATTCGCGCCGCGCTGCCGTGTCGGCAATCATCACCCGATCGGAAAGCGTGTCCGCAATCATGCTGCGTTGGTCGGCTTCGCTGAGACGGGCCATGGCGTCGGTATGCGCAACGACGGATGCCGACAGACCGGCACGCTGCAGGCCCCGCAGGTACTCAAGGCGTGCCCATTCATGCTGCGGCGCGAGTTGCATGGCCAGATCGAACTCACGCAGTGCGGCGTACTGCTCGCCCGCCCGCATCAGTGCATAGGCCCGCGTGTACCGAGCCTCGAACTGTTTCGGAGACTGTTTGACCCATTGCTCGCTCTCTGCCAGAGCTTCGGGCAGACGCAGGGCATCGGCCAGCGTCATGATCCATTGCTGGCGCAGATCGGCACGCTGCGGCGACTGACGCAACATGGCCTCGTAGTGCTGCAAGGCCTCGTCCCAGCGCTGGAGGTTGCGCAGCGAGCGCGCCACCGCCTCGCGGGCAGGTTGCGAGCGGCTGAGGGTGGTTTCATGGCGCTGGTAAAGCGTCAGCACTTCTTCGTCGAGCCCGGCCCAGGAACTGATCAGCAAGAGATCGAGTTGTTGAGTGGGGGACAGCACGGGCTGCTGGCGCAGCCAGGTGAGTGCCGGCGCATGTTCGCCCGCGCGTGCTCGATGAATGAGCGAATCGTAGAAGTTGTCCGCTGCCACCACCTGTGTGGTCAGCAGCGATGCGCTAAGCGCGAAAATCAGTTGTGGCCGCCGCATACGTGCGCTCCATGCATGTCACCTGGCAGAGCCGGGCAGATACAGGGCGCTTTGCTAAAGTGGGGTCGGCATCTCGGGCCACGGGATCGGGCAGGGGAGGTCGGCGTGCATGCGCCACTGTATACGGTGCCTGGATGCCGATTCGTTACCCCGAATGGGTGGCTGGTACTCGTTTACGGGGGTGAGCATATGCCCAGCTTTGGGGCGTCGCAACGATTTCACAGTGTGAAGCGTGACGTTTGATGCACCTGCGCAACGTTTTTGCTGAAGAGCGTGAGTAAAACGAGACATATGTCTCTGAACTCATTGTTTCTCACGAGGTTTTGGGGGGGCGGAGCATGCATTGGCGGGAACGTGATTGCGTCATGGCGATGGATTTTTGCAGACACGCAAGCACCTTTTTGGTGCTCTCCTTTTTCGTCGCGCCTGCGTTCGCCGTGCCGCCGATGATCGACGCGCACTCCCATTACACTGCGGGCGATGCCGCGGCGCTTGCGCCGGAGCACGTGCTGCAGCGCGTGGAAGCCGCCGGGGTGTCGCATGTGGTGGTGTCGGGCACGCCGTGGCAGCACGCGCTGGATTTGC
The DNA here is from genome assembly GCF_059703745.1 of Pseudazoarcus sp. NS20. NCBI lineage: Bacteria > Pseudomonadati > Pseudomonadota > Betaproteobacteria > Rhodocyclales > Zoogloeaceae > Pseudazoarcus > Pseudazoarcus sp. NS20. The sequence continues at coordinate 782,209 of NZ_BAAKIY010000001.1, forward strand.
AGGCGAGCGATGACCGGCGGGTGATTCCGCTGCTCGGGGTGTATGCCTCTCACCTTGGCAAAGCCATGTGGATGCATGATCGCGGCCTCCCGCAGCGCGTTGTGGAGCATCTGCAAAAGGGCGAGTGGGCCGGCATCGGCGAACTGCATCTGTTCGCGCGCGATGCGCACAGCCCGGTGTTCGAGGCGCTGGTGCGTCTGGCTGACGAGCATGGGCTGATGCTGCTGATCCACGGTGACCCGGCGGTGATCGACCGGGCGTTCGAACTGGCACCGGAGGTGCGCATTCTGTGGGCGCATCTGGGCACGGTGCCAGTGCCCGGTACGGTGCGCCGCATGCTGGAGCGCCACGCGGAGCGTTCGCTGTGGGTTGATACCTCGGTGCGTGACGAGCGCATTGCACCCGAGGGCGTATTGTTGCCGGAGTGGCGTGAGCTGTTCGAGGACTACCCCGAGCGCTTCGTGGTGGCGGTGGATACCTTCAGTACCAACCGCTGGAACGAATACGAAGCCGTGGTGGCGCGCATTCGCGCGTGGTTGGCGCCGCTGCCGCCTGCGCTGCAGCAGCGCTTGCTGCGTACCAATGCCGAGGCGCTGTTCGCGCCGTGGTTCAAGGGTCGACAGTGAAGTTCAGCACGCCCGTGATTTCGGGCACGGCAATGTGCAGTTGCCACGACCCGTCTCCGGGCAGGGGTGCGCTGCCGGTGTAGACGCCGCGGCCGACGCGATCCAGTGCCACCGCAATCGGTGCCGCATCGCTGTCCGGCCGAACGAAGCGGGCGCTCAGAGGCAGGCCGGCATCGGGCGGTTGGCCGGTGGGGCCGCGCAGATTGAGTTCAAGCTGGGCCTGGCCTGTGTTGTCCGTACCGACACTGCCGACCACTTCCCATACATGTACCGTGCCGGAAAAACGCACTCCGCCGCGTTCCACGCCCGGCGCCTTGCCGAGCGGGCCGATGGCGTTGATGCGCACCTCGTCGCGCGAAATCATTGCCATCGTGACGAAGGCGCCGATCAGCGCAAAGAAGGTCAGACCGAGAATCAGCGCGACGATGCGCGGGGTGTTGTGGCTGCCAGCCAAGGGCGTGCTCCGTAAGTCTGCGGGCGCGATGCGCACGGAGACGCAAGTATACGTGCCTCGCCCGAAGGTGGCGGGTGCGCGAGATTGCCTGCGCCCGGCTGACGGGTCGCCCTGCATTCGTTGCGGGGCGCTTCCGACCGGTAGAATCCCGGCTTTCCCCCATTCAACGAATTCGCATGACCGACTCCGTTTCCATCGCGGCTGCCTTGGCGCAGGGCGGCCGCTTCCCGCACCCGGCCGACGCCGTCGAGTGCATCGAAACCCACGCTTCGTGGGTGATTCTGGCCGGCGACTACGCCTACAAGATCAAGAAGCCGCTTGATCTGGGCTTTCTCGATTATTCGACACCCGAGCGTCGGCGCCTGATGTGCGCCGAAGAAGTGCGCCTGAACGGCCGCACCGCGCCGGAGATCTATCAGGACGTGGTGGGCGTGTATGGCGGCGGCGATCCGCACATCGGGCCGGCTGACGGCGCACCCGAGTTTGCGGTGCGCATGCAGCGCTTCGACCAGTCGGGACTTTTCGCGCACCTGCTGGCTGCTGGCCAACTGACCTACGAGCACATGGACGCGCTGGCCCGGCACGTGGCCGACTTCCATGCCGATGCGGCTGTGGCGCAGATCGGTGACGGCTTCGGTACGGCCGAAGCGGCCATCTTCCCCGTGCAGCAGAATTTCGACCAGATGCGTGAGCTGGTTTCCGATCCGACGTTGCTGCAACGCATCGGCCAGTTGGAGACGTGGAGCGCGGCCGAATCGAAGCGCCTTGCCGCCACTTTCGACGCGCGGCTTGCAGCCGGCTTCGTGCGCGAGTGCCACGGAGATCTGCACGTGGCCAACATCGTCATGCTCGACGGCAAGGCGCGCTTGTTCGACGGCATCGAATTCAACCCGAATCTGCGCTGGAACGACGTCATGGCCGACATCGCCTTTCTGGTGATGGATTGCGAAGCGCGCGGTCGTGCCGACCTGGCCAATCGCTTTCTCGACGCCTGGCTGGCGGCCAGCGGGGACTATGAAGGCCTCGCGCTGCTGACCTACTACGTCATCTATCGCGCCATGGTGCGCGCCAAGGTGGCGGCCATCCGCATGCAGCAGGCGGATGGCTCCGAAGCGGCGGCGTGCCGTAACGAACTGGTGATGTATCTGGAATACGCGCTTGCACGCATCGTGCCGGCCGGCACCGGAGTGTGGATTGCCAGCGGCCCGTCGGGGTCGGGCAAGAGCGTGGGCGCTTTGGCGCTAGTCGAGCGTCGTGGTGCCATCCGCATCCGCTCGGACGTCGAGCGTAAGCGTCTGGCCGGTCTCAAGCCCGCCGAGCGCGCCACGGCTGCGGTGGGCGAGGGCCTGTATGGCGAGGAGATGACGCAGCGCACGTACGCGCGTTTGCAGGAAATCGTGCGCCTGACAGTCGCGGCCGGCCGCCCGGCGCTGGTGGATGCGACCTTCCTGCAGCGCACGCAGCGTGAGGCGTTCCGTGAGTTGGCGGAGAGCTTGGGGGTGCCGTTTGCGATCCTCGCCTTCGATGCGCCGCCGCAGGTGTTGCGTGAGCGTGTCATGCAGCGCAGTGCTGACGGCACCGACGCGGCGGATGCCGACGTGGTGGTGTTGGAGCATCAACTCGCTCACCGCGAACCGCTCGCAGACGATGAGCGAACCATGGCGATCGAGCTCGATACCGCTGGCGCGGTGGATTGGGACGCCGTGGTGCAGCGCCTGGGCTAAAGCCAGGCGCTGCAGCTTGCTGGATCAGGGCAGGCACACGGGCACTTGTACCGTGCTCATGGTGCCGCCGAACGGGTTGGCGATCCAGCGCGCCTGATAGCCGATGGTCTTGCAGGGCTGAGTCGTTCGGGGGCGTGTGTCTGCGCTCTGTCGGGGCCCATCGCGAGAACGCAAGAACCGCAAGGAACTGCGCTGGGCCCTCGGGCATTGGCGCGCATCAGCGTTTCACCAGACCGCCGTCGCCCAGTTCGAGTTGCAGCAGGTCGATGCCGTTGGCTTGCAGGCCCTGCCGTGTGCCGGAGGCCAACTCGCGCAATGCGTCGCGGTTGCCTTGGCGCTTGAGGGTTTGATAGCTGAACGCATGCACCATGGTGAGGTAAGCCGTGCGCTCGGCTTGCGCTTGCTTGTCCGCATCGCTCATGGCCGCCACTTGCGGCACGGCGGCCAGCGGGGCGATCAGTTGGCGCCGTACTGCGCGTTGCCCTTGTGGAGAGCTCTTGGAGTCGCGGTCATTGGCCACTTCCCACGAGATCAGAAGGTGGGCAGCCAGCACGTCGCCAAGGTTGCCGGGGTCGTAGCCATAGCGCTTCAGGATGCTGTCGAACTCTCGCAGCATCTTGCCCGAGCCGATGAGCTCTTCCAGCCCGGCTAGTTGTTCGGGATTGCGACCGAAGGCCTCAATGGCTTCACGCTGAACACGCGCCGTCACTTGCGCGTCGCGTTCAAACGACAGCGCTTCGACGGCTGCTGCGTCGACGCGATCCGGCGCGGGTTGCGACAGCGCCTGCTGCAGCGCGCGCTGCACGCCGGCTTCTCCGTTCTGGGCGGACGTCGCCGTGGCAGACAGCAGGCAGACAATGCCAATCAGGGCCGCGTAGCTCAAACGCCATACCGACCTGCGAGGAACCATCGAACTCATGCGTACTTTCTCCTGTGTCGCGAGCAAATCAGGGCGACGAGGAGACCGGCTGCCGTGCGGCCCAAGCGAGCCTAGCCGCGCCACAGGCCGGTGAATTCCTCATCGCGAATGTCGCGCTCGGCCTCCGAAAATTGCTGGGCGTTGGCGTCGAGCAGCATCCACGTCAGAAAACGCCCCACCGTGTCGGGCGCGAGCAACGCGCCCTCGGCTTTCATTTGCTGAAAGGCGGCTACGCGCGGGAACACCGCGGGTGCAAGACTGCGGATGGTGCTCTGCATGGGGGTGTCGACGACGCCCGGCCGTGCGCTGCCGACCAAAATACCGCGCTCGCCGAGTTCGGCATTCCAGCTTTGTGTAAGCATGTGCAGTGCGGCTTTCGAGACGCAGTACGGCCCCCAGCCCTGAAGGGCATGATGCGCAGCGCCGGACGAGATGTGCAGCACGCGTGCGCCTTCGCGCATCGCCGGCAGCAAGGCCTGCGTGATGAACAGCGGGGCACTCAGGTTGGTGTCGAGGTGCGCTTGAAAGGCCGCGCGATCAAGCGTTGCCAGGGGGCCGGCCGGTTCCAGAGTGGCCGCGTTGTGCACGACAAAGCGTAACGGGCGCTCGGCGACGGCGGCGCGCAGGGCCGCCGGGGCCTCCGGCGTGGCGATGTCGAGCGGCACGGGCGTCACCCGGCCGGGGTGGGCCTCGGCAAGTGCCTGCAGCGGCGCTACGCGGCGGCCCACGGCGAGGATGTCGCAACCACGGCTGATCAGGTGGGTGGAAAGCGCATGGCCGATGCCGGTGCCGGCGCCGGTGATGAGGGCGAGAGGTCGCATGGCGGTGTCCCGGAGGTAGGCTGAAGCCGCCATTCTAGGGAAAGCCCATGGTGCATGTGGCTGCGCAGGGAACGTTGGGGAACGAGTCCGTGCGCTGGACGCTCACAGGCGAACCTGCATCGAGCCGATGCGGCCTGCAGCCGGTGGCAGTGGATGGGATACACTTTGCCGCCATGTGAGCCCTTACCCGGCAGGCCGAGCCCGGCGCCCCATTTGATGAATCTTCCGCTTCCCCCGCGTGTGTTCGACGTTGCTTCGCTCGGCCAGGTGTTCACGCCGGAAGCGGTGGTGCGCGCCATGCTGGCCTTGCGGCGCAACCACGGCCGGGTGCTGGAGCCGGCGTGCGGGGACGGCGCCTTTCTGCGGCATCTCGACGGCGCAGTGGGTATCGAGCTGGATGCCACGCATTGCCCGGCCGGTGCGATCAACGCCGACTTTTTCGCCTATCCCGATGCCGAGCAGTTCGACACCATCATCGGCAACCCGCCGTATGTGCGCTTTCGTGACGTGCCGGCGGCCACTCGGGCGTGGCTGGAGGGCGAAGGGCTGGATGCGCGGGCGAATCTGTTCCTGTATTTCATCTCCAAGTGCCTGCGCCATCTGGTGCCGGGCGGCGAGCTGATCTTCATCACGCCGCGCGATTTCCTCAAATCGACCTCGGCCGTCGAGCTCAACAAGCGCCTGTTCGAGCAGGGCTCGATCACCGACGCCATCGAACTGGGCGATTCGCGCGTATTCGACGGCGCGGTGCCGAATTGCCTGATCTGGCGTTTCGAGAAGGGCTGCTTCGACCGGCGCATGCGCTTTGCCGATGTCGGCGCACGCGCCGGGCCGGGCGAGCTGGCCGCGCCGCGCTGGGAGGCGCGCCATCTGGTGGAGTGCGCCGGGCATCTGATGTTTGCACGCGAGGAGTATCCGCTGCGGCTGTCGGATGTGGCGGCGGTCAAGGTGGGCGCGGTGTCCGGGCTGGACAGCGTGTTTGCCGATGCGCGCCACGGCAACCGTGATTTCGTGTGTTCCGAGACCGCCCGCAGCGGCAACACCCGCCGCATGATCTGGTGCGAGCCGGGCGAGCCTCCGCCCAGCGTGTTGCTGCCCCAGCGCAAGCGTTTGCTGGCGCGCCGCATCCGTAAATTCGATGAATCCAACTGGTGGCAGTGGGGGCGCAGCTACCACCGCTCCGAGCGCCCGCGCGTGTATGTGAACAGCCGTACACGCGGTGCCAGCCCGTTCTTCCTGCACCCCTGCAATGCCTACGACGGCGCCGTGCTGGCGGTGTTTCCGCACGCGCCGGAGGTCGATATCGCCGCCTTTGCCGCGGCCCTCAACGCGGTCGACTGGGCCTCGCTGGGCTTCGTGTGCGACGGACGCTTTCTGTTCACCCAGCGCAGTTTGGAAAACGCGCCGTTGCCGGCTTCGTTCGCGGCCTTCGTGCCGCTGCAATCAGAGCGTTCAGGGCGCTGATGTACAATCCGCAGCATCTTCCGGCACGCCTCGCGGCGTCGCTGCTTTCACCGTAGAGAGTCCCCCTCATGGTTCCTCATCTCACCACCGCGTTGTCCGGCCCCCTGTTGGAGTTGGAGTCGCGTTTTCTCGACCACGCCACCGAGATCGAGCAATGGATGCGCGTGCAGTGGCGGGATCATGCGCCCCCGTTCTACGCCTCCACCGATTTGCGTAACTCGGGCTTCAAGCTTGCGCCGGTTGACCTGAACCTGTTCCCGGGCGGCTTCAACAACCTCAACGAAGCCTTCATGCCGCTGTGCGTGCAGGCTACGCAGTCGGCGGTCGAGCGCATCTGCTGCGACGCCAAGAACCTGCTGCTGATCCCCGAGAACCACACGCGCAACCAGTTCTATCTGCAGAACGTCGCGCGTCTGGCGTCCATCCTGTCGCTGGCGGGGCTGAATGTGCGCATCGGCAGTCTGCTGCCCGAGATCACCGCACCCACCGTGCTGGAGCTCAACAACGGCGCCACGCTGACGCTGGAGCCGCTCGAGCGGCGCGGCAGCCGCGTGGGCGTGGCCGGTTTCGACCCGTGCGCGGTGCTGCTCAACAACGACCTGTCCGCCGGCGTGCCCGAGGCCCTCAAGGGGCTCGACGAGCAATGGCTGATTCCGCCGCTGCACGCGGGCTGGTACACGCGTCGCAAATCCATCCATGCCGGCGCCTACGACCGTGTGGCCCGAGAGTTCGCCGACGTGATCGGCATTGACCCGTGGCGCATCAACCCCGAGTTCCGCACCTGCGGCAAGATCAACTTCCAGGAGCGCACTGGCGAAGAGTGCCTGGCCACGCAAGTGGATGAACTGCTCACCCGCATCCGCGCCAAGTACAAGGAATACGGCGTGGAAGAGACGCCTTTCGTGGTGGTCAAGGCCGATGCCGGCACCTACGGCATGGGCGTGATGACGGTCAAGGATGCGTCCGAAGTGGTCGGCCTGAATCGCCGTCAGCGCAACAAGATGTCGGTCATCAAGGAAGGCATGCAGGTTCAGGAGGTCATCATTCAAGAAGGCGTGCACACCTTCGAAACGCTCGATGGCGCTGTTGCCGAGCCGGTGGTGTACATGATGGATCACTACGTGGTGGGCGGCTTCTACCGCGTGCATACGGAGCGCGGCCGCGACGAGAACCTCAACGCGCCGGGCATGCACTTCGAGCCGCTGGCCTTCGACACCTGCTGCAGCCTGCCGGACGCCGGTCAGGCGCCCGACGCACCGCCCAACCGCTTCTACGCCTACGGCGTGGTGGCGCGACTGGCGCTGCTGGCGGCCTCGGTCGAGATCGAAGAGACCGAGCCGGCGGACGCGGCCGAGGCGGCCTGACATGGCGCTGAAGATTGCCTTCATCCTCGATCCGCTGGAGCTGCTCAAGCCCTACAAGGATTCGAGCATTGCCATGATGCGCGAGGCCGCCCGGCGCGGCCATGCGGTGTATGCGATCCAGCGTGAAGCGCTGATGTGGTGCGACGGCGCCGTGGCGGCGCGCACCACGGCGCTGCAGGTGAGCGACGACGACGCACGGTGGTACGTGCCCGGTGCCGAGGGCGTGCAGGCGCTCACCGACTTCGACGCCGTGATCATGCGGCAAGACCCGCCCTTCGATTTCGAATACGTCACCGCCACTTGGCTGCTCGAACGCGCTCAGGCGGCCGGCGCGCGCATCTTCAACGACCCGCGTGCCATCCGTGACCACTCCGAGAAAATCGCCATCACCGAATTCCCGCAGTTCGTTGCCACCACGCTGGTGGCGCGCGACCCGCGCGACGTGCAGGCTTTCATCGACGAACTGGGCGATGTCATCCTCAAGCCGCTCGACGGCATGGGCGGCAGCCAGATCTTCCGCGTGCGTGCCGACGACCCCAACCGCAACGTGATTCTCGAGACGCTCACGCACGAAGGCACGCGCACCATCATGGCGCAGCGCTACCTGCCGCAGATTCTCGAAGGCGACAAGCGCGTTCTGATCATCGGCGGCGAAGTCGTGCCGTATTCGCTGGCGCGCATTCCCAAGGCCGGCGAGACGCGCGGCAACCTTGCCGCCGGCGGGCGTGGCGTGGCCATGCCGCTGACCGCGCGCGAGCGCGAGATCGCCGAATACCTCGCCCCGATCCTGTGGAAGCGCGGCCTGCTGGTGGTCGGGCTCGACGTCATCGGCGGCCACCTCACCGAGATCAACGTCACCAGCCCGACCTGCTTCGTCGAGATCGCCGCGCAAAGCGGTTTTTCGGTAGCCGGGCTGTTCGTCGATCGACTCGAACAGATTTGCGCATGAATTTTCAGTTCTGCTTCAAGCGTGCTGCCTGGGTACGCACGCTGGCCGCGTGCGTACTGGCGGCCGGCGTGTTGGTCGGCTGCAGCCAGCCGCAGCTGTTCCATCAGGAAGCCTATGTTTTCGGCACGCGTGTCGACCTGACGGTGTATGGCGAGTCGCAGGAAGAGGCCGAGAAGGCCATGTCCGCCGTGCTGCAGGAATTCGACCGCCTGCACCACATGCTGCACGCGTGGAAGCCGTCTGAAGTCACGCAGCTGAACGAAGGGCTGGAGCGCGGCGAGACGGTCGAGGTGACTCCGGAATTGGCCGAGTTGCTGGGTGACGCGCAGAAGATCGCCGAGGCTGGCGACGAGCTTTTCGACCCGGCACTGGGGCGTTTGATCGCGCTGTGGGGCTTTCACGACGATGAGTTCGAGCCGGTCATGCCGGACCCTGACAAGCTCGCGGCTGTGCTTTCGGCGCGCCCGCGCATGGCCGATCTGACCATCGACGGCACACGCGTGTCGAGCCGCAACCCGGCTGTGCAGATCGATCTGGGAGGTTACGCCAAGGGCTACGCGCTGGATCGCGCGGCCGGCATTTTGCGCGGCATGGGCGTCAACGATGCGCTGGTGAATATCGGTGGCAACGTGCTGGCGCTTGGCTCCAAAGGCAAGACGCCGTGGCGTCTGGGCATTCAGCACCCGCGCGAGCCACGTCCGCTGGCCATCCTGCCGCTTTACGACGGTGAGGCCATCGGCACCTCTGGTGACTACCAGCGCTTCTTCGAAATTGACGGCAAACGCTATTCGCATCTGCTCGATCCGCGCACCGGCTACCCGGCCGAAGGCACGCAGTCGCTGACCGTGTTGGCGATGCCGGGTGAGCACGCCGGTGTATGGTCCGATGCAGCCAGCAAGGCGCCGTTCATTGCGGGCGACGACTGGCTCAAATACGCCCGCGCATACGGCATCGGCCACGCATTGCGCGTGGCCGATGATGGTCGTATCGAGGTGACGCGCGAATTGCGCGCCCGCCTGCAGATCCCGTCCGGCGTCGGGCCGGTTACGGTAGTCGACTGACCCGGCTTACTGCGGCGCCGGGGCACCCAGCGGTGTCAGCGGCCCGGATTCTTGCGTGCCGTCCGACATGCCGGACAGCGGGATGACCTCGGCGCGCGAACGTGCGGGAGCGGCGGCGTTCTGGCCGGCTGTCACTGGCTGAGGCTGCAGGTCGACGACCGGTGGGCCGTCGGAGCGAGATTGCGGTGCGACCGGTTTCGGGCGCTGGGCCGGTGCGGGTGCCGAGGCGGGCGGGGTGGCAGCCTCGCGTTCGGCCGGGGCAGGGCTGTCCTGCAGCCCCGGCACCGCCATCGGCTCAGGCACATCCCGCCCCGAGCGCATGTCGATCGATGTCTGGCGCTGTTCTGCCACACGGCGGCGTTCGGCCAATTCCATGCGTTTGCCGCCGATTTCGAGCTCACGCGCTTTGCTGATCTCTTCGTTGCGGTCTTTGCGGGCACGGTCGAGGCAGTAATTCACCAGGAACTTGTCGTAGCAGGCGATTTCAGTCTGACGAAAACGGGTCTCGGCGGCCTCGCGCAGCTTTTCGCCTTCGGAAATCATGGCGCGGGCACGGTCGAGGACATCGTCTGATTCGGCTGCGCCGACAAACAGCGCTTGAGACAGCAATACGGCAAGAAGTAAGTGTTTGGGCATCTTCGATGCGTCTTTCTGTGAGGCCAAGGTACGTGGATTGCACCCCGGACAGGGTTGCGAGCGTCCAAGGCCGATAGAATACCGTCTTTGAAAGCAATTCAATGCGGCCAAGTGATCCAGTTTCGCAAGTTGCGCCTCGCCCGAGGTGCCAGAACCCTTTTTGAAGACGCGTCCCTGCAAGTCCATCCGGGCTGGCGGGTCGGCCTGACCGGCGCCAACGGCAGTGGCAAGTCCAGCCTGTTTGCATTGCTGCGCGGCGAGGTGCATCAGGACCAGGGCGATCTGGAGATTCCGCCGGCCTGGGTGATCGCCCACGTCGCGCAGGAAACTCCCGCCCTCGCGCGTTCGTCGCTCGACTACGCGTTGGATGGCGATGTCGAGTTGCGTGCGGTTGAAGCCGAGCTGGCTGAGGCTGAAGCCGCGCATGACGGCACGCGTATCGGCGAACTGCACGCGCGCCTGGGTGAAATCGGTGGTTACGCCGCGCCGGCACGTGCAGCCGCGTTGCTCGACGGGCTGGGCTTCACCCAGGCTGATCTCGCGCGCCCGGTGTCGGATTTCTCCGGCGGCTGGCGCATGCGGCTCAACCTGGCGCAGGCGCTGATGTGCCGCTCCGACCTGCTGCTGCTCGATGAGCCCACCAACCACCTTGATCTCGATGCGGTGATCTGGCTCGAGCAGTGGCTGGCGGCGTACCCCGGTACGCTGGTGCTGATTTCGCACGACCGCGATTTCCTCGATGCCTGCGTCAGTCACGTGCTGCACATCGAACAGCAGCGCGTCACCTTGTACTCCGGCGGCTATTCCGATTTCGAGCGCCAGCGCGCCGAGCGGCTGTCGCAGCAGCAGTCGATGTTCGAGCGCCAGCAGCGCGAGATCGCGCACATGGAAGACTACGTGCGCCGCTTCCGCGCCAAAGCCACCAAGGCGCGGCAGGCGCAAAGCCGCATCAAGGCGCTCGAACGCATGGAGCGCATTGCCGCTGCACACGTCGATTCGCCCTTCACCTTCGCGTTCCGTGATGCGCCCCCGGCGCCCGATCCGCTGCTGCAGATCGAAGACGGCGCGGCGGGCTATGGCGACAAAACGGTGCTGTCCGGCCTCAAACTGCAGCTGCGCCCCGGCGAACGCGTGGGCTTGCTGGGTCGCAACGGCGCGGGGAAATCCACGCTCATCAAACTGCTGGCCGACCAACTCAAGCTTGGCGCCGGCACACGCAGCGAGGGCAAGGGGCTGGTCACCGGCTACTTCGCCCAGCACCAGCTCGAAACCTTGCGTCCCGATGAATCCGCTCTGCAGCACATGATGCGGCTTGACCCCGGCGTGCGTGAGCAGGATCTGCGTGATTACCTCGGCGGCTTCGACTTCCGTGGTGACGGAGTGGGTGGCACCTCGACGCCCGCCACCGCGCCGTGTGAGCCGTTCTCCGGCGGCGAGAAAACGCGTCTCGCGCTGGCCATCCTGATCTGGCAGCGGCCCAATCTGCTGCTGCTCGACGAGCCCACCAACCACCTTGACCTCGAGATGCGCCATGCGCTGACGCTGGCCTTGCAGGATTTCGACGGGGCGATGGTGCTGGTCTCGCACGACCGCGCCTTGCTGCGCGCCACCTGCGACCGCTTCGTGCTGGTCGATGACGGCGTGGCGCGCGAGTTCGACGGTGATCTGGATGATTACCGTGAGTGGCTGGCGGCCAAGCGCGCAGAGTCGGTGGCCGCTGAAAAGTGCCCCGATCAAGCGGCCGACAAGGCCAGCCGCAAGGCCGACCGCGCGCAGGCCGCGGCCGAGCGGCAGGCCCGCATCGCCGCGCGGCGGCCGCTCAACAAGGAAATCGAAAAGCTCGACCGCGACATGGCCGAGTGGAACCGCGAAAAGACTGCGTTGGATGCGCGCTTGGCCGATCCGGCTCTGTACGACGGCCCGCAGGCGTCCGAGGTGCCCGAGCTGGGTCGCCGTCAGGCTGAACTCAGCGCGAGTCTTGAAGAGGCCGAGTTGCGTTGGCTGGAATTGGCTGAAGCGCTGGAGGCGCTGGCCGACCCTGACTGAGTCGCCCGGCCCGCCCTGCGCGGGTCGGGTCAAGGTGCGGTGCTACAATCGCGCGCTGCATTTTCCACGCATTCAAAAGGCTCTCATCGTGCAAATCGTCTGTCTCGACCTCGAAGGTGTCCTGGTTCCCGAAATCTGGATCGAATTCGCCGAACGCACGGGTATTCCCGCCCTGCGTCGCACCACGCGCGACGAGCCGAACTACGACACGCTGATGAAGTACCGCCTCGACATCATCGCCCAGCACAAGCTGGGGCTGCCGCAGATTCAGGAGGTGATCGCGTCGATGGGGCCGATGGAGGGCGCACGCGCTTTTCTGGATCAATTGCGCGAGGACTACCAGGTGGTGATCCTGTCGGACACCTTCTACGAATTCGCCCATCCGCTGATGCGCCAGCTCGGCTGGCCGACGCTGTTTTGCCACAGCCTCGAGGCCGACGACACGGGGCGTCTGGTGAATTACCACCTGCGCATGCCGGATCAGAAGCGCGAGGCGGTGCGTCGTTTCAAAGAGCTCAATTTCACCGTGGTCGCGGCCGGTGATTCGTACAACGACACGGCGATGCTCGGCGAGGCGCACGGCGGCATCCTGTTCCACCCGCCGGAAAACGTGATCCGCGAGTTCCCGCAGTATCCGGTGACCAACGACTACGATGCGTTGCGCGCCGAGATCGACAAGGCATTTGCGCGCGTGGCCTGACGTTCAGGCGGGCTACACGTTTCAAGCACAACGGGCACCTTCGGGTGCCCGTTGTGCTTTCTTCGCGCATAAAAAACGGGCACCCGAAGGTGCCCGCAGAGTCAGCATGACGAGGAGGGGATCATGCTGACGGCGCTGTATTGCGTGAATCAGAAAACCTTGCCGATCGACAGCACGACGCGGGCGTCGGCTTGGTTGTTGTTGCTGATGTCGGTATCGACATAGTGCAGGCCGAAGTCCATACCACCGTAAGACTTGGTGGCGCCGAGGCTCCAGTCTTTGTAGTTGTCGTTGCCGGCACCCTTGATGCGGGAATAACCGTAGTGAGCATCCAGCGTCAGGCCTTCCATGATTTCGTAGGAAGCCGACAGATCGTAGTAGCCCGAGCCTTTCGAGTCGTTGGCGCCGAACAGATCGGTGGTGGCATGCGAGTACTTGAAGGACAGGAACTCCCACGAGATGCCAGCGTAGATCTCGGTGGTGTTACCAGCGGACCAGTCTTCGCCCGGGTAGTAATAGCGCAGAGCGCCGACATCAAAACCGAAGGGGCCGGCTTCGAAGGTGTAGCCGCCGTAAAGGTTGGTTTCGAGGCCGGCGGAACCGTCGCTGATGCTGCTGGCCCAGGTGCCGATGTACAGGCCGCTGTCGTGCGCGTAGTCAAAGCCGCCTTGGATGGCCGGGCGTTGGTTGGACTGGCTCACGCCGCGGAAGGCGTAGTCAGACACGACACTGAAGTTGCCTTCGATCGGCAGATCTTCGGCCATGGCATTGCTGCCCAGGAACGGGGTGGCTGCAAGTACTGCTGCGGCGATGATGCGTTTTTGCATGGTGCTTCTCCTGTTAAAGATTCGGTGTTTCTGGAATTGAATTAAGCAGTTAGCGTGCCAATTCTTTAGTTGTAATAAAAATTACATAAGAAACATGTAGTTGCAGCTTGTGACTCATCCGCTCTGTTCGAGGAGCCGGGTGAAGTGCCCGAAGCGCGGCAGTTCTGAACCATGTGCGCACCACAATGGTGCTTCGCACGTTTTGTGGGCACTCATCTGGTCAGCCACCTGTTTCGGGCAAGAAAGAGGCGCCCTGGGGCGCCTCTTTCCACTGCTGCGCGATGCTTACTTGTTCACAAACTCGGGGTAGGCTTCCTGACCGCATTCGGCCAGATCCACGCCTTCGTACTCTTCCTCTTCGGAGACACGGATGCCCATGACTGCTTTGAGGATGCCCCACACGATCAGGCTGCAACCGAAGACCCACACGAAGATGGTGAGGCCGCCAACGATCTGACCGAAGAAGGTCGAGTCGGAGTTGGTTACCGGCACCAGCAACAGACCGAGGATGCCGCACACGCCGTGCACCGAGATGGCGCCGACCGGATCATCGATCTTGAAGACGCGGTCCAGCGTGGTGATGGACAGCACAACCAGGACACCACCGGCAGCGCCGAACAGCGTGGCGAGCAGCGGGGTCGGGGTGGAGGGCTCGGCGGTGATGGTCACCAGGCCAGCCAGCGCGCCGTTCAGCAGCATGGTCAAGTCGGCTTTGCCGAACATCATCTTCGAGACGATGATCGCGGCGACGGCACCACCGGCAGCAGCGGCGTTGGTATTGAGGAAGACCATGGCCACGGCGTTGGCGTTGGCGATGTCACCAAGCTTGAGCACCGAACCACCGTTGAAGCCGAACCAGCCCATCCACAGGATCAGCGTGCCGAGCGTGGCGAGCGGCAGGTTGGCGCCGGGGATGGCGCGCGGTTCGCCGTTCGGGCCGTATTTGCCTTTACGCGCACCCAGCAGGATCACGCCAGCCAGGGCGGCGGCAGCGCCGGCCATGTGGACGATGCCGGAACCAGCGAAGTCGGAGAAGCCGAGGTCGCCCAGGTTGTACATGCCGAAGACGTCGTCACCGTTCCACGTCCAGGCGCCTTCCATCGGGTAGATGAAGCCGGTCATGACCACTGCGAAGGCCAGGAAGGCCCACAGCTTCATGCGCTCGGCCACTGCGCCGGAGACGATCGACATGGCGGTTGCCACGAACACGACCTGGAAGAAGAAGTCCGAAGCGCCCGAATAGACCGAATCGCCGGTGAAATCGCCTTGCTCGGCGAAGGCGCCCAAGGCGTCTTCAACCAGCGTTTCGCCGCCGTCGATGCCGGACAGGAAGATGCCGCCGCCGTACATGATGGCGTAGCCGCAGATCAGGTACATGATGCAGCTGATGGAGAACAGCGCGACGTTCTTGGTCAGGATTTCAGCGGTGTTCTTGCTGCGCACCAGACCGGCTTCGAGCATCGAGAAGCCGGCGGCCATCCACATCACCAGCACGCCGCCGATGAGGAAGTAAAAGGTGTCGAGTGCGTACTGCAGGTGGTAGACGTTGGTCATCACCTCGACAGCGGTGACTTCCTGGGCCATCGCGGGGGCGGCAAGGCCGGCCGCGGCAACCGCCAGAAGGGTCTTGAATGATGTTTTCATGAGTTGGGGCTCCCTTGCTTACAGTGCGTCGGTGCCGGTTTCGCCGGTCCGGATGCGAATGACTTGTTCGATGTCGAAAACGAAGATCTTCCCGTCGCCGATCTTGCCGGTGGCGGCGGACTTCTCGATGGTCTCGATCACTTGTTCAGCCATGTCCGAACGGATGGCGACTTCGATCTTTACCTTCGGGAGGAAGTCCACGACGTACTCGGCGCCGCGGTACAGCTCGGTGTGGCCTTTCTGGCGGCCGAAGCCTTTGACTTCGGTCACGGTGATGCCCTGCACGCCGATGGCCGAGAGGGCCTCGCGTACTTCGTCGAGCTTGAAGGGCTTGATGATGGCTGTGACGAACTTCATGGTCATGGGAATCTCCTGTCATCGGATACGTTGGGTGTTGTCGGGGCTTGCATGTAGCTTCCTCACGCAGTCGTTAGCTGGCAGAGCCCCTTTCGCACGTTCCATGCCAGTTTTATAAAATCCTTGGAAATCAGTGGATTGATCAGGAAGGCAGGGCCTATGCGGCCATCCCCTGTGCATTGCAGATGCGCTTCGGGGTGTCGATGCACCAAGGTGGTGCGTTATGTTGCAAGGTATTACCCGGAAGTGCGCATGGGGCGGTGGTAGACTCGTGCGTCTGACGAAACCAAGCGGAGTCCGCAATGAATCAGCCCCTGCGTTTTCTCGACGAAATCGGCGCCAAGCTCGCCGAACTGGCCGCCCACAGCCCGGTGGGGGATATCGAAAAGAACGCCAGAGCCTTGCTCGGCAGTGCATTCAGCAAGCTCGATCTGGTCAGCCGTGAAGAATTTGAAGTGCAGCGTGAAGTGCTCATGCAGACGCGCGAACGTTTGATCCTGCTGGAGCAACGCGTGGCGCAACTCGAAGCCGCCTCGAAGACCACGCCGGCCGGCGAGTGACGCTTCACCACAGCAATCAGGAGTCGAAATGAGTTATTTCAAGAAGGCATTCGCCGTGCTGTTGTTTGCCTTGCTGGCTGGCGTCGCCAGCGCCAGCGCCGGCGAGAAGCAGAAGGTGGTCTATCACATCAACGGTGGCGAGGCCGAGCAGCAGTACGCCGCCTTGGGCAACGTGATCAATCACATCAATGCGGTGGGGCAAGAGAACATAGACGTGAAGGTGGTCATGCACGGTGACGGTCTGTCGATGCTGCTGTTTCCCGAAGACCGCGAGCTCACCAAGATGAAGACCGCCAATGCCGACGAGCGCATGCAGGGACGCGTCACTGTACTGAAGCAGCGCGGGGTTGAGTTCCAGGTGTGCGCCAATACGCTTGAGGCGCGTGGCATTGAGATGGAGCACCTGTACGACGTGCGTGAGAGCGACGTGGTGCCGTCCGGCGTTGCGCAGCTCAGCACGCTGCAGATGCAGGGCTACACCTATATCAAACCCTGATCGGCTCGGTGTCTGCGCTTCAAACGGCTCCGCGAGGGGCCGTTTTCATTTGCAGGTAGGAAAGAATCACCTCGACGGCATGCTCGCGCCGCTCGGCCAGCCAGGCCGGATCGCCCAGGTCGCGTTCGAAGATGATCGAAAGCGTGTGGCGGTTGGAAATGTGCGTCAGCGACAGCGACAGGATCGACACATACAGCTGCAGCGGATCGACCCCGTCGCGAAACAGCCCGGCCTGTACGCCGCGCATCAGCGTGTCGCGGATCATGCCGACCAGTGGCGTAGTCTGCTGTGCCACCTTGTCCGACTTCTTCAGCATGCGTCCGGCGAGCAGGTTTTCGTTACGCACCAAGGCGATGAACTCGGGATGCTGGGCCAGGTGGTCGAAGGTGAATTCGACCAGCGCGCGCATGCCCGCAACGGGCTCCAGGTGTGTGAAATTGAGTTCGCGCTCCTTGGCGCGCAGCTCTTCGTAGGTCTCCTCCAGCACCATCAGGTACAGGCCTTCCTTGTCGCCGAAGTAGTGGTACGCCATGCGGATATTGCAGCCGGCATTGCGCACGATGCGCTCCATGCGCGCGCCGTCATAGCCGTATTCGCAGAATTCCTCGGTGGCTGCGCGCAGCAGCAGTTCGCGCGTTTCCCCGGCATTGCGGCGTGCTCGTGGCGCAGCGCGTTTGCTGGAGGGTTTCGGCGAAGAGCTGTGCTTGTGCATGCGCGGTTTCCGTGAAGTCGCCCGATTCTAGCCCTTACAGCGCCAATGCGATGCCGTCGCTGCGCGGGTCGTGTGCGCCGAGAAAGCCGTCGGCACCGATGGTGATTGCACCCGGATGACCGGCAAGCGGGCTTTGCGCCGGCAACGGGCTGATCTCGTGGCCACGCCGGGCGAGTTCGTCAAAGACCGCCGTGCTGGCGTCCTCTTCGAGCTTGAGGGTGTCTCGGCTGTCCGAGAAGGTGCGTCCCAGCAGAAAGCGCGGTCGCGCCAACGCGCTGAGCGGGTCCAGCCCGTAGTCGATCAGGCGCGTCAGAATGGCAGCCAGCGTCTGCGGCTGGCCATCTGCCCCCTGGGTGCCGTACAGCAGTCGCGGCTTGCCCTCTTTCAGGTACATGCCGGGGTTGAGCGTATGGAACGGCCGCTTGCCCGGCGCCAGCACGTTTGGATGACCTGCCTCCAGACTGAAGGCCGCACCACGGTTGTGCCACAGCATGCCGGTGTCACCCACTTCCACGCCGCTGCCCCAGTCGTAATACACCGTCTGCAACATCGACACCGCGTTGCCGAAGCGATCCGCCGCCGCGAGAAACACCGTGTCGCCGTGGCGGAAGGCATGCGGCCAGGCGCGCGCGCGGAGGGGGTCGAGCGATGCCGCGCAGGCATCCAGATGCTCGGCCGAGAGCAATTGTTGCGCCGGCACTGGCACGAAATCCGGGTCGGCCAGATGGCGGTTGCGGTCGATGAAGGCGAGCTTCACCGCCTCCACCAGCAGGTGATAGTGGTCCGCACTGCCCTCGGGCACGGCGGCCAGATCGAAGCGCTCGAGAATGCCCATGATCTCCAGCGTGGTCATGCCCTGCGTGGGTGGTTGATGCGCGATCAGCTCACCGCCGCGGTAGGCGACGCGCAGCGGCTCTTCGATACGTGCTGCAGTGGCCGCCAGGTCGGCGGCCGTCAGCGGCGAGCCGGCGGCCGCCAGCCCTGCGGCGATGCGCTCGGCCAATCGCCCTTCGTAGAAATCGCGATGGCCGTGGGTCGCGATCGATTCCAGCGAGGCTGCGAGCTCCGCCTGACGGATGTGGCGGCCGGTCTCGGGCGCTTTACCGTGCGGCATGAAGCGGTTTGCCACGCCCGGCATGCTGGCCATCTCCTCGGCGCGAAACTCCAGCCAGAAGCGCTGAGAAGGCGTCATCGCAAAGCCCTCGCGTGCCAAGCGAATGGCAGGCTGCAGAAGATCCGCCCAGCCCATGCGCCCGCCGCAGTCGGCCTGCGATAGCGCGTGGGCCTTGCCCCAGGTATCCACCGTGGCCGCCGTGGTGAGCATCGAGCCCGCGCCACGCACCGGAATGGCGCCCTCGTACGCGGGCGGTTTCGCCGCCGCCTGGCCGATGCCCGACAGCGTGCGCACCCGCCCTGAAGCGTCCGCAATGATCATGAAGGCATCGCCGCCAAGACCGGTGAAGTGCGGGTACGTCACCGTCAGGCAGGCGCCCATTGCGATGGCCGCCTCGATGGCATTGCCACCCGCCCGCAGAACACCGATGCCGGCCTCAGTGGCCAGTGTGTGGGGACTGGTAGCGATGCCGTCGCGTGAGCGGGCGAGAGCGCCCCGCGAAGGGCTTTGGCATTCAATAGCGGAATCCATGCTGTTCCTCGTGTCCATGTTCGGTGGCTCAGCTGCCATACACAGCGTTTGGCAGCCACATGCTGATTGCCGGCACATACGTAAGCAGGAGCAATGCCAGAATCGCGATGCCGATGAACGGCAAGGAGCCTCGCACCGCCTGCGTGTAGGTCACGCCGCCAAGCGAGCTGGCTACGAACAGGTTCAGGCCGAACGGCGGCGTGAACATGCCGATGGCGCCGTTCACCGTGAGTACCGCACCGAGGTGCACCGGATCGATGCCCACCTGGATGCCGATGGTGTAGAAGAGCGGCGCCAGAATGACCATGATCGAGGCGGCATCGAGGAACATGCCGACGATCAGCACGGTGACGTTGATCAGCAGGAAGATGTGATACGGGTTGTCCGACAGCGACAGCACTGCATTTGCCACCGCGACCGCCAGGCCGTTGCTGGTCAGGAACCACGCCAGCACCGATGCCGCTGCCAGGATGATCATCACCTGCGCCGTGGTGGTGGCTGAATCCACCATGGTGCGGAACAACTCGCCAAGGGTTTTCTCGCGATATACCAGCACCGATACCAGCAGCGCGTACACCACAGAAACGGCCGCGGCTTCGGTTGGCGTGAAGACCCCGCCATAGATGCCGCCCAGCACCACCACCGGAACGCCCAGACCCCAGGAGGCATCTTTCAGACCCACCCACAATTGGTGCAGCGTGGGCGGCGTCATGGGCTTCACGCCGTCGCGCCTGGCACGCCAAACGCAATACGGCAAAAAACAGGCGGCGTAGAGCAGCCCGGCGCCGATGCCCGCCATGAACAGTGCACCCACCGAAACTCCGGTGACAGCGGCATAGACGATCATCACGATCGACGGCGGGATGATGATGCCGAGCGAGCCCGAGGCGATGATCACGCCGATCGAGAACGGGCTCGAATACCCGTCGCGGCGCATGGCCGGATACAGCAGGCCGCCGACTGCCACCACGGTGGCTGGGCTGGAGCCCGAGATCGCGCCGAAGAACATGCTCGATGACACCGCCGTGATGCTCAGCCCGCCGGTGAAGCGCCCGACCAACAGATTGGCGAAATGCACGATGCGTTGCGACAGTCCGCCCACGCTCATCAGACTGCCGGTGAGGATGAAGAAGGGGATGGCCATCAGCGAAAATTTGTCCAGCCCGGCGAACAGGCGTTCGATGACGATGGCCAGCGGAACATGGCTGCCGCTGCCCATCGCGGCCATTACCGAACCAGACAGCGCAATGAATATCGGCGCGCCGAGAATCAGCAGTACCGCCAGCAGAATCATAAAAGTCGTGACCATGGTTTCACCCGATCTGTTCGAGGTGGGCCGTGTTGGTGCCACGGCCCAGCGCGGTGCGGAAGAACTGCTGCGTGAAGCGCACGGCCATCAGCGCGGCACCCACCGGAATGGCCAATTGCACCAGCCACATCGGAAGCTGCATGGCCGGGCTGACCTGCCCGAATGCGCGGGTCTGCATGA
Organism: Pseudazoarcus sp. NS20; assembly: GCF_059703745.1. Classification (NCBI taxonomy): domain Bacteria; kingdom Pseudomonadati; phylum Pseudomonadota; class Betaproteobacteria; order Rhodocyclales; family Zoogloeaceae; genus Pseudazoarcus; species Pseudazoarcus sp. NS20. The sequence goes on from NZ_BAAKIY010000001.1 coordinate 802,703, forward strand.
TCAGTTCTGCGCCGTAAAACACCAGAAAACCGCAGAACACGATGGCAATGGCATGCACCAGCAGTTCGATGACGCGCGCGATGGCGGGCGGCGTCGATTTGATCAGCAGATCGACGCCGATGTGGATGCCTTGGCGTGCCGCCACGCTGGCGCCCAGGAACACCATCCACACGATCTGGTAACGCACCAGCTCCTCGGCCCACGGGAAGCCGGCATTGAATACGTAACGTGCGACGACGTTGGCGAAGAGGATCACCGAGGCGGCCAGAATCAGCATGCCGATCAGCACCTCCTCGGAACGCGACACAAAAAGGTCGAGTTTCCGCATTGGAGTACTCCGGAAGGGAAGCAGTGAGGTGCGGGGCCGCAGGTTGCGCCCCCGCGGATGATCAGCGTTCGGCCGCGACCGCCTGTTGGAATGCGGTCATGAGATCGGTGCCGATCTGCTTGGCGAACTTGTCATGCACCGGTGCCGTGGCTTTGCTGAAGGCTTCGAGCTGTGCCTTGTCCAAGGTGCTTACGCGGGTGCCGCTGGCCTTGATAGTCTCGAGGTAGCCAGCCTCGCGGCGCTCGGTCTCTTCGCGCTGGAAGGCGGTCATCTCCTTCGCCGCTTCGGTCAGCAGCTTCTGGTGCTCCGGCTTCTGCGCTTCGAACCAGCGCTTGCTGAACAGAAAGGCATAGGCCAGATACGCGTGGTTGCTTACGATGACATCCGACTGAACCTCGTAGAAGCGCATCTTGGTGATCGACACCAGCGGGTTCTCCTGGCAATCGACAACGCGCTGCTGCAGCGCGTTGTACGTCTCGCCAAAGGCGATCGGCACCGGGTTCGCACCCAGTGCGCGGAACTGCTCCATGATGATCGGGCTTTGCATCACTCGCACCTTGCGGCCCTTGAAGTCATCCGGCCCATTCACCGCCCGGTCGCACGAGAACTGCTTGAAGCCGCTCTCCCAGAACGTCACGCCTTTGAGTCCGACGCGATCCAGCGTGGCCAGCAATTGGTCACCTGCCTTGCCGTCGAGCACCTTGTGGGCCACCGCGGGGCTGGGAAAGAGGAACGGTAGATCCACGATCTGCATTGCCGGCACGAAGTTCGACAGCTTGGCGGTCGGGATGATGGCCGACTCCAGCGCGCCGAACTGCATCTGTTGTGTCGCCTCGACGTCATCGCCAAGCGCGTTGTTCGGGAATATTCGTACCGTGATCGCGCCTTGGCTGCGCGTCTCCACCGCATCCTTGAATTTCTCGGCGGCAAGGTGCTGGGCGCTGTCTTCCGGTAAATCATGGTGGAACTTCATGGTCACCTGCGCCACGGCGCTGCCTGAGTGCATGAGGGCGGCCAGAGCGAAACTGCCGAGCAGAGCCTTGACGGTGTAATGGTTGAGCTGCGGTTTCATCGATGTCTCCTTGACTGGATATCAGGGTGCGAGCGCCTTTTGCAGGTCTTGTGTGAATTAAAGTAAATAGTTACTTACCTTGTTTGGCAAGTCAACGAGAAGCTGCCCTGGTGCGTCTTTCTGGGGTCGCACTGTGGTGTGACGCCGGTTGTAGCGAGGAGCATGCTCCACTTGCCGCTGCGTAACCGAGAGGCGCTCTGGCCGCAGCGTGGAGCACACTCCCGTAAAAGTTCTTTGTCATTTATGTGTGGCCGTACAATGCCTTCGTCATTGAAAGGAGGCTTGCATGTCACTGGCTCTGTTGAAAACGCGCGCTTTGTCCGGCCTGCAGGCGCCATCGGTTACGGTGGAAGTGCATCTGGCCAACGGGCTGCCGGCCTTCAATCTGGTGGGTTTGCCCGACGCCGAGGTGCGCGAGGCGCGTGACCGCGTGCGTGCGGCGCTGACGGTTTCGCAGTTCGAATTCCCGCAGCGGCGCATCACCGTCAATCTGGCGCCGGCGGATCTGCCGAAAGAGGGCGGCCTGTTCGATCTGCCGATTGCGCTGGGCATTCTGGCGGCGTCGGGGCAGGTGGATGCGGCGGCGCTGTATGAGTACGAGTTCGTTGGCGAGCTGTCGCTCAACGGCAGCCTGCGCCCGGTGCGCGGCGCGCTGGCGATTGCGCTCGCGGCCTCCGTGGATGGGCGCACGCTGGTGTTGCCGGCCGACAATGCCGATGAGGCTGCGCTGGCCAGCGGTGTGCGCGTGCTGGCGGCAAGCGATCTGCTGTCGGTATGCGCGCATCTGAACGGCCACACCACGCTGGCGCCGCATGTGCGCACCACCGAGCTCAAACCCATGACGGTGCCCGATCTGGCCGATGTCAAAGGGCAGTTGCGCGCACGCCGTGCGCTGGAGGTGGCGGCGGCTGGCGGGCATTCGATGTTGCTGTTCGGCCCGCCGGGTACCGGCAAATCCATGCTGGCGCAGCGCCTGCCCGGCCTGCTGCCGCCTCTGGACGAGGCGCAGGCGGTGGCGACCGCCGCCGTGCAGTCCATCGAAGGCAGCTTCGATGCCGCGCGTTGGCGCCAGCGTCCGTTCCGCGCCCCGCATCACTCGGCATCCGTGCCGGCGCTGGTGGGTGGGGGCACGGTGCCGCGTCCCGGCGAAATCAGCCTGGCCCACCACGGCGTGTTGTTTCTGGACGAGTTGCCCGAGTTCGACCGCCGCGTGCTCGAAGCGCTGCGCGAGCCGCTGGAAACCGGTGCCATCACCGTTTCGCGCGCGCTGCGGCGTGCCGAGTTCCCGGCGCGCTTCCAGTTGGTGGCGGCGATGAACCCGTGCCCCTGCGGCCTGCGTGGCTCGCCCGGCGGGCGCTGCCGCTGCACGCCCGAGCAGGTGGCGCGCTACATGGGCAAGCTGTCCGGCCCGCTGCTCGATCGCATGGATGTGGTCATCGAGGTGCCGGCGCTCGACCCGAGTGAGCTGGCCACGCAAACCCCGGGCGAATCCTCGGCCGAGGTGGCGGCACGCGTGGCCGCCGCGCGCGAGCGTCAGATTGCGCGCCAGGGCTGCGCCAATGCCGATCTGGCGCCGCCGGGCGTCGACGCTCACTGCACACCCGACGCGGCCGGGCGAGAGTTGCTGGCGCGCGCGGTCGAGCGCCTTGGCCTTTCGGCGCGTGGCTATCACCGTGTGCTCAAGGTGGCGCGCAGCATCGCCGATCTGGCCGGCGCTTCCGAAGTGGCGCCTGCCCACATCGCCGAAGCGGTGCACTATCGGCGCACGCTCGACGCGCGGCAGTAAGCGAAACTATCGCCGGCCCGGAGGGGTCGTTATGCTGTCCCCCTTGCGCGGTCTTTTCCGACCGCGCATCACTCCGGAATCTGCATGACGCTCTCTCCCGCAGGTCTGGCCGCGCTGCTTGCCGCGCTGGCCGCCATCGGCCCGTTCTCGATCGATACCTATCTCCCGGCCTTTCACGAGATGGGCGACGCGCTGGGCGCAACCCAGCTCGAAGTCCAGCAGACGCTCACCGCCTACATGGTCACTTTCGCGGTGATGGCCTTGTGGCACGGCGCGCTGTCCGATGCCTTCGGCCGCCGGCGCGTCATCATCATCTCCACCACGCTGTTCGGCGCGGCCTCGTTGCTGTGTGCGCTGGCGACTTCCATCGAATGGCTGTGGGTCGGGCGTGCGCTGCAAGGCATGAGCGCCGGTGCCGGCATGGTGGTGGGGCGTGCGGTGATTCGTGATCTATATGACGGCGCGACGGCGCAGCGCCTGATGTCGCGCGTGATGATGATCTTCGGCATCGCCCCGGCGGTGGCGCCGATGGTCGGCGGCGTGTTGCTGCTGTTGGCCGGCTGGCGCTCAATCTTCCTGTTTCTGGCGGCCTTCGCCGGTGTGCTCGCGTGGTGCAGCTGGCGTTATCTGCCCGAGACGCTGCAGCCCGAGGCGCGCCAATCGATGCAGCCGGCGAGCCTCGCGCGCGGCTATGCCAGCGTGCTCGGCAGCGGCGCCTTCCTGCTGCTGGCGGGGGCGCTGGCCTTCAATTTCAACGGTTTCTTCGTGTACGTGCTGTCGGCGCCGGTGTTCGTCATGGAGCACCTCGGTCTTGGGCCGGGCGCGTTCGGCTGGCTGTTCGTGCCCTCGGTGATCGGCATGATCGGTGGTGCGTGGCTTTCGGGGCGTATTGCCGGGCACTGGAGCTGGCGGCGCACCATCGGGGTGGGCTTCGTGGTGATGATTGCGGCGGTGTCGTTCAACGTCGCGCACGCTGCATTCTTTGCGCCGTCGTTGCCGTGGTCGGTGTTGCCGGTGGGGTTGTACACCTTCGGCATGGCGCTGGCGATGCCCAGCCTGAGTTTGCTGGTGCTCGACATGTTCCCGGCGCGGCGTGGCCTGGCGTCGAGTTGCCAGAGCTTCACCCAGGTCGGCTTGAATGCGGTGACGGCCGGAGTGGCTGCGCCCTTGCTGTGGGCGTCGCCGCTGACGCTCGGGGCGGGCGCCAGCGTGTTCGTTGCGGTGGGTTTGCTGTGCTTCGTGGTGTGGATGGCCCGAACGCGTTAAGGCGACGGCGAATGTGGCGGTGACGGTGTTTGCGGTTGCACGCAGTGCAGCCGCGCTAGCCCGTCAGCACTGTTCCCAGGGCAATCCGTCATGGCGCCAGCCATTCACCGTGCCGCGGTGGTGCTGCTCGTCAAGCTCGCCCTCGAAACCGTGCAGCACGTTGTACACGCTCTTGAAGCCGGCTTTAACGAGTGCTTCGCCGGCAACCACCGAGCGGCTGCCACTGCGGCAGATCAAGACTACCGGCCGCTCGCCGCCGTGACCCGCCAGCTTTTTCACCTCGCCCACGAAGTGCGGGTTGATGTCCCAGTCCGGCCCGTCGTTCCATGAGACATGAATGGCGCCCTTGGGGTGGCCGACAAACAGAAACTCGATCTCGCTGCGTACATCGATCAGCAGCGCCTCGGGGTTGGCGGCGAGAAAGGCGTGGGCTTCCTTGGGGGTCAGGTGCTTCATTCGGGCAGGCTCCGTGAGGGCCATGAGTATATCAGTGCATTCTGGATGTGTGATGTACGCTCCCGCCCGTCATGGCCCGGGTGTTGCTCAGCGCGCCACCCGCGACAGCTTCAGCAGGCGTGACGCGCGGTCGATCAGTACGGTCAGTGCGATCATCGCAATCAGGTAGGTGCCTGCCCGTTCGAAGCGGAACCACTCGAAGTTGAAGCTGAACTGGAAGCCCAGCCCGCCCACGCCGATCAGCCCCAGCACCACTGCCGCGCGCACGTTGCTCTCGAACTGGAAGAAGGTGTAGGTCATCCAGTCGCGCCAGGCCACCGGCACGGCCACGGCGCCCCACGTCACCGTGCGCGAGGCGCCGCCCACGGCCTCGAAGCGCGACAGCGGCAGGTTGTCCACCGTCTCGCCAAACACGCGCGCCAGCACGCCCAAAGTATGCACCGCGATGGCCAGCGTGCCGGCCACCAGCCCCGGCCCGAAAAAGGCGATGAACAGAAATGCCCACATCACCTCCGGCACGCCGCGCGACACCATCGCCGTGCCGCGTGCCAGCACCAGCTCGGTGCTGCGCCACAGCCGGCGCAGCGGCCCCGGCGTTTCGCCGCTGAAGCGCGGCGCATGCCATTGGAAGCTCGCCGAGTGCGCGCGGTTGATGGCGATTGCTCCGGCCGTGCCCAGTACCGTGCCGACCACCGCGATGGCCAGCGGGATCAGCGCGGATTCCGCTACGCGCAGCACGAATTCCGCGTCGAGCTGCGGTGACAGCAAGCGCTGGAAAAAGGCCAGCCGCTCCCACGCCTCGCCGGTGAATAGTTCGGCCAACGGTGCAAGGTGGTTGCGCGCGGCACCGTCGGCGTCGCGATTGCCCCAGCCCATGAACCACACCGACCACGCCACAACTGCCGAGACAAAGCCCGCCGCCCACCACGGCGCGTTGGGTGCGCGCACTGGCGACGTGTTCTCCACCACCCCGGCCACCAGGCACGAGGCGGCCGGCGCGGCGCGGTTGGGGTCGCCGCGCAGTTGGCGGCGAATGTAGTTGCTGGCCAGATCCGCCGTGAGTGTGAGCAGCAGGGTGAACAGAATCAGCGTGCCCACCTTGTCCCACGCGCCGAAGCGGATCTGATACCAGATCTCGGCACCCAGCCCGCCACCGCCCACCGCGCCGATCACCGCCGCGTTGCGGATGGCGCACTCGGCGCGCATCAACGTGAACGACAGCACGTTGCGCGAGGCCAGCGGGCGTATGCCGTACAGAAAGGTGGCGATGCGCCCGCCGCCCAGCCCGCGCACCTGCGCGTAGCGCTCTTCGGGCACGCTGTCCCACAGCTCGCTGTACACCTTGGCGAGAATGCCGGTGATGTTGAGTGCCAGCGCCAGCGCTCCCGTGGTGGGCCCGAGGCCGATCATCGCCACCAGAATGATGGCCCACACGAAGTCCGGCACCGCGCGCAGCACGTCCTGAATCAGCCGGCACAGCGCGCACAGCAAGGCCGCCGGCGAGCGCAGCGGAACGTGGCGCCACGCGCCGCGGGCGCGCTCTTCGCCCACGCACACGGCGCGGCTCGCGCCCATCGCCAACGGCACGGCCAGCACCACCGCCAGCGCGGTGCCGAAGGTGGCGGCGGCCAGCGTCTGCAGCGTCAATTCCCACGCACGGGCGAGAAATTCGGAAGAGAGGTCGGGCGCAGCCAGCGCCGTCAGCCACGCGCCGATGCGCCCGGCCGCGGCGGCACGACGCTCAGGGTCGGTCAGCGCGGCGAAGTCCCATTCGGTGGCGACGAACGACGCGCCCACGGCCAGCAACACGGCCAACAGCGCCACGAAATGGCTCCACGGGCGTTGCCGTGTGTGCGCGCCCGGCAGCGCCAGTGCGCTCATGCCGGCAGGCTCATTTCGTCGAGATGCAGCGCGCGGTATTCGGCGCCGTACAGCTCGCGCAGCAGATCCTGCGTGAGCGCTTCGGGGCGCCCTTGCCAGAAGAGTTGCCCGTTGCGCAGCGCCACCACGCGGTCGAAATTGCCCTGCAGCAAGTCCAGTGTGTGCAGGTTGACGACCAGCGTCACACCTTCCTGCGTGGCGAGCCCGCACAGCAGGCCGATGATCTCGCGCCCCAGGCGCAGGTCGAGTGCGCTCACCGGCTCGTCGGCCAGCACCAGCCGGGGTTGCTGCACCATCAGCCGTGCCACGGCCACGCGTTGTTGCTGCCCGCCGGACAACTCATCGGGCAGCGACCACAGCCGGTCGGCCAGCTCCACGCGTGCCAGCGCGGCGCGGGCGAGATCGATCTGCTGCGGCCACAGCAGCGACAGCAGCGCGCGCGGCAGCCACCAGTGGCCCAGCCGACCCATCAGCACGTTGTGCACCACGCGCAGTTGCGGGATGAGGTTGTCCTGTTGCTGCAGAAAGCCTAACTCGCGGCGCAGTCCGGCCAGCGTGCCGCCGCTCAGGTGGCGGGTGTCGCGGCCCAGCGTGTGCACTTCGCCGGTCGCCGGTTTGACCAACCCGGCGATGAGTCGGAACAGCGTGGTCTTGCCGGCACCCGACGGGCCGATGACGGCCACGCGCTCGCCCGGCGCCACGTCCAGCGTTATGCCGTCCAGCACGGTGCGGCCGGCATAGGCTACGGATGCGTCCGCGAGGCGGACGGGGAGTGGGCTTGTCATGCGACGTGTCCTGAAGGTGATGTCTCGTAGGGCGCAATAACCGAAGGGCATTGCGCCGCATTGAGGGCACATACGGCGGAGTACGCTTCGCGAATTCGCCCTACGAGAGCCAAGCAGCTTGCCGGTGCGATCAGCCGCCGATGTCGATGCCCGACTGCAGCAGATCGACATAGCCCTGCCATTCGGAGATATCGGCCTCGATGAATTTGCCGGCCTTCAGGTAGCCGAGCACCTTGGCGCCGTTCGGGTCTTTGGCGTCGAGTGCCAGCAGGGCGGTGCGCAGCTTGCCGAGCAGCTCCGGGCCGAGGTCGGCACGGGCGGTCAGCGCGTAGTTGGTGTATTCCGGCGTCACATACACGATAGGCGCCTTGGCCTTGAGGTCGTCCGCGGCCTTGTCCCACGACGCGTAGTTGAGTGCGCCGACCTGGTGCGTGCCGTCGGCCACCATGCGCATGGTCACGTCGTGGCTGCCCGAATACGCCACGGTGCGGAACACCTTCTCGGGCGTGGTGCCGGATTGATCCTGGAAGTAGCTGCGCGGCATCAGGTGGCCCGATGTGCTGCTCTTGCTGCCGAATGTGAAGCTCCAGCCCTTGCCAGAGGCGGCCTTGGCCAGTTCGCCGAGGTTCGACACCTTGTTCAGGCCGGTAGAGGGGTTGGCGATGAAATAGCTGACGAAGCCCTTGTCGATGTCGCGGCAGCCCAGAATGGTGATGCCGTCACGCATCTGCATGCGCGCCTGCGCCGTGGTGACCGCGCCCAGCCAGGCGATGTGCGCGCGGCCAGTGGCCAGTGCGGTCACGCTGGCGGCGTAGTTTTCGACGTGCATGTACTCGACGGGAATGCCCACCGCTTCGCCCAGGTACTTTGCCAGCGCGCCGAAGTTCTCGCGCATGCGGTCGGCGTCGCCGTCGTCGGGAATGGCGGTGATGATCAGTTTGGCCGGGGCCTTCTGCGCGAAGGCGGGCGCGGCGCCGAATACGCTGAGGGTGGCCAGCGCGATGGCGGACAGCATGAAACCTCTGCGCGAGGCAGATCGAATGGACATTTGAAGCTCCCGAATTCAAGACCGGCCACGCGGCCGGTCAGCCGCCCCGGTGCGGGATGCGCCGGGGCTTACAGTCCGCCGAAGCGGTGGGTTTGGCAGTCACGCCGCCAACGGGCGGCCGATACGCAGATCGGCCGGAGTTTCCCGCAGTGAAGACGCGATTCTTCCCGTTCGTGGCGGCGGGGGCAAGCCGGCTGGCTTATCATTCTGTGATTGAAACGCCGTGCGCGCTTGCCTGTCCACGGCGCTACCTGTCTGGAGTGCACCATGTCCCAACCCCCGCTGTCCGACCTGCGCAAGAGCTACGAGCTGGGTCAGCTCGAAGACCATGAAGTGCGTGACGACCCCTTCGTCCACTTCGAAGAGTGGTTCGCCGAGGCCATGGAAAAAGGCTTGCCCGAGCCCAACGCCATGACGGTGGCCACCGTCGGGCCCGACGGCCGCCCGTCGTCGCGCATCGTGCTGATCAAGGGCTTCGACCGCCGCGGCGTGGTCTGGTACACCAACTACAACAGCCGCAAGGGCCGTGAGCTCGAAGCCAACCCGTTTGCCGCACTGCAGTTTCACTGGGTTGAACTGGAGCGCGTCGTGCGCATCGAAGGCAGAGTGGAGAAAGTGTCGGCAGAAGAGTCCGATGCCTACTTCGAGAGCCGCCCGCTTACGCATCGCATCGGCGCCTGGGCCTCGAACCAGAGCGAGGCGATTGCCGACCGCGGCGTCATCGTGGCGCGTGCGGCCGAGTACGGATTGAAGTTCGGCCTCAAGCCGCCGCGCCCGCCGCATTGGGGTGGCTACCGGCTGGTGCCGGACTACTGGGAATTCTGGCAGGGTCGCTCGTCCCGTCTGCATGACCGCTTCGCGTGGTCGCTGGGCGAAGACGGCAACTGGTCACGCGCCAGATTGTCGCCGTAAGGGCCCGGCGGGGTGCACCTGCCGGCCGCTTCGGAATTGCGAGGTACATCATGAAAACAAGACTGTTTCCCTGGCTCATCCTGTTGCTGGCGGCCGTCGTACTGGGTGGCTGCGCGAGCTTTCAGACCCGCTTTGACTACGAAAACGATCTGCTCACCAAGCGCGGTCAGCCCACGCGCATCTGGAAGAACGACGACGGCACCCGTACGCTCGAATACGCGACCCAGCCGCGCGGCGAAACCTGCTGGATGTACACCGTGGATGCCAACGGCCGCATCGTCGAGCAGTACGACGCGCTCGAATCGCGCAACCATGGCCGCGTGAAAGTGGGCATGACGGTGGAAGAGGTGCAGCGCACGCTCGGCACCGAGCGCAGCATCCAGCGCTTCGAACGCATGAAGGAAGAGGTTTGGGACTGGAACGTGCCTAACCCCTATCCGGGCATCATGGCCACGTACTTCAACGTGCATTTCATCGACGGCAAGGTCGACCGCACCAGCTACACCTACGAGTATTACAACGACCCCGGCGATTTCGGCTGGTTCGGCCCCGGATTTCACTACGGCCTGGGCTACGGATACGGCTACCGGCCGTATCCGTTCAGTTATTACGGCTACGGCTCACCGCGGTTCGGTTGGCGCGGACATTATGGTTGGTGAGCGGCTGCGGCATGGCGGGTAAGCGCTTGTTTTGCATGAAGGCGCAGCACCCGGTAAACTGCGCGGCTTGCTGAGGAGCGCTGCGACCCGCCGCTGACGAAACCACGTCGCCGGGCCAGGCTCGGCAACCGAACAACGGCGCTCGCAAATCCCCTGCCGGATTTGTCGCGCCGTTTGCTTTTGCAGCGCGCCTTCCGGCCTATCACCCGCCGCAGGTAAGAAGACGCATGCAACCCGACCGTACCGAAGAACTCCGCGCCTTGATGGCTGAACGCATTCTCGTGCTCGATGGCGGCACGGGCACGATGATTCAGCAATACAAGCTCACCGAGCGGCAGTACCGCGGCGAGGGCGTCACCGACCGCTTCATGGCGCACCCGCGCGACCTCAAGGGCAACAACGACCTGCTGGTCATCACGCGCCCCGAAGTCATCACCGAAATCCACCGCGGCTACCTCGATGCCGGCGCTGACATCATCGAGACCAACACCTTCAACGGCACGCGCGTGTCGCAGGCCGAATACGGTCTGGAAGACCTCGCCTGGGAAATCAACTTCGAAGGCACGCGTCTGGCGCGCGAAATCGCCGACGAATACACCGCCAAAGACCCCGCCAAGCCGCGCTTCGTGGCCGCCGTGCTGGGCCCCACCTCGCGCACGCTGTCGATCTCCCCGGACGTGAACGACCCCGGCTTCCGCAACATCAGTTTCGAAGCGCTGCTCGACGATTACTACGATTCGGCCAAGGCGCTGGTCGAGGGCGGGGCCGACATCATCCTCATCGAGACGGTGTTCGACACCCTCAATGCCAAGGTCGCCATCTTCGCGGTGGAAAAGCTTTTCGCCGACCTCGGGCAGCGCCTGCCGGTGATGATCTCCGGCACCATCACGGATGCCTCCGGCCGCACGCTGTCGGGCCAGACCGCCGAAGCGTTCTGGAACTCGCTGTCGCACGCGCGGCCGATTTCCATGGGCCTCAACTGCGCGCTGGGCGCCAAAGAGCTGCGTCAGTATGTCGAAGAGCTTTCCAACATCTGCGACACCTACGTGTCGGCCCATCCCAACGCCGGCCTGCCCAATCCGCTGGCGCCCACCGGCTACGACGAAACGCCCGAAGAGCTGGCCGAAGCCATCGGCGAATGGGCGCGTGCCGGCCTGTTGAACATCGTCGGCGGGTGCTGTGGCACCACGCCCGCGCACATCCAGGCGGTGGCGGATGCCGTGGCAGGTGTTACGCCGCGCCGCGTGCCGGAAATCGAGAAGAAGCTGCGCCTGTCAGGCCTGGAGCCGTTCAACGTCGGGCCGGACACCCTGTACGTCAACGTGGGTGAGCGCACCAACGTCACCGGCTCGCGTGCCTTCGCGCGCATGATTCTGGAAGGCCGTTTCGACGATGCGCTGGCCGTGGCCCGCCAGCAGGTGGAGAACGGTGCGCAGGTCATCGACATCAACATGGACGAGGCCATGCTGGACTCCATGGCGGCCATGGAGCGTTTCCTCAAGCTCATCGCCACTGAGCCCGACATCTCGCGCGTGCCGATCATGATCGATTCGTCCAAGTGGGACGTGATCGAGGCCGGCCTGAAATGCATCCAGGGCAAGGGCATCGTCAACTCCATCTCGATGAAAGAGGGCGTGGACGAGTTCCTGCGCCAGGCGCGCCTGTGCCGTCAGTACGGCGCGGCCGCCATCGTCATGGCCTTCGACGAGAAAGGCCAGGCCGACACGTTCGCGCGCAAGACCGAAATCTGCGAGCGCGCTTACAAGCTGCTGGTCGCGCCTGTTGAAGAGGGTGGGGCGGGCTTCCCGCCCGAAGACATCATCTTCGACGCCAACATCTTCGCCATTGCCACCGGCATCGAAGAGCACGACAACTACGCCGTGGATTTCATCCAGGCCGTGGAGTGGATTCACACCAACCTGCCGTACGCCAAGACCAGCGGCGGCGTGTCCAACGTGTCGTTCAGCTTCCGCGGCAACGAGCCCGTGCGCGAGGCCATCCACACCGTGTTTCTGTATCACGCCGTCCGGGCCGGCATGACCATGGGCATCGTCAACGCCGGCATGCTCGGCGTGTATGACGACCTCGACCCCGCGCTGCGCGAAGTGGTCGAAGACGTGGTGCTCAACCGCCGCCCCGGCGCGGGTGATGATCTGGTGGAAATGGCCCAGTCCGTGAAGGGCAAGGCCAAGGAATCCGGCCCCGATCTGGCGTGGCGCGAATGGCCGGTGGAGCAGCGTCTCAGCCACGCGCTGGTCAAAGGCATTACCGAATTCGTCGTGGGCGACACCGAAGAAGTGCGCGCCCGCCTGGAAGCCGAAGGCAAGCCGCCGCTGGCGGTCATCGAAGGCCCGCTGATGGACGGCATGGGCGTGGTCGGTGACCTCTTCGGCGCGGGCAAGATGTTCCTGCCGCAGGTGGTGAAATCCGCTCGCGTCATGAAGACGGCTGTGGCCCACCTCATCCCCTACATCGAGGCCGAAAAGCTGCGCACCGGCTCCACCAGCAAGGGCCGCATCATCATGGCCACGGTGAAGGGCGACGTGCACGACATCGGCAAGAACATTGTCGGCGTGGTGCTGGGCTGCAACGGCTATGAGGTCATCGACCTCGGCGTGATGGTGCCGTGCGAAAAGATTCTGTCCGCAGCCAAAGAGCACGGCGCCCAGGCCATCGGCCTGTCCGGCCTCATCACCCCGTCGCTGGAAGAAATGAGCCACGTCGCGGCCGAGATGAAGCGCCAAGGCTTCGACCTGCCGCTGCTCATCGGCGGCGCCACCACCAGCCGCGCCCACACCGCCATCAAGATCGCTCCGCACTACGACAACGCCGTGGTGTATGTGCCGGATGCATCACGCGCCGTCGGCGTCGTCACCACCTTGTTGTCGCAAGGGCAGAGCGCCGCCTACAAGGCCGAGCTTGCCGCTGACTACGAGAAAATCCGCGAGCAGCACGCCAACAAAAAAGGCCTCGCGCTCGTCAAGCTCGAAGCCGCCCGCGCCAACCGCTACCGCTGGAACAGCGTCGAGGGCTACGTGCCGCCCAAGCCCGCGCAACTTGGCATCCAGTCCATCGACGTGCCGCTCGAAGCGCTGGTCGATTACATCGACTGGGCGCCGTTCTTCCAGACCTGGGATCTCGCCGGCAGCTACCCCAAGATTCTCGACGACGAGATCGTCGGCGAAACCGCACGCAACGTGCTCAAAGACGGCCAAGCCATGCTCGACCAGATCGTGCAGGGCAAATGGCTGCAGGCCCGCGCCGTATTCGGCCTCTTCCCCGCCAACACCGTGGGCTTTGATGACATCGAAATCTACGAGACCGAAGCGCGCGACAAACCGCTGATGACCTGGCACGGCCTGCGCCAGCAGCACGAGCGCCCGGAAGGCAAACCGCACTGGTGCCTGTCCGACTTCATCGCCGATAAAGATTCCGGCGTGCCTGATTACATCGGCGCCTTCGCCTGCACCGGCGGCATCGGTATCGAACCGCATCTGGAAAAGTTTGAAGCCGAGCACGACGACTACCACGCCATCATGCTCAAGGCCATCGCCGACCGCCTCGCCGAAGCCTGCGCCGAATGGCTGCACGAGCGCGTGCGCAAAGAGCATTGGGCCTACGTCCCCGACGAAGCTCTGCCCAACGAAGACCTCATCAAGGAAGCCTACCGCGGCATCCGCCCCGCGCCCGGCTACCCCGCCTGCCCGGACCACACCGTCAAAGGCGACCTCTTCAAACTGCTCGACGCTCCCCACAACGCCGGCATGACGCTGACTGAGAGCTTTGCCATGCTGCCCACCGCAGCCGTGTCGGGCTTCTACTTCGCCCACCCGGAAAGCCACTACTTCGCCGTGCCGAAGATCGCCGGGGATCAACTGGATGACTGGGCGGCGCGCACGGGCATGACCGGGCAGGAAGCGCAGCGGTGGTTGGCGCCGTTGTTGTAATCCTCTGCACCCAAAGCGCGTAACGCGCCTCGTCGTCATTGCGAGGCCGAAGGCCGCGGCAATCTCAAATTGGTGAGGTTGCCGCGGCTTTTTTGTTAGATTCATGACGATTGCTTGTTGTGGCGTGTGGGTCGACATGCCAATATCCAGCCGGAACATGCGGCGCCATACGCGTTGCTTATTGAACCCTACGCGGACTGAAGCCCATGGTGACGAATAAACGAACGTGCCCAATGGACATAAGCTTGCTCGGTTCTTATGCTGTAGTGCTTTCAGCGGATGCGTTCGCGAAGCTGGTCGAGCAAGCGGGGTGGGTGAGTCGCTGCGTTGTCGAACGGCGTGGTGGCTTTGGCCGCTGTGTATGTATTGTTCATAATAAAAGCATAGCGGGGAAGTCGGTAATACAATGACAAATGAGCATGACGAGTCGCTGGTTTTATTTGTCAGCTGTCCCGCATACGCAGCAGCGCTGCTGTCTAGAACACGTTAGGTGCCAAGATGAAGTTACTCGAGGACCTGATTGACCTACTCGGTGACGACAACGCGAGTCTGAAATCTGCACTAATCAAGGCGCAGATACTTGCACATCGTCTTGGAGACGAACAACTCGGCCGCTGGGTTGAGCATGAGCTTCGGGGCTATCCGAATGGCGCGGAAGTGCCGCCCTACCGCGTCCTTCATCTGACACTCGTTGGCCACGTAACCAATGGCTACTATCACTACAACAACCAGACGCTTCCTACCCACCATCTTGACCCAGATATTCGTGAAAAGCTGACAACGAATCGGGTAACGGATAGCGTATCCGCAATCGAAGATTGGGCTCAGAAAGACAATATCGCGGTCACAATCCCGTCTGAGGCTATGGGGCTGCTATCCAAGCCTCTCTCCGACACATACTACGTTCAACAGGCATGGGGAAGATTCGGGATCGGCGCCGGCCAGGGCATCTTAACGGAGGTTCGTTCGCGCCTCCTAGAGTTCTGCCTAAAGATATCTGACAAGATCCCGGCAGACACCCCGGAGAAAGATGTGCGCAACAAAGCAGAAAGCGTTGGGGCGAATGACATTTTCAGAAATGCGGTTTTCGGCGACAACGCAACGATCGTAGTTGGCAGCGGGTCAATCCGCGACATCACGAATTCAGTCAACAGAGGCGATGTCCAATCGTTGCTGCGGGAGCTCCGCAACGTTGGCGTGCAGCAAGCAGACTTATCGGATTTGGAGAGCGCAATAGAGAGTGACTCCTCCTCTGCGGAGCTGACTAAGCGCCAGTGGGGACCAAAGGTGAGCGGTTGGGTTGGGTCAATGATGGGTAAGGCCGGAACGACCGCATGGGAAGTAACGAAAGCCGCCGCGGGCAATATTCTTGCCGCAGCAATCTGCGCGTTCTACGGCTTTAGCACCTAACAATTCATTCAAGCCGACGCCACTTCGTGGCGCGGCTTAATTCAGGCGTTATGCCCCTTAACCATCGCACTGACCCCCACTTCCGTGGCTGAACTTAACCCAAGAACTTACTTCTTCCGACCGAGCCGCTCAGAGGATGCAGAACCAGTTCTCAATCCGGTTCTCGTCGCAGTTAATGCATCTCTCGGTATCGAGACGACATTGGTTCTTGATACGAATGTCCTGATTTCGATGGAGCGAGTCGTGAAGGGTGGAAATAAGAATTCGCTACTCAAGCAGTATGGCCTGCACAATCTCGTTGACCTCCTTGGCCGCTGCCCCCCCAAGAGTATTTGTTTATCGCCAGGAAGGGCCTTTGACGAAATGCCTCCCGCGCTTGCCGAAAAATCCCGCTGGAACTTCGAGGCATTCTGCGCTAAGCACTTGCCGTCCTTTACTGATACCCCCAATTGCATTCATACGACTTTTGTTGGGAAAGATAGCGACTACGGCTATCTTGATCTCGATCCGGTCGCTCAAGCATTTCTAGCAATCCCGTTCGCCGCCCTTCTTTACTTGAACGTTATCGACAAGAGTTTTTCCGGGAAACCAATCCAAAAGTTCAAAGAGTTTCTCCGTCGACTTAGTGACGACCTCGATATGTTGAGCGTCAAGGAAATTGAAATCGCCAAATACTGTTTCGCTGAACCGCCTTCCGCCGCTATAGAGACAATTCGGCTGAGAAGGCTGCTTCGCGCAAACTTCCTTAAGACGAAAGATAACAAGGCCGTTCATACCTACGATGAGGCGATGGCAGTGGCATTTAATGGCGCCTGCGATCTAACGCTCATCAACTTTGCCAATGTGGCGCAAACCAAAGGGCTCGACGGAGTACCCCAAGATTGCTGGATTGCCACTCGTGACAAAAAGCTTTTCGAGTTTTCGAAGGTCACCCACTATCTTAATGTCGATGGAGAGGCTGGAAAGTTCGCTGTAGCCGCCATATTGCCTGAGCATGGAAACGACAAATATTGGCAAGAGGCAGCCGATGCACAGCAGTCACTTGCGCTAAGTCGGATGCCCCATCATCTTGCGAGAGAAATCGACGTTCTCTCTTATCCGGCAATTGCAAGAGCTGCAATTGATGAGACGGCCCGTGTTTTCCGCGAGGCATAACCCGGCAGTCGAGCGGATCTGCGCGAAAAGCGGCGCTGGCCGCTCACTTCTACGTTAGGGATCAATGGGGTCAGAGTCACTGATTTCTTACTCACAACAACAAGGTCTAGCCCGCGTAGGGCGCAATAACCGCAGGGCATTGCGCCGGATGAAGTGTTGGCGCGAACGGTGATGCTGCCCATGCGGCGCAATGCGCGTTGCTTATTGCGCCCTACGGGGTGGGTGGTGCTCAGGCGTCAATCCAGCTTTTCCAACGTGTCGGCTTCTCTGCTGCCGGCCCAATCTGCGGGATACACACCCCTCTTCACCAGCCTGTGAAACGTAGAGTACGGCCAGTCAGCGACCTGTTCGACGTGACCGTGCTTGACCGGGTTGAAATGCAGGTAATCCATGTGTGCTTGATAGTCTGCTGCGTCGCGAATCAGGTGTTCCCAGAAACGTCGTTGCCAAATGCCGCGTTCGCCGCGCGCGGTGCGCACGGCTGAGCGGCGCTCGACGATTGGCAGTCGCTTTGAGAAGCCGGCTTTGATGAGCCGCCAGCGGGTTGCAAAGTCGGTGTCGCCCGGTGGGAGTTCGATGATGCAGTGCATGTGCTCCGGCAGCACGACCCAGCCATGGATGATGAACGGGTGGCGTTGGCGCACCGCGCGGACTTCTTCACGCAGAATGTCGATGTGGCGGGTGAGCACGTTGTTGTTGTGCCGTTGAAGGGCATTGACGGTGAAGAACCATGTGCCGCCGGGGTGCCAGGCGCGTCGGTAGTCGGGCATGAGAGCCTTCGAGAATGACGTTTGGTTTTTTGGGAGATTGTACATACGGCGCAATGCGCGTTGCTTATTGCGCCCTACGTGAAGTATGTCGTGCTGGCTTTGCGCGGAGGTTGAGGGTGGTTGCTGCTTGGCTTGGGGTTCATACTTGGCTTCTTTCGGGGTCGGGTTGAATCCCGAGCCTTTCTTTTTTGATAACGCTCCCTTCAAAACGCATGAACTCATCTAGTCACGGCCGTTACACCCACGGCCACGAAGTCAGCACCCTGGCCTCGCATGGCGCGCGCACGGCGGCGAACTCTGCGGCGTATTTGCTGAAGCATCTGTCGGCGGGCATGAGCGTGCTGGATGTGGGCTGTGGGCCGGGCACGATCACGCTTGATCTGGCGCGCATCGTTGCGCCGGGAAAGGTCGTGGGTATCGAGAACGTCGAGGCACCGTTGCAGGTGGCGCGGGCCGAGGCCGCGGCGCGCGGTGATGCCGCCACGGAATTTCAGTTGGCGGATGTGATGGCGCTGCCGTTCGAGGATGCGTCGTTCGACGTGGTGCATGCGCACCAGGTGTTGCAGCATCTGACCGACCCGGTGGCGGCGCTCAGGGAAATGGCGCGGGTGTGCAAGCCGGGTGGGTGGGTTGCTGCGCGTGATGCCGATTACGCGGGCATGAGCTGGTACCCGGAGTTGCCGGGGCTGGAGTTATGGCGGCGCACTCATCGTGCGGTTGCCCGCGCCAACGGGGCCGAGCCGGATGCGGGGCGCCGCTTGCGCGCCTGGGCGCAGGCGGCGGGCATGGAGTCTGCGCGCATCACGGCATCCGTCTGGAGCTATGCAGACGCTGAAGCATGCAGTTGGTGGGGCAACGGACAGGCGAATCGGTGTGCGGGTGAGGTGTTCGCCCGGCAAGCCAAAGAGCAGGGGCTGGGCGATGCCGACATTGCCGCGATCATCAGCGCATGGCGGCAATGGGGCGCTGAGCCGGATGCCTGCTTCATCATGTGCCACGGCGAATTGCTTGCGCAGATCGCCCCCTGAGTCTCCGTCCGTCGGCCGTTATTTCAGTAAGGTGTCTTGTGCAAAACGACGAAATCAAAACCCTCTTCGACCAGCAAGCGGCTGTTTATGACCAGCGGTGGGAGCGCACCGCGCCCATTCGAGAAGGGCTGCATTTCTTGCTGGAGTCGGTGTTTGCCGTATTGCCGGCCGATGCGCGGGTGCTGTGCGTTGGAGCGGGCACCGGGGCGGAAATGCTGCATCTCGCCCGCCGCTTTCCGGATTGGACGTTTACGGCCGTGGAGCCGTCTGGCGCAATGCTGGCGGTGTGCCGGGCCAAGGCCGAAGCGGCGGGGATTGCGCATCGCTGCGCGTTTCACGAAGGCTTTCTGGATTCGCTGACGGACACTCGGCCATTCGATGCGGCCACCTGCTTTCTGGTGTCGCAGTTCATTCTGGATCGTGATGCACGCATCGACTTCTTCGGGCAGATCGCCGCGCGCTTGAAGCCGGGCGGCGTGCTGGCCAGTTCCGATCTGTCGGCGGATATCCATTCAGCGGAGTACGACGATCAGTTGGCGGTGTGGTGTCGAATGATGTCTGGCGCGGGAATCGCACCTGAGGCCGTTGAGCAGATGCGCACCGCTTATCAAAAGGATGTGGCCGTACTTCCGCCGGCCGAGACCACGGCGCTGATTGCGGCGGGCGGTTTTGATGCGCCGGTGCCCTTCTATCGGGCGGGGTTGATACAGGCGTGGTTTGCCCGGGTGACAGGCGGGGCGGCGTGAACATTGCCGCGCTTTGCCGTGCGTAATGCATGACAAGCCTTTTCGCCTTTGTCATGATCCGCGTGCTTCGCTCCCCGCCGAATGAAACGACCGCCAGGATGTCCCCATGAACCGCACCGTCAGCACCCCTTTCCCGATGCGACGCCTTAGCCTGCATGTCGCTCAAGCCCTTTTCGTGCTGAGTTGTGGCGCAGCCGTGGCCGCTCCGAACTGCACGACGTCCGGCAATGTGTCGTCAATCCATTGCACCGCCAACGATATTCAGATGCTTGGGGGGAGCGGAGCATCTTCGCTGACGGTGACGGATACCACGGCAGATTCGGTTTCGGTGCTGAGCTCCCCTTCCGCCGACGGCCCATTCGCGCAAAGCCTGATCATCAACGGCAGCACGGTGCTGAACCGCAGCGATTACCCGGCGGTGTTCATGTACTCTTCTCAGCCCGGCTGGGACGCCCATCTGCAGATCGGCTCAGGGGTGAGCCTCACCTCTGCCGGGCCTTTCGGCGCGGTCTGGTTGCGGTCGGAGAGCAACGACACGAGCACCAGCAATAGCATTGTGGTGGACAGCGCAGCCAGCATATTCAGCCTCGGCGCCAGTGCCGACGGCATCACCGCCACTTCCAACAATGGCCCTGTTTCAGTCACCAACCGAGGCTCGGTGACTGTCAGCTCTGGCCGAGGCCTGTATGCCGACGGCGGCACGAGCAGCCTGACACCGGTGGCTGTGAGCATCACCAACTTGGGGGCGGTGGATGCGTACCAGGCCGGCGCGCGGGCCATCAACTATCACGGTACCGCCGTGATCGACAACCAAGGCAACGTTCGTTCGACCACTCGCCAGGGCCTGGTTGCCTGGTCCGCCAATGGTGGCGCCCAGATCACCAACAGCGGCACCGTGGTGGCCGACCACTTTGATGCCGTGGTTGCCAGCGGCAGCAGCGGCGACGTTACGGTCACCAACAGCGGCAGCATCACGGCAACCCGCGATCCCGACCTCGCCCAGGCCAGCCCGGATTTCCACGGCATCAGTGCTTTCACCACAGGTGGCGGCAACGTGACGACCACCAACACTTCAAACGGCGTCATCAGTGCTGGCTGGGATGCCGGCATGGCCGCAGCCAGCGTCCAAGGTGAGATCAGCATTCTCAATGCCGGGCGCATCGATGCGCTCACAGGGTTGTTGGCCGAGTCCAGCAGCGGGGTCGTGGACATCATCAACAGCGGCACCCTGAACACCAGCAGTGTGGGCATCCGCGTCAACTCTGCCGGCGCCGGCAGCGTCATCAACAGCGGCACCATTGCCAGCTCAGGCACTTCATTCCTGGTGGCGAGCGGGACTGCCGTAGATGTTGAAAACCGCTCAGGTGGCTTGGCGATCGGCAACCTGCAATTGGGCAACCTGGCGAACTTCAGCAACGCCGGCCAGCTCGTCCTGAAACAGGGCGCGAGCTTGAGCAACCACGCCGGCACGGGCTCGGTGGTGGCCAGCAGCGTGGGGGGCAATTTCGAGCAAAGCGCCAGCGGCTCGATGGACATCGCCGTGGCCAGCGCCGCCAGTTACAGCACGCTTGCGGTGGGCGGCACGGCCGGCCTGGCCGGTACTTTGAACGTGGACCTCAAATCCACCTACGCCGGCGGCGAACTCACGGATGTGATCACTGCCGTTGGCGGCGTCACCGACAACGGTCTGCGCGTGACGGACAACTCGTTGCGTTACGCCTTCTCTACGCTGTTCCACGCCAACGGGGTGGATCTGGTGGTGCGGGATACGGGCATGAGCACGATTCGCGCCGCCATGTCTTCGCACTATTCCGGTGCCGCGGGCGCTGCTGCGGTGTGGGACGATCTGCTGACCAACGGCACTCAGTCTGCGGAGCTCAATCAGGCGCTGCAGGCGATCATCAGCAGCGAAAGTGCGGGCGAGGTGGTCAGCAGTGTGCAGCAGACCCTGCCAATGCTCAGCAGTAACTCCATGGGCCTCGCAAACGCCACCTTGAGCAGCGTGAATTCGGTGGTGCAATCGCGCGTGGATAGCACCCGTGGGCTCTCGTCGGGCGACGCCTTTCTGGGGGATCGCCACGTCTGGTTGAAGCCTTTCACCACGCATTCGCGTCAGGATAACCGTGGCGGGTCGGTGGGCTACAGCGCCGACACGCATGGTTTCGTCGCGGGGGTCGATGCCGCGGTGTCGTCGCAGACCGATCTGGGTGTGGCGCTGGCGTATGCCAGCACCGATGTTTCGAGCAACTCCGCCGGGCCGCGTCAGCGTGCTGACATCGACACCTATCAGCTCATCGCTTATGGCCGCCATGCCTTGAGCGCCGACACCGATCTGCTGTTTCAGGCTGATGCGGGTCGAATGCGCAGCGACGGCTCGCGCCACATCGCGCTGGCTGGAGTGGATGCCAAGTCCTCTTATGACAGCAAGACCGCTCATGTTGGTGTGGGCGTCGACCGGCGTTTCGAGCTGAGCGAGCGCACCACGTTCAAGCCCTCGATCCGTCTTGATTACACGTGGGTGAAGGATGAGTCCTACCGCGAGAAGGGTGCCGGGGGGCTTAACCTCCATGTCAAATCGCGTAGTACGGATGCATTGGTGCTGGGCATCGACGGCTTGTTCAGCCATGAACTGAGCGAACAACTGGCGGTAACCGCCAATGTGGGTGCCGGCTACGATTTCTACAACCGCGATGCCGCGATTACCGCCGCGTATGCCGGAGCACCCCAAGCGGCGTTCGTGACCGAGGGCAGCAAACCTTCGGCGTGGTCGCAGCGTGCCGGGGCGGGCCTGACCTATACCGCGGCCAATGGCACCCAGATCACTGGCCGCTACGACGCCATGAACCGCCGTGGTTTCCTGAGCCAGACGGCTTCGGTGCAAGCACGCTGGGCGTTCTGATCAATCGGGCATGAGGCCATTTGCCAGGCTGACTGTCGGGGCGCTGTGCGCGTTGTTGGCCGCTTGCGCCTCGATTCCCACGCCTTTGGAGCGGGCGCATGGGGCGGATACCCTGGCGGCGCAGCAGGGGTGGCAGGCACATACCCTGGAGGGCGGGCGCTTTCAGCTGCGCGCTTACCTTCCTTCTGCCACAACGGCAGACACGCTGAGCATTTACCTCGAAGGGGACGGTCTGGCGTGGCTGTCGCGGAGCCGCCCCTCCAGCGATCCGACCCCGTTGCATGCGTTGGGGCTGCAACTGGCGCTGGCCCAGCCGGAAGGCTCAGCGGCTTATGTGGCTCGCCCGTGCCAGTTCGTTGCGGATCAAGCAGCGTGCTCGCGCCGTTATTGGACAGATGCGCGCTTCGCACCGGAAGTGGTGGCCAGCCTGAACGACGCCGTCAGTCAGCTCAAAGCGCGTTTTCGTGCCAAGCAGCTGGTTTTGGTCGGGTATTCGGGAGGCGGGGCAATTGCCTTGCTGTTGGCTGCGCGGCGTGATGATGTGCAGCGCGTGATCACGGTGGCCGGCAATCTGGATCCGCACGCCTGGGCCACGCATCACCGCCTGACGGCGCTGAGCGCATCGCTTACCCCAGCTGATCAGCGTCAGGCTCTAGCGAACGTGCCGCAGCAGCATCTGGTGGGTGAGCGAGACACCATCGTGCCACCTGAGTTGGCGCAACGCTTCGTGGAAGGGTATGCCCCCGGCAGCCCGTTCAGCCTGCGTGTGTTGCCGCGCCATGACCACGCGTGCTGCTGGGCCGATGAGTGGCCCACGCTGTGGCTTTCAATGAAAGCTGAGGCGGAAAACCGCCTGCGCAGGCCGTAGCCGGACGTGCTCGCGTGGGTGGCGCGAGCCGCAGCCTGAGAAGGCTGGTTTCCGTAAGGGAACAAGGCATCATGTGCGCGTTTCCCCACAGTGAAGTGAATCATGCACATCGACCGCCTTGACCACCTCGTCCTCACCGTGAAAAGCATCGAGCGCACGTGTGCCTTCTATGCGCGCGCCTTCGGCATGGAGGTGGTGACCTTCGGCGAGGGGCGCAAGGCGCTGGCTTTTGGCGCGCAGAAGTTCAACCTGCACGAACTGGGCAAGGAGTTCGAGCCCAAGGCTGCGGTGCCCATGCCGGGCTCTATCGACCTGTGCCTGATCACGCGCACACCCATCCAAGAGGTCATGCGCCATCTGGCTGAGGCCGGGGTGGTGGTGACGGACGGCCCGATTCGCCGCACCGGCGCCACGGGGCCGATTCTCTCGGTGTATGTACGAGACCCCGACGAAAACCTCATCGAGATCTCCAACTACCTGGATTGAGCGACGACCATGCAACGACCTCTGTTCGTGACGATGGCTGTGGTGTTGCTCACCGCCTGTGCCGGGCCGCGCTTCGATGCGGGTGGCCGCGAGGTGGTGTTGCCGCTGCAGCGGGCGTGGTTCGAGGGGCAGGTGGTGGAGTACGTGACCACCGACGTGTCCGACCGTGTCATGGCCCGGGCGCAGGGCGTCAACTACGTGCCCCGGTTGGCCGAGGCGGCGGCGTTGCGCGGCCCGCATGCGCTGACATCGCGGATCTACAAGTTTGCCGCCGGCGAGCAGATCACGGTGTTCCAGTCGGCCCCGGAGCCGGCCGGCGGCGACAATGCCGACCGCGCCTACAGCCCCTTCTGGCGGGTGGTGAAAGTGCGCTGGCTGCAGCCCCGGGCCGTCACCGAGCTGACGTCCGAGGAGGCGGTGCTGGCGGCTGAGGAGCGCGGCGAGCTGGCGCTTGAGGTCACCGATATCGTGATCAATTGCCCGGTGACGCGCTCGGCCGACGGCACGGCGCTGCGGGGCGTGCGCTGACAGGCTGAAAAATCAATGGGGTCAGGTCTAGATTTATATCCACTCTCTCAACCGCATTGAAATGCAAGGAAGCCAAGTAGCAAGGGAAAAGGGGGCAGTGTCGCCTTGGGCGGAAACGTCGGCCCAACTGCCGGTGCGTGTTTGTCCGCCCTTTCAGCGCTTCGCGCTCCCGTAACCGGCTACCTCAGACCTTGAGCACCTCATTTGGGGGCTCTGGATGGATAGCGATCAGAAGGTCGAAGGCCCGGTGTTGTGCTTTCCCTCGGTCGAGAAGGCCTGCGCGAGGATCGACCAGGGCATTCGTCTTATTCTTCCTGCCCCTCGCCGCGGGTCGCCAGCTGATCCTCGCGCTCGCGAAGCAGCCAGTAGACGACGCCCAGAACCAGCGTGGCAAGCGCCAAGGCGGCGATGGTCTCCGCGTCGGTGGTCTTGCTGTCCAGAATGATGAACTTTCTTGACAGGGCCAACAATGCGATCAGCACCACTGTCTTGACCTGCACGATGCTCTCGCGGCGCAGCGCCACGCGAATTATTGAATGCTTGAATTCGAGCGCGATCAACAAGGTCATGATCATCCCGAACAAGCTTTGGAAAACGTTCTGGTCGAGCGGATCGATCGCGCCACTCAGCAGTATTGGCACCAAGCGCGCGAGCAACTGAAGCATGGCGAGCGCGATGACTACCGCGATGATCAGGGCCAAGATGAACGCGACCACATGCTCGAAGCGCTCGTAGTAGTTCATCAGCGGCCAATGCTCGCGTGTTTCCTGGAGCAACAGGCCTGGGGTTCGACGAAGTGACCGCATGGCACTCTCCCTGCCGGAGGTGGGCGTGCATTCTGCGCCAGGGCAAGGGCCGCCGACTGTGCCTATGCGCCGAAGGAAATCAACACTCGGGCACTGCGGGCTCTACGATTGGGCGCACCAATCGTTTGCATGAAGATTAATTTGGCTTACATGAGGCTTCGATTTTAGTCAAGTTAAATAAATCGATCCGTTTCAGAATCGGTCGGATGGGGCATCGCGTTTACGATCGTCAGCGCTTGCGCATGCAGGCGACGGCTCCAGCAGTTCCTGAGCTGCCTCGCGACTGCCGGCCTCGTGCTGGTTCTGCTCGCGCTGGGCACTCAGCAGCGTCTGCAGCCGCCGGTTCAGCTCGGCCAGCTCCCGGTTGGCATTCTGCACCTCCTGGTCGAGTCTGCGGTTCTGGTCGGCCATCTCCTTCAATGCGAAAGCCTCGCGCAGGTTGGCGCGTAGCTGCTCGTCATCCCAGGGCTTGGCGAGAAACTTGTAGATCGCCCCCTCGTTGATCGCGTCGGTGATCGACTGCAGCTCGGTGTAGCCCGACAGCACCAGCCGGATCGTCTCCGGGTACAGCTGCCTGGCTCGGCGCAGCAGTTCGACGCCGGTCATGCCCGGCATGCGTTGGTCGGACAGGATCACGTCAATCTCGTGCAGCGCCATCAGCTGCAGCGCCTGCTCGCCGCTGGTGGCGCTGAGCACCAGCCAGCCTTCGGCGCGCAGCAGCCGGCGCAGCGCCGCGACGATGTTCTCCTCGTCGTCGACCAGCAGCAGGGTGCGCTGTCGGGAGCGCCGGCCAAAGTGCGTCGGATCGATTTTCCGACCGTCGCGCAGCATGGTTTCGACCGCTGCCGCCGGCACGGCGGTGCTGAACCAGTAGCCCTGCATCTGGTCGCATTGATTGGCGGCCAGCAACACCGCCTGGCCTTCGTTTTCGACACCTTCGGCGAGCACCTTCATCTGCAACTGGTGGGCCATCGTGATGATGGCGCGCGTGATCGACACGTCTTCTGCCGGCGCGCTGACGTCGGGCACCAGCGAGCGGTCGATCTTGACCACATCGACCGGCAGCCGGCGCAGGTAGCTCAGGCTCGAGTAGCCGGTGCCGAAGTCGTCGAGCGAGACCTCGACGCCGAGCGCACGCAGCGCTTGCAGGTGTTGCACCGCCTGGTCGAAGTTGGTGATCAGCATGCTTTCGGTGACCTCGACACCGAAGCGCTGCGGGTCGAGTCCGGTCGCGGCGAGCAGGCCCTCGATGCGCCGCGCCAGGTCGGGCTGCAGCAGTTGACGCGCCGACAGGTTGACGGCCATGCGCAGCGGCGGCAGCCCGGCGCGCTGCCAGGCTGCGGCCTGCTCAATGGCGCGGCGCAGCACCCAGTCACCAATGGGAACGATCAGGCCGGTCTCTTCAGCGATCGGGATGAAGCGGTCCGGCGCGATGCGGCCTAGCGTCGGGTGCTGCCAGCGCAGCAAGGCCTCGACGCCGACAATGTGGCCCTGCACCAGGTCGACCTGCGGCTGGTAGTGCAGTTCGAGCTGATCGTCGCGCAGCGCCCGGCGCAGCGCGGTCTCCAGCGCCAACCGTTCGGGGTCGTCGTCCTGCGGCGCGCCGGCATAGACGCTGACCTGGTTGCGGCCCAGCAGCTTGGCCTGGTGCAGTGAGGCGTTGGCGCGTCGCAGCAGGGTCTCAGCGAGGTCGCCGTCGGCAGGCGCCGCTGCGATGCCGATGCTGCAGGTCAGGTGGATCTCATGCCCCTCGATCAGCATCGGCCGGGCGATGCTGTCGAGCAGCGCTTGTGCCGTGTGCAATGCCTCCGCCGGAGTGGCTCCCATCACGACCACGAACTCGTCGCCGCCGCGGCGCGCCACCAGATCGACGTTGCGCACCGTGGCGACGATGCGCTGCGCCACCTCGCGCAGCGCCGCATCACCGATGTGCTGGCCGAGACCGTCGTTGATGCGCTTGAAACGGTCGAGTTCCAGCAGCAGCACCGCGGTGGGGGTGCCTGCCTGCAGGGTCGCACCCAGCCGCTCGACGAGCAGTTGGCGGTTCGGCAGCCCGGTCAGTTCATCGAACTGCAGCAGTTGCCGGATGCGACGTTCCGCAGCGCGGCGCTCGCGCAGGTCGTCGATACACACATGGGCGAAGGACGTGTCCCCGCTCGTCACCAGGCTGACGGAAACGTCGACCGGAATCTCATGGCCCTCGTGGTGGTGCAAGCGGGTCTCGAAACGCAGGGAACCACGATCAGACAATTCTTGCCAGCGCTGCGGCCACAGCGTCTCGTCGACCTCGGGGTCGATGTCGGGCACCCGCAGTCGCAGCAGTTCACCGCGCTCCAGGCCCAGCAGCCGGCAGGCCGCCGCATTGGCATCGTGCACGGCCCCGTCGGGCCCGACCTGGAGCAGCGCGTGATTGGCCTGTTCGACGGCTTGGCGGGTCAGCAGCAGTTGGTGCTGTGCCTGCTCCCGTTCGCTCACGTCGCACGCAGAAGGGATCAGCCAGACCACGCGGCCGTCGGGCCCGTAGAGTGGCAGCAGCGAAAAATCCATGGTCAGCGTCCCGCCGCTGCTGGTGGCCACACGTACATCGAAACGCGACGCTTCACCGCGCGCTGCGCTTGCCAACGCCTGTTGCAGCTGCTTTCGCGACAGCTCGCAGCCCTGCCACCACGGGGTGGCGTCGAAGCGCTGGCCGAGCACCTGCTCCGGCACGCAGCCTATGGCCTGCAACGCGGCCTGGTTGGCATAGCGCAAGGTGCCGTCGACGTCGAGCAGGCCGGCAAAGACCGAAGGGCCCAATCGGTCCAGCACCTCGTACAAGGAGAATTCAGGACCGGGAGGCTGGTGGTCGGTCGCCACCAGCGCCAGCGCGGCATCACGGTGCGGCATGGTTTATGCAGGGCGGGTTGAACATGCCCTCACTCTGCCCGGCAGACTGCTCCTGTGGTGTGAGCAGTTGGGCGTGCCGATGACCGTATCAGATCAACACATGCGAAGCGGCGTCGGCGCGCGGGGCATCATCGATCAACCGCGCCAGCGTGCGCATGGCGCGCTCAAGCGCCTCGCCCCAGGGTTGGCCGCAGGTCAGCCGGATGTGGTGCTGGAACTCGGCGCGCGCCGAGAACATCGGTCCCGGGGCCAGACTGATGCGTTGTGCCAGTGCGGCACGGTGAAGCGCCATTGCGTCGACTCCGACGGGCAGTTCGACCCACACGAAATAGCCGCCGGCCGGCCGCACCACCCGCGTTCCGTCGGGGAAGAGTCTGTTAACGGCGTCGAACAGACTGTCGCGCTGTGCCTGCAAGGACGAGCGCAGGCTGCGCAGGTGGCGATCGTAGCCGCCTTCCTGCAGGTATTCGGCCAGCGCCGCCTGTACCGGGATCGACCCGGACAGACTCGTCATCAGCTTCAGCCGTTCGACTTCGCGCGCCAGCCGGCCGGGTGCGGCCCAGCCAACGCGGTAACCCGGTGCCAGGCACTTCGAGAACGACGAGCAGTGCAGCACCAGACCGCGGCGGTCGTAGGCCTTGGCCGGCAGTGGCGCCACCTTGCCCTCGTAGAGTTCGGAGTAGACGTCGTCTTCGATCAGCGGCACGTCGTAGCGGGAGAGCAGGTCGACGAGGTCGCGCTTTTTCGTCTCGGGCATCAGGCTGCCCAGCGGGTTCTGGAAGCTCGTCGTCAGCCAGCAGGCCTTCGGGCGGTAGAGCTCGATTACCTGCGCGAGACGTCCCAGATCGATACCCTCGCGCACATGGGTTGGCACTTCGATGGCACGCAGGCCCATGCGCTGCAATGCCTGCAGCGCCACGTAGAAGGTCGGGGACTCGACCACCACCGCATCTCCCGGCCTTGCCACCGCGTTCAGGCACAGGTTAAGCGCTTCCATCGCGCCGTGGGTCAGCACGATCTCATCGGTGGGCACGACCAGGCCCTGACGCAGATAGCGCTTGGCTATCTCGCGTTTGAGCGGCAGGTTGCCCGGCGGCAGGTCGTCAACCATGCTCCACGGGTCGAGCCGCCGCGTGCTCGAGACCAGCGCGCGGCGCAGTCGATCGAGAGGGAACAAGGTCGGGCTCGGGAACGCAGAACCGAAGGGAACGATGTCGCGCGCGCGCGCGGCACCGAGACACACGTAGATCAGGTCGTTTACCTCTACGGGCTGCGATCCGGAGCGGGGGTTGGAGGTTTTCGGCTCGTCGAGCAGAACGCCGCCCGCGCATGCGGCAACAAAGTAGCCCGAACGTGGCGCAGCGCGCACAAGACCTTGGGATTCGAGCAGGTAGTAGGCTTTGAACACCGTGCTGGGGCTCACGCCCCGACTGGCGCAAGCCTGGCGCACGGAAGGCAAGCGATCTCCCGGGCGCAGTACCCCGCCAGCGATCTGTTGCTCAAGTTCTCGAGCAAGCAGTTCGAACCTTGTGGATGTGGCTCTAGGGCGATCACGCATGGTGTCGGCACCGCGCCTCGGTCGACTGCTGGCTGGTTGGGTGGGGTGGCTTTATTGCAGTATAGGGATCGTGCAGAGCGATACAAGTATCGGCAACGGGCCGCGTGGATCCGGGACGGCTGCTGCAGGGCAGGCACCCGGGGGAAATGGGGTCAGTATCATTTTTATTGCGCCTTACGTGGCCGTGGCGCACCCCCCGCTGGTTGGAGACGGCGGCGCTGATTGCAGCGGGCGGGTTCAACGCGCCGGTGCCGTTCTACCACGCGGGGTTGATACAAGCGTGGTTTGCAGAGCGCGCATCGGCCTTGCAGGGCGGCGCTGCCGCATGACGTTACCTTAGGGTTCTGGCACGGCACGGGCCCGTCTGTCACGATGCGGACTCTGTTCATTTGTTGCTTTCCGGCGGCCATCCATGGACAACCTGCTGAATCTTGCCTTTGCGATTGCCATGTTTGCTGCCCACGCGGCGGTGGTGGTGCGCGTGGTCACGCGGCCCAACCGCGCGCCGGCGTCGCGCATCGCTTGGATTGCGGTGATCGTGGTGGTGCCATTGGTGGGCATGGTGGCGTATCTGTTGCTGGGTGAGGCTAGCGTGGGGCGCGCCCACATCCGCCGCGTGCGGCAGGCAGAAAAGGCGCTGCCGGCGCTGGATGAAACCACCTGCGAGCCGCAAGGGTTGCCGCCGCAGGCGGCGGCGCTGTTTGATCTGGGGCGCTCGATCAACGGGTTTCGCGAGGCGAGCGGCAACCGCATCACGCTGCTGGGCGATGCCGAGGCGTCGCCCGACGAGCCCATGCGCGATTCGCGCGCCGCGGTGGCGGCGCTGCTGCGCGACATCGACGCGGCCGAGCACCACGTTCACGTGGCGGTCTATATCTGGCTCGAAGACAACGCCGGCCGCCTGATTGCCACGGCCATCGCCAATGCCGCGCAACGCGGTGTGCAGTGCCGGGTGATGGTGGATGCGCTGGGCTCGCGCAACTTCGCGCGCAGCGTCACCTGGAAGCGGTTGCGCGCCGCCGGCGTGCGTGTGCACACCACCCTGAGCGATGTCTCGCGCCTGCTGCATGTCACCTTCAGCCGCGTGGATCTGCGCGATCACCGCAAGATGGTGGTGATCGACAACCGCGTGGCCTATTGCGGCAGCCAGAATTTTGCCGACCCCGAATTCCGAGTGAAGGCGCGGCAGGCGCCGTGGGTCGATCTGATGCTGCGCTGCGAGGGGCCCATCGTGCAGCAGATGCAGAGCCTGTTCCTGCGCGGCTGGATTCCCGAAACCGGCGAGGCCCAGCTTGAGCATTTGCCGGCTCACGCACCTGCCCAATGCTTCGAGTCGGGCTGCGTGGCGCAGGCCTTCGAGAGCGGGCCGACCTCGCGCCCCAACGCCATGTCCGACATGTTCGTGGCGTGCATCTACGCTGCGCGCGAAGAGCTGGTGATCACCACACCGTATTTCGTGCCGGATGAATCCATCTTGCGTGCCCTGTGTGCGGCGCCGCGGCGTGGCGTGCGCACCACCATCATCTTCCCGGCGCGCAATGACTCGTGGCTGGTGGCCAACGCCTGCCGCAGCACCTACTTCGATCTGCTCAGCAACGGCGTGGAAGTGTACGAATACCCGCTGGGCCTGCTGCACACCAAGTCGATGACCATCGACGGCGAGCTGGCGCTGGTGGGTTCGGCCAACATGGACCGCCGCAGCCTCGAGCTCAACTACGAAAACAGTCTGCTGATTGCCGACTGTGTCACGGCCGAAGCCGTGCGACATCGGCAGTTGGTCTACCTTTCGGTGTCGCGTCGCGTGGCGCTGGAGACCGTGCAGGCCTGGCCGTTTCACGCGCGGTTGGTGCAGAACGTGGTGGGCATGATGTCGCCGGTGTTGTGAGCTTGCGCCAGCCTTGCCGGCATACGCCGCGCGTGGCCGCAAGACGCTGGCGGCCCCGCGCGTGAGCGATTACTCTGCGGCTTTGCCGTCATGAGCGCAGACCGGCCGTTGGCGCCGGGCGCTTGTCGGCTTGTCTTTCGGAGTCATGCCGATGCTTGATCGAAGTGGTGGCTGTCTGTGCGGACACGTCCGCTACCGCCTGACGGCGGATCCCGTGGCTTCCAGAATATGCTGGTGCCGTGATTGCCAGCGCATCGCCAGCAACGGCACGGCCAATGCGCTGGTGGCCAGCGAGGCCATCGAGGTCACCGGGCAAACCAGCGAGTTTCTCAGCACTGCGGCCAGCGGCAATCAGGTGACGCGCCGGTTCTGCCCCGCCTGCGGCACGCACCTGTTTGCCGATTCATCGGGCCGGCCGGGGTTTACGGTGGTGCGTCTGGGCACTTTGGACGAGCCCTCGTCGGTGCGCCCCTCGGCCAGCATCTGGTGTGCCAGCGCACCGGCCTGGGCGTGCGTGGATACGCGTATCGAGCGTGTCGAGAAGCAGCCCGTGCCGCCCTCGCAGCCGAACCGTTGACCGTTTCGGAAGCCAAAATGCTCAGCAACGAAGCCGCCGCAGCACAACAAGGTGTCGATAGGGCGCACCACAACGCCGCCATACGCGCCGTGGCCTTTCTCGAAGCCGCCAAAGGTCTGCTGGCCTTGCTCGCAGCGTCGGGCCTGATGGCGCTGCTGCACCGCGACGTATACGCACTCGGCCTGATGCTGATCGAGCACGCCCACCTCAACCCGGCGGCCAAATATCCGCACATCTTTCTCGATTTCGCCGCCAACACCTCGGACCAGCGCCTGATGCTGCTGGCGCTAGGGGCTCTGGCGTATGCGGCGCTGCGTTTCGTCGAAGCCTGGGGCCTGTTCTTCGAGCGCGCCTGGGCCGAAGTGCTGGCCGCCGTCAGCGGCGCCATCTACGTGCCGTTCGAGGTCATGAACGTGATCGAGGATCCGGGCTGGCACGCCTGGGTGTTGCTGGCGCTCAACCTTGCAGTGGTGGTGCTGATGCTGCGTGCCTTGCTGCAGCGGCGCACGCGCGAGGTGGCTGATTTGAGTCCAGACCCGGCCGGCAAGGGCTGAACCGGGGTTTCTCTTTCACAGGCGGTGGGTCATGGCGTTGGCGTTCAAATGTCTGCTCGGTGCGCTTACGGTGCTGATCATCGCGCTGTTGTCGCGCACCAAGAATTTCTACATCGCCGGTCTGGTGCCGCTGTTTCCCACTTTCGCGCTGATCGCCCATTACATTGTCGCCACCGAGCGCAACGCCCTCGACCTGCGCGCCACCGCGTTGTTCGGGCTGGTGTCGTTGCTGCCGTATGCGGTGTATCTGGGCGTGGTGTATTGGCTGGCGGTGCGCGCCTCGCTCACCGTCACGCTGGTGTCGGCAACGGCGGCGTGGTGTGTGGTGGCCTTGATCATGGTGTTGTTGTGGCCGCGCTGAGTCCGCGGGGTGGTGTCCGTAGGTCGGGATGAGCCACAGGCGAATTCCGACACTCACCTTCGCACAGGCACAGCCTTCGACGTGCATCGGTTCAAGAGTTCGAGTTCAGTGCCCGCGCCAGCCGCGGGTAATACCAGCCCAGCGTAACCGCCCGCGCCACGTAGCTCACGTGCAGCGCAGCCCACAGGCCGTGATTGCCCCAGCCCTGCAGCGCCCACCACGCGGCCAGAAAGATCGCCACCGAGGCCAGCATGGCGTTGCGCATCTCCACCGAGCGCGTTGCGCCGATGAAGATGCCGTCGAGCTGATAGGCCCACACGCTCACCAGCGGGGCGAACGCCGCCCACGGCAGGTATTCGCGCGCGGTGGCGCGGGTGGCGGCATCCACCGTCAGCGCGTCGATCACGAACGGCCCCACCAGCAAGAACAGCAGCGCCAGCACCCCGGCCACCAGCACCGCCCACAGCGTGCTGACGAACACCGCCGCGTCGAGCATGCTGCGCTTCACTGCACCCACCGCCCGGCCCACCAGTGCCTCGGCCGCGAAGGCCAGGCCGTCCAGAAAATATGCGGCCGTGGATACGAAGTGCATCAGCACGGCATTGGCGGCCAGCACCACCTCCCCCTGCTCGGCCCCGCGCGACACGAACCACAGCAGCACGCTGATCAGCGCCAGCGAGCGGATCATGATGTCGCGATTCACCGCCAGCGTGCGCTTGAGCCGCGCCGCATCCAGCAGCCGTGCACGCGACCAGCGCCCGTCCATGTCCTTTACGTGCGCCCACGCCACGGCCAGCCCCACGCCTGCTGCAATCATTTCAGCCAGCAGCGTGCCCAGTGCCACGCCAGCCACGCCCATGCCGAAGCCGAGCACGAACAGCACATCCAGCGCCACGTTCGATAGGTTCAGCGTGAGTTGCAGCATCAACGCCGTGCCCGCCCGCCCACGCCCGATGAACCAGCCCAGCAGCGCATAGTTGGCCAGCGTCGCCGGGGCCGCCCAGATGCGGATGTCGAAGTATTCGCGCGCCAACCCCTCCACCCGCGCGCCGCCATCAAGCAGCCCGAATGCCAACTCGCGAATCGGCCATTGCAGCGCAATCAGCGCCACGCCAACACCGCCCGCAATCAGCAGCGAACGCCCGATGCAGGCGAGTAACTCATCGCTGTCGCGCGCCCCCAGGGCCTGTGCCGTCAGTCCGGTCGTGCCCATGCGCAGAAAGCCGAAGGCCCAGAACACGAAGGTGAACACCAACGCAGAAACCGCTACCGCGCCAATCTGCGCAGGGTCGGGAATCTGTCCGACCACTGCCGTATCCACGATGCCGATCAGCGGTGTGGAGACATTCGACAGCATCACCGGCACCGCCAGCGCGAGCACGCTGCGGTGGGTGATGCGGGGGTGGTCGGTGGGGTTCATGAGCGGATGATAGTGGCCTTGCCGCTCGCCGGGCGGCTAGCCAACTTGCTGCCAGAGCACGTCGAGCAGGTTCTGCAGCAGCGTGCGGCCGTCTGATGTCAGCAGCCACGCCAGCACGCCGCAATTGAGCGCCACGGTGATCCAGAACATGGTCAGAAAAGACTGCTTGCTCGATTTGTGGCGTAGCCGGCGTTGCGCGGTCAGCGCGCCGGGCCAGCCGCCTGCCAGCGATAGCAGGTGCAGCGTGCTTTCCTGAGTGCGCCATGCGCCGCTTTGCGCGGCCGATTTGTCGCTGGCGTACATCGCGAAAGTCAGCAGGCTGAGCACCGCGTACCACCCGCCGATCTCGATGGGCAGCCAATTTGCCGCGATTGCGGCAATCAGCAAGGTCACGAAGAACGTCACAAACAGCACCGGCCCGTTTCCTCGCGCAGCCGGTTTGGCGTCGCGCTGGCGCGGAGGTGCCGCGTAGCGCTCGCCTTCCAGCGCAATTTTCACCGCACACGGCCGGCCTCGGCTGTCGGTACCGGCGAGATAGGTCACGTGCGTACCGTCTTGGGGCCGGCGCTGCGGGTTGGCGAACGCCTTGATGTGCGCGAACACCCGTGCCCCTCCACCCTCGGGCTCGATGAAGCCGAAGCCTTGGTCGTCGCGCCAGTCGCGGATACAGCCTTTGAGTCGCATTAGGGTTCGGATAGAGACGAGATTGATGCGAATGGTATCGCGAGAGCCCCCGCAGCGGCGCGTTTCTCCGCCGTAGAGGAGCTGCCACACAAAGGGTGCGCGCTGATCCGGGCATACTGCACTGACGTGTTGCGCCAGCGCTTCAGGCCGCTCGCAGCGCAACCCTTCTTCTACCGCTTGCCGCCGGAGTCGTCATGGAGACCAAACACCGCATCTTCGCCACCGCGTTCGCCAAGGTTTATCCGCTTTACGTCCAGAAAGCCGAGCGCAAAGGTCGCAGCAAGGAAGAGGTCGATCTGGTCATTCGCTGGCTGACCGGCTACACCCAGGCCGAGTTGGAGCGTCAGCTCGAGCAGCATTGCGACTTCGAGACATTCTTCGCCGAGGCGCCCTTGATGCACCCCAACGTGGTGCTCATCACAGGCGTGGTGTGCGGGGTACGGGTGGAGGATGTGGAAGATCCGCTGATGCGCAAGATCCGTTATCTCGACAAACTCGTGGATGAGCTGGCGAAAGGCAAGGCCGTGGAGAAGGTGCTGCGCTGAAGGCCAACCTTCCGTTACGAATGCCTGCCTAAGCGCCCGGTACAATTGCGCTTTCTTCCCTGCACCCGCGTGAGGTCGCATGGTTTCCCGAATCCCCCGCTTGCTTCCGTTGCTGCTCGCCCTGAGTTCGCCCCTTGCCTTGGCGCAAGAGGAGGAGCGGCCGGCCGGCACCTTCAGCATCAACATCGAGAACGACCTGTTCTACGAGGCCGACCGGCATTACACCAACGGTGTGCGTTTTGCGTGGGTGCCGGATCAGCGCCGGCCGGTGCCGCGCTGGGCGCGCGAGGTGGCGGAGCTGATGCCGTGGTTTCCGCGCGACAGCACAATCCGTTACGGCTACGCCTTCGGCCAGAGCATGTTCACCCCCAGCGACATCGAGTTGCGCGACCCGCCGCGTGGCGAGCGGCCCTACGCGGGCTGGCTGTATGGCTCGATTGGCTTGGGCATTGAAGCCGGGCGGCGCGTGGATCAATTCGGGCTGACAGTGGGCATGGTGGGGCCGGCGTCGCTGGCCAAGAAGACGCAGCAGTGGGTGCACGACCGCATCAACTCGCCGCGCCCGCTGGGCTGGGATACGCAGTTGAAGAACGAGCTGGGCGTGGTGGCCACGTGGGAGCGCACCTGGCTGGGTCTGGCCAAGGGCCGCGTGCTGGGTAACCAGATCGACCTTGGTGGCCACGTGGGCGGTGCGCTGGGCAATGTGTTCACCTACGCCAATACCGGCGTGATGATGCGCTTCGGCCCGCACTTGCCGAACGACTACGGCCCGTCGCGCATCCAGCCGGGCCTGCCGGGCTCGGCCGATTTCGCACCGCCGCGTGATTTCCGTTGGTATACCTTTGCAGGCATCGAAGGGCGCGCGGTGGCCCGCAACATCTTTCTGGACGGCAACACCTTCCGCGACAGCCGCAGCGTGGACAAGCGCAATCTGGTGTGGGATGCGCAGTTCGGCATCGTGCTCGACTGGACCGATGTGCGCGTGAGCTACACGCACGTGTTGCGCAGCAAGGAATTCCACGGGCAGGACAAGAACGATGTATTCGGAGCGCTGACGCTTTCGTTCCGCATCTGAAGCTCGTCCCAGCGTCATTGCAGGGGGCGAGGGCTCCGAATTCAAAGGCGAGATTGCCGCGCTTCGCTCGCAATGACGGCCAAAGCCACTGTGCTGTGTGACGGTGAGGCAATGCCGTCAGTACCGTCATTGCGAGAAGCGCAGCGACGAAGCAATCTCGCTTTGCACCGCGGCACACCCACCCCGCAGCGGCTCAGTCTCCGTCTTTTGCGGCGCCATCTTCGGCGCCGTTTTCATTGCGTGCGCGACGGCGTTTGCGGTGGGCACTGCGGTGCTGGTGGATGTCGATGCCGGTCTTGAGGGCCACGAGCAGCAGCAGGGCCGGTGCGACGGTTTCGGCGCCGGTCGCGAGGATGGCCATGGCGCCGAGCAGGATGGCGATGTGCAGCATGACGATGCGCTTGTACGGATCGAACATGATGTCGTCGGCGTCACGCCGGGCGTCTTCGCGGCCGATGAAGTGGTGATACACCGTCGATACGCCGTGGCTGATGACGAAGGCCAGCAGCGGAATGCCGAGCAGTGCCGGCATTTCCTGCGCGATCCAGGCGAATTCGCCGCGCAGCATGTTGAGCGGCAGCATCAGCGGAAAGCCGTCTTCTGCCGAGTCATCCACGCTGCCGCCGATCAGTTCGATGATGAACATGCCGTGGCCGGCGCAGAAGAACGAGTAGTGGAAGCTGAAGAACGCCGCCTGCGGCAGCACGCGATAGCCGCCTGCGCTGAGCATGCGCAGCAGCGTCCAGCCGCCGATGACGAGGTTCTCCAGCCAGTAGAGTAGCAGCAGATAGCGCGCGTCCCAGCCAAAGAACAGCACACCCACGGCGGGCGCGAGGTTGGCCAGCACCAGCGCCGCAAGCGGAATGCGATCCAGCGCGCTTTCGGGCGGTGGAATGGGCGCTTTGGCGCCGTCCCCGCCTTGTGCGCGTTGCCTGCGCAGTCGCATCAGGTGCTTCATGCGCGCCGCCGCGTCAGGCCTTTTTCTCGGCCGGCAGGATCAGGTTCAGCAGCACTGCCAGCACGCCGCACAAGCCCACGCCCTGCAAGGTGAGGCCGTCGAAGTTGAGCGCCAGCCCGCCCACGCCGAAAACCAGAATCGACGACACGATGACCAGATTGCGCGGCGCGTCCATATTCACGCGGGCGTTGATCAGCGCCTTCAGGCCCACGCTGGCGACCGAGCCGAACAGCAGCATCATGATGCCGCCCATCACCGGTACCGGAATGCTCGCCAGCAAGGCGTTGAACTTGCCGACGAAGGCCATGGCGATGGCGAAGATGGCGGCCCAGGTCATGACCGCCGGGTTGAAGTTGCGCGTCAGCGTGACCGCACCAGTGACTTCGGAGTAGGTG
The DNA here is from genome assembly GCF_059703745.1 of Pseudazoarcus sp. NS20. NCBI lineage: Bacteria > Pseudomonadati > Pseudomonadota > Betaproteobacteria > Rhodocyclales > Zoogloeaceae > Pseudazoarcus > Pseudazoarcus sp. NS20. The sequence continues at coordinate 840,437 of NZ_BAAKIY010000001.1, forward strand.
GTGATCGGCGGCCCGCCGACCGAGCCGGCGAACAGCACGCCCAGGCCGTCGCCGGCCAGCGTGCGGTGCAGGCCGGGGTTCTTGGTGTAATCCTTGCCGGTGACGCCGCCAATCGCGACCACGTCGCCCACATGCTCGATGGCCGGCGCCAACGCCACCGGAATCATGAACAGGATGGCTGCAAGCTCGAAGGTGGGCGCGGTGAAATTGGGCAGGGCAACCCACGGTGCCGCCGCCACGGTGGAGAAATCCACCAGCCCGAACAGCACGGCGGCGGCGTAGCCCGCCACCACGCCGGCCAGAATCGGCAGCAGCTTGAGCAGCCCGCGTGCGAAGATCGCCACCGCCACGGTGGTGCCGAATGAAATGGCTGCTACGGCAATGGCGGTGGAGTACGGCACCAGCTCTGCCGACCCGTCACCCGTGCGCCCCATGGCCATGTTCACCGCCACGGCGGCCAGCGACAGGCCGATGATCATGATGATCGGCCCGATCACCACCGGCGGCAGAAAGCGATGCACGATCTCCGCGCCATGCCGCCACACCACGCCGGCCAGCGCGAAATACACCAGGCTCACGCAGGCCAGCGCACCCATGGTGGCGGACAGCCCCCAGGTCTGCATGCTGTAGATGATGGGCGCGATGAAGGCGAAGCTCGAGCCCAGAAAGATCGGCACCTGCCGTTTGGTGACCGATTGGAACAGCAAGGTGCCCACGCCCGCGCCGAGCAGCGCCATGCTCGGGTCCAGCCCGGTGAGCAGCGGCACCAGCACCAGTGCGCCGAAGGCCACGAACAGGATCTGCCCGCCGGCAAGCGCCTGGCGCCACGCGGGCTCCGGGCGCGGGACGGCCGTGGCCTCGGGCTGAATGGGGGATTCACTCATGCAGATTCTCCGCAGGCCCGCGCGGGGCGATAAGGGGTGTCGGTTGGTTCAAAACGGGTGTGCGGTGGCATGCGCCGAGGTTGTTCGCGCATGACCCGCCATGTCACAGCCGTCAGCCGAGCTTGGTGCCGAAGATCTTGTCGCCCGCATCGCCCAGGCCGGGAATGATGTAGCCGTGCTGGTCGAGGTGGCTGTCGATGCTGGCGGTGAAGATTTCAACATCGGGGTGGTGTTGCTGCATCAGCGCGATGCCCTCGGGCGCGGCCACCAGCACCAGCGCGCGAATCTGCCCGCAGCCATTGCGCTTGAGCATGTCGCAGGTGGCGACCAGCGAGCCGCCGGTGGCCAGCATGGGGTCGATGATGAGCGCCATGCGTTCGCCCAAGTGGCCGACGAATCGCTCGAAATACGGGGCGGGCTGCAGCGTCTCTTCGTTGCGCGCAATGCCCACCACGCTGACCTTGGCACTCGGGATCATGTCGAGCACGCCGTCGAGCATGCCCAGCCCGGCACGCAGAATCGGCACCACCGTGACCTTCTTGCCCTTGATCTGCTCCACCTCCACCGGCCCGGCCCAGCCCTGCAACGTGACCGTTTCCAGCGCGAAATCCTTGCACGCCTCGTAGGCCAGCAGGCGCCCGAGTTCGGCGGTAAGTTCGCGGAATTTCTTGGTGCTGATATCCGCTTCCCGCATCAGGCCGATCTTGTGGCGGACGAGCGGATGGGCGATTTCGTGGATGGGCATGGCTGCGTCGTCAAAGTGGGGGCGGGCGCCAGTGTACTACCGCGCGGCGCGCTGTCGGCGAGGGCGGATGCGTCGGAGTGGCTTCAGCCGCGCGATGCGCGCCAGTCGGCAAAGGCCTCGGCCGGCAGCGGGCGACTGATGTGATAGCCCTGCGCCTCATCGCAATCTAGCGCACGCAGGGCGCTCAGCGCGGCATCGTTCTCGACGCCTTCAGCCACCACGGTCAGGCCCAGGTTGTGTGCCAGATCAATGGTCGAGCGCACGATGGTGGCGTCCGACTCGTCGCTTTCCATGGCCATCACGAAGCTGCGGTCGATCTTCAGCTCATTCACTGGCAGGCGTTTGAGGTAGGCCAGCGATGAGTAGCCGGTACCGAAGTCGTCGATGGAGAGCTTGAAGCCGAGCGCCGACAGGTGGTTGAGCGTAGCCTCTGCGCGCTGCGGGTCGTCCATGATCGCGCTCTCGGTGATTTCCAGGCAGAAGCCTTCGGTGGGGGCATCGTGACGAGCACACAGTGCCGCGATGCGCGCGGGAAACTCGAGGTCGAGCAAGTCGCGCGTGGACAGATTCACCGCGATGCGCAGGCTGCCCTCGGCGGGCTGCAGGGCGCGCCATTGGCGGGCAGCCTGTTCGATCATCCACAGCGTGATGTGGCGGATGAAGCCGGTCTGCTCGGCGAAGGGGATGAATTCCATCGGCGGCACCAGGCCGCGTTCCGGGTGTTGCCAGCGCACCAGCGCCTCTGCCGCGACGACCTTGCCACCGGCCACGTCGATCTTGGGTTGCAGGTACAGACGCAGCTCATCGCGCTCCATCGCATGACGCAAGTCGGTCAGCAGCGACAGGGTCTGCGTGCTGGATGAATCCAGCGAGGCGTGGTAGCGCATGGCCTCGGTTGCACGCGATTTGGCCGCATGCATGGCGATTTCGGCGCGATTGAGCAGCAGGTCCGGCCCGTCGCCGTCGTGCGGCCAGCAAGCGATGCCGATGCCGGCACTGATATCCACCGTCTGCCCCGACAGCGCCAGAGGCAAGGCGAAGGCGAGCATGATTTCCGCGGCCTTGTCGGCGGCGGCAGCATCCCCCGCGCCGGCCAGAAGAATGGCGAATTCGTCGCCCGCGATGCGCGCAATGTGGTCTTGCCCGGAGACGATGCGTTCGGACAGGCGTTCGGCCACCGCGCACAGCAAGGCGTCACCGAAGTCGTATCCCAACACGTCATTGACGTGCTTGAACCGGTCCAGGTTGAGCACCAGCACGGAAAACGGCTGCCCTTGGGTGATGGCTTGGCCGAGCGACTCGCGGAACATCTCGCGGTTGGGCAGGCCGGTCAGGCGGTCCCAATAAGCCAGTCGGCGAATCTCGTTTTGCTGGCGCGCGATGCTCTCGCGCATGTGCTCGAACGATCGCCCCAACCGGCCTATCTCGTCATCACCCTTGCGCTTCAGGCTTGGCGTGGAGCTGTAGTCGCCGCGTTGCACTTGCTCGGTGAACGCAATCAGTTGGCGCAGCGGCAGGGTAACGTGCCGTGCCGTGATGGTGCTGCCGAAGGCGAACAGAAGAACACCCAGTGCGGTGATGGCCGCTAGCGTTACCTGCAGTTGCTTGTAAGGTTCGGTGACCTCGCTGATCGACCGCAAAAGAATGGCGTCGACGAAGTCTGGCGGGGCGTGCAGGTTCACCCGGCGTGCGAGCAGCACGTCGCCCTGTTCGTCGACGATCGTGCCTTTGCTCATGCCAACCAATGCTTGGGTGGTTTGCTCCTGCAGGGTACTCACGACCACGCGGGTCTGCCCCTTAATCGAGCTTTCGATGACCAAGTGCTGGGCGAGCAGCGCGTACATGTCATCGGCCAACGTACTGTCGATCGCAAATGCCATCATGATCCAGCCGATCAGCACGGGCGCGCGCACCGGCACGAGTACGAAGGTGTAGGGTTGCCCGTTTATCTGCTCGATGTGATACGCGGAGCCTTCCATTTGCAGAGACTCGAAAAGCTCTTCGCTGATGAGCGCGAAGGTCGCCGTAAGCTGCTCGGTCTCCATCGATTCACTGGTGGCCACCAGCTGCAGCCTGGGGTCGAACAGCGCGGTGATCTTCGCCCCGATCCGGTTGCCGTGATTCTCGAGGGCCGATCGAATCGTTTCCTGATCTGCGGAGGCGATGGCGGATCGGAAGCCGAAATCCGCCGCGAGTACGGACGTGCCTTGTCGCAAACGATCAGCATTTTGCTCGAGCACGCGTCGCAGTACCCGCTCGCCCACCTCAAGCTCGTGCGCCACTTGGCTTTGTGCGTTGTTGGTGATGGCTCCGCGCACCAGCGTGAAGCTGGCAAGTTGCAACAGCAACAGCAACACCAGCGACATGCCGACGATGCGCATCGCCAGCCCCATGTCGTGCCACGCCCGTTTCATTGCAAGACCCCGCGCGCGCAGTCTGCCCGGCCGAAACTGCGCAGCGGCACCCTCACGGGCGCACTCCTGCGAGATTGATGGTTGCCCGCGAGCCGCTTGCGGCGATCTGCACCGGCTGACTCACTGCAGGTGTGCCCGGCAGCATGCCGCGATGCCAGGCGCGCAGCGTGTAGGCTCCGGGTGGCACGTTGCGCAGTACCGCCGCACCGCCCGGATCTGCTTCCGTGTAGTAAGGCGTGTCGACGATGACCACCCACGCCACCATTTCGTCGTGGATGTTGCAGCCCAGTACGGCAACGCCGGCCGTATCGAACACCACCGGCTCGGTCGGCGTGCCGATATAGAGCTTCAACTCGAAGCGTTTGGCCGGCGAAAACGAATACACGTGGTGGCGCACGGTATCGCGGTTGGGGAAGTTCACCGCGGTGCCGCGCGTGATGATCAGTTGATCAGGCATGAACGTCTTGTTCTCCTGCCCGATTTCACTCTGTGTCAGCGGTTTTGCCGCGGCAGCCGCGCTCTTGGATTCCAGAAACACCACAGCGCCGGGGAGAACGACGTTACCCGCGCCCGTGACCGTCACGGCAAGCTCCGCCGCCGCGCTGGGCAGCGCCAGCGCGGCAAGCAGGGCCAGTAGCGCGCGGCGCACGTTCAGGCTCAGGGCTCGATGGCCATGCCCAGCAGCGGTGCTCCGCTGCCGATGGGGCCGATCGAGGTGGCTTTGCCGGTCTTCAGGTCGACGCGGTACAACTGCGTCACGCCGCTTTCGGACGGAATCGCCGCAAGCGCGGTGTTGCTCACGTCGGAGATGTCGAAATGCGCATCCTTGAACGGGCCGATACCCAGCCCGCCAATCGTCCTGAGCGTACCTGTGTTGGGAGACACCACCGGCTGTTGGCCTTCGATGGAGCCCTGGATCACCAGCGTGCCGTGTTTGGCATCGATCGCATAGTTGGTGGTGAGCTTGGCGTCGTTGGCGTTGTAGGTGTAGCCGGCGGCCACGATGTCGGGCGTTTGACCCGCATGGCCGTCATCGGCGGCGTAGGTGAGGGTGCCGTCCGCCTGGAAGCCGGCTTTGTCGCCTGAGGCGTCTACCGCTGCGCCGGTGTCCGGGTGCAGGCGCAGGTTGAAGCTCCCCGACACCACGCGAATGCGGTCGGCCGCCGGGTTGAAGTCAAAGCCATACTTGCCGGCCGGCAAGGCCACCGGCAGCTTGCCGTCACCCACCGGGCTCAGCGCGCCGCTGGTGGTATTGACGGTGTACAACTGCCCGCCGCTGCCCAGCGCGTACAGCACGCCACGCGCTACACGGTAATCAATGCCCAGCAGCGTCTCGCCAGCCGCCAGGCCGGTGAGTGGCGTGCTGTGTTGGACTGCTACCGGGTTGGCCGGGTCGAAGTGAATCAGCGAATGGTCTGCCGTCACCGCGAACACGCTGGTGGGCGCCTTGGACAATGCGCCGGGCGCAGCCACGGCGGCAGAGGCCGCGCAGAGGGCGACCGCACTGCAAGCGGCAACCGAGATGGAGCGAAGATTCAGGGTCATCAGGCTTCTCCTTTAGGTTCCACGTCCGATATTAGCATTCGGCGATTGATAAACTGCTTACGCCGGCTGCAGTTGGAAGCAGCTTCCCAATTCCCCGGCAATGCCCGGTATTCCCTGTGCATGAGCACCCCCGCAGGCTCCCCGTGTACCCCAGTAGAGCCGCCGCCTGGGCGGATGCCCGCGCCCGGAGTGTACCGAGGCGCTGCGCCACGTCCTCGTTGCGCGGATGAAACACCGCCTTATGGCGCCGCCCGAAGACGAGGTGCCATTGGCTAAAGCAGTTTGACTTTGCTGAAACAAAGTAGCCAGTCGTTGCTCATTCGCCAGATGCCAGAACGTCGCCAGTGCCAGTAATATTTTTGGCTAGGAGCTCCTCAATCTGGCCGACAAACTCAGCTAGTGCTCCCTGCTTGCCCGCGCTCTCCGACCGCCAATCGTCCATCGACCTAGCCATGGCCAGTTCACTGGCATCCCGCACCAATTGATCCAGTTCGCAATTCGTGATGCTGCGCTCGATCAGGTAGTACTGCGCCCACTTTGCGAACGCCAATAACCACATAGAGACCGTTAGTGCCCGGTCCCAACGTGTCCAGTTGGAGGTGCTGGCAAGGGGCTGTTGCACGATCTGCCTCTGTCGCTTCAGAATCGCTTGCATCGATTTCAGGCTGGTCTGTTGCCGCTCGGAACTGCCGTATGCGAAGAGATATGCGGCGATGTTGGTCGTCTGGCCCTCGCGCGCTGGGTCAAACATTAGCGGCTGGTCTTTCGGCTTGGAGTTGAGCATGCCGACCAGCTCCAAAATCCATATGTCGTGTGCGTCATCGGTGTTGGCGCGATCATTTCGCAACATGGGCAATACAACATCGCGAAAAAGCCACGGCTCGGCCCATGCCAGCTTCCCCATGTGTCCGCGCATGGAGTCGACCAGACGTTTCAGTTCGTTCGTGGAGATCTTTGCCGGCAGTGATTCGTGTATTGCCGTGATTAGCCCCCGACAGACTTCGGTGTTCTCTGGATTCCGTGCTGCGCGCTGAATCATCCACCCCAGAGCGCGCACTCGGTCCGGATCGGTGAAGGCTGCAACCAACTGCTGCACTGTGCCGAGGCCTCCCGGCTTCTCCAGCAGCTTCTCAATCGCATTCAGTCCCATCCATTGCAGAAGACCATTGCTGCTGCGAACGAGCCGGTTTTGCTGCTCCCTGCTGATGTCGAATTCCACTGACAGCGAAATCTCGCTGACGATTTGGCTCAACAAGGACAGCCGCACCACATCCTGGCTTTGAGGTTCCGCTGGTACGCGGACCATTTGGCTTTCGATGGTCGTAAGCAGGGCATCTGGGGCATGCCACCACAAAAACTTGATGGCGAAATACTCCGACCAAGTCAGGGCAGCGAATTTTGTCGTATGGAATAAGTGATGCGGTTGATAGGGGCTGTGTAGCAGCGTCTCGACCGATTCCCTAAAAAGTCGGGCGTCCGTCACGGCCAACTCCCTATCTAACTCGTTGTGCGCCCGATTGAACGATGTCTCGAGGAACCACGCAAGGAATTCCAGAAAGGCAGGGTTGGATTCGACCTCGTCAAAGCGGCTGTCCCCGGCAGGTGAGTGTGCAAGTACTTCGCCGAGAACCTCCCATGTGTCCTTGAAGTCTGTGAATTCGGCTGGTTGCTGGGCAAGACAGTTGCGCAGGCCGGGAGTCTCTGGAAGCGCTAGCGAGTCGTCTTTGAGCAGGTTAAGCGCAGCCATCTGCGCTTTCAAAGGGCCACCGCTCAAACGCCGCAGCGACGACTCGCCGGTCCATACACTCAGCACGTCGCCTGCCAGGGCTCTCTCAAGGAAGCGTAGTGGCTCGTAGCGTCGCTTCGCCTTCGGCAGCTCCGTGGAGTCGAACAGAGGCCGCATGGAGTGATTCTCGGCGTCATCTTTGTGCTGAGCGGACTTTGCCTCAAGCAGTAGCCCAACTTTGTATTTCTCGACTTCGAGCAGGACATCCGATGGGATCGGGGTGACTAACAATGGATGTTTTTGGGCCGCACTCTGAAACGAGTTGGACAGATTGAAACCTGCGATCGGCAACTTGTCTGGCCCCATGATGAGTATGTACCGATCATGTAATCGCCGTTCCTTCATACCGTAGATGCGCAGCTTGATACGTTGCAGTAGGTGGCGGCTCTGCTCACAGTTCGCCAGGAGATTATTGCTCTGGTCCGGGGTGGGCTTTTCCGATTCGCCCGGCAAGGCTTCGTCCGCCTTGGATGGATTGGGTAGGGATGTGAAGACGATATAGTCGGCCTTCGGTGCCGCACAGAGAGACAGCAGACGCAAGCCGACGGTATCGAAGTAGGGATCGAAAATGACAACTTGGTGTTGCTGGTGCCTGGCCAGCAGCGCTCTGAACCATTCCACGAATTGCAACCGCCCCTCGCCGTCGCCCTGGCCCCAACGTAGGAAAAATCGCCCCTCCGATTTCGGTGGATGGAGGCGTGCAAAAAGGGATATGAGCCCCCGGTTGGCCGGAACCCAAGGATCCGAATCACGCCCACCTATGCGGCTGGCAAGTCCCATGTCGCCGCGATTGATCGTCAGCGCTGCCTTCGCACGCGTCGAGAGAGCTGGCTTAACGGTCTTTTCAAGCCAATCAAATTTGACTGAGCTAGTGCCATGCCCCACCCCATGCCCCTGAAAGTGGATCTCACGAACGTATCCGATCCGCCATCGGCAACACAACGTGCCTTCGTAGGCAGTGTCGCCACGGAATCCGAATATCTCTAGCTCGGTGCTGTCAGCTATATCACGCAGTGGTTTGCCCAATTCGAACTTGCACTCGAACACGTTGTTCTCATCGGGCTTTGCTGTGTTGATGCCCGAGTAGACGATTTGACCGTCGTTTGTAATGCACAGGCGAAACTGGAAGCTACTGAAATTCGGCATCTGCATTGGATTGAACCGGGCGACCAGGGTGCGCGGCGCATCGATCCAGCTTGTGCTCAGCAGGGGCCGTTCCTGATCGTCTAGCGCAGGAAAAACCAGCAGCTCTAGGTCGCCGAAGCGGACGGTGTCCGCGCCACCGAAGTCCAGACCTGTATCAGCGTTGAGGTGCTTGACCAGCGATTCGGTCAAGGCGACGTCGTAGTCCTGCCCCACGCGGAACAGCGCCCCCTTGTCGGGCTGGCTGATAGAAGCGCTGAAGGCTCCTGCTCCGCCATGCGGGCTGGAGGGCGAATGCCGCTCATACGCATCGCGGTTGAGTAGGTAAGCGACTGGGCGGTAGATCAAGTTATCAGCGGCAAGTGCGGTCGATCCGAAGCGCGTTTTCAGGTTCTCCGAGAGCTCAATTTCTAGGTCGTCACTGATGGCGGAAATGGTCCTTCCGTTGCTTAGGTGCCGCAGAAGTTCTGAGCAGCCGGCACTTTTGATATACAAATTGAGGCGGATAACTTGCGTCTGGACTTGTCCGGTGGTTTGGAAGCTGTCTCGGTCTGGCGCCGACCAGCGATCGTTTGAGTGGGAGTAGGGGAGTAGGCGACCGTAGACGATGCGATTTTCAATAGATTGCTCGGATTTGATCTGAAGGATCCACAACTGCAGCGCGCAGTGGCGTGCTTCCTTCGAGAACAGCCGCGTTAGCCTGCCGTCGTTGAGTAGGTCATCTAGTACAGGAGCCATCCTTTTCCTTGCGCGTGCTGTTCTGCTTACTTCGCGGTGCTCAACATAGCGTACCTTTTTAGCATTTAGCCTGACGCTTTGTGGCGTTCACAAAACCAGTGTTGAGAGGCCTCATTTCGTAGTTCGTTGGAAATTTTGGGTCTATTTAGGCCCTATGCGGGGGCTGAATCTCCCGTCCGCTGCATTTATTCGACACCACGCTGTTCATGATTTGGCTGCCGGCGAGGCGGTGGTTGCCGGCATGACGAATGTCCGCCATGGATGGCGCGCGCCAAGTTGCTCCTTGTCGGCAGGCGTGCGACACGGCCTGTCGTGTATGTCCGGTATCCTTCACGAATGTCCCCTTCGTCCCACCTTTCGCCCGGCTTGATCCTCGTGCACGGCAACCGTGCCGAGGCGCTGCGCGACGTGCTGGTGGCGTGGATGAAGCACCACCCGCTGGCGCCGCTGGAAGACGAGGTGGTGCTGGTGCAGAGCAACGGCATTGCGCAGTGGTTGCGGTTGGCGCTTGCGGATGAGCGGGAAGGCGGGTGCGGAATTGCGGCGGCGATGCGTTTTGATCTACCGTCGCGCTTTTTCTGGCGTGTGTATCGCGCGGTGCTGGGCCGGGATGCGGTTCCGGAGGTTTCCCCGCTGGATGAATCGCGGCTGGTGTGGCGCCTGATGCGTTTGCTGCCGGAGTTGCTGCGTGATCCGGTGTATGCGCCGCTGGCGCGTTTTCTGGCCGACGATACCGACGTGCGCAAGCGCTTTCAGCTGGCTGGTCGTCTGGCCGACTTGTTCGATCAATATCAGGTGTACCGCGCGGATTGGCTCGCCGCCTGGGCGGCGGGTGATGACGTGTTGCCCGCCTTGCGCGGTCAGCCAGCGGCCTTGCCCGCAGACCAGTTGTGGCAGCCCGCGCTGTGGCGCGCCTTGTGTGGTGATCTGAGCGAGGCCGGCTTGCCAACTACCGGCGGGCGCGCGGCGGTGCATGAGCGCTTCATGGAGGCGGTGGAAGCGCTGGGCGATGCCCGGCCGGCGGGCATGCCGCGCCGTGTGCTGGTGTTCGGCATCTCGTCGCTGCCGCAGCAGTCGCTCGAAGTGCTGGCCGAGATGGCGCGTTGGTCGCAGGTGCTGATGTGTGTGCACAACCCCTGTGAGCATCACTGGGCCGACATCGTGCAGGGGCGCGAATTGCTGCGCCGCGAGCGCGCCAGCCGCCAGAGCCGGCGCGCCGGCTTTCCGGACGACCCGGCTGAAGACGCCTTGCACATCCACGCCCACCCGTTGCTGGCGGCGTGGGGGCGGCAGGGGCGCGACTTCATCGCGCTGCTCGATACGCACGACGATGCCACGGCGCGCAGTGCGCATGCCGAGGCGCTCGGCCACATCGGCCAGCGCATCGACCATTTCGTGCCGACCGGCGGCGACACCGTGCTGGCGCAGTTGCAGGACGACATCCGCGACCTGCGCCCCCTGGCCGAAACCCGCGAGCGCTGGCCGGCGGTCGCGCCGGATGACGGCTCCGTGGTGTTCCACGTGGCGCACGGCCCGCAGCGCGAGGTCGAGATTCTGCATGACCGCCTGCTGGCGGCGTTCGATGCCGACCCGACTTTGCGCCCGCGCGACATCATCGTGATGGTGCCGGACATCGACGCCTACGCGCCGCACGTGCGTGCGGTGTTCGGCCTGCATGACAAGGACGACCCGCGGCGCATTCCGTTCTGCCTGGCCGACCAGGGGCGCCGTGCAATCGACCCGCTGGTGCAGGGGCTGGAACTGCTGCTCGGCCTGCCCAATGCGCGCGTCACCGCCAGCGACGTGCTCGATTTGCTCGACGTGCCCGCGCTGCGCCGCCGCTTTGGTCTGGACGAGGCCGATCTGCCCACGCTGGCACGCTGGATTCGCGGCGCCAACGTGCGTTGGGGTCTGCACGCCGAGCATCGCGAAAGCCTCGGCTTGCCGGCCGGCAGCGACGCAGCCGATCACTCGTGGTTGTTCGGCCTGCGGCGCATGTTGCTGGGCTATGCCGCAGGCGGCGAGGTGGCGTGGCAGGGCATCGAATCGCACGGCGAAATCGGCGGGCTGGATGCCGCATTGCTTGGCCCGCTGGCGCAGCTCGTGGCGCGCCTGGATGCCGCATGGCATAGCCTGCGCACGCCGGCCTCGCCGGATGAGTGGGCGGCGCGCCTGTCGCAACTCATGGCGGATTTTTTTGACACGCAGGATGACGCCGAAGCCGCGCTGACGGTCGAGCGCCTCGACACGGCGCTGGCCGAATGGCGCGCAGCCTGCGCTGAAGCTGGCCTCACCGAGGCCTTGCCGCTGGCGGTGGTGGCCGAGCAATGGATGAGCGCGCTCGATTCCGGTGGCCTCACGCAGCGTTTTTTTGCCGGCGCGGTGACCTTCGCCACGCTGATGCCGATGCGCGCCATCCCGTTCCGCCACGTGTGCCTGCTCGGCATGAACGACGGCGATTACCCGCGCACCCGCACGCCGCTGGATTTCGACCTGATGGGCCGCGCCGGCCAATACCGACCCGGCGACCGCTCGCGCCGTGAGGACGACCGCTACCTGTTTCTCGAAGCGCTGCTGTCGGCGCGCGACGTGCTGTACGTGTCGTGGGTGGGGCGCGGCATCACCGACAACGCCGAGTTGCCGCCGTCGGTGCTGGTTGGCCAATTGCGTGACCACCTCGCCGCTGGCTGGGGCTGGCGCGAGGGGGATGCGCTGCTTGCGCGGCTCACCGTCGAACACCCGCTGCAGCCCTTCAGTGCGCGCTATTTCGGGGGTGACGCGGGCTTGTTCACCTACGCTCGCGAGTGGCGCGCGGCGGCGCCCAAGGCGCCCGCACATGGCGTGCTCGCGCCCGTGGAGCGTGATGCACCGCTGACGCTCGACGAGTTGCAAGGCTTTCTGCGCGACCCGGTGGCGGCGTTCTTCCGCGACCGCCTGGGGGTAAGTTTTGGTGAGGCCGACATGGTCGGCGAAGACGTCGAGCCGTTCAGTGCCGACGGCTTGGCGCGCTGGCGCTTCGAGGATGCCCTGATCACCGCGCAGGTGCGTGCCGTGGCCGCTGGCGAAGACCCGGTGCGCGCCCGCGAGGACGTGCTGGCGCGTCTGGGCCGGCGCGGCGAATTCGCACCCGGCGCCTTCGGCGCGCTGTTTGCCGAAGAGCTGGTGGCGCCGATGGACGAGCTGGTGGCGCGCTACCGCGCGGCGCTGGCCGAGTGGCCCGAGGTGCTTGAAGACATGGCAGTGGATGTTGCCACCGACATCGACGGCCGTCGCATCGAATTGGCCGACCGTCTGGGCGGCCTGCGCTGCGACGCTGAGGGCGCGCGCGGGCGCATCGTGGTCGAACGCAGCGCGCTGGTCGAGACCAAGCGCCGTGGCTACCGCCCGCACGTGGTGTGGCGCCATTGGGTTGCCCATCTGGCGGCGCAGCTTGCCGCCCCCACCGAAACCCTGCTGCTGGCCGCGCGCGGCGAAGTGCGGCTGGCGCCGCTGGATGCCCACACCGCCGAGTCGCGGCTGGCCGCGCTGCTGCGCGCGTGGGACGCAGGCCTGCGCCTCCCCTTGCCGTTGGCCGTGCGCAGCGGTTTTGCCTGGCTCGGTGCGAAGCAGGAAGTCCGCGACGTCCGCGCGCGCGATGCCTACGAAGGCGGCTTCCAGCATGCCGGTGAGCGCGGTCAGAGCCCTCATCTGGCGCGCGCCTGGCCGGATTTTGACGCGCTGCAGGCGGGGGGCTTCGAAGACTGCGTGGCCGCCTTGCTGGCGCCGCTGCACGTTGCCATGCCCGGCCACAAGGAGGAAGCATGAGCGACACCGCGATTGCCCTCGACCCCTTCCATTTTCCGCTGTTCGGCAGCCGCTTGATCGAGGCCGGCGCCGGCACCGGCAAGACCTGGACGATTGCCGCCTTGTACGTGCGGTTGGTGCTGGGCCACGGCGGCGAGGCCGCGTTTGCGCGCGAGCTCGACCCGCCCGACATCCTCGTGGTGAGCTTCACAGAGGCGGCCACCGCCGAGCTGCGCGACCGCATTCGCCGCCGCCTGACCGAAGCCGCCACGGCCTTCGAATGGCCAGACAGCCCGGCCGACGACTTTCTCGCGACCTTGCGCGCGTCGTACCCGCCTGAGATGCTGCCGGGCCGTGCGCGCCGGCTGCGGTTGGCCGCCGAATGGATGGACGAGGCGCCGGTATCCACCATTCACGCGTGGTGCCGCCGTGTGCTGGCCGAGCACGCTTTTGACAGCGGCAGCCCCTTCACCCTCACGCTCGAAGCCGACGGGCGCGAGCTCAGGCAAGAGGCCGTGCGCGACTGGTGGCGCTGTCACATGGTGCCGCTCGACGCCGCCGCCGCGGCTGAAAGCCGGCTGTGGTGGCCCACGCCGGAAGCCATCGCGAGCGACCTGAAAGACCTGCTCAAGCACGCCGATGCCTTGCCGCCGGCAGAGTCGCCGGCCATCACCATCGCTGCCGCGCAGAGCGAGCGTGCGCAGCGCCTGACTGCGCTCAAGGCGCCGTGGCCGGCGTGGGTGGCCGAGTTGCGCGAGTTGCTCGACAGCGCACGTGTGGCCAAGGCCATCGACGGCACCCAACTCAAAAAAAACAACTACGACGCTTGGTTGGCTGCCTTGGAAGCCTGGGCCAATGATCCCTCCGTGGTGTGGCCGCAAATATCCGATAAGGCGTGGCACAGGCTGTCCGCCGCTGGCATCGCTGAGATATGGAAAAGCGGCGAGCCGCCCGCCCATCCGGCGTTTGAGGCTATCGCGGGCTTGATCGAAGCGCTCGCAGCGCTGCCCAGTGCGCGCCTTGATGTGCTGCGCCACGCCGCCCGCTGGGTGGCGGCGCGCTTCGACGCCGAAAAGCGTCGCCGTGCCGAGATTGGGTTCGACGACCTGCTGGCGCGGCTCGACGAAGCGCTGGCTGGGCCCAACGGCGAGCGGCTGGCGGCGCGCATCCGCGAGAAATTCCCGGCCGCGCTGATCGACGAATTCCAGGACACCGACCCGGTGCAGTACCGCATCTTCGATGCCGTGTACCGCGTTGCGCGCTCCGAGCCCGACAGCGTGCTGGTGCTCATCGGCGACCCCAAGCAGGCCATCTACGCCTTCCGCGGCGCCGACATCCACACCTATCTGGTGGCGCGGCGCGACTGCGCCGGGCGGCTATATACGCTCAACCGCAACTTCCGCTCGGCCGCCGGCATGGTGGCGGCGGTGAATCGCTGCTTCGAGCACGCCGAGCGCACTGCGCCGGAAGGCGCCTTCCTGTTCCGCGGCGCAAGCGGTAACCCGGTGCCGTTCACCCCGGCGGAGTCGCAGGGGCGGGGCGAGGTGTTGGAGTGCCACGGCCAGCCCGAAGCCGGGCTGCGGCTATGGACCTTGCCGCGTGAAGACGACGCGCGGCCCGCCGCCAAGGCCGGTGATCTGGCCGACATGGCCGCGGCCTGCGCCACGCGCATCCGTGCCTTGCTTGCCGCCGGGCGCGACGGCAGCGCCGGCTTCCGCTCATCGCAGGGCTTTGCGGCGCTGCGCCCGGAGCACATCGCGGTGCTGGTGAATGACCGCATCGAAGCCGCCGCCGTGCGTGCCGCACTGGACGTGCGCAGCGTGCGCAGCGTGTATCTGTCGGCCAACGATTCGGTGTTCGCCACCGCCCAGGCGGCCGAGGTGCAGCACTGGCTCGAAGCCTGCGCCGAGCCCGATTCGCCGCGCGGCGTGCGCACCGCGCTGGCCACTGCCACCTTGGGCCGCGACTGGGCCGCGCTGGATGCACTGGACCGCGACGAGCAGGCGTGGGAAGACTGCGTGCTGCGCTTTCGCGGCTACCGCGACGTGTGGCGCCGCGAGGGCGTGCTGCCGATGCTGCGCCGCCTGCTCGGCGACCACGACGTGCCGGCGCGCCTGCTGGCCGTACCGGGCGGCGAGCGTGTGCTGACCGACGTGCTGCACCTGGCCGAACTGCTGCAACAGGCCAGCCACACGCTGGACGGCGAACACGCGCTGATCCGCCATCTGGCCGTCGAGCGTGACGACGCCGCGCGCGGCGCCAACGACGACACGCGCCAGATGCGGCTCGAAAGCGATGCCGATCTGGTGCGCGTGATCACCGTGCACAAATCCAAGGGGCTGGAGTACCCGCTGGTGTTCCTGCCCTTCGGCTGCGCGGCACGGCCGGTGGATGGCAAGCACCTGCCGCTGGTGTGGCACGACGATGCCGGCCGCCGCCACGTCTCGCTCGAATCCGAACCCACCGCCCGCATGCGCGCCGACCGCGCGCGGCGTGCCGAAGACGTGCGCAAGCTGTACGTGGCACTCACGCGTGCGCGCCACGTCACGTGGGTGGGCGTCACACCCGAGCGCAGCTTGGCTGACAGCGCCTTTGCGCATCTGCTGGGCGCGCCCGAGGCGCCGCTGCACGAGCGCCTGATTGCGCTGCGCGGTGGTTGCGAGCACATCCTCGTCGAGCCCGCGCCGCCACCCGACGCCGAGCGCCTGCCGCCCGAGCAGGATGGCTTCGAGGCGCGCGCCGCGCGCGTGCCGGCGGCGCATCCGCGCGAGCCGTGGTGGATAGCCAGCTATTCGGCGCTGCGCACCACCGGCGGTACGCCTGATACGCCCTCCGAAGACGTTTTCCGGGAGGCGCTGGCGGAGGCTGCGGTGGAGCTTGCGCCGGCCCGGCCCGCGCCGGGCAGCGTGCATGCCTTCCCGCGCGGTGCGGCGGCGGGCACCTTTCTGCACGATCTGCTCGAGTGGGCGGCGCGCGAAGGCTTTGCCGACATCGCTGCGGATGCGCCGCGCCTGCGTGCCGAGGTCGAACGCCGCACCGCGCCGCGCGGCTGGAGTGAGTGGGTGGCGCCGCTCACCAACTGGCTGCAGGCGCTGATGCGCACGCCGCTGCCCTTGCCGGGTGGCGCCGCCTGCGCCCTCGTCGAGCCGCGCACGCTCAGCCCCGAGCTGGAGTTCTGGCTGTCGGCCGGCCGCGTGGATACGCGTGCGCTCGACCGCCTGGTGTGCCAGCACACGCTGGACGGGGCAGCGCGCCCGGCGCTGGAGCCGGCGCAGCTTTCGGGCATGCTCAAGGGCTTCATCGACCTCGTGTTCGAGCACGACGGGCGCTATTACGTCATCGACTACAAATCCAACTGGCTCGGTCCGGATGACGCGGCCTACACGCCGCAGGCCATGCGCGCCGCAGTGCTGGATGCGCGCTACGAATTGCAATACGTGCTGTACCTGTTCGCCTTGCATCGCCAACTGCGCGTGCGCCTGCCGGGCTACGACTATGACCGCCACATTGGCGGCGCGGCGTATGTGTTTCTGCGCGGCATCGACGCCGAATCGCGCGGCGTGCATGTCGAGCGCCCGCCGCGCGCGCTGATCGAGGCGCTCGATGCCTTGTTTTCTACCGAGGTGCCGGCATGATTCCGTGCCTGTCTGCCGCGCCGCTGCCGCAGCGCCCGGCCACCGAAATCGCCGCCCGCATCGAAGCCTGGGCCGAGCGCGGCTGGCTGCGCCCGCTCGACGCGGCGTTTGCCGGCTTTCTGTGGCGCGAGGTGCCCGAGGCGCCGGGCTTGTTGCTGCTTGCCGCCGCGCTGGCCAGCCATCAGCTTGGGCGCGGCCATGCCTGCCTTGATCTTGACGCCACGTTGCGCGACCCCGACTTTGCGCTGTCGCTGCCGCCCGACGGCGCCGCGTTGGACGACGGTACCCCGCGCGATGTGCTGGCCGGCGTGGATGTCGCCGCCTGGCGTGCGGCATTGGCGCACCCGCAACTGGTTGGCGCCGCCGAGGGTGAAACCCCGCTGGTGCTCACCGGCAACCGTCTGTACCTGCGCCGTTACTGGCGCTTCGAGCAGGCCGTGATGGCCGCCATCAGCGCGCGCATCCAGCGCCCGCCGGCCTTGCCGGCGGCCAGTGTGCGCCAGGTGCTCGATACGCTGTTTCCGCCGTCCGAGGGCATCGATTGGCAGAAGCTCGCGTGTGCGCTGGCGGCGCGCAGCGCATTCTCGGTGATCACCGGCGGCCCCGGCACCGGCAAGACCACCACCGTCGTGCGCCTGCTGGCCGTGCTGCAATCGCTCGCGCTGCAGGCCGACCCGCTGCGGCCGCTGCGCATCCGTCTTGCCGCGCCCACCGGCAAGGCCGCGGCGCGGCTGAATGCGTCCATCGGCGGCGCGCGGGCCATGCTGCAGCTCGAAGATGAAGCCGTGCGTGAGCACATCCCCACCACCGTCACCACGCTGCACCGCCTGCTCGGCGCACGGTCGGATTCGCGCGCCTTCCGCCACGACGCCGACCACCCGCTGGCGCTCGACGTGCTGGTGGTGGATGAAGCCTCGATGATCGACCTCGAAATGATGGCCGCCGTACTGGCCGCACTGCCTCTCACGGCGCGGCTGGTGCTGCTGGGCGACCGTGATCAGCTCGCCTCGGTCGAGGCCGGTGCGGTGCTGGGCGTGTTGGCGGCACAGGCGCGCGAGGCGCGTTATCTGCCGGACACCGCCACGTGGCTGATGGAGGCCAGCGGGCAGAGGTTGCCCGCCGAGTTCATCGACATCGCCGGCACGCCGCTCGACCAGAGCATCGCCATGCTGCGCCAGTCGCGCCGCTTCGACGCCGACAGCGGAATCGGCCGCCTTGCCGATGCGGTGAATGCCGGCGACGTGGCCGCCGTGCGCGCGGAACTGGCCAGCACGCGTGACGACCTTGCCGCCCACACCGGCGCGGGGGCGGAGTCCGCGCTGCGCCGTCTGGTGCTCGACGCTTGCCGGCCGTGGCTGGGGTTGGTGCATGAAGGTGCCCCGGTGGCCGGTGACGAGGCATTCGACGCGTGGGCGCGCAGTGTGCTCGACGCCCACGCCGGCTTTCAGGTGCTGTGCGCCGTTCGGCGCGGCGAGTGGGGCGTTGAAGGGCTCAACCGCCGCATCGCGCGCTGGCTTTCGGAGGGCGGGCTGCTGGCTTCCGGCCCGGAATGGGTCGCCGGCCGACCAGTGCTGGTCACGCACAACGACTACGGCCTGGGGCTGATGAACGGCGACATCGGCGTGACGTTGCCGCGTCGCGACGCCGACGGCCGCGAAACCTTGCGCGTGGCCTTCGTGGCCGGCGACGGATCGGGCCGCGTGCGCTGGGTGCTGCCGAGCCGCTTGCGCGCGGTCGAGACGGTGTTCGCGATGACGGTGCACAAGTCGCAGGGCTCGGAGTTCGGGTCGGTGGCACTGGTGTTGCCGGATACGGTCAGCCCGATCCTGACGCGCGAATTGCTGTACACCGGTATCACGCGGGCACGCACGCACCTGGCCTTGATCGATCCGGGTGATCGGCGGGTGCTGGATGCCGCCGTCACACGGCGGGTGCTGCGGGCGAGTGGTTTGGATGCATTGCATTCGGGCGAGGGTTTTTGACTGCCACAGCCACAGCCACAGCCACAGCAACCGCAGCCGCAGCCGCAAATCCGGGCGTTTGAAGGTCAGCGTTCTTCAGTCTGCTTCGGCTTTGGTGTGATCGCTTTTCGTTGTTTTGGGGTGAGTTCGTTGTGTTGGTCTCGACCGGCCGGGACTCGCCCCGGCGGGCGACCTACTTTCTTGGTGCACCCCAAGAAAGTAGGCAAAGAAGGGTGCCCCGCATCCGCGCCCCTTCGGGGTTCCCTCGCTTCGAGGGATTTCGCCGGCCGGTCCTGAACTCGCTTCGCTCGAACAGCAGGACCGGACTTCCCCGTCGAAATCCCCCTGCGCTCGGCGCTTCTGAGGGGAGGATGGGTGCGCGCGGTGCGGCTCGTTTCTTGGTTTGGATTCCTCGGGTGCGTCGTGTCGGAGTGCCGGGCGTGCCGCGGGCACTCCGGTTCTACCGTCATTGCGAGGAGCGCAGCGACGCGGCAATCTCGCAGCGCTTGCCGATGGCACAGTCTCCGGGTTGCCGCGCGCAGGTGACGCGCCGTGGCGAAGTGCCTCAGCGTTTGCGGCGTGATTGCACGGGCGAGGCTGTCGCTGTGTTGCGCATGGGCGCCGTGCGGGGCGTGGCGGGTGAGTAACCGGATGTTCCGCGTGTGGAACCAACTTGATCGTGTCCACTCGGACTGGACATGCAGAGGCCAGTTTTCTTCGGGTCGTGCTACGTGCCGCAGTGTGCGGGGCGGGCGATTCGGGGGGTTGTCATCGGTGCCGGGGTGGTGTGTCGCGCAAGGCGGCACGGGCTGACCGGCGGGGTGGTTCGGCGTGGGTGTGCGTGTCGGAGGCAATCCGGGACGCGCCGCCGTCGGGCTGACGATGACGTGTGGCTGGCTGATTTTCCCAAGCGTCTGGCCCGACGCGTTTCATTCGATCTGATCTCCGCTGCCGGCGCGTCGCGCTCGGCGGCGTCTTTCCGCGTGGCGCGCGCGGCCGATTCAACTCGTCGCAAAGGAGCCTACATGCCGATCACCGGGTGAGTTCGCTCGCCTTTGCGCGGGCTGCGGCCCGTTCCACACCTCACATCCGATCCAGCACAGGAGGAACCGACATGAATGTATTCGAGCAATGGGAATCCGAAGTTCGTGGGTACTGCCGCCTTTATCCGACGGTGTTTGCGTCAGCGTCGAACGCGCGGCAGGTGGATGAATCCGGGCGCTCGTTCGTGGATTTCTTCGCCGGCGCAGGTGTGCTCAATTTCGGGCACAACAACCCGCGCATGAAGAAGGCGCTGATCGAATTCATCGAGAGTGACGGCGTGGCGCACAGCCTGGACATGTACACCGTGCCCAAACGCGCCTTCATGCAGAAATTCATCGACACCATCCTGACGCCGCGCGGCATGAAATACCGCATGCAGTTCACCGGCCCGACCGGCACGAATGCCGTCGAGGCGGCGCTGAAGCTGGCGCGGCGGGTGACCGGGCGCTCCACCGTGGTGGCGTGCGCGCATGGCTTCCATGGCATGACGTTGGGCTCGCTGGCGTGCACGGCCAACAGTTATTTCCGCGACGCAGCGGGCGTGCCGCTGGAGCACGTGGTGCGTATGCCGTTCGGCGCAGACGGCGACCCTCAAGGCGCGATGGAGGCACTCAACGCCATGCGCAAGCTGTTCGAAGACCCCTCGGGCGGCTTGCCCAAGCCGGCGGCGATTCTGGTCGAGCCGTTGCAGGCCGAGGGCGGTGTCTTCGTGGCCGGCAAGGAATGGCTGCAGGGCCTGCGCACGCTGGCCGACGAGTTGGGTGCGCTGCTGATCTTCGATGACATCCAGGCGGCATGCGGCCGCACCGGCAACTATTTCAGCTTCGACGGCATGGGCGTGGAGCCGGACATCATTTGTCTGGCCAAAGGCATCGGCGGCTTCGGCACGCCGCTGGCGATGAATCTGGTGAAGCCCGAGCACGACAAGCACTGGTCGCCGGGCGAGCACACCGGCACCTTCCGCGGGCAAGGTTTGTCATTCGTCGCGGGCAAGGAGGCGCTGACGTATTTCGACGATGACGAACTCATGAACGAGGTGCGTCGCAAGGGCAAGCTGATGCGCGAGCATCTGCTGGCGCTGGCGGAGGAATTCCCTGACCGTGACATGCAGGTGCGCGGCAAGGGCATGATGCAGGCCATCGATCTGGCCGACGGGGCGCTCGCCAAGATGGTGTCGGCGCGCTGCTTCGACAACGGCTTGTTGATCGGCGCATGCGGTTCGGGCGGCAAAGTGCTCAAGCTGATTCCGCCGCTGACCATTCCCGATGAAGATCTGGCCGAAGGGCTGCAATTGCTGTCGCAATCGGTGCGCCAGGCCGCACGTCAGGCCGAAGAGGTGGCGGCATGAGAGAGCGCGATGACATGACCTTCCCGTTCGAGGAGTACATGCGCCGGCTCTCGGAGTTGCGCGAGCGCATGGAAAAGCGCCTTCTCGACGCGGTGGTGATCTCCGACCCGGAGAACCTCGTCTATCTCACCGATTACCAGACCACCGGTTACTCGTTCTTCCAGGCGCTGGTGGTGCCGCTCGAAGGTGAGCCGTTCATGATCACGCGGCGACTGGAAGAATCCAATGTGCATGCACGCACTTGGGTCGAGGCCACGCGGCGCTACCCCGACACCGGCGACCCCATCCAGGCGCTGGTCGAGGCGCTGCGCGAGTTCGGCCTGTCGGGCAAGTGCATCGGCTACGAGCGCAACAGCTACTTCTTTCCGGCCTATCACCAGGACACCATCCACACCTCGTTCACCGACGGCCGCCTGCTCGACTGCTTCGGCATCGTCGAGGAAGGCCGCGTGTGCAAGTCGGATGTCGAGATCGAGATCATGCGCAAGGCGGCGGTGGCCACCGAGGCCGGCATGCGCGCCGGTATCGAGGCCTGCGAACCGGGCGTGACCGAAAACGAAATCGGTGCCGCCATTTCGGCGGCAATGTTCCGCGCCGGCGGGGAGACGCCGGCCGTGATGCCTTACGTCACCTCCGGCCCGCGCACCATGATCGGCCACGCCACGTGGGAGGGGCGCAAGGTGCAGGCGGGCGAGCACGTGTTCATGGAGGTCGGCGGCTGCTATCGCCGTTATCACACCGCCATGATGCGCACCGTGCTGCTCGGGGAAATGTCCAATTCGATGCTGATGGCGCAGACGCGCATGAAGCATGCGCTGCGCGAGATCAAGCAGTTGCTGCGCCCCGGTGTGACGGTGTCGGACGCCGACAATCTGGTGCGCAACATCATCACCGACAACGAGGTGGGCGCGCAGCTCGTCACGCGCTCGGGTTACTCGATTGGCATCGCCTTTCCGCCCAGTTGGGACGAGGGCTACATCATGAGTCTGAAACAAGGCAACCACGCCGTGCTGCAAAAGGGCATGACCTTCCACATCATTCCGTGGATGTGGGGGGTGGATGGCGACAAGACCGTGGGCATCAGCGACACGCTGTTCATCACCGAGCGGGGTTGCGAGAGCTTTTTCACGCTGGACGAGGATTTCACCGTCAAGCCGGATAAAGCCGCGCAGAAGGCCGAAAAGAAAGAGGCCGAGCAAGTGCACCCCCTCATCCCCCCCGAGAGCGACGAAGAAGACAGCAAAGACAGCAAAGACACGAAACGCAACGCCAAACGCAAGGGAGCCTGAACATGCTGCAAGCCATCGACCCCACCAACGGTCAGCTCGTTCGCGAATTCACGCCGTCCAGCGCGGCTGAAGTCGAACGTGTGCTGGCCGCGGCAGAAGGTGCATGGCGCAGTTGGCGCGATGCCGGCTTTGCCACGCGTGCCGAGTTGTTGCGCAAGGTCGCCCAGCGCATGCGTGACGATGTCGACCGTCTGGCCTTCCTGATGACCGAAGAGATGGGCAAGCCGCGCAAGGAGGCCGTCGGCGAAGTGATGAAGTCGGCCTGGGCGGCCGAGCACTATGCCGAACATGCCGAAGCCTATCTGGCCGCGCAGACGCTCAAGTCCGACGCCACTCACAGCTACGTGCGCTACGAGCCGTTGGGCGCCATTCTCGGCATCCTGCCGTGGAACGCACCGTTCTGGCTGGCCTTCCGCTTTGCCGCGCCGGCGCTGATGGCGGGGAATGCCTGCGTGATGAAGCACGATTCGCACGTGCCGGGCTGCGCCATGGCGATTGCCGAACTGTTCGAGCAGGCCGGCGCGCCTGACGGCGTGTTCGCCAATCTGATGCTCGAAACGCCGGACGTCGAAGCGGTGATTCGCGACGAGCGTATTCAGGCCGTGTCATTCACCGGCTCCGAACGCGGCGGGGCCGCCGTGGCGTCCATTGCGGCCTCCGAGATCAAGCACGCAGTGCTTGAACTGGGCGGCTCCGACCCCTCCATCGTGCTGGCCGATGCCAACCTCGAGCAGGCAGCCGACGTGCTCACTCTGTCGCGCATCATCAATGCCGGCCAGAGCTGCATTGCCGCCAAGCGCATCATCGTCGAGGCGCCGGTGTATGACCGCTTCACCGAATTGCTGCGCGAACGCCTCGCCCGCCTAAAGCTGGGCGACCCGCGTGAAGAGAGCACCGATGTAGGCCCCATTGCCCGCGCCGATCTGCGCGACAACCTGCACCGCCAGGTGCGCAAGACGGTGGAAGCCGGTGCGCGCTGCCTGCTCGGCGGGAAACTGCCGGATGGGCCGGGCAACTTCTACCCGGTGACCTTGCTGGCCGATGTCACCAACGACCAGTGTGCCGCCCGCGAGGAGACCTTCGGCCCGGTGGCGGTGGTGATGCGCGCCGAGGACGAGGAACACGCCGTCCGCATCGCCAACGACACGCGCTACGGCTTGGCAGCCAGTGTGTGGACCACCGCAGAGCGCGGCGAGGCCATCGCCACGCGTCTGGAAACCGGTCAGGTGGCGGTCAACGGCATCGTCAAGACCGACCCGCGCCTGCCCAGCGGCGGAATCAAACGCTCGGGCTTCGGCCGCGAGCTGGGGCCGCACGGCATCCACGAATTCGTGAATGCCAAGCAGGTGTGGGTGGGGCCGAAGGTGGAGTGACGGCCGCGCTCAGGCGTCTGGGCCCGGCGGCGCGTCGGACGCTGCGCCGTTGCGCTGTTCCCATTGCAGCAGGCAGTCGTCGATGTGGCGCAGCACGGTTTCGAGCGGCGCATCGAATATGTTGGGAATGAAGTAGTCGCGTTCCACATAGCGCGCGGTGGCTAGCTTGAACGGCCGCCCGCCCTGCCAGCGGCCGCGGCATTTGACGATGATCAGCTTGTTCTGCAGCACGCGCCGCAGGCGCAGTGACTCGACATCACGCCAGCGGATGCGTGTGGTGCGAAAGGGCGTCTCGACCGACAGGCCGTCGTCGTCGAGCATCATGCGGCGCGGGCTCAGTGCGATCTTGGCCGCGCCCATCAACAGCCCGATCAGGCCGAGGAACACGCACAGCCAGCGCGCAAACGGATCGGGCAGAAAAAGCCCGATGAGCAGCACCACGGCCGAGCCGGCAAACGCCAGCAGGTGACGGGTGGGTGGCGCGTGAAACACTTCCGCTTCACTCATGACAGCCCTGCGCGCATCCGAGATCGGTGGGAACGCCGCAAGCGTACAACGTGGCACGCGAGTTGTGGTTTCAGCACGGCGTGTAAGTAAAGCCGTAAACGTAAAAACGGCAGCCTGAGCCGCCGTTCCTGTGCTGTGCCTGACACCGTCGTAGGCCGATGTCAGGCCGCCTGAAGCATGCCTTCGAGCGCTTCGCGCAAGGCTTGGATGGGCTGTGCGCCGGTGATGATGCGTTGCTGACCATCCGGCGAACGCAACAACATGCCCGGGACACCGCGGATGCCGAGGCGCTCGGCCTCTTTGCGGTCGGCACGCACGGCGTCGGTGTAGTCGCTGTTCTCGAGTGCAAAGCGCAGGCGCGTGGCGTTGAGGCCAATTGCGCGGCCGATGCTGGTGAGCACGCTGATCTTGCCGATGTCGCGGCCATGCTCGAAGAAGGCTTGGAACAGCGACTGATGCATCTTGTCACCCAAGCCGTGCTCGCGGGCGAAGCGCTCGGCTTCGAAGGCGAGGCGGCTGCGCGGCTGCACCGGCGGCAGACGCAGCTTCATGCCGCGCTCTTCGGCCATCGGGTACACATGTGCCGCCCAGGCGTTGCGCAAGTACTCGCCCTTGGGGTCAAGTGTGGCGACGGGCTCGGGGCGCAGCTCGAAGGCGCGCCACTCGACATTCAGATGGACGCCGTACTCCGACTTGAGCGCCTCGATGACAGGCAGCTCCAGGTAGCAGAAGGGGCAGACGTAATCGCTCCAGATGTGGAGCGTGTAGGCTCGGGTCATGATGCTGTCGGCGTTGTGCGCCGGGGTTGTCCATGGGTGCTGGAATGGATCGGATTATCCGCCGTCAGTTCCGTTTCAGGATACAAAACTTACAAAATACTTACATCGACGACGTGGAAAAGCCACGCGCTGTAGGCCAGGCGTTTCGGGCTAACTGAACAGCGCGCAAATGTCCGCGGAAGAGCGTTTTCCGAAGCTCGTATGGTGCGCATCAAGCCAGGCCCGAGCGCTCTCACGGCCGCGTTCGTGCAAGGTGCGCAGCATCGACAGGCTGGGGATCAGGCGGGTTTCCGAAGCCAGCTCGCGGGTGTGCTCTTCGGCCTGAATGAGGTGGAAGCGTGTGCGCCGCAGGCGGCGTTCGAGCCGGCCGGGCAGAAGCGATCGTGAGGCGCGTTCCGACGCGCGCGCGTAGCGCCGCATCTCGCGCAGAAAGGTGGCGTTGAAGGCGAGGTCCAGCGTGCGGATGCGAATTTCTTCGGCACTGCTCGGAGTGGTGGCGTGCTGCAGCGGTGCGAGCAGCACCAGCAGGATGTCTCTGGCGTCGCAATCGTTGAACAGCGGAAACACCGCCGGGTTGGCCGAGAAGCCGCCATCCCAGTAAGGCTCGCCGTCGATCTCGATGGCGCGCGATACGGTCGGCAGGCAGGCCGAAGCCAGCAGCGCGTCGGCGCTGAGTTCGTGGGTTTCGAACAGGCGCAATTTGCCGCTGTTGGCGTGCGTGGCCGCCACGAACAGCTTGAGCGGCGATTCAGCGCGCAGGCGCTCGAAATCGATCTGTGCGTCCAGCACGTCGCGCAGCGGATTGACGTCGAACGGGTTGATCTGTTGCGGTGAGAAGTTGCGCCACCAGTGCAGCATCATGCGTGTGGTTGGCGAGATGCCACTGGCGTCGGTGCCGGCATCGGCGAATTCGAATGGCGAGCGGTGGGCGATGCTTTCCCAGAAACCGCTCAACGCGGCCCGCGCGCCCTCGCGGCCGTTGTCGAGCAGCCCATGCGCGAGCACGGCCGCATTGATGGCGCCTGCGCTGGTGCCGCTGATGCCCTCGAAGTCGATGCGTTCGTCTTCGAGCAGCGCATCCAGCACGCCCCAGGTGAAGGCGCCGTGAGCGCCACCCCCTTGCAGGGCCAGATTGAGACGCGTCGGTTTAGCCGTTGAAAAACCCATGTGCCACCTGAAATGCTGCTATGCAACATACTCTCAGGTTATCACTGTATTGGCTCTGCGTGAAATTGTGGTTTTGTGACGTTGCACTGCGGCAGATTCACTGGAAAGCCACCTCGGCGAAGCTGCGCAGCTTGCGGCTGTGCAGGCGGTCGATGCCCTGGGCGCGCAATAACTCGATGGTGCGCAGCCCGATGCGCAGGTGTTGATCCACGCGCTGGCGGTAAAACGTGTCGGCCATGCCGGGCAGCTTGATCTCGCCGTGCAGGGGTTTGTCGCTGACGCACAGCAGCGTGCCGTAGGGCACGCGGAAGCGGAAGCCGTTGGCGGCAACGGTGGCCGATTCCATGTCGAGCGCTACGGCGCGGCTCTGGCTGAAGCGGCGCTCCGGGGCGGAGGCGGCGCCGTGTGAAGGCAGCAACTCCCAGTTGCGGTTGTCGGTGCTGGCCACGGTGCCGGTGCGCATGATGCGTTTGAGCTCGTAACCGGAAAGCTTGGTCACTTCGGCCACTGCTGCCTCCAGCGCGAGCTGGATCTCGGCCAGCGGCGGAATCGGCACCCACGGTGGCAGCTCTTCATCCAGCACGTGGTCTTCGCGCACGTAGCCGTGGGCCAGCACGTAGTCGCCGAGTTGCTGGGTGGTACGCAGGCCGGCGCAGTGGCCGAGCATGATCCAGGCGTGCGGGCGCAGCACGGCGATGTGGTCGGAGATGGTCTTGGCGTTGGACGGGCCGACGCCGATATTCACCATGGTGATGCCCGCGCTGTCACCGCGCATCAGGTGATAGGCCGGCATCTGCGGCATGCGCGGCAGCGGCGCGCCGCGCTCGTCACCGGCTTGCGCGGGCAGGCCGGCGCGGCGGGTGATGACGTTGCCGGGCTCGACGAAGGCTTCGTAGCCGTGTTCGCCCGAGGCGTCGGCCATCAACTCATGGCCGAGCTGGATGAACTGGTCGATGTAGAACTGGTAGTTGGTGAACAGCACGAAATTCTGGAAGTGCTCGGCGTCGCTGCCGGCGTAGTGGCGCAGGCGCTGCAGCGAGTAATCCACGCGCGGGGCGGTGAACAGTGCCAGCGGTTGAGGGTGGCCCGGCGGCGGCTCGAAGGTGCCGTTGGCGATGCCGTCGTCCATCACCGTGAGGTCGGGCAGGTCGAACAGGTCACGCAGACGACGGCGCCGCTCGGCGTCCAGGCGCCCTTCGAAGTGGTCCATGCCGGCCAGTGCGAAGTGGATCGGAATCGGCTGCGTGCTGGTGCCGATTTCGATTTCCACGTTGTGGTTGGTCATCAGCAACTGGAACTGCTCGCGGTAGTAGTTGGCGAACAGGTCGGGCCGCGTCAGTGTCGTCTCGAAGGTGCCGTGGCCGGCCACGAAGCCGTACGCCAGCCGCGAATCCGGCCGTGCGGTGGTGTCTACGCGCACTCGGGCAAAGGGGTAGCAGGCGCGCAGCTTGCGGTCGAAATCCTCGCCCGCCACGAAGCGGCGCAGTGAATCGCGCAGCCATTCGGTGCTGGCGGCGTAGATCTCCTGTACGCGGGCCAGCGCGGCGTCGGGGTCGTTGTAACGGGCGGGGGCGATGAAAGGCGGTTCGGTGTGCATGAAGTCGGCGCGCGCAGATAAGGTGCGGCCATCTTAGCGTGGCGACGGCCGCATTTTGTCGTGCCGATGCGAGACTGGCCGAACTCCGCCCTTGTCAGGAGTCGTCCATCGGCCATTGGTGGCCGCATTGTTTGCAGCGCACGCGTACCCACGCGCCGTGGCGGTTTTCGGTGATGACTTCGAGGCGCCCGAAGGTGTCGCACTCGGTGCAGCGCGCCTGAGCGCTGGCGCGTTGGGCGCCAACCAAGTGGCCGAGAAAGCGGCGCAGGGTGGCTACCGTCACGCCACCCAGCAACAGGCTGGCCGCGAGGTTGCCGAGGCGCACGGAGGTGGTGTCGTGGGTGAGGACGGTTTCGAGCGCCGCGAAGGCGGCGACGGCGGTGATCAAGGCGATGGCCAGCCAGCCGTGGGCGATCAGAAGCTGGCGCTCATGCCAGGTGCGGAAGCCGTGTTTGCGGATGCCGTTTGCCAGCTTCATCACTGTCTCCAGCAGGCGCGGCATATGCCGTGCTCTGCTGGAGTATAGGACGCATCAGAAGTTGATGAAGCCGTTCTGCCACAAGGTGAACGCGCCGATGGCGACCAGTATCAGCGCCAGCCAGAACGGCCATGAACTGCGCTTGTCGGCGTACGGGTCATTCACCGAGCGCGATGCGCCGGGCGGCAGTTGCGGCACGCCGGTGAGCGAGCCACCGAACGGGATGTTGATACGTGCGCGGGCGTTCACTGCCCAGCCGTTGGCGTCGAGCAGCGGGCCGAGGTTGCGGCGGCGCAGCTTGAGGGCGGCCAGCAGCATGGACGGCCCGGACACCAGCAGCATTACGGCCACCACTACCACTGGCAGTTGCCACAGCGGCAGCGACAGCAGTCCGGCGACGACCGCGGTCAGTGCCGTGCCGATGGCGCCGATGGCCAAGCCGATGGCGGCGAAGATGCCGGCGAACTTGGCGATGTCGAAGGCCTGCGAAGAGGGGCTCTGGGCTGTGCCGGCCTCTGCCTTTGCAGCCGAATCGGCGATGTTGGCCTGCGCTTTCGATTCCACCGCCTTGTCGCGCGAGGCGGCGAATTTCTCCACTTGCGTGCTGATCATGCGCGCGATGCGCTTGTAGGGTGACCAGAACGCCTGGCGGATGCTGATCGGGGCTTCGATCACCTTGACGACGCTGGCGTTCCAGTCGCGCCCCTGGCGGTCGTAGAACACGCCGTTGCGGCCTGCCACCATCATGTCGTCCGAATCGCCACCGGTGATGGCGGCGACGATGGTCATCGGCGCCTCGCCCTTGCGGACGCAATTGCAATAGACCAGATAGGCGTCGGACAGCGGTGCCAGCGTGGCGTGCTTGGCCATGTTCGGCACGCTCAGCACCAACTCGCAACTGCGCTGGTCGATATACAGCGTGCCGGCCTGGAAGATGGCTTTCTTCGTGCCGTCGTAAAAGTCGGCAAAGTTCACGAAGTTGCGCAGCAGCGTGACCAGGTCGCGTCGATAGCGCGTGAGGCGTTCCAGGGCGTCGATGGGGCCGGCGGCGCCGTCGGCAGCCAGGTCGTCGGCGATCAACTGCGCCAGCCGTTCACGCGTGTCGTCGGCCAGCAGGGCGCGCAGACGGGCGACATCGACGCTGGCGAGGGGCGAATCGGGGCGTGCGGCGAGCCAACTGCGATAGGCCGCAAAGCGTGCCGAGAGATCGGCCCAGTCGTCTTCGCTCAGTGCATCGCGTTTGCCCAGAATCGGCGTGATCACCTTGTCGCGCAGTTGTGCCACGCGTTCGGCCCAGGCCGGGTTCAATCCTTCGTCGAGCGGCAGTGGCTTGTTGGCCTCGGCCAGTGCCAAGGGCAGCGCTGCGAGGTCGGCATTCGCCGCGTTGAGTGCTTGCGCGCCGAGGTTGCCGTAGAAGCTTTCGGTCGGGTTCAGGGCGTTGGCAGCACGTTCGTCGAAAGCGGCAAGCCGGCAGCGTGTGAAGTAGTCGTCGATGCGGGCGCGCAGGCTGTCGAAGATCGCTGCAGCCGTGTCGGTATCGTCACCGAGTGGGAGCACATCGGTGGCGTTGTCCTCGGCGGCCTTGCGCCAGTCAGACACTTGCTGCGCCTGTTCGAAAAAGGCTTTGAGTCTGGCTTCGTTGATGCCTGCCGTGCCGCTCAGATCAGCTTCGCCGCCAAGCGTGTCGACGATCAGCTTGATGCTGGCGCCCAGCGCTTCGTCGCCCGCCAGTTCTGCCGGCACTACGCCGTCGCCGTTGAAGTGGTCGGCCGAAAACAGCCTGGTTTTGTCCGCCACGTCGGCCAGGGCGACAGCGTCGGCCTCGGGTTTTCCGAGGATCGACAGCACATCGCGCGCCGCGGCGAGCAGCTTGGCCCCCTCGGCGTCAGCCTCATTGATTGCAGCCAGCGGTACCGAGTCGCCCGCTTCAAAGACGATGTCAGGCGCTTTCAGCACACGACACACCCACGCCACGGCGGCGAGTATTTCGGGTTGGCGGATCTGGCTGTCGTTGTTCTGGTCTATCAGGGCCAGCGTGCGCTCGTCGAACTCCAGATTGGAGGTGGGGCAGGCCAGTGCCGACCACAGTTTCTGATCAAGCGTGGCGAGGTTGCGCAGGTCGTCGGCGTTGTCGATGCGGACCTGGTCGAAACCGCCGACGCGGAAGAAGCGCCAGCGATGCGGTGTCGGGGTGTCGGGCGTGGCGCTCATGGGGGCCTCCGAGAGGGTTTCCTGAATGCTCGCGATCTTAGCGTGCTTCACCGACGCGGAGGGTGTTGCAACGCCAAGTGTGAGCCGAATGTCAGGGAGCGTGCGGTGCGGGCAGGTCGAGGTCGCTGGCGTCATGCCGTTCGGGCACGCGCGTTTCTTCCGGCCCCCAGGTGCGATTGACGCGTTGCCCGCGCTGCACGGCCGGCCGCTGGGCGATCTCGTCGGCCCAGCGCAGCACGTGGGTGTAGCGCTGCGCGTCGAGAAACTCGGCCGCGCCATACACCTCGTTGCGCACCACGGCGCCGTACCACGGCCAGATCGCCATGTCGACGATGGTGTAGTCGGCGCCTGCCACGTAGCGCTGCTCGGCCAGACGGCGGTCGAGCACGTCGAGCTGACGCTTCACTTCCATGGTGTAGCGGTTGATCGGGTATTCGTACTTCTCGGGCGCGTAGGCGTAGAAGTGACCGAAGCCGCCGCCCAGAATCGGTGCGCTGCCCATCTGCCAGAACAGCCACGACAGGCATTCCGTGCGCGCGTGGACGTCTTTTGGGATGAATTCGCCGAACTTGTCCGCCAGATACAGCAGGATGGCGCCCGATTCGAACACGCGCAGCGGCGGGTCCATGCTGCGGTCGAGCAGCACCGGAATCTTGGAGTTGGGGTTGAGCTCGACGAAGCCGCTGCCGAACTGATCGCCCTGGTTGATGCGGATGAGGTGCGCGTCGTATTCGGCGCCGGCGTGGCCGCGCGCCAGCAACTCTTCGAGCATCACCGTCACTTTCACGCCGTTGGGCGTGGCCAGCGAATACAGCTGCAGCGGGTGCTTACCCACTGGAAGCACCTTGTCATGCGTGGGGCCGGCCACCGGGCGGTTGATGTTGGCGAAGGCGCCGCCGCTGGGTTTTTCCTGCGTCCAGACCTTGGGCGGGGTGTAGGTGTTTTCGCTCATGCGGGCTCCTTGATGGTCAGGGAATGTATGCGTCAGGACGCCGCTGGGCGACCTCAGTTGCGGGTGCGCTCCAGCCAGTGGCGGGCCACATCCACCATGCGGTTGGCAAAGCCCCATTCGTTGTCGAACCACACCAGCAGATTGACCATGCGCCCGCCGATGACGCGCGTTTGGCTGCCATCGATGATGGCCGAATGGACGTCGTGGTTGAAGTCGATGGAGGCGTGCGGGTCTTCGGAGTACGCCATGCGCCCGGCCTGCGGCCCTTCGGCGGCGGCGCGCAGCAGCGCGTTGATGTCTTCCACCGTGACGCTGCGCTCGGTTTCGATGACCACGTCTATGGCCGACACGTTGTGCGTGGGCACGCGAATGGCCTTGGCCTGCACGCGGCCGGCAAGCTGAGGCAGCAGCCGCTCGACACCGCGCGCCAGCCCGGTGGACACCGGAATGATCGACTGCATGGCCGAGCGCGTGCGGCGCAGGTCGCTGTGGTGGTAGCCGTCGATCAGCGGCTGGTCGTTCATGGCGGCGTGCAGCGTGGTGAGCAGCACCTGCTCGATGCCGATCTCGCGCTGCACCAGCTCCAGCACCGGCACCACGGCATTGGTGGTGCACGAGGCGTTCGACACGATGCGCTCACGCCCGGTGAGTGTGCTTTCGTTGCTGCCATAGACGATGGTGGCATCCACATCTTCGGCGCTGTTGGCCGGGTGCGACACCAGCACGCGCGAGCAGCCGGCGTCGAGAAAGCGCGTTAGGGCGGTGCGGCTGCCGTATTCGCCTGAGCATTCCACCAGCAGGTCGATATCCTGCGCGCGCCAGTCGACCGCTTCGGGCGTGGAGGCGTGGCTCACGGCAATTTCGCAGCCGTCGATCAGCAGCGCGTTTTCGCCGGCCTCGACCTTGCCGGGAAAGCGCCCGTGGGTGGAGTCGAAACGCGTCAGATAGACGATGCCGCGAAAGTCCGCCGGCTCGTTGATGGCCACCACCTCCAGCTCGTCCTTCAACCCGGCTTCGGTCAGCGCGCGCAGAAAGCAGCGTCCGATGCGGCCGTAGCCATTGATCGCGAGGCGGAGGGGGCGTTTTGCGGAAGTGGTCACGACGGGCTCGTTGTGCGGTGCAAGGCGTGATTGTAGCGGTTGGTTCGTCCGTGCGTCGGCATGCGGATTGTCGTGGGCCGCAATAACCGAAGAGCATTGCGCCGCATTGAGCTAACCCCCGCGATTGCCGTAGCTCAGGCACCTTCCAGCACGCAGCGCGTGTAGCGCGCAATCATGCCTTCTTCGTCGGTGGGCACCACGGCCACGGCAATGGCCGAGCCGGCGGCGTCGATGCGCGTGGCGTGGGTGGCATTGAGTGCAGCGTCCAGCGCCACGCCGGCCCAGCCCATCAGCGCGCAGATGCGTGCGCGCACCGGAGCCGAGTGCTCGCCCACGCCGGCGGTGAATACCAGCGCGTCCAGCCCGCCCAGCGCGCTCATCAGCGAGCCGATTTCGCGTACCACGCGGTAGCAATACAACTCCACCGCTTCCGCCGCTTCGGGGGCGGGGCTGTCGAGCAGCACGCGCATGTCGGGCGAAATGCCCGAGACGCCGAGCAGGCCGCTGCGGTGGTACAGCAGTCTGGTGATGGCGGCGGCGTCGAGACCTTTGTGCTCCATCAGGTACAGCAGCACGCCGGGGTCGAGGTTGCCGGGACGGGTGGCCATCATCAGGCCGTCGAGTGCGGTGAAGCCCATGGTGGTGGCGACGCTGCGTCGCGCGCGCAGCGCACACAGCGAGGCGCCGGCCCCCAGGTGGGCGACCACCACGCGGCCTTGCGCGCGTTCGCCCAGCACCTTCGGCAACTGCGTGCAGATGTAGTCGTACGACAGGCCGTGAAAGCCGTAACGGCGCACGCCCTCGTCGCTGAGCGCGCGCGGCAGCGCAAAGGTGGCTGCGCGCGGGTCTTGCGTGTGGTGAAAGGCGGTGTCGAAGCACGCCACCTGCGGCAGTTCGGGCAATTGCGCAGCCAGTGCGCGGATGCCGCGCAGGTTGTGCGGCTGGTGCAGCGGGGCGAGCGGAATCAGCGCTTCGAGCTCGGTGAGTACGGTGTCGTCGATGCGCACGGGCGCCGAAAAGCGCGTGCCGCCATGCACCACGCGGTGCCCGGCGGCCACCAGGTGCAGGGCGGTGAGGTGCGCGTCGAGCCAGCCGAGCAGCCAGACCAAAGCGTTTTCGTGCGCCTCGGCCCCCGCATCGGCAGCGGGCAGGGCTTCTTCGAAGCGGGTTTCGCCCTTCCTGGCGCGCAGGCAAGGTGTGAGGCCGATGGCATCGATCTGGCCGCTGAGCAGCGGCGCGGCTTCGGCGTCAGCGGCGGGAAAAACGCCGAACTTCAGGCTGCTGGAGCCGGCGTTGAGAACCAGCAGCGCCTTCATGCCTTGCCGGCCTCGCGCTTGCGATGCGCCAGCAACTGCGCAATGGCGCACGAGGCGGTGCGCGTGCGCGCGGTGTCGGCGCGGCTGGTGAGCACGATGGGCACGCGTGCGCCCAGCACGATGCCGCACAGCAGCGCGTCGGCGAGGTATTCGAGCTGCTTGGCCACCATGTTGCCGGATTCGATGTCGGGCACGATCAGGATGTCGGCTTGCCCCGCCACCGCCGAGACGATGCCCTTGGTCTGCGCGGCCATCAGCGACACCGCATTGTCGAAGGCCAGCGGGCCGTCGAGCAGGCCGCCCTTGATCTGGCCGCGGTCGGCCATCTTGCACAGGCAGGCGGCGTCGATGGTCGATTGCAGTTTCGGGGTGACCGTTTCCACCGCCGACAGGATTGCCACCTTGGGCTGCGGCACGCCCATGGCGTGGGCAAGGTCGATGGCGTTCTGCACGATGTCGGCCTTTTCCTCCAGCGTGGGCTCGATGTTGACTGCCGCGTCGCTGATCATCAGCGGGTGCGGGTAGCTCGGCACGTCGGCAACGAACACATGGCTGATGCGGCGGCCGGTGCGCAGGCCGGTGGCTTTGCTGACCACTGCGGCGAGCAGTTCGTCGGTGTGCAGCGAGCCCTTCATCATGGCCTCGCAGCGGCCCTCACGGCACAGCTCCACGGCCTTTTCGGCGGCAGCGTGGCTGTGTTCGACATCGACGATTTCAGCGCCTGCGAGGTCAATGCCGTGCTCTTCGGCCACCGCGCGGATGCGCCACTCCGGCCCGACCAGAATCGCCGCCGCGATACCGGACTGCATCGCCAGCATGGCGCCGCCAAGCGATTCGCCGTCGCACGGGTGCACCACGGCGAGCTTCACCGGCGGCAGATCGGCCGACACGGCCAGCAACTTGCGGTAGCGCGATTCACGGTCGGAGAACGTGACGGCCGGCAGGTCGACGCGCGGGCGGCGGATCTTTTCGGTGGGGGCAACGACCTCCACCGAGCCCTCGATCACCACGCTGGCGTCCTGCGTGGTGGCGCGGCAATCGAACACGATGTGGTGGTTGTGCGCGAATTTCTCGCGGCAGGTGAGCGTGATGGTGAGCGTGTCGCCGATCATCACCGGGCGCAGAAAGCGCAGGTTCTGCTCGACATACACCGTGCCGGGGCCGGGGAATTCGGTGCCCAGTACTGCCGAAATCAGTGCGCCGCCCCACATGCTGTGGCCGACGATCTCGCGAAACTGGCCCGAGCGGGCGAACTCGGCATCCACGTGCGTGGGGTTCACGTCGCCTGACATGGCTGCGAAGAGCTGGATGTCCTGCGGGCGCAGCGTGCGCGACAGCTCGGCATGATCGCCAGGTGCGATTTCGTCGAAGGTGCGGTTTTCGATGAAACGGGGGGCGGGCGTGTGCATGGGCGGGAGTCCGGTTGAGGCCGTATGACGATTGTACGTACACCGTGGCGGCGGGTTCTGATGCAGCGCAAGAAGCGGCGCCGCAGCGCATCGAGGGGGGCGTGAAAAGCGTCTCGAATGCCGTGTCGTCAGCCGCGCTGGCGCCGGAAGTGGCATGGCGTGCGTGCTAGAATTCAAGCCGTTTTCCGGCATATGCGGAGTGTTGATGGAAGTCGTGATTCTCGCTGCGGGCAAGGGCACCCGCATGCGCTCGAAGCTCCCCAAAGTGCTTCAGCCGCTGGCCGGACGGCCGCTGCTGGCACATGTGCTGGATACCGCCCGCGCGCTCGACCCCGCGCGCATCTGCGTGGTCGCCGGCCACGGTGCCGACGACGTGCGCGCCGCGCTCGATGCCCCCGGCCTGCGTTGGGCGCTGCAAAGCCCGCAACTGGGCACCGGCCATGCGGTGCAACAGGCACTGCCCGAGTTGTCCGACCATGGCGTGGTGCTGGTGCTGTACGGCGACGTGCCGATGATCGGGCGCGACACGCTGGCGCGGCTGATTGCCGCCGCCGGCACCGACCACCTGGCGTTGCTCACCGTCTCCATGCCCGACCCGACCGGCTACGGCCGCATCGTGCGCGATGGCGTCGGCCGCGTGAAGCGCATCGTCGAACACAAAGACGCTTCCGACCTCGAGCGCGCCATCCACGAAGTGAACACCGGCATTCTCGCCGCGCCAGCCGCCAAGCTGCGCGACTGGCTGGGTCGCGTGGGCAACGACAACGCCCAGAAAGAGTACTACCTCACCGACATCGTCAGCCTGGCGGTGGCCGACGGGGTGGATGTGGTTACCGCATCACCCTCGGCCGAGTGGGAAACCTTGGGCGTGAATGACCGCCGCCAGCTCGCGGCGCTTGAACGCACGCTGCAACGCAACGTCGCCCACGCGCTGCTCGACGCCGGCGTGACGCTGGCCGACCCCGAGCGTATCGACGTGCGCGGCCGGCTGGCCTGCGGCACGGATGTCGAGATCGACGTCAATTGCGTGTTCGAAGGCCGCGTGGTGCTCGGCGACGGTGTGAAGATCGGCGCCAACTGCGTGCTGCGCGATGCCGTCATCGGTGCCGGAACGCGCATCGCGCCGTTCTCGCACATCGAATCCACCACCACCGGCGAAGCCTGCGTGATCGGCCCGTACGCGCGCACGCGCCCCGGCACCGTGCTGGCAGACGACGTGCATCTGGGCAACTTCGTCGAGGTCAAGAACAGCCACATCGCCGCCGGCAGCAAGGCCAACCACTTGGCCTACGTGGGCGACAGCGACGTGGGCAGCGGCGTGAACATCGGCGCGGGCGTGATCACCTGCAACTACGACGGCGCCAACAAGCACCGCACCATCATCGAAGACGACGCCTTCGTCGGCTCCGACGTGCAGCTCGTGGCGCCGGTGCGCGTCGGCCGTGGCGCCACCATCGCCGCCGGCACCACGCTCACGCGCGACGCGCCGCCCGAACAGCTCACCATCTCGCGTGTGAAGCAGACCAGCTTGCGCTGGAAACGCCCCGTCAAGAAAACCACCTGAACCGGAGAGTGCCCACATGTGTGGCATCGTTACCGCTGTCGCCAACCGCGACGTCGTTCCCGTCCTGATCGAGGGGCTGCGCAAGCTCGAATACCGCGGCTATGACTCCGCCGGGCTCGCCGTGCTCAACGGCGGCCTGCGCCGCGTGCGCTCCACCGGCCGCGTCTCGGAGCTGGCCGAAGCCTCTGCCAACGTGAGCGCCCCGGTGGGCATCGCCCACACGCGTTGGGCTACGCACGGCGCGCCGAGCGAGCGCAACGCCCACCCGCATGTGTCAGCCGGGCTGGCGGTGGTGCATAACGGCATCATCGAAAACTTTGAAGCCATCCGCGAGCGCCTGACGGCCGCCGGCTATGTCTTCGAATCCGAAACCGACACCGAAGCCATCGCCCACCTCGTACATAGCAAACTGCAGAGTGCCGGCAGCCTGTTCGAGGCCGTGCGCCTGGCCACCGCCGAGCTGATGGGCGCCTACGCCATCGGCGTGCTGCATGAAGCCGAGCCCGAGCGCGCCGTGGTGGCCCGCCGTGGTTCGCCGCTGCTGCTGGGGCTGGCCGACGACGGCGTGTATGCCGCTTCTGACACCGCTGCGCTGCTGCAGGTCACGCGCAACATCGTCTATCTCGAAGACGGTGACATTGCCGAGCTTACGCGTGAGGGCGCACGCATCACCGACAGCGACGGCCAGCCGGTCGAGCGCGCCACGCATGTATCCAGCCTGTCGGCCGATGCTGTGGAGCTGGGGCAGTTCCGCCACTACATGCAGAAGGAAATCTTCGAGCAGCCGCAGGCGCTGGCCAACACGCTGGAGATCATCGGCGGTGGCGGCTCGCCCACGCCGCAACTGTTCGGCGCCGATGCGCCGGCGCTGCTGGCCGGTGTGCGGCAGGTGCTGATCCTTGCGTGTGGCACCAGCTACCACTCGGGGCTGGTGGCGCGCTACTGGCTCGAATCGATCGCCGGCATTCCGTGTACGGTCGAGATCGCCAGCGAATACCGCTATCGCACCTCGGTGCCCGACCCGGCCACGCTGGTCATCGCCATCTCGCAGTCGGGTGAAACGGCAGACACGCTGGCTGCACTCAAGCATGCCAAGCTGCTCGGCATGACGCGCACGCTGGCCATCTGCAACGTGCCCGAATCGGCCATCGTGCGCGAAGCCGCCCTACGCTTCATCACCCGCGCGGGGCCGGAAATCGGCGTCGCTTCGACCAAGGCGTTCACCACCCAGCTGGCCGCGCTGGCGCTGCTCACGCTCACGCTGGCACGCATGGCCGGCCGGCTCGCGGAAGACGTCGAGGCCCGCCACCTGGCCGGCCTGCGTCACCTTCCGGTGGCCGTGCAGAAGGTGCTCGAACTCGAGCCGGAGATCGCCAAATGGGCGCAGCGCTTCGCCATGAAGCAGCACGCGCTGTTCCTCGGCCGCGGCCGCCATTGGCCCATCGCCATGGAAGGCGCGCTCAAGCTCAAGGAAATCTCCTACATCCACGCCGAGGCCTACGCCGCCGGCGAACTCAAGCACGGCCCGCTGGCGCTGGTGGACAAGGACATGCCCGTCATCGCCGTCGCACCGGCCGACGAGTTGCTCGAAAAGCTCAAGTCCAACCTGCAGGAAGTGCGTGCCCGTGGCGGCGAACTGTATGTGTTTGCCGATGCCGGCAGCGAGATCGCCGAGTCCGAAGGCGTGCACATTCTCTACATGCCCGAGCACTACGGCATGCTCTCGCCGGTATTGCACGTCATCCCGCTGCAACTGCTTTCGTACCACGCTGCGCTGGTGAAGGGCACTGACGTGGACAAGCCGAGGAACCTCGCCAAGAGTGTGACGGTGGAGTGAGCACTTTCGAGAAGCGGCCCTTGCGGGCCGTTTCCTTTTTGCGGGCGGTGCGGCCGAGTTTCGTGACGTTGGCCAGGCATGGAGAGTGCTGTTTCGAGCGGGGCGTGCCGCCGCCTGGTCCGCGCAGGCGTTTCAAACAATCGCTTGCAGGCTCCGATCGAGCCTGAAGGTAGTCTTGAGCGGGCTGCAACAGGCGGCCTTGGCCTGAACGCCATGAAACCCTTCCACGGAATGCCCGCATGAATCAGCCCCTGCAAAATCTCCAGCAGATGATCGAATGCATCAGCGCGCTGGCCAGTGATAAAGAGAACGACCGTGTGTCGATGGAGATGGTGGTCGAGGCCATCGGCAATCGCTCGTTCGGGCCGATGCTGATGCTTATTGGCATGACGCTGTTTTCACCCTTGAGCGGCGTGCCGGGCATGTCGTTCTTCATGGCGGCATTCGTATTGCTGGTAGCGGTGCAGATGCTGATCGGGCGCAAGACGTTCTGGCTGCCGGCCTTCATCCTCGACCGTTCGGTCGAGCGCCAGAAGCTGCAGAAGGCTCTCACGTGGCTTGAAAAGCCCGCGCGCGGCATCGACAAGGTGCTCAAGCCGCGCCTGACCTTTCTGGTGCGCCGCAAGGGCAGCTATGCGGTGGCCGCATTGTGCGTGGTGGTGGGGCTGGTGATGCCGTTCATGGAGTTGCTGCCGTTTTCGTCCTCCGTGGCCGGTCTGGCTTTGCTTGCGCTGGGCGTGGCGCTGGTGGTGCAGGACGGGTTGTTGGTGCTGTTTGCGCTGCTGCTGTTCGGCGGCGTTTTCAGTGTGCTCGGCATGCGGCTGCTCGGTTAGCGCCATCCGCGCAGATGGAACTGAACGGGCCGTGGCCCGTCCGAAACGTCTCGTCCAACACGGCTCGTTCATGACGCCCCTCACCCTGCCCGGCGAAGGCCTGGCCTTCGTCGATATCGAAACCACCGGCGGTCCGGCCCAGCGCGCCTCGATCACCGAGATTGCGGTGGTCGAGGTGGATGAGTCCGGCGTGCACGAGTGGGCCACGCTGGTTCGCCCCGAGATGCGCATTCCCGAGCACATCGAGCGGCTCACCGGCATCAGCAACGCCATGGTGGCGAACGCCCCGCGTTTCGAAGAGGTGGCGGACGAGTTGTTCGACCGGCTCGACGGGCGCATCTTCGTGGCGCACAACGCGCGCTTCGACCACGGCCACATCAAGGCGGCGTTTCGCCGCATGGGCGTCACCATTCGCCCGCGCGTGCTGTGCACCGTGAAACTCTCGCGCCGGCTGTTTCCGCAAGAGCGGCGACACAGCCTCGACCACCTGATCGCCCGCCACGGCTTGACGGTGGGCGCACGCCACCGGGCGCTGGGCGACGCGCAGGCGCTGTGGCAGTTCTGGCAGCATGCGCACACGTTGCTGCCGCCTGGCCATATCCATGAGGTGGCGCGCGAACTCATCGGCCGCCCGGCGTTGCCACCGTTTCTTGATCCGGCAGAAGTCGACGCGCTGCCCGAGGCGCCCGGCGTGTATCTGTTCTATGGCGACAACGATCTGCCGCTGTACGTGGGCAAAAGCATGCACCTGCGCACGCGCGTGCTGTCGCATTTCAGTGCCGACCACGAAAGCACGCGCGGGCTCAGCCTGAGCCAGCAGATCCGCCGCATCGAGCACATTCGCTGCGAGGGCGAGTTGGGTGCGCTGCTCGAAGAGGCGCGCCTCATCAAGGCCCTGCAGCCCACCCTCAACCGACAACTTCGTCGCAACCGCGATCTGTGCGCTTGGCGGCTGGAGCGTGATCTGGTGGGCGAGGCCGGATTGAAACTGGTGCGTGCGGGCGACGTGGATTTCAGCGCCCCCGGCCGGTTGTACGGCTTCTTCCGCAGCAAACGCGCCGCCACCGAGCGGCTGCGCACGCTGTGCGCCGAACACGCGCTGTGCCCACCGCTGCTGGGGCTGGAGAAACGTACGCCCGGCCGCTGCTTCAACCATCAGCTCAAACGCTGTCACGGCGCCTGCCTCGGGCTGGAGCCGCACGACGCGCACGTGACGCGCACCGAAGCGGCATTGGACGCCCTCAAGGTGGAGTCCTGGCCGTATCCCGGCGCCGTCGGCATCCGCGAAGGTGCCGACCTGCACGTGGTCAGCCACTGGTGTTACTTCGGCCGCGTGCGCAGCGAGGCAGACGCCGCCGCGCTCATCGCGCTGGGGCGCCCGGCTTTCGATCTGGATGTGTACAAGTTGCTGGTGAAGCTGATGCACCGGCACGGGGTGGTGGCGCTGTAGCCACGTCCGTGCCGGCCGGGTTCAGCGCAGTACCAGCACGGGCACCGTCAGACTGCGCAGCAGATTGGTGGTGGTGCTGCCGATCATCAGTTGGCGAATGCGCGAGTGGCCATAGGCCCCGATCACCACCAGATCGATGGCATGGGCGTCGGCGTAGCCGCCCAGTGCTTTCTCGGGCTCGCCGTCTTCGCAGGCGAGTGTGACGTCGAAGCCGCGCCCGGCCAGTTCGGCCTCGGCCCACGCCTGCGCGTCGCGTATCGCAGCGCCGCCGCCCACGCTCACCACGTGACACGGCAGCCCGGCCAACAGCGGGCTGGCGGCCACGCGTTCCACGGTTTTGCGCCCGGTGGGGCTGCCGTCAAAGGCAATCATGAAGCGCTCGGGCGTCTTGTACTGGGCCGCGGTGGCCAGAATCGGCTTGTGAATGGCGCGTATCACCCGCTCCAGGCGGTGGTTTTGCACCGGCTGGTCGGTTGCGCTTTGGCCGACATGGCGGCGGCCGAGCACGATCAGGCGGGCGCTTTCGTCCGTCTCCGTCAGGGTCTCCACCAAGGTGCCGTGACGCTGGCGGCCATCGGGCGCTTTCACGCCCAGCTCGGCGGCACGGCTGCGTGCGGCATCGATCAACATGCGCCCGTGCTCTTGAGCGACCTTGCTGCGCTGGGCGTCCAGCTCGGCAAGCTGGCGCAGCAACTCTTCCTGGGCGCCAAAGTGCAGGTTGCCCGAGAGGTCGCTGACCGGAGCTGCGTCTTGATGGCGGTCGAGCACGTGCAGGAATTCCAGCGGGGCGTTCATGCGCAGCGCCGACCAGGTGGCGTATTCGCATACCGTGGCGGAGGTTTCCGTGCCGTCAATGCAGCCAATGACTTTGGTGTTCATGCTGATTCTCCTTAGTGCCCGCTCGACATCCGCGCGTCGGCGTCGGGTTTGTCGTGGATGGCGAAACGATCAATCAATGTCTTGCTGGCCTGATCCAGACCAATGATCTCCACCTCGGTGCCATCACGGCGAAACTTCATCACCACCCGGTCCAGCGCGTCGATGGCGGTGATGTCCCAGAAGTGTGCGCGCGTCACGTCAATGCGCACGCGCTCAATCACTTCCTTGAAATCAAAGCTGGCGTTGAAGGTGCCGGCTGAAGCAAAGAAGACTTCGCCCGTCACCTGATAGCTGCGCACGCGGCCGTGATCGTCGGTGCGCGAGCTGACGCTCAGCACGCGGCCCACCTTGTGAGCGAAGAAGATGCCCGACAGCAGCACGCCCACCAGCACGCCCTTGGCGAGGTCATGCGTGGCAACCACCACCACCACGGTGGCCACCATGACGATGCTGGAGCTGGGCGGGTGATTACGCAGGTTGCGGATGGAGGACCAGCTGAAGGTGCCGATGGAGACCATGATCATCACGGCCACCAGCGCGGCCATCGGGATCTGCCCGACCAGATCGCCGAGGAACACCACCATGATCAGCAGCACCACGCCGGCAATCAGCGTCGATAACCGGCCGCGCCCGCCGGATTTCACGTTGATCACAGACTGACCGATCATTGCGCAGCCGGCCATGCCGCCGATGAAGCCGGTGGCGATGTTGGCCGTGCCCTGACCGACGCACTCGCGGCGCTTGTCGCTGGGCGTATCGGTCAGGTCATCGACGATGGTCGCCGTCATCATCGATTCGAGCAGGCCCACCACCATCAGCGTCAGCGAATACGGGAAGATGATCGCCAGCGTCTCGAAGTTGAGCGGGATATCCGGGATCAGGAACATCGGTAGGCTGTCGGGCAACTCGCCCATGTCGCCCACCGTGCGCACATCCAGGTTCAGCCACATGGCGATGGCCGTGAGCACCACGATGGTCACCAGCGGCGACGGAATGGCCTTGGTCACCATTGGCAGCAGATAGATGATGGCCAGGCCGCCGGCCGTCATCGCATACAC
Organism: Pseudazoarcus sp. NS20; assembly: GCF_059703745.1. Classification (NCBI taxonomy): domain Bacteria; kingdom Pseudomonadati; phylum Pseudomonadota; class Betaproteobacteria; order Rhodocyclales; family Zoogloeaceae; genus Pseudazoarcus; species Pseudazoarcus sp. NS20. Next base: position 883,262 of record NZ_BAAKIY010000001.1, read on the forward strand.
CACCCACGTAACGTTGGTCAGCTCGGGCAACTGCGCCATGAAGATCAGAATCGCCAGCGCATTCACGAAACCCGTCACCACCGAGCGCGACACAAAGCGCATCAGCAAGTCGAGCCGGATCATGCCGGCAATGATCTGCAGCACACCGGTCAGCACCGTCGCTGCCAGCAGATATTGCAGCCCGTGCTCCTTCACCAGCGTCACCATCAATAAGGCCATTGCCCCGGTGGCGGCCGAAATCATACCGGGCCGCCCGCCCGTAAAGGCAATCACCACCGCCATGCTGAACGAGGCATACAAGCCCACCTTGGGGTCGACCCCGGCGATGATCGAAAACGCAATGGCCTCGGGAATCAACGCCAGCGCAACGACCAGCCCTGCAAGCGTGTCGCCGCGGATATTGGAAAACCACTCTTTCTGAATTGTCTGGATCATCGGTAAAACTTCACAAAACGGCATCGCGCCCAGGCCGGCAAACGGCAGGGCTAACGCGGCTGCATGCGCAGATGCCGCGGATCAATCGGGAGATGAGGGTGGTGCAGACGGACTTCCGGCAGTCACCGAGCGGTGCATGCAAGAGGCAGTCACCGAGCGGTGCATGCAAGAGTATGGAAGTCGTGAGGCGTGCGAATTACAACGGAGTGGCTCCGGGGTGCTGCAGTGTGAAGGGGCGGATGATACGCGGTGGGGCTGGGGTGGGCAACGAAGGCGGTCTCGGCATCCATTTCTGCGGCATCATGATCTGACTCGATTTCGTGCGAATTCATGCGTTTTCCAGCCCCTTCCCTAGACGTTCTTACCCAGCGCCTCGGCGACCGCTTCAAGTGGTACGCCCTGTGCGTGGTTGCGCTCGGGATCATGGCGGCGGTGTTGTCGGCGACGAGTTTCAACGTGGCCATTCCTGCCCTGATGCAGGAATTCGGGCTGGGGCAGGAGAGGGTGCAGTGGGCGGTGACGGGGTTCATGGGGGCGATGACGCTGGCGATGCTGCCCACACCGTGGCTGCTGGACCGCTTCGGTTTCCGTAATTGCTTTCTGACGGCGCTGGGGGTGTTGCTGGCGGCAAGTGTGGCGGGGAGTTTGTCGCCGTCGTTCGGGTTTCTGGTGGCGATGCGGGTGGTGCAGGGGGCGGCGGCGGGCTTGTTGCAGCCGCTCGGGGTGCTGGCGGTGTTGCGCTTGATTCCGCCCCATGCGCAGGGGCGGGCGTCGGGGATGATGGGTTTCGGCATCGTGCTGGCCCCGGCTGTGGCGCCGGCGCTGGGTGGTTTGTTGCTGGATCACTTCGGCTGGAAGGCGGTGTTCTGGTTGAACATGCCGTTCTGCGTGGCGGCCGGGGTGGCGGCTTTGTTCCTGTTGCCGGTGGCGGGCGAGCGGGTGAAGAAGCCGTTCGACTGGCGCGGGGTGTTGCTGCTGGCGGTGGCCACCGTGGGCGCCATCGAGGCGGTGGCCGCGCTGCAGCACAGCGGTTTGTGGAGCGTGTGGACGCTGTTGCCGGGGGCGGCCACGCTGCTTGGCTTTGCCGGCTTCGTGGTGCACGGGCGGCGCGCGGCGGCGCCGATCATCCACCCGGCGCTGTTCGGCGCACGCGCCTTCGCCATGGGCAGCGTGGTGTCCTTCGTGTATGGCTTCGGGCTGTATGCCTCGACCTACCTGATTCCGGTGTTCATGCTCACTGCGCTGGGCTATTCGGCCACGGATGCGGGCATGACGCTGTTACCAGGCGGCATCGCGCTGGCGCTGTGCATTCCGCTGGCCGGACGTATGGCGGATTGGCTGTCGCCGCAGTGGGTGACGGTGGCCGGGCTGGTCGTGTTCGGGGCCTCGTTCGTGCTGCTGGCGGTGTATGGCGGGCACATTTCGCATGCCGAGTTGATCGCCATCACCATCGTCGGGCGCATCGGCCTCGGCATGATTCTGCCGTCGCTGAGTCTGGCAGCGCTGCGCGGGCAGGCGCCGCATCAGTTGGGGCAGTCGTCCACCGTGATCACCTATGCGCGTCAGCTTGGTGGGGTGTTGGGCGTGGCGATTTGTGCGGTATTCGTGGAATGGCGGCTCACGGTGTTTTCGGCCGACGAGGCGGCGCAGGCGTTTGCGCAGACCTTCATGCTGCTGGCAGGGGTGTTCGGTGTTGCGTTGTTGGCATCGCTGTGGATGCGGCCACCAGCACGCTCGGCGGATTGATGTCGGTGCGAGGCCTGCCGATTGGGCAGCGGCTTCTCGGCGTCAAAAAAACACCGGCTCGGGGCCGGTGTCGGGTGTTCGCTTGAGCGTATGCGCTGACCGTTGGTCAGCGATCGTCAGCGCTTGTGCGCAGCTTATTTGATCTTCTGGATCAGGGCGATCATCTGCTGGTTGGCCCCGATCATCGAGACGACCTTGTCCTTGGCCTGATCTTTCAGCTTGGCTTTGGCGCTGTCTTTCATCTGCTCGAGCTCGTACAGGTAGCCAAACGGTGCTTCCATGGTGACATTCGGGAAGGCGTGCGTCTTGTGGGTACCGTTGTAAACCGCCTTCATGCAGTTCTTGATGGTGATCTTGGTGGACGTGACGTTGACGACGTCGAGGTACATGTAAGCCTTTACCGACCCGCCATTGATGATCTGAATCGAAATGCCATCACAGCTGCCTGCCTTGCTGTTCTGCATCTCGCGGATCCTCTTGATGAGGTTCAGGTTGGTGGGCTTGTCATCGCTCCATTTGATCCAGCTGTTGTACTGGAAGGTCTGATCCGGGTGGATGCCGTTTTGCATGGTGCCGGCAATATCGGGTTTGTACACCAGATCAATGCCGCCGCCGAAGGTGCGATGACGATCCTTGAAGTCGTGGCCCTGGCTCTTCGAGCGCTTGAGCAGGACGACGCCATTGGTCTTGATTGACTGGTATTTGTCGTAGCGGTGCTTGAGTTCGGCAGAGGCATGCACGAGCTTGCAGAACTTGTCACGGGTGCTGTTGAACTTACCCTGATCGAGCTTCACACCTTTGGCAACGAGCTGATCGTACGTCGTATGGCTGGCGCACTGATCGCCCGCGTACCCGATCAACTGGGATGCGCTCAGGTCGGAGTAGGACATCTTGGTCCAGGTCGCGTCCGAGTTGTCGGAGGTCGGGGGCACGGGGGACGCGGCCGTGTAGGTCTGGCCGAGCTTCATGGCGTTGAAGCTGTTGAGCAGGCTGTCGATTTCGTTGGTTACGTTGGCGGACAGGTAATTGTCGACTTGAGTTTGCAGGGCGGCCAGATCATCTGCATGAGCAGGTGCGTGGAGCGGGGCAAGGGCGAGAAATCCAAATGCAAGAAACAGCTTCGTCCGATTGAGGGGACGCATATAAGGCCCTTTAGGGTATGTGTAAATGCAGAGTTGCGGCCCGAGTCTAACAGTTAGTTAGGATGACTTTCCGATGCCTGCCCATGAAAAATGCGTACTGTGCGGCTGGAGGCAGTATGTGCGGCCGCCGTAGTCCCATATGGGTTGCCAGATTCGGCACACCCGGTAGCACGACGCGGTGGGCGCGGCGCCGCTGTGCTGGAAGCCTTGATCGGCTCAGAGGCTGCGCGCGTTCCTGTTGATCTGTCGCTGCAAGCGCTGCGAAGAGAGTGTGGCGGGGCGGCATCGTGTGCCGAGGTGTAGGGCATGCGCAACACCGAAGGCGCTGTTTGCCAAGTAAGCGGGCGACATGTGCCGCCCGATGCCTGTCGAGCGTCGCCTATGCCCCACAATGCGCGATGAGCTAGCAAAGTCTTCCTACGGATCTGCGGTCCGTTTTCGCGGCATGCGCACGAGTGTTTTCGTTCCGCAAACGTCGTGCAGCCAGAGTCGGGCAGTTTGCGCACTGTGGTGCGCTGGCGAATTCCCCCCGGGCTCACTTTGTAGAGAGTTTCAATGAACATGCGAGCAAGCGTCATCGCAGTCGGCATGGCTTTTGTCGTGCTGACGGCCTCAGGTTGCGCCGTCACGCCCGACCGGAAAGCTGTTGGTGACAATGTGGGTGATAAAGCCATCACGTCGGTGATCAAGGCTCGTCATGCCGAGAGCGCAGATATGTCCATGGCGGATGTGTCGGTCGAGACGCTGTATGGCGTTGTGCTGTTGTCCGGCTCTGCGGGCAGCGCACAGGAAAAAATGGCGGCTCAGACCCTTGCCGGAGAGGTGGAAGGCGTCAAGGCCGTGCACAACGAGATTCTGATCCGCCCCTGACGCCTGCTGATCAGGGCGCCGCCGCGCGCGGCCCATAGGCGCCCTGCCGGGGGCGCTCTCCTCTTGATAAGCACCACCCAATCATTTCCCTTTTCACAGGATCTCCGCGATGAAAGCACTCTCCCATTCCCTGCGTCGAGGTCGGGTCGCGGCCGCCGTGGCGCTGACGCTGTGTGCTCTGCCCGGCGCGTGGGCGGACGAGCCCTCCAGATCGTTCGCCCACATGGTGGAGACGGTGGCGCTGGTGCCGGCCGACGCGCATGATTCCGAGATGTTGGCCAAGGTCACCACGGCGGTCGGTTTCATCAAGCGCATGGAATTGCCGCGCGCCCAGTTGGCGTTGAATGAGGCCCTGCAACTCGATCCACGCAATTCACACCTGCATTTCCTGAACGGCTTCGTCTATCACCTGCAGGCTCGCCAGGGGGATACGCAGAAGACCGAGCTGGCGCTGGAGGGGTACCAGCAGGCGTTGCGCCTGGACCGAAGCAACTGGATCGCGCAGGAGTTTCTGGCACTGGCGTACATGGACCTGCAGCGCTTTGAGAGCGCCAAATTGGCGTTCTCCGAGGTGCTGATGCTGACGCCGGACAGCGCGCGATCGATCTACGGCCTGATGGTGGCAGCGTACCTGACAGGTGACGCCAGAACGGCCTGTGCCATGGCCGACGAGTTCCTCAAGGTGTCCGCCCGGCCCGAGCCGGGCTTCCTGCGCTCCAGCATCCCGGTGTATGCCTCGTGCGGTCAGTTCGCCCGCGCCGACTGGGTGCGCGCGGCACTGATCGAGCATCTCGGGGACGGGGCCGACGTGGCGCGCATCGATCGCCGGCTCGCGCAATGGAAGGCCTTCTACAGCAAACCGGGCAACGCCGGTGCCATCAAGACCGGCCTGAGCTCCGGGATGGCTGGCGAAAGCCCTTTGATGCTGGCGCAGGCCTACGCCACGAAGGATTCCGATGACGCGGAGTCGTCGGAAGAGGGTCGCCCCGATGACACGTCGGACAGCGCGGACAATGGCGCGCCCGAAATGCAGATGGAGCAAGCCGGCCCAGCCGAGCCGAAAATGCTGCTGGTGGATGTAGTGCTGCTTTCCACGCAGGAGCTCATGTCGACCTCCAAGGGCGTCAACCTGCTGGGCGCACTGACCTTGCAACTCGGTTCATTGGCGGACAATCTGCCGGCGTACTCGCGCGTCACCAGCTCGACCGACGGTGCTTCGACGACGACCATCACGCGCGCCGTGACCATTCCCGCATTGTCGTATTCGCTGAACATCGCCAACGCCAACAATTCGGTCAACGAAGTACTGGCGCGTCCGACGCTTGCGGCCATCGAGGGGCTTCCTTCGGAGTTCTTCTCCGGTACCAACCTGAGTGCGGGCGTGGTGTCCACCAGTGAGCAGGGTGGTACCACCATCGTGCCGCTGGAGAAGAGCTTCGGCATCAAACTCTCGGTGACCCCCGCTTTCCTGCCGCAAGGCCGGGTGCAACTCAAGGTCGAGGCGCAGCGAACCTCCTTGAATGCCAGTTCGGAAAATCCGCGCGTGGCCTATCAGATCGAGATCGGCGAGACCACCGCGAACGCCAATGTGGTGATGAATCTGGGCGATACGCTGGTGCTGAGCGGCTTGAGCGAGAAGTCCTCTTCCACCACGCGTGATGGCGTTCCGGGCCTGCAGGATGTACCGGGGCTTCAATACTTGTTCTCGAATCGCCGCACCAACGACCTGCAGCGTTCGGTGCTCATTCTCGTCACACCGAGAGCGCCGGTGCAGGTTTCCGAAGCTGCTGCCAGTGAAAGCGTGCCGATGGCCGAGCGCATGCAGCAGTTGCGCGAGCGTTTCGGCTTTGCCGAGCGCATCGCTCCCAACATGGAGGCGGTCATGACGCAGCTCAACAGCAACGACTATTTCCGTGAGTTTCGTCAGGGGGATGTGGCGCTGGAGCGCTGGGATCGCATGCGCACCACCGGTGATCGGCTCAAGGAAGCTCTGGGCTTCCTCTACTACTGAATGCGCCGCACCGGCAGCCTTGGCGACTCATGCACGCCCGGCCGCACTTTTACATTTTCAAGGCGAGCGCAGGCCGAACCGCGTTAGGTCGAAAACACGAAGCGGCCTGAGCTCTGTGCTGGCGAGGAATTACCTCGGACGGCCGCTGATGACGAATGAGTTCTTGCGTCTTGCCGCGTGCATGCACTGCAGTTTGAGGGTGAAATCGGCGGAACGATTTTGGAGTCACTCGCTCTTTCTGTCAGCCCGCGGGCGCCTGCGCGGGAGGGAAATGGAAAGGACGTGTTGGTGAAGAGTACGAAGCAGGCCGTCGTTTTCCCGACGGCACGAGGTAAAGGAAGCTGGCGCTTCCTGGTGTTTGGACTGGGTGTTCTGGCCGTTGGAGTCAGCTACGCATTCAAGCCGGATTGGCCACCGGAACCCGAAGCAACGACCGTTACCGCCCCTTCCGTGGGCGACCTGACCTTGCCTGAACTGCCCGCGGTGTCGTCGTGCGTGATGCCGCTTGAGGCGGTGATGCAGTCGAAAAGCGGCGTACAGCCGGTCACCACGCGCGAACACCGTATCCGCTCGGGTGATACCCTGGGTGCGCTGTTCTCCAGATTCGGCGTAGGGCACGAAGCCATGCAGGCCGTGTTGAGTGCTGATGAAGACTTGCTGGCGCTGGATCTGCTGTATCCCGGCCACGTGCTGAAGTTCGATCTGGATTCCGCCACCTCGCAACTCGTCAGCCTGACGCTCGAACAAGGCCCGGGGCGCCGTATTCAATATTGCGCCACCGACGAGGGCCATTTCGTCGCCGAAGAGCATGAAGCCCCTACCGAGTGGCGCCCGCGCGTGCTCAGCGGCAGCATCCACGGCAGCTTCGCCCGCTCGGCCTCGCGTGTGGGCCTGAGCAATGCCGATATAGCGCGCATTCAGCAGATTCTCGAAGGGCGCATCGATTTCCGTCGCCAGATTCGTGCGAATGACCGCTTCGAAATCGTGTTGGGCGATGAGTGGACCGATACCCTGGCCACCGGCAAGACCCGTGTCGAGGCGGTGCGCCTGCACACCGCCCGCGGCCCGGAGGCCGCCTTTCTGCACGACGATGGCAATTATTACGATGCCGACGGAGAAAGCCTGACGCGAGCCTTTCTGCGTCATCCTGTGGCGCAGCGCTTCCGCATCAGTTCAAGCTTCAACCCGCGCCGCCTGCACCCGGTAACGCGACGCGTATCACCGCACAATGGCACCGACTTCGCCACCCCCATCGGCACGCCGGTGCTCACCACCGGCGACGGCGTGGTGACGCGTGTCGGCAATCACCCCTTTGCAGGCCGGTATGTCGAGATCGACCACCACGGCCAGTTCAAGACGCGTTATCTGCATCTGAGCCGCATACAGGTAAAACGCGGGCAGAACGTGTCGCGCGGTGACCGTATCGCGCTGTCCGGCAACACTGGTCGCAGCACGGGGCCGCACCTTCACTACGAGTTGCACGTCGGCGGTCGGCCCGTCGATCCCATGAAGGCCGACCTACCCACCGCTACCGTGATGGCTGAAGAGGAAAAAGCGCGCTTCTTCGCACAGGTCGCACGTCTTGAGTCCGACATGGCTCGCGCGGGCGCGCCGATTGCCCAACTGCCGCGCCTTTTGCCCAGCCGCCTGTGACCGGGGGCTGGCGAGTCCGCGCGACGGTCGCTCCACGGCCGTATGGACAGGAATCGGCACGGGCGAGTGAGTCGGTCATTGCGCGGTGCGCAGCAAAGAAGCAATCTGTCGGGCCTGGAAGGGGCTCCATCAGCGCACTGACGAGCGCGGCCCGTCCCGACTTCTTGACTGAGACTTTCCATGAGTCGTTCGATTGCTCGGGTGCCGCTCGACAAAGCCTACCGCCTCATCAACCACGGTCCGGTGGTGCTGGTGTCGGCACATCATGACGGCGTGAGCAATGCGATGGCGGCCTCATGGGCATGCGCGCTCGACTTCGCGCCGCCCAAGGTCACCGTGGTGATCGACAAGGCTACGCGCACGCGCGCCCTTGTGGAGGGCAGCGGGCGCTTCGTGCTGCAGGTGCCCACCGCCGCGCAGGCGCGGCTTGCATATGCGCTGGGCAATCACAGCCAGATCGACGAGCCCGACAAACTCAGCCGCTACGGCGCTGCGCTGTTCGACATCGACGGCCTGGGCCTGCCGCTGGTGGCCGGTTGCTCGGCATGGTTGGCGTGCCGGGTAGTGCCCGAGCCGCACAACCAGCACACCTATGATCTGTTCATCGGCGAGGTGGAGCACGCATGGGCCGACCCGCGCGTGTTCAGTGACGGGCACTGGCACTTCGAGCACGCCGATGCCGCGCTGCGCAGCCTGCACTACATCGCCGGCGGGCAGTTTTACGTAACCGGTGATGCGTTGCCGGTGACCGACAGCCCGGCTGACGGGCAATCCGCGGTCTGAGTCACCCCGCTCGCCCCATCTCCCCCGCCTTGTTGGCCTGATTTTGGCCGTTTCGTGTAACCCGATGTTTGTCTTGATGCCGCCACCATGGCCGCTTTCAGCCGTGGCGATGGAAGTCTTTCGGCTGTCAGGTGGTGGGCGTGAATCGCGCTCATGGCGCGGGCTCGAGCGTGTAAGCGGGCATGCGAAAAGAGTGGCGGGTGGCGTGTTCCACATGGCTCACACCCCGAAACAGTCACGCCGCACATCCGTGGCGGGTATCGCCATACTGGATTCACGGTTTCGAGAGGACGGCCCGAAAACGCATTGGCATGTCGCAGATATTCTTTTGGAATATCAATTTCGTACCGTTGTTCGACCATACAACAACCCAGGAGTATGTGATGAATACCAATCTTCGTAAAACCATTGTTGCTGGTTCCGTTGCTGCACTGATCGCTTTCCCTGCCTGGGCCGCCGCTGATACGGCGCAGGAGCGTTCGGGCACTTCCCCGTACCCGACTTCGCAAGCGGCTCCGGCTGGCCAGACCGGCGGTGCTGCAGGTCAAACCGGCGGCGCCGCACCGACTGCAGGTGCCGCTGCATCGGCCAATAATCCGCTGCACGCCCGCACTGCCGACGACGTGAGCGACATGGACATCGTCAACGTTGCTGGCGACAAGATCGGTTCGATCGACGCCATCGTCCTGAGCCAGGACGGCTCGGAAGCCCACGCCGTCGTTAAAGTCGGTGGCGTGATGGGTGTTGGCGCCCGCTCGGTGCTGGTCTCGCTCGACGAGTTGGCCCCGGCCGCTGATGAAGAACTGCGTATCCAGGCGACCGAGGAAGAGCTGAAAGCTCGCCCGGAATTCGACAAGGATCAATACACCGAGATCGAGGGTGACCAGTTGATCGGCGAGTCGATCACCCAGGCCGACAGCGGCGCGGCTGGTGGTGCTGGCAGCCGTAACATGTAACCGCATCCCGTGACGCGAACCGGCCCGGCCGGTTCGCCGTCGCTCGCACAATCCCCGGTTTGCGGCTCGCCGCGCCGGGGATTGTGCTTTTGGTCGTGCGCTGTGGCCCATTTTTCAGCTGACATACTCGCTCAGCTTGAACTTGCTGCTCGCGCGTACCTCGAACCTGCGCCGAGATTCGAGATGTGTTGCCGATGATTCCCTGTCCTGCATTCAAACCGCCCCGTAACCTGCAAAGCCCCCACTTGGGTTGGCGGGGTGAAGCGCGGTGAAGCTACTCATTTGCTTGCTGCTTGCGGCCGGTTTGCTGGCGTGGAGTCACGGCGAGTACTGGCAGTTGCCGGATCGTCACAACCCGTGGGCGCCGCTGGTGATCGAGGAGGAGCCGGGGTGGCTGACGCGCTTCAAGTTGTCGCGGCTCGACGATGAGCCGGAGCAGTGTCAGGCGGTGCTCGAGACCGCGCAGATGAGCTTCACGGCGCTGGATGATCGCGAGACGGGGCAGGGGTGTGGTTTCAGCAATGCGGTGAGGGTGAGTCGCACGCAGGCCGACATCGGTGCGCCGTTTTCGCTGACGTGTCGTGCGGCGGTGTCACTGGCGTTGTGGGAGCAGCACGTGATGCAGCCGGAGGCCGAGCGTGTGCTGGGCGTGCCGGTGCGGCGGCTGGAGCACTACGGCAGTTATGCCTGCCGCAATGTGTACGGCCGCGAGGCCGGGCGGCGCAGCCAGCATGCCACGGCGAACGCGCTCGATATTGCCGGCTTCGTGCTGGCCGACGGGCGGCGCGTGAGCGTGCTGCGCGACTGGCCGCGCGAGAATGACGAGAGCGAGTTCTTGCGGGCGGTGCAGAAAGGCGCGTGCCGTTTCTTCAATGGCGTGTTGGGGCCGGAATACAACCAGGCGCACGCCGACCACCTGCATTTCGACCGTGGGCCGTATCGCATCTGCCGCTGAGCCGTGCAGCGCTCAGGGCGGTGTTTCAGCCGCCTCGGTGCTGTTCGCCAACAGCCGCATGCCCAGCGCCACGGTGCCGGCGAAATAGACGAGGCCGCTCCAGGCCGCCATCAGGATGCCGCCCAGGCGTTGATCATCCAGTTGCGTGAAGCCGAAGGCGCCCAGACACAGTTCCGGTGGATAGATGAGCTTGGGCGCCATGATGAGGATCATGCCCAGCATGGTCATGTGCGCGAAGGTGAGGAAAAAGCCGAGCAGTGCCAGCGCCATGCCCTGGCGTGAAAGCGTGGCGAAGCCGAGCAGCCAGATCGCCACGCCTGCCGCAAGAAAGCTGAACTGCTGCAGCACGAACGCCCCTGCGTGCAGCGCGGCCGCCTCATGCAGCGCGGGCACGTGCCAGCCCCACACCACCAGCATCTCGGCGGCAAACGCCAGCACCGTCCAGCGTTGAACGTGCGCCAGCTTGTCGAGACGCAAGCCGGTTTGCGCGAGGCCCAGCGCGAGCAGCGGTGCGGCCAGCGCGACGACGCCCAGATGCAGCAGCATGTGCGCGGAGAACGCGGTGCGGCTCATCGCCGGCAGCGGGCCGAGCCACAGTGCGGCGAGCAGGGCGAAGCCGAGCAGCAGCAGGCCGTGGCTGCGCAAGATGGGGCGCCTCATGATTGCCCGGCCTCGGCTCCACTCACCCATGTTGCGATGTCGCGCGCCATGGTGTCGACGGATGCACCTTGCGCGAACACCTGTGCCAGACCGCCGTCCGGGCGCATGAGAAACATCGACGCGGTGTGGTCGAGCGTGTAGCTGGCACCCGTCGGCACCTTGCGGAAGTACACGTTGTAGGCGTCCGCAGCCTGCCGGATCTGCTCGGCCGAGCCGGTGAGGGCGGTGATGCGCGGGTCGAAGGCAGCGGTGTAGGCGTCCAGCACTTCTGGCGTGTCACGTGCGGGGTCCAGCGTGATGAACAGCACCTCTATCTGCGCGCTGTCGCCATCAAGGCGGCTCAATACGGCGGCGGCGTCGGACAGTGCAGACGGGCAAATGTCAGGGCAATGCGTGAATCCGAAGAACACCAGCCTCCAACGGTCGTCAAAGCCTCGCTCGGTGACGCGATGCCCCCGTGTGTCGCGCAACTCGAAAGCACCGCCGATGCGCGCGTCGCTGGCCATCACCGGAACGGGCGCGGGCCAGCTCAGGTAGGCCACGGGCAGGCCGGCAAGCAGCAGGGCCACGCCCGCGCAGCAGGCGAGCAGCGTGTTCTTCACGTTATTCATCCAAGGACAAATGCTGAAAACCTACTGTACACCACGTGTTGGCGAGCGCCGCGCGGGCGGGTCGCGCCGTCGTGTGTGGAACAGTTTGCCGATGTCGCGTGAATGCTCGGTTCGGGAGCGAAATCGTCGGCATACTTGGCGTTGTCGGCCGTGACCGTTCAGGGCGACGAAGGAGATCTATGACTTACCGGGCCCACGACGTGCGCGCCACGCCTGCCGCAATACCATTGAGCCGCTTGAACGCCCTGCGCAGGCGCTCGGGCACGGGGCATGCACGATGAGGCTGTCGCCCATGCCGCACGCTGCCGCGGGCCGAGCACCCTCGCGCATTCTCGCGGGGTCTGGCTTGACGCTGCTGATCTGCCTGGTGTGTGCAGTGACGATTACCGGCATCTGGCTGGCCACGCTGCAGCGTATTGCGTCGGAGCGGGAGCAGGCCGTGGCAGCGGCCATGAAGTCGAACTCGAATCTCGCCATTGCCTTTGAACAGCAGGTGTATCGCACCCTAAAGGCTGCGGAGCAGGTGGCGGCATTCGTGCGTGAGCAGTACCTGCAGAAGGGGGCCGACATCGATCTGCAGGATTGGGTGGAACACGGCGTCATCCGCGAGAGCATGTTCACGATCGTCAGCGTGGTGGATGAGCACGGCACCATCGTTCGCAGCACCGGGCCACACACGGGCGCGGTGAATTATGTTGATCGCGCGTTCTTCTTGGAGCAGCGCGAATCGGCTGAAGACGCATTGTTCGTGAGCCAGCCGGTGCTCGGGCGGGTGAGCGGACGCTGGCAGATTCCGATGTCCCTGCGCATCACGCGACCCGATGGCAGTTTTGCGGGCGTAGTGGTGATGTCCGTGGATCCGGCAAGCTTCACCGATTTCTATACGCAAGCCGATCTGGGGGCGCTGGGTTTGCTGGAGCTTTCCGGCCTTGATGGAACGGTGCGCGGACGCAAGATCGGCAATCAGAACAGTTTCGGCTTCGATGCCGCAGGGCTCTCCTGGTACCAGCGACGTTCGGAGGCGCCCGACGGGCATTTCGTCGATGACGGCACCACCGCCGACGGCGTGGCCCGCATCATCAGCTATCGCACGATGGCAGGCTATGCGCTGATGGTCACCGCAGGCACGGCCTATGAAGACGAACTCGCTCCGGTCATGCAGCGGCGCAACAATTACCGGATGGTGGTGAGCGCGGCGACGCTGGTGCTGATGCTGTTTGCCGGCTTGTTGATTTCGGTGCTCAGACGTCAGCGTCTCGCCGCCGAAGCCTTGCGCGCCAGCGAAGCGGTATTCCGTGCGACCTTTCACCAGGCAGCGATGGGCATCGCCCACATCAAGCCGGATGGTCGCATCCTCGATGCCAACGACAAGTTCTGCCAGATGCTCGGCTACGGCATCGACGAGCTGCGCAGCCGCTCCGTGTTCGACCTGAGTGACGCCGATGCACGCGAAGAGGCGCAGCGCTTTCTGGAGAGTCGGCTGTCGCAGCAGGCGTCCGACGCATCGCCCGAGATCGAGAAGACCTATCGCCGCAAGGATGGCACTAAGTTGTGGGTGTGCGAGGCCTTGAGTGCAGTAGGCGGCGAGTTCGGCACGCCTGAATTTCTGGTGGCGGTGTCACAGGACGTCACGGCTCGCAAGGAGCTCGAGGCGCGCCTGTCGCACGATGCCTTGCACGATGCGCTCACCGGGCTGCCCAACCGCGTGATGTTCCATGACCGTCTTGTGCGCGTGATCGAATCGGCGCGTCGCCATGGGGATCTGGGCGCCGTGCTGTTCATCGATCTCGATGGTTTCAAGGAGATCAACGATACCTATGGTCACGCAGCCGGAGATGCGCTGCTGCAGCAGGTGGCGCGTCGTCTTGAGGCGTGCGTGCGTGCCGAGGATACGGTGTCGCGCTTTGGTGGGGACGAGTTCGGCATCGTGCTGGCAGCGCTGGGCGACGCCCATGACTGCGAGATCGTCGGGCAAAAGGTGGTGGATGTGCTGGCGCAGCCTTTCGATCTGGAGGGCGCCGCGCCGCGCGTGTCGGCCAGCGTGGGGGCGGCGGTTTTTCCCTTGCAGGGCGACGATGCCACGAGCTTGATGGCGCGTGCCGATGCGGCCATGTACACCGCCAAAAACGCCGGCAAGAACCTCTTTCACTGGGACGCACCGCGCGCCGCTCGCTGAGTTTCACCGGCCCCTGCGGCGGCTTCTCGCCTGCTGTCGTCCTTGTCTGCACCGTTTGTTCGACCCCGCCGCAATGTGGGCTTATCCCGACGTGCGCGAGCGTTGATGTGCCTTGCTTCAGGCTGTGCGCGTTTATTGTGGTATTTTAAATGCGTTAATTTCGTGGCGAGTGGCCCTGTCTTCGGCGGCACTCGCCGCGTTCCGCCCACTGCCTGACCTAATCAACGGAGTCGAAATGCTGAATGCTGCTTCCCTGGAATTGATCCACGCTTCCGTGCCGGTGCTGCGTGAGCACGGCGAGACCATCACGCGCCGTTTCTATGCTCGATTGTTCGAGCGTCACCCCGAGCTCAAGAACATCTTCAACATGGGCAACCAGCAGTCCGGCGCGCAGCAGCAGTCGCTCGCCAGCGCGCTGTATGCCTACGCCGCCAACATCGAGAATCAGGCCGCGCTGGCGCCGGTGGTGGGGCGCATCGTGCAGAAGCACGTCAGCTTGGGCGTGCGTGCCGAGCATTACCCCATCGTGGGCGAGAACCTGCTGGCCGCCATTGGCGAAACGCTGGGCGAGGCGGCCACGCCCGAGTTGATCGCCGCGTGGGCCGAGGCCTACGGCGTGCTGGCGGGTGCCTTGATTGCCGAAGAGGCGCGCTGGTACCGAGAACATGGTGTGCAGCCGGGGCAATTCATGCCGCTGCGCGTGGCGCGCAAGGTGCAGGAAAGCGCCACCGTGATGTCGTTGTACCTGGAGGCCGGCGACGGCGGAGAGTTGCCGGAGTTTCAGCCGGGGCAGTACATCAGCGTGGCTTTGCACGTGGATGCGCTCGGCCTGCGGCAGGCGCGCCAGTACAGCCTGTCGACCGGTTCAACGCGGCAGGGCTGGCGCATTGGCGTGAAGCGTGAGCCTGAAGGTTCGGTTTCCAACCTGCTGCATGATCAGGTCAAGGTGGGTGACTTCGTGGAAGTGAGCCTGCCGTGTGGCGACTTCGTGCTGGATGAGCAGGCCAGCGAGCCGCTGGTGCTGATCGGCGCGGGCATCGGCATCACGCCCCTGCTTTCGATGCTGCGCGGCAGCCTTGAGCGCGCGCCGCAGCGCCCGGTGACGCTGCTGTACGCCACCACCGATGGCCACCATCACCCGATGAAGGATGAGGTCGCAGCGCTGACGGCACAACACCCGAAGCTTGCGCTTCACGTGAGCTACGAAACGCCGCAGGCCACCGACGTGGCGGGGCGCGATTACGACAGCCGTGGCCGCCTCGACCTCGCTGCGCTGGACGCTGCCAGCGTGCCGGCGGACGGGCGTTACTACGTGTGTGGCCCGGATGCCTTCATGCAGCAGCAGCGTGATGCGCTGCGCCAGCGTGGCGTGGCGCCCGAGCAGATGCAGTTCGAGGTCTTCGGCCCGGCGCTGATCGGCCATCTGAACTGAGCGCTGAGGGGGCGGTGGGCATCACACCGATGTCCACATCGACTCCTTTTCGCGCGGGGTGAACGCCACGGCGCGCCCGTCGGTCAGCAACTGACGGATGCGCCATGGCACGCCTTCATCGTCGATTTCGACCAAGCCGATGCCTTCGCCATTGAGCAGCCGTCGGCCCGAGGGTGCACCTTCGGGCCGACGCGGAATCACGCGCATGTGCCGACGGCGCGTGAACCAGTTGAGTGGCGAGCGCGGCGAATACAGCCAGCGGTTGCCGCGGTCGAGTTTGTCGAGCAGATCCGGCGGGAAGGTGTTGCGTAGCCCGCTGCTGCAGATCTGCCAGATGCGCGGGCCGTGATCCTGACTGCGCGCTCGCTGGCGCAGCTCGACGTCATACACGAAGGAATAGTGCACGTCGCCCGACAGCACCACGAAGTTCTGTGGCGTGTTGGGGTGGCGGAAGATGTTGAGCATGGTGTGGGCGGCCCCGCGGTGGGCCATCCAGTTCTCGGCGTCGACCGTGAGCGGGTGGCCAAACCACGTGACGATGCGCTGCAGCGTCTCGATCAGCTTCACGCCGAACATGGGTGCGGCCGACACCAACAACACGGCGGGAAGCCCGCGCAGAAGGGTTTGCAGGTCGATCAGCGATTCCCAGTCCATCAGGCCTGAGGGGTGGCGTGCGCGTGTCTCTGAATGCCAGCGGTTGGTGCGCGTGTCGATCACCACCAGCGGCGGGGTGGTGGGCCACACGTAGTGCCACTGGCGGAAGCGGTGAAGCTGTTTGATGCACGCCTTGTGCGCCTCGTTTCCGGGGCTGTCGAGTGTCTTGGCCACGCAGTCGAGCAGTTTGGCGTCGAAGGCATCCGGCCGATTGCCCCAAGCCTGGTTGATGACGTAGCTCAGCATCGCGTTGCCGAGCACGCGGCGCGAGAACGGGTGGCCGTAGGCGATTTCTTCCCATTCACGCGAGAGGTTCCAGTCGTCGGTGACGTCGTGATCGTCGAAGATCATCGCCACCGGGATGTGCGCGAACAGTCGCCGCACGGCGGGCAGTGCGGCGCGGAAGGGGGCGATGAGCTCGCACTCGTGCGCGTAGAGCTCGCGATCTTTGTCTTCGAGCGTCTGCGGTGGCGTCAGGTCGAGCCCTTCCCAGCAGGCTGGCGACCAAGCCAGCAAATACATGCTCAACACTTCACCCAGCGTGATCAGGTGGTTGTGTGCGCTGTCGGTGGTGAAAACGGGCTTTTCGACACCGCCGAACAAGACTTCGACCAGCTTCGGGTTGCCCTTCTCGCGGCGCGGCAGCAGGGTTTCGCGCTTGTAATAGCCGGACGGATGGGCGTACAGCTCGGTGGAGTCGGCAACACCGCATTCCTCGGTGCCTTCGAGCGTCTCCACTGGCAGGCCGAGCTTGTCGATCAGCGAGTGGATGGCGCGCAGCATCGGCCCTGCGACGTCGTCGGCGTAGACCTGATCGCCGCTCAGTACCAGGGCTGTCGGCCACGCAGGCAGATCATCCCGCGCCTCGGCGAACGGTCCGCCGGCTTCGAGCAGGCGGGCGAGCAGCCGGTCGGCTTCGGCCAAGCCGTCGTCGCCGTCGAAGTGCGGCTTGCGGCAGGAGCCGTGCAGCAGCGAGCCCACTTTGGGCGCGAACACGAAGCCGGGCGTCTCGTGGCCGGGGTAGCACAGATCAGGCGCCCAGTCGTGCCAGTCCAGCCACTTGGCGTCGGTGGTGTCAGTCGCCTGCAGGGCGGGGTTCCAGGCAATCCAGCGGTTTTCCGGCAAGGCTTCGTCAAGCGCCAGATCCACCAGCAGGTAATGCAGCCGTTTGCCGGCCTTGAGGTGCAGGCAGCTCGGAGTGCCAGGTTCGCAGACATGTTCGATCGGCCCGTTGCCGGTATCGAGCGTGATGCGCACGCGCGCGGCTTCACGGGTGGCCAGCCACAGCACGATGCGGCGCGCTTCGATGCGGCGCAGGATCGGGCCGGCCAGCACCAAGGGTAGTTCGGAGTCTTCTGGGCTCAATTGGGCTTCCGCAGGGTTGATCGGAGTCTGCGTACCGTACCGCGTTTTGATTGCGATCATGCGGTCACGTGGCCGGCGAGTGGTTTCAGAGTGTGGTCTGCGCCGTGGTTGCGAGGGATTCGTTGGCGCGCGCTTTTCATGCGTGATCCTTCACAATGGCGTTTCCGAATTCTCGGTCATTTTGTCGATTCGCCATGCGATACCCGCCCCGGCTGCTCGAACCCGTGCTTGATCGCCCCGCGCTGCGCAGCTATGTCTATGCGGCGGCAGGGGTGATGGGTGTGGCCGTGCCGGGGGCGCTGCTGCTGGGGCGCCTGGATCCGGCCAATATCGTCATGCTGTTCCCGTTGGCGGTGCTGTTTGCCGCAATTCGCTTGGGGCGAGGGCCGGCGGTGTTCTCGGCGGTGCTGTCGGTGCTGGTCTTCGACGTGTTGTTCGTACCGCCACGCTTCGCCCTCAGTGTGAATGATCTGCAGTACGTGCTGACTTTTGCCGTGTTGCTGGTGGTCGCGCTGATCACGGCAGAGTTGGCGGCGCGCTTGCGGCGCGAGCGCGACATCGCCGAGGCAAAGGGCCGGCAGAGCGAGGCGCTGTATTCCATCGCGCGGGACTTGTCGGCAGCGTTCACGGTGGAGCAGATCGCCGAGGTTGCGGCGCGTTACGCGGGCGAGTCGTTCGGCGCACGGTTGCGCGTGTGGGCGGCCGATGACGATGCGGTGCTGCAACCGGCGGACGAGGTGCCCGACGAGGCCCGCCATGCGTTCGAGTGTGGCCAAAGCCTGGTTGGGGCGGATGGCACGCAGCATGTACCGCTGTCGGGGCCGATGCGCGTGCGCGGGGTGTTGTCGCTGGGTCGCCCTGTCTCGACGGCGATGCCCGCTGCGTCGATGCTGGGCGCGCTGGCCGGTCTGCTGGGCATCGCGCTGGAGCGGGTTCACTTCGTCAGCGTGGCACAGCGCAGCGGCATCGAGATCGAGACCGAGCGGCTGCGCAACGCCTTGCTGTCGGCGCTGTCGCACGACTTGCGCACGCCGTTGACGGCGATGGCCGGGCTGGCCGACACGGTCGCAATGACACCGCCGGCGCTGTCGCCAGCGCAGGCAGAGATGGTCAGCGCCATCCGCATCGAAGCACTGCGCACCGGTGCGTTGGTACATAACCTCCTCGACATGGCGCGCTTCGAGTCCGGCGGCGTGCGCCTGCGCAGGGAATGGCATCCGTTGGAAGAAATCGTCGGAGCCTCGTTGCAACTGTGTGCGTCGTCGCTGGCGCGCCATCAGTTGCGTCTGGATTTTCCCGAGGACCTGCCGATGGTCGAAGTCGATGCAGTGTTGATGGAGCGCGCAGTGTGCAACCTGGTGGAAAACGCCACCAAGCACACGCCGGCCGGCTCGACCATCGACATCGCTGCGCGGGTGGTGGATGACCGCCTGGAGCTGCATGTCAGCGATGACGGCCCTGGTCTCCCGGATGGGCCCGCCGAAGACCTGTTCGCCCGCTTCGTGCGCGGGCGCAGCACCTCCGAGGCGTCGGGCGTCGGGCTGGGGCTGGCGATTGTCGATGCGGTCGCCAAGGCCCACGGTGGTACGTTGCGCGCACACAATCGTGCGCCCGGTGGCGCCTGTTTCACGTTGTCGCTGCCGCTGGGCGAGCCGCCCGCGTTCGAGATGCCTGAAGCATGAGCCGTCCTGCGTGTCCCGTCGTGGTGCTGGTCGAAGATGAGCAGCAGATTCGCCGCTTCATCAGCAGTGCGCTGCAGGCGGGTGACTGTCACGTTGTCGAGGCCGAAACCGTGGCACGTGGTCAGATCGAGACACAGTCGCGTAAGCCCGATTTGCTGATCGTCGATCTTGGCCTCCCCGACGGCGACGGCCTGACGCTGATCGGGCGTATCCGCGAATGGTCGGCAGTGCCGATTCTGGTGTTGTCGGCGCGAGCCGGTGAGGGCGACAAGGTCGCCGCGCTGGATGCCGGGGCCGACGATTACCTGACCAAACCCTTTGGCGTGGCGGAGTTGATGGCGCGTGTGCGCGCGTTGCTGCGTCGCACGGCGCTGGCGCGGGGTGCCGAGTCCGCGGTGGTGCGTTTCGGTGCGGTGGAGGTGGATCTGGCGCGACGCAAGGTCACGCGCGATGGCCAGACGGTGCATCTCACGCCCATCGAATACAAGTTGCTGGCCCATCTGGTGGCCAATGCCGGCAGCGTCATCACGCACCGCCGTTTGCTGGCTGAAGTGTGGGGGCCGAACCATGTCGAGCACGTGCACTACTTGCGTGTGCACATGACCAGCTTGCGCCGCAAACTGGAGGTGACGCCGGCGTTTCCGGCGCATATCCGCACGGAGACGGGGGTAGGGTACAGGTTGGTGTTGTAGAGGTTTGGTCGGGCGTTCCAGGGTGTTTTGGGTCGAGTTCGTTGGTTTGAGTTTGTCGGGCCGGGACTCGCCCCGGCGGGTGACTTCCTTTCTTGCTTCGCGGCCAGAAAGGAAGCATCGAGCCGCGCCCCGCATCCGCGTTCCTTCGGGGTTCCCTCGCTTCTGAGGAGAGCGTGCGGTGCGGCCCTTTTTTTGGTTTGGGTTGCCAGGTGGACTTCGTGTGGTCGTGCCGGGTGTGCCGAGGGCACTACGGTTCTGCCGTCATTGCGAGGAGCGCAGCGACGCGGCAATCTCGCAGCGTTGCCAGATCGCATGGTCAGCAGATTGCCGCGCTGCGCTCGCAATGACGGAAATGACCCCGGCGCCAACTTTGGAAGGTGCTGCCTTGGCGCGCGTCGCATGTTCCAAACTTTTCTGAACCGCTGAGCGCAAAGCGCTCACTGCGGGGCAAACTGCTGCCGGCTCGGCCACGCCAACGAACTCCCTGAACGTAGGCACAGCTCCCCGAGACTCGGCAACGCATCACCGCCGCCAGAACCCGGCCGTGAACAACACCAGCACCGACAACACCTCCAGTCGTCCGACCAGCATCGTGGCCACGCATACCCATTTCTGAAAGTCGGTCAGGCCGGCGTAGTTCGAAGCCACGTCGCCTAAACCCGGGCCCATGTTGTTGATGCATGCCACGGTGGCACTCAGTGCGGTGATGAAGTCCAGGCCCGAAGCCATCAGCAGAAAGCTCGAAGCCACTACCGTCATGAAGTACAGAAAGATGAAGCCCAGCATCGCCTGGATGACGCTGACCGGCAGTTGCAAATCGCCGATGCGCATCGGATTGACGACGGCCGGGTGGATCATGCGCGTCAGTTCGCGGTGGCCCTGTTTGGCCAGCGTGAGTGTGCGGATCATCTTGATGCCGCCGCCGGTCGAGCCGGAGCTGGCGGTGACGCACGACAGATAGAACATCCAGAAGGTGGCGAAGGGCGGCCAGGCGCTGAAATCCTGGCTGGCGTAGCCGGAGTCGGTGGCGAGCGACACCAGGTTGAAGCTGGCGTGACGCAGCGCCGTGAGGTAATCGGGGTACACGTCGGTGGCCACCAGATACGCGGCCACACCCAGCGACGACAGCGCCAGCACGGTAACCACGCTGCGCGCTTCCATGTCACGCCACAGCGGGCGCAGACTGCGCGCCTGAAAGGCCGCAAAGTGCGATACGAAGTTGAGCGCAGCGGCCACCATGAAGGCGATCAGGATGGCTTCGATGACCGGGTCGTTCCACGCGCCCACGCTGGCGTCGCGCGTCGAGAAGCCGCCCAGGCTGAGTGCCGAGAAGGCATGGCAGATCGCGTCGAGCCAGCTCATGCCAGCCAGTCGCAGCGCCACCGCACAGGCGACCGTGAAGGCGCAGTAGATCAGCCACAGTGCCTTGGCCGTGTCGGCAATGCGGGCGGTCAGGCGCGCATCCTTCAGCGGCCCCGGCACCTCGGCCTTGTACAACTCGCGCCCGCCCACGCCGAGCAGCGGCAGGATGGCGACGGCCAGCACGATGATGCCCATGCCGCCCAGCCACTGCAGTGCGTGGCGCCACAGGTTGATCGACGGAGGTGCGTGGTCGAGCCCGGTCATTACCGTGGCGCCGGTGGTGGTCATCGCCGACATGGTTTCGAAGAAGGCATCGGTGAACGACATCTCGCCATACACCAGCAACAGCGGAATGGTGGCGATGGCCGCCATCTGTATCCACGCCGCCACCACCAGCACGAAGCCGTCACGTGCGCGCAGCTCGCGGTAGTGGCGGCGCGTGGCGAGGTAGATGGTCAGCCCCAGCCCTACCGTGAGTGCCATGGCATACACGTAGTCGATCACCAGGCCGTCGTCGAACACCAGCGAGCCGAGAATCGGGATCACATACACCACGCCGAAGAAGGCCATCAGGCGCCCCAGCACGTTGAGTACAGGCAGGGCGTTGTTCATCCGAAGAACCCCGGCGTGACCTGAAACAGCTTCTCGACGGCGCGCACCAGCTTCTTGTGCGTACAGAAGACGATGATGTGGTCGTCCTGCGCGATCACCGTGTCGTGGTGCGGCATGATGACTTCGCGGCGGATCACCCGACCGTCGCGCAGTTCGTCGCGCACGATGGCGCCGATGGTGGCGCCGTTGGGCAGCGCGATTTCATCGATGCGACGATCCACCACGCGCGAGTGGCGGCGGTCGCCGCGCGCGATGATTTCCAGCGCTTCGGCCGCGCCGCGGCGCAGGCTGTGCACGGCCACCACGTCGCCGCGCCGCACATGCGCGAGCAGCGAGCCGATGGAAATCTGCGCCGGCGAAATGGCGATGTCGATCGGCCCGCCCTGCACCAGGTCGACGTAGCTCCTGCGGTTGATCAGCGCCAGCGTGCGGCGCGCGCCCATGCGCTTGGCCAGCGAGGCCGACATGATGTTGTCTTCGTCATCGTTGGTCAGCGCGGCGAAGAGGTCCATCCCCTCGATGTTCTCGTTGGTGAGCATGTCCTCGTCGGTGGCATCGCTGCGCAGCACCAGCGTGTGTTCCAGCTCGGCCGCCAGGAACTGCGCGCGGCGCTTGTCGAGTTCGAGCAGTTTTACGTTGCACTCGCGCTCGATGGAGCGTGCCAGCCGCAGGCCGATGTTGCCGCCGCCGGCGATCATGATGTGGCGCATCCGCTGGTCGCCGCGGCGCAGTTCGCGCATCACATGGCGGATATGCACCGTGGCTGCCAGGCAGAAGACTTCGTCGCCCGGCACGATGATGGTGTCGCCCTCGGGAATCAGCGCCTCGCCGTTGCGGTAGATGGCCGCAATGCGCGCGTCGATGTTGGGCAGGTGGTAGCGCAAGGTCTTGAGCGGATGGCCCACCAGCGGCCCGCCCTCGAAGGCCTGCACCCCGATCAGGCTGACCGCGCCGTCGGCGAATTCGAGCACCTGCAGGGCCTCGGGAAACGCGATCAGGCGTTTGATGTAGTCGGTGACGATCTGCTCGGGGCAGATCGAGAAATCCACCGCGAAATTGTCGGGCGCAAGCAGTTCCGGGTGGTCCACCAACTCCCCCGAGCGCAGCCGCGCAATGCGCGTCGGCACGTTGAACACCGTCTTTGCCACGCGACATGCACACAGGTTGATCTGGTCGGATTGCGTCACGGCCACCAGAAGGTCGGCGTCTTTAGCGCCCGCCTCGGCGAGCACCGACGGCGACGCACCGTTGCCGCAGATTGTGCGCACCTCGAAGCGGTCGCGCAGGCTGTCGAGCAGCTCGGCACTGATGTCGATGAGCGTGATGTCGTTGGATTCGGAGACCAGATTTTCGGCCACCGAGGTGCCGACCTGCCCGGCACCGAGGATGATGATTTTCACTGCTGGCGTCCTGTGAAACCCGGATTGCGATGGACGCATGCTAGGAAGGCGGGGATTAAGATGGTGTAAATAGTGTGCGCTGCAGCAAAGCGCTTGCGTCGCGTGCTCCGGCGGTGCCCTATGAAAATAAAACCTGGCAGGTACAATCCCGCGCTTGTGCCTTTTGTCGACTTGCGGATGAACCACCCTGCCTTTGCCCCTCTGCACACGGATCGAGCGCCCGCTCGAGGTGTTGCGGTGCGCTGCGCTTTGGCCTCGGTACGTCCTGCAGTGGCCCTCACTCCCCAGTTCCAAAGGTGGTTCGCCGTACTTTCCTTCGCCGTGCGACAGGAAAGGTCCGGCAACTGATCACCCCTCTCGCACGGCGTAACGGCTCAACCGCCTGAAACGTCTTCCGCACGACCTCGATACGGCCTCCCGCCTGCAGCGGAGCGCATGCGCACAGGTCCGTCCGGATTCCGATGATTCCATTCGCTGCTGCGCCTTTTCAGGCGGGCGGCGGGTTTTCGTCCATGGGAGTGGAAATGGATCTCAACAAGAAAACACTTCGCGCCAAGCAACCGTGTGCCAGCGGTTTTCGCTGGTTCATGAAGCACAGCCCCGAGGGCGCCGACTACCAGAACCTGATCGATGCGCTGTTGGTAGAAGGGCGCGTCACCGATGCCTGCTGGCTGGTCGACACCTTCGGTCCGGTCAGCAGCCGTTTGTGCATCGACGGCCTCGACAGCGATGCGGTGGTGGCCGCCGGTGACCTGGAGGTGGCCGGTAACCTGCACAGCGAGACGGTGCTGCGCACGGCAGGCTCGCTGCACGTGCGTGGGAGCGTGCGCGTAGGCGCAGACATGCGTGTTGCCGGTGACCTCGTGGTGGAGGGCAATCTGAGTTGCAACGGCACCTTGCGCGTCGGAGGGTCGATTCGCGTCGGATGGGGGCTCGACGTGAAAGGCGCGTTGAGCTGCGAAGGCAACGTGCGCACTGGCTGGAGTCTGACAGCGGGTGAGGGCGTCGACGTCGGTGGCCAGATCACGGCAGGCAGCGACGTGATCGCCAACGAGCGCCTGGATTGCCGCAAGGGCCTGCGAGCCGGCGGCAGCATCCTGACCGTCGATACCCTCAGTGTCGGGCACGGGATGATGGCCGGCGGCTGGATACAGAGCGGGCTGCACATCGAGGCCGGATGGGGGCTGCAGGCGGGGGGCGGCATTACCGCCAAGGGCTCCATCGTGGCCGGTGAAAGCATCGTGGCGCAGGAGTCGATCCGCTGTGGCGAGGGGTACGGCGTGTTCGCGGGTACCAATGTGATGCGTGATTTCTGGCCGGACAACGCGGTGGTGTCGGCTGCACGCTGCCCGGATGAACTGCGCAGCGGCCACTGGGTGGCGCCGCGGCCGCTGATGCACGAAGGGGCCTGAGCATGATCATGATGATGACCACCGCATGGGCGAGTCGCCAGTGCGCAGGAGGGCCCCGGCCATGAGATTCGATGTGCGGGTGAGCAATGAGGAGATCGAGCGAGATCTGGCCGAGATGCAGGCACGCATGGCGTGCGGCCCCCATGCGCTGTTCAGTCTGCCGAGGCTGGACCTGCGTTTTCCGGGCGTGGAGTTTCGCGTGCGTACGCTCGGGCATGAGCAGCGCGTGTACTCGATCGACACACGCGATGGCCGGCTGGTGGGCTACTCGGTGTTCGACGTGTTGCCCGAGGGATCACGCCGTCTGCACGCCAGCGTACGCAGCGTGCATTCGCGCTACGCCGAGGGTTATCAGGGGCGTGGCATCGCCACGGCAATCTACAGCCGCGTGCTGGCACAGGGCTTCGTGCTGGTCAGCGGAGCGCGCCAGTCGCGTGCGGCCTATGCGCTGTGGAAATCGCTCGGGCGCCGCACGCGCTTTGAAATCGTGCGTGTTTCGAGGGAACTGATCGAGCCGCTGGCCATCTCGGAGAAGGACGAACGCTTTCATGACCTGGACGTACGGCTGCGGCTCGGGGCCCTGCGTGCTACTACAAAAACCAATCACCAGAGGTATTCATGAAGTATTCAAGTTGCGATGAGTTCATGCGCTACGTGCGCGAACGGAACCCCGGGCAATCCGAATTCATCCAGGCGGTCGGCAGCTTCATGCGCAGTTTGTGGCCGTTTCTGCAGGAGAACCCCCATTACCGTGACGGTGGCCTGCTGGAACGTCTCGTCGAGCCCGAGCGCACCATCAGCTTCCGCGTGGCGTGGATGGACGATGCCGGGGAGGTGCATGTGAATCGGGGTTATCGCGTGCAGCACAACTCGGCCATCGGCCCCTACAAGGGCGGGCTGCGTTTTCACCCCGCGGTGGATCTCTCCACCCTGAAGTTTCTCGCCTTCGAACAGACCTTCAAGAACGCTCTAACCACGCTGCCGATGGGTGGTGGCAAAGGCGGCGCCGATTTCGACCCCAAGGGGCGCAGTCCGTCGGAGATCATGCGTTTCTGCCAGGCCTTTGCCATCGAGCTGGCACGCCATGTCGGCCCGGACACCGACGTGCCGGCCGGCGACATCGGCGTTGGCGCGCGTGAGGTCGGCTACCTCGCCGGCATGGTGAAGAAGCTGCGCAATCAGGCCGATTGCGTGTTCACCGGCAAAGCCCCGAGCTTTGGCGGTTCCGAGCTGCGGCCCGAGGCCACCGGTTACGGTGCGGTGTATTTCGTCGAGGCCATGCTCGAGCATTCCGGGCGCAGTCTGGAAGGCATGCGCGTGGCGGTGTCCGGTTCGGGCAACGTGGCGCAGTACGCGGTGGAGCAGGCGGTGGCGAAAGGCGCGTGCGTGGTGACCATGTCCGATTCATCCGGGGTGGTGATCGACGACGAAGGCTTCGACGCCGACAAGCTGGCGGTGATGATGGAGATCAAGCGCAACCGCTCGGGCCGCGTCTCGGAATACGCCGAGCGCGTCGAGAGCGCGCGCTTCGAGGCTGACCAGAAGCCGTGGTCGGTGAAGGTCGATGTGGCGCTGCCGTGCGCCACGCAGAACGAGCTGGATGCCGATGACGCGGCCGAGCTTATTCGCAACGGTGTGGTGTGCGTGGGCGAAGGCGCCAACATGCCGTGCTCTACCGAAGCCGTACGCTGTTTCGAGGAGGCCGAGGTGTTGTTCGCACCGAGCAAGGCGTGCAACGCCGGTGGGGTGGCCGTGTCAGGGCTCGAGATGGCGCAAAACGCCACGCGCACGGCGTGGTCGCGTGAAGAGGTGGATACGCGCCTGCGCGAGTTGATGTGCAGCGTCCACGCCGCGTGCCTGAAGCACGGCAATGCATCGGATGGATGCATCAGCTACGTGGATGGCGCGAACATTGCGGGTTTCGTGCGAGTGGCCGACGCCATGCTGGCGCAAGGGGTGACCTGAGGCCGAAGCCCCTCAGCGTGGCGGCGCGAGGTCGGCGGGCGTGTCGACATCGCGCAGCACGCCCGCGTCGCTAACGTCGATGCGCGTCAGCGTGCCGGCCGCCAGTACGCTACGAGCGCCGGTGTCGGCATCCAGCGCCCTGAGTTGCTGCAGCCACGCCGCGCCGAATCCCACCGGATGGCCGCGCTGCCCCTGGATGAATGGCGCAGCCATGGCCTCGGGCCCATCGAGCGCGGCGGCAATCTGCGCAATCACGCTGGGGGCTATCCACGGCATGTCGGCCAGCGCGATGACCCAGCCGCTGGCGGCGCCGCGCTCGCGCACCGCCGCGGCCAGCGCGGCACCTTGGCCGCGCTCGGCCTGCGGGGTTTCCAACACCTCGCACCCGGCCTTGCGCAGCCAGTGGGCGCGCTCGTCGTGTCCGGGGCGCACCACGGCCAGACTGCCCGGCAGTGCCGCGCACAAGGCGTGCGCGCTGTGCCACAGCACCGGCCGCCCGTCGTGCAGCGGCGCGAGCAGCTTGTCGTGCTGCCCGCTCGGGTCGAAGCGTCTGCCGTAGCCGGCTGCAAGCAGAATGCCGCTGATCATGTTGGAGGGCCGTTGCATGCGTGGCGTGTTGGTTGGTGGATTGGCATGAGGTGTCGGGCTTCGGCGATGCCGCCTCTTCCTCGGAAAACCGTAGCACAGTGCAAGAATTCGTCATTGCGAGGCGCGCAGCAACGGAGCGATCCGGTGAGTCTAGTGGGGTGGCACGGCACTCTGCACCTCAAATGCGCTGAAGCGCCTCTTCCAGGCGCCGCCGTACGTGCAGTCGCAAGGTCTCCGGCGCCAGCACGCGCACCTCCGGTGCATGGCGCAACACGTCCATTGCCAGTTCGGTGGGGTCGCTGAAGGGCACGCGCAGGCGGTAGCTGCCGTCGGGCTGGAAGTGGCCTTGCTGGTCCTTGTGCCACACCTCGTGGCTCACCCAGCGCGCCCGCTCGGGCGTGAACTCGAGTTCGGCCCAGTCGATGCCGCCCCCCGAAAAAATGCCGTAGCCGGCATCCAGTTCGCGGCGCAGTGCTTCGTCCGCAACCTCGTGCGCGGCGCTGTCGCCGCGCCGCACCGCCAGAATGGCGTCCAGCGCGAAGCTGCGCAGACCTTTGCGCAGATGGCACCAGGCATCCACGTACCACGCCTCGCGGTAGAAGGTGAGGCGCTGCGGAGAGATTTCGCGCTGCGTGGTTTCGTCGCGCGAGCGCGCGTAGTGGTCGATGACCAGGCGCCGCCGCTGCAACACCGCCGTGGCAATCGGCGTGAAGTGCTGGGCGTCGTGATTGCGCGCGGCGTGGCGGTGAAAGCGGATGCGGCGTTCGATGTCGTCGATGCTGAACTCGCCCTGGCTGCCCAGAATGGCGCGCAGCCGCGTCAGCAGCGGCTCGACGTGCCCGGCCAGCAGGCCGGGTTCGAGATTCTTCAGCAACTGCTGCATGGTCAGCAGCGCAAACACCTCGGAGGCGTTGAACCACATGCCCGGAAGCTCGTAGCGCGGGCCGTGCGACGGCGCATCGAAGCGGTAACCGCCCGCATCGCGGTCCCAAACGATGGGCGCGTTGAAGCGGTCGCGCAGGTATTCCAGATCGCGTTTGAACGTGGCGCGCGAGACTTCAAGCTCGCGCAGGAAGTCATCCAGCGGCACCACGCCACGCTCGTTGAGCAGGCGGTCGATGTTGTAGAAGCGCTCGGTGCGGTCCATGTAGAGCCTTTGCGACGGAAGCCGGCAGATTACATCGACGACGGCCAGTTGCAGCGCTGTAGCGCACGGGCCCGCGCCGCGAGGCTGATGCCGAGTTGGTCGCGCGTGGTGAATTCGGGGTGGATCAGCGTGCGGCGCAGCGCTTTCGGCCGCAGCAACAACACCGGCCACAGCAGCAGCGTCAGCCCGAAGTGCAGCCACGGCTCGCCGTACTGCCAGTCGAAGCGATCCAGCCGCGTGGCCATGTGCCAGCCGAGGCGTACAGCGATGAGGGCGGTGAGGGTCAGGTAGAGCGTGAACATGTGCGTACTCCTTGGTGGGTAGGCACATGCTGAGGGCAGGGTGGCTCATGGCGTGAGCCAGGTCGGGCCTTTCGTTTTTTCTGTGTGGCCTCGGACGGCCGCGCAGGCCTGTCGTCCGGCCACGAATCGGATGCACGCACCATAAGAGAGCCGGCGTGCGGCGAGCTGCACACATTTTGTGATGCGTTGTGGCCAACATCGTGTATCCAGAATTGCTGAATCTAGCCTGCCCCCTGCCACCACTGGGGAATCCACGGTAAATCGTTGGCCGCAATCAAACTGGAACAGCGCTTGCTTAAATGTGTCTGCAAGCCTGAAATCAAACTGTCTGCACTTTGTTGGTTGAGGAAGGGCTCTGTCCACCCACGGT
This sequence comes from Pseudazoarcus sp. NS20, assembly GCF_059703745.1. Classification (NCBI taxonomy): domain Bacteria; kingdom Pseudomonadati; phylum Pseudomonadota; class Betaproteobacteria; order Rhodocyclales; family Zoogloeaceae; genus Pseudazoarcus; species Pseudazoarcus sp. NS20. Next base: position 912,243 of record NZ_BAAKIY010000001.1, read on the forward strand.
CGCTCAAGAGGCGATTTCGTTTAAGGAGATTCAGTGAGATGACTTCCCGCAATGTTCGTAGCCTGCTTGGGGCTGCTCTTCTTTCGACTGGCGCGCTTTCCGTTTCCGCTCATGCAGCCGAACCCTGTATCGGCGCTTCGCTGCCGATCACCGGCCCCACCGCCTGGGCGGCGGAGTCCATTCGCATGGGGGCCCAGGTCGCGATTGACGAAATCAACGCAGCCGGTGGCGTGCTGGGCAAGCCGCTGCGCTTCGTGCAATACGATGATGGCGGTCAGCCGCCGCGAGGTGTCGACAACGCACGCCGCATCGCCGAGGCCGACAACTGCATCGCCATGTTCGGTGGTTGGCATTCGGGCGTGGCGCTGGCCGTGGTCGAGCCGGTGCACGATGCCAAGATGCCCTACATCGCCGTGATCTCGGCCGGTACCCGCATCACCGAGAATGAGCGTGATCCCAACTATGTTTTCCGCGTGTCGATGTTCGACCGCTGGCAGGCGCTCGCGCTGGTGCGCAAGAGCAAGGAAGTCACCAAGGGCGGCACCATCGGCGTGATGTACGAAGACACCGGCTGGGGCCAGGGCGCCGTGCCCGACCTCGAAAGCAGTGCCGCAGCCGAAGGCGTGAAGCTGGGCGGCATGGAGTCGTTCAAGTGGGAAGACCGCGACATGACGGCGCAACTGATGCGCCTGCGCAATGCCAAGGTCGACACCGTCATCCTGTACTCGCGTGACCTCGAAGCCAACCAGATCCTGCGTTCAATGCAGCGCATCGGCTACAAGCCGACCATCGTTTCGGCCTGGGGCAACACCGGCACGTTGGGCGAGCTCGCCGGCAATCTGGCCGACGGCATGATCGTGCTGCAGACCTATTCGTGGGTGGGTGACCTCGAAGAGCGTCCGAAAGCGGTTCTCGACGCGATGATGAAGAACAACAACCTCAAGTCGCCGGAAGAAATCCGCCACGGTTCGGGTGCGGCCAACACCTACGACGCGGTGTACATCCTTGCCGAAGCCATCAAGAAGGCGGGTGAATACGACCGCAGCAAGGTGCGTGATGCGCTGTACGAAGTGAATTACCAGGGCATCGTGCAGAACTATGCGCCGGCCTTCACGCCCGAGCGCCATAACGCGATCCTGCCGGAAAACTACCAATGGACCGCATGGCACCAGGGCAAGATCCAGCCGATCGAGCAGACCCCCTACGCACCGAAGTAATTCGCGCAGGGCGAGGGGCGGCCTCTGGTGCTCGCCCCTCGGTAACTCATCACGAACCAACGTTTCGGCTCGGCTGCTCCTGCGCAAGGGAGCGGCCGCTGTCGGACTCGATTGCGAGTCACCATGTCCGCTTATATTCAGTACCTGCTCTCCGGAATGGTCATTGGCGCAATCTATGCGATTGTGGCCCTCGGCTTTTACATCATGTGGTCGGCCGTTCGGGCGGTGAACTTCGCCCATGGCGACACCCTGATGATCGGCGCGGTCATCTCGGTTGCCTTGATGTGGTCGGGCATTCCGCTGTATTTCGGCATACCCATTGCGATCGCCGTATCCGCGCTGTTTGGCGTGATCATCGAACGCGTTGCGGTGCGCCCGCTCAACCACGGTCCATCGTCGATCGGATGGATGCTGTCGACCATCGCCATCGGGCTGATGCTCGAGGCCTTTGTCACCATCACCTTCGGTTCCGACCCGCGCTCGCTGCCATCACCGCTGATGAACGAGCCGATCATCTTCATGGGCGCAGGCGTGTTCATGCACGAGCTGCTCGTCCCGGTGGCCGCCATTGCGCTGCTGTTCGCGCTCGACGGCTTCTACAAGCACACCATGCTCGGCCGCGCCATGCGTGCGGTTGCGCTCAACCCGATGGCCGCCGGGCTGATGGGCATCGACGTCAAGCGCGTTGCTTCCATCTCGTTCGCCGTTGCCGCCGCGCTCGGCGCGGTGGCCGGCATTCTGGCTGCGCCCATCGTGCAGGTGTCCGCGACCATGGGTTTGCTGTTGGGCCTGAAGGGCTTTCTGGTGGCCATCATCGCCGGCATGTCGAATGCGCGCGGCGTGGTCATCGTCGGATTCTGCTACGGCATTCTCGAGCGTTTCGTCGAGGGCTTTGGCTCTACCGCTGCGCGTGAGGTCGTCGGCTTCAGCGTAATGATCATTCTGTTGCTGATCTTCCCGAAAGGCATCTTCGCTCCGAAAGAGGTGCAAAAGGTATGAAATCCCTCCTCTCGAAAAATGCCTTCCCGGTCATTGCACTGCTGTTTGGCGCGTTTCTGATCCTGGCACCGTTCCTGGTTTCCAACAGCTTCCAGTTGCGCGTGGTGATGTTGTTCATGGTGTATGCGCTGGTGGCCATGGGCCTGAACATTCTGGTCGGCCTGGCCGGGCTGGTCTCACTGGGGCAGGCGGGTCTGTATGCCCTGGGGGCCTACACCGCGGCCGTGCTGGCAACCAACTTTGGTTGGGGTTTCATCCCGGCGATGGGAGCGGCAATTGCCCTCAGCGCGATTTTCGGTGTTGCGCTGGCCTACCCGACGGTGCGTGTGCGGGGTGTGTACCTTGCCGTAGTGACAATTGCCTTCGGCCTCATCGTGCAGAACGTGGTGGTCGACTGGCGCACTGTCACCGGCGGCACGCTGGGCATCTCGAATGTGCCGCGCATCGACTTCGGCTTTGGCGAGCTTGGCACCGAAGGCCTGTACGCCTTGATCGCGGTGATCCTGTTCGTGTGCTTCCTGATCCACCACAACGTCATGTACTCGCGCTTCGGGCGCTCGATGCGAGCCGTGGCGCAGTCCGAAGTGGCGGCGCGTTCGCTGGGCCTCGACCCGACCGCGCGGCGGGTATTCGCCTTCGTCATCGCGGCCGTGTATGCCGGCATTGCCGGGGGCCTCTATGCCTACCTCAACCGCTACGTGAATCCCGATACCTTCACCTTTGCGGACTCTATCCGCTTCCTGCTGATGGTGATCCTGGGCGGCTCCGGCACCACGCTCGGCCCCATCATCGGTGCCGGTGTGCTGACCTGGATTCCCAACGCACTGCAGGCCTTCGGCAAGTGGCAACTGTTTGCCTACGGCGCATTGCTCGCCGTCGTGATCTTCTTCCTACCGCGCGGCATCGTCGGCACCGTCAAGCACTGGTTTGAATTGCTGCGCAACCGCTCGTCGCAGCGCGAGCGCAGTCCCGAGGCGTGGCCCAAACCGTCGGACGAGGCGTCCGCTCTGTTGCGCATCGACGCGGCGAGCGACGGGCCGGTGTTGTCCACCAAAGATCTGACCATCCGCTTCGGTGGCCTGGCCGCGGTCTCCAGTGTGAATGTGTCGATCCAGCGTGCCACCGTCCACGCCATCATCGGCCCCAACGGTGCCGGCAAGACGACCTTGCTCAATGCTCTGTCGGGCTTCTACAAGCCGACCGAAGGCGAGGTCTCCCTGCGCGGCAAGAGCATCAATGCGACGCGCAGTGACCGCATCGCGCGCAACGGCCTGACGCGGACTTTCCAGAACACCGAGCTGTTCGCCGACATGACCTTGGAAGAGAACGTGCTGGTGGCCTTCGATTCGCGCTACAGCGCAGGTTTTGCGAGCACCGTGGCGCGTCTGCCCGGCTACTTCAGCGAGGAGCGCAGCATGCGCGCCAATGCCCGCATGCTGCTCGACTACGTGGGTCTGGCGGACTTCGCCGACGAGACCGCCAAGAACCTGGCCTTCGGTCACCAGCGCAGGCTGGAAATCGCGCGCGCGCTGGCCTTGTCGCCCGAAGTGCTGTTGCTCGACGAACCGGCCGCCGGGCTCACGCACGCCGAGATCGACGACCTCATCGCGCTCATTCGCAACCTCAAATCCCTCGGCATCACGGTGGTGCTGGTCGAGCACCACGTCGACATGATCATGGCCGTGTCCGACCACGTGACGGTGCTCGATTACGGGCAGGTCATCGCATCGGGTTCGCCCGAAAAAGTGCAGGACGATCCGCGCGTGATCGAGGCCTACTTCGGCACTGCCGCCATCAACCCGGAACAGCAGGTGGACCAATGAGCAAGGAATTGCTGCGTATCTCCGACCTCCAGGTCGCGTATGGCCATGTCCAGGCGGTGAAGGGGGTTTCCATCCAGGTCGGAGAGGGCGATTTCGTTGCCGTCATCGGCTCCAACGGTGCCGGCAAGTCGTCGATGATGAAGGCCATCTCCGGTGTCGTCGCGCCCTCGGCGGGCTCCATCGAATTTGCCGGTGAGGATGTCACGCGTCTGCCCGCGCATGCGATGGTCAAGCGTGGTCTGGCGATGGTGCCGGAAGGTCGTCACGTTTTCGGTGACCAGTCGGTGGAAGACAACCTGCGCGTGGGGGCCTACGTGTTCTCGCGTTCGCCGGAAAAAATCCAGCAGGCCATCGATCACGCTTTCGAGCTATTCCCGCGGCTCGCCGAGCGCCGCACCCAGCTCGCCGGGTCATTGTCCGGCGGCGAACAGCAGATGCTCGCCATCGCCCGCGGTCTGGCCTCCAACCCGCGCTTGTTGGTGATCGATGAGCTGTCGTTGGGCTTGGCACCGAAGATTCTCGACATGCTGTTCCCGGTGCTGGTCGAGCTGAACAAGGCCGGTCTGGCGGTGCTGCTGGTCGAGCAGCTCGCCAATCAGGCGCTGGCGGTGTCGCGCCGCGCCTACGTGATGGAAAACGGGGTGGTGGCCATCGAAGGCCCCTCGAAGCAACTGGCTTCCGATTCGCGGGTGATGGAAGCCTATCTGGGGCGCCGCAGCGCCTGAGCGCGCCGGCGGGACGGCGAGTGCGCCCTCCCGCCGGTTATTCAATCGTGATAGTCGTCGGAGTCCACCGGGTGATATTGCAGGCCTTCGGCCTCGAAGCGGAGCATGTACTCGGTCATGTAGCGTGTGACCGCGTCCACGATCATCTTGCCCTTCTCGTCGGTGGCCCGATTGGCTGCGCCGGTCGCCCCGTACGCGGTGAGCTCGTCGAAGGTCCAGATCTCCTTCACGAAGGGGTCGAGTCGAGTGGGTATCTGCCCGCGGGCGTGCTCCATGTGCATCCACTGCGGAAACAGCGCCAGCCCGATCGAGCTTTCCGCCTCGCCGGCGTGCCCCCAGCCTTGCCAGGTGTCGAAAGTGTCGGGCGGCAGCATCTCGCCGAGGATGGTCCACCAGTCGAACACCGCCAGCGACAGCTCGGGGTGCCGCACTTTCATGTCGCGCGCGGCCACTTCGGCACAGGGAATGTTCCCGTCGTGCCCGTTGAGGATCAGGATCTTGCGGATGCCCCAGTGGTGGAGCGATTCGATGATGTCCGACAGCACGCGGACCTGCGTGTCGTTGCTCACCGAAATGCACATTGGCTTGTGCCGGTAGTGCTGACTCATGCCGTAGAAGTAGGGCGGAAGCACGAAGGTGCGCGTGCAGTTCTCGGCAATCTTCACGGCCAGCGCGTGCGCGGTGAGACCGTCGGTGCCGAAGGGCATGTGGTCACCGTGACTCTCGCAGGCACCGATCGGGATGATCGCCGTGTCATAGCCGTTTTCGCTGAAGCTTCGGGTGTTCATCTGCTCCATCTGAACAGTGCGCATGGGTGTCCTCCTGTAACGGTGAAAGGCTTGAGGTGGGCCGTCGGGCCAGTGGCCTCAACGGCCGGCAACGACGAGTCCGCCGTCGACAACGATGATCTGGCCGGTGATGTAGCGCGAGGCGGGCGAAGCCAGAAAGAGAATCACGTCTGCAATTTCGTCGGGGATGCCCACGCGGCCCAGCGGGATGAAACCCGCGGCCTGACGAATGCCCTCACGGCCGAGCGAATGCTCTTCGGACGCAAGCTGCGCGGTATCGACGAAGCCGGGCGAGACGCCGTTCACGCGCACGCCGTCGCCGGCCACTTCCATCGCCAGCCCGCGCACCAGCCCGATCACGCCGGACTTTGCGGCCGAGTAATGCGCGTGCTCGCGCCAGCCCCAGGCCAGCCCCATCAACGACGTCAGGCACACCACCGCGCCGCTGCGGCGCGTGCGCATCTTCGGCAAGGCGGCACGCGCTACGCGAAACATGCCTTTCAGATCGATGTCGAGTGTGAAATCCCACTTCTCGTCGGTCAGCTGCTCAAGCGGCACGCGATGCGCGATGCCGGCATTGAGCACCAGCGTGTCGATGTGACCGTGCGCCGCTTCAACGGCCTGAACCACGGCATCGACCTCGGCCGTGGAGCGCACGTCCAGGTGTTTGAATTCGGCACTGCCGCCGGCGGCATGAATTTGTTGCACGACCTCCGCACCCTCGCGATCGAGCACGTCGGTGACGACAACGTGAGCACCGTTGGCGGCAAAGGCGATGGCCGTGGCGCGCCCGATGCCGATCGCCCCGCCGGTGACGAGCATGGTTTTCTTTGCTTGCATGAGAGTTCCGTGGTTGAGGCGGGTGGGGAAAAGGTGTTCGGCAGGCATGCGATCTGGCGCAGGTGCGTTGCCAAGTCAGACAATTCCCGGCCCGTGGTTTCAAAAGTTTGTGTACAAGAGTTTCAGCAAGAATCGCGCCAAGTGGTAACACCTGTTTTGCGGTTCGCGGCCCATGATGAACGCACTCTTTAAGTGCAGAACGAGGAAATCCCATGAGTAACGCACAAATCATGATCATCGCCGATACCGACTACGCTCACGAGATGGTCGAAGTTGTCGACACTTATCTTCGGACGATCATGATTCCCGATCCGGTCGGCGCGCGTCAGTTCGTCTCTCCGGACATGCGCATCCGCTTCACCGGCGGGCGCGAGATGAAAGACCCGACCGAATGCACCGCCTTCAACAAGGGCCGCTACATCAAGGTGCAGAAGAAGTACGAGCGTTACGAAGTGGTGGCTGGCGCCAGCCCGGAAGAGACCATCGTGTATTCGCTCGGCACGCTGTTCGGCGAGTGGCCCGATGGCACGCCGTTCGAGGGCAACCGTTATGTCGACCGTTACGTGCTGCGGGGCGGCAAGATCGTGCAGATGGATGTCTGGAACGACAGCGCCGAATGGCTGCTGACTCGCGCCGGCATCCAGGCCTGAGGACGCGTCGATGAGCAAGCACGATGCATTTGCGCCGGTGGCGGGCCACGGGCGCTTCGGCTACAGCGCCATCACCGAACGCCCGCAGTACGACTGGCCGAACGGCGCGCGCCTGGCGGTGTACCTCGGTTTCAACATCGAGCACTTCGCCTTCGGCGAGGGCATGGGCGCCAAGATCGGCCCGGCCATGCCCGAGCCCGACGTGCTCAATTACAGCTGGCGCGAGTACGGCAACCGCGTGGGCGCGTGGCGTTGTCTGGAGTTGTTCGATGCGCTCGGCCTGCCCACGGCGACCATTCTGAACACCGCTTTGTACGAGCATTGCCCTGAGCTGGTGGCGGCCTTTGCCGCGCGTGGTGACGAGCTGGTGGGTCACGGCCACACCAATGCCGTACGGCAAGGGGACTACGACGAAGCCACCGAGCGCGCCCTGCTGGCGGGGTGCCGCGAGCGCATCGCGCAGCGCAGTGGCCGCGCGCCCGATGGCTGGCTGTCACCGTGGATTTCGGAAAGCCGCGTCACGCCCGATCTGCTGGCCGAAACCGGCTACCGCTACACCCTCAACTGGTGCCACGACGACCAACCGGTGCGCATGGCAACGCGTGACGGCGGCGCGATCTGGTCGATTCCCTATCCGCAGGAGCTCAACGACATTCCCATGCTGGTCGCGCGCCAGATGGAAGCGCCGGCCTTCTTCGACATGGTGCTCGACAACCTCGACGAGATGCTGGAGCAGTCCGCCTCGCAGCCGCTGGTGATGGGGCTGGCGCTGCATCCCTACCTTGTAGGCCAGCCGCACCGCCTGCGTCACATGCGGCGCGCACTGGAGCGTCTTGCGGCATTGCGTGACGACGGCCTGATCTGGATGACCACGCCGGGGGCCATCTGCCGGCATGTCGATGCGCTTGGAATTCAGCCCGCAACAGCGAACGCGGCCGAAATGCCTCCGGGTTGATAAGATTCGAACCTTGGCCGACCGCCCACTGAACCGCACGACACGAGCATGCCACGCACTTCACGTACCTCACGCACTCCTGCCGCAAAGCCGGCCGCACGGCAGCGCACGCCGGTGCGCGAAGCCACCTCGACCAGCTCGCGCGGCAACGGCGATGCCGAGCGGCGCATCTACAGCTCGATCTTCGATGCCGTGATGGATCGCCGGCTGATCCCCGGCACGCGTTTGCCCGAGGCCTCATTGGCCAAGCTCTACAAGGTCAGCCGTGCGGTGGTGCGCAAGGCGCTGCAGGCGCTCGCCAACGATCACATCGTGAGCCTGCGCCCCAATCAGAGTGCCGTGGTTGCGGTACCCACGCCGGACGAGATCCGTGCCGTGTTCGAGGCGCGGCGTGCGGTCGAGGCGGCACTGGTGGCGCTGGCCACCGAGCGCGCCAGCCCGGCCGACATCGCACGTTTGCGCACCCATCTGCGCAGCGAGCACGAAGCCATGCACCGCTTCGACCAGCCGGCGTGGGCACGTCTGGCGAGCTCCTTCCACAGTCAGGTGGCGGCGCTGGCGTGCAATCCGGTACTCGAAGGCTATCTGGCCGAACTGATCTCGCGCTGCGCGCTGGTGGTGTCGCTGTACGAGCCGCCGGGCAACGCCAGTTGCGAGCACGACGAACACGAACACATCGTCGATTGCATTGAGCGCCGCGACGCGGCCGGTGCCACCAGACTGATGCAGGCCCACCTGGAAGCGCTCGAACGCAGCATCTGCTTCGACCGCCGCGAAGAGGCCCCCACGCTGGCCAGCCTGCTCGGGCTCAACGAACCCGCCTGAGGGCGGTGCGCCGCTCAGGTGAAGGTCGGGGTGGTTTTCATCGCACGCCGGATGTGCAGGGCATGGCCCAGTTGTGCCAGCTCGGGGTCGGCCCGGCCCAGCACGCGGCTGGCCAGGGGCAGAAAGCGCGTTTCCTCGAAATGGGCGTGGGTCTGATATCCGGTTACCAGCCGCAGCACGGCCTCGAGATCGAGTGCTTCCGTGCCACCTGCCGCAATCCGCTCCAGCCCCGGCCGGACGGCTTTCCAGTGCGCTTCGAGCCGTCGATGATCTGTGCTAAGGCGCTCGGTCAGCGCCACCACCTCTTCACGCTCCCGTCCCGCGGCGGCGGCTTTGCACACCGCCTGAAAGAGCTCGCGCTCTTCCTCTTCGTGGTGATTCACGATCAAGTCTTCGAACACTTCAAGGGTAGTGGCTGCGCGTTCGCGCGCTCGGCGCGCAGCAGCCAGCAGCTGGTTCAGCTCGCCCAGCGTGTCGAGGTGTCCGACAATGCTGGCGTGGCAGCCGATGAAGTCCGCCAGCGAGCGCGGTGGCGGCGGCTGTGCGGGGTTTTCGGGATGGGTCATGTTGCGGTCCTCGTGAGCGTGCGCGGCAAATGCGTGAGGACATGCTGAGGGATGATCCTGGTATGTCAGTTGATCTGAATCAATGGCTGTTCATCTGCATGGATGGCTTGCGTGATCGTCTCTCCCGCGACACAATACAAGTAATATATTAGAAGTATCCCACTTGAAGCTCCGCCCGGGGCCAGCTGAAGGCAGGTGAGGCATGACGCAAGAGACAGGGACGGCGCCGGCATCGGCCGACGTCGCAGAGCGAGACTGGTCGGTGCTGCGCAAGCGCTACGAGGCCCGCATGGCGCGCGCTGCTGCGATCGCCAACGGCAAGCTGGTGGCGGCGGCCGACGTGGTGGCGCTGATGGAGGCCGTCATCGAGCCCGGCGACCGGCTGTGCATCGAGGGCAACAATCAGAAGCACGCCGATTTTCTGGCCGAGTGCCTGGCGAGTGCCTCGCCCGAGAAGCTGCACGGCCTGCACATCGTGCAGTCCAACATTGCGCTGGCGCCGCACCTGGACGTGTTCGAGCGCGGCATCGCCGAACGGCTGGACTTCTGTTATTCCGGCCCGCAAGGGCTGCGCCTGTCGCGGCTGGTGAAGGAGGGCCGCATCAAGGTCGGCGCCATCCACACCTACCTGGAACTCTACAGCCGCTACTTCTGCGACCTCACGCCGCACGTGAGCTTTGTCGCCGCCGATGCCGCCGACCGTGACGGCAATCTATACACCGGCCCCAACACCGAAGACACGCCGGCCATCGTCGAGGCCACAGCCTTCAAGTCGGGCATCCTGATCGCGCAGGTGAATCGCATCGTCGACAAGGTCCCGCGCGTGGATGTGCCCGGCGACTGGGTCAGCTTCGTGGTCGAGGCGCCGCGCCCGTATTACATCGAACCCATCTTCACGCGCGACCCGGCGGCCATCACCGAAGTGCAGATCCGCATGGCGATGATGGTCATCCGCGGCATCTACGAGAAATACGGCGTGGCGCGGCTCAATCACGGCATCGGGTTCGACACCGCCGCCATCGAGCTGATCCTGCCGACCTATGCCGAATCGCTGGGCCTGCGCGGCAAGATCTGTCGCTACATGTCGGTGAACCCGTGCCCCACGCTGATTCCGGCCATCGAGTCGGGCTTCGTCGAAGGCATCCACTGTGCCGGTTCGGAGATGGGTATGGAGCGCTACGTCTCCGAGCGCTCCGACGTGTTCTTCACCGGCCGCGACGGCTCGATGCGTTCGAACCGCATCTTCTGCCAGCTCGCCGGGCACTACTCCGACCTGTTCATCGGCTCGACCCTGCAGATCGATCTCGAAGGCAATTCATCGACCGCCACGCTGGCGCGCATCACCGGCTTTGGCGGCGCGCCCAACTTCGGCTCCGAATCGCGCGGGCGGCGTCATGGCAGCGAGCCGTGGCTGAAGGCCGGCGCCGAGGCGCAGCGTGGCAATCACATGCCGCGTGGGCGCAAGCTGGTGGTGCAGATCGTCGAGACCTTCCGCGAGGGGCTCAGCCCGACCTTTGTCGAGCGGCTTGACGCCTGGGCGCTGCAGGAATCCTTCGGCCTGCCCCTGCCGCCGGTGATGGTGTATGGCGACGATCTGACCCACATCGTCACTGAAGAGGGCATTGCCAACCTGCTGCTGTGCGATGGCCCCGAAGAGCGCGAGCAAGCGATTCGCGGCGTGGCGGGCTACACCGAAGTGGGCATGGCGCGCGACCGCGCGATGGTCGAGCGGCTGCGTGCGAAGGGCGCTGTGGCCTACCCGGAAGACCTCGGGGTGGATGCACGACTGGCCACGCGCGACTTGCTGGCCGCGCGTTCGATCAAGGATCTGGTGCGCTGGTCGGAGGGCCTGTACGACCCGCCCGCCCGCTTCCGCAACTGGTGAGGTAGCCATGGAACATCTGGAATTCACGCTCGGTGACGGCGGCACGCCTCCGCCGGGCGACTTCGCTCACGCCGGTGTCGTCGGCTCCGGCAACCTGGAAGTGATGCTTGAGCGCGAAGCGCTGGGCGGGCACTGCGTGGCGGTGGTGGATACCGCCATTCGCGGTTTCGAGCGCACCTGGAATCAGGTGCTGACTGACTTCGTCACGCGCCAGCAACTCGCCGACGTGCGCATCTCGATCAATGACGGCGGGGCCACGCCGGCCGTGGTCGGCTTGCGCCTCGACCAGGCGGCGGCCGACTTGAAGCGGGGTGCGGCATGAGAGGGGTAGCGCGTCACAGTTTTCTCGAGGCCGGTGCGCGTGCGCGCGTGTCGGGCGTGCTCGATGCCGGGAGCTTTCGCGAGTTCTGCGGGCCGCGCGCGCGCTGCGTCAGCCCGCATCTGCCGATGCTCGACATGCCGGTGGCCTTCGACGACGGCGTGGTGGTGGGCGAAGGCCGGCTGGCCGGTCGTGCGGTGCTGATCGCCGCGCAGGAAGGCAGCTTCATGGGCGGCTCGGTGGGTGAGGTGCACGGCGCCAAGATCACCGGGCTGGTCGAGCGCGCGCTCGATACCCGACCGGACGGGGTGATTCTCTTGGTCGATTCGGGCGGCGTGCGCCTGCAGGAGGCCAATGCCGGCCTGATCGCCATGGGCGAAATCCAGCGTGCGGTGCTGGCGGTGCGCGCGGCCGGTATTCCGGTGATCGTCGGCATCGGCGGCAAGAACGGCTGCTACGGCGGCATGTCAATCATCGCCCGCTCGTGCGACTGGATCGTCGCCAGCGAAGAAGGGCGGCTGTCGATCTCCGGCCCGGAGGTCATCGAGGCGGTGGAGGGCATCGAAGAGTTCGACTCGCGCGATCGCGCCTTGGTGTGGCGCACCATGGGCGCCAAGCATCGGCGCCTGCTCGGCGAAATCGACGCGCTGGTGGCGGACGACATGGATGCTTTTCGTGCCGCGCTGGCGGATGTGCTGGGCAAGTCACGCCGGCTCGACATCAATGCGCTGGAGGCCGAGCAGGCACGCCTCGAAGCACGCATTGCGCGCTTTGCCGATTGCCGTGACGGCACCGAAGTGTGGGCCGAACTCGGCGTGGCCGAGCCGCAGCGCGTGCCCGAGCTCGACGCGCCCGCGTTCGACCGCGTGGTGCGCTCGGTGGAGGGGGTGCAATGACTGAAGCCACAGTGCATCCGGCTGACGCCTTGCTGCGCGAGCTTTTCGGCGAGTTCCACGGGGTTCGGCGCGAGGGCAAGCTGCTGGCCGGGCCGGCCCGCGTGGGTGAGCAGGCGGTGTCGGTCATCGGCACCACCGAGCAGGCCCACATCGGCGCCGATCTGGCGCTGGCGATGGCACGCCACGTGCTCGACACCTTGCGCAACGCGCCGGGCCGGCCCTTGGTGCTGATCGTCGACAACTCCGGTCAGCGTCTGAGCCTGTGGGACGAGCTGATGGGCAACAACGGCTGCATCGCCCACCTCACCAAATGTCTGGATGTCGCACGGCGCAGCGGTCACAAGGTGATTGGCCTGGTGCATACGCTGGCCATCAGCGGCGGCTTCATGGCCACCGGCATGGCTACCGGCGCCTGCTACGCCATGCCCGGTGCCGAGCTGCGCCTGATGGCGCCGAGCGCCATGTCGCGCGTCACGAAAATCCCTGAAGAGCGCTTGGCCGAGTTGTCGCGCACCCAGCCGGTGCTCGGGCCGGGCGTGGACAACTTCGTGCGCATCGGTGGCCTGCACGGCGTGTTTGAAGGCGACGCCCGCGCGGCCTTGCTGGCGGCGCTCGAAGCCGAAGAGGGTGCCGATGACCCGCGCCGCCGTCTGGGCGCCGAGCGCGGCGGCCGCCCACATGCGCAGGAGATCGCGGCGCGCGTGCGTGCCGGGATGGCCTGACATGAGCCTTGCGCGTGCGCCGCGTCCGTTGCATTCAAGTGCGCGGCGTGCGCGTTTTGCGCGCATCGATGCACTGGCGCTGACCGCGCTGGCGCAAGAGTTGGCCTGCCCGCTCAAGCCGGGTCTGGTCTCGCCGCAGGATTGCGGTGCTCACCCCGACATGGATGCCGCCACCTTCGTGCGCAGCATCGCGGCCCTGCGCGGGTGTTTCGCCGAACTGGCCGAAGCCGGCGCCGACGGCGCACGCTTTGCCGATCTGGCGGCCATCGGCCGTGCTGCCGAAGTGCGCATGCTGAGCGCCACCGACGGGCGCAACACGCATCGCGGCGCCATCTTTTCTCTGGGTCTGCTGGCGGCCGCGGCGGGGCGTCTGCATGCCGCCAATCGTCCGTCCGCTCGCATGTTATGCGCCACGGTGGGCGGTGAATGGGGCGCAGAGATCATGCGCGCCGCGCCCGCCGGCCCGGCGCGCACGCATGGCGACTTCGTGCGCTTTCGCTACCAGGCGCCGGGTGCGCGCGAGCAGGCCGCGGCGGGTTTTCCGGTGGTGCTCGAACACGCGCTGCCGGCGCTGCGGGCAGCACGCCCGGCCGGCCTCAAACGCGCCAGCCTGCAAGCCTTGTACGCGATTGCCCTAGTACTGGACGATAACAACCTGCTGTACCGTGGCGGTGAAGCCGGCTTGGCCTTCGCACGTGCCGAGGCACGGCGTTTCATGGAAGCGGGCGGCATGTTGCAGCCGCAGGCGTGGGTGCGTGCCGCTGAGGTGCATGAGCGCTTCGTGGAGCGAAACCTCAGCCCCGGTGGCGCGGCCGATCTGCTGGCGGCGACCTTGTTCGTCGCAGCCTGCGAGCGACAGGGATGGGAGCCATGCGAATAGCCTTGCTGTGCGCCGGACAAGGCGGCCAGCACCCCGCGATGTTCGAGCGTCTGGCTCACATGCCTGCCGCCACGCAGGTGCTTGAACTCGCCTCGGCGCAGGCTGGCTTCGACGTCGCCACGCTGGCCACGCGCGACCCCGACACCTTCAGCGACAACCGTCTGGCCCAGATTCTGGTGGTGGCGCATGCGCTCGCCGCCACCGCCGCCTTGCGCGCCGAGGGCGTCGAGCCGGTGCTGTTTGCCGGTTACAGCGTCGGCGAGATGGCCGCACATGGCGCGGCCGGCGTGTGGGACGTCGCCACCACGCTGGCGCTCACCGCGCGCCGTGCCGCATGCATGGACGAAGCCGCGGCCTGTTGCCCCGAGCCACTCGGCATGACCGCCGTGCTGGGGCTCACCGAAGCCGAGGTGGCGCGACTCGCCGCCGCGGCTGGGGTGGCGATCGCCATCCTCAATAGCCCGCGTCATCTGGTGGTCGGCGGCCCGCTGCCGGCCTTGCAGGAGTTCGAGGAGGCGGCCCGGCGCAGCGGTGCCAGCCACCTGCGCCGGCTGGATGTACGCATCGCCTCCCATACCCCGTTCATTGCACAGGCCGCCGCGCCGTTTGCCAGCGCGCTGGCGCAGGCGCCGTGGCGCGCCCCGGCCGGTGTGCTGCTGTCGGGCCTGGATGGCCGTGCCATTGCACGGCACGACGATTCGGTGGCGCAGCTGTCGCGCCAGATCCATGCGCCGCTGCGCTGGCACGACTGTCTGGAGGCGATGCTGGAATACGGCGTCGATGCCGTGCTGGAAATCGGCCCCGGGCGGGCGTTGGCAAAGATGGTGGAAGAAGCCTTTCCCGCCGTGCCGGTGCATGCCTTCGACGAATTCCGCAGCGCCTCCGGCGCAGCGCGTTGGCTGGCACGAGCGGGGGCAGCGTGATGCCCATCACGAACCCGTGCGATGGGGCGAAAGAAAGCTTGACCCTCGCCTTGCATGTTCATACTATGCAACTGGTACATATCTAATATATTAGTTCTAGGGCGCATTCATAGCAGAACGTTCCAACGGATGCGCCGTGTGCACCGCATAACGACGATAACGACCAAGGAGACGACGATGCAGACCAGAATCACGAAGTTCGTGGCGCTGTTGGCGCTCAGCCTGGGGGTGGCCGCGCCGGCAGTGGCCGCAGATGTGAAGGGCTATCCCGCACGCAACGTGGAGGCCATCAACCAGTTCGGGCCCGGCGGTGGCACCGATCTGTTCATCCGCGCCATCGGCCAGCCCTTTGCCGACATCACCGGCAAGTCGCTGGTGGGCCTGTCCGTGACCGGCGGCGGTGGCATTCCGGCGGCCACGCAGTTCTTCTCGGGTCGCGCCGACGGTCATACCTTGATGGCCATCGGCCCTGAAGAGGTCATCAACCACGCCAAGGGTCGTATCGACGCTACCAAGTTCATGCCGGTGGCGCGCGTGCAGTACGACCAGGGTCTGTTCTACGTAAACGCCGACAGCCCGATCAAGACCGTGCAGGATCTGGTCGAGCAGGCGCGCAAGAACCCCGGCAAGCTGAGCATCTCGATGACCGGTGCAGCCGGTTTCGACGAAACCCTGATTGGTCTGTGGAACGCCCGTTCGGGTGCCGAACTGAACGCCGTGCCGTTCGATTCGGGGGCTGAGTCCGTGTCCGCCGTGCTGGGTGGTCACACCGATCTGATGTACGAGGAATACGGCCCGTCGCGTGCGCTGATCGAAGCCGGTCGCCTGCGCCCGCTGGTGGTGTTCTCGGAAGAGCGCCTGCCGGTGCTGCCGGATGTGCCGACGGCGCGCGAAGTCGGCATCGACGTGACGCTCGGCCGCTGGCGTGGCTTTGCCCTGAAGCAGGGTGACGACAAGGCGCATGCCGGCGCGTTGTTCAGCATCTTCCAGAAGGCCGTGCAGGACCCGCGCTACAAGTCGGTCGAAGAGAAGAACGGCCTGCAGTACCGCTCGGTGCTTCTCGGGCCGGACGAGTTCAAGGCCTTCCTCGACAGCGAAATCGAAACCTACCGCGCCGTGCTGAAGAGCCTGGGGCACATCTGACCCGTCGGGGGGCGAGCCGTGAAGCGGCCGCCCCCCGAATGCGTTTCGGGAGGTTTGAATGAAAAAGCTGCTTGCAGACACCGCCTTTGCGGTGGTCTTGCTGGTCGGTTCGGCGTATCTGTGGTTCGTTGCGGACGGATTCCAGCGGTTCCCGCGCTACAAGGGCATCGACATGGACTTCTGGGCGAAGATCCTGCTCGTCATCGTTGCGGTGCTGGCGCTGGCCTTGATCTGGCAGAACGTGGTGAACATCCGCACGCGCCTGGCTGCGGGCAAGACCGGAAGCACGGGTGAGCCTTTGAATTGGGCCAAGCTCGGGGCCTCGGCCCTGCTGGTGGTGGCGTATTTCGTCGGCCTGCAGACCGTGGGCTTCATGATCGCCACGGTGATCTTCCTGTTCCTCGCCATCCGGCTGATCGGCTACGGCAATCGCCTGCTTGGAACGATCTACCCCTTCGCTTTCACGGCGCTCGTCACCCTGGCCTTCGTCAAGGTGCTGGAGCTTCCGCTGCCGCGTGGCATGGGGCCATTCGAAAGCCTGAGCCGGATGTTCTATTGAACGGCAATGCGGCCGGCGCGGCGTGCCGGCCCCGAGGAGATGTCTCGTGATTGACGGTTTTCTGACCGCCTCGCAATACATGCTGAGCCACCCGATGACCTTCCTGTTCATCGTCATCGGCATGATGTGGGGCATTGCATTCGGCGCGCTGCCGGGCCTGACCGGTGTGGTCGGCGTGGCCTTGCTGATTCCATTTACCTTCGGCTTCGGCCCCATAGAGGGTTTGCTGCTGCTCGGCTCGGTGTATGTGGGCTCGACCTTCGGCGGCTCGATTTCGGCCATCCTGTTCAACACGCCGGGGAGCCCCGAGGCGGCCTGTACGGGTTTGGACGGTTACCCCATGGCCAAGCGCGGCGAGGCCGGCAAGGCGTTGGGCATCGCGCTTGCGGCGTCCGCCATCGGTGGCGTGTTCGGCAGCATCGTGCTGATGCTGGCGGCCCCGCCGTTGGCCAAGATTGCGCTGAGTTTTGGCCCGGCGGAGTACTTCGCGCTGGCCGTGCTGGGCATTACGGCGATTGCCTCCATCGGCTCCAGTTCGGTGTTCAAGGCTCTGCTGGCCGGCATGCTCGGGCTGATCATCGCCACCGTGGGCATCGATCCGCTGACCGGCGGCAGCCGCTTCACCTTCGGCAACAACATGCTGTTGTCGGGCATCGGTTTCATCCCGGCCATCATCGGCATGTTCGCGCTGTCCGAAGTGCTGGTGCGCTTCAGCGAGCGGGTGAAGGAGGGCGACCGCATCACCAAGGTATCCACCGCATTGCCCAAGGTCAGCGAGATGGTGGCGATGAAAGGCACGCTGGCGCGGTCCTCGATTCTGGGCACCATCATCGGCGTGTTGCCGGGCGTGGGCGCCACCACGGCGGCGTTCATGAGCTACAGCGAAGCCGTGCGCTGGTCGAAGAATCCGAGCAAGTTCGGCACCGGCGCGCCCGAAGGCATCGCCGCGCCCGAGGCCGCCAACAATGCGGCCGTAGGCGGCTCGATGGTGCCGCTGCTGGCGCTGGGCATTCCGGGCAGCGCCGCCACCGCGGTGATGATCGGCGGCCTGACCATCCACGGCATCGTGCCGGGCCCGATGATGCTGGTGCAGAACAAGGAGCTGGTCTATTCCGTGTTCATCGGCATGCTGGTGGCCAACCTGCTGATGATCTTCTTCGGCCTGAAGGCCTCGCGCTACTTCGCCAAGATTCTCGACGCGCCGTACGCGCTGGTGGGCCCTGGCATCGTGGTGCTGTGCATGACCGGAGTCTATGCGCTGCGCAACAACGTCATGGACGTGGTGGTGATGATGGTGTTCGGTGCCTTCGGCTTTCTGCTGCGCAAGCTTGATTACCCGATCGCGCCGCTGATCATCGGCCTGGTGCTCGGACCGGTGGCCGAGATCAGTCTGCGGCGCGCGCTGATGCTGAGCAACTTCGACTGGGTCGGCATCTTCACGCGGCCGATCGCCGGTACCTTGCTGGCGCTCAGCCTGCTGTCGCTGGTGTATGGCCTGTACGGTCAGTTCAAACGACAACGTGCGGCACGTCGAGCCTTGCTCGAAGCGGCTGCCTGAGGAGAACTGCATGCATGCCCATGAACATGTGCGCCACTTCATCCGCGAGATGACCGACTGCGTGGCTCAGCCGCTGGATGACGCAGCGCGCCTGGCACGCGCGCACGCGCTGCTGAAGCAATTGATCTCGCGTGACGACTGGTTGCCCGACGAATTCGCCGTGCCCGATCCCCAGTTCTACCGGCAATACCTGCTGTATTGCGATCCGCTCGAGCGCTTTTCGCTGGCGAGCTTTATCTGGGGACCGGGCCAGACCACTCCGGTGCATAACCACACGGTGTGGGGCTTGATCGGAATGCTGCGCGGCGCCGAGATGTGCCATCGCTACGAGCCCGATGGCGACGGCCGGCCGATGAGGCTGGTGGAAGAGAGGCGGCTCGAACCCGGCGACATCGACATCCTGTCGCCCGATCACGGTGACATTCACAACGTGGGCAATGCCTATGCTGACCGTGTCAGCGTGAGCATCCATCTTTACGGCGCCAACATCGCCGCGCTCAAGCGCCAGGTGTTCGACCCCGCGACCGGTGAAACCAAACCCTTCAGGTCGGGCTATGCGAGCACGCGTCTGCCCAATTTCTGGGATCACTCGCGCGAGTGATTGCCCGCGCCGCTCACAGATCGGACAGCACCGTGGCCTTGGTAAAGGCCTCGATGCTGTCGAGGAGCTTGTCGAGTGCCTGCGCCGCGCCATTGCCATCGCCGGCCGCAATCGCGTCGGCAATGGCGGCGTGCAAGCGGGCGGTTTCGGGCAGGTCGGCAGCCTGCTTGTAATGCACATACCAGAAGCGGCGTGACAGGCCGTGCATCAGGCGCATGGCGCCTTCGGCGAACTCGTTGCGCGCGGCGGCCAGACACAGCTCGTTGAACTCGCGGTCGGTGCGCACGAAGTGGGTGTCGTCGTTGGCGTCGGCTTCGCTGCGAAAGTCGGCGGCAAGTTCGGCAAAGCGTTTGCGCTCCGCTTCGTTGGCGCGGCGTGCGGCGCTGCGGCAGATCAGGCGTTCGACTTCGCGGCGGGTTTCGAGCAGGCGCAATTGCTTGCGCACGTCCATCTCGGCGATCAGCAGGCCGCGCTGCGGCAGCACCACGATGAGGCCTTCCTGGGCGAGGCGCTGGATGGCCTCGCGGATGGGCGTGCGGCCGATGCCGGTCATTTCGCTCATGGCCAGTTCCGACACTACGGCGCCAGGTGCCAGCTTGAGGGTGACGATGGCCTCTTCGAGCTGCGCGTACGCAACGTCCTTGAGTGTGGTGCGCGGTTCGCCGGGGCTGCCCGCGGCTGGCTTTTCGGTGGCGCCGGCAGAGCGTTTCGGGCTGGAGGTTTTCCTGGGCATCGTGTGCTCCGCAAATCGTATGCGCCGATTATAGGTGCAAGCCCCTGTCATCGTTGCCAACGCCAATGCGCAGAGCCGCTTTTGATGCTTGACGATGTAAAGCCATACAACTAGTATATTACACATATACGTGTGTGATCAGAGGCTTCGCGCGCCTTTCGCATGCGGATAAAAACAATAAAGAAGTGGCCTTTCCGCCCCCGGCGGGAGCGACTCGAAAGCAGTGAAAACAACTGGAGGAGACTGAAATGAGAAAGAAATGTGGCGTGGTGCTGGCCTCGTTGACGCTGGCAATCGGTTCGCTGTTCGGAGCCTCGTCGGCCATGGCGCAGGAGACGTCGTGTCCGAAAGTCGGCTCGTGCAAATGGAAGATGGCGACGGGCTGGGCCGGTGGCCCGCTGATGGACATCGGCGCCAAGGCGTTTGCCGACCGTCTCAAGCAGCTTTCCGGTGGTCGCATGGAAGTGCAGGTGTTTCCCGGCGGCGCGTTGGGGAACGCGCTGAAGGTCAGCGAAACCGTCAAGAACGGCATCGCCGACATGGGCCATCTGTGGATGGGCTACGACTGGGGCAAGGACAACACCACGGTGCTGTTCGGCGGCTACGCCGGCACCTTCGACACCGAGCGCATGCTGCACTGGCTGTACGAAGGCGGCGGCGTGGAGCTGCAGCGCGAATTCCGTCTGAAAGAGTTCGGCGTGGTGTCGATGCCGCTGTTCATCCGCACGGCCGAGGTCTTCCTGCACTCGCGTAAGCCGGTCAAGACCCTGGCGGATCTGCAAGGCCTGAAACTGCGCACCGCCGGTGCGTGGATCGAGATGTCGGCCGCCATGGGCGCGGCGCCGGTGACCACGCCGGGCGGTGAAATCTACGCGGCGCTCGAGCGTGGCGTGATCGATGCCACCGAGTGGGGCACGCTGTGGGAGAACATCTCGCCGGGCTTCTCCAAGGTCGCCAAGTACCTGATCATTCCGGGCGTGCATCAACCTACCGCGCCGTTCGAGATGGTCATCAACCAGCGCGTCTGGGACAAGCTCACCAAGGCCGACCAGGAGCTGATCGAGCTCACCGCCAAGCTGGTGACGTATGAATCCTGGCTGAAGATCGGTCAGGAAGATGCCAAGGCGCTGGAGTTCTATCGCCAGCAAGGCAACGAGATCGTCGATCTCGACCCCGAGGTGCAATACCTCGCCCGCCGCACCGGCCTGGAATGGGCTGACAAGCAGGCGCAGACCAACCAGTGGTTCGCTCGCGTGCTCAAGAGCCAGCAAGAGTTCGAAAAGCTCTGGGCCGACGCCGGTCGCTACCGCAACGTGAAGGTCGAAGGCGCCAAGTAAGCGCCGTTTCTCGCAACGTACCCGCCCCTGCGTCACGCCGTGATCCGGCTGGCCTTGGGGGCGGTGCGTGCCGACCCTGCATCCCGGGAAGAAAATCATGCAAAAGGTGTTGAGCCTTATTGACCGCATCACCGGCTGTGTCGGTGTGATTGCGGCCTGGCTGGTGGTGCCTCTGGTGCTGGCCACCGCCTACGAAGTATTCACGCGTTATGCGCTGAATGCGCCCACGGTGTGGGCCTTCGAAATCGGCTACATGATGATGGGCTCGCATTTCCTGCTCGGCGCGGCCTACACGCTGCGCGAAGGCTCGCATGTCCGTGTCGATCTGATCGACAACTTCGTTTCGCCCAAAGTCACGGCCGGCATCCGCACGGCCGGCTACCTGTTTCTGTTGCTGCCCTGCCTGCTGTGGTTGAGCTGGGGGCTGTGGGGCTATTTCGACACCGCATGGGTGGATAACGAAACCTCCGGCCACTCCTCGTGGAACCCGGTGGTGTGGCCCTACCGGCTGGTGTTCCTGATCAGTTTCGTGGTGCTGACGCTGCAAGTCGTCGGCGAAATCATCAAAGGCTTCCAGATCGTTTCGGGCAAGTCCGCTGAGTTGGAGAACGCGTGATGTCCGAATACCTTGCCCTGTTGATGTTCCCGATGCTGCTGATGCTGATCTTCGTCGGCTTCCCGGTGGCCTTCTCGCTGATGGCGACCACGCTGGTGTTCGGCCTGCTGACCTTCGGCGACAACCTGATTTTCCTGCTCATCGACAAGGTCGAAGAGGTCGCCTCCAACTTCGTGCTGGCGGCGGTGCCCTTGTTCGTTTTCATGGGCTCGATGCTGGAGCGATCCGGCATTGCCGACCGGCTGTTCGAAGCCATCCACCTGTGGACCAAGCGTCTGCCCGGTGGCCTGGCGCTCGGCACCATCCTGATGAGCATCCTGTTCGCCGCTTCGACCGGCGTCATCGGCGCGGCCGAGGCGGTGATCGGCCTGTTGGCCATTCCGCCGATGCTCAAGCACCGCTACAACAAGGCGCTGATCAGCGGCACCATCTGTGCCGGCGGCTCGCTCGGCACCATCATTCCGCCGTCGGTGGTGGCCGTGGTGCTCGGCCCGCTGGCCAACGTGTCGATTGGCGACCTGTTCATGGGCATGGTCTTCCCCGGCCTGCTGCTGGCCGGCAGCTACGCGGCCTACGTGGTGGGCATCTGCATCCTCAAGCCCGAGTACGGCCCGCGCAGCGAACCCTCGCCCGACGACCCCGGCTTCTGGGAGAAGGTGCGCATCACGGTGTATGCCCTGCTGCCGCCGATGATCATGATCTTCTCGGTGCTCGGCTCGCTGATCATGGGCTGGGCCGCGCCCACCGAGGCGGCTGCGCTGGGTGCGCTGTGCTCGGTCGGCCTGACCATCTTCTACCGCCGCTTCACCATGGCCATCTTCATGAATGCGCTGATGGCGACGCTGCGCATCACCTCGATGATCATGATGATCCTGCTCGCCGGGAACATGTTCACCGGTGTGTTCGCGGGCACCGGCGGCATGGCGGTGGTGCAGAACCTGATCGACGCGCTGGGCCTCGGCCCGTGGGGTCTGCTGTTCCTGGTGCTGTTCCTGACGCTGATTGCCGGCTTCTTCCTGGAATGGGCGTCGGTCACGCTGATCTTCATCCCGATCTTCGCGCCGCTGATCGCTGCGGCCGGCTTCGACGTGGCGTGGTTCTGCATCCTCTTCATGCTGATGCTGCAGACCGGCTACCTGACGCCGCCGATGGCCCCGGCCATCTTCTACCTGCGTGGGGTGAGTCCACCGGAGATCACCTTGCCCGACATGTACCGCGGCGTGATTCCGTTCATCCTGCTGCAACTGGCGGTGGCGGGCATCGTGATGATCTTCCCGCAACTGGTGTTGTGGCTGCCATCGCAAGTGCTGGGCTTCTAGGGAGGATGAGCCATGTCCAATGAAACCCTGAAGGATGCCCGCACGGTGGGCCACATCGACGCCGACCTGCTGGTGGTCGGTGGCGGGGCGGCGGGTGTGGCGGCGGCAGTGAGTGCCGCCCGGCGCGGGCTCGACGTGGTGGTGCTGGAGCGTTACGGCTTCTGCGGCGGCGGCGCCGTCGCGGGGCTGTCCGGCACCGTGTGCGGGCTGTACGAGGCGGCCGAATCCGACAGTGCGCCGCCGCGCCAGGTGGTGTTCGGCTTTGCCGACGAGTTCGTGCAGGCCATGACGGCGCGCCACGGCCTGACCGGCCCGGTGCGTTACGGCCGCACCTTCACGCATGTGCATGACCCGCTGGTGTGGCGCGAAACCGCCGACGATCTGCTGCAGGCAGCCGGTGTGCGCGTGCTGCTGCACACACAGGTCACCGACGTGCTGATGGACGGCGGCGAGCGCGTGGCCGGCGTGATGGCCTGGACCAAGCAAGGCCGTATCGAAGTGCGCGCCAAGCTCACCATCGACGCCAGCGGCGACGCCGACGTGGTCGCCATGGCCGGCTTGCCCTTCACCGTCGGCCATGAAGGCAAGGTGCAGAACCCGACCATGATCTTCCGCCTGATGGGCGTGGACGTGGAGCGCTTCGTCGCCACCTACGGGCCGGATTCGATTCTCGGCGACAGCGTGGCCAAGGCCATTTCCGAAGCCAACGCGGCGGGGCGCTACCGCCTGCCGCGCGCCAAGGTCTTCCTGTTCGAGACGCCGCGCCCCGGCGAGTTGCTGTGCAATGCCACACGCATCGTCGGGCGTGACGGGCGCGAGCTCAACCCCATCCAGGTGGCCGACATCACCGAGGCCGAGATCGAAGGCCGCCGCCAGGTGCGCGAGTACGAGCGCTTCTTCCGCGACCACCTCGCCGGCTGCGAACACGCCTTCGTGAACGACACCGGCGTGCAGGTGGGCGTGCGCCAGACGCGCCAGGTGGCCGGCATCGCCACGCTGGCCAACACCGACGTGGTGGCCGGCACCAAGCGTGCCGACGGCATCGCGCGCAGCCCGTGGCCCATCGAACTGCACTCGGGCGAGAAGCCGCGCCTGTCGTGGCTGTTCGAGGACACCTACGAGGTGCCGTACGGCTGCTTCGTGCCGCAGCGTGGTGAATCGCTGCTGGTGGCCGGGCGTTGCCTTTCGGCCGAGCACGAGGCCATGGCCTCGGCCCGCGTCACCGCGCAGTGCTTTGCCTACGGCCAGGCCATTGGTCTGGCCGCGGCCATTGCGGTGCGCGAGGGCGTGGCCCCGCGGGCCATTCGCGGCGATGAACTGCGCGCGGCGCTCAACCGCGACGGCGCGCGCCTCGACGACTGAAGCCGCTTTCGACGTTTTCGTTTTACCCACCCGACACAGGTACGGAGCCACACATGGCGGATACGCTGCGCAGTAATTTCGAACCCGGTACCACGCGCTGGGCAGTACGCCGTGCGCAATGGCTGGCAATGGGCATTCCAGAGGAAGACTTCCACAAGCCCAAGATCGCCATCGTCAACTCGTCGAGCAAGCTGTCGGTGTGCTACGCCCACCTCGACGACGTGGCCAAGGCGGTGGAAAAGGCCATCCGCGCCGCCGGCGGCGTGCCCTTCGAGATCCGCACCGTGGCGCCGTCTGACTTCGTCACCAGCGCCGGCAAGCAGGGCCGCTATCTGATGCCCACGCGCGACCTGCTGGTGAACGACGTCGAAGTGCAGGTGGAAGGCGCCGAGCTGGACGGCATGATCCTGCTGGCCTCGTGTGACAAGACCACGCCGGGCCAGCTCATGGCCTGCGGCCGCCTCAACATCCCCGCGCTGATCTTGCCGTGTGGCTACCAACTGGGCGGCGAGTGCGGCGGCAAGCACGTGGACATCGAAGAGGTCTACAAGGCCGTTGGCACCGTGAAGGCCGGCAAGATGACGCTGATCGAGCTCGAAGACATGACGCGTCACGCGATCAAGGGGCCGGGCGTGTGTGCCGGCCTTGCCACTGCCAACACCATGCAATGTCTGGCCGAAGCGCTGGGCATGGCGCTGCCGCACAGCGCGCCCATCCGCGCCAACTCCGACCGCCTGTACACGCAGGCCGAGAAGGCCGGGCAGAAGATCGTCGAACTGGTGGAAAAGAACATCCGCCCGCGCGACATCCTCACCCCCGCGGCCTTCCGCAATGCCGTCACGGTGGCGGTGGCCACCGGCTGTTCGGTGAACTGTGTGCGCCACCTCATCGCCACCGCCATCGAGGCCGAATGCCCGGTGGACGTGCTGGCCGAATTCGAGCGCGCCGCCGACGTCGACCAGATCACCCTGGTGCGCCCCAACGGCCCGCACCGCATCGAAGACATGGACGCCGCCGGTGGCTGCGCGGGCGTGATGCTGCGCCTGCGCGACCGGCTCGACCTCACGGTGCAAACCGTCACCGGCCAGACGCTGGAGGCCAACCTGGCCGCAGTGCCGGAGCCGGACGCGGCCTTCATCCGCCCGGTGTCCGAGCCCTTCCGCCGCGAGCCGGGGCTGATCGTCATCCGCGGCAACCTCGCGCCGGACGGCGCCGTGGTCAAACTCTCCGCCGTGCCCGAGTCGGTGCGCCGCTTTGTCGGCACCGCCAAGGTCTTCGAAGACGAGAGCCTTGCCATTGCCGGCCTGCAAGATGGCAGCGTGAAATCCGGCGACGTCATCGTGCTGCGCATGATGGGCGCCAAAGGCGGGCCGGGCACCGTGTTCGCCGCAAGCTTCATGGCCGCGCTGGTGGGGGCCGGGCTGGGCGACAAGGTGGCGGTGGTCACCGACGGCGAGCTGTCGGGCCTCAACAGCGGCATCACCATTGGCCAAGTCATGCCCGAAGCGGCCGAAGGCGGCCCGCTGGCGGTGGTGCAGAACGGCGACGAAGTCGAAATCGACCTCACCCGCCGCGTGCTACGGTTCAACGTCAGCGACACCGAGCTGGCCGCCCGCCTGTCGCGCTTCGACCCGCCGGGCGACTACGCCAAACCGGGCTGGCTCGCCATGTACCGCACGCTCGTGCAGCCCATGTCCATGGGCGCCGTGCTGGGCAAACGCACACTGCCGGAGATCAAGGGATGAACACCAGCGACCAACACCAGCGCGCCGAAACCTTCACCGCGCTGCACCACACCGGTGAAACGCTGGTGTTGGCCAACGCCTGGGACGCCGCCAGCGCCCGCCTGTTCGAACTCGCCGGCGCCAAGGCCATCGGCAGCACCAGCGCCGGCATTGCCTTCTCGCGCGGCTACGCCGACGGCGAAAACATCCCGCTCGCCGAGATGATCGACGTCGTGCGCCGCATGGTGGCCTCGGTGAATCTGCCCGTGTCGGTCGACATCGAAGCCGGCTACGGCAACACGCGTGAGGCCGTGCTAAACACCGTGCGCGCCGTGCTCGACGCCGGCGGCATCGGCGTCAACCTCGAAGACGCCCCCACCGACCGCCCCGGCGAACTGCGCGACATCACCGAGCAAGCGAAGCTGGTCGAGGCCGTGCGCGATCTCGCGGAAAAGTCCGGCATCAAACTCTTCCTCAACGCCCGCACCGACGTCTTCTGGCTCAAGCTCGGTGAGCCAGAGACGCGCCTCGAAGCCACCCTCCAACGCCTCCGCGCTTACCGCGACGCCGGCGCCACCGGCGTCTTCGCCCCCGGCGTCCTCGACGCCCCCACCATCCAGGCCCTCGTCCAAGGCACCGCCTGCCCCCTCAACGTCCTCGCCGGGCCGGGCGGGCTGAATGCTGCTGAGTTGTCGGCTTTGGGCGTTGCTCGAGTGAGCGTCGGGTCGGCCCCCATGCGGGCCATCATGGCGGCGTCACAGAAAGTGGGGGAGGGGTTGGCGAAGGGAGATTTCGGGGCGTTGTTTGCGGAGACGGTGCCGTATGCGGAGGCGAATGGGTTGTTTTGGGGGAGTGCTAACGCTTGAATTAAGCCGCGCCGCGCCGCGCCGCGGAGCGGCGTCGGCTTGAATGAATTGTTAGGCGTCTACTACGCAAGAGTCACTTCTGATGAGGACACACAAGCTCCTAAAGATGCCCGTCTGGATCAGTGATATATCCAATGTATCCTCCGGACTCTGGGTCGATTGCCGCTGGCCCTGCGTTGGCGCCTCCGCACATTTCAGCCTTGCGTAGCGCTTGATCTACATCTTCTTTGGTCTCGACTGCGTAGCTTATGACCGCGGGCGCGGATGATCCAAGCATGAGAGCGTCACGGCTCGCCTTTTTGGTATATGACTCATAACTCTCCCTTGTCATAAGAAAGATGAAGAGATTAGGAATATCAAGCGCGATTATGCCACCGTCAATCTGTGCATCACAAGGCTCGAAAATACCTTTATAGAAGTCAAGCGTCTTGTGAAGATCAGCCACGGGAAGGAAAAGTACCGTTATTTAAAATTTCACGACACCTACTCAATGGATCATAACTCTAGGCGGAGTGAGTGTTGACGCATAACGTTTGACGTGAGGGGCCGCCGTAGCGGCGAAGCCGCGAAGGGAACCCACAAGCGCAGCTCGTGGGTTCCCTCTCGACGGAGTAGTTAGATTTCACGGACCGCAAAGCTCTCAGCCTTGAGGTATCCTGTGGCCACCGCGGATGGAAGAAGCCCTAGTATCGAAGCCTTGAAAGTCTGTTTTGCTGCAGCCATACCGGCTGAGTCACTAAACTCAAATGCCCCTCTGCCATCCTTTTCCTTAGCAAATCTTATGACCTTCTCGAATAGCGACCTAGCTGAGGTGATTGCTTGATCTTTTTGCATTGTTTCCATATTGAGAACAACTGCAGATTCAATCGCAAGATCTGTTTTTGTTGTTTTTGATTTGTTTATGTCTAGAAGTAACAGCTCCGTTTCTCCAGAGTACCTCCACTTTGTACGCTCTTCAAAAGAAGTGACGACTTGGGCAAAGGACTGCTGGCTAAACAGCCAATCCACACCTCCGATGGAGGTTACTACCTTCTGATCGGAATACTGATTTTCTGGCCAGTACGCGCCGTAGCCGCAACAGTAAAAATCAAAATTTTCCCCAGACCTGTGGTGAAAGTATTCAAGACTAGGAAGGATTTCGTTCTTAACATAAGGGACGTGAGGGTTAGCGAACAATGCCCCGACGAAGCTTTTTTGGTCGCGACTGTTTAGCCGTGCCATTAACTCCCCGGCACTAGGGTGCGCTGAATCCAGCGTAAAAATTCGTTTTGGCTTGTGCTTAACGCTATCGACAATGCTGGAGAAGGTAGTGGCTTCAATCATGGCTGAAATCTAACGCCTGAATTAAGCCGCGCCGCGAAGCGGCGTCGGCTTGAATGAATTCTTAGGTGATCAACCAACCTTTTGATGAGCGATTGCAAACATAGTAGGAATTCCTCCTTCGCCATCATAGATTTGTGTCGTTCTTTCGTCGTATGAGAAGTTATTGAAAAGGCCAGTCGCAACGCGAGTCGGCAAATTTGTGCCTCTGGCTTTCCCCGCGGCAGCGCTGACTATCCCTACATGAAGAAGGTCATCAGAAATAATGTCCCACCGAGTAGTTGAGGCTCCGTTACTTAATGCGATACCGTCAGTTCCAGACACCAGACCATCCAGGAAAGTCGACCAACGCTGTTGGTAGTTATGGTTCCAAGGTGAGAACCGTGATCGAACATCTGTCACAGGGTCATTGGGATTCAGGATTAAGTAGCGCAACCCCCTCGCTCGGCCTTCCGAGGCTAAGGGCATCTCTCTAATTTTGTTCGGAGGGGTCAGCCTTTGCTCAAGATACCTTGGGACTTCAAAGGTGTCGTCGCAGTCGTAAAGGCACCGCTGGCTTTTTGAGTCCAATTTCGGCTCAAGCTTAGCTTGAAACAATGCCGAAGATGCATAGATGCACACTCCTGCGCTATCCAAAAGAACAAATACCACATATAGGTCACCCAGCTCGCAGGAAGGAGTGTCCCCAGTACAGGTAGTAATAGATGCAGATGTTCTAGTTACACGTGGCTTCTGATGGCAGAACAATCCGGCAAACTTGAAGTCGTAGACTGCATTGGAGATGACAGGTGCAACGGTCCTGTTCAATTCACTAATTCCGACATTGGGATCTATAAGATAGGATCGAATCGCGCTTACTTCGGCAGATCGATTTATTCCAGACCAAGAATTCTCATACGCACGCCGAAAGTTATTCGCTGCATTCAGATCCGTGTAATGCTTTAGAAATTTCAAGTAGCTATCAGCTGACATTGATCACCGAACTTGTTGTAGACCGCAAAACTGCGGACTCATGTGCATATCTGCGGTATATCCAGATAGATACAGAGCTTCATGAACCTTGAAGTGTCATGGGTTATGCAGCCCATGACTGTGCTTGTGTGCAGAAATATACGCTGCCGGAAACACCGCAACACGTTTGCTGCGAAAGCGGGGCCGGTGTTCCAGTCCGTATATTGGCTTGATCGGATTCCACAGCGTATTCAGCGCAAGCATCGCAGCGACCGAGGTGACCAACAATACGGTTATTGCGTTCGCATGTTAATCCCATTCTATGACGTTCGATACCCCTGTGATATGGATGTTGCGTATGCGGGGAGGGGTGTCATTGCGTCGAATGCGTGCAGCCCTCTGCATCGCCTCCATAGGATCGCCGCTCACCATGTGACTCCGGCACTCTGGGCTGTCATTGCGAGGAGCGTAGCGACGCGGCAATCTTGCAGCGGGTGCAGGTGGCAATCTCACCAGATTGCCGCGCTTCGCTCGCAATGACGGGTAGAGGCGCAGCGCCAACTACAGGATTTGCTGCCTCAACGCACGTCGTGGTTACCCCTCCCTTCTGAGCCGCTGAGCGTAGAGTGCTCACGGCGGGGATGTCCGGCCTTGCTGTTTGAGCGGAACGCGAGTTTGCAAGGCCGGCCGCCGGGAGTGCTCGGAGCGAAGGGACCCCGAAGGGGCGGCGAGGAGGGCGCGTTTCTTTGCCTACTTTCTTGCCGCGAAGCAAGAAAGTGGGTCGCCCGCCGGGGCGAGTCCCGGCCAATGGAGGGTGTTTGCGGCGATTGCCGTGATAGCCATCACGGCGGGATGTGCGAGCGAGCCTTGGTTCCGTAAAGCAGCGCTACTGATTCGCGTAAGGCGCAACTCGAGTAAGGCGCAATAACTGAAAGGCGTGGCGCCGGAGGAAGATGCGGGCGCCGGTCATTCGGCGCAATGCGCTGCGCTTATTGACGCCCTACGGGGCAGTCATTGCGAGGCGCGCAGCGAGGCGGCAATCTCGCAGCGTATGCGAGCGGCAACCGCCGCAGATTGCCGCGCTGCGCTCGCAATGACAGGCTCCAAGCGGTGTGCCCGATGCCAGCCGCGCTCAGAAATCCGACAACACCGTCGCCCGCGTGAAGTCTTCCATCTGATCCACCAACTGATCCAGCGCGATCCCCGCGCGATTCACATCGCCTGCCGCAATGGCATCGGCGATGGCCGCATGCAGGCGTGCCGTTTCAGGCAGGTCGGCAGCCTGTTTGTAATGCACATACCAGAAGCGGCGTGACAAGCCGTGCATCAGGCGCATGGCGCCTTCGGCGAATTCGTTGCGGGCGGCGGCGAGGTTGAGTTCGTTGAACTCACGGTCGGTACGCACGAAGTTGGCGTCGTCGTTGGTTTCGGCCTCGGCCAGGAAGTCGCGGGCGAGTTGGGCGAAGCGCTCGCGCTCGGCGTCGCTGGCGCGGCGGGCGGCGCTGCGGCAGATCAGGCGCTCCACTTCACGGCGCGTTTCGAGCAGGCGCAATTGCTTGCGCACATCCATTTCAGCCACTAGCAGGCCGCGTTGGGCCAGCACCACGATGAGGTTCTCTTGCGCGAGGCGCTGGATGGCCTCGCGAATGGGGGTGCGGCCGATGCCGGTCATTTCGCTCATGGCCAGTTCGGACACCACGGCGCCGGGTGGCAGCTTGAGGGTGACGATGGCCTCTTCGATCTGCTCGTAGGCCTGCTCCTTCAGTGTCGGACGAATACGTGTGCCGGCGGGGGATTTGGCGTCGCCTGAAAGGGTCGGGGCAGTCACAGGGCCTCCTCTTGCTCCGTGTTGTCGTGTTCTGCGTGCATAGCGACCAGCGCATTGCACGGGTGTTAGTATATCAGTAATATACAACAAATAGTCATGACAGGCATGTACATGGATACGATTGAAAGCGGTCACGGGCCGGTGCGCATCGTTGCGGTGCACGGCATTCAGGGCACCCGTGCTTCATGGCAGGGGCTGGCGGATCGGATGGCGGATGAGGCGCGCTTCGTGCTGCCGAACCTGCGCGGTCGGGCGCAGGCGGCGCGTGGGCAAAGGCCGCAGGACTACCGGCTGGAATGCCTGGCCGACGACCTGGCCGAAGTGATTGCGGCGCACGTGGGCGATGAGCCGTATTACCTCGCGGGCTGGAGCATGGGCGTGTCGGTGTCGCTGGAGTATCTGTCGCGCCGCGGCGTGCATCGCCCGCGTGGCGTGGTGCTGATGAGCGGCACGCCGATGCTCGACCGCGCGCAGTGGTTCACCCAGCGCGGCGAGGCGCTGATGGCGGAGATTGCCGAGCGCGAGACCAAGCTTGGCCTGATCAACCCGGCCGACCGCGACGCCGTGGCGTGGACGTGGGAGGCCATCTCGCCCACCAACCAGCTCGATGTGCTGCCCGGCGTGAAAGAGCCGGTGCTGATCGTGCACGGCGAGGCCGACGACGATTCGCCGTGGAGCCATGCGCAGCGGCTGGCGCAGGGCTTGCCCGACGCCACGCTGCACGGCCTGCCGGGCGTGGGCCATTCCATTCTCAAAGACGCCACCGACGATGTGGCGCGCCACCTGCGGGCCTTCATCGCCCGTGTTGAACGCAACGCCTGAGGAATCCGATGCGAACTCAAGACCAGATCCATTTCTGCGCCCCGGCGCGCACCGTGTTCGGCTGTGGCAGCCGTGCCCAGCTCCCCGCGCTGGCGCAGCGCATGGGCTACCGCTGCGGCGTGCTGGTGACCGACACCTTCTTCACGCAGAACACGCCGTGGGTGCGTGAGTATGTGGAGGCCGCTGCCGCGCTGGGCATCGAGACGGTGGTGTACGACGGCGGCCTGCCCGACCCGACCATTCCGCTGTGTGACGAAGCCACCGCAGCCATCCGCACGGCGCTGGCCGGCAAACAGGCGGACCACGTAATTTCGCTGGGCGGTGGCAGCAACATCGACCTCGCCAAGGCGCTGTGCCTGACGCTGCCGGAAGGCCGCCCGGTGCGCGATTTTGCCGGTGCGCTGGCCGAGCAGCCGTTTGCGCTGCCGCACGTGTGCTTGCCGACTACGGCCGGCACGGGTTCGGAAGCCACGCCGGGCGCGATTCTGCTCGACCCGCAGAACGCAACCAAGATCGCCGTGATGGACAACGTGCTGCGCCCGGTGATTGCGCTGATCGACCCCGAATTCACCTACACCTGCCCGCCGCGCGTGACGGCGGACGCCGGCATCGACGCGCTTACGCACGCCGTGGAGTCGTACCTGACCATCGACTCGTGGCACTTCGACCGCGGCGGCAACCCCGACCCCGGCTACAGCGGCCGCTCGGCGCTGACCATGAGCTTTGCGCACGAAGCCATTCGCCTGTGCGCCGACTACCTCGAGCGCAGCTACCGCAATGGCGCCGATCACGAGGCGCGCATTGGCATGGCCTACGCCAGTTATTACGCCGCACTGTCGTACGGCAGCGCCGGCCTGAACGCCGTGCATGGCATCGCATACGCCGTGGCGGGGCAGACCCACAAGTCGCACGGCAGCACCAACGCCGTGATGCTGCCCTACGTGCTCGACGCCATGCGCGAAGTGCGTCGCGACGAGCTGATCGAAGTCGGTCGGCTGTTCGGTATCGAAGGCGACGACGAGCGGGTGTTGCTGGAGACGCCGCGCCGCTTCCGCGCCATCGTGGCCGGGCTGGGGATTCCGGACAGCCTTGAGCGCTTCGGCATCGCGCGCGAAGACGTGGCCGCGCTGGTGGACGATGCGCTGGGTGTGGTGCGCCTGGCCAAGGCCTTTCCGGTGGCCGACGTGCCCGCCGCGTACGCGCAGATCGTCGATGCCGCATGGCACGGGCGGCTGGCTGCAGACGCCTGCTGATTGCCTGGTGGCCCGCAGGCGGGTGGCCGGACTCCTCCCCGGCGACACTCGTTTGGCCTGCGAGCCCGAAGCCCTTGCCGGGCTGCTTGCCCCGATCCGTACAGGTCGGGGCTTTTTTATATGCGTGACTGGAAGACGAGGCGCAGCGAAAAGCCATGAAAAGCCTTGACCGGGTACAGATCGACTACTAATATATTAGTTATATATACGCACAAGGAGAGGTGCCCGATCATGATGTCCGAGAAGCAACGCAAATTCCGGGAGGCCTACAAAGCCGACATCAGCCCGATGTACAACGGGCTGCTTCATATCACCGTGATGTACGGCGTGGGCATTGCCGCCCTTTGGTACTGTGCCGGCCAGATCGAGAACCTCGGTTGGGAGTGGCTGATTGCCGTACCGGTGTTCATCGCCGGCAACTTCGTCGAGTGGTTCATGCATTCGCAGGTGATGCACAAGCGCATCAACGTTTTCGGCCTGCGTGAAATCTATGCGCGCCACACGCGCCAGCATCATCAGTACTTCACCGACAACGAAGCCACCATCGACACCACGCGCGAATTCCGCATCGTGTTCTTCCCGTGGCGCGTGCTGCTCACGCTGGGGGTCTTCGGCGCGCCGCTGGCCTACGTCACCAGCCTGATCATCAACCCCAACGCCGGTTACGTGCTGTTCATGACGATGGTGGGGCAGTACCTGATCTACGAGACCTTCCACTACTGCTGCCACTGCCACGAGAACTGGTTCGTGCGCAACATGCCGTTCATCAACACCATCCGCCGCCACCACACGGCCCACCACAACCAGGGGATCATGATGAAGTACAACATGAACCTCACCTTCCCGATTGCCGACTGGTTCATGGGCACCAGCGACCTCAAGCGCGGCCTGCTCGGCACGCTGTTCAACGGCTACAGCGAAGAGCATGTGAAGGACGAGCTCAAGCCGGTGATCCAGCGCTTCCGCATCGACGACTCGCGCGTCACGCTCGACGGCCCCGAACTCACGCCCGAAGAAGAGAAAGCGCTGGCCGGCTGATTCGCAACGTCCTCCTGGCGTCCTGCGGGCCACGAGCCCGGCCGGACGTGCAAACGCCCCCGCATCGGAATGGATGCGGGGGCGTTTGCGTTTTGGCCAAGCGGGCGGAATGTGGATTCGATTGCAAGGCCGGGGGGTGGCGCCTACGATTTGCTACCGAAGGCCGACACCGTTTCGCCTGCCAGTCGGTAAAGTGACGCACTTCGGTAAAGTGACGCACTTCGCACACCCACACGACGCTTGATCATGAAAGACTTCTTGCCCGAATGGGTCGACCCCTGGCTGGAAACCATCACCCTCGGTCTGCAGGTGGTGCTCATCCTGATCGTCGCGTGGTTGTTGAGCCTGTTTCTGCGGCGCCTGACCCGCCGCCTCGGTCAGAACTACAATCTGCCGGCCGAGTTTCTGATCGGCGCCAAGCGCGGTATTCGTTTCTTCATCTATGCCTGCGCGCTGCTGCTGGTGCTCGACCGCTTCGGTGTATCGGGCACCGTGTTGTGGACGGCCTTCACCGGTTTCGCCGCGGTGGCGGCCGTGGCCTTCTTCGCTGCATGGAGCGTGCTGTCGAACATCTTCTGCACCTTGCTCATCCTCACCACACGGCCGTTTCGCCTGTACGACCATATCGAGATGCTCGAAAACGGTGAAAAGCCTGGCTTGAAGGGGCGGGTGATCGACATCAACCTCATCCACACGACCTTGCAGGAAACCCTGCCCGACGGCAGCGACACGGTGCTGCAAATCCCCAACAGCCTGTTCTTCCAGCGTGCGGTACGCCGCTGGCGCGGGGCGCCGCCGCAGCCCTCGAGCAACGAGGACGAGTCGCGCGTGTGAGCGCTGGGGCTGCTCTCCGCAAGCTTGCGAAGGGCGGTGTTAGCTTGTATGTTGAATAATCCAACTCACTGATCTGACGGGAGTTCGTCATGGATGGCGTGAATTTCAGCAACCCCACGGTGGCGTCTTCCCGCGAAGTGTCCTCCGTTTCGCCGCGGGCACGTGAAGAGCAGAGTGCAGTGCAGCCCGCCGTACAGCAGACACCGCGCGTTAACGAAGGCCCCAGCACGGTCACCACGCTCAGCTCGCAGGGTGTCGAACTGGCGCAGCGCGATGCCGCTGCCGTGACTCCGTCTTCGGCTGCCGCCTCGGGTAGCGCTGCACTCAATGCTACGCAACAGCCGGTGTCGGCCACTGCCGAGACCGCCGCTTCAGCCCGAGCTTCCGAGGCGCGATCCGCCGACGCGGCCGAGGTGAGGCAGGACACGGCACAGCAGGGGGCGAGCGGCCGTCTGATTGACGACACTTCGCCCAACGACGAAATCCTGCGCAGCTAAGTCTTCAGGGCCACCCGCATGATTGCCGGCACCTCGGGCGCGATCTCGGCGGCGTTTGCGCAAATGCAGCAACGCCAGGCCGAGCGCAGTGCCGAACTCGCAGAGCAACGTGCCCGGAGCCTGCAGACCGAGACACGTCAGGCCAGGGTTGAAGCCGAGCGCGCTCAGGAGCGGGCGCGCACGCTCGAAGTCGAAACCGATCAAGCCGTAGACGAGGCCGGCCGTGCCCGTAGCGGCGTTTCAGCCACTGAAACATTGCAGGCGCTCGATACGAGCCTCGATGCTTTGCGCTCTTCCATCGATACCGCTTTCCCGCCCTCCGGCGAGCCTCCGGGAGCATCAACTGCCCGCCCTGTACTGAACACGCAGGGCGAAGTCACCGGGACGGTCATCAACGTCTCCGCCTGAGCGCCCCGAGGGCGCTTTTCTTTTTGCTGCGGTGGCGATCAGCCCTCAAGTTTGCGAGCTCCGTCGCCGCTAAGCTCATGCCGGCTCAGTGTATGGCCAGCGGGTATCCGCGGCTGTGGGTTGGTGAGAACCTGAGCCGTGTTGTATTCGAGCGACATGTGACTTTTGTGGCAAATCGAATGGCCCGGCGCGGGCGCGGTGGCCTGTTACGCCATGTAACATTCAGCCACAAACAGGAGGAAGCTTGTGTGTGGTCAAAGTGCTCCGATGCGCGCTGAGCCGTGCGATGGAGAAGGCGGGAGCGTGCGCGATGCCTGATTCGGTTCAGTGCTCGCGCGCGGCGTCGGGCGTCTTCCGGCAGCCTGCTTTGCGTGCCTGGCGGACCCTGCTGGGGCTTCAGGGGCTCGGATGAGGGGCAATGGCTTTTCGTCGGCCAGCGTGTGCTCCGTCCGGGAGTGCATTCCTCATGCGGTCATCGTGGATGATGACGATGCCCTGCGAGCCATGCTCGCCAAAGCCTTCGAGGCTTCCGGTTTCGAGGTCACCACCTTCGGCAATGCGGTCGAGTTTTTCGCTGCACTTGATGAACGGCATCTGCCTGACGACACCTGCCTGATCCTGGATGTGCGCATGCCGCTGATCAGCGGTTTGGACGTACAGCAGCAGTTGATCCAGCGAGGGGTCGAAGCACCGGTGATTTTCTACACCGGCGCGGCCGATGTGGGGGTGGCCGTGCGGGCCATGGCCGCTGGGGCATACAGCCTGTTCGAGAAGCCCATGAGCAATCAGGTGCTGATCGACAAGGCGCTTGAGGCGATTGCCAATAATCGCCTCGTGCAAGATCATCGCAAACGCATACGCAAGGCGTCCCAGTCGCTCATGCAGCTCAGCGTGCGCGAACGGCAGATCGTCGATTTGCTGGCGCAAGGTCTTTCGGCGAAGGAAATCGGCAGCACCCTGCACATCAGCGCCCGAACCGTCGAAACCCACCGCAATCACATCGTCGAGAAGCTCGGCGTGAAATCGGTCGCAGGGCTGGCTCAACTGGTGATTCTGGCCGAGATGGCTCGTATGTCAGCATAGGGCTGGAGGCGCGGCGCAGGCTGGTGCTTTGGCGTGAGAGCTGGCCTGCCCAAGCCGTGGCGGCCTGAATGGAAGTCAGTCACTTGAGGTGTCGATGATGGGCCGCGCAGGCAGGCTTGCTCCCCAAGTGGCCACCAGCATGTGGCAAAGCACATATGCACGATGGGCGCTTCTCGCAAATGCGGGCCTGCTGATCGTCGTGGTCGCCACCATGGCGACACTGATTCATCGTGACTACAAGGAAACCGGGCGTCTTGCCTCGCTGCAGGCCCAGAGTTTCGGTGATGTGCTGGCTGAGCATACGCATCAGAAGCTCGCGGCTCTGGATGCGACGACGTTTGCGATCGTGCAGAGCGTGACGAGCCGCCCGGCCTTGCTGAGCGCCCCGTCGTTGCTGAACAGCGTGCTGGAGCAACAGCATGCTGCCTTGCCATCTTCCTCCCTGCATTACGTTCTCGACGCTTCAGGGCGCTTGATCGCCAGTTCCGAAGCCGTACCTCCGGCGCAACATGACTTCTCGACGCTCGCCGAATTCCAGGCGCACGTCACAGGCGCCGGGCCCGGGCTGGTTGTCGCGCCCTCGCGGCAAGGGCTGGATGGCTGGTACTTCGACGTGACCCGCCGGATTGATGGCCCGGATGGTGCGCTGGCCGGTGTGGTCGGTGCTCGTGTGCCGATGAGCTATCTGCTGGCGCTTTACGACACGCTGCAACTGCCGGACGGGGTGGTGGCCTTGCTCAGTCGTGAAGGGGTGTTGATTGCTCGCAGCCCCTTCGAGGCAGACCGGATCGGCTTGAGCTTCATCGACAAGCCTTTGTTTCGGAAGTACCTCCCTGCCGCCGAGCGCGGTTTGTACACCGGCACGTATCGCAGTGATGGCGTTCGGCGCATCGTGGCGTTCAACCGCGTTCCCGAGTTTCGCGTAGTGCTCACGGTGGGCATCGGCGAGTGTGCCGTGATGGCGGAATGGCGCGAGCGATCGACACTCACCGCAGGCCTGTCATTGGCCGTGCTCGTGCTTTTCGGGATGCTGTCGTATCGCTTCGCGCTGTCCATGTGGTTGCGCAGGCGGCAGGAAGAGCGCAAACGCCAGCGGGCCGAATTCGTTGCGCGGGCCACGGGAGAGATGGTTCGGGCGAAGGACGCCCCGGCTCTTTTGCTGATTGCCGCGGACACTAGCCGTCAGTTGGCTGAAGCGCGTTTTGCCGCGGTCAGTGTGCGGACGGCCATCGATGACAAACCCCTGCAAGCCTGTAGCCCGGATGTCGGCGGGGAGGCGGCCGCTCGCGAAGATGTGGTCGGTGAAGAGATTGAGCTTCGATTGCCGGGCGGGGAGGAGGGCGACATCGGCTCTTTGCGCCTGCTTGGCTCGCAACGGGAGGACCACGCCGAAACCGTGTCCGATCTGGTGCAGTTCGCCACGGTCGTCAGTGCGGTATATCTCGAATTGCAGCAGCGCCAGGACCTGGCTTTGGCGCTGCGCAGTTCGGAGCAGGCGCGAGCCGAGATCGACACCGTGCTGGCTTCGATTTCCGATGGCATGTACGCCCTGAATTGCGACTGGGAGTTCACCTACGTCAACGCCGCGGCGGAGCGGATGCTGCGGCGCAGCCGCGATACCCTGCTCGGACGCACCATCTGGGATGCTTTTCCGGCCGTGTCGGGCACCGAGCTGGAGCACCATTACCGGGCATGTCGACTGCAACGCACGGCCGTGAGCTTCGAGTTCTATTACCCGCCGCTCAGCACATGGTTCAGCGTGCGGGCGTTTCCAAGTGACATGGGGCTCACGAGTTACTTTCAGGACGTGACGTTGCGCGTCGAGGCCGAGGCGCGATTGCGCCACGCGCAGAAGATGGAGTCGATTGGCAAGCTCACCGGCGGCATTGCGCACGACTTCAACAACCTCATGACGGTGGTGCTCGGCAATGCCGAGGATCTGCTCGACGAGTTACCCGCCGAATGGGCAAGCGCACGCGAGAGCGTCGAGCAGATTGAACTGGCGGGGAGGCGTGCATCCGAACTGACACACAGCCTGCTCGCGTTCGCGCGCAAGCAGCCGCTCTCTCCCGAGCCGCTTGAACTGGGGCGCGAAGTGCAGGGAATGCGCCCATTGTTGCTGCGCACTTTGGGCGAGCAAATCGTGCTGGAAGTCGAATTGATGGCGCCTCAAGTGACGGTCGAGGCCGACCGCGCGGAGTTGCAGCACGCCATCCTGAATCTGGTCATCAACGCGCGCGAGGCGATGCCGGACGGAGGTGTGCTGCTGTTGCGCGTCACGCGAGTCGAGCTGACAGCGAGTGCTGCCGTCGATCTGGACCTCGCTCCGGGCAGCTATGCCGTGCTGACGGTGGCGGATGATGGTTGCGGTATGTGCCGGGAGGAGGTCGAACGCGCGTTTGACCCCTTCTTCACGACCAAGCCGGGTGGCCAGGGAGCCGGCCTGGGACTGTCCATGGTGTATGGCTTCGTGCGTCAGTCCGGCGGCACGGCGCAGATTTCAAGCACGCCGTGCAAGGGAACGGCGGTGACCCTGTATCTGCCGTGTTCGGCTTTGGCTCCGGTGTTGCCTCTGAACGGAGAGAGAGAGCACGTTGCCGGCGGAGGGGAGTGCATTCTGGTCATCGAGGATGATGCCGCCTTGCGTCATTACGTGGCGAAAGGTCTAAGCACCCTCGGATACTCGGTCAGGGCGTGTGCCAACGGTGACGAGGCCTTGGTAGAGCTTGCCCGCGCGGTGCCTGACCTCGTGCTGACCGATGTCATGCTGCGTGGGCGGCTCTCAGGGAGCGACGTGGCGGTTGCCATCCGGCATATGCAGCCCGAGATGCCGGTTCTGTTCATGTCCGGCTACAGCGACGAGGTGCTGATCGAGCAAGGCAGGTTGGTCGCTGGGGTCAATTTGCTGGCCAAGCCGTTCCGCATGCACGATCTGGCCGCCGCCGTGCGCCGCCTGCTGGCCGCGCGGCATTGAGCCTCAGACTGTCGGGCTGTCGAGCAGACGTCGCAGCATGTCGGCCAACTCGCCGCGGCGGTATGGTTTGCGGATGAGGGCTTGGTCCGAGCCAAGGTGGTTGACGTCGCGGTCGGTGTAGCCGGTGGTGAACAGCACCTTGAGCTTGCGACGCACCCGCGTCACGGATTGAGCGAGCTGACAGCCGTCGATGCCGCCGGGCATGACGATGTCGGTAAACAGCAGGTCGATGTCGGGCTGGCTGGCGATCAGGTCGAGCGCCTCCGTGCCGTTGCTCGCCGTGCTGATCCGGTAGCCGAGCTTGCGCAGTTGCCGGCAGGTGTACGTGCGCACGAGGTCGTCATCCTCGACCACCAGCACGTGCTCGGTACCCAGGCGCGGGCTGCTTTCGGGATCGACCTCTTCCACCTCTTTCATGCGTTCGGCACTGCTGCTGGCCAGCGGCAGGTAACAACGGATCACGGTGCCGGCGCCGGGTGAGGATTGAATGTCGATGCAGCCGCCTGACTGCCGCACGAAGCCGTACACCATGGTGAGCCCCAGGCCGCTGCCCTGGCCGGCCGGCTTGGTGGTGAAGAACGGATCGAAGACCTTTTCAAGCGTTTCGGGCGCCATGCCTTCGCCCGTGTCATGCACCGTGATGCACAGGTAGCTGCAGCCCGAGATCGCCTCTGGGGGTTGCTTCGGCAGCGTTTCGAGCAGGCCGTGCTCACAGCTGATAGTCAGCGTTCCGCCGGCCGGCATGGCGTCGCGGGCGTTCAGGGCCAGATTCAGCATGGCCACCTCGAGTTGCCCGGAGTCGACTTGCACGGGCCACGCGCCGGGGCGGTTGCCGGTGCGGATGACGATCTCGATGTCCTCGCGCAGCGAGCGCCGCAACAATTCTTCCATGCCGCGCAGCACGTGGCCGGCATCCACGGTTTTGGGCAGGGGCGATTCCTTGCGCGCGAAGGTCAGCAGCCGGCGCGTCAGGTGGGCGCCGCGCGTGCCCGCCGAAAGCACGGAATCGGCCACTTCGCACAGCTCGGTGTCGGCGGTCAGACTTGCGCTGAGAATTTCCGCGTTGCCGAGGATGACCGTCAGCAGGTTGTTGAAGTCATGCGCGATGCCCCCCGTCAGTTGCCCCAGCGTCTGCAGCTTTTCGGACTGCTGCAGGCGTTCGCGGCATTCGACCTGGTCGGTCACGTCCTGCACCACGCCGATGGCCATGTCCGCGCCCAGGGTCGTGGCATAGCGCCCCACGCCTCGCAGATAGCGGATCTTGCCGTCGCTGCGCACGATGCGATGGACGATGTCGAAGGGCTGCTGGT
Organism: Pseudazoarcus sp. NS20; assembly: GCF_059703745.1. Classification (NCBI taxonomy): domain Bacteria; kingdom Pseudomonadati; phylum Pseudomonadota; class Betaproteobacteria; order Rhodocyclales; family Zoogloeaceae; genus Pseudazoarcus; species Pseudazoarcus sp. NS20. The sequence continues at coordinate 953,392 of NZ_BAAKIY010000001.1, forward strand.
GCGCACGCAGGCGATGAAACGCGTGTTTGACCGACAGTACGTCGTCGATGTGTACCGCTTGCAGGTACCTGTTGAAATCGTTGCCGAAATCTTCCGATTCCAACGCGAACATCCGCAGCACCTGTTCCGACCAGGCGAACACCCCGCTGCCGGTGTTGAGTTCCCAATGGCCGAAGTGACCGATGCGCTGCAGTGTCTGCAGCCGCTCTTCGTAAAGCTTGAGCGTGCTCTCGAGAGCGATGCGCCGGGAAGCGTCGGTGAGCACCGCGAGCATCGCCGGTGTGCCTTCGAAGCTCAGTGGTTGCAGCCGCATGTCGATGTGCACGATCTCACCGCTGCGGATGCGGTGTCGCCAGATGCCGGCCGCCGCGGGGCGATGCCCTGCCGTGCTGAGCGCGCGTGCGAAGGCGCTCGCGTCTTCGGGCGGCAGAAGATCGGTGGCGCGCATTTCGAGAAGTTCGGCCAAGTCGTATTTGTACAACTTGAGCGCGGCCGGATTCACCGCCAGGAAACGCAGCGTTTCAGTGTCATGAACCCACATGGGGTCCGGGTGGCAGGCGAATAGGTCGTTCATCGGAACTCGTCCACGGCTACGTAATTTTACGGATCAAATCACGCAGTTTTGCGGATTTCATACATTGCCCAGCCCGCCTAATGTTCGCTCCGTGGTGACGTGATCAAAACGGGGCGGCGTACGAAAGATGCGGCAGATCAGCATGAATACCTTGCATGCGCAAGTCTCTATTAGTGACGAGCACATGGACATACAGGCTCGCACTGCCGCGATTTCGAGCAATCGCGCGGTGCCCAGGGCGTTCGCGGCAAGCGCTGCGGTGCTGGCGGTGTTTGCCGTAGCCGCCATCGTCATGGCCGGTAACGGGCAGGCCGGAGTGTGGGCTGCCGCCGCGGCATTCGCAGTATTCACCATTGCCGTCGGGCTTGTGCTCGGACGTGCCGTCCACCGTCAGCTGGTTGCTGCCCGGTTAGAGGAAATGATGCAGGAACCCCCCAAGACGCCCCCGCGCACCGATCTCGAAGAATTCGGTCTGGAGTTGCTGCCGGTGTGGCAGCGCCACATCGAAGGCGCACGCAGCCACACCGAGCAGTCCATCCAGTCGCTGAGCGCACGCTTCGGCGAACTGGCGCAAGGCATTCGCGAAAGCGTTGGCGCGGATGCGCGCACGTCCAGTGGCCAAGGGCTGCTCGACATGCTGGCCGAGGCCGACCGCGAACTGCACGAAATCATCGACGGGCTGCGCCGCACCATCGAAGGGCGCGAAACCGTGCTGGGCGAAGTGCGGCACCTGGCCTCGCTGACCGATTCGCTGCGCAGCATGGCCTCGGAAGTGGGTGAGGTCGCCAAGCAGACCAACCTGCTGGCACTCAATGCCGCCATCGAGGCGGCCCGTGCGGGTGAGATCGGGCGCGGGTTTGCGGTGGTGGCGGACGAGGTGCGCAAGCTCTCGACGGTTTCCGGCGAAGCGGGTGCGCGCATCACCACCACGGTGGGCACCGTCAGTACGGCCATTCAGCGTGCGCTCGACGTTTCGGTGTCGTTGGCCGAGCAGGAGCAGCGCACCTTGTCCGGTGCGGGCGAAACCATCGAGCGCATCGTCGGGCAGTTCCGCACCGGCGCGCAAGAACTCTCCGAGACCAACGAGCGGCTCAACGAGCACAGCGGTGAAGTGGTGCAGGCGCTCGAGCAGGTGGTGGTCGACCTGCAGTTCCAGGATCGGGTGGACCAGATGCTGTGCCACGTCGGGAACGACTTGCAGCGTCTGGAAGGCGTGCTGCAAGAGCGCGTCACCGCCTTTGCGACGGCTCAGGAAGTGGCTGCGCTCGATTCAACCGAGTGGCTGGATGCCCTGGCGCGCACGTATTCCATGCCCGAGCAGCATGACCTTCACGCGGGGCGGCAGAGCGCGGCCTCGAACAATTCCGACATCACATTTTTCTGAGGTGGCGCATGGCGAAAACGGTACTCATTGTCGATGACTCGGCATCCATCCGGCAGGTGGTGGGCATGACGCTCAAGGGCGCAGGCTACGACGTGGTCGAGGGCGTGGACGGCAAGGACGCCCTCACCAAGCTCGACGGCCGCAAGGTGCACCTGATCATCAGCGACGTGAACATGCCCAACATGGACGGCATCAGCTTCGTGAAACAGGTCAAGCAGATGCCGGCCTACAAATTCACGCCGGTGATCATGCTCACCACCGAAGGCTCCGATACCAAGAAGCAGGAAGGCCAGCTCGCCGGAGCCAAGGCGTGGATGGTCAAGCCCTTCCAGCCGGCCCAGATGCTCAACGCCGTTTCCAAGCTGGTACTGCCCTGAGCGGGGCCGGAGCGAGCATGCATACGCAAACACTCGAAGGCCCGCTGACGATCTTCACCGCGGCCGGGCTGCGTGAAGACTTCGGCCGCTGGCTGCTCGAAGACGGGCCCCTGGAGATCGATCTGGCCGCTGTGGACGAGGTCGATTGCGCGGGGCTGCAATTGCTGGTGATGCTGAAGCGCAGTTGCAACGCCTCCAAGCGTGAGGTGCGCCTCATCAACCACAGTCAGGCGATGGTCGACGCCCTCGAATTGAGCGGGCTGATCGGCTACTTCGGTGACGCATTGCTGACTCGTCCGGGCGGCGTTGGAGCGCTGTCATGAATCTCGACGAAGCCCTGCAAACCCTCATCGCCGAAGGGCGCGAATTGCTCGAAGCCATGGAGCAGGCGCTGCTGGTGATCGAGCAGCAGCCCGACGACGAAGACACCATCAACGCCATCTTCCGCGCGGCGCACACCATCAAGGGCTCGGCCGGTCTGTTCGGCCTGGACGTGATGGTCAAGGTCACGCATGTGGCCGAAAGCGTGCTCGAACGTGTGCGCAACGGCCACCTGCGCGTCGATTCCGATCTGGCCGGCTTGTTCCTTGCGCTGGCGGATCACTTGTCGGCGCAGTTCGACCTGCTCGACGCCGGCGATCCGGTCGAAGGCCTGCCTGCCGAGCTGGATATCCGTCAGGCCGAATTGATCGGGCGCTTCGAGGCCGTTCTGGGCAGTGAGTCACGGCCTGCCGCCGACCTGGTGGTCGAGCGTGGCCCGGTGGAGCGCATCGGTGCCGACAGCGTGGCTTCGGACTGCTGGCACCTGTCGCTGCGCTTCGGCCCGGACACCTTGCGCAACGGCATGGATCCGTTGGCTTTCTTCCGTTACCTGAACACCTTCGGCACCATCCGCCACGTCGAGCCGGTGCTCGAAGCCTTGCCCTATTGGGCCGGTTTCGATGCCGAGAGCTGCTACATCGGTTTCGAGTTGAGCTTCGATACCACGGCCGACAAGAAGGCCGTCGAAGACGCCTTCGAGTTCGTGCGCGAAGACAGCCTGGTGCGCATCCTGCCGCCGCACAGCCGCTCGCTGCACTACCTCGAACTGATCCAGGCCTTGCCCGAGGACGACTACCGGCTGGGCGAAATCCTGGTGCGCTGCGGCTCGCTGACCGACGTCGAGTTGGCGGAGATGTTGCGCCTGCAGCGTGAATCGGATCAGACGAACACGCCCATCGGGCAGATGCTGATCGACGAGAACCTGGTGCACCCCCCGGTGGTGGCCGCAGCCTTGCAACGCCAGAAAGACGGCCAGGCGCAGGCGCGCTCGGCCGAAGCCAGCCTGATTCGCGTGGACGCCGGCAAGCTCGACCAACTCATCAACCTGGTGGGTGAACTGATCATCGCCGGGGCTGGCGCCACGGTGGTGGCCGAGCGCTGCGGCAATGCCGAAGTGGTCGAGGCCAATGGGCTGCTGGCGCGGCTGGTGCAGGAGGTGCGCGATTCCGCGCTCAACCTGCGCATGGTGCAGATCGGCTCCACCTTCAACCGTTTCCAGCGCGTGGTGCGCGACGTGGCGCGCGAGCTCGACAAGGACATCCGGCTGGAGATCAGCGGCGCCGAAACCGAACTCGACAAGACCGTGGTGGAGAAGATCGGCGACCCGCTCACCCACCTTGTGCGCAATGCCGTCGACCACGGCATCGAATCGGCCGCGCTGCGCGTGCAACGCGGCAAACCGGCGCAAGGCACGGTAGAGTTGGACGCCTATCACGAGGCCAGCAGCATCGTCATCGAAGTCGGTGACGACGGTGGCGGACTCGACCCGCAGCGCATCCTGGCCAAGGCCATCGAGCGCGGCATCGTGGCCGAAGGCGCCGCGCTCAGCGAGCCGGAAATCTTCAACCTGATCTTCGAGCCCGGCTTCTCCACCGCCGCCACGGTGAGCAACATCTCCGGCCGCGGCGTCGGCATGGATGTGGTCAAGCGCAACATCACCGCGCTGCGCGGCACGGTCGAGATCGAAAGCGTGCTCGGTCAGGGCACCACCATCCGCATCCGCCTGCCGCTGACGCTGGCGATCATCGACGGCTTCCAGGTGGCCTCGGGCAAGAACGCCTACGTGATTCCGCTGGAAATGGTCGAGGAATGCATCGAACTCGACGGCGTGTCGACTTCCAGCGAGGCCGGGCAGGACTACCTCAACCTGCGTGGCGACGTGCTGCCCTTCGTGCGCCTGCGCAATCTCTTCGAGGAGCCCGGCGAACCGCCGCGGCGCGAGAACGTGGTGGTGGTGAGCTACGCCGGCACGCGTGCCGGGCTGGTGGTCGATCACCTGCTGGGTGAATTCCAGACCGTCATCAAGCCGCTCGGCCGCTTGTTCCACGGTGTGCAGGGCTTGGGCGGCTTCACCATTCTGGGCAGTGGCGAAGTGGCGCTGATTCTGGATGTGGCCGGCCTGCTGCGCATGCTGACCCGAGTCGATTCACATGCCGCGCGTCAGGACAGCCGCGCCCTGCTGGAGGCCTTCTCATGAGCGACGTGATCGAAACCCCGGCGCCGGGTACGGCGCTGGCCACTGTCAGCGCGGCCGACGACGGCCTGCTGCATTACCTCACCTTTTCGCTGGGCGGTCGCCCCTACGCAGTCGAGACCCGGTGCGTGCGCGAGATTCTCGAGCACGGCGGGCTCACGCGCGTGCCGATGATGCCGCCGGTGGTGCGCGGCGTGATGAACCTGCGCGGCGCCGTAGTGCCGGTGATCGATCTGCAGTACCGCCTCGGTGCCGGTGTCACCGCGCTGCATCCGCGTAGCTGCACGGTGATCCTCGAATACACCGATGCGGACGAGAACACCCAGGTGATGGGCGTCATCGTCGATGAAGTGAATGAAGTGCTTGATGTGGCCGCCGAGCAGATTCGCCCGGCTCCGGCCTTCGGCAGCCACGTACGCCCGGAATTCATGCGCGGCATGGCCCGTCTCGGCGAGAGCTTCGTGATGCTCCTGATCGTCGATCAGGTGCTCGACATCCAGGCCTTGGCCCCTCAAGGCCACGAATTTCAGTCCGGCAGCGAAAGCGCCGATCAGCCGGGCCGACCGGTCATCGAATTACCCAAGGAGCAGTGACCCATGTTCAAGAATATGCGAGTGGCGACCAAGCTTGGCCTCGGCTTTGGCTCGGTGGTGGCCCTGTTGGTGCTGGCAACCGTGCTGGGGATCATGCGCATGAGCGCGATCAACGATGCCAGCGATTACATCGTGGGAGACCGCTACCCCACGGTTCAGCAAGCCAACATCCTCAAGGAAGAAACCTTGAATCAGGCGCGCTTCGTGCGCGATCTGATCGTGCGGGAGGATTCCGCATCGCGTCAGACCAACCGAGAATTGATCCAGGCCAGCAGTGAACGCCGCCGGAATGCCGCGGAGGAATTGCAGAACAGGATCACCTCGGCGCGTGGCCGTGAGCTGCTGGCTCGCGTGAATGCCGGTCGCGCGGTACTGAACCAGCGTTACGAAGAGCTCTTCACTCTGGTCAACGATCGGCAGCAGGCGAACGCGTATCTCTATGCGCAGATCATCCCGGCCAACAACGAATTGCTCGCTGCTGCACAGGCAATCGCCGATTTTCAGAGCTCGCTGATGGATCAGGCTTCGGCAGATGCGACGGTCTTGTACGAGAGTGCCCGCATGCAACTGATCATCATCGGCGCTATCGCTGCGCTGGTTTCCATGCTGCTCGCATGGCTGATCACGCACACCTTGCTGCGTCAGCTCGGTGGCGAGCCGTCCTATGCAGCAGAGGTGGTCACGCGCATCGCCGAGGGTGACCTCACGGTGCAGGTGAATACCCGCCCGGGCGATACCGGCAGCATGCTGCTGGCCATCAAGAGCATGTCCGAGCGCCTCGCGCAGATCATCTCCGAGGTGCGCAGTTCGGCCGATTCGCTGGGCAGCGCGTCGGAAGAAATTTCCGCCACCGCCCAGAGCATGAGCCAGTCGGCCTCCGAACAGGCCGCGTCGGTGGAGGAAACCTCGGCTTCGATGGAGCAGATGTCCGCCTCCATCGCGCAGAACACCGAGAACGCCAAGGTCACCGACGGCATGGCCTCCAAGGCCGCACGTGAAGCAGGCGAGGGTGGCGAGGCGGTGTCCGAAACCGTCAAAGCCATGAAGACCATCGCCGACAAGATCAGCATCGTCGATGACATTGCCTACCAGACCAACCTGCTGGCGCTCAACGCGGCCATCGAAGCGGCCCGCGCCGGCGAGCACGGCAAGGGCTTCGCGGTGGTGGCCGCCGAGGTGCGCAAGCTGGCCGAGCGCAGCCAGGTGGCGGCGCAGGAGATCGGCGAAGTGGCCGCTTCCAGCGTGTCGCTGGCCGAACGCGCTGGCACCCTGCTGCAGGAGATCGTGCCGTCGATCGCCAAGACTTCCGATCTGGTGCAGGAGATTGCGGCCGGTTCGGAAGAGCAGAGCAGTGGCGTGAGCCAGATCAACACCGCCATGAGCCAACTCAGCCAGATCACCCAGCAGAGCGCCTCGGCCTCCGAAGAGCTGGCCGCCACGGCTGAAGAGATGAGCGGTCAGGCCGAGCAGTTGCAGCAACTGATGGAGTTCTTCCGCCTGCGCAATGCCGCCGCAGCACGCCCGGTGGCTGCCGAGGCACGCAACACCATCCGTGCCACAGCACCGGCGCGCGAGACGGCGGCCGCTTCGGGCGGCGCCGTGACAGGGTTCGTGCGCTTCCAGGAGTAAGCCGTCATGAGGGCATTGAAGGTCACCCAGCAGCGCAAGGCCGGGGGCGAGGCCAACCAGCAATACCTCACCTTCCGGCTGGGCGAGGACACCTTTGCCGTGCCCACCGTGTGCGTACGCGAGATCATCGAGCTCGGTCGGCTGACGCAGGTGCCGCGCCTGCCGCCGAGTATCCGCGGGGTCATCAACCTGCGAGGCCGCGTGGTGCCGGTGATCGAGCTGCGCCGTCGGCTCGATCTGGCCGCCGTCGAGGTCGGCCGGCGCGCCTGCATCGTGATCATGGAGATCGCCGCGGGCGCAAGCCGCGAGCCGGCGGTGGTCGGCTTCATCGTCGATACCGTCAGCGCCGTGCTGGAGATTCCGGCCGGGGCCATCGATGCCTCGCCCGAATTCGGCGCCGGGGTGGATGCCGAGTTCGTGCTCGGCATGGCCAAGCTCGACGAAGGGCTGGTGATCCTGCTCGACATCTCGAAGGTGCTCGATACCCGCGAAGTCGAGCGCCTGGTCGAAGTGGCGCGCCGCGAGGCCGTGCCGGCCGAGCAGGCGGGGAGCTGAAGTCGTGATGATCCAGCTTTCCGATCAGGAGTTCGGCGGCTTTCGCAGCTTCATTCACCGCGAGGCCGGCATTCATCTGCAGCCGACCAAAAAGCCGCTGGTGGCCGGGCGTCTGCTCAAGCGCGTGCGCGAGCTGTCAATGCCCAGCTATGGCGATTACCTCAAGCACATCGAGCGTGATGCGGCGGAGCGCCAGTTGGCGGTCGATCTGCTGACCACCAACGAAACCTATTTCTTCCGCGAGCCCAAGCACTTCGACTTCCTGCGCGAAGTGCTCGGCGGGCCGTGGGCGCAGCGCCCCAGCCTGCGTATCTGGAGCGCAGCGTGCTCCAGCGGGCAGGAGCCCTACACGCTGGCCATGGTGCTCGACGAGATGCGCGGCAGCCGCGGCTGGGAAGTGCTGGCCACCGACATCAGCACGCGCGTGCTGGAGAAGGCGCGTACCGGCATCTACCCCATCGCCGCCGCCGAGTCGGTGCCGGTGGCGTATCGCAAGCGCTACTGCCTGCGTGGCGAGGGCAAGAACATTTCGCTGTGCATGGTCGATCCGGCGCTGGCGAAAAGGGTCGAATTCCGTCAGCTCAACCTCAACGAGCGCTTGCCCGCAGTGGGCCAGTTCGCGGTGATCTTCCTGCGCAACGTGATGATCTACTTCGATGCCGACACCAAGCGACGCATCGTCGAGCGGCTGGTCGAGCATCTCGAGCCGGGCGGCTATCTGGTCATCAGCCACTCCGAGAGCCTGCACGGCCTGGTCGATTGCGTGCAGCCGGTGCGCCCGTCGATCTACCGCAAGCCCGATGTCGCACGCTGATGCCAACACCGCGTTGAAGGCCCCTGCGGAGCATGAGCCGCCGGGCGTGCTCGACGTGTTCCTGCGACCCGGCGACCTGTACTTCGGTGACCGGGCCACGCGCATGCGCACGCTGTTGGGTTCGTGCGTGTCGATGGTGATCTGGCACCCCACACGCCTGCTCGGCGGCATGACGCATTTCATGCTGCCGGGGCGCCGTCCGCCGCGGCCGGAAGGCCATCCCTACGATGGCCGTTACGCAGATGAAGCCATGGAGATGCTGCTGGATGAAGTACGCCGCAGCGGTGCGCAGCCGCGCGAGTTCCGTGTCGGATTGTATGGCGGCGGCCGCATGTTCGTGGTGCCGCAGGGCGGGCGCATGGCCCGCATCGGCGAAGACAACGTGCGCATTGCACGCGAGTTGCTGAAGCGGCACGCCTTGATGCCGCACGAGGAGCATCTGGGCGGTGACGGACACCGCACGGTGCTGTTTGAGGTCTGGAACGGCAGGGTGATGATGCGCAAGCCGCCGTCACGGTTGCTCGACGCTGCGGTGCGAGGCATCCAATGAAGCAGGTGAAGGTAATGATCGTCGACGATTCGGCGGTCGTGCGGCAGGTGTTGTCGGGGCTGCTTGAGCAGGACCCGCAGATCCACGTCATCGGCACCGCGTCCGACCCGCTGTTCGCGCTGTCGAAGATGGAGCGCGAGTGGCCGGACGTGATCGTGCTGGATGTCGAGATGCCGCGCATGGACGGCATCACCTTCCTGCGCAAGCTGATGGCCGAACGCCCCACGCCGGTGGTGATTTGCTCGACGCTCACCGCCGAGGGCGCGGCCACCACGCTGCAGGCCTTGTCGGCCGGTGCGGTGAGCATCGTTTGCAAGCCGCAGGTGGAACTGCGCCGCTTCCTGACCGACGCGGGGGATGAGCTGCGCCACGAGGTGAAAGCCGCCGCGCGCGCCAACCTGCGCCATATCGCTCCGCCGCCGGCGCAGGCTGTTGCCGCTCTGCAAGCGGTGCGTTCGCCCGCCGAGCCGGTGGCCATGTCGCGCACCACCGACCGGGTGGTGGCCATCGGCACCTCGACCGGCGGCACGCAAGCGCTCGAACACATCCTGCGCGCCTTGCCCGAGGTGTCGCCCGGCATGGTGATCGTGCAGCACATGCCCGAGAAATTCACCGCGGCATTCGCCGAGCGGCTCGACCGCGTGTGCCGCATCACCGTCAAGGAAGCCGCCAACGGCGACCGAGTGCGCTCCGGCATCGCGTTGATCGCACCCGGCGGCCGCCACATGCGGCTGGTGCGCAATGGCGCGCAGTATCACGTCGAGGTTTTCGATGGCCCGCTGGTGAGCCGCCACCGTCCGTCGGTGGATGTGCTGTTCCGCTCTGTTGCCAAGACGGCCGGGCGAAATTCCGTCGGCATCATCATGACCGGTATGGGCGACGACGGCGCGCGTGGCCTGCTGGAGATGCGTCAGGCCGGCGCCCGCACCTTCGGCCAGGACGAGGCCACCTGCGTGGTGTACGGCATGCCGCGTGAGGCCTTCAAGCTTGGCGCAGTTGAGGCCGAGGTGCCCCTCGCCGGCCTGTCGCGGGTGATTCTCGACAACGGATTCGATAGCGGGAGACGTGCCGGATGACGACGAACGGGCGGCTGCGCTTGCTGGTGCTGGAAAGGGACGCGGCTCAAGTCGAGTTGGTGTCACGTGCCGCTTCGGTGGCGGACTGGGAGGCCCGCACGGTTGGCGACAGCGCCCGCTTCTTCGAACAGCTCGACAACTGGCAGCCGCACTGCGTGCTGCTCGACCTGGTCATGCCGGCCGGCGACGGCGTGCACATCATGCAGGATCTGTCACGCCGGCTGTTCGACATGCCGCTGATCCTGACCAGCGCGTCCGGCAAACACATGCTCGAAGCGGCCGGACGTTCGGCGCGCGAGCAAGGGCTGGCGGTGGTGGGGCTGCTGCCCAAACCCTTCATGCCCAATCTGTTGCTGGGCCTGCTCGGGCGAGTGGCGGCCGGTGGCGTGCGGCGTCGGCCGCGCGCGGCCGTGTGCTCGCCCGAGCGTGCCGACCTCGAAAAGGCCATCCGCGACGGCGAGCTGTATGCGGTGTATCAGCCCAAGATCTCCGCACGCACCGGCGCTTTGACTGGCTTCGAGGCCTTGGCGCGCTGGCGTCACCCGGAGCGTGGCGAGGTCGGGCCGGATGTGTTCATTCCGGCAGCCGAGGCCTATGGCCTCATCGACGTATTGACCGAGTACATCTTCGACGAGGCGCTGACCTGGTTCGGTGGCCTGTGCGGCAGTCTGCCCGGGGCCGGCCTGTTGCTGGGCGGGCTGCGGCCGGCGGAGCTCACCCTGTCGATCAACCTGTCTGCCATCAGCCTGACGGCGGAAGGAGCGCTGCGCGGGCTTGAGCCGCGTTGCCGTGCGGCCGGCGTGTCGCCCTCGCAGGTGGCGCTGGAGATCACCGAAAGCAGCGCCACCAGCCGTCCGCTGGAGTCGCTCGAACTGCTCGCGCGGCTGCGTGCGCAGGGCTTCCGCCTGTCCATCGACGATTTCGGTATCGGCTATTCGTCGATGTCGCAACTGGTGCGTCTGCCCTTTTCCGAGATCAAGATCGATAAATCATTCGTCATGAATGCGGCGGATTCCGAGACCTCGCGCAGCGTCTGCCACGCGCTGGTGATGCTCGGTCACAGCCTGGGCATGCGCGTCACCGCAGAAGGCGTCGAAGATGCCGAAACGCAGGAATACCTCGTCGATCTGGGCTGCGACTTCCTGCAGGGCTACTTCATCTCGCGCCCGCTGCAGGCGGCGATGGTGATGGACTGGATTCGCTCGCTGGCGGTCAGAAACGAGCAACGTCGCCTCGCCGCCCTGCGACGCCTGGTCTTTCTCGAGAGCGATGCGTCGGATCAACGCTTTGCGCGCATCGTCTCGCTTGCGCGCACCTTGCTGGGCGTGAAGGTCGCCGCCATCCAGATCGTCGATCACAACACCGTGTGGCCGCGTGTGACCGAAGGTGCAGAGCTGCTGCCGCAGTCGCGCGCCAAGGCCTTGTGTGCGCGCTGCGTGGCGGATGGGGTGCCGGTGATCGTCGGAGATCTGCGCCGGCATCCTGGTGATGCCGGTCAGCCGCCATCACTGGCTTCACGGACCATGCGGTTTTACGCGGCGGTGCCCTTGCATGCACCCGAGGGTGAAGTGGTGGCTACCTTATGCGTGCTCGACGATCGGCCGCGCGTGCTTGGCGAAGAGGCGCACTTCATGCTTAATGAACTGGGGCTGATGGCCGAGCTGGAACTGGCCGGCAGCGCCGATGCCGCCCCACCGACACCGGCTGTGCCAATGGATGAGCGTGCATTCTGGGTGCGTGCGCGTGCCTTGCTGTCGCTGGCCGAGCGTGCCGGACGGTGCGCAACGCTGTTGCTGCTCGACGGGCTCTGCCCCGCGGAGCTCGATCCACAGGACCGCGGGCGGGCCGAGCGGGTGGTGGCCGTGTGGTCGCAAGCTGATCTGATCGGAACGCTTTCCGACGGCCGTTTCTGCGTGCTGACCATCGATGCCGAGGATGCGATTGATGCTCGTCTGGCCGCATTGGCCGAGGCGATACGCGACGATGACGGGCTTGCTGCGCCCGGATTCAAGCTCGGGCGGGTGTGCTCGCGCGAGTTGGACGAGGGAGATGTCGACCGCCTGCACCGCATGCGCATGGCCGCCGAGCTTGGTCTGCTGCGGGCCGGCGGAGTGGCGCACCCGCGCCGTCTCGGCATGCGTAGCGCCTGATCGTTGGAGCATTGAATGCCTGCCCATTGTCGGGTCTTGCTGTGCGCTCGCCCCGGTGTCGACACCGAGGCGCTGCAGGATCTGGTCGGCGCTTCGACCGGAGTGCCGGCGGATCTGGTCTGCGACGCTGAAAGCCTCGCGGCCGTGTTGCCGGCGGTCGAGCCGGATCACCTGATCTTTGACGCATCCCTGCCGGCCTGCACGCTGGAGGCCATGCTGTGCACCCTCGACCCCAGCACGTCCGGCGCATGTTGCCATTTCTTCGGCGCGCCTTCCGTGCGTGGCCTTGGCGCCATCGTCGCGGCGCTCGCTCGTGGGGTGGCAGTGGGCCTCATCGTGCCCGCTCTGCCTTCGGTGGGCGAAGTCGGCCGCATGATCGGCTCCGTCACCGGCGGCCGTGAATGGCGCGGTCCCGCCGAAGCCCTGCGCTTGCTGCCGGAGGTGCAAGTGGGTACGGGCCGCCTTACCGGTTTCGTGGTCACGGCCGGGCGCATGCAGCAGGGGGAAGACCCGGCCGCCGAAGCGCAGCGCCGCGTGCTGCAGGCCATCGAGTGGCTGGCCGAAAGGGGAGTGGATCGGCGCGTGGGCGCCACGCATCGGCTTGATTTGCTGTTGCCCGTGCAATCGGATGCCGTGGATGGCAGTTGGTGGCCATCGCGTGCGCGCGATTACGCCATCGCCTTCGGTCTCATGCCACGGCAACTGGTGTTCGAGGTGCATGTCGGCGAGACGCCTGCGGAAAGCCGACCGGCGGCCGTGGCGACGCTGCTCGATCAGGGCTTTCGGGTGGATGTGGTGTGCCGCGGTGTGCGTGGCGAACAGCGCACCCGGCTGGAGCGCACCGAGGTGGCGCTCGACCGCCCGGGCAGACGCAAGCGCAAGGGCACGCCGCTACCTGGCCCGGGCTTGCCCGGCTCTGCTCAGTCGTTGCACCCCTCTGCTCGCGCCGACAGCGCGTTCGGGCGCTGGATGTCGGCAGACGATGCCGGCGCATGGACGGCATTGAGACTGGAGCTTGCCGAGCGGCGGCGCGTGGCCGAATTGTCCGCATTGCTGGCAGACGGCGTGAAGGACGACGTGGATCGCATGCTGCGTCTCGCCCAGCGGGCCTTCAATGTGCCGTGTGCAATGGTGAGCCTGTTCGACGGCGAGCGGCGTTGGTCGGTCTACGCCACCACCACCGAAGACCACACTCTGCCGGACGAATTGTGCGCTCTGCACGACAAGGTGCTGATCGACGGTGGCGCGCTGCAACTGTCGGATGCGTGCGACCCTGAGCATGGCGGTGAATGGTGTTTTTACGCCGGGGCGCCGCTGCACCTGCGCAGCGGCGAGGTGTTCGGGGTGCTTGCCGTTGCCGGGCCGAACCCGCGACCGTACGGCGAGAAAGACCGCCTGCTGTTTGCCGAGGTGGTACGCATGGTCGAGAGCGAGCTGCTGGCGCGCCTGCGCGATGCAGGCGGCACGAGCCTTCCTTCGGCTGAACCGCAGCGTGCCATGCTTGAACGTGTCAGCGAGGTGCTCGGCACTGCAGCACTGTTCAGGCTCGACGTGGGCGTGCTCTACGTGCAGGGCGCAACAGCCAGCGAGGCGTACGCCGTGCAGACGGCGCTGCGTGAATCCTGCGGCACGCCGGAGCTGGTCGAGCGCTTGCCCAATGGAGACTGGCTGTGCGTGCTGGTGGGGGCCGATGAGGCCGGGATGCGCTTTGCCGAGTTGGGGCTGTGCGGGCGGCTCGCGTCTGCCCGAAAGGATGGCGAGGCACAGCCGTTGCTGTGTCAGTGGCGTCGTGTGGTACCGGGGCAGATCGACGACGTGCTGCAGTGGATTGTCTCGGGCGAGCACTGAGTACATGGCGCCCGGCAGGGGCCGATGTTCAGGGCCGTTCGAGCACGCGGGCGCCAGGGCCCTCGTTGGCGAGAATGTCTTGCGGGTTGCGCAAGGGGCAGTCGTCGAGCGACAGGCAACCGCAGCCGATGCAGCGGTCCAGCTCATCACGCAGGCGCGTGAGTTTCTGAATGCGTTCGTCCAGCATCGCGTGCCAGCGCGATGACATCTCCTGCCATTGCGCAGCACTCAGTTTGGTGTCGGCCGGGTAACGGCTCAGCGCCTGTCCGATCTCCTCCAGCGGAATGCCGGTGCGCTGCGCCACCTTGATGATGGCCACATGGCGCAGCACGGCCGGCGCAAAGCGGCGCTGGTTGCCGTGGCTGCGTGTGCTGTGAATCAAGCCTTTCGACTCGTAGAAGTGCAGCGTGGAGACGGGCACGCCGCTGCGTCGCGCCACCTCGCCCACTGTCAGCGAGCGGCTGGCCTCGTGAATGTCCCTCTTCGGCATGAGCTTGACCTCAACTTAAGTTGAGGTTTTATAGTGCGCCGCGATTCGTGCTGCAAGCTTTTCGCGCGTTGCTGCAACGCGCCTCAGTTCCGGGTGCGGGTGCCGTCGAGCAGGGCGCTTTCGATCAGTTCTGCCAGACCCACGCGTGCGATGCGCCCGCGACGCTCGGCGTCGAACAGGCCGATCAGCAGATTGATGAAGATTTCCGCGAGTGCGGGCGCACTGATGTCGATGCGGAACACCCCGGCTTGCTGGCCGCGCAGGAAGAAGGCGTCCAGCGCTTTGTCCCACTCGACATCCAGGCCGGCTGTCGTGTTGGCGTCTTTCCAGTAGTGCATCAGGAAGACGGTCAGCTCGCGGTTCTCCAGATGGCCGGCGATGAGTTTGCGCAGGGCGTCGAGTGGCGGTGTGGTGTCGAGGTGAGCGGCGGCGATGACTTCGGAGACGACGTGACCACTGTGCGTTGTGAGACGGTCGATCAACGCCTGCCGCGTTCGACAGTAACGGTAGAGGGTGGCTTTGCTGATGCCGATGGCGCGAGCGAGCTCCTGCAGCGAGGCGCGCGGCTGATTCACCAGCGCCATGGCCAGTGAAATCAGGATGCGGTTGTCTTCTACCTCAGTGACAGGTTGGGAAGTTGGCATGTCATTTCCACGTTCAGTGTGCCGACGAATCGTACTGGATTCGGTTTCCGGTGCGCAGCAGTGGTGCGTCAAAAGCTGCGGGTTTTGTTCAAAAAGATTAACAGTCGATTCTTGTGAATCAAAATCGATTCAAATGAGCCTTTATGTTAGCATTCGCTCCGTTTTAGGCTCAAACACATATGGGTGTCGAAAATGAGAACAGCAGGGAAGCTGCGCTTGGCGCTGTCGGTCGGTGCATTGGTTCTGGTGGCCGGTTGCGGTCGCAGCGGAGACGGCACACCGCCGCCGCAGGACGCCAAGCCGGTCGAGGTGGTCGAAGTGCGCCCGCGTGCGCTTGAACTGGTGAGCGAACTGCCGGGCCGCATTGAGCCCGTGCGGGTGGCCGAAGTGCGCGCGCGCGTTCCCGGCATCGTGCTGAGCCGTAAATTCGAGGAAGGGGCTGAAGTGAAGGCGGGCGATCTGCTGTTCGAGATCGACCCGGCACGCTTCAAGGCCGAGTTGTCGCGCGCTCAAGGCGAGTTGGCACGCGCCGAAGCCACGTTGCAGGAGACGCAGGCGGTGGCCAGGCGCTATGGCCCGTTGGTGGAGATCGAAGCCATCAGCCCGCAGGATTTCGAGGCCGCCGAGGCGGCCTTCAAGAGTGCCCAGGCAGCGCGTCAGGTGGCGCAGGCCAGTGTCGAGGCGGCCAAACTCGATCTGCAATACGCCAGTGTGCGCGCCCCCATCTCCGGGCGCATTGGCCGCGCCTTGGTGACCGAGGGCGCGCTGGTGGGGCAAAACGAAGCCACCCCGTTGGCGGTGATCCAGCAGCTTGACCCGGTGTATGCCGACTTCAAGCAACCGGTGGCCGAGGTATTGCGCCTGCGCGAGGCCATCGAAGACGGCCGTCTGGCGCAGAACGACGGCGCCGTGCCGATTTCGGTGGCCGTGGAGGGCACGCGTCACACGCGTGAGGGTTCGCTGCTGTTCTCCGACGTGACGGTGGATCGCTCGACCGGTCAGGTGTCGCTGCGCGGCGAAGTGGCCAACGCTGACGGTCTGCTGCTGCCCGGCATGTATGTGCGTGTTCGCGTGGCGCAAGGCACCGACCCGCAGGCCATCGTGGTGACGCAGCGCGCAGTGCAGCGCGGCCCGGACGGCAATGGCCGGGTGCGCGTCGTCGGTGCGGATGACGTGGTCGAAGACCGCGAAGTGCACACCGGCGTGATGGTTGGTTCCGAGTGGCACATCGTCGATGGGCTGAAGGCAGGTGACCGGGTGATCGTCGGCGGCAGTGCTGCGGCCGGCGAAACCGTGCGCATTGCCAACCCGCCCGCTGAAGCGGCTGCGCGCTGAGCCTAAGGGCACGGCGTTTTACCAAGGATCACGAAATGTCCCGATTTTTCATCGATCGCCCCAACTTTGCGTGGGTGATCGCCATTTTCATCACGCTGGCCGGCGTGCTGGCGATTCCGTCGCTGCCGGTGTCGCAGTACCCGGTGGTGGCGCCGCCGCAGATCACCATTGCCGCCACCTACCCCGGCGCTTCGGCGACCACAGTGGTCGACTCGGTGGTGAACGTCATCGAAGAAGAGCTCAACGGTGCCAAGGGGATGCTGTATTACGAATCCTCCAGCAGCTCGGCCGGCAGTGGCGAGATCACCGTTACCTTCGCACCGGGCACCAATCCCGATCTGGCACAGGTGGACGTGCAGAACCGCATCAAGCAGGCGGAGGCACGCTTGCCGCAGTCGGTGATCCAGCAAGGCCTGCAGGTCGAGCAGGCGAGTGCCGGCTTCCTGCTGATCTACACGCTGCGTTTTGCGGATGGGCACAACGGCGGCGATGTGGTCGAGCTGGCCGACTTCGCAGTGCGCAACGTCAACAACGAAATCCGCCGTGTGCCGGGTGTTGGCAAGGTGATGTTCTTTGCCTCCGAGCCCGCCATGCGTGTATGGCTGGACCCGCAGAAGCTCGTCGGATACGGCCTGTCGGTGAATGACGTGAACGCCGCGATTTCCGCGCAGAACGTGCAGGTGCCGGCAGGCAGCTTTGGCGGCCGGCCCGGCAGCGGTGAGCAGGAGCTGACCGCCACCATTGCGGTGAAAGGCATGCTGGATACGCCCGAAGAGTTCGGCCGCATCGTGCTGCGCGCCAATCCGGACGGCTCGCGCGTGCGGCTGTCGGACGTGGCGCGCCTGGAAATCGACCGGCAGGATTTCCAGTTCGATATCCGCGACGGCGGGCGCAAAGCCGTGGGCGCGGCCGTGCAGCTCAGCCCCGGTGCCAACGCCCTGGCTACCGCCGAAGCCGTGCGTGCGCGGCTCGATGAGCTGTCGGTCGGGTTCCCGAGCAATATCGAATATGCCGTGCCCTACGACACCTCGGGCTTCGTCGATGCCGCCATCAACAAGGTGGTGATGACGCTGCTGGAGGCCGTGGTGCTGGTGTTTCTGGTGATGCTTCTGTTCCTGCAGAACCTGCGCTACACGCTGATTCCGACGCTGGTGGTGCCGGTGTGTCTGGCTGGCACGCTGGCGGTGATGTATGGCCTGGGCTTTTCGGTGAACATGATGACCATGTTCGGCATGGTGCTGGCCATCGGCATTCTGGTGGATGACGCCATCGTGGTGGTCGAGAACGTCGAGCGCATCATGGCGGAAGAAGGCCTGCCGCCGCGCGAGGCCACCATCAAGGCGATGAAGCAGGTGTCCGGCGCCATCGTCGGCATCACCATGGTGCTGACAGCGGTGTTCCTGCCGCTGGCGTTCATGAGCGGTTCGGTGGGGGTGATTTACCAGCAGTTCTCGTTGTCGCTGGCGGTGTCCATCCTGTTCTCGGGCTTCCTCGCCTTGACCTTCACGCCGGCCCTGTGCGCCACGCTGCTCAAGCCGATCCCGCAGGGGCATCACGACGAAAAGCGCGGCTTCTTCGGCTGGTTCAACCGCTGGTTCGCCCGTCTCACGCAACGCTTCGAGTGGCTCAGCTCAGTGCTGGTGCGGCGCACCGGCCGCTACATGCTGATCTACGCGGTGATCGCGGCGATCCTGAGCTTCTTCTATCTGCGCCTGCCCGAATCCTTCGTGCCGGTGGAGGACCAGGGTTATTACATCGTCGACGTGCAATTGCCGCCGGGCGCCACGTACAGCCGCACCGAGAAGGTGGCCGATCAGCTCGACGAGTACCTGCTGGGCCGCGAGGCCACGGCCGCCAACGTCATCGTGATGGGCTGGAGCTTCTCCGGCATGGGGCAGAACTCGGCCATCGCCTTTCCGACGCTTACCGACTGGTCCGACCGCAAGCAGTCGGCCAGCGATGAGGTGCGGGCTTTCAGTGCGCACTTTGCAAACTTCACCGATGCGCAGTTGATGGCGGTGGAGGCACCGCCCATCGAAGGCCTGGGCAACGCCGGCGGTTTCGCACTGCGCTTGCAGGACCGTGGTGGCGTAGGTCAGAAGGTGCTGACCGAAGCGCGCAACCAGTTGCTGCAAAAGGCCAACACCTCGCCGATGTTCGCCTACGCGGCGATGGAAGGGCTGGAGGATGCGCCGCAGTTGCGCCTGAACATCGACCGTGACCAGGCCGAAGCGCTGGGCGTGGGCTTCGGCACCGTCAGCTCGGCCCTGTCGACGGCGTTCGGCTCGGCCGTGCCGGCCGACTTCGCCAATGCTGGCCGCCTGCAACGCGTGGTGGTACAGGCCGATGCAGGCGAGCGCATGACGCCCGAGGCCATCCTGCGTCTGCAGGTGCCCAACATGCAGGGCGAACTGGTGCCGCTGTCGTCGTTCGCCACGGCCACGTGGGAAAGCGGGGCGGTGCAGATCTCGCGCTACAACGGTTATCCGGCGTACAAGATTTCGGGCGACGCCGCGCCGGGCTACAGCACCGGGCAGGCCATGGCAGAGCTGGAGCGCATCATCGCCGAGCTGCCGGAAGGCATCGGCTACGAGTGGACGGCGCTGTCCTACCAGGAGCGTCAGGCCGGCACGCAGGCGCCGTTCCTGTTCAGTATCGCCATTCTGGTGGTGTTTCTGCTGCTGGTGGCTTTGTACGAGAGCTGGGCCATCCCTGCCTCGGTGATGCTGATCGTACCGATCGGTGCATTGGGTTCGGTGCTGGCGGTGACGGTGTTGGGCATGCCCAACGATGTGTACTTCAAGGTCGGCCTGATCGCCATCATCGGCCTGTCGGCGAAGAACGCCATCCTGATCGTCGAATTCGCCCGCAGCTTGTACCAACAGGAAGGGCGCCCGCTGCTGGAGTCGGCAGTGGAGGCGGCACGCCTGCGCTTCCGCCCGATCATCATGACCTCGATGGCCTTCACCTGCGGCGTGATCCCGCTGGCAATCGCCTCCGGCGCGGGCGCGGCAAGCCAGCAGGCCATCGGTATCGGCGTCATCGGTGGCATGCTCAGCGCCACGCTGCTGGGGGTGTTCTTCGTGCCCGTCTTCTTCGTCTGGGTGTTGTCGCTGTTCAAGCGCGGCAAGCCGCAAGACACATCTGCGCAAACCGCGCGCACGGCGGAGGAATGAACACCATGCAAACCACAAAGCAAACTTCGCCGTGCCGCACTGCGCTGAGCGCGCTGGCTTTAGCCCTCGTGCTGGCCGGCTGCTCGATGGCGCCGAAGTACGAGCAACCGGCCGCGCCGATCCCCATGCAATGGGGCGAGTCACAAGTTGACGACGCGCGGGCGTCCGCCGCCGCCACGCTCGACTGGCAGGATTTCGTCGTCGACCCGCAACTGCGCGGGCTGGTCGAAACCGCACTGGCCAACAACCGCGACCTGCGCCAGACCTTGCTCAACGTGGAGGTTGCGCGCGCGCAGTACCGCGTGCAGCGCGCCGACCGCCTGCCCGGCTTCGAGGCGCAGGGCAGCGGCACGCGCCAGCGCGTACCCGCGGACATGGGCAGCACTGGCCGCTCCGAGGTGCAAAGCCAGTGGCAGGCCGGCGTGGGGCTGGCGGCATTCGAGCTTGATCTGTTCGGCCGCGTGCGCAGCCTGTCGGACGCGGCACTGCAGGAATACCTGGCCACCGAAGAGGCGGCGCGCGGTGCGCGTATCAGTCTGGTGGCGGAAGTCATTCAGGCCTATCTGGTGCGTGACGGCGCATTGCGCCGGCAGCAGCTCACGCAGCAGACGCTGGAATCACGCGAGGCCTCGCTGCGCCTGATCGAGCGTCGGCGCGAAGCTGGAGCCTCGACCGCACTGGAGGCTCAGGAAGCCGTGGGGCTCACCGAGCAGGCGCGCGCGGAATTCGAGCGTGCCGAGCGCGAAGTGCGTCAGGCCGGCAATGCCTTGCGGCTGCTGACCGGCGTAGCGGATGTACCGCTGCCGCGAACGCCGGGGCCGGATCTCGTGCTGGTGCAGGACATCGCTGCCGGCGCACCGTCCGAGTTGCTGGTGCATCGTCCCGACATCGCCGCGGCCGAGCATCAACTGCGCAGCCGCAATGCCAGCATTGGTGCGGCGCGTGCGGCGTTCTTCCCGCGCATCACGCTCACCGGGCTGTTCGGCAGCGCCAGTGCTGAGCTTTCCGACCTGTTCTCATCCGGGCAGCACGCGTGGTCGTTCATGCCGCAGATCACGCTGCCGATCTTCGACGCTGGCCGCAACCGCGCCAACCTCGACATCGCCAGCCTGCGCCGCGACATGGCGGTGGCCGGGTATGAGCAGACCATCCAGAGCGCATTCCGCGATGTGGCCGACGCACTGGCCGCCACCGAAACGCTGTACCGCGAGGAGGCCGCGCGCGACAAGCTGGCGACCTCCAGCAGCGAGGTGTTGCGCCTGTCCGAAGCGCGTTACCGCGCCGGAGTGGATAGCCATTTGCGCTATCTGGATGCACAGCGCAACGCCTTCGCCAACCAGATGAGCCTCATCGATGTGGCAACGCAGCGTCAGTTGGCGCTGGCGGGCTTGTTCCGGGCACTCGGAGGCGGCTGGCGCGGGGCGGACTCGTAACGCGCAGCGGACGAGGCGGCGCGCTCACTGCAGCAGGCGCACCCCTTCGTCCGTGCGTTCGAACAGCGTCCATTTGTCGTCGCCTTCGCACAGACCGAAGCGGAACGGGATGCCGTCACGGCCGGGGGTTTCGAAGCGCAGGTCGCGGAAGTTGGCGCACACGCCGTGTTCTTCGCTGGCCGGCTCCATGTGGTCGAACACCGGAAACATGGCGAACCAGCGGAAGAATTCGAAGGCTTCGGCGCTCCACACGCGGCGTGCCGCGTCGGACGCTTCCGGGGTGCCGAACATCGGTACGACTTCCCATTCGGCCATCCCGATCGGCAGATAGGGTGCCGAGTAACGCCGCAGGAAATTGTCATCGGGGCTGGCTTCCAGCGCCTCGCTGCGGCGCGTGTTGAGGTGCGCGTAGTGGTAGTTGTCGCCATCGAAGACGATGGCCGTCCAGTTGAAGGGCGAGGCCGGGCGCGGCGCTGCATCCACCGCCACCACCGTGATGCCTTCGCGCTGGGCGTAGGCCTCGGCGGCGTCGATGGCTTCCAGGCGCGCATGCGCGCTGTTCCCCACCCAGGCCACCAACGCGATGCTGGCGACCGCCGCCGGCACGCGGCTCTTGCGCCACACCGCGCTGGCAATGAGGCCTGCCAGCACGATGCCGCTGATGCCCAGGTCGATGATGAAGGTGGTGCCGAAGCCGAAGCGCCAGTCGGTCAGCGGCGAGAACATCATCGTGCCGAACTGGGTGATGAGGTCGCCGACGATGTGGATCAGCAGCGACACGCAGGCGAACGAATACAGGTTCTTCCAGCCCGGTTGCGGCTGGCCTGGCCGGTGCACCAGCCGGAATACGCCCGCCATCACCCACGCAATCAGCAAACCCCACAGCGGCAACAGCAGCAGTGAATGCGTCACCCCGCGGTGACCGCGCAGATAGGCCATTTCCGAAATGAAACCGAGCACGAAATCGCTGTCGGGAAAGGCCGCCGCAATGGTGCCGACCGTGACGGCCTGCCAGATGGCCGGCCGGTTGGGATGGTTGGTGTCGGCCGGGCGGGCGCGCAGGCGCGCGACGAGCGCGCCGGAAAGGGCGTGGGTGATGGTATCCATGGCGGTTTCGGACGTTGCGGCGGTGAATTCGTTCCGGTCGTGGCCGGCAAATGATAGCGGCGCTTCGTTGCATGCGATGTGACAGCGCGCCTTGGCGTGGCGCGAAACCTGCTTGAGAAGGCAAGTGTCCCTCGACGCTGCGAGCCGTTTCCCGCTCCATGCCTGGCGAAACCCCTTGCTGAAGCGTCGAGGTGGCCGTTTTCACGCACCCGCACGGGGCGCGCCAGCCACGGGTTTCACGCCCATGGTGCGCCGCGCCACGTGATCTTTTGGAGGCCTCTGCGATGAAGCTCAAAGTCTTGGTGCCCGATGTGCTGGCGGCGCTGCGCCGCTGGATTTCCGACAAGTCGGTGGCGACCCCGAAGCACCGCGAAAAGAGTCGTCCGCTCGATCAGAACTCCGAGCTGGTTCCGCCTTTTCCGCCGTTCTGAAAAGTGCTGCTCAGAAACTAAAAGGCCCGCATTCAGATGCGGGCCTTTTCATGCATGACTGCGCGCAGCTTCAGTCATTCAATGCAGGGCAGGTGGGTGCTTCGGCGGTGGGCACGCCGAGCCGGCGCTTGACGTCGGCTACCGCCATGGCACCGAGCGCATGTTCCGCGCCGTTGCGGACGGCCACCAGTTCGGCGGCAATCGACACCGCAATTTCGGCCGGCGTGCGGCTGCCGATGTAGAGCCCCACTGGACCGCGCAGTGCGGCCACTTGAGCGCCATCCAGATCGAACAACTGCAGCCGCTCGCGGCGCGCCTCGTTGTTGCGGCGCGAGCCCAAAGCGCCGACATAGAAGGCGGGCGAGCGCAGCGCTTCCATCAGTGCCAGATCGTCGAGCTTGGGATCGTGCGTCAGGGCCACGACGGCCGTGCGCGCATCCGGCTGCATGGCCATCACCACGTCGTCCGGCATGTCGCGCGTGAGTGTGGTGCCGGGCACGTTCCACTCTTCGTTCCATTCCTCACGCGGGTCGCACACGGTGACGGCGAAGTCGAGCGATTGCGCGATGCGCGCAAGGCTCGCCGACAAGGCGCCGGCGCCGATCAGCAGCAGGCGGTAGCGCGGGCCGAATACGCTGGTGAGCGTGTGTTCGTCGAAGGCCAGCCCGTCGGGCGCTCCGCCCTCATTCAGCTTCCAGCGCCCGCTGGCGAGGTCGAGCGTGCGCGACAGCGTGCGTCCGGCGCGCAGGGCGCCGAGCAAGGTCGTCAGCGGTGCGAGGTCGGCCAGCGGCTCAAGCACGAGCTCCATCGTGCCGCCGCAGGGTAGCCCGAAGCGGCGAGCCTCTTCGGCGCCGACGCCGTAGCGCACGACTTGCGGTGCTGCGGGCAGGCCTTCGCTGCGCAGGCGGTCGATCAGGTCGTCTTCGATGCAGCCGCCGGACACCGAGCCGACGGCGCGGCCGTCGTCGCGCAGCGCCAGGAGCGAGCCGGGCGGGCGCGGCGACGAGCCCCAGGTGCGCACCACGGTGGCGAGCACCACGCGGCGGCCGGCGGCGAGCCAGCCGTGGGCGCGTTCGAGCACTTCGAGGTCGAGGCTATCCATGGGCGGAGACTCCTGCGTTGAGCACCCACGCGGCTTCCTGGAAGAGGGATGTGGGGGCGGTGAACACGCCGCGGCCGAGCAGGCCTTGACGGGCGTCGCGGTCGAGCATGGCAATCAGGGCGCGTGCGGGGTGCGGACTGGCGGCGATGGCGGTGGCGTCGAGGGCGGCCCAGCTCACGCCAGTCGCCTCCGACCTGCCAGAGGGCAGTTGATGCGAGCGTGCCTGTTCCGGCCACTGCGCAGGCAGCCATGGTTGCAGTGCGGCGCGCAGTTCCGGCACGGCGCTGCCCAGCGCATAGGCGCCGAATCCGGCAGCGTCGATGGCGCCGCTGTCGCCGGCCATGGGCGCGGGCAGGGCGAGGTTTTCGGGGTCGATGAAGGGGCCGGCGGGCGGCGTGGCCGGGGCGGTCCACCAGCGTTGCGGATCGCCCGCGAGGCGAATGCCGCAGTCGCGACCGTTGCCGGAGAAGCCGACCACCAGGGTCGATAGTGGGTCGCTGCCGTCGTTGGCGGCGGTGTCGAGGGCCAGATGGCAGGCGGCCATCCACAGGGTCAGGAAGAACAGCGGGGTTGCCCCGAGCATGGCGTCGATGGCTGCGCCTTGCGGCAAGGCCGGCAGACGCGGCGCAAGCTCGGCATGCAGCGCGGCGTTGGCGCCGTTGCAGCGGGCGTGCAGTTCATCACCGGCGGCGAGGCCGATGGCGGCGAGGCGGCCGAGGTCGATGGGGCCTTGCGCCAATGCCAGGGCAAGTTGCGGGCCGAGCACGTCGTCACGCCAGGCGAGTCGCTCCAGCACCGCCGCCTGACGCGTGCCGAAGCGGATCTGCGGGCCGGCACCGCTGCCCAGTGGCGACCACGCCCGACGGCGGTTGCCGGGGGTTCGGTCGCACACTTCGACGAGCATGGTGGCAGGCGAAATGACGGCGGCCAGCGGCGTGACGGCACCGAACTCCTGCGCCGGGTGCAAGGTGACGCTGCCGGAGCGGATCAGCGCCTCGGCAGCGGCCTCGTCGGCGGCCCAGCCTTCGTGCAGGCAGCACAGCACGGCCGAGGCCAGAATCGGTGCCGGTAAGCGCAGAGGGTCTCCCAGCGGCGGGCCGGCGTGCAGCAGCGCGCGGCCGGTAAGGCCCAGCGCTTCGCGCGCCGGTCGCACGCCGCACCACGCCGGGCGCACCGCAGCCATGCGGGCGAGGGCTGCGGCGTTGGCACTGCCGCCGGAGGGGGTAGTGTCCGAGCCGTCCATGTCAGATGCCCATGTAGGCGCGGCGTACGCGCGGGTCGGCGGCCAACGTCTCGGTGCTGCCCGACAATGACACACGGCCCGTTTCGATGACGTAGCCGTAGCTGGCCAGATCGAAGGCGGTGAGCACGTCCTGCTCGACGAGCACGATGGTGAGCCCCTTGCGGTTGATCTCGACCAGCGCCTGCCCGAGCAGGTCGACCGCGCGCGGCGCGAGGCCGAGCGACAGTTCATCCACCAGCAGCAGTTGCGGGCGCGACATGATGCCGCGGCCGATGGCGCACATCTGCTGTTCGCCACCGGACAGCGTGGTGGCGTCCTGCTTCTGGCGCTCCTTGAGGATGGGGAACATCGAGTAGACGAATTCCAAGTCGTGCTCGATATCGGCGCGGCTGTCGTTGCGCAGATAGGCGCCGAGCAGCAGGTTGTCGCGGATCGACAGGCCCTTGAACAGGCGACGCCCTTCCGGCACGTGGGCGATGCCCGCGCCCAGCATGCGGTCCGGCCCCAGGCCGGTCATGTCCTGGCCGGCGAACTCGATGCGCCCGGCACGCGGCGGCACCATGCCCGAGATGGTGCGCATCAGCGTGGATTTACCCGCGCCGTTGGAGCCGACGATGCAGGTGATGGCGCCGTTGCGGATTTCGAGATCGATGCCCCACAGCACTTGCACGTCGCCGTAACCGGCTTCGAGCCCCTGGATGCTGAGAAGCGGGCGGGTGACCTCTGCGGACGTGCCGGCGGGAAGGTCGAGAACGGCTTGCTCAGACATGAGCCTGCTCCTTTTCGGATTTTTCGGCGGCCAGACGTGCGGCGAACTTGCTGCCCAGATAGGCCTCGATCACGCGCGGGTCTTCCATCACGGCGGATGGGTCGCCCTGGCTGATCAGTTCGCCGTGATGCAGCACGAGGATGCGGGTCGATAGCGAGGTAACGACCTTCATCAGATGCTCGATCAACAGGATCGTGATGCCGCGCGAGGCGATGGTGCGCATCAGCTCCAGTGCCTTGTCGATCTCGGCGGTGTTCAGACCCGCATTGACCTCGTCGAGCAGCAGCAGCTTGGGCTTCATCGCGAGGCTCTTGGCCAGCTCCAGGCGCTTGCGCGAGGGCAGCGTGAGCGCCGTGGCCGGGCGGTGCGCCTGGTCGATCAGGCCGACGAACTCCAGATGCTCGAGCGCTTCTTCTTCGGCCTGGCGACGTGTCGAAGCCTGGCCGGCGAACAGCGCGCCGGCCGCGACGTTGTCGAGCACCGTCATCTGCGGGAAGGGCTGCACGATCTGGAAGGTGCGTGCCAGACCACTGCGTGCGGCCTGCCACGGGCGCTGGCTGGTGACGTCGCGGCCGTTGAAGACGATCTTGCCGGCGCTCGGGCTGAGCACGCCGGTGATGAGGTTCACCAGCGTGGTCTTGCCCGCGCCGTTGGGGCCGATCAGGCCGACGATCTCGCCTTCGTCCAGCGTGAAGCTGACGTCTTGCGTGGCCTTCAGGCCGCCGAAGGATTTCGACAGGTTGGTGACTTCAAGAAGGTGGCTCATGAGCGTGCCTCCTGCGTGCGGGCGAAGGCCGCCTTGTCACTTTCCGGCTTGGCTCCGGCGACGGGTTTGGCCGGCGCCGGCGGTGGCGTGGGGGTGGCCGCAGGCGGCGGGGTTTCGCTGCCCGGCTTGCCGCCGAACACGCGACGGAACATGCCGCGGTAATCGATCTTGATGAAGCCGCCCGGCAGGAACAGCAGCAGCAACACGATGACCGCGCCGAGAATCGCCTGGTTGTAGTTGAGGAAGTGCACCCAGATGGTTTCTTCCATCAGCACGAAGGCGGCGGCGCCAATGACCGGGCCATACACCGTGCCGATGCCGCCCAGCATCACCATGGCCGGCACTTTCAGCGTCAGCAGGATGCTGAAGGCGTCCGGCGGGGCGATGTACGACACCCACGAGGCGTAGATGGCACCCACCGTGCCGCAGAACACTGCGGACAGCGTGAAGGCGATGGTCTTGTAGCGGTTCACCTGTACGCCGACCATGTCGGCGGCATCTTCGTTCTGGCTGATGCAGCGCAGGCCGAAGCCCAGGCGCGAGCGGTCCACCCACAGCGTGACCAGCCACACCAGCACCATGGTGACGAGCATCGAGTACAGGAACACGCGGCCGGCAAAGTCCGGGCCGCCGGCCAGGATCGGCACGTTGAGGCCTTCGCCACCGCCGGTGACGCTGCGCCACAGCGAAGCGATCTGGTGCAGCACTTCGATCAGCGCGATCGAGCCCACCGCAAAGTAGTGCCCCTTCATGCGCAGGATGCCGGCGCCGATGGCCATGGCGCACAGCGCCGTCACCACCGTGGCGCACACCCACGCCAGCACCATCGGCATGCCGGCGTTCTGCAGCACGGCGCCGGTATAGCTGCCCAGGCCGACGAAGGCCGCGGTGGCGAAGGACGGGTAGCCGGTGAAGCCGCCGATGAAGTTCCACGACAACGCCAGCGCCGTGTACATCGCCACGAAGGTGGCCAGCCGCACGAAATAGTTGTCACCCAGGAAAGGCATGGCGGCGAGCAGCACCACCCATGCGACGAAGACAGTGTGGGCAGGGCGGATGCCGCTGCGTTTAGTGGTTTGCGCGCTCATCATTCGTACCCCTTCTTGCCGAGCAGGCCGGTGGGGCGAACCATCAGCAGCGTGAGCATCACCAGTGCGCCGATCAGGATGGCGTACTGCGCGCCGAGCCAACTGGCACTGAAGCTCTCGATCAGGCCCAGTGCCAGGCCACCGACCAGCGCGCCGGGCACGCTGCCCAGACCGCCGATGACGCACACCACGAACGCTTTGCCGAGCAGCAGCCCGGTGACGTTGGTGGTGATCGGGAACACGAAGGACAGCAGCGCGCCACAGGCACCGGCCATCATCGCGGAGATGCCGAAGGTGATGGCATATACGCGGTTGACCTTGATGCCCATCAGCGAGGCGGCATCGCGATCCATGCGCACGGCGACGATGGCGCGGCCGATGCGCGAGGTGCGCAGCACGTAGAACAGCAGGCCCGTCATGGTCAATGCCAGAAGCATGGCCAGAACGCGGTCCCACGGCAGGATGATGCCGCCGATGGCGATGCTGCCCATGTCGAGGATGACGCTGCGCGGCGTGGCCTCGAAGAACACGTTCATGTAGTTGTACAGGATCATGTCGAGGCCGAAGGTCAGCGTCAGCGTGATGAGCACGGGTTTCGTGACCACGCGGTTGATCGCGAAGTACTGGATCAGGAAGCCGATCACGAACAGCAGTGCCGCCACGAAGAACAGCGTCACGAAGGGGCTGGCGCCGAGCAGCGACCAGGCGAAGAAGGTGAGGTAGCCGCCCAGCACGATGAACGAGCCGTGCAGCATGTTGATGACGTTGAGCACGCCCCACACCAGCGAGAAGCCTACGGCGATGCAGGCGTAGAGCGCGCCCAGCATCAAGCCGTTGACGATTGTTTGCAGGATATCCATGTCCTTTCCCGGAATTTGAGACTCAGTGCCCGCCGCCGCGCGGGGCGCGCCCGGCGGCGGGTGAAGCGCGAGATCAGTTGAACGGCTTCAGGTCGGCCTGTTTGATGGCCGCCGGGTAGAGCAGCACCACGTCGCCGCCCTGTACCTGGATCACCGGCATGTCACGGCCGGCGTTCATGCCGTTGGGGCCGAACTTGATCGGGCCGTAGAAGGTTTCGATGTCGAGTTTGGCGAGCTCGTCGCGCACCTTGTTCTTGTCGATGCTGCCGGCCTTTTCGATGGCCTTCTGCAGGGCCACCAGCGCGGCGGCCGACGATGCCCCGACGTAATCCGGCTCGGCCTTGGCACGCTCGGTGAACTCCTCGAAGAAGGCCTTGGTGGAGCCGAAGATGTCGTCGGTCTCGTACTGCGTGGCCTGATGCCACCACGTCACGCTGGTGACGTTCTCGGCGAGCTTGCCGAGGTTGTGGCGGAACTCGGGATAGGCCGGGCCGGTGATCATGGTGACGATGGGGGCGCTCACACGCAGGTCTTCCATCTGCTTGCGCGCCAGGATCAGATCCTTGTCGTAGCCGGTGACGTAGATCCAGTCCGGCTTGGCGGCGCGGATGCGCGACAGCGACGACGAGAAGTCGAGGTTGCCGATGGGGTACAGCTCTTTGTGTACGATTTCCAGACCGCGCGCCTTGGCGATCTTCTCCATCTCGCTGGCCATGGCGTTGGGAAACACGTCTTCGCGCCCGAGGATGGCGATGGTCTTGGTTTCCGGGCGCTGCTCCAGGAACAGGCCGGCCATGGCTTCGATCAGGCCACCGTTGGGGGCCAGCGTGCCGAAGAGGTACTTGTAGTTCTGGTCGAACACCGATTCCGACGACGCCGACGGCGCGATCACCGGCACGCCGTAGCGCTCGGCGACGCCCGCCACCACCTTGGTGTGGCCCGAGCCGAAGGGCGACAGCAGGAAGTCGACCTTGTCCTGGCTGATCATGCGCTCGGCCATCTGCTGGGCGCGCTGGGCGTTGGACTGGTAATCGCTCTCGATCACCTCGACCTTCATCATCTTGCCGCCGACGTTGATGCCGCCGGCCGCATTCACGCGGTCACGCCACATGGCGTAGGCCACCTGCTGTTTCTTGGCCTCGTCGGCCAGCGTGCCGGTCAGGGCCAGCGGGGCGCCGATCTTGATGACGTCCTGCGCAAAGGCCAGGGTGCTGAAGGCAACCAGGGCAATGGGCAGGGCTTTGGCGAGAAGCTTTCTGATTTTCATGATCCGGACTCTCTATGTGAGGGGGCTGGGGGTGGTTTCGCTCTTGCTGGCGTTATTGGGTAGGAATCAATGGGCTCCGCCGTTGCTGCGGCGGAAGAAACTCTTGATGCGGTCGATCAGCACGCGCCAGAACAGGTTGCCGACGTCGAGCGGGGCGTTCTGTGCGGGTGCGGGTCTGGGCGTTTCGGCGGTGACGGTTGCCGGCGGGCTTTGTGGACCCTCGGTCGTCGCGACCGGCTCCGTCGCGGAGGCGGTGAGCACGGCGGGCGCGGGCGCTTCGGCT
The DNA here is from genome assembly GCF_059703745.1 of Pseudazoarcus sp. NS20. NCBI lineage: Bacteria > Pseudomonadati > Pseudomonadota > Betaproteobacteria > Rhodocyclales > Zoogloeaceae > Pseudazoarcus > Pseudazoarcus sp. NS20. The sequence goes on from NZ_BAAKIY010000001.1 coordinate 983,451, forward strand.
TCGAGGCGCGCCTTGAGGTTGTCGGCGAAGGCCTCGGTCAGGCGCGTGGCCAGCTCGCGCACGATGCCGCCGCGCGAGAACTGCGCCAGGCTGCCGGCTATGGAGTAATCCACCTTTACGTCCACGCGGGTGGCGTCGCCCTCTTCATGCAGCGAGAAGGCGGCCGAGCCCTTCACGCGCGAGCCGCTCTTGCGGTCGGCGCCGACACCGCTCACGGCGCCGCTGTGGCTGGCGTCGTCGAGCGTCATCTCGCCGTCGCCAGCAAAGCTCGCCACGATGGGGCCGAGCTTGACCGTCATGGCGAGCTTGAGCTGGCCATTGTCCGGCGGCGCGCTGAGCGAAGCGCCCGGCAGGCAGCCGACGATGCCTTCGATGTCGTGAAAGCTTGCCCACACCTGCTCACGCGGAAAGGGCACGCTGAAGCTTTGTTCGATTTCCATTTCAGATTTCCTCGGTAGCGGGGCTGCGCTGCGCGTCGAGCACGCGGCGGATCGCGCGCACCAGGCCGACATAGCCAGTGCAGCGACACAGGTTTCCGGACAGTTCCAGGCGGATGCGCGCGTCGTCGGCGTCGGGCAGGCGGGTGACGATGTCGCGCGCGGTGGCGAGCATTCCCGGTGTGCAGTAGCCGCATTGCAGGGCGTGCTCGGTGTTGAAGGCGGCGCGCAGTCGGGTCATGACTTCGTCATCGTCGAAGTCTTCGATGCTGCGCACCTCGGCGCCCTCGCAGGCCACCGCGAAGGTGATGCACGAGCGTGTCGGCACGCCGTCCACCATCAGCGTGCAGGCCCCGCACACGCCTTGTTCGCAGCCGATGTTGGTGCCGGTGCAGTGGTGGTGTTCGCGCACGTAGTCGGCCAGATGCGTGCGCGGCTCGACCACGGCGCTCACTTGGCGGCCGTTCAGGGAGAGCGTCACGGGGGTTTTCGGGTTGGCGTTCATCGGGCGGGGAACTCCTCGATCAGGCGCGCGGCGCGCTGCAGCGCCACGTCGTGAATGCGCGTTTCGTAGTCGTCACCGGCGAGGCCCGCGTCAGCGAGCACGGCGGCGGTGTCGGCCGGGTTGGCGAGCAGGGCGCGGGCGTCTTCGATGACCAGCGGCGCGCCGTCGAGCGCGCCGAGCACGGCCCGGCACACGCCGCGTGCCGGGTCGACCAGAAAGGCCGCGATGGCTTCGGCAAACTCGCCCGTCTTGCGGTTGAACTTGAAGTAGCTCCAGCGCGCGTCAGGCGAGAGTCGGGCGATGCGCACGCCGACCAGCAGTTCATCCTCGGCCAGCGCCGTGGTGAAGGCGCCCAGCATCCAGTCGGTGGCGGGCACGTTGCGGCGCCCGGCCGGGCCGGCCACGATCAGCTCTGCGCCGAGCAGCGGCATCAGGTTGATCCAGTCGGCTGCCGGGTCGGCGTGCGCCAGGCTGCCGCCGAGCGTGCCGCGGTTGCGCACGGCGCGGTAAGCGATGCCGCGCGCGACATAAGGCAACAAGCCCTGCGTGGGGTCGCTGATGCGGCCGTCTTCAATCTCGGCGTGCGTGACACAGGCGCCGATCACTACGTGATCGCCTTCCGCACGGCATTCGCGCAGTTCGGCGATGCCGGACAGCGCCACGAGCTGGTCGGGCTGGGCCAGACGCAGGTTGAGCATGGGCCCGAGCGACTGCGTGCCGCCCACCGGCTTGGCCATGCCCTGGCCTGCGGCCAGCAGTGCCACGGCCTCGTCGCAGGTGGCGGGGCGGGCGTATTCGAATGCAGCGGCCTTCATGCCGACACCTCCGCAGCTTGGCGCGCGCTGCGCAGGGCTTCGAGAATCACGCGCGGCGTGATCGGCAATTGCGTGACCTCGGCGCCGAGCGGGCGCAGCGCGTCATTCACGGCGTTGGCGATGGCCGCGGGCGAGCCGATGGCACCGCTCTCGCCGATGCCCTTCTGGCCGAAGGCGGTGTAGGGCGCGGGGGTTTCCATGTGTTCGATGCGGATATTCGGCACCTCGGTGGCGCCGGGCAGGATGTAGTCGGCCAGGGTGGAGGCCAGCGGCTGGCCGTCTTCGCTGTAGCGCATCTCTTCATACAGCGCGGTGCCGATGCCCTGTGCGGTGCCGCCATACACCTGGCCGTCCACCACCATCGGGTTGATCAGCACGCCACCGTCTTCGACGATGACGTAATCGAGCAGCTCGACCTTGCCCAGGCCCGTATCCACCGCCACCACCACGGCGTGGCAGGCGTAGCTGAAGGTGCCGGTGTCGCGTACCGCCTGATAGGTGGTGGTGACTTCCAGCCCGCGCGGGTCGACATCCGGAGGCAGCAGTTGCGGTTGCAGGTACCACACGCGGGCGATGTCGCTGATGCGCTTCCAGCCCTTGGCGGACACCACGGCGTCGTTCTCCCAGCGCACGTTGGCGGGGTTTTCGCCGAGCAGCCAGGCGCCGATGTGCAGCAGGCGCTGCTTGAGTTCCTTGCACGCCATGCCCACCGCGCTGCCGGCCATGACGATGGAGCGCGAGCCCCAGGTGCCGGTGGAGTAGGGCGTTACGCCGGTGTCGCCGAGCACGATGCGCACGCGGTCGGTGTCGATGCCGAGCATTTCGTGGGCGATCTGTGCCAGCGTGGTTTCCATGCTCTGACCGTGCGAATGCACGCCGGCGCGCACTTCAAGCACGCCGTCGGGCGTCAGACGCACCACCGCGGGCTCACGCCCCGGCACCATCGGGATGCCCCAGCCGTGATACACGGACGTGCCGTGCGCACCCTGTTCGCAGAAGATCGCCAGGCCGACGCCGATGCGGCGGCCGTCGGCTTCGCCGCGCTGCTGGCGCGCACGCACGGCAGGTAGGTCGATGGCGGCGACGGCGCGGCGCAGTGCTTCGGGGTAGTCGCCGCTGTCGAAGTGCTTGTTGGTGATGTTGTCGTAGGGCATCTCGTCGGCCTGCACGAGGTTGCGCAGGCGCACTTCCCACGGCTCCAGCCCGGCCTCGACGGCAATCGCGTCCATGATGCTTTCGATGGCGTAGCACACGCCGGTGCGCGCCACGCCGCGGTACGGCAGGATCGGCGGCTTGTTGGTGGCCACCGACCAGGTGCGGCAGCGGTACTTGTCCATCTTGTACGGGCCGGGCAGGATGCTGCCGACCTGCGCTGCTTCCAGACAGGCCGAGAAGGGGTAGGACGAATACGCGCCGGAGTCGACATGCGCTTCGCACTCGATGGCCAGCAGGCGGCCATCGGCATCGGCGTAGCCGGTGATGTCGTAATCGTGCTCGCGGCAGTTGGCGTTGGCGACGAGTTGCTCGCGGCGGTCTTCGAGCCAGCGCACTGGGCGCTGCAGCTTCATGGCCAGCCACGCCACGCAGATCTCTTCGGGCAGCAAAATGCCCTTGTAGCCAAAGCCGCCGCCCACGTCGGGTGCGATCACGCGCACCTGGCCTTCATCCAGCCCCAGGCAGCCGGCGATGCCGGTGCGGTTGATGTGCGGCATTTGCGCCGAGGTGTAGACAACCAACTGGCCGAGGCGGCGGTCCCAGTGGGCGACCACGCCGCGGCCTTCCATCGGCGCCATGCTCTGGCGCGCGGTACGCAGTTTCTTGCGCACCTGAATGGGCGCGCTGGCGCGGATGTCAGACAGGTCGGCGTCGACGAAGGTCTCGAGGAACAGGTTGTCGCCCCACTCCTCGTGCACCAGCGCGTCGGGCGACTTATGCGCGGCGATCATGTCGACCACCGCCGGCAGTTCTTCGAAGTCGACGAACACCTGTGCGGCGATGTCTTCGGCCTCGGCACGCGAGGGCGCCACGCACATGGCGATCATCTCGCCCACCTGGCGCACCTTGTCTTTGGCCAGCACATGCTGCGCGGACGACTTGAAGCCGGGCAGGGCGGAGTTGGCGACGATGGGCGACACGCCGTCGAGCTCGTCGATGGTGTAGACGTCGCGCTCGAAGCCCTCGGGCTTCTCGATGCCGACGATGCGGCCATGCGCCACCGGGCTGCGCACGAAAGCCACGTCGAGCATGCCGACCATGCGGATGTTGCCCACGTACTCGCCGCGACCGCGCATGAAGCGGTCGTCTTCCTTGCGCTTGAGCGGGGCGCCGATGCCCTGAGCTTCGGCGGGTTTGGCCGTTAGGCTCATGCCAGCGCCTCTTCGGCTTTGCGCGGCACCGGCAGAATCGGTGCGTCAGCCTCGAAGCGGCGACCGGCGCGCAGGCAGAACAGCGGCTGCAGCCAGCGGTCGGAAACGGCTTCGTTGCCTTCGTTGTCACGCAGCACCCAGCGGCCGGGCAGGTCGTCGAGCACGGATACGTCGGCCACACCGCCGATGCGCAGGCTGCCCAGCTCGTCCTGCATGCCGATCATCTTTGCGGCGTTGCAGGTGGCCATCGCCACCACGTGATTCAGCGGCAGGCCCAGCGCCAGCATGCTGGTCATGGCCGACACCAGGCCGAAGCGCACGCGGCCGGTGAACAGGTGATCTTCTTCGTCCGGGTGGCTGTCCGGCGTGCCGGCCGGGGCGGGGACCGTGGTGTTGTAGCCGTGCATGTCGGCACCCAGCGTGTCGGGAATGACGCCGGCGTCGAGCACCTGACGCGCCACGCGGAAGCTGAAGTGCGAGCCGTGGCCCACGTCTACCTTCAGGCCGCGCGCCAAGGCTTCCTTCACCATCGGGTGCAGCGAACCATCCACGTGGGTGAAGCCGCCGGGGTGACGGCTGAACGGATGGGCCAGCACGTCGCCCGGCTGCAGCAGGTCCACCACCTGGTTGAAGATGGTGTCGGGGTCGACCGGCAAGCCACCTTCCTCGGGCTCCGGCCACAACTGGCCAAAATGGATGTACAGCGGCAGGCCCGCTTCACGGGCGATCTGCGCTGACTTCTGCATCACGCCGGTGCCCCAGCGTGCGAAGCCGCCGATCTCGGCGTGCGCCTTGAAGCCCTTCACCAGATCACGGTTGGCATTGGCGGATTTCACCGTGGCGGCTACGTCGAGGCATTCGGGCTGATACAGCTCGGGGTAGAAATGCCCTTCGAGACCGCCCACCAGATAGGCCGACAGAAAGGCCAGCATGCGGGTGTGCGATTTCTCGACCAGGAAGTGGCGGTAGCCGGCCAGCGTGATGCAGCTCGGGCCGCCTTGATCCACCAGCGTGGTGACCCCGGAGCGCACGCCGCACAGGTCGGGCTCAAGGCCGAAGCGGCCGGTCACGTACTGGTAATTGTGGCCGTGGGTGTCGATGAGGCCCGGAAGCACCAGCTTGCCGTGACAGTCGATGATCTCTGCGCCGCCGGTGAGGGTGTTGTCCAGCGCTTCACCGATGGCGGCGATGCGGTCGTCTTCGATGAGCACGTCGAGGACTGCGTCGCGTCCGGCGGCGGGGTCGATGACGCGTCCGCCCTTGAGTAGTGTCTTCATGTTCTGTGTACGCTGCGTCGTGAAAGATAGGTGGCATACCGCAAGTTCCGGGCCAGCTTTTCAAATCAGACGCGCGTTGGCGGATTTCGCCTTTCACAGCAAGGATTGCAGCGTATTGATCGGCATCAATGAAAGAGTGGTATGCCCCTTTTGTGGCGCACCAAAGTGGTGTTCAAGTGTTCTCGATTGCACCATATACGGGCCATACCACTCTTTTTTGAAAATGAAGTGGTATGCCACATTTGAAGCGGGTATTGTGGAAGCATGTGACATAATCGGCAGCTATCGCCTGGCCGACGTGCGGAGACGCTGCATTGATGAAAACCGACACCCGACAAGATGAGCCGAGTGCAGCGCTGGAGGCTGCGCAGGTGCGCTCTTTGTTATTCAGCCGCCCGGGCTTCCTGATCCGCCGTCTGCATCAGATCCACTGCTCGCAGTTTCTGGAAGAGACGCGCGAGTTCAACGTCACGCCGGTGCAGTACAGCCTGCTCACCACACTGGTGCAGTTCGGCGAAATGGAGCAGGGGCGTCTGGCGCTGGAGATCGGGCTGGAGCGCACCAGCGTGGCCGAAGTCATCCCCCGTCTGGTCGAGCGCGGCGTGATCGAGCGCCGCATTGCCCCTGAAGACAAACGCGTCAAGCGCGTGCGCATCACGCGCAAGGGCCGCAACCTGCTCGCGCGCATGGCCGAGCATGCCCAGCGCGCGCACGACCGCACCATCGCGTGTCTGGCTCCTGCCGAGCGCGATGCGCTGGTCGGCATGCTCATCCGGCTGGTCGAAGCCAACAACGACGAAAGCGCCGTGCCGTTGCGCCTGCGCTGAGGCGCCTGCCCGCTTCGGCCCGGTCGATTGGCGGCCTGCGCAATGCAGGCTGCGTTCCGGCGTTTCGTCGCGCCTCAGAGTCCGCATTCCCCTCTTTTCCGCTACCGCAGCCCTGGACGGGCTTTCTTTACGGCACGTCAGCTTCCGATCAGGATTCGTCTAGAAAATGATTATGATTCGCATTTATAAGATAATCCGGCGGCCGGCACATGCGTATCCAGCGGGGAAGCCCCCTGTTCGATGCCTGCACGCCAGTCAATCAGGGAGTTGGTTTCATGCATTCATTCCGCACGACGCGCTGCCATCGGGCCGTCGCGTTGGCCGTGCTCGTCTTCGGTTCCGGCGCGGCTTGGGCTCAACAAGAGAGCGAGCGGCAATTGTCGGATGTGGTGGTCACCGCATCGGGCTTCGAGCAGGCTGTTGCCGATGCACCCGCCACGATCACCGTCATCACCAGTGAGCAACTCGAAGGCAAGTACTACCGCGACATCACCGATGCGTTGCAGGACATTCCCGGCGTCAGCATCGAGGGTGGCTCGGGTGGCAAGATCGAAAGCACCTCGGTGAACATCCGCGGCATGAGCGAGAGCTACGTGCTGTTCCTGGTGGATGGCAAGCCGCTGGGGGCATCGTCCGAGGCCTACTACAACGGCTTTGGCGGCGGCGCGCAGGTCGGTTGGTTGCCGCCGGTGTCGGCCATCGAGCGCATCGAGGTGGTGCGCGGGCCGATGTCTTCGCTGTACGGCTCGAGCGCGCTGGGTGGCGTCATCAACGTCATCACCAAGAAAGTCGCCGACCGCTGGAGCGGCAGCGTCACGCTGGACACCGTGATCCAGGAAAACCGCGATGCAGGCGAGACGTATCAGGGGCGCTTCTACCTCAACGGCCCGCTCATTGACGACAGGTTGTCGCTGGCGCTGTACGGCTCCAAATACAAGCGCAACGAAGACGACTTCACCGGTGGCTATGCCTACAAGGGGCGCGAGGACATCACCGGCAAGCTGCGCTGGAAACTCAGCGAGCGCCAGAGCCTGGAGCTCGAAACCGGCGTGGCCGAGCACGACAACGTGCGCACCGCGCGCACCGGCGCAGCCGGCGATATGGCTAACGAGCGCCGCCATTACAGCGTGCTGCACGACATCGAGTGGAATGATCGCCTCAGCACCAAATCCTTCGTGTTGCACGAGAACGTCGACATCGAGAACAGCGACAACCTGTCCACCTATCGCGCCACCACGTACAACAGCAAGACGGTGATCGGGCTGGATCGGCAGATGATCACCGCCGGGGTTGAGTACAAGGAAGAAGAGGTCGATCACGACGCCGACCGCTTCCCCGGCTCGACCTCGCTCAAACTGTCGCGCTGGCAAGGCGCGCTGTTCCTCGAAGACGAATTCTTCGTGACGGACAAGCTGGCCATCACCGGCGGCCTGCGCTTCGACCGCAACCAGCGCTTCGGCAACGAGACCACGCCGCGTCTGTACGCCGTGTATCACATCAACCCGAAACTGGTGCTCAAGGGCGGCGTCAGTGGCGGCTACAAGACGCCGACGCTCAAGCAGACCGACGACAAGATCGTCGAGAACGCGGGGCGTGGTCGCGGCTGGGACATCGGCAACCCCAACCTCAAGCCCGAGCGCAGCACCAACTACGAAATCGGCATGAACTGGACCGACCCCGAGCGCTACAACGCCGGCGTGACGCTCTATCACACCAAGTTTGAAGACAAGATCGACCGCATCCGGATTTGCGCGCTGCCTCAGGTTTGCACGGGGCCCGATGGATCGATTCGCGAGTACATCGCCCAATACACCAATATCGATTCCGCGACGCTGCAGGGCATGGAGCTGAGCTACAGCAAACCGCTCGGCCACAGCGCGCGTTTCAACGCCAACTACACCTGGTCGGACAGCGAGATCACCAGCGGTGCAAACAAGGGCAACCCGCTCAACAACCTGCCCAAGCACATGCTCAACCTCGGTGTGGACTGGAAGCTGAACGACCGCAGCAACGTCTGGGCCAAGGCGCGTTACAAGGGCAAGACCATCGACGACGGCACCTCGCAACTGCCGGCCTACACGCTGGTGGACGTCGGCGGCTCCTACAAGGTGCAGAAGAACCTGACGGCGTTTGCGGGCCTGTACAACCTGTTCGACAAAGACGTGACGACCGAGGACTACGGCAAGACGCTGGACGGCCGCCGCCTCTACGTCGGCGTTACGGCGGACTTCTGATCCAACCCTGCGCGAGGGGGCGGAATGCCCGGCCCCTCGCGCACTTCTGTGCGCACACCATCGTGAATCGAACCCTTACTTCTCCAGGCACTCCGGGCGTCCGTCGCGACGCCCCGTTGCCCTTGCGCTACCGCCTGGCGGTGCTGTCGCGCGCGCTTGCGGCCATCGCCGGCGGCTACGCGCTGGCCGCGGCGACGGCCGCCGCCGTCGGCCTGTTGCTGGCCGCGACCGGCACGCCCCGCGTGCATGCCGTGATGGCCGGCACTCTGTTGTCCTTCATCAGCTACGCCTGCGCAGCCTTGTGGGCGTTCGGCTGTGCCAGCGCGCGGCGGGCGTGGTTGGGCATTCTCGTGCCGTCGGCCGCCTTGGCGCTGATCGCGTGGCTGCTGACCCCGGAGGTGGCGCCATGAGGCCCGACGGCAAACCCGAGACCGTGCGCCGCTCGATGTCATGGCTGCACACCTGGACAGGGCTGGTGCTTGGCTGGCTGCTGTATGCGGTGTTCTTCACCGGCACGCTGAGTTATTTCCTCGACGAGATCAACGTCTGGATGAAGCCGGAAACGCATCGCTCGATGCCCGGCCCGGCGATGGTCGACAACACGCTGCGCACGCTGCAGGGCGTCGCGCCGCATTCCGACAGTTGGAGCCTGAGCTTGCCCGGCGAGCGCCAGACCACCGTCACCGCGTCGTGGCGCAAGCCGGTTGCGCCGGGCGAAGAGGCACCGCAGGGGCGAGCGGCGTTCGACCGTGCCGAATTTGACGCCACCACCGGCGAGCGCATCGAAACGCGTGCGACCGCTGGCGCCAACTTCCTCTACCGCTTCCATTTCGAGCTGCACGGCATGGATCGCACGTGGGGGCGCTGGATCGTCGGCATCGCCACGATGTTCATGTTCGTCGCGATCCTCAGCGGCGTGATCACGCACAAGAAAATCTTCGCCGACTTCTTCACCTTCCGGCCCGGCAAGGGCGCGCGCTCGTGGCTCGACGCACACAACGCCACCGCCGTGCTGGCCTTGCCCTTCCACATCATGATCACCTTCAGCGGCTTGCTGCTGCTGATGTTCATGCTGATGCCGTGGGGCATCGACGCGGTGTACAGCGGCGATACCCAGGCCTATGCCTCCGAGCGCCGCGCCATGGGTGGTGGTGGCGGGGGAGGTCGGGGCGGGCGCGAAGCACCGGTGCGCGATGCCGCCGGCCCCTTCGTGCCGCTCGCCGACGTGGCCCCCATGCTGGCTGCGGCGCACGCGCGCTGGCCCGAGCGCGGGGTCGGCAGCCTCACCGTGACGGCGCCGGGCACGCCCCGCGCCACGGTGGAGCTGCGTGAGCAGGGCGGGCGCAGTCTGGTCGATCGCGGCGCGAGCGAGCGCATGAGCTTCGACGGTGTCACCGGAGAATTCACCTCGGTGTCCGACCCGTCGCGCGAGGTGCCCTTTGCCTCGCAGACCTACAACGTGCTGACCGCTGCGCACCTCGGGCGTTTTGCCGACCCCGCATTGCGCTGGCTGCTGTTCCTGTCCGGCGTACTCGGCACCTTGATGGTGGCGACCGGGCTGGTGCTGTGGGTGGTCAAGCGTCAGGCTGACCGCAAGCGCCTCGGCCGCACGCCCTTCGGTCATCGTCTGGTGGAGGTGCTCAACGTCGGTGGCATCGCCGGGCTGTCGCTGGCCACGGCGGCGCTGTTCTGGCTCAACCGCACGTTGCCGCTTGATCTGGCGGCACGTGCGGACTGGGAGATTCGTGGTTTCTTCATCGTCTGGGCGGTGGCTGCGGTGCATGCCGCGCTGCGTCCGCATCGGCGTGCCTGGGTGGAGCAACTGGCGTTGGCCGCCGTGCTGTTCGCCCTGTTGCCGTGGCTCAACGCGCTCACCGGTGGCGTGCCGCTCACCTGGAGCCTTGCGCACGGGCAATGGCCGGTCGCCGGTTTCGATCTTGCCGCGCTGTTTTTGGCTGCTCTGCACGGGGTCGCGATGTGGCGGGTCATGCGCCGCCCTCCGACCGAACCCGCGACGCGTAGCACTGCGCGGGTTGGCGTGCCGTCGGCCGACACCGAAGCGCCGCTCAACGATGTGGTGACAAGCTCATGATGTCCTTGCTGTTCGCGTATTCATTGGCCCTGCTGGGCAGCGCTTTGTTGGCGCTCGGCATGGATCGGCACCAGCCGCAGTTGGTCGGATGCAGCCTGTCCGCCGGCGGCTCGCGGCTTGCGCAGCTGGCCGGTTCGGCGTTGTTGCTGCTATCGCTCTGGGCATGCGTGACGCACTGGCAGGCCTCGGTGGGCGCGGCGGCATGGCTGGGCGTGGTGACGTTTGCTGCGCTGACGCTTGGCGTCGGCTTCAGTTACGCACCGCGGCGCGGCGTGCAGGGTGCGCTGGTCGTCGCAGCCATCGCGGCCACCGCATGCTGGATGGTAGGTGGCGCTTGAGCCCGTCACGTGCCCGGAGAGACGGACGAATGCAATGAAGATACTGGTTGTCGAAGATCATCACGAACTGCGCGAGCTGCTGGTGAGCCACCTTCAGCAAGCCGGCTTCGCGGTGGATGCAGTGGCCACCGGCGGGCAGGCGCTCACCGCGGTGCGCCTGCATCGCTATGAAGTGGCACTGCTTGATCTGGGTTTGCCGGACATCGACGGCATGCAGGTGCTGCGCGAGATCGCCGCACGTCCCGGCCCGCGTCTGCCGTGCATCGCGCTGACCGCGCGCGATGCGCTGGAAAGCAGGGTCGCCGGGTTGAATGCCGGTGCCGACGACTACGTGCTCAAACCCTTCGACATGAGCGAACTGGGCGCGCGGCTGCGCGCCGTGTTGCGCCGTGCCGGTGGCAGCGGCAGCACGCTGCTGGCGGTGGGCAACGTGGTGTATGACCCGGCATGCATGCAGCTTGGCATTGCTGGCGAAACACTCGATCTGCCGCGCCGCGAAGCCATGCTGCTGGAGGAGCTGATGCGTGCTGCGCCGCGCATCGCCGTCAAGGACCGGCTTGAGCAGTGCATCTACTCAAGTCACGAATCGACGTCGCTCAACGCCGTCGAGGCACTGGTGTCGCGGCTGCGCAAGAAGCTGCAGCAACTGCATGCCGACGTGCGTATCGACACGGTGCGTGGCGTGGGCTACCGCATCGTCTCCGAGAGCAGCCAGGCATGAGGGCCTTCAGCCTGCGGCGGCGCCTGCTGTTGTCGATGTGCGTCATCATCGTGGTGTGCGTGGCCGGCATGACGCTGTACCTGCATGGCACGCGCGACGTGGTGCGGCGCGGGTTGGTGTTCATCCAGGCACAGGAGGTCGCCGCCGACTTCATCGCTTCCGGTGACACGGCGCGCCTGCCGGCCTTCTACGCCGGCGGCGAGATGTCGTACACCCTGTATTCGGCCGAACGCGACGTGCTGTGGGTGTCTTCCGACCGCAGCCGTCCCCTGCGCCTGCGCGAAGATTCGCTGGAAGCGCTCGCGCAGCGCTTCTGGTACCGCAACGACATCGGCTATGTCATCAACGTACCGGTGCGTCTCGGCGACGGTCGCATCCTGATGGTGGCGCGGCGTGACCGCAACGAGCGAGCCGCCATCGAATCCCTGCTCGATGCCCGCCTGCGTCACAGTCTGGTGTTGCTGGCCCCGTTGCTGCTGCTGTTTGGCGCACTCATCTGGGCGCTGCTGGCGTGGACGCTGGCGCCCGTGCGCCGGGCGGCGCGGTTGGCAGAGAAAATCGGCCCCGAGCACGCTGAGCCCATCCCCGAAGACACCTTGCCCGGCGAAATCCGCCCGCTCGTCCGCGCGCTCAATCAGGCAGTCGGCCGTCTGGGCCACGCATTGGAAGCGGAGCGCCAGATTCTGGCCGACGGCGCGCACGAACTGCGCACGCCGGTGACCGTGGTGGATCTGCGCCTGCAGAAGTTCGAGCAGGATGGTCGGGTCGACTGGCCCGTCCTGCGCAAGGATCTGCAGCATCTGCGCCGTGTCACCGAGCAGCTATTGCTGCTGTCGCGACAGGATCACGCGGCGCATTCGTCCAGCCATCAATCGTGTCGCCTGGCAGCCGTGGTGCGCGAAGTGCTGGCCGACCTGTATCCGTTGTTCGAACGCAGCGGGCGCACCCTGGTACTGGAGGCGAGCGGCTGCGAGCCAGCCGTGTGCGGGCAGCAAGGTTTGCTGCGCGAGGTGGCCATCAACGCGCTCGAGAACGCCCTGGCGCACGGTGCGGGCACCGTCACCGTGCGTCTCGGCCCGGCGCCGGACGGTCAGAGCGTGTGGCTCGAAGTGGAGGACGAAGGCGCGGGCGTGCCGCTGGCGCGTCAGCACGAGTACTTCGTGCGATTCCGCAAGGGACGCAGTGACTCGGCCGGCGCCGGTCTGGGGCTGGCCATCGTGCGGCGCATCGTCGGCAATCTCGGCGGTGACGTGCGCTTCGTGTCCTCTACGCCGTGCGTGCTGCGCGTGGCGCTTCGGCCCGCTGACCCGCGCGAGGCGTGAACGCTCACCGTGTCACGAAAGCTTCACAAAATAATTCAACGATAGTTGTACTATTGAATCCATGAACGAGACCGAAACCGTTTCTGCCCTGGCGGCACTTGCCCATCCCCAGCGCCTGCGTGTGTTCCGTGCCCTGGTGGTGGCCGGGCAGAGCGGGCTGGTGCCAAGTGTGCTGGCCGAGCGGCTGGGCGTGGCGCGCAACGCCTTGTCCTTCCACCTGAAGGAGCTCGCACACGCCGGGCTGGTGTCCGCCGAGCCGCAGGGGCGCAACCTGATTTATCGGGCCGACTACGCGCGCATGAATGGTCTGCTGGGCTATCTCACCGAGCATTGTTGCGAAGGGCAGGGCTGCGAAGTGGCGGTGGGAAGCCTGGCGTGCGATGAGTGCCCGCCGGGTTCATGAGGCACGCGCCGTCGAGGCGCATTTGAACATTCGATCAATGACTTGAGGTATCGGCAATGTCCGAAGACAAGATCTACAACGCGCTGTTTCTATGTACCGGCAACTCCGCTCGTTCGGTGCTGGCCGAGAGCCTTCTGGGCGAGCTTGGGCGGGGGCGCTTTCGTGCCTTTTCGGCCGGCAGCTTCCCGCGTGGCGAGGTGCATCCGATGACGCTCGAGGTGCTGCGCCAGTTGCACCTTCCGGCGGAGGGCTTTCGCAGCAAGAGTTGGGACGAGTTCACCGGCGCCGATGCGCCGCAGATGGATTTCATCTTCACCGTGTGCGACAGCGCAGCGGGCGAGGCCTGTCCGGTGTGGCCGGGCCACCCCGCCACGGCACATTGGGGTGTGCCGGACCCGGCTGCCGTCGAGACCAGCGTGGAGGATCAGCGCAAGGCTTTCCAGGAGGCGGCGCTGGTGCTCAAGCGGCGCATCGAGCTGTTCCTGAATCTGCCGCTGGCCAAGCTCGATACGCTGTCGCTGCGCCAGGAACTGTCTGCCATCGGCAAGCGGTGATACGGCGATGAATGTTTTCGAGCGGTTTCTGACGTTATGGGTACTGGCCTGCATTGTCGTTGGCGTAGCGCTGGGTCAGCTCGCGCCCGACGTGTTCCAGGCCATCGGCGCCATGGAAGTGGCCCGGGTGAACCTGCCGGTGGGCGTGCTGATCTGGGTGATGATCGTGCCCATGCTGCTGCGCGTGGACTTTGCGGCAATGGGGCAGGTGCGCCAGCACTGGCGCGGCATCGGCGTGACGCTGTTCGTGAACTGGGCGGTCAAGCCATTCTCGATGGCGCTGCTGGCGTGGCTGTTCATCCGCCACGTGTTTGCCGACTGGTTGCCGGCCGATCAGCTCGACAGCTATGTGGCCGGGCTGATCCTGCTGGCGGCGGCTCCATGCACCGCCATGGTGTTTGTATGGAGTCGGCTCACCGGGGGCGATCCCGCGTTCACGCTGTCGCAGGTGGCGCTCAACGACACCATCATGATCTTCGCCTTCGCACCCATCGTCGGCTTGCTGTTGGGCTTATCGGCGATCACCGTGCCGTGGGACACCTTGTTGGTATCGGTGATGTTCTACATCGTGGTGCCGGTGATCATTGCGCAAATGTGGCGCAAGCGTTTGCTGGCGCGCGGGCAGGCTGCGTTCGAGCAGGCCTTGGCGCGCATCGGCCCATGGTCCATCGCCGCTCTGCTGCTTACGCTGGTGCTGTTGTTCGCCTTCCAGGGGCAGGCCATTCTGGCGCAGCCGCTGATCATCGCGATGCTCGCCGTGCCCATCCTGATTCAGGTGCTGTTCAACTCCGGTCTGGCCTACTGGCTCAATCGCCGCGTGGGCGAGCAGCACTGCGTGGCCGGCCCGTCGGCGCTGATCGGCGCCAGCAACTTCTTCGAACTGGCGGTGGCCGCGGCCATCAGCCTGTTCGGTTTTCACTCCGGCGCGGCGCTGGCCACCGTGGTCGGCGTGTTGATCGAGGTGCCACTGATGCTGCTGGTGGTGCGGGTGGTCAACCGCTCGCGCGGCTGGTACGAGCGCTGCCCGGCCGTGGCGCAAAATTCTTCAGGAGTCTCGCGATGAGCGACATCACCATCTATCACAACCCCGCCTGCGGCACCTCGCGCAACACGCTGGGCCTGATCCGCAACAGCGGCGTCGATCCGAGCATCGTCGAATACCTCAAGACGCCGCCAGACCGCGCCACGCTGGAAGGCATGATCGCTGCCTGCGGGCTGTCGGTGCGCGAAGTGCTGCGCGTGAAAGGCACGCCGCATGACGAGCTCGGCCTGGCCGACCCGAAGTGGAGCGACGCCGAGTTGATCGACTTCATGCTGCAGCACCCGGTGCTGATCAACCGGCCCTTCGTCGTCACGCCGCTCGGCACGCGTTTGTGCCGCCCGTCGGAGTTGGTGCTCGACATCCTGCCCGATGCCCAGCGCGGCGCCTTCAGCAAGGAAGACGGCGAGCAAGTCGTCGATGCGGAGGGGCGCCGTGTCTGAGCCGCTCGACGATCTGCCTCAACTGACTGCGGAGCACTTCCGCCGCCCCGATCCGGCCGCCTTGTTCAACGCACTGCGCGCCACTCACGCACCGCGCTTTTTGCTGCTGTATGGCTCGCTGCGCGAGCGTTCATACAGCCGGCTGGTGACCGAAGAAGCCGCGCGCATGCTGCGCGCCATGGGCGGCGAGACCCTGCTGTTCAACCCGTCCGGCCTGCCGCTGGTGGATGACGCCAGCGATGACCACCCCAAGGTGCGAGAGCTGCGCGAGCTGGCGCAATGGGCCGAAGGCATGGTGTGGTGCTCGCCCGAGCGCCATGGCGCCATGACCGGCTTGATGAAGACGCAGATCGACTGGATTCCGCTGTCGGTCGGGGCGGTGCGCCCCACGCAGGGCAAGACGCTGGCGGTGATGCAGGTCTCGGGTGGCTCGCAGTCGTTCAACGCGGTCAACCAGATGCGCGTGCTGGGCCGCTGGATGCGCATGCTCACCATCCCCAACCAGTCGTCGGTGGCCAAGGCCTTTGCCGAGTTCGACGAGGCGGGGCGCATGAAACCCTCGGCCTACTACGACCGCGTGGTGGACGTGATGGAAGAACTCTTCAAGTTCACACTGCTCACGCGCGACGTGGCGCCGTATCTGGTGGACCGCTACAGCGAACGCAAGGAAAGCGCAGCCGAACTGTCGCAGCGCGTGAATCAGCGCTCAATCTGAAACTTCAAATAATTACTAGTTTGATATCAGATTAGTAGACTTTGGCGAGGCGGCCGTCCTATATTGATTACTAATTCACTGCTGAATTAGTAATCATGCGCTTGCCCCTGTTGCCTCCCGACGCTTCGCGGTTGCTCCAGCACGTGCGCGGAAATACCTTGACCGAGGTGTTTGCGCATGCCTCCGCGCTGCCTGCGGGGCGTTACCTGCATTGGGATGAACTGCGCCATCGTCCGCCTCCTGCAAACCTGACCTCTGAGCAGTGGTGGCTTGCAGTGTGGTTCGGGCGTCAGTCATTGCTGAAGGACTTGCCGCTGCTGGATCGAAATGGGCGCGCCTTCCGGTTTGCCACGCCCGAGCCGATACTCATCGATCTGCATCACATCGATCGCGACGCTGCCGGCCACATCCGAAGCCCCGAAGCCACTCCGATTCACGAAAGCCGTGAGCGCTACCTGCTGCATTCGCTGATTGAGGAGTCGATCACCTCCAGCCAGCTCGAAGGCGCTGCGACGACCCGTCGCGTGGCCGAAGCCATGCTGCGTGAGCAGCGTCGGCCGCGGGATGTCGGGGAATCCATGATCTTCAACAACTATCAGGCGATGGAGCATGTCCGTGCCCTGGGAGATCAGCCGATCACGCCCGACGGCATTCTCGAGCTGCATCGCATCATCACCCTCGACACACTGGAAGATGCTTCTCATGCCGGTCGCCTGCGGCGCAGTGATGATGTGAATGTGGTGGATCGGCGTGATGGCACGGTGTTGCACGAGCCCCCCCAGCATGCCGAGCTGCCCGAACGCCTGGAGCGGCTGTGCGCTTTCGCCAATGCGGGCATCGATGAAGCTCCCTTCGTGCATCCGGTGCTGCGCGCCATCCTGCTGCATTTCATGGTGGGCTACGACCACCCCTTCGTCGATGGCAACGGGCGTACGGCCCGAGCGTTGTTCTATTGGTCGATGGCGCGCAGCGGCTACTGGCTGACCGAATTCCTGTCGATCTCGCAGTTTCTGCGCCGGGCGCCGCGTCAGTACATGCAGGCCTATCTGCACACCGAGTCCGACGGCAACGACACAACCTATTTCCTGCTGCATCAGTTGACCACGGTGCGTCGCGCCATTGATGCGCTGTACGGCTATTTGGCGCGGAAAACCGAGGAACAGCGTGACGGCATGGCCGTGCTGCGCAGCGTCGGCGGAGGCCGTCTCAACCACCGCCAGGTGGCTCTGCTCGCGCACGCTCTGCGCAAACCCGAGCAGGCATACCGCGTGGCTGAGCATCGGGCGGTGCACGATGTGGTGTATCAGACGGCGCGCTCTGATCTGCTTGGGCTCGAAGCGTTGGGGCTGCTTGAGCGCATGAAGCAGGGCCCGGCCTTTGTGTTCTTTGCACCGTCGAACCTGCGCCAGCGTCTGCAAGCCTTGGCGAAAGGGGCCGCGTGAGCCGTACATGACGCTCTACCTCGACCTCGCCGACCGCACCGAAGCGCTGATTCGCGACGGCGTGTTGCGCACCGGCGACCGTTTGCCTTCGGTGCGTCACGCGTGCCGCACGCACGGCGTCAGCCCGGTGACGGTGACGCAGGCCTATCATCTTCTGGAGAGCCGCGGCCTGGTGGAGGCGCGGCCCAAGTCGGGCTACTTCGTGAAACCGCGCTTTGGCGCACGCCTGCCCGAGCCGGCCATGACGCAGCCGGGTGGTGGCGCAACGGCGCTGGAGGTGAGCGACTTCATCTTCCAGATCCTCGACAGCGTGCGAGACCCGTCGGTGGTGCCGTTGGGGTCGAGCTTTCCCAGCCCCTACCTGTTCCCGCTCGACCGGCTCGGGCGATTTCTTGCCTCCGCTGCGCGCAAGCTCGATCCGCTCGCCACCGCAACCGATCTGCCGCCGGGCAATGACGAGCTGCGCCGGCAGATCGCGCTGCGCTATCTCGCGCAGGGCGCGCAGGTCTCTCCGCACGAGATCGTGGTCACTTCGGGCGCCATGGAAGCGCTGAGCCTGTGCTTGCAGGCCGTGACGCGCCCCGGCGATTTGATCGCGGTCGAGTCGCCCACGTTCTACGCCGCGCTGCAGGCGAGCGAGCGCCTGGGCCTGCGCGTGATCGAGATTCCCAGCCATCCGAGCGATGGCGTCTGTGTGCCGGCGCTGGCCGAGGTGCTGCAGCGCCACCCGGTGAAGGCCTGCCTCTTCATGCTCAACTTTTCCAACCCCAGCGGCGCCTGCGTGCCGGATGAGGCGCGGCGCGAGTTGGTGCGCCTGCTGGCGCAGCACGAGGTGCCGCTGATCGAAGATGACGTGTACGCCGAGCTTTATTTCGGCGGCAAGGCACCGCTGTGCAGCAAGGTGGCGGACGACGGTGGCTGGGTGATGCACGTGTCGTCCTTCTCCAAGTGTCTGGCACCGGGCTATCGCATCGGGTGGGTGGCGGCGGGGCGCTTTGCCGAGCGTATCCGCCGCCAGAAGCTGGCCACCAGCCTGGCCACCACCGTGCCGGTGCAGATCGCGCTGGCGGCGTATCTGAAACAGGGCGGCTACGACACCCACCTGCGCGGCCTGCGTCAGCGGCTGGAGGCGCAGGCCGCGCAGATGATCGGCGCGGTCGAGCGCCATTTCCCGGCCGGCACGCGGCTGGTGCGGCCGCAGGGTGGCTATTTCGTCTGGCTCGAGTTGCCGGCGGGTGTCGATGCCTTGCGCTTGCACCAGCATGCCCGCGAGTGCGGCATCAGCGTGGCGCCGGGGCCGATCTTCTCGGCGCGACGCGGCTTTGCGAACTACCTGCGGCTCAATTTCGGTCACGCTGATCAGGGGAATCTGGGCGATGCCATGCGCACGCTGGGCGGATTGGCGGCCTCGGCGTTGCACGCCTGAAATCTGTGCCTATCAAAAATCCAGTGTTCTGAATCTGTTCCGGTTTGCGGTGGAGTGATGTACTCGGGCTCCGACCGGAATGGAGCAGAGGATGGGCATCGCGCGCGGCAGGATTCACGAGGCAAAGCTGACGCTGTATCGCAACAAGGGCAGCATTCATGCACGGGCCGTGTCCGGCCGTTTCAATACCCTGCGCTGGGCCATGGTGTGGATCACGCAGACGATCTTCTACGGCGCGTGCTGGCTGCAGTGGGACGCCGGCGACGGTTTGCGTCAGGCGCTTTGGTTCGACATTCCCGGGCGCAAGCTGCACCTGTTTAGCCTGGTGCTGTGGCCGCAGGATGCGCTGTTGTTCGCCTTCGCGCTGATCATTGCCGGCGTGGGGCTGTTCTTCGCCACCGCGCTGGCCGGGCGGGTGTTTTGCGGCTTCGCCTGTCCGCAGACCGTCTATACGCAAATCTTCACGTGGATCGAAGCCAGGGTGGAGGGCGATCATCTGGCCCGCCTGCGTCTGGACAGCGCGCCGATGAGCCCCCGCAAGTTCGCCGTCAAAACGCTCAAGCACTCGCTGTGGGCGGGGGTGGCGCTATGGACGGCGATCACCTTTGTCGGCTACTTCACGCCCATCCGCGAGTTACTGCCAGCGGTGGCGAGCCTGGCCACCGGGCCGTGGGAGAGCTTCTGGATTCTCTTCTACGCGGCCTTCACCTACGCGCTGGCCGGCCTCGCGCGTGAAGCGGTGTGCCAGCACATGTGCCCGTACTCGCGCATTCAGGGCGTGATGGTGGATGCCGCGACGCGCGTGGTGGGCTACTACGCGCTGCGTGGCGAGCCGCGCGGGTCGCTGCGCTCCAGCACGCCCAAGGGCGACTGCGTGGATTGCAGCCTGTGCGTGCAGGTGTGCCCCACCGGCATCGACATCCGCGATGGTCAGCAGTACGCGTGCATCAACTGTGGCCTGTGCATCGACGCGTGTGATTCGGTGATGACGCGCATCGGTGCCCCCATCGGGCTGATCCGCTATGCCTCCGAGAACGAACTCGCCGGCCGGCCCGAGCCACGTCGCTGGCGTCAGCCACGCGTGCTGGCCTACATGGCGGTGCTGCTCACCTGCGGCGTGGTGTCGCTGTGGATGCTGGCCGAGCGCGTGCCGATGGAGGTGTACGTGCTGCGCGACCGCAATGCGCTGATGCGCGAAACCGCCGATGGTCACATCGAGAACGTCTACATGCTCAAGCTCGCCAACCTCGAAGAGCGGCCGCACACCTACCGCATCGAAGTGCGCGGCCTGCCGGGCGCGCGCATCGATGGCACGCAGGAATTCCCGGCCGGGCCGGGCAGTGTGGCGTCGGTGCCGGTACGCGTGTCGGCCAGCCCCGACGAGGTCTCCGGCGGCATCCATGCCATCGAGTTCGCGGTTAACGAGTTGGGCAGAGCCGGGCGAGTGGTGCTGCAGCAAAGCAGTTTCGTGATGCCGTGAAAGCTGCGCGGCGCCGGCGTGGATTGGTCGACTTTTATGGATAGTCCATCCTGCCCGAGGTGGCTGATCCGGCGGATGTGGGCTCCTACACTGGACCTCTGTTCATGAGAGAAGTGGGAGGTTCATATGTCCGATCATTCCATTCGCGGCAAGGTCGTACTGATTGCCGGTGGCGCCAAGAACCTGGGTGGCTTGCTCGCGCGTGATTTCGCCGAGCACGGCGCCAAGGCGGTGGTCATTCATTACAACCGTGCCAGCGCGCAACCTGAAGCCGAAGAGACGGCCCGGGCCGTGCGCGCGGCCGGGGCCCAGGCCGTGGTGCTGCATGGCGATCTGACCACGGCGCGGGCGGTGGCCACGTTGTTTGCCGACACCGTGGCGGTGGTCGGGCGGCCGGACATCGCCATCAACACCGTCGGCAAGGTGTTGAAAAAGCCGATTCTGGACATCACTGAAGCCGAGTACGACGAAATGTCGGCGGTGAATGCTAAATCCGCCTTCTTTTTCCTGCAAGAGGCCGGCCGCCACGTCAACGACCATGGCAAGATCTGCACACTGGTCACCTCGCTGCTGGGCGCATTCACGCCGTTCTACGCGGCTTACGCCGGCACCAAGGCACCGGTCGAGCACTTCACCCGCGCTGCCGCCAAGGAGTTCGGCAGCCGTGGCATTTCGGTAACGGCGGTGGGGCCCGGACCAATGGATACTCCGTTCTTCTATCCTGCCGAGAGCGACGATGCCGTGGCGTATCACCGCACGGCCGCCGCGCTGTCGGGCAGCACCCGTACCGGGCTGACCGACATCGAGGACGTAGTGCCCTTCATCCGTCATCTGGTCAGTGACGGCTGGTGGGTGACGGGCCAGACCATTCTGATCAACGGCGGCTACACCACCAAGTGAGCACGCCCGCCAGGAGAACGCATGCGTACGCTGATTCTGATCATCGCAGGTTTGCTGCTCGCCGCAGCCACCCTGCGTTTCGTGCCGCCGCATCTGCGCATGCCGGGCCTGGTGGCGTTCTCGCTGGTGTGGCTCGGGGCGTGTGCGGTGAACCTGCGCATCGGTTTGTCGCACGGCTATACGCTGGCTCAAGAGCTGCCGATTCACGCCGGGCTGTTCGGCGTGCCGGTGTTGGCGGCATGGGCCGTCGGCTGGTGGTTGCGGCGCTGACGCAGCATGGACCGCCTGGAGCAGTACCGCGTCTTCGTGCAGGTGGCCGAGATGGGCAGTTTCATCCGCGCAGCCAACGTGCTGGAGTTGCCTCGTGCCACCGTCTCCGCCGCCATTCAGCAGCTTGAGGCGCAACTGGGTGTGCGTGTGTTGCACCGCACCACGCGCCGTGTTCAGCTCACCCCGGACGGCGAGCAATTGCTGTTGCGGGTGCGCGAACTGCTGAGCTCGGCGGAGGAAATCGATGCGCACTTTCGTGCCGCCGGCACACAGGTGAGCGGGCGCCTGAATGTGGACATGCCCAGCCGCATTGCGCGGCGCCTCGTGGTGCCTGCGCTGCCGGCCCTGCTGCGCCGCTATCCGCGCCTGCAATTGGGCCTGAGCTCGACCGACCGCCTCATCGATCCGGTGCTCGACGGGGTCGATTGCGTGCTCCGCGTGGGTGAGTTGCTGGACAGCAGCCTGGCGCTGCGCAACATCGGCCACCTGGCCATGATCAACTGCGCCAGTGCCGCTTATCTGCGCGAACACGGCGTGCCGCGCAACCCCGATGCGCTCGCTTCGCATCGCATCATCGGGTACGCCTCGCCCGCGTCCGGTCGCGAATCCCCCTGGGAATATCGCGCCACGGACGGGGCTCTGCGGTCGCTCAGCGTTCCGGGGCAGGTGGTGGTGAACAACGTCGAGAACTACGTGGCAGCCTGCGTGGCCGGCCTTGGGCTGATACAGATTCCGCGGTTCGATGTGCAGCATTTGCTTGATGCCGGTGAGCTGGTCGAGGTGCTCCCGGCCTTCCGCCCGCCGTCGCTGCCCATCGGTTTGCTGTACCCGCACCGCCGTCAGCGGTCGCGGCGTCTGGCGGTTGTGGCGGATTGGTTGGCCGATCTGATGGCGCCGCATCTGGAAGACTGAGGCATCCGGAGTTTTACCGTACCGCCGTATGCGCGATACTGGGCGACCCGAGCGAGCCCTCGCTCCAAGAATCATCAAGGATGAATCCAGCATGCAAGGCGACCCCAAAGTCATCGAATGCCTCAAAGACCTGTTGCGCGGGGAGCTCACCGCGCGCGATCAGTATTTCGTGCATTCGCGCACCTACGAAGACCAGGGCTTCACACGGCTGTACGAGCGCCTGAACCACGAGATGGAAGAGGAAACCCAGCACGCCGACGCACTGCTGCGTCGCATCCTGATGCTGGGCGGCCGCCCCGACATGACGCCCAAGCCCTTCACGCCCGGCGAAACGGTGCCCGACATGCTGAAAAAGGACCTCGACACCGAATACGAAGTGCGCGCGGGCCTGCAGGCCGGCATGCAACTGTGCGAGGACGCGCGCGATTACGTCAGCCGCGACATCCTGCTGGCCCAGTTGCGTGATACCGAAGAAGACCACGCCTACTGGCTCGAAAAGCAGCTCGGCCTGATCGAAAAGGTCGGCCTCGCCAACTACCTGCAGACGCAGGCCAGCTAATGCTCGGTTGCGGCGTGCCGGCCCAAGCCGGTTCGCCGCCCCGTGATTCAATGCTTCTGCGAAGCCAGTCGTGGGCGTTGGGCATCGTCCTGCGCACGCAGCGCACCCGGTCCGGCCTCACCGAAATCTTCGGCCTCGTACGCGACGCATTTCGATCTCCGCATTCCGTCGTGGCCTCGGGTTGGGACTGAGTCGGCTCCGTTCGATGGCCGCTCGAGCGCGTTGAGCGGCCGCATCCAGATGCTCGCAGTGCCTTCCGCAGTCTCAATGAACAGCCAGTCCGCCACGTGTGTCCGCCGCTCGCCAATCGTGCGCGCTTGCCTGGCTTGGGCGAATCGCCACTGGCATCGTCCTCCCCGCATTGTTCAGCGCCATTGGTCAGGCGCCCATGACCCCTGTCCGTTCGACGCCGGGCGGCTCGCCGGCCTGCGAGTCGGCCGTGGCCTTGATGGGACTCATGAACCGCACGGCAGTCTTCCTCGTAGAGTGGATGGCCCCGGTTGGCCGAGCGGCCGGTCGCGGGATCGGACGATGGTCTACGCTTCATGGGCAAAGCTCTTGCCTGGTTCGAGTGTGTGAGCGAGCGTCACCGCGACGGGCTTTCGGGATCAAGCGCGCGGTGGATGCCGGTGCCGTTGCGGTGCGCCAGGGGCGCACACGCATGGCATGGCGACACGCCAACGTCTTGCGTGTAATCTCATATGCATGGCGTTCTATGCGATGTCCATGCGCGGATCGGCCTGACGTGTCTGTGCTGGAGTAAAGGCAGGACGCACAACTGTTCGTACCCGACGGCATCTTTAGAAACGAGGGAATCATGCCCGGATTTCATCGAAGCTTTCGTTTCCGGCTGGCACTTTCCGGCGGGGGCATGGCCTTGCTGCTGGCCGTGGCGGCCACCCTTTACGTCCAGCACTTCGCATCCATCCGGATCACCCATTCGAGCGGCGAGCGTCTGGTGGGTGTAGCGTTCTCCGTGTCGAATACGCTAGCAGAAGGTCTGATTCAGCGGACCCGTGAAATCGAATTGCTCAGCCGTTCTCCGGTGCTCGTGAAGGGAGACTGGCGTGGCGATGACGTGCGGGATCTTTTTGACGCCGTAAAGAGCACCTACCGCCCCTACGCGTGGTTGGGGCTGGCCGATGCCGAGGGGGTGGTTGTCACGGCGGCAGACGGGTTGCTGGAGGGCGTGCGTGTGGCCGAGCGGCCATGGTTCCGCGGCGGGATGCACAACACCTTCGTCGGGGATGTGCACGAAGCCAAATTGCTCGCAGACAAGCTTCGGGCGCCCGGCGGCGAGCCGTTGAGGTTTGTCGACTTTGCGGCGCCGGTGCGCACGTCGGACGGCACGGTGATGGGTGTCGTCGCGACGCATCTGGACTGGAACTGGGTGGCTGCGGTGGTTGCCGATGTTCATTCCGGCATCGACGTCGAGCGCGGTGTCGAAGTGTTCGTGAGCGGTCGGGACGCGCAGGTGCTTTATCCGCACGGATATTTCGGTGAAACCGGTATTGCGCCTGAGCTGCTGCCGGGCGGCGAGCATGGGGTGGTGACCTGGGATGACGGCGAAACCTATCTGGTCGCGCGGTCACCGGTGGATGGGCCGTACGTCAGCGATCTCCAGTGGGAGATCGTCGTGCGCCAGCCGGTCAGCCATGCACTGGCCGCGGTGGACGACTTGCGTTGGCGGCTGTTTCTGCTGAGCGTGCCGGTGGTGCTGTTGTTCATGTTGGTTGCGTGGCATTTCGCGACGCGCTTCAGCCGGCCGGTGGAAGAGCTCGCCCGTGTCGCCCAGGCCATTGATGCCGGTTCCGAGGACGCGCGCTTCTCGCAGCGGAGCGGTATTAGCGAGTTGAGCCACCTCGCCGCTTCGCTGAGCGGGATGACCGCAACGCTGATGCGTCGGCGCGAGGACTTGCTGCAGGCCAATGAGATGCTGGAGAGCAAGGTGGCCGACCGCACCGCGGCGCTTGAGGAGGCCACCCGCAAGCTGGAGGCGCGTTTCGAGCGCAGTCTCGAGTTCGCGCGGGCGGGGGCGTGGGAGTGGGATGTCGATCAGGGCACAGTGCGCTGCTCACGCCAGGTGGCGGATCTGCTGGGGTGGGACATCGTGCCGATCTCGGTCGAGCAGGCCAGCTTCTACGCGTCGATCCATCCCGACGATCTGCATCTGGTCATGGCGGCGCTGGAGCGTTGCGTTGCGGATGAAGGGCCGTTCGACGTGGAGTATCGAGTTAGCCACTCGGGGGGCGGCAAGGCCCGCTGGGTGCACGCGTTCGGCGACCGGCAGCCGTCCGATGAAGCCCCGGGTGTGCGGATCTTCGGCATCCTGCATGACGTCACCGAACGTGTGAGCATCGAAAAGGCGCTGTGGGAGTCCGCCAACCGGACGCGTGCAGTGCTGGACAACGTGGTCGACGCCATCATCACCATCGATGAGGCAGGCAGCATCCTGAGCTTCAATCCGGCCGCGACCCGCGTGTTCGGCTATGGGCCCAGCGAGGTGATCGGACGCAACGTCAAGATGCTGATGCCGGAGCCCTACCGCAGTGAGCATGATGGCTATATTCGTGCGCACCGCCATACGGGGGTGAACAAGATCATCGGCATCGGTCGCGAGGTGGTCGGCCTGCGCAGCAACGGAGTCGAATTTCCGCTGAACCTTGCGGTGTCGAAGGTCGAGCTCGATGAAGGCTGCATGTACATCGGCTTGATCCGCGACATTTCCGCCCAGCGAGAAGCCGAAGAAGAGATCCGCCGGCTGGCGTTCTTCGACCCGCTGACCGGCCTGCCCAATCGCCGCAACCTGCTCGATCAGGTGAGCGATGCGATGCGGCACTGTGAAAGCCGCGGCCAACGCGGCGGTGTGATCCTGCTCGACATCGACGACTTCAAGACCTTGAACGACACCCTCGGTCATCGCCTGGGGGATGAATTGCTGGTGCAGATCGCCCATCGGCTTCAGGACGTGGTTGCGGGGCACGGCGTTGTCGCCCGTCTGAGTGCGGACGAGTTCGTTCTGCTCCTCCACGGCGTCGGACCGGATTGCGCTGCCGCACACGACGCGCTGTGCACGATCGTCAAAGCCGCGTTCGCAGCCATTCGTAAGCCCTTTGCGCTGAGCAGCAAGGACTATCTCGCCTCGGTGTGCGCGGGTGTCACGGACTTCGGCGGTGCCGAGGAGGCTTCTGCCGAGTCGGTACTCGGGCGAGCCGATATCGCGCTGCATCAGGCCAAGCTTCGGGGGCGCGGCCACTTCCGTTTCTTCGACCTGGAACTGGAGCAGGCCCTGCACGAGCGCGCCTCCCTGGCGGAAGATCTGAGCGCTGCGTTGGGAAGCGACGAACTGCGGGTGGCCTACCAGCCGCAGGTGGACCCGGAGGGGCGGGTTTTCGGCTGCGAAGCGCTGTTGCGCTGGCGGCATCCAGTGCGTGGCGAGGTTTCCCCGGCGCTGTTCGTGCCCTTGGCGGAGGAATCCGGCCGCATCCTGGAGTTAGGGCATTGGGTGTTGCGTCAGGCTTGTCTGCTGTTGGCTGAGTGGGCCACCGATCCGTTGCGTGCCGGCATCAAGATTTCCGTGAATGTCAGTGCACGCCAATTCCGCAGCCAGGATTTTGTTGCGGAGGTGCTCGGAGTGTTGCAGGCCACCGGGGCGCCGGCGAATTGTCTGAAGCTCGAGCTGACCGAATCGGCCTTCGTCGAGGACGTGCCTGATCTGGTCGGCAAGATGAATGCGTTGAAGGAAGTCGGCGTGACCTTTTCGCTGGACGACTTCGGCACCGGATATTCGTCCCTCAGCTACGTGCGCAAGCTACCGCTCGATCAGCTCAAGATCGATCAGTCTTTCGTGCGCGACGTCGTGTCCAATCCGGATGATCAGGCCATCGTGCAGACCATCATCTCGCTCGGCCAGGCCTTGCAGTTGCCGGTGATCGCCGAAGGCGTCGAAACCGGCGAGGAGCGCGACTTCCTGCTGCAGGCCGGGTGTAGCCGGTATCAGGGGTACTTCTACGCCAAGCCGATGTTCCGGGACGCACTCGAAGCCTATCTTGACCAGGCCCCGCACGAAGCGAAGGAAGCCTGACCGGGCCGCGGCTTGGCGCCAATCTGTTCGCGCTGAAGCCGTCCGTAAACGGGGAATCGTACCCAATGCTCCTTCAGCACCGCGAAACGGGTCGCGAGAAGTTCGATTGGAGCCCGCGCTGCCATTGGCTGACTACGCCGCGACGCGCACGATGAGGATGATCTCGCGTCGCCGCTCCCGGTCCGGCAGTAGCTGCAGCAATGCGCCGGCCGCAAGTTCTTCGCGCAACATCGGCTGCGGGTGACCATTCGCGGTGGGGAGGCACCTCGGCCTCTGCGCCGGTTATGCCGGACAGCGTCCAGGCATGCCGGGCCTGTGGCGGGCTGCGTGACATGCTTGGTCACGGGCTAGGTCGGCGGCGTGTGGCGTGTCGCAGCGGGCGATGAAATTCCGGCTTCCGACCAGGCACTGGTGGCGCTCGCACAACGTGCGCAGCACCAAGTCACTGTCGGCCGCCGAATGGCTGATCGAGTTTCCCCGCCCGACTTCTGAACGCTGTGGACACGCAGGAAAACGTTGACTCCCTCACTTAAATATACTTGTATACAGGCATGCAAGAATCCAATCCGAGGATCTTGCGTGCAACCGAATACAAGAGGAGGGGAGATGAACGATCTGGAATGTGATGTGCTGGTGGTCGGTGGCGGCGTCACCGGTGTGGCTGCCGCAACGGCTGCGGCACGCGCCGGGGCGCGCACGCTGTTGTTGGAAGCGCGCCCGTTCGTTGGGGGCAACGCCACCACGGGGCTGTGCCTGCACAACTATGTGAGCAAGCAGGGCAAGCAAGTGGTGTTCGGCATCGCGCAGGAGGTGGTCGATCGCATGATCGACATGGGCGGTGCCGTAGGGCACATCCCGTTCCCGGACGGGTTCTGCCATTCGATCACGCCGGTCGACGGCGAGTACTTCCGCATCATGTCGACTGAAATGTTGGCCGACGCCGGTGTGCAGATCCTGTATGGCGTAAACGTGGTCGGCGTGCAGACGGACGGGCGCGAGATCACCAGCGTGCAGGCGGCGGTGAAAGGCGGTATCCGCAACATCCGCGCCAAAACCTATCTGGATGCCAGCGGAGATGCCGACCTCGTGAGTTATGCCGGGGGTGGGGTACGCCTTGGCGATCAGGCCACTGGCAAGATGCAGCCGGTTTCGATGCTGCTGCATTTCCATGGTGTCGATACGCGCCGCATCGCTCAGGCGATCGGCGTGTCCGAGCCGGCCATGGCCACCCGCAAGGATTCCGACGAGCCGATCCCGGTGTACTTCCGCGGCTCCTTCAGCCGCTGGAACGACGTGATCAGCGAACAGGGCATTTTTCCGAACAAGGATCACATGGTGTTCTTCAACACCGTCTGGCCGGATCAGATCAACGTCAATACGTCGGCCGTGTTCGGCATCGACGGTACCGACCCGGTCGCGCTGTCGCGCGCTTCGGTGGAGCTGACCAAGCAGGCGGCAAAGATCGGCGGCTTCCTGAAGGAAAACGTGCCGGGCTTCGAGAACGGCTATCTGGTGCCGGCTTCCTTCGCGCAAGTGCGCCAGACCCGCGTGATCGAGGCCTTGTACGAGATCAGCGACGAGGATGCGCTGGAGGGGCGCAAGTTCGACGACACCATCGGTCAGGTGTGCTTCCCGATCGACATCCACGATCCGGACACCGGTCAGGCGAGCTTCTACCCCATCGGGGACGACGGCACCTTCGACATCCCGTTCCGCTCGATGGTGCCGACGGCGCTGGACAACGTGATCGTTGCCGGCCGCTGCATCGCGGCCACACACATGGCCTATGGCGCAACCCGCAACATGGCGCCGTGCCTGGTCACCGGTGAAGCCGCCGGGGTGGCCGCTGCGCAGGCCGCAGCCGCCGGAGTGAGCATTCCCGACCTCGATGTTGGCGCGCTGCAGCGCACGCTGCGCGCCAACGGGGTGTACCTCGGCGAAGCCTTCGCCTGAGAGGAGGGCGGGATGTTGGGTATCCTTCGTTCCGCCCGGACAACCTCCCACGACTGACGAGGACACACGCATGAGCCACGACACAACTGCCGAAGAGACACTGAACCTTGCTCCGCTGGAGGATTTCAATGCCTATGTGCCGTTGCGCGTGGCCGTGCTGACGCGCCTCAAGCAGGCGATTCTCGACGGCGTGCTCAAGCCGGGTGAACTGCTCAGTGAAAACCGCATTGCCAGCCAGCTGTCGGTCAGCCGGACGCCGGTACGCGAAGCCTTGCGGGTGCTCGAGCAGGAGAACCTCGTGACCATGCTGCCGGGGCGCAAGGTCATCGTGTCGGTGCCCAGCCCGGAAGATATCGACGAGATCTACGACATCCGTTTCATCGTCGAATCCGAAGCGCTGCGGCGCATCACGCCGGACCGCACCGACCTGATCGAACGCCTGGAGGCCTGCATCGCGCGTCAGGAAGCAGCCCTCGAACGTCGTGACCCCCGTGCTCTGCGGGAAATCAACACCGAGTTCCACATGATCTTCGTATCCGTGCTCGATAACCGCCGCCTGCGGCAGTTCATCGACTCGGTGTACGACTCGATCACCCGTTTCCGGTTGTACTCGCTGGAAAACCCGGAATGGGCGGAGCACGGTTCGCAGGAACATCGCCGGTTGGTCGAATTGCTCAAGGCCGGCGAGCGAGAAGCGGCCGTCGAGATGCTGAAGAAGCATCTGGACGCCGCCAGAAACATCGTCACGAAGATGTTCACATGAGAGGAGACAGAGACAATGAAAACCAGGGGATCCATCAAGACCCTAGTCGCCTGCCTGGCTACGGCCGCGCTGGCGTTCGGCGGCAACGCTCAGGCCAAGCCTGATGTAGTGCTCAAGCTGGCCCACGTTCAGCCCGAAACCCATGCGTTTCACAAAGGCTCGGTGAAGTTTGCCGAGACCCTCAAGGAAGTTTCCGGCGGCACGATGGAGGTGCAACTGTTCCCGAACGGCGTCATGGGCAACGAACGGGACCTTCTCGAAGCGCTGCAGATCGGATCGATCGATGTGGTGACGGTCACCTCGGCGCTGACGAGCAAGTTCAGCGCCAATTATCAAGTGTTCTCGCTGCCGTTCCTGTTCGACAGCTACGAGGACGCCTTCCGCGTCATGGATGACGAATCCATCCGCGAGAAGCTGGGCGGAGGATTGATCAAGAAAGGGATCCGCCCGATTGCCTACTGGATCGGCGGTGCGCGCAGTTACTACGGCCGCACGGGGGTCGAGGCCCTGCCTGACTTCAAAGGCAAGAAGGTCCGCACGATGGAAGACCCGTATTACCTCAGCACCTGGCAGTCGCTGGGTGCCATCCCCACGCCCTTGCCGTTCGGCGAGGTCTACACCGCCTTGCAGACCGGCCTGGTCGACGGCGCCGAAGGTGCCATCAACACCTATGTGTCGAAGAAATTCTACGAATCGGCCCCCAACGTCGCGATGGTCAACTACGTGTACTCGGTGCAGCCGTTGCACATTGCCGAGTCGCGCTGGCGCAAGCTCAGCGACGAGCAGAAGGGCTGGGTGATGCAGGCGGTAAAAGCGTCGGCAACGCACGAGCGCCAGATCATTCTCGACGAAGATCAGGCCATGGTGGCGACGCTCGAGCGCCATGACGTCAAGGTGACGCGTCCCGACATCAAGCCGATGCGTCAGGCGGTGGCTCCGGTCTACGAGAAGTTCCGACGCGAGTTCGGCGAAGAGGCCTATGGCCTCGTCGAGCAGATTCGCAAGGACTGATCTTCCTCTCGTCATTGCCATCCGCGGTGCAGCCCGTCGCGGATGGCTGAGCACTCCTCCGACGCGGGGGCTGCAAGGAGTCTTCAAGATGCTGAAACGGATGTTCTCCGTCGAGGCGGTGTGCGCCGTATTGCTGGTGCTGATCGCGCTGTTGATGTCTGCGCAGGTCTTCACGCGCTACGTGCTGCATCACCCCCTGACCTGGAGCGACGAGGTCGTGTCGCTCGCCTTTACCTGGCTTTGCTTTCTCGGTGCTGCGGTGGCGCTGAAATACCGAGGTCATATCGGACTGAGTTTTCTGGTCGACATGTGCCCGCCCGGGCCGCGACGCATCTGGATTGCCCTGATCGGGTTGGTCGTTTCGGGCTTTCTGGCCCTGCTGGTGTTTGCCGGCTCGCAGATGACGCTGATCGTGCATGACCAGTTGTCGGCAGCCATGGAAATTCCCATGAGCGTGTTCTATGCGGCCCTTCCGGTCAGCGCAGCGTGGATGATCGTGCACGAGCTGCTGCATGTCCGAGCTGTCTGGAAGGAGTCGGAACAATGACGCTCGCCCTGTTCCTGACCTTCTTCATCTGCATTCTCATCGGTGTCCCGATTACCTTCAGCCTCGGCATTGCCTCGCTCACCGCCATCATGATGAGTGATCTGCCCATGGTGGTGCTCGCCCAGCGCGTCCTGCCCGCCATCGTCGACGCGTCTGTGCTGGTGTGCATTCCACTCTTCATCCTGGCCGGCAACGTGCTCAGCTACGGCGGCATGGGGGATCGTCTGGTCAATGTCGCCAACATGCTTGTCGGGCGAAGTCGCGGCGGGCTGGGTTCGGCGAACGTACTCGCCAGCATGCTCTTCGGCGGCATTTCCGGGTCGGCTGCGGCGGATACCTCGGCCGTGGGCAGCGTGATGATTCCGTCGATGGAGCGGCAGGGGTACGACCGTTCCTTCGCCACCGCGATCACCGTCATCTCGTCGCCGCTCGGGGCCATCATCCCGCCCAGCATCATCATGATCGTGTTCTGCTGGGTGACCGAAACCTCGATCGCCAGCATTTTCGCGGCCGGGTATTTGCCCGGGTTGTTGCTCGGCGGGGTGCTCATCGCCGTCAGCTGGGTGATCTCGGTACGGCGAGGCTACCCGGTGGCGCCCGCCACCACATGGTCGGCGCGGGTACGCGTGGTGGTGGACGCGCTGCCGGCGCTGGCCATGCCGGTGATGATCATCGGCGGCATCGTCGGCGGCGTGGCCACGGCCACCGAGACGGCGGCCTTGGCCTCGGTCTACGGTTTCGTGGTGTCCATGTATTACTACCGCGACCTGCGCTGGTCGGCGGTGCCGGCGCTCTTGCTGGATACCATCAAGCTGACCGGCGTGGTGCTGCTGATCATCGCCATGGCGGCGGTCTATGGCTGGTTGATGGCTTACGACAGAGTGCCTTTCCAGGTGGCCGAAGCCTTGGGCGCGATGGGGCTGAGTCCGTTCGCTTTCCTCGCGGTGTATGTTGCCCTGATGATCTTCCTCGGCTGCTTTCTGGCGCCTACGGAGGCTCTCATCATTGCCGTGCCCATCCTGTTTCCGGTGGCCATGCAGCTGGGCATAGACCCGCTGCATTTCGGCATCGTGTCGGTCACGGCGCTGGCCTTCGGGCACGTCTCGCCGCCTGTCGGCGTGTGCCTGTTCGTCGGTTCCGCGATCAGCGGCTTGTCGCTCGGGCACATCATCCGTTCGTTGTTGCCGTTCTACTTGGCGGTATTTGCGACGCTGATGTTGATCGCCTTCTACGCGCCGCTCAGCCTCTTCGTGCCGCAGCTCCTCGGCATGCGTTAGCGGCTATCGGGGAGGGGCGGCAGGGTCCGCCCCTCCGGTCTGTCGCAGCCGTGACGATACCGGCCTGGCCGGTGCAGGCATGTGGGTCACCGGGCGGCAACGGTGGCCGCGCCTCTCCTTCAGTCCTCGATCAGACGTGCAAAGCGATCAGCCAGGTAGTCGATCAGTGTGCGCACTGCCGGCAGCAGGCAACGGCGCGAGGGGTACACCGCATGGATGATCTCGCGGCGCGGTGACCAATCCGGCAAAAGGCGGATCAGGCGACCGCTGGCGAGGTCTTCGCGCAGCATCAGGCCGGGCAACTGGACGATGCCCACGCCTGCGCATGCCGCGCTGCGCAAGGCCACCATGTCACCTGTGATCAGCCGGGGGCGATGGTGCACCTGCGCTTCGGCGCCGTCCGGGCCGAACAGCGACCACATGTGTTCCTCCTGCGGCGGGCCCAGTGACAGGCTCGGCAACGTTGCCAAATCCGACGGGCCGTCAGGCGGGCCGAGAGTGGTGATCAGCGCCGGGCTGGCGACCAGGCATTGCGCGCTGTCGGCCAGTACGCGCATCACCAGATCGCTGTCGGCCAAGGGTGGAGGGCGGACCCGGATCGCCAGATCAATGCCTTCGCTCACCGGTGAGACCCGGCGATTGGTGGCCTCCAGCTGCAGTGACACGCGCGGGTAAGCCGCCAGAAAGTCCGCCAGCATCCCGCCTACGTGCACGTGCAGCAGCGTGATCGGACAACTGATGCGCACCGTTCCGGCCGGTTCCGCGCGGGTGGCCTCGACGGCCTCGCGTGCCGCCTCGGCTTCCACCAGCATCGCGCGACAGTGTTCATAAAAAGTCTGCCCCAGTTCGGTTACCGAGAAATGGCGGGTCGAGCGCTGCAGCAGACGCGCGCCCAGACGATCTTCAAGCAGCGTGATACGGCGACTGAGTTTGGACTTCGGGATGCCGGTGGCGCGTTCTGCCGGCGCAAAGCCGCGATTTTCGACAACGCGGGCGAAATAGTAGAGATCGTTCAGGTCATCCATGGCGTTCCTTGCTGGCAGGTCATTGTTCTGTTTATAGAACACTGAGGGCCAATTTTGCCGTCTTCCCGTACTTTCGTCTCACGCCTAAAGTGACATCACGCACTACGAACCACCCGCAAGGAGACGAACATGAAGCGAGTTCAAGGCATTTACAGCGCACCCCGCGGCCATTGGGTCGGTGACGGCTTCCCGGTGCGTTCGCTGTTCG
The DNA here is from genome assembly GCF_059703745.1 of Pseudazoarcus sp. NS20. Classification (NCBI taxonomy): domain Bacteria; kingdom Pseudomonadati; phylum Pseudomonadota; class Betaproteobacteria; order Rhodocyclales; family Zoogloeaceae; genus Pseudazoarcus; species Pseudazoarcus sp. NS20. Next base: position 1,017,396 of record NZ_BAAKIY010000001.1, read on the forward strand.
AATACCGCAGCCAGGGCAAGGCGCTCAGCCCCTTCCTGCTGCTCGACCACGCCGGCCCGGCGCATTTCGACGCCACCGAGACGCGTCATGGCGTGGGCCAGCATCCGCACCGCGGCTTCGAGACGGTGACCATCGTGTATGCCGGCGAAGTGGCCCACCGCGATTCCACCGGTCAGGGCGGCTTGATCGGCCCCGGCGACGTGCAGTGGATGACCGCGGGTGCGGGCATCCTGCACGAGGAATTCCACGGAGAAGGCTTTGCCCGCAAGGGCGGCGAGCTGGAGATGGTGCAGTTGTGGGTGAACCTGCCGGCGCGCGACAAGATGACCGCGCCGGGCTATCAGGCGATCCGCTCGGCCGACATTCCGGTGGTGACGCTGCCGGATGGCGCCGGCACGGCCCGCGTCATTGCCGGTGAGCTTGCCGGCAAGCGTGGTCCGGCCAGCACCTTCACGCCGATCAACGTGTGGGATCTGCGCCTGGGTGCCGGCGGGGCGGCGGATTTGCCATTGCCCGATGGCTGGACCACCGGCGTGGTGGTGCTGCGCGGCACGGTGCTGATCAACGGCCAGACGGTGGCGCGCGACGACCAGGTGGTGGTGCTCGACCGTGAAGGCACGGGCGTCACCATCGAGGCCAACAATGAAGCGGTCGTGCTGTTGCTGGCCGGCGAGCCGATCAACGAACCCATCGTCGGCTACGGCCCCTTCGTGATGAACAGCGATGCCGAGATCCGTCAGGCCATCGACGACTTCAACAGCGGGCGCTTCGGCGACATCCCCCGTGCCGAGTCCGCAGAAGTCGTGAGTTGAATCCGCTACCCGGCCCGCAAGGGTCGGGGGCATCCCCCGCCGCAGTGACGGCACCCCAAGCCCGAAGAGCATAGAGAGAAAGGAGAGCCACCATGAGCAAACCCTACGTGAAACTCGACAAGAACAACGCCGCCGTGTTGCTGGTGGATCACCAGGCCGGACTGCTGTCGCTGGTGCGTGACATCGAGCCCGACAAGTTCAACAACAACGTGCTGGCGCTGGCCGATGCCGCCAAGTATTTCGGCCTGCCGACCATTCTCACCACCAGCTTCGAAGACGGCCCCAACGGCCCGCTGATGCCCGAGCTCAAAGAGCTCTTCCCGGATGCGCCGTACATCGCCCGCCCCGGCCAGATCAACGCGTGGGACAACGAAGACTTCGTGAAAGCCGTGAAGGCTACCGGCAAGAAGCAGCTCATCATCGCTGGGGTGGTAACCGAGGTGTGCGTGGCCTTCCCCGCGCTGTCGGCCATCGAAGAGGGCTTCGAGGTCTTCGTGGTCACTGACGCATCGGGCACCTTCAATGCGCTCACGCGTGATTCGGCGCTGGATCGCGTGTCGGCCGCCGGCGCGCAGCTGATGACGTGGTTCGGCGTGGCCTGCGAGCTGCATCGCGACTGGCGCAACGACGTGGAAGGCCTCGGCACGCTGTTTGCCAACCACATCCCCGACTACAAGAACCTGATGACCAGCTACTTCACGCTCAAAGGCGGCAAGTAATCCGCATGGCGGGCGCCGAGCTTGATTGGCCGGCGCCCCGTGCCAGAATGCCCGGTCCCATCCAGGAGTGTTTCCGCATGAGCCTCAATACATCGGCCGACTCGCTCAATGACGAAACCGTCACCGGCATCATCGTGCATCACCCACGCGCCGACGCGCGCGAGGAGTACGAGCGCTGGCTGCTGGAGATTCGCGAAGTGTGCAGCGGCTTTCCCGGCTACCTCGCCACCGACGTGATCCGTCCGGCGGGCGGGCACTCGAGCTACACCGTGATCATTCGCTTCGCCGGTGTTGAAGCGCTCAAGACCTGGATGGAGTCGGACGCGCGGCGTGAGCAGTTGCAGCGCATCGAGCACGCCCTGGAGAAAGGCGACCGCTATGAAATCCGCACCGGGCTCGATTTCTGGTTCTCGCCTCCGGCCGTCAAACCGCCCAGGCGCTGGAAGCAGTTTCTGCTGACCTTGTCGGCCATCTTTCCGCTCACCGTGGTGGTGCCATGGGCAATGCTGCCGTGGTTGAACGGTGTGCCGATGCTGCTGACCAAACTGCTGATCGCGGCCGTCATCGTGGCGCTGATGGTGTACGCCATCATGCCGCGCTACACCCGCCTCGTTTCCAAATGGCTTTATCGTTGAACCGCTGCAGAACCGAAGGGAGCACCCCATGAGTACATTCACCCGAGATTTCGATGACGATTGCCCGACGGCTTCCGGCTGTGGCGCCATCACCCAGGTGCTGCAGCCACGCGTGAAGGACCTCGGCGGCTTCTCGGTGCGCCGCCTGTTTCCCACCGCCAGGCTCAAGATGGTCGGCCCGTGGATTTTCTTCGACCACATGGGCCCGGCGGACTTTCCGGCGGGCGAGGGCATCAACGTGCGCCCGCATCCGCACATCAACCTCGCCACCGTCACCTACCTGTTCGAAGGTGAAATCCTGCATCGTGATTCGCTCGGCAGTCTGCAGGCGATCCGCCCCGGCGACATCAACCTGATGGTCGCCGGCCGCGGCATCGTGCATTCAGAGCGCGAGCGTCCCGAAGTCACTGCCGTGCCGCATCGCCTGCACGGCTTGCAGCTGTGGTTCGCGCTGCCCGAAGAGGATGAAGAGGTGGCGCCGGCCTTCCATCACTACCCGTCGGCCGACATCCCGCGCGTAGACGTCGATGGCGTGTCGGTGCGCGTCATGATGGGCTCGGCCTATGGCGCGACCTCGCCGGTGCGCACCTTTTCCGAGACGGTCTATATCGAGGCGGATCTCAAGGCCGGCCAGAAGCTGATGTTGCCGGATACGCCGGAGCGCGGGTTGTATGTCGCGCTCGGCAAACTGCGGGCACGGGACGTCACTGTGGAACAGCACTCGATGGCGGTGCTGGACGGCACGCCGGGTGTAGAAGTGGTCGCGCTCGAGGATTCGCGCATTGCCCTCATCGGCGGCGCGCCGCTGGGGCAACGCTTCATCGACTGGAACTTCGTATCGAGCCGCAAGGAGCGCATCGAACAGGCCCGCGCCGACTGGCGCGAAGGGCATTTTCCGAAGGTGCCGGGCGACGAGGACGAATTCATCCCGCTGCCGGGCTGAGTCACTTCGGGGGGCGCCTACCGGGCGTGTGAATTCCAGGCAGTTGCGTTTGTGCAACGCCACCGCAAAGGGCCTGCTCATCGAGCAGGCCCTTTGCATTGCTGGGGAGGGAAGTGCACTGGCTCGCCGGTCTCATGCCAGCGGCACGTAGCGTGATTTTTTTAACGGTTATTTATGTTTGCAGCCATGAGTAATCAAATGTTACTTTTGGTGCCCGTTTGTAAGCCTAGGCGAGTCCGATGAATAAAACCGATTCCGGTAAGGAATGCCTGATCGTTGGCGAAGGCGTGGAGATCACGGGCAAGGTCAACGTACCCGGGTCGCTGGAGGTGCACGGAAAGATCGTCGGAGAGGTGCGTGCCGGCAAGATCGAGGTGGGGCCCACGGGGCGCATCGAAGGTCGCATGGAGGCCGAAGAGCTTGAACTGCACGGTTATGCCTCGGATTTCCTGAACGTCTCGCGCCGCTTGGCGGTGCGTTCCACCGCTACGGTGGTCGGCACGATTTCCTATCGCAACATCGAGATCGAGAGCGGCGCCAGCATTCGCGGCAAGCTTGAGCAGCAGGGCGCTGATGGCGAGCCGGTAGCGGCGAAGCCTGCACCTGCCGACGGGGCGGGCGGAGGCGACAAGCCGGGTGACGCCCCGCACGTGATCGACCCCGAGCTGAAGTAAGCCGGAGGGTGCGGCCGTGAAGCAACTATTCGGTGTGCCGGCGTGGGTCGAGGAGCTGCGTGCGAAGTTGCCGCACGACGACGATGCCACCCTCATCGTGGCCGGCCAGCGTGGTTCGCAGTATCTGCGCCTGCATCCGTCGGAGGTGCAACAGCATATCGCCACGGCTCATCGCCACCGCAAGTTGGCGTTCTCGGTCATCGGGGCGCTGCTGATGATCATCGTGCTGGCCGCCTGTGCCCATGTGTGGAGCACCGCCAGCCTGCGCGCCGAAGTCGAGCGCGCAGAGCTGTTCGCGCAGAGTCAGGCAGAGGAAGTCACGCGTCTGCACAAAGCGCTCGACGTCATCGCCGAAGCCGTGCCGCAGAGCGTGGCATTTGCGGTGGGCAGCGACGGCATCACGCAGGACGAAAAGATCGAAGCCGTCGTCGAGTTCCTGCAGCGCAAGGATTCGGTCTTCCGCTCGTACGTGGCGGCCACCGGCGAGATCATGAAAGACAAGGTCGGCAGCATGATGTCCGATCTGGTGGCCGCCGGTTTCGACCGTCGCCAGTTGCGTACCCTGATGGCTGCTGCGGGCGGTGCCGGCGGCCTGCCGATGGCCCCCGATGTGGCCGACCTCTTCAGCTACTACGTGGATGACAGTGCATTGACGCTGTATGACGAGCTGCAGAGCCTGGGCAACTTGATGACCTTCCTGCCCGCCGCCGACCCGATGCGCGGCGCCCGTCAGACCTCCGGCTTCGGAGTACGTCGCCACCCCATCACGCGCCGCCCCGACATGCATGCCGGCGTGGATTTCGTCTCCTACGCTGACACGCGCATCTACGCCTCCGGGCCCGGCGTGGTGAAGGTCGCGGGCGAAAACGGCGGCTACGGCAATATGGTTTCCATCGATCACGGTCACGGCATCGAAACGCTCTACGCTCACATGTCGCGCATCGACGTGAAGCCGGGGCAGCGCATGCGTTCAGGCGCCGTGCTCGGCAGGATGGGCAACACCGGTTTGTCCACCGGCCCGCACCTGCATTTCGAGGTCCGTTTCAACGGCCGTAACGTCAACCCCCTGAAGATGTTCGAGGTCGCAAGAAATGTTCAACATCAAGAAAACTGACCGCGCCGGCGCGAGCGACAACCTTGCCGATGCATCGCCTGCCGAAGCCGTCGCGCAAGCGGTCGCTCCGAGAGGGGCGGTGAGCAGCGACCCCGCGCCGGTCCGCGTGGACCCGCCTGCGCCGTCGGTGCTGGCTCCGGGGGCCGTGCTGCAAGGCTCCATCCGCGCTCCCGGGCCGCTGCATCTGCAGGGCACGGTCGAGGGCGATGTGCAGGCGCCCCATGTTTCGCTGGGGGAGCAGGGCACGCTGCGTGGGCGGCTCAAATGTGGCCACTTCGTGCTCGATGGGCAGATGGATGGTGAAGTGCTGTGTCGCGAATTCTCTGCCGGCCAAACCGCGCGCATCTCCGGCGTGGTACGTTGCAACGTACTGAATCTTAAGCTCGGAGCTTCGATCAACGCCGACGTGATGATCGGCGAGGAGCCCAAGTAAGGGCTTCGCCTTGCGGCCCGCGCAATGCGGGCCGTGTAGCGCCGGCCGCCGTGCGCAAGCGCGGCTCCCGCCCCCCAAGCGGTGCTTGGGGCCAGTGTGCTGCGAGGCTGGCGGTTCGGCCCCGGAGGCCTGTGTTCTCAAGCACATTCCCGCTTTTTCGATGTTGTCGTCATTCGATCCCATCTAATTGTTGTAAAAGACGTTTTTTGGTTTGCAGTGCCGCCGGGCATGGTGTTATTTTTGGGCGCCCCCAGAAACCCGAAGTGCTCGATGAACGTGTTTTTTGCGACTTTTCCTGATCTGTCTGCCGCGTGCGCGGATGTGCCTCTCCGCGTCCGCCGCCTGTTCCGGGGGGCGCACGGGTGAAGCGGTTTTTCAGCGTTCCGGCCTGGATCGAAGAGCTGCGCGCAAACCTGCCGCAGGACGATGACGCCACCCTGATCGTCGCCGCCGCGCAGGGCTCGCGCTTCCTGCGTCTGGACGCTGCCGAGATCGAACGCCACATCGCCGAGTCCCGCCGCCAGCGCATGATCGCGTTGTCGCTGATCGGCGGGCTGTTTGCAGTGGTCGCGCTGGTGGGCGCCATGTATTACCAGAGCACGGTCGGCTTGCGCGCTGCCGTGGCCGACGCGGTGGCTACGGCCGAGGGGCATGCCGCCGAGGTCGAGCGCCTCACCAGGGCGCTGGACGTGATCGTTGAAGCGGTGCCGCTTACGGCCACCATGGCTGAGTCGTCGGACGACGCCAGCAACGAGGAAAAGGTCGAGAAGGTCGTTGAATTCCTGCAGTACAAAGACCGCGTGTTCCGTTCATACGTCGCCGCCACCGGCCTGGTCATGAAGGGCAAGGTGGACAGTCTGGTGTCCGATCTCACCGCGGCGGGCTTCGACCGCCGTCAGGTACGCAGCTTGATGAACACCGCGCCGCCGGCCGGCGGCCTGCCCACCGATCCGACCACCAGCGATCTGTTCAGCCACTATGTGGATGACACCACCCTGTCGCGCTACGAAGAGCTGCAGCGCCTGGGCAACTTCGTGGCCGTGCTGCCGTCGGTTCAGCCGATGCGCGATGCGCGCACGACTTCGGGCTTCGGCGTGCGCCGCCACCCGATCACGCGCCGTGCCGACATGCACGCCGGAGTGGATTACGTTTCCTATGACGACACGCGCATCTTCTCGTCCGGTGCCGGCGTGGTGAGTTTCGCCGGTTACAACGGCGGCTACGGCAACATGGTCACCATCGATCACGGCAACGGCATCGAAACGCTGTATGCCCACATGTCGCGCGTGGACGTGAAAGTCGGCCAGCGCATCCGCGCCAACACCATGCTGGGGCGCATGGGCAATACCGGCTTCTCCACCGGCCCGCACCTGCATTTCGAGGTGCGCTTCAATGGCCGCCACATCAATCCGGCGAAAATGTTCGAAATTGCCGCCGAGGTTCAGAAGCAGTAAGCAAGACCGCCCGCCCAGGGCGGTTTTTCATGTTGAGGGCATGCGTGGTGCTGCACGGCCGTGCTGCGCCCGGCAGGCGCAAATCGGCCATGGGCAAGGCCTTGCGAGACGCAATTTGTTGCGTTCTGATTCGGGCGCGGCGTAGTAGTCTTCGCGGTATCCCGGATCTGAGGTCCTCATGTTGATTCCATTTGGTAGCCTTCGTTTCCGGCTGACCGTGTTCTTCGGTGCCTTGGTCCCGGCCGTAGCCCTGTGCGTCAGCCTGCTGGTCGGGCATTTCGCATCCGGCTACATGACCAACACCAGCGGCGAGGGGTTGCGCACCATCGGCAACTCCATCGTCAGCACCCTCAAGAGCAGTCTGGAAGAGCGCACCCGCGAAATCGAACTGCTGGCCGGCTCCCCGTTGCTGGTGTCCGGCGATTGGCAGGATCCGGCGCTGCGCCAGACCATGAACGAAATCACCCGTACCTACCGGCCTTACGCCTGGTTGGGGCTGGCCGATCTGAAGGGGACGGTCGAAGTGGCGGCAGAGGGCATGCGCGAAGGGGCGGATGTTTCGAGCCGCTCGTGGTTCATCACCGGGCGCGAGCGCGTGTTCATCGGTGACGTTCATGAAGACGTGGAGCTCGCCACCTTGCTGCAGCCCGACAGCGAGGAACCCATGCGCTTCGTCGATTTCGCCGCGCCGGTGCGCAACCGTGACGGGCAGTTGCGTGGCGTCGTGGCAACCCACCTGCATTGGAGCTGGATCAACAGCGTCGTGACGGCTGCCTTGCCTGAAGCGGCGCGCGAGCGCGGGGTGCAGGTGTTCGTGCGCGACCCCGACGGCAATGTGCTGTATCCCTACAACCGCGTCGGTGAGCTGCTCATCGGCAACGAATTGCTGCCCGAGCCGGGCACCACGGCACTGATGCGCTGGCCCGACGAGGTGATGTGGCTCACCACCGCAGTGCCGGTCGTTTCGCCCACGCCCGGTGATCTGGCATGGCAGGTGGTGCTGCGTCAGCCGGTCGAGTCGGCGCTGGCGGCGGTCAACGAATTGCAGCGCATCCTGTTGTGGCTGGCGGTACCGGTGACGCTGCTGAGCATGTTGCTGGCTGCGGTGCTGGCAGGGCGTTTCAGTCAGCCGGTGCGCGAACTGGCGGCTGTGGCCCGGCGCATCGACGAGGGCGACGAAACCGCTGACTTTCCCGACCGCAGCGATATCGACGAGGTGCGCCGCCTGGCCACCTCATTGCGTGGCATGACGTCCACGCTGATGCGCCGCCGTACCGAGCTGGTCAAGACCAACCTGTGGCTCGAGCAGAAGGTGGTGGCCCGCACCGCCGAACTGCAGGAGGCCAATCGCCAGCTTGAGGCGCTCGCGGTTACCGACCCGCTCACCGGCCTGGCCAACCGCCGACGCTTCGACGACACCTTGCACGCCGAATGGGCGCGCGAGGGGCGTGCCGGCAGCTCGCTGGCCATCCTGTTGCTCGATATCGATTACTTCAAGCAGTACAACGACACCCTCGGGCATCAGGCCGGCGATGAATGCTTGCGCCAGGTGGCCGCCGTGCTGCAGGCCAAGGTGCGCAGGGCGGGCGAACTGGTGGCGCGCTATGGCGGGGAGGAGTTCGTCGTGGTGGCGGGCGAGACCAACCTGGAGCAGGCGCGCATGCTGGCGGAAATCATTCGCGCCGGCATCGAGGAGGAAGCCATTCCGCACCCGGGCAACCCGGTGGGGGTGGTCACCGTCAGCGTCGGCGTGGCCGCCGGCGTGCCGTCGCGCACCGGCCAGGGCGAAGACTTCGTGGCGAAGGCCGACGAGGCGCTCTACCGAGCCAAGCAGGCCGGCCGCAACTGCGTCATCGAAACGGCCTGCTGAGCCGGCCCGCTGGCACAATGGCGGCCTGTGCCCGCCGTGAAGTGCCGATGCCCCGCGTTGTTCCGTTCCCCTTTCTTGCCTGCCCGCTCGATGGCGCCGCCTTGCAGCGCGAGGGCGGCAGTTGGCGTTGCCCTGCCGGCCACGCCTTCGACGTTGCTGCGCAGGGCTACACGCATCTGCTGCCGGTGCAGCACAAGCGCTCGCTCGACCCCGGCGACAGCAAGGACATGGTCGCGGCGCGTCGGCGCTTCCTCGAATCCGGCGCTTATGCGCCGATTGCCGACGCCGTGAATCGCGCGCTGCTGGTGCAGGCCCCGTCGGGCGGATCGCTGGCCTGTCTGGATGCCGGCTGTGGTGAGGGTTATTACCTGCGCAGCCTCGCCGCGGCAGCCGGTGGTCGTGAGCTGGATTTGCTCGGGCTGGATATCTCGAAATGGGCGGTGCAGGCCGCCGCCAAGCGAGAGCGCAACGCCGCCTGGGTGGTCGGCAGCAATGCGCGCCTGCCGGTGTTGCCGGCCACGCTCGACCGCGTGCTGTGCATGTTCGGCTTCCCGGTGTATGCGGAATTCGCGCGCGTGCTCAAGCCGGGGGGCGAGTTGCTGCAGGTCGATGCGGGGCCGCTGCATCTGCGTGAGTTGCGCGAGGTGATCTACCCGGTGCTCAAGCCCGAACGCGCGGCCGAGCCCGCCGTGCCCGAAGGCTTCGCCCACATCGCCACCGACACGCTGGGCTTCACGCTGCACATCGAGGGTGCCGAGCGCATTGCCGATTTGCTGGCGATGACTCCGCATCTATACCGCGCCAGCGCCGAGGGCCGCGCACGTGCCGCCGCGCTGACCGCCATCACGCTCACCGTCGACGTGCGCCTCGCGCGCTTCGCGCGCAACGCCCCCGCATGAGACAGTGCACGCCATGAACAGCCAGCCCAACAACCCCCTCCACGGTCTCACGCTGGAGAAGATACTCACCGAACTCGTGGCCCGCCACGGCTGGGACGGGCTCGCCCGGCGCGTCTCCATCCGCTGCTTCATCAACGAGCCCAGCATCCCGTCGAGCCTCAAGTTCCTGCGCCGCACGCCGTGGGCGCGCGAGCAGGTGGAGGCGCTGTACGTGGCGGATCTGGCCGCGCGCAAATGAGCCGCGGGCCCCACTTCACGGTTCCGCCCGAAGAGGTCGAGATCACCGCCATCCGTGCGCAAGGCGCGGGCGGGCAGAACGTCAACAAGGTGTCGAACGCCGTGCATCTGCGCTTCGACATCCGCGCCTCGTCATTGCCCGAAGAGGTGCGCGAGCGCTTGTTGGCGCATGAGGACCGGCGCATCAGCCGCGACGGCGTGGTGGTCATCAAGGCGCAGAAATTCCGCAGCCTCGAAAAGAACCGTGCCGAGGCGCTGCGCCGGCTCGAAGAGCTGATCCGCGCCGCCGCTTTCGTGGCGCGCACGCGTGTGCCCACACGCCCGACACGTGCTTCGGTGAAGCGCCGCCTCGAATCGAAAACCCGTCGTGCCAGCGTCAAGGCCGGGCGGCGCAGTGGTGGTGACGAAGGCTGATGACATGCCTCGCGGGGCCTACATGCGCAGGCTGAGACTCACGCCCACCAGACGCGGCTCACCAATCAGTGCGCCGTAGTCGCCACCGCCGTTGAGGGCGTAGGTGGCCGTTGCGTAGTCCCGGTCCGTCAGGTTGCGCACCCACAGCGTCACCTCCCAATGCCGGTCGCCCAGCCCCACGTGGGCGTCGACCAGCCCGCGCGGGGCGACGTAGCTGCCCCGGCCCCGTTCGGTGGCGCCGTAGTAGCCGCTGCGCCATTGATAGCCCACGCCGGCGCGAAACACCTGACCGCCGGCAAGGCCATGTTCGTGCTGCAATCCTGCGAAGGCTGTCCAGCGCGGCGCGTGCGCCATCTGCAGGCCACTGAAGTCGCAATACAAGGTGCCCGAGCCGGGAGGGCAGGGCGCGTTGTCGAAGTCGCTGTAGCGCGCGTCGTTGTAGCCTGCGCCCGCAGAAAGCCGCAGCGTGTTCGACAGTGCGATCTCGGTCTCGAGCTCCACGCCGCGTGAGCGCACGCGCTTGACGTTGATGAGGTTGTTCATCAGCGGGATCAGCGGCGACGACTCCGGGTCGTACGACAGGGTCTGATAGTCGCGGATGGTCGTCTGATAGACGCCCACACGCAGATGGCCGTCGTGCGGCAAATCCAGTGTGACGCCGACTTCCAGACTGACGCTGCGCTCGGAGGCGAAGCGCGGGGACACGGCGCGGCCCACCGGGTCGGAGTTGATGCCGCCAGGTTTGTAGCCGGTGCTCAGGCCGAACGCCCATTGCATGCCGTCACGCGGGCGCAGGCGCGCCAGCAGTGCGCCATCCAGGCTGTTGTCGCGGCGCGAGAAACGCCCTGAGCTTTCCGTCCCGATCAGCGCCTGCCGAAGCTGCGCGGCGACGGCCGCCTGGACGGGGTCGAGCGGCAAGGGGCGCAAGCCGCTGATGCGGCGCGCGTTGTCGGCGTCTTTCCGGTCGAGGCTGTAGCGTGCGCTGGCGGTCAGGTCGAGGTCGGGGCGCACGGCCCAGTCGAGTTGCCCGAAGAGCGCACGGGTGGTGGCTGTCTGGCTGCCCGGCAGACGAACGGTGCCGCCGTCCAGCATGTCGGCGAGAACGTCCGGCGGAATCGGAGGAAGCGCCATGCCCACGCTGAACCAGCGCGCGGCATCCGGCCCGTAGCGCAGGCTGCCGTTGCGTGTATGCGTCTGATGCAGGTAATAGGCGCCCACGCGGTAGCCCAGCGTGTCACTCATGGCGCCTTCGAGCTGGAGCTCCTGGCTCCATTGGCGGTGGTCCATGTTCCATCGCCCCTGCGGCGCGATGGCCAGGGCAATGCTGTCGAGGTCGTAGCGCGTGTCGTAGCGCCATGAGCGCCAGCCGGTGATGCTCGTCAGGCGTTGGCCGCCCGGCAGGTCGAAATCGAGATGCAGCGTGGCGGCGTCCTGTGCCATTTGTGCTCGATTGCGACCGTCCTGCGCGATGGCGCGCTGGCGCAGCTCGGCGGGCGGGAGCGTGTAGCCGAGCGCAGCGGCGCGCCCCAGCGTGGCGGCGCTGTAGTGGGTGGCGACGTAGGCACAGCAGTTCTCGTCCAGGCGACTGCGTTCGACGATCAGGCGCGCACGCAAGGCCTTGCCTGGCTGCCACAACAACTGGCCGCGCAGGCCGTCGTGGTGTTCGTCGTTCAGCCCCTGACCGGTCGCCAGATTGCGCACCTGCCCTGCGCGGCGCTGGGAGTAGCCGGAAAACCGTGCCGCCAGCGTGCCGTCGATGAGCGCGCCGCCCACAACTGCCTCGTGGCTCTCGAAACCGTCGCTGCCGCGACTCGTGCGGAGTTCGGCCTCGTCGTGCCACTGCGGGGCGCGCGTGCGCATGTGGATTGCGCCGACGCTGGTGGCCGGGCCGGGGCCGGTCAGCACAGGGGTGCGCTGGATGTCGAAGCTTTCGACGTCGAATGGTCGCTTCACGAACATGCCCTGACGGCCCAGCGCGACGCCGTCCGTGGTCGCTCCGACGCTACCCGACAGGCCGTCGTTGTACGAGGTGCTGCCCAGCCCGCGCACGAACAGCCCGGTGTTGCGGTTGTCCGGCCGCGTGAGCTGCAGCGAGACGGCCCGTGCAGCGAGGTCCGCGCCGGAGGGGGCTCCCTGCGGCAGTTTGTCGGCGGCAATGCGCGTGGTGAAGGCGGGCGGGCGCGGCTCTTCTTCGGACGTGTGCGCGGTGACGGGCGACAGGGTGACCTCTTCGATGGGCTCCGGGTTGGCGTGTGCCGGCGCCCCTGAAATCAGGCTCATCATGCACATTGCCGAGGCCGTGAATCTCATGCGCCGTGATCGCTTCGCTTGAGGGGCAGAGTCAGGCAGAACGTCGATCCGCCTCCTTCACGCGGGGCTTTGAGCCACACGTCGCCGCCGTGGCGGCGCGCAATTTCGCGGCTGAGGTACAGGCCCAGGCCGGTGCCGTCCTGCTGCGCCTCGGCGTCGACGCGAAAGTAGCGCTCGAACAGTTGTCCGCGTGCAGCTTCCGGAATGCCGGGGCCGCGGTCGCTGACCTCGATGGTGGCCGTGTCGCCGGCGCTGATCAGCCGCACATCCACCGCGTGGTCGGGCGGCGAGTACTTGAGGGCGTTGCCCACGAGGTTGGAGAGGGCGATGTCGATCAACTCCGGGTCGATCACCACCGGCACCGGGGAGCCGGGCACATCGGTGCGCACGCGATGCGCTTCGCTCGGTGCGAAGCGGTCAAGCAGGGTTGCGCGCAGATCGTGTGCCTTCAGATGCAGGCGCGACGGCGCCGAAAGCCGGTCGCTGGTGAGCATGTTGTGCGCCAGACCGCTCAGGCGCGAAACGCTGCGCCGGATGCGTTCGATACGTTTGACGAACATCGGCGGTGCATCGGGCGTGCTGTTGGCCAGCGATTGCGCCGCGGTGTCGATGATGGTCAGCGGTGTGCGCAGCTCATGCGACAGCATGGCCAGCAACTGACGTTCGCGGTGCGCGATGCGGCGCTCGCTCTCCAGCGTCTCGCGCAGCCGCTGTTGGGCGGCAGTGCGCTCGTCGATCTCGTGCATCAACTGCAGATTGGCACTGCGCAGTTCCAGCGTGCGGTCTTCTATGCGTGCTTGCAGTTCGCGTTCGGACGCCTGCGATGCCCGCAGCGCGGCGGCCTGCGCACGTTGGCGCATGCGCTCGTTGCGCTGGGCGCGCCGCGCCAGCCCGATGTTCAGCAACACCAGATGCACCAGCGCGCCGATGTTGGGCAGCAGATCAATCACGAGCGGCGACAGCGCTTGCTGCCGGTGCGCGAAGGACGAAGCCGCCAACCCAGCCAGCAGGGGCAGCATGGCAATGGCGATCATGCGCACGCTGCGGTGGCGTACCAGAGCGTGCAGCGTCATGGCGCAGCCCAGCAAGGCGCATAGCAGTGACACGCGCAGTGCGATGATGTACGGATCAAAGCCGACATCGAGCGGTATGAGCGCACCCAGCCCCAGCGCGGCGAAGACTCCCGCCGCGAGCCGCCCGAGTTGATACAGCTTCGGGTAATACAGGCGCATGCGGAATGCATCGAGCAGGAACAGCGTGAGCAAGGCGCCACTGGCCGAAAAGGTCACTGCCGTGAGCGTTGCATGCGCCGACGCACCCAGCCCCGGCCACCACTGCGGCAGATAACCGCCGATGCACATGCTGTATGCCCCGACTGCCACCAATGCGCTGGCGTAACGCAGGTTGATGCGCTCGCGCTGATGCAGCCAGAACAGCAGATTCACCATGGCGGCCAGCAACAGCATGCCCAGATAAAGGCCGAACAAGCCGTAATCGCGCGCGATGAAGCGCGACCACTCTGACAGTTCCAGCAGCCGTATCTCAGGGGTAAGGGTGCGCGTGCTGTGTAATTCGACAAACCACTGCGCTGGCCGCGCATTGTCGGCGGACAGCAGATAGGCCGCCGTGCGGAAATTCAGATCGCTCGCCCCGTCTGCCCCGTAGCGCAGGCGGGCGCGCGATTCGAAGCCGTCGGGCCCGACGGCGTGCAATACACTGCGATGCAGGTAGGGTGGCAGCACGGTAAGTACATGGTCCGCGGCGCCTGCCGGCAAACAAACACGTAACCATACCGGCTGCTCCGCCGAGATGCGTAATCGCCGGGTTGCCAGCGGCACAAACGCCTCGGAGGGTAGGGCGGCCACCTCGCTGATCTGGTGCGCCTGAGGGTGCCCAGCGAGCACGAATACCCCGAACAGGGGCAAGTGTTCGGAGTCGGGTCCGGACAGACATGTCGCCCCCTGACTGGATGCCGGAAGGGCAAACAGAGCAAGCCACAGCGCAAGCAAAAAAAAAGTGGCATGTATCGTGCGAAGAGCGCGCCAGCGCGTTTTGCCGCCGTCGTTGTGGCTGTACTGAGTCATGTGGGCTGGAGCACGGATGGGCGGTTCCGGAATGGTACTGCATGGCACTCCATTGACCGCCTACAGCAGGCTTTCGGCGGTATTCTGCTGCTCCACGAAATCGCGCACGGTGAATGATCCGCTGCCGGGTGCGCGGTGGGCGGCGAATTCGCAGGCTTCCGGGTCGCCGAGGTGGCAGCCTGTCATCAGCGGGCAGTTGCCGAAAAGCTCGCTCACCCAATCCACGAACACCCGCACCTTGGGCGACAAGTGGCGGCTTTGCAGATACACCACCGACATGGGCATGGGCACTGGTTTCCACTGAGGCAGCACCTCTATCAATGCGCCGGATTTGAGGTGTTCCTGCACCATGAAGCTCGGCGCCTGCAGCATGCCGAAGCCCTGCAGCGCACACTCGAGGTAGGCATCGCTGTCATTCACCGCGACCGCGCCGGGCACTTTGACCGGCGTGCATTCGCCGTCAATGACGAAATCCCAGTCGAACACCTGCCCGTTGCGCGAGGCGAAGTACAGCACCGCTTTGTGATTGGCGAGATCTTCGATGGATTTCGGCGTGCCGTGACGCGCGATGTAATGCGGGGCGGCGCAGGTCACGAATTGCAGCGTGCCGATGCGCTTTGCCACCATGTTCGGGTCGCGCAGTTCGCCCACGCGGATCACGCAATCGACGGCTTCTTGCACCATGTCCACCGGCCGGTCGCTCATGCCGATCACCAGATCGATGCCCGGATAACGTGTGTGGAAGTCGCACAGCATCGGCACCAGGATCAGCCGCCCGATGGAGGTGGGCACGTCGATGCGCAAGCGTCCGCTCGGGCCGCCCGCCGCTTCGACGAAACTCGTTTCAGCCTCGTCCACGTCGGCCAGGATGCGTGTGCAGCGCTCGTAGTACGCCGCGCCATCCGGGGTGAGGCTGATCTTGCGCGTCGTGCGGTTGAGCAAGCGCGTTTTCAGGCGTTTTTCAAGAGACTGAATGGTGGTGGTGACAGTGGCGCGCGGCATGCCCAGCATGTCGGCCGCCTGCGTGAAGCTGTTGGCCTCGACGACGCGTGTGAACACCTGCATTGCCTGAAAGCGGTCCATGGTCGGGACTCCGAAGACTGTTCCGAATAGACGAACGGATCATTCAAGGACTCTGATTCCATTCGATAAATTGACGTCGTGCGGATCGTTCTGCGCGAGCGTGCAGACCGCATTCTGCGCTAATTGTTCGCTTATTGCGAACAGTGTTACCGAATTATCGATATTTATTTAGTCGACTAAAAGAGTCAGGATTCGCCTCGACCCCGCCGTCATGAGCGGCGTGTATCCATTCAAATCGTTCGAGGACCCATCGAAATGTCATTCTCTCGCAAGCGCCTTGTCGTCGCGCTCGCGGCGGCCAGCATTGTGGCCGTTGCGGCGATCGGCACCTTCAGTGTCCATGCCGAAGCCGAGCCTGCAGCCGCAGCCGCGCCGCAGGCCACACCCGTGGATGTGGCCACCGTCGTGCATCGCGGCATCGTCGATTGGCAGAGCTACTCGGGCCGGCTCGAAGCCATCGACCACATCGAGATCCGCCCCCAGGTGTCGGGCACCATTACCGAAGTGCATTTCCGCGACGGCGCACTGGTCGAGGCCGGTGCGCCGCTGTTCACCATCGACCCACGCCCGTATCAGGCCGCCGTGGAGCGAGCCGAAGCACGCGTGGCCTCGGCCGAGGCGCGCGCCGCCTACACCGCCGCCGAGCTGGAGCGCAGCAAGCGCCTGATGGCCGACAACGCCATTGCCAAGCGTGATCATGATCAGCGTGACAACGCTGCCCGCGAGGCCGCCGCCGAGCTGCAGGCCGCGCGGGCCGAGCGCACCAGCGCCCGCCTTGATCTGTCGCACACGCGCATCACCGCGCCGGTGGCGGGGCGTGTGTCGCGCGCCGAAATCACGGTCGGCAACCTGGTGTCGGCCGGCACCGCTTCGCGCCCGCTTACCACGCTTGTGTCGGTGGCCAGCCTGTACGCCTCGTTCGAGGTGGACGAGCGCAGCTATCTGCGCCACATCCAGGGCGCGCAGGTGCGCGGCCAGAAGATTCCCGTGCTGCTTGGGCTGGCCGGTGAAGACGGCTACCCGCGTGTCGGCATCGTCGATTCCGTGGATAACCGCCTCGACCCAGCCTCGGGCACCATCCGAGTGCGCGCCGTGTTCGACAACGCCGACGGCGGGCTGCTGCCCGGCCTGTACGCTCGCGTGCGGCTGGGCGGGGCGGAAGAGCGCATGGCCACGCTGATCGACGAGCGCGCCATCGGCACCGACCAGAACAAGCGCTTCGTGCTGGTGCTCGACGAGGCCGGCCGCGTGCAATACCGCGAAGTGCAGCCCGGCCCGTCCATCGACGGCCTGCGCGTCATCGAGCAGGGACTGCAAGAGGGCGATCGCATCGTCGTCAATGGCCTGCACCGCGTGCGGCCGGGTGACATGGTCACGCCGCTGGATGTGCCGATGGGTGGCACCGCTGCCGCACCCGCGCCCGGCAAGGCCGTCGCCGCGCCGACTATCCCCGTGGCGGGCTCCGGTGAGGAGCGTATCCGCACATGAACATCTCCAAATTCTTCATCGACCGCCCGATCTTCGCGGGCGTGCTGTCGGTGCTGATCGTGCTCGCAGGCGCGATCTCGATGTTCCAGTTGCCGATTTCGGAGTACCCCGAAGTCGTGCCGCCGTCGGTCGTGGTGCGCGCCCAGTTCCCCGGCGCCAACCCGCACGTGATCGCCGAAACCGTGGCCGCGCCGCTGGAGGAATCCATCAACGGCGTCGAAAACATGCTGTACATGCAGTCGCAGGCCAACAGCGACGGCAACCTCACCATCACCGTGCACTTCAACCTCGGCATGGATGCCGACAAGGCCCAGCAGCTGGTGCAGAACCGCGTCTCGCAGGCCATGCCGCGCCTGCCTGAAGACGTGCAGCGATTGGGTGTGACCACGCTGAAAAGCTCGCCCACCATGACCATGGTGGTGCACCTCACGTCGCCCGACGACCGCTACGACATGACCTACCTGCGCAACTACGCGGTGATCAACGTCAAAGACCGCCTTGCGCGACTCGAAGGCGTCGGCGAAGTGGCGCTGTTCGGCTCGGGCAACTACGCCATGCGCGTGTGGCTCGACCCGCAGAAGGTCGCGCAGCGCGAGATGACCGCCAGCGAAGTGGTGGCCGCCATCCGCGAGCAGAACGTGCAGGTGGCGGCCGGCGTCATCGGCGCCTCGCCCACCGGGCCGGACGTGCCGCTGCAGTTGTCGGTGAACGCCCGCGGGCGTCTGCAGACCGAGCAGGAATTCGCCGACATCATCCTCAAGACCTCGCCCACCGGCGCCGTCACGCGGCTTGCCGACGTGGCGCGCATCGAGCTGGCCGCCTCGGAATACGGCCTGCGCTCGCTGCTCGACAACAAGCCCGCCGTGGCCATGCCGATCTTCCAGACGCCGGACGCCAACGCGCTGGCGGTGTCGGACCGCGTGCGCGCCACCATGGCCGAGCTGGCGGAGGATTTCCCCGGCTCCATCGAATACCGCATCGTTTACGACCCCACGCAGTTCGTGCGCGCCAGCATCAAGGCCGTGGTGCTGACGCTGCTCGAGGCGGTGGCGCTGGTGGTGCTGGTGGTGATCATCTTCCTGCAGACCTGGCGCGCGTCGATCATTCCGCTGCTGGCCGTGCCGGTGTCGATCATCGGCACCTTCTCACTGATGCACATGTTCGGCTACTCGATCAACGCGCTGTCGCTGTTCGGCATGGTGCTGGCCATCGGCATCGTGGTGGATGACGCCATCGTCGTGGTCGAGAACGTCGAGCGCAATATCGAGGCCGGGCTGAGTCCGCGCGACGCCACCTATCGCGCCATGCGCGAGGTCAGCGGGCCGATCATCGCGATCAGCCTGACGTTGGTGGCGGTGTTCGTGCCGCTGGCCTTCATGACCGGCCTGTCGGGCCAGTTCTACAAGCAGTTCGCCATGACCATCGCCATCTCGACGGTGATCTCGGCGTTCAACTCGCTGACCTTGTCACCCGCGCTGTCGGCGCTTCTGCTGCGCGGCCACGACGCGCCGCCCGATGCCCTCACGCGTGGCATGAACCGTGTGTTCGGCGGCTTCTTCGCGCGCTTCAACCGCTTCTTTGCCCGCGCCTCCGACGGCTACGGCCGTGGTGTCACGCGCGTCATTGCTCACAAGGGCCGCAGCATGCTGGTGTATGTGGTGCTGCTGGCGGCCACTGCCGGTTTTGCCTACATCCTGCCGGGTGGCTTCGTGCCGGCGCAGGACAAGCAATACCTGATCGGCTTCGCGCAGCTGCCGCCGGGCGCCTCGCTCGACCGTACCGAAGAAGTCATCCGCCACATGGGCGACATCACGCTGGAGCATCCGGGCGTTGAAAGCGCCGTGGCCTTCCCCGGCCTGTCGATCAACGGCTTCACCAACAGCTCCAGCGCGGGCATCGTGTTCGCCACGCTCAAGCCGTTCTCCGAGCGCAAAGGCGAGGGCATGTCGGCCAACGAGATTGCCGCCGCGCTCAACGCGCAGTACGCCAGCATCCAGGAGGCGTTCATCGCCGTGTTCCCGCCGCCGCCGGTGATGGGGTTGGGCACCATGGGCGGCTTCAAGCTGCAGATTCAGGATCGCAGCGCGCTCGGCTACGCCGAACTCGAAGCGGCCACCAAGGCCTTCCTGGCGGCGGCGCAGCAAGCTCCGGAACTGGGCCCGATGTTCACCAACTATCAGGTGAACGTGCCGCAGCTCGATGTCGATCTGGATCGCGTCAAGGCGCGTCAGCTCGGCGTGCCGGTGACCGAGGTGTTCGACACCATGCAGATCTACCTCGGCTCGCTGTACGTGAACGACTTCAACCGCTTCGGCCGCGTGTATCAGGTGCGTGCGCAGGCGGACGCCGAGTTCCGCGACCGTCCCGAGGCCATCGGCCAGCTCAAGACGCGCAACGTCCATGGCGACATGGTGCCGCTGTCGTCGCTGGTCGAGGTGCGCCAGAGCTTCGGGCCGGAGATGGTGGTGCGCTACAACGGTTACACCTCGGCCGACATCAACGGCGGGCCGGCGCCGGGCTATTCGTCCAGCCAGGCCGAAGCCGCGGTCGAGCGCATTGCCAACGAGACGCTGCCGCGTGGCATCCGTTTTGAATGGACCGACCTCACGTACCAGAAGATTCTGGCCGGCAATGCGGGCATCTGGATCTTCCCGCTGTCGGTGCTGCTGGTGTTCCTGGTGCTCGCCGCGCAGTACGAGAGCATGCGCCTGCCGCTGGCGGTGATCCTGATCGTGCCGATGGGCATCCTCTCGGCGCTGGCCGGGGTGTGGGCCACGGGTGGCGACAACAACCTGTTCACCCAGATCGGCTTGATGGTGCTGGTGGGGCTGGCGTGCAAGAACGCCATCCTGATTGTCGAGTTCGCCCGCGAGCTGGAGCTGCAGGGCATGAAGCCGGTGCCCGCCGCGATCGAGGCCAGCCGCCTGCGTCTGCGTCCGATCCTGATGACCTCCATCGCCTTCATCATGGGCGTGGTGCCGCTGGTGCTGTCGTCCGGCGCCGGCTCCGAGATGCGTCAGGCCATGGGCATCGCGGTGTTCTTCGGCATGATCGGCGTGACCTTCTTCGGCCTGTTCCTCACGCCGGTGTTCTACGCCTTGCTGCGCACGCTCGCCGGTGCCCGTCCGCTGCATTCGGCGGCGGTGCATGAGGCTCCGCTGATTGCGCACGACGCTGTGCCGCCGGCCGCGCCGCACTCTGCGAACTGATAGGAATCCGAATCATGATGTTTGAATCCAGGCTTCCCGTTCTGCTTGCCAGCGCCCTGGTGCTGGCCGGCTGCTCGCTGGCGCCGAAATACGAAGTGCCCGACGTGGCCACGCCCACTGCCTTCCGCCACGCCGAGCCGCTTCCGGCCGGCGAGGCCGGCTCGTGGAAAACCGCCGAGCCCGCCGAAGCCGCCATGCGCGGCGAATGGTGGAAGGTCTTCAACGACTCCGTGCTCAACGACCTGCAGGCCGCCGCGCTCGACGCCAACCAGGATCTGCGCGCCGCGGCTGCCCGCCTGCAGCAATCGCGCGCGGTGCAGCGTACGGCCCGTGCCGACCGCTTCCCCACGGTGGATGCAGGCGTCGGCCCCACGCGCCAGCGCCCGTCAGCGGCTTCGCTCGGTCTGCCCGAGAATGCCGACGTTGACCCCACCACGTTGTGGCGTGCGCAGCTTGGCCTGTCGTACGAGGTCGATCTGTTCGGCCGCGTGGCCAACAACGTGTCGGCCGCCACGGCCAGCCTGCAGCGTGACGAGGCGCTGTTCCGTTCGGTGTTGCTGGCCTTGCAGGCCGACGTGGCGCACACCTACTTCCTGCTGCGCGAGCTTGATGCCGAACAGGCCATCTTCACCAACACGGTGGAGCTGCGTGCCGAAGGCCTGCGCCTGATGGAGCGCCGCTTTGCCGAGGGCTTCATCGGCGAGCTGGATGTGGCGCGCAGCCGCACCGAACTGGCCACCGCGCAGTCGGAGTCGCTTGGCGTACAGCGCCAGCGTGCCGCGGCTGAGCACGCATTGGCACTGCTGCTGGGCCGCACACCGGCGGATTTCCGCTTCTCGCCGCTGCCGCTGCAACGCATTGAGGTGAGCGTGCCGGCCGGTCTGCCGTCGGACCTTCTTGAACGCCGCCCCGACATAGCGGCTGCCGAGCGCGCCATGGCTGCGGCCAACGCGCGCATCGGCGTGGCGCGTGCCGCCTTCTTCCCCAGCCTCACGCTGACCGGCGCGGCCGGCTTCGAGTCGGGCGAATTGGGCGACCTGTTCCAGTGGAGCAGCCGTACCTTCCTGCTCGGGCCGGTGGCCGGCACCATTCTGTCGATGCCGATCTTCGACGGGGGCCGCCGCCGTGCCGATGTGGATCGCGCGCTGGCGGTGTGGGAAGAAGACGTCGCCACCTATCGCCAGACCGTGCTCAACGCCTTCCGCGAAGTCGAAGACGGTCTGGCCGGCCTGCGTATCCTCGCCGAGCAGACACGCGCGCAAGACACCGCCGTGACGGCTGCCGAGCGCGCCGTGCAACTGTCGCGCGTGCAATACCGCGAAGGCGCGGTGAGCTACCTCGACGTCATCGAGGCCGACCGCAGCGCGCTCACCCAGCAGCGCGCCCGCGTGCGCATCGATGCCGAGCGGGCTCGCACCGTGGTGTCCCTCATCCGCGCCCTGGGCGGCGGCTGGGACGCCCCGACCGCCAACCCCATCGCGCTCAACGCGGCCGAACGCACGGCGCACTGAGCATCGGCCGGAAAAGCTCCGGCACAACGAAAAACGGCGGCAACCCGGTCTCCCGGATTGCCGCCGTTTTTCGTGAGGTCGCGGGCGGGGCCGCTTACACGGCGTCGGCGAGTGCCTTCATCTGTTTGCCGATGAGGCTGATCAGCTTCTCGTCGGTGAGCTTGCCGTCGTCATCGAAGGCGCCGGCAAAGGCGTTGGCGAACACCTCGGGCTTGTTCAGCGGGCGCAGATCGACGAACACGCACACCTGACGCAGGTGGTACTGCGAGCGCGACGTGCCCATGCCGCCGCCCGCGCCCATCAACGCCACCGGCTTGCCGGCGAGCAGGGCGTTGTCCTTCTCGCGCGAGGCCCAGTCGATGATGTTCTTCAGCGCCGGCGCCATCGAGTAGTTGTATTCGGTGCAGGCGAAGACCAGTGCATCGGCCTCCTTGATCTGCTTCAACACGCGATTCACCGAGGCCGGCCATTCGGCGATGTCCTGGCTGTAGAAGGGGATGTCGCCCAACTCGGCGATCTCCATGCTCACGCCGTCGGGCAGGTTCGCTGCGGCTGCGCGCAGCATGCCCTTGTTGGTGGATTTCTGACGGAGACTGCCTGCAATGCCGAGAAACTTCATGTGCCTGGTCCTCCAGAGATGTGGGTCGTACCAACCGGGCGGCGACGCGTGATGCTGCGGGCGCCAGCCCATGCGAACCCGCATTCTGCGCCTGTTGGCAGCCAAGTGTATTTACGGGTTGTTGCGGCGTCGCCTTCCCCCGCAGGTGAAGGCGAGGTGTCGGCTCCGCCGAGCCGCATTCGCACTTCAAGCCCGCTTGAGATACTATTCAAATTTCTATTCAAATAGTTATTCATAAAGCTATTCAAATTCATGTCTGCACACGCTGACACCCTTCGTCTCGCCCTTGGTCGGGAGCCGCTGACGGCACGCCAACTCGTCGACAGGCTGGGTCTCAGCCAGCCGACGGTGTCACGCGCCCTGTCCGCGCTGGGCGACGACATCGTGCGCATTGCCTGTGGGCGCAGCGTGCGTTATGCCCTGCGCGATGCAGGGCGGGGCGTGGGCGATATTCCGGTGTATCGCGTGCGCGCCGACGGCACGCTACGCCGCTTGGGAAGGCTGCTTGCGGTACGCCCGCACGGTTTCGTCATGCGTCAGGAAGACGGTGAAACGCTGCACAGCGACGGCCTGCCGTGGTGGCTGTGCGACATGCGCCCCCAAGGTTTTCTCGGTCGTGCCTATGCGGAACATCATGCCGATCGGCTCGGCTTGCCTGCGCGTTTGAACGAGTGGTCGGATACGCATGTGCTGCGCGCATTGGTGGCCCATGGGCACGATGTGGTGGGCAACATCTTGCTCGGCGATACCGCGCGTGAGCTATTCATCGAAGCCCCCGCACCCACGGTCGTGGATGAAAGTCGTTACCCTGATCTTGCCGCAGCGGCAGAGCGGGGCGATGTGTCGGGCTCGTCGGCGGGGGGCGAGCAGCCCAAGTTCGTGGCGTATGCCGGGCGTCATGTGCTGGTGAAGTTCTCGGCGGCGGCGGGCAACCCCGTTGCGGCTCGCTGGCGTGATCTGCTCGCTGCCGAGCATCTTGCGGCCGAAGTGCTGCGGGATGCCGGAATCGAAGCCGTCGTGTCGCGCGTGCTGGATCGTGACGGCCGGCGTTTTCTCGAGGTCGAGCGCTTCGACCGGGTGGGCGAGCGGGGGCGGCGCGCCCTGCATTCGCTCACCGCCGTCGAAGCCGAGTTCGTCGGAGGCGTCAACGCGCCGTGGCCGGTGCTGACCAATCGGCTCGCGGAGCAGGGCGTGATTACCCCCGAGGCCGCTGCCGGGGCTGCGCTGCTGTATGCATTCGGCACGCTGATCGGCAATACCGACATGCACAACGGCAACCTCTCGTTTGTGGCCGAGCATGGCCGGCCCTACGCGCTGGCGCCAGCTTACGACATGCTGCCGATGGCACTTTCGCCGCGCAGCGGTGGGGTCTTGCCGGATTACGTGCCGCCAGCGCGCTTGATCCCCGAGGTGCCCGCCGATGTCTGGCAGCAGGCCTGCGTGCTGGCGGATGCATGGATTGCAGCAATGCGCATGGATGAACGCTTCTCAGACGACTGGCGCACGCACTGCGTGCCGGCTCTGGCTCGCCATCTGGGCGAGGCGCGTGCGAAGATTGCGCGCTTGGCGTAAGCGTGCTTCCCAGCCGGCACGCGCGGCCTCACAATCCCGTTGTATTGAATCGCATGCCCGCCTGCGTTGCGGGCATGCCTCTCCCAACCCTCGGAGTTCCCAATGAAGAGTGCTTTGCGCGTTATCGCCGCCATCGTCGTGCTGGCCATGGCGTATCTGATTGCCACGTTCGCGGTCGGGCGGGTGATGGTGAGCGAGACCAAGCGCTTTGCCGAAGAGCTGGCGCAGCGTGACGGCGTAGTGGTGCATCGCCTCGACTACGAGGCCGGCCTGTTCGACGGCATGTTGCGCTACGACCTCGAATACCTCGTGCCGCCGGGCAGCCTGTTGGCCGAGGTGGCGACTGAAGTGCCGCGCATCAACGGCGAGATGAAGATGCGTCACGGTCCGTGGGTGGGCGATGGCTTTGCGTTGGCAGCCGGTGACGGCGCGGTGGCCGTACCCGAATACCTGCGCGGCATGCTGCCCGAGCTCGCGCCCAGCGCAGTTTTGCTGGATACGCGTCTGCGTGCCGGGTTTGATCGCACTTCGCGCTTCGAATTCGAAGGCATGGACTACGCCGGCAAGGTGGTGTCGCCGGGCGAGCCTGACGGCACCTTGAAACTCGCCGGCACCAAGGGTTGGGTCGAGTTCGACGCCGAGCTGAGCGTGCTGCGCTTCGACGTGAATATCGACGAATGGCGTCTGTCGGCTCCCGAGCCCGATCCGGTGGCCATCGTCGTGGATGGACTCACCGCGCGTGCCGACCTTGAGCGTGTCGGCAACGACTGGGTGGGCGACATGGAAACGGGCTTCCGTGAAATCGCCACCGGCGACGGCGAGGCCGACGCGCGCTTCGGCGAATTCGCCCTGCGCGCCGACGCGGCGATGCGCCCGAGCGCGGCCTCGGGGCAGCGCGTGGGCCTGCGCATGGAGTTCGATCTGGCTTCCGCCACCGTCCAGGGCCGTGGCGACTGGAACGGCAAGCTCAGCACTGGCGCGCTGAGTGGCGAGGCCGATATCGTCGAGGAGTGGCCGCAGGTGTGGACGGGCCGCTCCGAAATGACGCTGAGCGACGTGCACTTCGGCGAGCCCGATGCGCTGATCGGCGTGGCCAGCATCCGCATCGATGCCGACGGCACGCGCAAGGGCGAGGTGTATGACCAGACCTCGACGCTCACGCTCGGCCCCATGAGCTTCAAGCAGACCAAACTCAGTGGTGGCGAAGTGGTGCTGACGCTGCAGGGCATCAACGGTCAGGCGCTCAGTGATGTCACGCTGCTGCAGGGTGCGGATGACCCGCACGCCATGGCCATGCTCGAACAAGCGGCCCGCGCCATCCTGGCTGGCCAGCCGCGCATCGCCATCGACCGCGCAGGCCTCAACGTGCTCAAGGACAACGACGTCAGCGCACACGCCGCCTTCTCGTTCAACGGCGAACCGGGTGTCGACCCGACCGACGCCAACGCCTGGATCGAACGCAGCGCCCTCAAGGCCGGCCTCACCGCGCGTCTCGATGCTGTGCAGGAGCTGGTCCGTCTCGTCACGGAGGCTGAAGCCGTGGCGCAGTCGCCCGAGGGCGTAACGCCCGATGCAGACGAGATCTCGCGTCAGGCCAACGCACGTTACTTCGACTTCGTCAGCGCACTGCGCCAGTCGCCCTACGTCGTGCTCACCGCCGATGCCCTGCAGACCGAAGTTGCCTACGCGGCGGGCAAGCTCACCATCAACGGTGTCGAGTCCGATCCGCTGGCGCTGTTCGGCCTGGCCGCCAGCATCGCGCTGCCGTCGCTCGGCGGCGAAGACGATGAAGGCGCCTCGCTGGTGCCCGACATCAGCGCACCGGCGCAATTCGCGCGTCTGTCGCTGACCTCCGGCTTCACGCCGGCTCCGCGCACCATCGACCTCGTGGCCGGCGGCGGCGACTTGGCCGACGGCATGCTCGGACCCGACTGCATCGGCTACATCGACGCCACCCGCCCCGACGTGATGTTCGACTACGCCGGCGGCGAAGCCGGGCTCGCCCTGTCGGCCACCTCCGAAGGCGACCTCGCGCTCATCGTGCACGGCCCCGACGGCACTTGGCAGTGCAACGACGACCGCGACATGGACACCCTCGACCCCGAGGTGAGCTTCCCCGCCCCGGCCGCCGGCACCTACCGCATCTGGGTTGCCAACCTCGACCCGGAGCAGGTCGAGGCAGAGTTGAGCATTGAGGAAGTGCGCTGAGGGTGTGACGCTCTGACCACGACGCAATGCAAAAGGGGCGGACTTCCCGGTGGAGTCCGCCCCTTTTCTTGGCAGCCGCCCGATCGACGGCTCTTGCTCCGTTCTTCAGGCAGCCGCAGCCAGATGCATGTCGACGTGAATGTCTGCAAACGGGCAGAGCAGGGCGCCGGCTGCGTTGCGCTCGATCATCCCCAATTCGACCAGCGTGGCGGCATCTTCATGCACACGTTTGACGTCACGTCCCAGACGGCGCGCCAACTCGCGTACGCCGACCACTCCGCCGTCCTGTTGCAGCGCATGCACCAGCGCCCAGCGCCGCTCTGTCAGCCGGCCAAAGAACGCGGCCGGGGTTTCGAAGTTGAGCGTCTCGCCCTGATATTCGCCCGCAGTGGCGCGCTTGCCGGCTTTGCGCAGGGCGCTGCGCCAATCGGCGCCCAGTGTGATGGTCAGTGTTCGTTGGTTCATGGCGCCCTCCGTTTATCGACCTCTGCAATGAAGTCTTCGATCAATTGATCCACCCCGGAAAACCGGTAGGGGTGTTCGCGTCCATCCAGATGGCAATGGTCGCCTTTGCCCCGTTCGTTGTCGAAGCCCACCACCCGCAGCCCGTCCACCACGTACACCAAGCGGTACTTGAAGCCGTGATCGGTTGGCGGTACGGGCTGCGGGACTTGCCAGATCACCATCTGGATCAAGCTGCCGTCTTCGGCAACGCTCTTGAAGTCAGTGATCAGGGCGGCTTTCATGTTGGCAATTTTGACATCACGGTGAGGTGAGGTGTCAACTTTGA
This sequence comes from Pseudazoarcus sp. NS20, assembly GCF_059703745.1. NCBI lineage: Bacteria > Pseudomonadati > Pseudomonadota > Betaproteobacteria > Rhodocyclales > Zoogloeaceae > Pseudazoarcus > Pseudazoarcus sp. NS20. Next base: position 1,044,474 of record NZ_BAAKIY010000001.1, read on the forward strand.
TATCACACGCACGCCACAAAAAAGGCGCGAACTTCATCACGAAGTCCGCGCCTTTCGCTTCAGGCCGTCAAGGCCGTAGCGTTGTCAGTCCAGCAGCTTCAGCAGATCCGCATGGAAGCGCTCGGGGTCTTGCACCTGCGGGGAGTGCGCCAGCTCGGGGTAGAGGTGCAGCGTCACGTCGGGAATGCGGTCGGCCACGTCGCGCGCCATGGCGCGGTAGTCGCCCACCTTGTCTTGCTGCGCCTTGGGCAGCAGGTGTTTGCCGATGGCGGTGTTGTCGTGCTCGCCGATGATCAGCACGGTGGGCACCTTGAGCATGTGGAATTCGTGGAACACCGGCTGCGTCACGATCATGTCGAAGGTCAGTGCCGAGTGCCACGCCACCGTCTCCTTGCCCGGCCCGTTGAACATGCCCGCCGACATGTCCACCCAGCGGTCGAACTCCGGCCGCCACTCGCCGTTGTAGTAGGTGGTGAGCTGGTAGTTCTTGATGCCCTCGCGTGTGGTCTTGAGCTGGCCCTTGTACCACTCGTTCACGGTGATGTACGGCACGCCCTTGGCCAGCCAGTCTTCCAGCCCGATGGGGTTCACCATCACCAGCCGATCCACGCGGTTGGGGTAGAGCAGCGCATAGCGTGTGGCCAGCATGCCGCCCATCGAATGGCCCATCACCACGTGTTCCTGCACGCCCAGATGGTCGAGCAGCGCAGCGGTGTTGGAGGCGAGCTGATGGAAGCTGTATTGATAGCCGTCCGGCTTGGTCGACTTGCAGAAGCCGATCTGGTCCGGCGCCACCACGCGGTAGCCGGCCTTGGTCAGCGCCTCGATGCTGCCCTCCCAGCTTGCGCCGCAGAAGTTCTTGCCGTGCATCAGTACCACGGTGCGGCCATTCGGCGTGCCGGTGGGTTTGACGTCCATGTAAGCCATCTCCACCGGCTTGCGCTGTGAGATGAACTTGAAGGTGCCCACCTCGTGCGGGTAGTCGAACCCTTCCAGGTTGGGGCCGTAGCTCGGGGTGTTGGCCAGTGCCACGGCCGGGGCGCAGAGCAGCGCCGGGAGAATGCCTTTAAGCCATCGTTGCATGGGTGAGTCTCCGTCTTGTTATGTGTGCGCCGCGCCACTACACGCGGCGGGTCTGAGGCAGCGCGCTGGCGGGTTTGTTCCCGTGGGTGACTACTCTCGACCGGGCAGAAGAATACCTGCCCGCGCGTCACACACATTGGCCGCTGAATCCGGCTGCATGGCGTTCAAGCATGTTTCAGCCTGCAGGGCGCACGCCTCACCACAATGCTTCACACGCGCGCCACCCCGGCGCCGCAATGGCGGGCTTCACATGAAGACATTGATTCTGGGTGCCGGTGGCATCGGCGGGTATTTCGGCGTGCGTTTGTTGCAGGCCGGTGCAGAGGTGGATTTTCTCGTGCGCCCCGCGCGTGCCGAGCGGCTGCGCAGTCACGGGCTGGTGCTTAAGAGCCCGCTGGGCGACGCGCGCTGCACCGTCAATGCCATCACGGAAGTCAGCGACACGCCCGGCGCCTACGGTCTGGTGCTGCTCTCGTGCAAGGCCTACGACCTGGACGCCGCCATGGATGCCATCGCCCCCGCCGTGGCCGGTGGCGCCATGGTGCTGCCGCTGCTCAACGGCTTCGCGCACCTCGCGCGGCTCGATGCCCGCTTCGGTCGAGCGGCCGTGCTCGGCGGCGTGGCGCACGTCTCCACCACGCTCACGCCCGAAGGCGAAATCCACCACCTCAACACCTTTCATCGCATCTTCGCCGGCCCGCGTGATGCGGCCACCGCCGCCCAGGCGCACGAGCGCCTGCAGGTGCTCGCCCACGGCGGCGTGGGTTTCATCGAGTCCGACGACATCGAAGCCCGCATGTGGGACAAATGGATCTTCCTCGCCAGCCTGGCCGCCGCTACCTGCACCGTGCGCGCCAGCATCGGCACCATTCTCGAAACGCGGCACGGCAAGCGCACGGTGCTCGCCCTGCTGGACGAGTGCCTCGCCGTGGCCGCGAGCACCGGCCACCGCCCCGACGACGCCCAGCTCACCACCTACCGCAACACCCTTACCGAAGCCGGCTCCACCCTCAAAGCCTCGATGCTGCGCGACCTCGAAAGCGGCAATCGCACCGAGGGCGAGCATGTCATCGGCGAGTTGGTGAATCGTGCGGAAGAGGGCGGCGTGGAGGTACCCCTGCTGCGCCTCGCGCAGGCACATCTGCAGGCCTATGCCCTGCAGCGCCGAGCGTGACGCGGGCGTTTGAGCGGCTCTGACCTGGGCGTTGGTCCGCCCCCGCAATGACAGGCGATGCGGCCCCCGTGTGTCGTGATGAGCGCAGCGAATTGCGACAGCAGCGCCGGACACAACCGCCCACGTCGCATTTCGCCTTCGGCTCAACGGCGACCTACCCCTCCAGTGGCGTTCGTGCAGGGTGATGTTGCAGGTCGTGATGAGCGTGGCGAATTGCGACCGCAGCGCCTGCACATGCGCGGCTGTAGCCGCTGTGAGATTGCTTCGTTGCTGCGCGCCTTGCACTGACAGTTTCCGGTGTCGATGCGGGCACCCACGCAACGGCGCAGCACTTCCCCGAAAAAGGCGGCGGATGGATTCCGGCTGTGCCACCACCACCGGCACGACCCCAGTTTCCGCCATTGCGAGCGCAGCGCGGCAATCTGCTGAGTTATCCGCAGGCACGTGTCACACAAACGTCCGCGGCCCCGACACGAGCTCCCGGCGTTCCAGTTCGCCAAATGAAAGCGCATGTGTAGCCACACCTAAACGTTCCAGCAGCATGCCGCTGCGCCCGTGCGCCAAGCTGTACCGCCTGAGCATTTGGCGTGCCCGTGGAGGCGACTGGGCCTCTGGCGGCGCTTGAAAAAATGACCGGATTCGCCCTGCATACGCTCACCCCGAATCTTCGCCGCCTCGCATCTGAAGCTTTGTTTCATCTCCTAATACCCCTCTTACCGGAGTTGCTGCGCCGCCGTGATTGAATGAATCCCGGCGCTCAAGCATTGGTCGGCCGGCAACGGCAAACCATGCTGAGCGAGCCGAAGAGCAATCGAATCGAAAGATTGGTCGGCGGTCGGGAATCCAGATCGGATACCCGAGCGTCAGCAGCCGGGCTTGGCCACGCTGCGGCGCAGTCCGCCATATCCATCCACCAGAAGGAGAAGCTCAATGGACGCGAAAGACACCATCAAGGTACTCAACGACCTGATCGAAACCAGCAAGGACGGCGAAGCCGGCTTTGCCCAGTGCGGCAAGGACGCCAACAGCCCCGCGCTGAAAACGCTCATGGCCGACCGCTCGCGTGAATGCGCCGCCGCCGCTGCCGAGCTGCAGCACCTGGTTTCCGCCATGGGTGGCCAGCCCGAGACGGACACCAGTGTGGGCGGTGATCTGCACCGCCGCTGGATCGGCTTGAAAGAGCTGGTCACCGGCAAGGACGACACCACCATCCTCAACGAGTGCGAGCGCGGCGAAGACGTCGCCAAGAAGAAGTACAAGGAAGCGCTCGAAAAAGACCTGGCGCCGAACATCCGTTCGGTGGTCGAGAAGCAGTACCAGGGCGTGCTGCGCAACCATGATCAGGTCAAGGCCCTGCGCGACGCCGCGCGCGCCATGAACTGAGACCCACGCTTTCCCTCGCGCGCCGCATGGCGCATTGAGGGGCACACGTAAAAGGGGCGGGCTTCGTGAAGAAGCCTGCCCCTTTTTTATTCGTGGCCTGAAAACGCACCTCCGCCAAACATCCGTCAGTGCGAGCGCAGCGCGGCAATCAGCGGACTGTGCAGTCTGCACCCGCTGCGAGATTGCCGCGTCGCTGCGCTCCTCGCAATGACAGACGTTTGGGCGCCTCGCTCTGGCAGATGCCACGCTCGAAAATGGAACCGTGCCAAAAGAAAAAGGCCGGCTGACCCGCCAGCCTTCCCGAATCAGCACCTCCGCCAAAAAACCGTCATTGCGAGCGCAGCGCGGCAATCTACTGACTATCTAGTCAGCACCGCTGCGAGATTATTTCGTCGCTTTCACCGAGTCGCCCGCCCCGAGGCCGGGCACGTCATCGGAGATATGGTGAGGCCGACAGAGTCGGGCGGGGTGCTGCTGCGGTGCTTTGCGCTTACGTATCTGCAGGCGTATGAACTGCAGTGGGAGCAGGGCCGACGCCGCGCCGTGCTCAACGGGCAGGGGGGCTGTGGTTTTGCTCGCGCAGTTCCCGCGTGATCCAGTCGATGAAGGCACGCGTGCGCGCCGGCAACAGGCGCGCATGCGGATACACCACATGCACCGGCAGCGGCGGCTGCTCGAAGTCTTCGAGCAGCACGCGCAGTTCGCCACGCGCAAGCGCATCCGCCACCTGATACGAGATGAACATGCCCGGCCCGTGGCCGGCCACGCAGGCGTCCACCGCCGGGGCGATCTGGTTGAACTCCAGGCGCCCGGACACCGGCACCGAAAAGGGCTCGCCGCCCTCGGTGAAATACCACCACGACGCCTTGCTGCGCGTGAAGCACACGCAGGAATGCTCGAGCAGATCGCGCGGATGGGTGGGCGTGCCGTGGCGCTGCAGCCAGTCGGGCGAGGCCACCACCGTGCGGCGCAGGCTGCCGACCTCGCGCGCGACGAGTGACTGGTCTTCCAGCGTGCCGATGCGCACGCCCACGTCGATGTGCTCGTCGAGCAGGTTCACCACCCGGTCGTGCAATTGCAGGCTGACCCGCATTTTCTCGAACTGCTGCACGAAGCGCGTGACCGCCGGTGCAACGTGCAGCGTGCCGAACATCACCGGCGCCGTCACGGTGATCGAGCCGCTCGGCTCGACCGCGCCGCTCACCAGCAGGGTTTCGACATCGGCGATGTCGGCCAGGATGCGCCGGCCGTTCTCCACGTATTGCCGGCCCTCGTCGGTCATCCACAGGCGGCGCGTCGTGCGGTTGAACAGGCGCACGCCCAGCTGCGCTTCCAGTGCGGCCAGCGTGCGCACCACCGCCGGCAGCGACAGATTCAGGCGTTCGGCCGCTGCGGTGAGGCTGCCGCCGTCGGCAATCGCCACTGCAATCTGCATGGCTTTGAGCTTGTCCACGTGCCGGCCCTCGCGATTAATCCACTAATAGCAATAGTTTAGTGATTTGAAGTCATTTATTTGCATGCGTAGATCGAAAAGAATGGGTCACCTCAACCAGGGAGCACCCCATGACCGCCTCGACCTCCAACCCCGATCACCCCGCTTCGGCCCTTACGCTGCACGGTTTTGCGCTGTCCGGCCACGCCCACCGCGTGGAGCTGTTCCTGTCGCTGCTCGGCCTGCCGTATGAACGGGTGGATGTCGACCTTCGCGGCGGCGCCCAGAAGCGGCCGGAGTTCCTCGCGATGAATGCCTTCGGACAGGTGCCGGTGCTGCAGGACGGCCCGCTCGTCATTGCCGACGCAAATGCCATCCTCGTCTATCTCGCCCGCAAGTACGGCGCCGGCCAGGCCATCGACTGGCTGCCCGAGGCGCCGCAAGCCATGGCCGAGGTGCAACGCTGGCTGTCGGTTGCGGCAGGCTTGCTCGCCTTCGGTCCGGCGCGTGCGCGCCTCAAGGTGGTGTTCAACGCTGATGTCGATGCCGACGACGCCCGCAAGCGTGCCGACCAATTGCTGACGGTGATGGACAGCGAACTGGCCCGCCGCCCGTGGCTCGTGGGCGACACGCCGACGCTCGCCGACATCGCCAACTACAGCTATGTCGCCCATGCGCCGGACGGACACGTGTCGCTGAAGCCCTATCCCAACGTGCGCGCTTGGCTGGCACGCATCGAAGCGCTGCCCGGCTTCGTGCCGATGCGCAGCAAGGCCTGAGGAGAACCGCGATGAGCTCGACACCCGACACTTCCACCTCTGCCGGCATCGCACGCGGCTTTCATGCCGGCGAAGTCGCGGTGCAAGCCCGCGCAGGCGCGGCCGAGCGGATGGCCGAACTGGGCTCGCGCCTGATCCGCGACCACATGCCCGACCAGCACCGGGAGCTCTTTGCGCAACTGCCCTACATGCTGGCGGGCGGGCTGGATGCAGCCCGTCAGCCCTGGGCCACGCTGCTGGCCGGCCCGCCCGGTTTCGTCGACACGCCGGACGCGCAGACCCTGCGCATCGCCGCGCAACCCGGCCCGCACGATGCGCTGGCCGCTGCCTTCACGCCCGGCGCGCCGGTCGGCCTGCTTGGCCTGCAGGCGCACACCCGCCGCCGCAACCGGGTGAACGGCGTGGTAACGCAGGCTGGTGAGTCGGGCCTCGAAATCGGGGTGCTGGAGAGCTTCGGCAACTGCCCCAAGTACATCCAGGCACGTGAAGCGCAGCACGTTGCGCAAGCGCAGCCGCAGGGCAGCGTCGTCGAGTCCGCGCGGCTTGATGCCGATGCCCGCCGCATCGTGGCCGGCGCGGATACCTTCTTCATCGCCACCGCCCACCCCGACGCCGGCACCGACACCTCCATCGCCTACGGCGTGGACGTCTCGCACCGTGGCGGCAAACCCGGCTTCGTCCGCATCTCGCTGGATTCCGAGGCCGATCTGCTGACCGTTCCGGATTTCACCGGCAACACCTTCTTCAACACGTTGGGCAACATCCAGCTCAACCCACGCGTGGGTTTGCTGTTCGTGGATTTCGAGGGTGGGGGGCTGCTGCAGATCGCCGGTACCGCGACCATCGACCACGACAGCCCGGAGCTTGCGCACTACGCCGGGGCCTTGCGCCTGTTGCGTATCCGCATCCATGCCGTGCGCCGGATCATTGGCGCAATGCCGCTGCGCTGGAGTGCGCAGGCCGAGCAATCGCCGCATCTGGCAGCAACGGGGGAATGGCCGGTTTGATGCCGGATAGGTGATAGGCCCGGTGGCTGTGGTGCCACTTCAGCGCGACGCACGGTGACCGCCACAGATGCTTGTCATTGCAATCGCAGTGCGGCAACCCGGTGACTGTGCAGCTTGCATTCGCTGCGAGATTGCCGCGTCGCTGCGCTCCTCGCAATGACAGACTTTTGGGCGCCTCGCGCGGGCTCATGCAAGGCGCACTAAGGGGCCGTGCCAAAGGAAAAAGGCCGGCTGATCCGCCGGCCTCCCCGAAGCAGCACCTCCGCCAAACCCCCGTCATTGCGAGCGTAGCGCGGCAATCTGCTGACTGTGCAGCCTGCACCGCTGCGAGATTGCTTCGTCGCTACGCTTCTCGCAATGACAGGCCCTTGCGGCGCCCTGGGCGAGGCGCCACTGTCCAACTCACGCAAGGTCCCCATAGGGCGCAGCGAATTGCGACAGTGGCGCCTATACCCCAGCCGCCTTGGCCCGCGCAGCATGCAGCTTCTTGTAGCTGTCGATGCGGCGCTGGTGGCGGTCCAGGCCTTCGAGCTTCATGCTGGTTGGCGTGAGGCCGAAGAAGCGCACGCTGCCGTCCACCGAGCCGATGGCGGCGTCCATCTTCTCGTTGCCGAACATGCGGCGGAAGTTGGGCTCGAAATCGGCCAGCTCCAGTTCGTCGTCCAGCACCACTTCCAGCACCACGTTAAGCGCCTGGTAAAACAGCCCGCGTTCCAGCGTGTTCTCGTTGTACTGCAGGTAGGCTTCCACCAGATACTTGGCGTCTTCAAGCTGCCCCAGCGCGAGGTGAATGAGCAGCTTCAGCTCCAGAATGGTCAGCTGGCCCCACACCGTGTTCTCGTCAAAGTCGATGCCGATGAGCGTGATGATGTCGGTGTAATCGTCCAGCTCGGCCTCTTCCAGCCGCGCCAGCAGCGCGGCCAGCGCGTCGTCATCCAGGCGGTGCAGGTTGAGGATGTCTTCGCGGAAGGCCAGCGCCTTGTTGGTGTTGTCCCAGATCAGGTCTTCCACTGGATACACCTCGGAGTAGCCCGGCACCAGAATGCGGCAGGCCGTGGCGCCCAGCGTGTCGTACACCGCCATGTACACCTCGTGGCCCAGCGCTTCGAGAATGCCCAGCAGCGTGGCGGCTTCCTGCGCGTTGCTTTCCTCGCCGTGCCCGGAGAAATCCCACTCCACAAACTCGTAATCGGCCCGCGCGCTGAAAAAGCGCCACGACACCACGCCGCTGGAATCAATGAAGTGCTCGACGAAGTTGTTGGGCTCGGTCACCGCGTTGCTCTCGAAGGTCGGGCGCGGCAGATCGTTCAGGCCCTCGAAGCTGCGGCCCTGCAGCAGTTCGGTGAGGCTGCGTTCCAGCGCCACCTGCAGGCTCGGGTGCGCGCCGAAGGACGCAAACACGCCGCCCGTGCGCGGGTTCATCAGCGTCACGCACATCACCGGGTATTGCCCGCCCAGCGACGCGTCCTTCACCAGCACCGGAAAGCCTTGCTCTTCCAGCCCGCGAATGCCCGCCACGATGCCGGGGTACTTGGCCAGCACCTCGTTCGGCACGTCCGGCAGCGCAATCTCCCCCTCCAGAATCTCGCGCTTCACCGCCCGCTCGAAAATCTCCGACAGGCACTGCACCTGCGCCTCGGCCAGCGTGTTGCCGGCGCTCATGCCGTTGCTCAGGTAGAGGTTGTCGATCAGGTTGGTGGGGAAGTACACCACCTCGCCGTCGCTCTGGCGCACATACGGCAGCGCGCAGATGCCGCGCGCCGTGTTGCCGGAGTTGGTGTCGTACAGGTGCGAGCCGCGCAGCTCGCCGTCGGGGTCGAACTCGCTCAGGCTGTGTTCGTCCAGCAAGCCCTCGGGGAGAGCGTCGTCCGCGCCGGGCTTGAACCAGCGCTCCTCCGGGTAATGCACGAAGGCTGCGTTGGCAATTTCCTCGCCCCAGTACTGGTCGTTGTAGAAGTGGTTGCAGTTGGCACGCTCGATGAACTCGCCCAGGGCGGATGCCAGCGCGCTCTCCTTGGTGGCGCCCTTGCCGTTGGTGAAGCACATCGGCGAGTGCGCATCGCGAATGTGCAGCGACCACACGTTGGGCACGATGTTGCGCCACGACGCAATCTCGATCTTCATGCCCAGCGCCGCCAGGTTGGCCGACATGTTGGCAATGGTCTGCTCCAGCGGCAGATCCTTGCCCTCGATCCAGGTGCTGGCATCCGTATCCGGCGTGAGCGTGAGCAGCGCCTGGGCATCGGCGTCGAGGTTTTCCACCTCTTCGATGATGAAGTCCGGCCCCACCTGCACCGCCCGCTTCACCGTGCAACGATCGATGGATCGCAGGATGCCCTGGCGATCCTTCTCCGACACATCCGCCGGCAGCTCCACCTGAATCTTGATGGTCTGCTTGTAGCGGTTCTCGGGGTCGACGATGTTGTTCTGCGACAGGCGGATGTGCTCGGTCGGGATGTCGCGCGCGTCGCAATACAGCTTCACGAAGTAGGCCGCGCACAAGGCCGACGACGCCAGAAAGTAGTCGAACGGCCCCGGCGCCGAGCCATCGCCCTTGTAGCGGATGGGTTGGTCGGCGATTACGGTGAAGTCGTCGAACCTGGCTTCGAGGCGAAGCTTGTCGAGGAAGTTGACCTTGATTTCCATGCGGGGAGTCCGGAGAGGCGGGTGGGGCGAAGAGGGCCATTATCCGGGTTTTCGTGGCTCCGCCTGCGCCTCCCTGAAAACCGCCGTGCCTGCTGGCCTGCGTTTGCGGCCCGGATAAGCGGAAAGGATTGCGCCGGATGATCCAGCGAAGCCCGAGTGCTTCGCTGCGAAATCGGACGAATATCGAGTGGCGCAGAGTGGTTTGGTCATGCGCCTTGGATGCGGCGAAATGCGCATTGCTTGCTGCGCTCAGCGCGGGTTATAACCCTCACACATAACGCAACCGCGTAACGCATCAATCCCCGGCCTCGCCAGCGGAATCGGATGGAGCGCTTATGACCGCACAAGGAGATTGCGCCGTGAAATGCCCAGACAAAGCCTCCCCGCTGCGCCACCCGCTGATTCTGTCGGCCGCGATTGCCGTCTGCATCTGGGGGGCAGACAGCACCCGAGCACTTCATGCGCAATCCGTGACCTTCACGGGTGACGTCACCCCACCACCGCCTCCTGGTGCCGACTGGGTCGTGGGTGGCGATCTTGTCGTGGGAGATGGAGCTCCCGGAACCTTGCTGATCGACGCTGGTGGAAGCGTCAGTGGCACCGTAGATGCCTACGTCGGCAACTTCGACAGCGGCACGGTGACCGTCCAGGGGGCGGACGGTGCAGGCAATGCGTCCACCTGGACGATAGACGGTGAGACCTATATCGGCGTCGAGACGGGTAGCACTGGCCGGCTGGACATCCTCAATGGCGGCGTGGTGAATAGCTCGGACAGCGTTGCTGTCGGCCGAGAGGACGGCAGCACCGGCAACGTCACGGTCTCGGGGGCTGGCTCCTTGTGGAACGCCAGATCGGTCACGAATCCCAGCCCGGGTTTTCAGGTCGGTTCCGGTGGCGTGGGCACGCTGGATATCAACGATGGTGGCGTGGTGCGCAGCGGGCAAGGGTTGATAGGTTTCAGTGCCGGTAGCGATGGCCGTGTCACCGTCAACGGCCCTGGGTCGAGCTGGGCTCCGCTCGACAACATCTATGTCGGTTTCGGGGGCACGGGCCTGCTGCAGGTCGAGGACGGTGCCGCAGTCAGTACCGAACAGGGCGGTGGTGGCGCCGCAACCGTCTACATCGGCTATGGCGCAGGCAGTGACGGCGCGGTCACCGTATCGAGCACCACCGGCGACGTCTCGACCTTGAGCATGACCGATGACTTGCGGGTGGGCGTCCAGGGCAGCGGAACGCTCTTCATCGAAAACGGCGCGCTGGTGCAGGTGAGCGACAACGTGCATATCGCCGACACCGCCACCGCCACCGGCACGCTCCATCTCAATGGCAGCGCCGCTGGTCGCGGTGTACTCGAAACCAGGGCGGTGATCGCCGAGCTGGGCACGGCCAACCTCGATCTCAATGGCGGCATTCTGCGCGCCAACCGCAACGAGGGCGACTTCCTGAGAAACTTCACGGCGGGGCTGGCCGTGGGCGCGGAGGGCGCCTGGATCGACAGCGACGGCTACAACATCGGCGTCAGCACGGCCTTCTCCGGCAACTCCACCTTCAACAAGCTGGGCTTGGGCACGCTGACCCTCACCGGCAACAGCGCCGCCTTCACCGGTGACGCTCTGGCGCAGGCAGGCACCCTGCAGGTGGACGGCACCCTGGGCGGCACCATGGACGTGCTGGCAGGCGCGCGCCTTACCGGCATCGGCCAGGTCGGTGTCACCACCAACCGCGGGGTGATCGCACCGGGGCAGCCGGGCAGCCTGGGCACACTGACCATTGCCGGGGATTACACCCCAGCCGGCGGCACCATCGAAATCCGCACCGCGCTGGGTGACGACAGCTCATCAACCGACCGCCTGGTCATCACCGGCGCCACCTCCGGCTCCACCGCCGTTTCGGTCACCAACTTTGGTGGTGCCGGCGCACAGACCACCGAGGGCATCAAGATCATCGAAGTCGGCGGGGCGTCCAACGGCACCTTCACCCTGGCCAGCACCACCACCTACCAAGGTGACCCCGCGGTGGTGGCCGGCGCGTATGCCTATCGCCTGTATCAGGGGGGCACCTCCACCCCGCTGGATGGTGATTGGTACCTGCGTTCGGTGCTGCAGAACACCGGCACGCAGCTTTATCAACCCGGCGTGCCCAGCTACGAGGCGTATCCGCAGATACTGCTCGGGCTCAACACCGTGCCCACCCTGTACCAACGTGTGGGCAACCGTCTATGGGCGGACGACGGCAGCCACTTCGCCACCCCGAACGGGTTCTGGATGCGGGTGGAAGGCGGGCACAATCGCGCCGACCCCAAGCACTCCACCTCCGGCACCACCTACCGCTACGACACCACCAAAACCCAGGCCGGCATCGATGCACTGCTGTCGCAGAGCGCCCACGGCAACCTGGTTGGCGGCGTCTCGGCGCATTACGTCGAGGGCGATGCCGACACCCGTTGGCAACACGGCGTGGATGACTACGGCTCCGGCGATATCTCCACCACCGGCTACGGCCTGGGTGCCACCCTGACCTGGTATGGCGACAACGGCTTCTATGTGGATGGCACGGCGCAGGCAACTTGGTACGACAGTGATCTCTCCGCCCAGCCGCTGGGCCGCCTCGCCAGCGACAACAACGCCTTCGGCCACGCCATCTCGCTGGAAAGCGGCAAACGCGTAGCCCTGATCGGCGGTTGGGCCGTCACACCGCAGGCTCAATTGACCTATTCGAAGGTGCGCTTCGATGCCTTCCGCGACGTATCCGACGCCTCGGTTCGGCCGGGCCGTGACGACAGCCTTGAGGCCCGCCTCGGCATCAGCCTCGAGCGCCAGCTCGACGGCACCCGTCTCTACACCGTCGCCAACCTGTACAACGAATTCCGAAACGGCACATCCGTGCGCGTGGCGGACGAAGTGTTCCTCAGCCGTAACGACCGCATCCGCGCTGGCGTCGGCTTTGGCGCCTCACACGATTGGGGCGGCGGCAAGTACTCCGTGTATGGAGAAGGCAACTTCACCACCAGCCTTGCGAATAGTGAGGCTTACGGTTACGGCGCGACGGTGGGGGTTCGGGTGAAGTGGTGAAGGTGCCACCACCTTCACCCCAACGCTCAGAACTTAGTCTGAAGTGCTCCGCCTGCGGTGGCGGGGTGCGAAATCAACGACTCTGATTCTATTGATTACGAGCGCGCCGAAAAGAAATCCCCTATCGATTTAATCAAGAACTTCGCAGAAACGTAACTACCGTAGAGGTGGAGGTCGTCGCACTTCGCATTGTCGCCAAGATCGACAACTGTCTTTGCACAAATGCACGGCGGTTTGTGAGGCGATAGTTCCGTCGCACGATGTATTGCGAATACTTCCATGTCTAGGGCGCCGACGCGCCTGTGATGGGAATCAATCTGCTCCATGTGTGCTTTGTCCGCAATAACAGCGGACCCGCTCGTAAAAACAGCGGTAGCAGGACAGTGTCTTTCTTTGGGCCGAACTCCTTGAAAGTCAGCCTCTAGCGACTCCAAAAGTCCAGGCTGTGCAGTAAGGGCCCGCAGCGATGTGAGAAGCTGATGGTCGGTCGGTACTTGGTAAGGTTCAAGTTTGAATCCGTCGGAGGCCCACTTTCCAGACTGATACTCATAAGCCATGCTGGATACAAGCAGCTGGCCAAGATGCGCACGGCCGTTAAATCCACCGCAAATACCACTCATGCCGACGACTGACGGTCGATACCGGTCTATGCATAGACTGGCTGTAATCGCCGCGTTAACTAGCCCCATCTGTGGCAATAGAGCGACACTTCCATGTCTTCCACCGATAGAAATATCGCAGAACTCAATTCCACTCCGACAGACTATTTTCCCCTCCGATAGCAGCATGTAGGGATCGCGTTCCTTTTGAAGAGCGCAAAAAACTAGAAAGTCAAAACGTACCGATCTGCTCGCCTTGCGTAGCAAATGGTCAAGCGATGACTTCCAGTTCTGAGTTTTCGAAAAGTCGGCAAGAATGCAACCGTGGGATTCATAAATCTCCCTCAACGCAGGAAAGTCGTCGGGGTAAGAGCTAATTGCGATCATTTGGGCGTCGTGCTTTCCTGCCTTTACTATCGACTCGATGATCGCCCGACCGTTCATCGTGGGGGGGGCGTCATCGAAGTTGGGAAGCTTAAAGTCAATAACAAAAATATCGATTTCAGAGCTGAGCTGAGCGGTAAAGTCAGTCATATTGCGGGCTACAATTACGTCTTCTTGCCGAATTCCTTTCGCGCAGACGTGATCAACGATGGCTCGAATTTTTGTCGGACAATCTTCGATCAACATTATGGTCATCGACTTGCCCTCAAGATCGAGGTTATACGCTGTAAGGTTGCTTTGGACTTATACTGATAGAGGACAGCGCCGATAATTTCTTGTTGGTACTTTTCTTTAAGAACGTGAGGTGCGTTTTTTAGTTTTACCTTCAAGCTGCCAATATTAAAATCAGGGTATTGAGTGACAATCAAAATTTTTGCATGTTTATCTGCTTTTTTTAGAGCTCGAAGCACTTCAATTCCGCCTTGCGCTTGATCGTGGCCTTTGTTCTTGTCCGTTGCACTCTCCCCAAATGTGGCAAGTGCCATATCAAGAATTATCAAATCATATTCCCGCTGTATGACGGCTAGTACGGCGTCGCTAACCCCGTCGACGACTTCAGGCGCGGGTCCGAATGCATCCCGAACGCACTGTTCTATTTCAATACGTTTGTGCGATTCGTCTTCAACTAACAAGATTTTCATGGATTTCTCGTTGCGCTTGGCGAATCGGTTGCCAGTTCTGCTCTCATTGAAAATCCTAATGTGAGAGTGCGCAACTCGTCATTCGCTTGGCAGCTGATTGTGCTGTAGCCCTCGCTTTGTCTAGTAATAAACTTGACCTTCTTTATGCCTGTGTAGCCTTCAGTAACCATGTCAATTCCTCCTTCGGTCTGCAGGATTGCATCCTCAATGCGAAGCTTGCAGCCAGGGTAGTTTGTTTCATCAACAGTGGACGTAACCGTTACATGGACGTTTTCTAAGACCGCGTCTGGCAGGGGGTCTATCGCCGAGCCAAGAACTGTTATTGGGGTGTCGTGTTTGCCGTGCTTATGTGCGTTTGTAAGCAAAACGGCGAGGCAGTCATAAAGTCGATGTACGCTAATTCCAGTATGCCGAGTGTCTAAAGATTCGCCTTCGAATTGAACGGAGTTTTGCCTGTTCAAGTCCAGTAGAATAATTTCGCAAAGCTCTCGTATGGACGCGGATACGAATCCCGTCTGCGGCACTTGAAACCAGTCAGCTACTTTCCGAAAAACCTCGTTGACGGCGTCATGTAATTCCGATTTGAGTTGAGCCTCAGCGGCGCCGTGTTGGCTGGAGAAATATCTGTCAATTGAAAAGTTGGCTTCTTGCAGAAGTTTAGTGCGTATAAAGCGCGCGGCGTTCTCAAGTTGCGGCGTGATTTGCTTCCAGCAGAAAGCAATAACTAGATCATTGAGAAGCTCGCTGCCCCCTGTCGTGCGAAGTGCATTGAAAACGAAACGAATATTGTCTTGAGTAATCGGATCGCTCAAATTCAAGGTTGAATTAAAAAGCGAGTTAGGTGTTTTAAACTGAAGGTGTTCGCGCCTGAGTTTGTCGATGATCGTCTTGTATGTCGTCATCCAGGTATCAATAGTGCGGCGCATGTTGCCACTTGTCACGACCACTCCGTGCTCGGGCTTTCGGAAGACTGCATCAACTGTGTCGGTAGTGACTCCGTCGAGTGTGTTGTGCCGAATCCTACGGCCCAAGTACGACTCAATTCCAAATTCAGCATTGAGACAAAACTGCTCGAAAGCATCCTTGACGATCTGTCCAAGTAGATGCTCCCCTTGACCTACTAGCCGAATAAACAGAATTTGGCTGTCATCGCCTGCTTGGCTTTCCAGTGACGAGATTCGAGCTTCTATTCTCGGGTAAAGAGAGCGGTACTGCTCAGTAGCGACAGTTGGGTTCCCGTCTAGCCATCGCTTCATCGATACGCTGTCCACGTACATTCGACTGCTATCAAAATACTGCTGCAGTTTTGATAATTTTGAGCGGGTGTTGATCGCTTCTGCTTCGACGATGTACTCGATTCTATTTAATTTTCGGCCTATAGCCAATAGGATGTCTCTCCGAACTTGAGATGCTTCGGATGCATTTCGTATAAGGGTGTACAGTTTTTCGAGAGTAGGCTCGTCTAGTGATTGAACTAGATATGCAGCTATTTGTGGCGAGTCGTTCAGAAGGTCTTCGATGAAGGCAACAATTGAGCCGTTATAGGTTGTCCGAACGTGCGTGATAAAGTCCGCGCGGAACTCGAAGTCTACATCGGGATCAACCGATTTCTTTCGAAATAGAGCGAGGGCTAGGACAGCTGCAAGGCTCCTGGTTTCTGGCGGAGCTGTCGTATAAATTAGGCGAATTTCACGTTCTGAAAGTAGTTGTTCTAAGCTGGTCGTGTTCTCGAAAATATACCGAATATCAGAATCGGTGAGGTACAGCAGGTTGGGCTCGTAAGAGACGTATCGAAGGAATAGATGGGTTCGGTAAAATAAATCTATTTTTAACGGAATTTTCTCGTCCGTAGGTGCGCCGTCTGGGGCTGTTAAAAGAGCCTTGGTTTCAACTGAAGAAGTAAAGGTTTCCTTGTGTTCATCCCCGGCGACTTCCGCTAGCAGTCTCCTGCCGATGACGCGATCAATTTTGCTTCGATATGCTGCAAGGCGACCGCATTCTAGAAAGGCAGATGCTAGGCGGTACGTGCGGAGTGAGTCGCCGTCGTCACGGTTCTGAGATCGATAGTGCTCCGTGATAAGGTTGCGTTGAGATATAGAGGAGGCGTTCTCGATTGTTTCCCTTAAGGCTGTATATAAATTACTTTCTAATCTATTTTCGATTTCATGGTTTATTTGAGGGAATTCATCCGGTAAATTAAGTACTGTTATTAGTACGTATAAGGTGTCTAGTAGGGAGGATTCGGTGGCACGCAAAAGTAAGCGCGGAAAATCGTCATCGTCGAGCGGTGTGGGTACGAGGTTGCTCA
Source organism: Pseudazoarcus sp. NS20 (assembly GCF_059703745.1). Lineage (NCBI taxonomy): Bacteria > Pseudomonadati > Pseudomonadota > Betaproteobacteria > Rhodocyclales > Zoogloeaceae > Pseudazoarcus > Pseudazoarcus sp. NS20. The sequence goes on from NZ_BAAKIY010000001.1 coordinate 1,061,041, forward strand.
GCGAGATGGCCCGCCGGAAGTCTCCGTGAACGCGCGCTACAAGACCGCTTGTTCTCCGCTGTGCTACATAGAATAGAGATACCCTAGAACTAATATTTTCTAGCGCACTGAAATGCAATCCGGCGTTTTGTCTGTGACACATTTCGTCTTCAATCTGAGAAATTGTGTCTATCATTGAGTCTGTGAGGTGTTGGCTTTCTCGGAGATACGCAAGTTTGTAAGAGAGGTAGTTTGATGCGCCGGTTAGTTTTGCTAGCCGAAGCAAAGTTTCAATTGTTTCTGCAGGGTCTGTAAGGTCAATCGTTGAGAGATGCCGCATCTCTGGGATAAGAGTTAGTGCGGTTTCGGCCATTGAATTTATATAGCCAACTGTGTAGCAAAGCTCATTTCTCCAGTTCAGCGGAGATATAGAAGAGATCATCGTGTAGATGTCATTGCTCGTGGGCCGCGCTGCGCCCCTTGCTGAGTTTAAAAGGCCGTTTGGGCCTCTTAGTAATGCTCCAATGATCGTGCTGTCATGTAGGCAGTTGCCTTGTCGAATAATATCTGCATCTTTTTTTGAGAACAGAGTTTTGGTGCAGTAGCCCCGTATTTGATTTCTCTTTTTGATGTTTCGAATTGATCCGACTAATTTGTAGAAGTCACTAGTACGATGGGCCTTTTGGTCGGGGTGAATAAATGTCACTGATGAAGTCCTTTATTGGAAAGTCTTATGTGGCTTCAGTCGTGCTGGATACGTGTCTATATGAAGCCGTTTTTCGGTTGTAACCGGATATCAAGTCACCCTTGAGGTTCAGTCTAGTAAGACCAAATTGCCTCACAGCAACTTCAACCACCCCACGGTCTCTTTCCCATTTCGATCTGGCGGAAACACCGGATAAAAAACCTTCACGATCTTCCAGCCTTCAATCACCAGCGTCAGCCGCTTGTACAACTCCACGCCTTCGACCTCAAACGTCGGCAATCCCAACGCCGCTTTCAGCTTCAACCCCTCATCCGACAGCAACTGAAACGGCAGATGCAGCCGCTCACGGGCTTCCTGCTGGTAGTCGGTGCTTTGCGTGCTGAGGCCGAACACGCCGGTGTTGAGTGCCTGGAGTTCGGCGTAGTGGTCGCGGAAGCTGCAGGACTGCGGGGTGCAGCCGCGGGCGCCGGGGATTTCGTTCCAGCCGTCCGGCAGCTTGCGGTCGGGGCGGCCCGTCATGGGGTAGATGTAGATCACGTGCCGGCCGGGGAGGCGGGCGAGGTTCACCTGTGTGCCATCGGTGGCGGGCAGGGTGAGGTCGGGCATGGCCATGCCGGTGAGGTGCGCGGCGGCGCCGTCGTCTAGCGGCACGGGCAGGTCGTCGGGCAGGGTGGTGAGGCCGCTGGTCATGGCGCGCTCCGCATAGTGAGTGCTGAACTTTAGCGCAGCTTTCCGAATGCGTCAGGCATGCGAATGCTTGCCAGTGACATTTTTGGCGTTATGGCGGGTGGTTGAGGTGCAGTTGCAGGTGCTTGAATTGAGGCGGGGTGTGGTGGGTGGGGCGGTAGACATGACGAGGCCGGATTTCGCGTGCGAGACGAAATCCGGCCTCGGGGTGCTGCGGGTCAGAGAGGGGGCTGACCCGCGGCGGGCGGCTTACAGCGTGCGGACGAGTTTGTCGCTGTTGCTCTCGAGCACGCGGACGGCCTCGTGGGTTTGGTCGGCGTTCACCGGGTGAACGATGACGGCCCACTGGCCTTCTTTCAGGCCCTGGCGCACCACGCTGACGACGTGGCCGTGGTCGGGGCGCATCGACAGCGCACCGCCTACCAGCAGGCCGAACACCAAGCCGAAGCCTGCGAACGACACCAAGCTGAGGAACAGCGAGCTCACCACGGCCTGGTTGCCGGCAACGATGAAGATGCCCAGCAGCACCAGACCCGCGAAGATGCCTGCCAAGCCGGCGGCCAGGTGCGACTTGATCAGGGTGTGCATGATGCCTTGGGTTTCAGGCTCGATGGCGCGACTGATGCCGGTGTTGTAGGTAGGCACCGTGTCGGCCGGGCCGACCACGCGAACTTGCGCCGGGCTGAGCGGCGAGTTCTCGACCAGGTTCTGCGCGGCAATGCGCGCTGCTTCGTTGGAGTTGTAAAGGCCGGCGACTTTGGTCACCGAGCGTTCGCCGAAAATCACGTGCTTGAGATTGAACATGATGGTCCCCCGTTCAGTGTCTGACAGATAGGGCCGGCGGACATGCAGTGTGCGCCGCGTGTGTAACGTGCCCTTGGAATCGGGCCGGTGTGCATCGGGCGCTCCGCCATGGGTACACCTTGGGCGCCGAAACCGCTCGGGGCAAGGCTGGTGGCCGGTCTAACCGTTACGTAGTGTGTTTGTGATACGCCGCTTTCACATGGCGCGGGCCGTGGCGATTGTCAGTGCTGGCAAGGGGTGGGGCGGATTTAGGCGGTAGGGACGGATGGTTTTTTGGATACGTGCTCGGGTCGGGCGGGGCGCTGTCATGGGCGTTTTGAAACGAGCTGGGGTTGCGTATTCCCAAGTGAAGCGCTCAGCAGTCTGTCATTGCGAGGAGCGGAAGCGACGCGGCAATCTCGCAGCGTGTGCGGGTTGCATAGTCAGCGGATTGCCGCGCTGCGCTCGCAATGATGGGGAATTGGGGTGGGTGCCAATTTGGGGAAAGGGTACGGGCTCGTCGGCTTGGTTGTGGTGGGGCTGCTCATGTGTCGGCATTGCTCCCGCCCTAGTGACGCGCCCAAAAGTCTGTCATTGCGAGGAGCGCAAGCGACGCGGCAATCTCGCAGCGTGTGCGGGTTGCATAGTCAATGGATTGCCGCGCTGCGCTCGAAATGACGTGGAAGTGGGGTGGGTACTTCTATTGCGCCGCGGCGTATTCGCGGGACAGCGCCAGCAGGTGGTCGAGGGTGCGGCGGGCGAGGGGTTTGAGTTGGCCGCGGGGGGTGAGCTCGATGGTGTAGGTGCCGGCGTCGAGGCGGCCGGGGTGGGCGGGTTGCAGCAGGCCGGCTTCGACGTAGGCGCGGGCGGCGAGGGAGCCGACCAGCACGGGGCCTTCGCCGGCCAGGCAGGCTTCGACGGCGCTCACGGGGTCGTCAAACGTGGCGGCGTAGTGGTGGTCGGGCACTTGGCCGAACACGGCCTGCATCCAGTTGGGCCAGTTGGCGGACGTGTGGCGCACCAGCGGGCGGCGGCTGAGTTCGTCCAGCGTGAGGTCGCCGCTGCGCTGTTCGCTGGCGCACACGAAGGCGCCGACGGTGCCACGGTGCAGAAGGTGGGTGCTGCGGTCGGGCGGGGCGGCGCCGAAGTCGATGAGCAGGTCGACATCCGGGTTGGGCGCCACGCCGGGCACGCGGCTGGTGCTGAGTTCGAAGCGCAGGCCGGGCACGCCCAGGCGGGCGCGCAGCAACGGCAGCAGCGGGGTGATCCAGGTGGTGCCGAAGACGGGCGGCACGTCGAGGTGAACACGCTCCTGGCTGGTGGCGCGCAGTGCGGCGGTGCTGTCGCGGAAGCTGCCGATCAGGCGCGCCAGTTCCGCATGGCAGGCGAGGCCGGTGGCGGTGGCGGCAATGCCACGCCCGCGCCGCTCGATGAGCGGGGCGCCCAAGGCGCGTTCGATCTGCCGCAGGCGGTGGCTGATGGCCGACGGCGTGACGGAAAGCTCTTCGGCAGCCGCAGCCACGCTGCCGAGCCGGATGGTGGCTTCGACCGCGATGAGTTCGAGCAGGGGCAGTTCGCGTAATAATGAGTGCTTCATAGAGTCAGGCTCTCCGAATGACGAATGTACCTCTTCCGCCCCTGCATGCGTTGGTCGCGTTCGAGGCGCTGGTGCGTCACGGCACGGTGGTCCAGGCGCTGGGCGAGCTGGGCGTATCGCGCGCGGCGCTGGCCAGCTCGATTGCGCTGCTCGAAGAGCGCACCGGCCTGCGCCTGATCGTGCGCCACACGCCGGTGGTGGAGCTCACCGCCGAGGGCATGGCGTATTACCAGGCGGTGTCAGTGTTTGCGCGCGGTGCGGCGGATGCGCTGCACGCGCTGGATTGCGGGCGCGAGACGGAGATCCGCATTGCCGCCAGCCCTGGTGTGGCGCGGCTGTGGCTGGCGCCGCAGTTGCGTCGGCTGCGCGAGGCCTGTCCGGGCGTGAGCTTTTCGTTCGACGTGAGCGAGACGCTGTCGGACCTTGACCGCAACCAGTGCGACATTGCCATTCGCTACTGCTACCGCGACGACGCGGCGCCGGGCGCGCACGAGCTGTGGGCCGAAGAGCTGGTGGTGGTGGCGCCGTCCGCGCGCGCCGCGGCGGTGTCGATGGCCACGCCAGAAGAGTTGCTGAGTGAGTATCCGTTGCTCGAACATCCGTCTTTTTCATGGCAGCGCGTGGTTGAACGCAGTGGTTCGATGCGCCGCATGCGGGAACCCGATTTGCTGTGCCACGACATGTACGCCATCTTGATGGCCTGTGGCCGCGGCGAAGGGCTGGCGTTGCTGCCGCACCGCCTCACCCAGGGCATGCGCACGCGGCTGGGGCTGGCGGTGGCGCACCCGCTGCGCGTGCCGGCCAAGAGCTACATGCTGCTGTTGTCGTCCACCGGGCGCGAACGCGCCGTGGTGCGCGCCTGTGCCGACGTGCTGGTGGGCATGGCCGCCGCCGAGAGTTAAGGCGAACTGAATGCGGCTGGTTATGCTGCCCGCTACCTTTCAACCCCGCAGCCGTGGCCGGCGTATAGCCTGCAGCGTGTTGCCAACGGACCTTCCTCTGCCATGACGGCCTCAATGCTTGCGGCCTTGTTTGCCACCCTGTTTGCGCTGGCCATCGTGCCGAGCACCAGCGTGCTCACGGTGGTGGCGCGCGCGGCCGACGGCGGCATGCAGCACGGGGCGCTGGCGGCGCTGGGTGTGGTGGCGGGTGATGTGGTCTACATCTGCGTGGCCTTGTTCGGCGTGAATGCCCTGTTTGCGCTTTCTGATGTGTGGCTGGACGTGTTGCGGCTGATTGCCACCGGCCTGCTCGGCTGGCTGGCATGGTCGCTGTGGCACGCCGGCACCGTGGCCGAGGTGAAGCCGGGCGGGCCGCGCTCGGCGCGGGCCAGCTTTGCCGCCGGCTTGGGCGTGACGCTGGTGGACTACAAAGTCATCGGCTTTTACCTGGTGTTGCTACCGGCGTTCATCGACATGACGGCGCTTTCGGCAAACGGTGCGGCCGGTGTGTTGCTGGTGGCCGTGGCGGCGGTGTTCTCGGCCAAGTTTGCCTGGGTACTGGCGCTGCGGCCGGCCATGAACTGGCTGCAAGGCGGGCGCACGCGCCTGATCAACCACGCGGCGGCCGTAGTGCTTGCCGTCGTGGCGCTGGGGATGTTGCTCTCGGTGGTGGCGCGGGGCTGAGGCGCCCGCCGGGCAAACTGCCGGCAGGCGCAAGGGAATTACGGCTGTGCTTTACAGGTACACGCCGCCCGAGGCTTCGATGCGCTGCCCGTTCACCCAGCGGTTGCCGTTGGCCAGCAGCGAGGCCACCACGCCGCCGATGTCGTCCGGCAGGCCGACGCGGCCCAGCGCGGTCTCGTTGGCGATGGCTTCATTCACCGCCGGGGTGTCGCGCACCAGACCACCGCCGAAGTCGGTTTCGATGGCGCCCGGTGCCAGCGTATTCACCGTGATGCCGCGCGTGCCAAGCTCTTTGGCCATGTAGCGGGTCATCACCTCCACACCGCCTTTCATCATCGCGTAGGCCGCAAAGCCCGGCATCGAGAAGCGCGCCAGCCCCGACGACACGTTGAGAATGCGCCCGCCGTCGCTCATCAGCGGCAGCAGCGTTTGCGTGAGGAAGAACGGCCCCTTGAGATGCACGCGCATCAGCTCGTCGAACTGCGCCTCGGTGGTGTCGGCAAAGCTCGCGTAGATGCCCATGCCGGCGTTATTCACCAGAAAGTCGAAGTGCTCGCGCTGCCAGTGTTGCTGCAGCGTCTGGTGCAGTTCGAGTGCAAAGCGCCCGAAGCGGGCGCTGTCGCCGGTGTCGAGTTGCAGCACGGCGGCGCGTGCGCCCAGCGCTTCCACCTCGGCGGCGGTGGCCTCGGCCTCGGCGCGGTTGCTGCGGTAGGTGATGATCGAGTGGATGCCGCGGCGGGCAAGGTGCAGCGCCATGTTGCGGCCCAGGCCGCGGCTGCTTCCGGTGATGAGGGCGATGTGCGTCATATGAGTCTCCTGAAGTCATTGAGCGGTGGGCACTGCGGCGAAGCAGAGAAGCTTCGTCCAGCCACGAGGCCAGTGTATTGATGTGGTTTGTGTGGATAAACTGCGCACGGGTTGAAGGACTGTGCGATTAAATTGGACAATTGCACGCATCTCACAGGAAGGAGGCGGCGGATGGACCAGATCGAATCCATGCGCATCTATGTACGGGTGGCCGAGCTGGGCGGCTTCACCGCCGCGGCCGATGACCTTGGCCTGCTCAAGACTTCGGTTTCGAATGCCATCCGCCAACTGGAGGCCAAGGTGGGCACGCGCCTGCTGCACCGCACGACGCGCAAGGTGCGCATGACGCAGGACGGCCAGACCTACTACGAGCGCTGCAAGGATCTGCTGGCCGACCTCGACGAGCTGCACGCTTTGGTGGGCGCCAGCGGCCCAGCCGACGTGCGCGGGCGCCTGCGGGTAGACCTGCCGCTGGCGGCGGCGCGCGAAATCGTCATCCCCAAGCTGCCCGACTTCCTGCAGCGTCACCCCGGTGTGGAGATCGAACTGAGCAGCACCGACCGCCGCGTGGACATTGTGCGTGAGGGCTTCGACTGCGTGCTGCGTGTGGGCGCCATCGGCGAGCAAAACGTGGTGGCCGTGCCGCTGGGCGAGCTGCGCCAGATCAATTGCGCCAGCCGCGATTACCTGGCCCGCTACGGCGTGCCGCAAACGCCCGATGACCTTGCCGAGCATCGCCTGATTGAATACGCACAGTCGCTGGGCAGCCGCGCGACCGGCTTCGAATACGTGCCGGCGCCGGAGGCGGCCCCGGTGTTCGTGCCGGTGCCCAGTGTGGTCACGGTGAATAACTCCGACGCTTATCACCAGGCGTGCCGGGCCGGACTGGGCATCGTGCAATTGCCCGACTACGGCGTGCGCCCGCTGCTGGCCGACGGCACGCTGGTGGAGATACTGCCCGAGCATCGGCCACCGCCCTTGCCGGTGACCTTGATCTATGCCCACCGCCGCCACCTGCCGCTGCGCGTGCGCGCCTTCATCGACTGGCTGCGCCCGGTGCTGGCCGAAGGCCTGGAGATGCGCGCGGCCTGAAACGGCGTGTGCCCGCGCGTTGGCCGTTAGAATCAAACGCAAGGGGCCGGCGCTGCTGTACCGGCCCGCAGCTGAACAGGAATCTGCCCATGTTGATCAACTGCATTGCCTACCAGAGCGGTCGCAAGCTGGCCGATGTGCCGGTGGCGGAAATCGGCACCTATCTGAAAATGCCGGGCGTCTTCGTGTGGGTGGCGCTGAAAGATGCCACGCCGGAAGAAATGGCCACCATGAAGGCCACCTTCAACCTGCACGAGCTGGCGGTGGAAGATGCCAACCACGGTGACCAGCGCCCGAAGCTGGAGGAGTACGGCGACGAGATCTTCGTGGTGATGCACCTCATCGAGGAGCACAACCACGACCTTGACGTGGGCGAGCTGCACATCTTCACCGGCGCCAACTACATCCTGTCGGTGCGCAACCGCAGCCAGCATGATCTGCTGGGCGTGCGGGCCCGCTGCGAGCGCGAGCCGAAGATGCTGGCGAAAGGGCCGGGCTACGTGCTGTACGCGCTGATGGACGCGGTGGTGGACCGCTATTTTCCGGTCATCGACAAGCTCGAGGCCGAGCTGGAAACGCTCGAAGAGCACATCTTCACCAAGGGCGCGGCGCGCTCGAACATCCGCCGCCTGTACCGTCTGAAGCGCAAGATCACCACGCTCAAGCACGCGGTCACGCCGGTAATGGAGGCGGCCGGCAAGATGCACGGCGGCCGCGTGCCGGCGCCGTGCGTGGGCACGCAGCACTATTTCCGCGATGTGTATGACCACCTGACGCGCTTGAATGCCTCGCTCGACAGCGTGCGCGAGATGATCGCCACTGCCATCCAGGTGAATCTGTCGATGGTCACCATCGACCAGACCGAAGTCAGCAAGCGGCTGGCGGCGTGGGCAGCCATCTTTGCGGTGGCCACCTCGTTCGCCGGCATCTGGGGCATGAACTTCAAGTACATGCCCGAGCTGGAGTGGCGCTACGGCTACCTCTTCGGGCTGGGCATCATCGTGGCGTCCACGTCCGTGCTGTATTGGCGCTTCAAGAAGGCGCGCTGGTTGTAGCGGGGCGCCTCACTGCGCCCACGGCGCGGGCTGCGTGCGGCGGAAGCTGTAGAAGAGATTCGGCTCCGACATCACGTACAGCGTGCCGTCCGGCCCCACGGCGAGGCCCTCGGCCTGCGGCACGCGACGCGAGAGGCCGTGATGGCCTTTCCACAGCGGCATGATGCTCACCGGGTTGCCGTTGGGGTCGTACTCGATCACCAGCGCTGATTCGTCGCTCAGCAGCAGCAGGTTGCCGGTGGCTTCGTGGAAGGTGAGCGACGACAGGTCGGTGACGAACAGCCCGCTGGCATTGGCCGGGCGCCATTCGTCGATCTGCAGGTTGAAGGCCGAGCCGTCGAGGATCTCGGGCAGGCCGGAGATGGCCAGCACGCGCATCGGCGCCTTCTCCTGACTGACGAACAGGCGATTGCCGACCGAATCCCACGACACGCCCTCGAAGCCGAGGTTGTTGCGCGAGTCGAACGACAGGCCCAGGCGTGGCGCGCTGGCCACGTCGATGACGGTGTCTTCGGGCTGGATCTCGATGCGGTACACGCGCTGGTCGCGTTCGTCGGTGATGGCAAACACGTTGTCGCGCACATGCGTGATGCCCTCGGGGTCGCGCACGCCCTTCAGCTCGATACGGCGCAGCAGGCGGCCTTCGGTGTCGATCTCGAAGATGCCCATGGGGTGCTTGTTGGTGACCGAGAACAGTGTGCCGGTGTGGTTGCTGAAGGTCAGGCCGGATGCGTTCTCCTCAACGCCATCGACCACGCGCCCGTCGATGAGCACCTCGTAGTGCGGCAGCCACACGCCGGCAGTCGACCACTCGTCGGCGTTGGACTGCATCTTCACCCAGTACCACGCAAGCGCCGGCAGCTTGTAATGCCAGGCGGCCACCAGCGAGCCGGCCACGATCACCACGGCCATCAGGCCGCCAAGTTTCTTCCAGGTCTTGCGTTGCATCCCGTGTGCTTCTCCGCTGAGTCATGTGCTGTTGCTTGGTCAGGCGGCATGTTGGGACAGCATTCATCAAGCAAAGATCAGGCGCGACTCATGATTTTGTCAGGGGCATGCCCTGCAGGCCGTTGCGGCGGCTTTCGTGGCGATGCCTGAATTCCGCTGCGGATGGCGCCAACAGGCTTCACGCGGCATGGCGCGTGGGCGTGGAAGATGTCGTTCAATTGTTCCCCAACTGGTTGCGCTCACGCTGATGCACCCCACCTCCGCACACTCCGACCGCCTTGCCGTGATGGCCGCACTGGCCGGCCTGGCCGCGCTGATCGTGCTGACGGGCATCGGGCGCTTCGCTTTTACGCCGCTGCTGCCGCTGATGCAGGCGGAGACCGGGCTGAGCATGGCCGACGGTGGCTGGCTGGCGGGGTCGAACTACCTGGGTTATTTCGTCGGCGCACTGGCTACCATGCGTTCGCGCTCGACGCCGGCCAGCATGCTGCGTGTGGGGCTGATTGGCGTGGTGCTGTCGACGGCGGCCATGGCGCCGGTGTCTTCATATGCGGTGTGGATGGTGATGCGTTTCATCGCCGGCATGGCCGGTGCGTGGGCGATGGTGGGCGCCGCGTCACTGTGTCTGGGGCGCTTGCGCGAGGCCGGGCGGCCGCGGCTGGGCGGCGTGATGTTCGCCGGCGTGGGTGTGGGCATCACGCTTACCGGGCTAGCCTGTCAGACCGTGGTGTATGCCGGCGGCAATGCCGCCACCGGCTGGTGGGTGTTGTCGGCGCTGGCCGCGTTGATCGGCGTGCCGGCGGCGCTGGGCTTGTCGCGCAACGGCTTCGTGCCGCGCGAGCAGGCGGTGCAGGTCAGCGCCCAGCCGGTGGACGTGGCTGACGAGCGTCGGCTGGTGTGGAGCTACACCGCGCTGGGTTTCGGCTACATCTTGCCGGCCACCTTCTTGCCGGCGCAGGCGCGCCTGCTGGTGGATGACCCCGCCATTTTCGGTTGGGTGTGGCCGGTGTTCGGCGTGGCGGCTGCAGCGTCGATGTGGCTTGCCGCCGGGCGCCGCAGTGGCGGGGCCTCGCGGCGCGTGCGCTGGGCGATTGCGCAGGCGGTGATGGCCGTGGGCCTGGTGTTGCCGGTGCTGCAGCCTTCGCTCGGCATGCTGGCCGTGTCGGCGCTGTGTGTGGGCGGCACCTTCATGGTGGTGACCATGCTCGCGTTGCAGGAAGGTGCGGCGGTGGGCGGCGCGCGTGCGCAGCCACTGATTGCCGCGATGACGGCTGCCACTGCTGCCGGGCAAGTGCTCGGGCCGCTGGCCGGCGCTGCATCCGAGGCGCTGGGTTGGGGCATGGAGCCGGCGTTGCTGGTGGCCGCGCTGAGCCTTGCCGTGGGGGCCGTGTTGCCCGTGATGGGCCGGAGTCGTCCGGCCGGACAAAAGGAGAAGAACGGATGACGCAACCCGTGCCGCAGGGCTTCGGCCCGAACATCGACGAACGCCTGCCGCTGCCGCCGATGGAAGCCTTGAATGCCGCCCAGCGTGCGGCGGCCGAAGCGCTGATTGCCGGCCCGCGCAAGGGCGTGAAGGGGCCGTTCATTCCGCTGCTGCGCAGCCCGAAGCTGCTCGACGGGCTGGCCGCCACCGGCGCCACGCTGCGTTTTGATTCGGTGCTGCCGCGCCGCGTCACCGAGTTCGTCACGCTGGTGGTGGCACGCCACACCACCAACCAGTTCGAGTGGTCCATCCACCATGCGCTGGCGCAGGACGCGGGCACGGCGCGTGAGGCGCTGGACGATCTGGCGCAGGGCCGCAGGCCGCGCGCCGTGTCCGACGATGAAGATGCGGCGTGGCAGTTCACTCGAGAAGTGCTTGAGCACCACGGCGTGAGCGACGCCACCTACGCCGATGCATGCCACCGTTGGGGCGAGCAGGGCGTAGTCGAACTGAGCGCGTTGATCGGCTATTTCACCTGCGTGTGCTGGGTGATGAACGTGGCGCGCACGCCTGCGCCGCAGGCACCCGAAGGTGGGCCGTTGCTTCCGTTGGCAGGCTGACTTCCCACGTAACAACGGCGCCGTGGTGCGCCGCTGTTACGTCTCCGCATGGCCAAAAGTCTTGTAGATAATGCCGATCGGCACGTATGCTCGGTTGCATTTTTTACAGCGCACTACGGTCATGCTGCACTATCTCGCGAGTTTGCGCGTTCGTCTCGCCGCGTTTTTCGGCGCCCTGGTGTTGCTGCTGGCATTGGGTGTGAGCTTCCATGTGGAGCATCTGGCATCCGATCAAATCACCCGCACCAGCGGGGATCGCCTCGACACCGTGGCGCGCGGCATGGCCCGCACGTTGTCCGGCAACCTTAACGAGCGCGTGCGTGAAATCGAGCTGCTGAGCCGCTCTCCGTCGATCCGCTACGGCGACTGGACTTCCGCCAACACGCAGCAGCGCTTCAACGAAATCTCCGACAGCTTCTCGCCGTATGCCTGGCTCGGCCTGACCGACAGCAAGGGCACGGTGATCGTGGCGGCCAACAAACTGCTCGAAGGTGCCGACGTTTCCGCGCGTCCGTGGTTTCTCGGCGGGAGCGAGCGCACCTTCATCGGTGACGTGCACGAGGCGGTTCTGCTGGCACGCATTCTGGGTTCGCCGGACGAAGAAGATCCCCTGCGTTTCGTCGATTTCGCTGCGCCAGTCTATGACGCCGAGGGCGCGCTGCGCGGCGTGGTGGCCTCGCACCTTTACTGGGACTGGGTGCAGGCCGTGGTCGAACGTGGCCTGCCCGAGGCAGATGCCAAGTCGGGGGTAGAGGTGTTCATCTTCGACGGCGTGGGCAATCTCCTGCATCCGATGCAGAAGATCGGAGAGGTCGAACTGCCGCCTGAGCTCAGCACCGGGCGCGCAGACCGAGTACTGGAGTGGTCTGACAGCGCACGCTGGCTGACGGCCCGCGCGTTCGTCGAATCACCTACGAATGACGATATTGCCTGGCAGGTGGTGTTGCGACAGCCCATCGACATCGCCTTGGCGCCGGTGATCGACTTGCGGCGTACCTTGCAACTCACGGCCTTGCCGGTGGCGCTGGTGTGCATGCTGCTGGCCTACCTGCTGGCGGTGGGCTTCAGTCGCCCCGTGGAGGCTCTGGTGGCAACAGCCAGACGCATCGCCGGGGGCGACGAGTCGGCCGATTTTCCCAAGCGCAGCAACATCCTTGAGCTGCGCAGGCTGGGTGCGGCATTGCAGACCATGTTGGCCACGCTGCTGCAGCGCAAGCACGAGCTTGAAGCCTCCAACATGCAACTCGAACAGAAGGTCGAAGAGCGCACGGCAGAACTGCAGGCGGCCAATCGCAAGTTGGAGGCGCTTTCATCCACTGATGCACTGACCGGGCTCGCCAACCGCCGTCGCTTCGATGAAGTGCTGGCGCAGGAGTGGGCGCGCGCGCAGCGCGGCGGTACGCCGCTGGCGGTGCTGCTGATCGACCTCGATCACTTCAAGCAATACAACGATCACCTGGGCCACCCGGCGGGCGACGGTTGCCTGCGCGGCATGGGCAGTCTGTTGCAGCAACAGGTGCGACGCGCCGGTGAACTGGCTGCGCGCTACGGCGGGGAGGAGTTCGTGGTGGTGCTGTCGGATGCCACGCTGGAGCATGCGCTGACGCTGGCGGAGTCCATTCGCGCGGCGCTCGAAAGCGAGGCCTGGCCGCACCCCACTGCGGCATCCGGGCAGGTGTCGGCGAGCATCGGCGTGGCCAGTTGCGTGCCTTCTTCCGACCTCACGCCCGCAGGCCTGCTGGAGGCAGCAGACCAGGCGCTCTATCGCGCCAAGGCGGCAGGGCGCAATCGCGTGGAAAGCTGAGGCGGATTCTCTACGGCGCCTCTTCGGGGTTGGCGTCACGTTTGGCGCGCTGTGCCAGCGTTTCGGCGTACAGGCCGCGAATGCGCACGGCAAAGGCTTCGATGGAGTATTCGGCGGCGAAGGCTTGGGCGTTGGCCGACAGCTCTTCCCGCAGGGCATCGTCGGTGAGCAGTTTGGCCACGCGCTGGCTCCAGCGTGCGTGATCTTCCGGCGTCTTGAAGCCGTTGTGGCCGTCGCGCACGACGTCATCAATGCCGCTGGAGCGCACTGCCACCACCGGCATGCCGGCCGCCATGGCTTCCAGAATGACCATGCCTTGGGTCTCGGATTTCGACGCGAACACGAAGAGGTCGCCCAGTGCATACCACTTGGGCATGTCTTCGGGCGGCACCGAGCCCACCAGCGTGAAGCAGTCGCGCAGGCCCAGTTGCTTGATGCGCGCCTGCAGGCGGCGGCGTTCATGACCGTCGCCGATCATCAGCACGCGGAAGGGCTGCTTGCACTCTTTGCGCAGCCGGTCGACCGCGTCGATGAGGAAGTCGATGTTCTTCTCGTCCGACAGGCGCGACACGCTGATCAGCACGCGCTCGTCGCCCAGACCGAGTTCCTTGCGCAGGCGGGCCACCTCTTTAGGGTCGGCGTCGCGCAGAAGCTCGTACTCGATGCCGGTGGGCTGCACCAGCGTGGGCGTGGTGACGCCGATGATGCGCAGGTATTCCTCGGTCGAGTAGGTTGGCACCACGATGCCATCACAACGGTTGGCAAAGCGCCGGATCAGCGCATGCGAGATCAGGTTGCGGAACAGCGCGCCGGGCAGCGGCACGAAGTGCGCGTAGTGCTCGAGCCGCGTGTGATAGGTGTAGATCACCGGAATCTTCAGACGGCGCGCCACGAACACCCCCAGCGAGCCGAGCCAGAAGGGGTGATGCACGTGAATGATGTCGGGCGCGAAGTCGCGCACGCGACGCCGGATGAAGGGCAGGAAAGGGTTGGCGAGGCGGAATTCGCGCTTCTCGCCCATCGTCAGCAGCGAGGGCACGCGCAGCACGTCGGCCTCGCGGTGAGGCTGCTTGCGGTAGCGCGGCGCAACCACCATGACGGCGTCGCCCAGGGCGCTCAGCCCGGTTTTCAGGCGTGCGATGGAGATCGGCACGCCGCCGATGAAGGGCAGGTAGTTGTTGGTGAACATCGCCACCCGCAAGGGGCGTGACAGCCAAGGCGTGGCGTCGACGTCGTAGTCGGGGTAGTAATTGCGCCCGACGAAGATCACGTGGTGCAGCTTGAGGGCCACCACGGCAAAGGCTGCAACGATCAGGAAGAAATTGACGAAGCCCACGTAGAACAGCGAATACACGAAGAACCACAGGCTCTCGAGCTGCTTGAGCACCGGGTGCTGCCCGACTTCGAGGCGCTCGACGCTATGCGTGAGCGAGCCGTCTTCGTGGGTGTCCACGCGCACGAAGTGGTAGAAGCTCTCGTCGTCGTTGAGCACCAGCCCGCCGGCACCGCCGGTGGTGATGAACAGCGTGTCGCCGCGGCGCTGCTCGTCGTACAGCGCAAGGTTGGCCGAGAACACCATGTCTACGCGGTGGCGTTCGAAGGCCGCGAGCAGGGCGTCACGGAAGTCATCCTCCAGGTAGTCGCTGCTGCTGGCGAGCAGCGGCTCGTCGGCTGGGCGCAGCGGCGGCTTGCCGACGAAGGCAATGCGTGCGCTGCTGGTGTCGTTGGCGAGCAGGTCGTCGAGCCAGCGCATCTGCCAGCGCCACGGCGTCTTGCCGGTGCCGTCGAGGAAGATCAGCCGCGTGTCACCGAAGCGCAGCGAATAGAAGTGCGGGCCGAAGTGCTCGTAGAAGCGGAAGCTGCCGAAGTTGCTGAACTCGTGTTCGCCGAAGGTCAGCAGCCACGGTATGGACAGGTGCCCCAGCGTGCCTTCGAGCGCGCGGTATTTGTCTTCGCTGCCGTCGCCCACGGCATTGCCGGCCGACACCATGAAGTCCACGCCGGAGCCGTTGAGCATGGGTATGAAGCGTCGTTCGAAAATGCCCACCGAGTTCTCGATGTTGCCGACCACGGCAAAGCTGAACGCCTTGCGCCCGTCCAGCCGCTCACGGATGTCTTCGACTTCCTGTGTGTGCAGGGCCGCGAGATTGGGCAGCACGAAGTTGAGGTACGCCTTGTAGCCGAGCATCAGGGCGATGATCAAGAGGCAGGCGTAGTACGTCAGCCGACGTTGCAGCAGGCGGCTCATGGTTTCTCTGTGGCGCTGTGCGCAAGGTGGCGGCCGAGCAGCACGAGGCCGATCAGCATGCCGAGGTGAATGGTCAGGAAGCGCCAGGACAGGGTGACCAGCACCAGCTCACTTGGCCCCAGCACGCTCGAAAAAAAGCCGCCGAAAACGCCTTCTGAAATGCCCGCAGCACCCGGCGTGGGGGCGAAGTACATGACGAAGGTCGTGACCAGCGCCAGCCCGGCGGTGGTGAGCCATGGCACGTCGTGTCCGAAGGCGTTCACCAGCAGTGCCGGAAAGCTGAACAGGCAGGCCAGGAACAGCAGCGAGCTGCCTATCGTGAGTGCGATCAGGTGCAGCGGCGCGGAGATGAATTCGCCGAAGCTGGCGGCGAAGCGGCGCATCTCACGCCGCAGCGCGCGCTGCAGCCGCCAGTGACGCCGCGTGCCCAGCAGGCCGGCACGGCGCACGCCGCCGAGCGCACGGCCGAGCGGCGTGATCAGCCAGCGTGTGCGCAACACCACTACCGCGAAGAACAGCACGTAGGCCGTGACCAGCACCGCAAGGATCGGCGCGATGCGCGCCAGCAGCGCTTGCCCGTCGCTGGGCGCGCCGAAGGTCAGGAACAGCGGCGTGGCGATGAAGATGGTGAGCGTGGCCAGCACGGTGCGCAGCGTGGTGGCAGCGGTGGCGTGACCTACCGGCACGCCGTGCTCACGCAGGAACCACACCTGCGCAAAGCCGCCGCCGGTGGCCATCGGCGTGACGTTGGAGAAAAAGATGTTCATGAACACCAGGCGCGCCATTGCCAGCGGCGGAATGCTGTGGCCGAGGGCTCGCAGCGCGTAATGCAGGCGCAGACCGTCGGCCAGAAAATACACGGCCAGCAGCGCGGCCGCGGCGGCCAGTACGTGCGGGGCGAGCAGCCGGTGGTCGAAGCGTACTTCGCGCCCGGCGAACTGGTCGAACACCGCCCAGGCGCCCAAGGCCGTGAACACGACGAACAGAAGCCCGAACAGCACGAGACGGCGTCGTGAGGACGTGGCGGGCGAAGAGGGGGCGGGTGTCGGCATCGCGCACATCATACCGGCGTCGGCGCTGCGCGCATTCGGGTTAGAGTGCGCAACACCCTGCCATTGCATTGCCAGAGAGGAATTCCATGAGTCAGTTGTTCACTCCGCTGCGCCTGGATGGTCTGCAGCTTGCCAACCGCATCGTTGTCGCGCCGATGTGCCAGTACTCCGCCGAAGACGGCTGCGCCAGCGATTGGCACTTGATGCACCTCGGCCAGCTGGCCATGTCGGGCGCCGGGCTGTTGATTCTGGAGGCCACGGCGGTACTGCCCGAAGGGCGCATTTCGCCCGATGACCTGGGGTTGTATTCCGACGCCAACGAGGCTGCTCTGGCGCGCGTGCTGGGCGCGGTGCGCAAGTACGCAGACCTGCCCATCTGCGTCCAGTTGGCCCACGCCGGGCGCAAGGCGTCGAGTGCGGCGCCGTGGCAGGGCGGCGCACTGGTGCCGCCCGCGCAAGGCGGCTGGCGGCCGCGCGCACCGTCGCCGCTGGCACATGGCAAGGACGAGCCGCCGCCCGAGGCCATCGACGCCGCCGGGCTGGTGGCGATACGCGAGGCGTTCGTGACCGCTGCGCAGCGCGCCGCTCGTCTGGGGCTCGACGCCATCGAGCTGCATGGTGCGCACGGCTATCTGCTGCACCAGTTCCTGTCGCCCATCTCGAACCGCCGCAGCGATGCCTATGGCGGCTCGCTGGAAAACCGCATGCGCTTTCCGCTTGAGGTGTTCGACGCGGTGCGCGCGGTGTTCCCGGTGGGCAAGCCGGTGGGCATGCGCATCTCCGCCACCGACTGGGTGGAGGGCGGCTGGGACGTGACGCAGAGTCTGGAATTCGCCGCTGCGCTCGAAGCGCGTGGCTGCGCTTTCATTCACGTGTCGAGCGGCGGTTTGTCGCCCGAGCAGAAGATCCCGCTCGGGCCGGGTTATCAGGTGCCGTTCGCCAAGCAGATGCGCAGCCGCGTGAAGATGCCGGTGATTGCGGTGGGGCTGCTGACCGAGCCGGAGCAGGCCGAGGCCATCCTCACCAACGGCGAGGCCGATCTGGTGGCGCTGGCGCGCGGCATGCTGTGGAATCCGCGCTGGCCGTGGCATGCGGCTGCGAAGCTGGGCGGCACGGTGAAGGCTCCTCCGCAGTATTGGCGCTGCGAGCCGCGCGAGTTCAAGGGCGTATTCGGCGACACCACCACCGGGCAACGCTGAGAGGCTGCGGCGGGCGCATTGATGGTGTCTGCGTACTTTGCGCTGTTCTTCGCCGCCTTTGGCGCGGCCACGCTGCTGCCGATGCAGTCGGAGGCCGTGCTGGTCGGCCTGCTGGTGCTGGGCGATTACCCGGCGGCGTGGCTGGTGGCGGTGGCCACGCTCGGCAATGTGCTCGGCTCGTTGGTGAATTGGCTGCTGGGGCGCTACATCGAGCGCTGGCGAGGCCGCCGCTGGTTTCCGGTAAGCGACGCGGCGTTGTCGCGTGCGCAAAAGGGTTATCACCGCTATGGCCGTTGGTCGCTGCTGCTGAGCTGGGTGCCGATCATCGGAGACCCGCTCACCGTGGTGGCGGGCGTGATGCGCGAGCCGCTGTGGAGCTTCCTGCTCATCGTCACCGCGGCAAAGCTGGGACGTTACGTGGTGCTGGCGGCGGCGACGCTCGGCATCATCGGTTGAGCGCCGCCGCGTTCAGCGAGTGACGCTCAGCCACGCAGGCTTGCGGCGATCTGTTTGAGATCGACGGTGCGGGCCTTTTCGGCAATCTGCCCGGCGTATTGGCTTTGCAGCGTGCGTCCCTGACCCACCCAGTCCGAGAATTCTGCCTTCAACGCCGCCGTGTCGAGCTTTCGGCCGCCGCCGTAATAGCTCATCGCTACCTTGCCGATGGCGTAGGTGGTGGCGAACGAGAAGGCCGCGCCGGTTGCGGTGCTGCCCACGGCGCGACCCATGCCGCCCATGACCTTGCCGAGCAATCCGCCGACCAGTTTGCGGCCGATCTGCTCGACGTACTGGCCGGTCATGCCGACACCGGCCGCCGCCAGAAAGTCGGTGATGTGACCGCGATCGAGCTCGTAGCCGTACTGCTTGCCGATGCGATACACCAGACGCAGCTGCAACGGGATGATGGCCATCGAGGCCATTGACTGCGGCAGCAGTTCGAGTGCGCCGTTGAGGATCGATGCATTGAGGATGCTGCGGTCGAGTTCGGTTCGGTCGGGGGGCGTGGTTGCTGCCGTACCTGCGTTACTGCCGGCCGCGATGACCTCGGCCGGCAGGGGGCCGGTGACCGGGCCTTCGGTGACGTCTTCGGCCTGATGAACGGTGGCTTCGGCCTGATCGTGCTCGAGTGCCAGTGCGGTTTCCAGGCGGTGCAGGAACGCGGTTTCGGCTGCATCGTGACGCCCGTCCGCTTCGACCACGCCGACTGCCATTTCGAAGGCGAGCTGACGCAGCTCTCGCGAATCGAGCGCAGCCGCGGCGGTGTCGAGCTTGGCTCGGCCCAGCAATACGTCCTGATACAGCGCCATGAAATCGAGTTCGGCCGGCTCGCCAAGCGACTCGGCCACGCGGCGTACGTGTTCGCGTTCGGTGTTGTCCTTGCGGCCGTCGGCAAAGGCAGCCATGAGGCAGATGGTCATGATGGCGCGGGTGTGTTCGGGGTTCATCGGCACTCCTCCTAGTCTTCGAATGGCTACAGCCTACCCCGGTGAACATCAGGAATATGTTTGCCTGTGCAACGGGGTGAGCGGCGCGCGCAAGGGCGCGCATTCGTGACTTGAGGCGGTGTTAGGTGGGGTCGAAAGCCGGTGTTGACGTGCCGCCCACTGTTCTGTCGATACTTCAGGTACCGGATCAAGCGATATTTTGTGTTCTTATCAAAGCCGTGCTTTGCCTTTAACATGCACCCGACACAATTCCACGCACTGGCTTTTGCGAGTACGCTGCAGAGTTGTCGCATGCGGCACTGTCCGTGATGCGGTCCCCCGGAATGCGCAGCGCCACGCCGCGCGCTCCGGCAAGGTCAGGGTGGTGTTCGCCGCCCCGGTGAGCTGTCTGGCACACCGTGGGCAGATTCGGCGGCGCTGTGGCTTGCCGGATCCGGTATTGAACTGAACGTTTATGGAGATAGACATGGCTAAAGTTGGATTCATTGGTCTCGGCATCATGGGCGCCCCGATGGCGGGTCACCTGCAGGCAGGTGGTCATCAGCTGTTCGTGCACGACGTCAAGGCTCCGCCGGCTGAGCTGACGAACGGCGGCGCAACCGTTTGCGCCACCGGCGCCGAAGTGGCCAAGAACGCCGACATCATCATCACCATGGTGCCGGATACCCCCCATGTCGAAGCCGTGCTGTTCGGCGATAACGGCGTTGCCGCTGGCCTCTCGAAAGGCAAGATCGTGGTCGACATGAGCTCGATCTCCCCGATCGCCACCAAGGATTTCGCCAAGCGAATCGTCGAGCTGGGCTGCGACTACCTCGACGCTCCGGTTTCGGGCGGTGAAGTCGGTGCCAAGGCTGCCAGCCTGACCATCATGGTCGGCGCTTCGTCCGAGGCCGCCTTCGACAAGGTCAAGCCGCTGTTCGAGCAGATGGGCAAGAACATCACCCTCGTCGGTGGTAGCGGTGACGGCCAGACCACCAAGGTCGCCAACCAGATCATCGTTGCGCTGAACATCCAGGCCGTCGCCGAAGCGCTGCTGTTCGCCTCCAAGGCCGGTGCCGACCCCGCGAAAGTGCGTCAGGCCCTGATGGGTGGCTTCGCCAACTCGCGCATCCTCGAAGTGCATGGCGAGCGCATGGTGAAGCGCACCTTCAACCCGGGCTTCCGCATCGAACTGCACCAGAAAGACCTGAACCTGGCCCTGCAAGGCGCCAAGTCGATGGGCGTGTCGCTGCCGAACACCGCCATGGCTCAAGAGCTGATGAACACCTGCGCCGCCAACGGCCTGTCGGCGTCCGATCACTCTGCACTGTGCCGTGCCATCGAGATCATGTCGAACCACCAAATCGCCCAAGGCTGATTGGTGACCTCGGGGCGGGCAGCATCTGCCGCCCGCCCCGACGGCCGCATTCGGTGAATGCGGCCGTTTGCATTACGGGGCCCGATACGCGCGGGTTCCGAGTCGCTCCGGCAGCTTGCGGGGCGCTGAAGCAGGGGGTAGTGGAGGGTCAAAGGCATCGCGTGCCGCGACCAGGGTTTCATCCGGTGGCGCAAGCCCGACGCAACGGCTACATCCATCTGTCACACGACGGGGATATGTTGCGCACGGCAGCGCGGCTGGATTCAGTAATACACAACAACGTTTCAACAGGACAATAAAATGCGACGCGAACGTAATGCCCGAATCATCGCCACGCTGGGCCCGGCGAGCTCGAGCCCGGAAACCATTCTGGCGCTGTTCGAAGCTGGGGCGGATGTCTTCCGTTTCAACTTCAGCCACGGCACCCATGAAGATCACAAGACGCGCTACGACGTAGTGCGCGAGATCGAGCGCAAGGTCGGCCGTCCGATCGGCATCCTCGCCGACCTGCAGGGCCCCAAGCTGCGCATCGGCACCTTCGCCGCTGGTCGCATCGTGCTGCAGGCCGGTGCCGAATTCACCCTTGACCGTGACACCACCCCCGGCGATGAAACCCGCGTGTGCCTGCCGCACCCGGAGCTGTTCGAAGCCGTGGAAGCCGGTCAGTCGCTGCTGTTGGACGACGGCAAGCTGCGTCTGCAGGTGCTCGACAGCAACGGCACGCAGATCCGTACCCGCATCGTCACCGGTGGCCCGCTGTCCGACCGCAAGGGCGTGAACGTGCCCGACGCCGTGCTGCCGATTCCGGTACTGACCGAGAAGGATCGCCGCGACCTCGATTTCGCGCTGTCGCTCGGCGTGGAATTCGTGGCCCTGTCCTTCGTGCAGCGTCCGGAAGATCTGCACGAAGCACGCGAGATCATCAACGGCCGTGCGCTGCTGATGACCAAGCTCGAGAAGCCGCAGGCGCTGGATCATCTCGATGAAATCGTGCGTCTGTCGGACTCCGTGATGGTTGCCCGTGGTGACCTGGGTGTCGAACTGCCGCCGGAGCAGGTGCCGAGCGCTTCCAAGCGCATCCTGCGTTCGTGCCGCGAACACGGCAAGCCGAGCATCGTCGCCACGCAGATGCTGGAGTCGATGATCTCCGCTCCGACTCCGACGCGTGCCGAAGCCTCCGACGTTGCCGGTGCGGTGTACGACGGTGCCGACTCGGTGATGCTGTCTGCCGAATCCGCCAGCGGCGCCTTCCCGGTGCAGGCTGTCGCCATGATGGACCGCATCATTCGTCAGGTCGAAGGCGATCCGCTGTATCGCACGCTGGTCGATGCCCAGCACCTCGAACCGCAAGTGACCGCTGCTGACGCCATCTGCTCGGCGCTGCGCAGCGTCACCAAGATCGTCGGTGCCAAAGCCATCGTGACCTACACCACCTCGGGCGCAACGGCCATGCGTGCTGCTCGTGAGCGTCCGACCGCGCCGATCCTGGGTATGACCCCCAGCCTCGATACGGCTCGCCGTCTCGCCTTCGTGTGGGGCGTGCATGCCAAGGTGGTGGAAGACATCGATTCCGTCACCCAGATGGTCGGCATCGCCAACGACGTTGCGAAGAACGAAAGCTTCGCCAAAGTCGGCGATACCATCACCATCGCAGCCGGCATGCCGTTCGGTATCTCGGGCAGCACCAACCTGCTGCGCATCGCCACCATCGACTGATCGATGGCAGGCTGAAACGACAAAGGGGCCGCAAGGCCCCTTTGTCATTCAAGTCGGGTTTTTGTCGCGCCCGCTGCGCGGGGTGCTGCTCTTCGAAGGGTGCTCAGATCTTGCCCTGATGCTTCAGCCGGCTCAGCGTCTCGGAGGAGATGTTGAGGTAGGAGGCGAGCTCTTTCTTGGGGATGCGGTCGAACAATTCGGGCTGCTTGCGCAGGAAGCGATGCACGCGTCCCGGCGCGTCCAGCAAGTGCAGCGTGATGGTGTGCGCCATGATTTCGCTCATCAGGCGCATGACCTCGTATTCGAAGTGCTGCTTGAGGTGCGGGATGTTCTCGATCAGGCCGACCCATTGCTGCATCGGCAATTTGGCGACGCGAGCCTTCGTGACAGAGACTATGCTGTACGGAGTGGGCGTTTTGAGACGCCAGGCGGCGTAGCTGGTTTCCATGCTGCGCTCTTCGGTGAAGCGCAGGATCATGCGTTTGCCCTGCTGGTTGGTGACAACCCGCTTGAGCACTCCGTCGAGCACGAAATACTGTTCCATCTCGTGCACGCCTTGGTGCAGAAGGAAGTCGCCCTTCTGGCAGTCCACTACGGTGAGGTGTGGTTCGAGCAGCGCCACGTCAGCGTCGCTCAGTTCGCGCAGGACGCTGTTCTGGCGGAGCTGGACGCGGATGATGTTCTTTTCCGGGTGCTTATCGACTGACGACATAAATGAAGCGCGGCCTGTACCCGTGGCTGATACGACGAACGGCGTATTCTCCCGTTAAAGTTGACCGGGGTCAATGATGGCCGAACAGCCCCCTCGCTATGATTCGCCCGCTCGATAGGTCAGGGGTTTCAACAACCTATCGTCGGAGGTAGCTGGCATCTGGCGCCACTTTTCCGGCAGGCGGTTTTCCGCCCCAAGCCGCTGAATGGCCGCCCGGCAATCCAAGGGCTCGGGGAATCCGAACCGCCGTTGCCAGCCGCATTGCTCAACCTTATTAGACGTTTCAACGAGAGAGCATTCACATGAATACGACTACCGACACTCAATCCGAGGGTTTCCACATGCAATCCCAGGAACTGACCGACGGCTTTAACCTGCTGATCGACGCCCTGAAAGCCAACGACCTGAACACCATCTACGGTCTGGTCGGCATTCCCGTTACCGATCTGGCCCGTCTGGCCCAGTCCCGCGGCATGAAGTTCATCGGCTTCCGTCACGAAGCCAACGCAGTGAACGCCGCTGCCATCGCCGGTTACATGACCCAGAAGCCGGGTGTTGCCCTGACCGTTTCCGCTCCGGGCTTCCTGAACGGCCTCGTCGCGCTGGCCAACGCCACCGTGAACTGCTTCCCGATGATCATGATCTCGGGTTCCTCCGAGCGTGAAATCGTCGACCTCCAGCAGGGCGACTACGAAGAGCTGGACCAGCTCAACGCTGCCAAGCCGTACGTGAAGGCCGCTTAC
Source organism: Pseudazoarcus sp. NS20 (assembly GCF_059703745.1). NCBI lineage: Bacteria > Pseudomonadati > Pseudomonadota > Betaproteobacteria > Rhodocyclales > Zoogloeaceae > Pseudazoarcus > Pseudazoarcus sp. NS20. The sequence continues at coordinate 1,084,639 of NZ_BAAKIY010000001.1, forward strand.
CGTATCAACCACGCTGAAGACATCGGCATCGCCGTTGCCCGCTCGATCCGCGCTGCCGTTTCCGGCCGCCCGGGCGGTGTGTACCTCGACGTTCCGGCTCAGCTGCTGGGTCAGACCATCGACGCCGTGCGTGGCGCCGAGTCCATCGTCAAAGTCGTTGATGCAGCCCCGGCTCACCTGCCGTCGCCGGCCGCCATCGACCGCGCCCTGGAAGTGCTGAAGTCCGCCAAGAAGCCGATCATCATGCTGGGTAAAGGCGCTGCTTACGCTCGCGCTGAAGGCCAGATCAAAGAGTTCGTCGAGAAGACCGGCATCCCCTACCTCGCCATGTCGATGGCCAAAGGCATCCTGCCGGACAATCATCCGCAGTCCGCCATGGCCGCTCGTTCGCTGGCCCTGAAAGAAGCCGACACCGTGCTGCTGATCGGTGCTCGTCTGAACTGGCTGCTGGCCCACGGTAAGGGCGGCACCTGGGGTGGCGTGCCGGGCCGTGAATTCCCGGCCAAGAAGTTCATCCAGATCGACATTTCCGCCATGGAAATGGACAGCAACGTGCCCATCGATGCTCCGATCGTCGGCGACATCGTCAGCTCGATGGAGCTGCTCAACGCCAAGATCGACTCCAAGTTCCCGAAAGCACCTTCGGACTGGGTCAACCTGCTGATGAGCAAGCGTGAGCAGAACGTTGCCAAGATGGCCACGATGCTGACCAAAGAAACCAACCCGATGAACTTCCACAACGCGCTGGGCACCATCGGCGCTGCGATCAAGGGTCGTGACATCCATCTGGTCAACGAAGGCGCCAACGCCCTCGACTACGCTCGTGCCATCATCGACATGGAAAAACCGCGTCGTCGTTTCGACACCGGCACCTGGGGTGTGATGGGCGTCGGCATGGGCTACGCCATCGGCGCGGCTGTCGAGTCCGGCGGTCAGGTTGTTGCCATCGAAGGTGACTCGGCGTTCGGCTTCAGCGGCATGGAACTCGAGACCATCTGCCGTTACAACCTGCCGGTCTGCACCATCATCATGAACAACAGCGGTGTGTACCGTGGTTGCGACCCCAACCTCAACCCCGACAACGCCAACGACGTGCCGGTGACCTCGTTCGTCAAGAACGCTCGTTACGACATGCTGATCGAGGCGTTCGGCGGCAAGGGTTACAACGTGACCACCGTTGGCGAACTGAAGGCTGCCCTGGAAGAGGCTCTGGCTTCCGGCAAGCCGACGGTCATCAACGCCATCATCGACGAAACTGCAGGTACCGAGTCCGGTCGTCTGACCAGCCTCAACCCGCAGAGTGGTGTCAAGAAGTAATCATCGCGCTGCGCGGTGAAGTCCGCGCGGCATGATGATTCTGCGAATTCGGGCGGTTCGGGGTAACCCGGCCGCCCGGTTTGCGGAGGCTTTCAGGTCGTTTCGTTCAAAGTGCCGTCAGGGGTTGTCTTGACTTCCCCGCGACCGACCCCATAGTATCTAAGGTCGAAATGAACGCCCGCTTGCGGTGGGTGCGTTTCATCGAACGATCAAGCGATCGCAATTCCTGCGTCCATTCCGGCGCAGTCCAAAAAGCCCGCAAGGCAACTACCAACTATTGATGAGGAAGATATCCGTCATGAGCAAGCCGCTTGAAGGAATCAAGATTATCGACTTCACCCACGTTCAGGCAGGTCCGGCGTGCACCCAGCTGCTCGCATGGTTCGGTGCCGACGTGATCAAGGTCGAGCGCCCGGGCGCTGGCGACGTTACGCGTAGCCAGCTGCGTCACGTCAAGGACGCCGACGCGCTGTACTTCACGATGCTGAACAGCAACAAGCGCTCCCTGACGCTGGATACCAAGACTCCGGCCGGCAAGGAAGTCCTCGAGAAGATGATCAAAGAGGCTGACGTTCTCGTCGAGAACTTCGGTCCGGGCGCTCTCGATCGCATGGGCTTCTCCTGGGCACGCATGCAGGAACTGAACCCGAAGATCATCATGGCTTCGGTCAAAGGTTTCAGCGAAGGTCACCACTACGAAGACCTGAAGGTCTACGAGAACGTCGCTCAGTGCGCTGGCGGTGCCGCTTCGACCACCGGTTTCTGGGACGGCCCTCCGACCGTTTCGGCCGCTGCTCTGGGTGACTCCAACACCGGTATGCACCTGGCCATCGGCATCCTGACGGCTCTGATGGGTCGTGAGAAAACCGGCAAGGGCCAGAAAGTCGCTTGCTCGATGCAAGACGCCGTGCTGAACCTGTGCCGCGTCAAGCTGCGCGACCAGCAGCGTCTGGACGCTCTGGGCTACCTGGAAGAGTATCCCCAGTACCCGCACGGCGAGTTCTCCGACGTCGTGCCGCGTGGCGGCAACGCCGGCGGTGGCGGTCAGCCGGGTTGGGTTCTGAAGTGTAAAGGTTGGGAAAACGACCCCAACGCGTACATCTACTTCACCATCCAGGGTCATGCCTGGGCCCCGATCTGCAAGGCTCTGGGCAAGGAAGAGTGGATCGACGATCCGGCCTACAACACGGCTGAAGCCCGTCAGGACAAGATCTTCGACATCTTCGGGTTCATCGAAGATTGGCTGAAGGACAAGACCAAGTACGAAGCGGTCGACATCCTGCGCAAGTTCGACATCCCGTGCGCTCCGGTGCTCTCGATGAAAGAAATCGCCGAAGACAAGTCGCTGCGCGCCAGCGGCTCGATCGTCGAAGTCGATCATCCGAAGCTCGGCAAGTACCTCACCGTCGGCAGCCCGATCAAGTTCTCCGACCTCAAGGTCGAGATCAAGGCTTCGCCGCTGCTGGGTGAGCACACGGACGAGATCCTGGCCGAGCTGGGTTACTCCGCTGACCAGATCAAGCAGATGCGTGAGTCGAAAGTCGTCGCGCTCTGATTGTCGCTGCAGTTGCATGATTGAAACGGCGCCCGCAAGGGCGCCGTTTTTGTTTGTACGTCCGCCTTATGGTTCAGCCTATGAACTCGAATGCTATAGTTGACGACCCCGATAGCGTTTTATTGGATGCTGCGGGAGTGTCGCTTCAGCGCGAGAGCATTTTTGACGGTCGTTGACTGCCGTCAATTCGTTGGCGCGTGGCGATGTGTCACAATGTGATCGTTTATTCGGTGACTGGAGTGCGCTCCGAGCGCCGATAAGGTTTCAGGGTTGGGGTTCCTTTGCTCGCTACGAGCTTTTTTTGGCGATGTGGCTATGCAAAGAATCACCTATGGCAACCAGCCATCCGCATCCTGTGTTCCGTCAGCTGATTAGGAAAACATATGAACCAGAAAGTCATCCCGATTGCGGTGCAAGGGGCTACGAAACAGCGTAAGCGCCAGGCTCCGAAAGGCCGCCGCGTTGATCCGAAGGTCTTGGTTGAGGTTCAGGCCTTGCTGGGTCATGAATCCCGCCAGCGTGATCTGCTGATCGAGCACTTGCACAAGCTGCAGGACCATTTCGGCCACGTGTCGTCTCAGCACCTCGCCGCGCTCGCGCAGGAAATGAAGCTGTCGCAGACCGAGGTGTATGAGGTTGCGACCTTCTATCACCACTTCGACGTCGTGCGCGACGGTGAAGATACTCCTGCTGCACTGACCGTGCGCGTGTGCGATGGCCTGTCCTGTGAGATGGCCGGCGCGCAGGATCTGCTCGCCAAGCTGCCGTCGATTCTGGGTAAAGATGTGCGCGTGATTCACGCCCCGTGTGTCGGCCGTTGCGAGCAGGCTCCGGTGGCCGTGGTGCACCAGAACCCGGTGCAGTTTGCCACCGTCGAATCGGTCAAGGCCAAGGTTGAAGCCAAGGACATCTGGGATCGTCCGGATGCCTATGCCGACTTCGAATCCTACAAAGAGCAGGACGGCTACAAGCTGGCGCAGGAATGCTACGGCGGTTTGCGCGATGTCGAGGACATCATCAAGACCATGGAACACTCTGGCCTGCGCGGTCTGGGTGGTGCCGGCTTCCCGACGGGCCGCAAGTGGCGCATCGTGAAGGGCTACGAAGGCCCGCGCCTGATGGCCATCAACATCGACGAAGGCGAGCCCGGTACTTTCAAGGATCGCTATTACCTCGAGCGTGACCCGCACCGCTTCCTGGAAGGCGCGCTGATCGCCGCTTGGGCTGTCGGCATCGAAGACATCTACGTCTATCTGCGCGACGAGTATCACGGCATTCGCGCCATTCTGCAGGCCGAGATCGAGAAGCTGGTTGCGGAGCCGCCGGTGGCAAACATGCCGCGCTTCCACCTGCGTCGTGGTGCCGGCGCCTACATCTGCGGCGAAGAGTCCGCGATGATCGAATCCATCGAAGGCAAGCGTGGCATGCCGCGTCTGCGTCCGCCGTACGTCGCGCAGGTCGGTCTTTTCGGCCGCCCGACGCTCGAGCACAACTTCGAGACGCTGCACTGGGTGCGCGACATCGTGGTGAAAGGTGCCGACTGGTTCAGCTCGCACGGCGCCAATGGCCGCAAGGGTCTTCGCTCGTACTCCGTTTCGGGTCGCGTCAAGAACCCGGGCGTCAAGCTGGCTCCGGCCGGCACCTCGCTGCGCGAACTGGTCGAAAACTACTGCGGCGGCATGCTCGACGGCCACAAGCTGTACGGCTATCTGCCGGGTGGCGCTTCGGGCGGCATCCTGCCGGAGTCGCTGGCCGACGTGCCGCTCGACTTCGACACGCTGCAGGACTACGGCTGCTTCATCGGTTCGGCCGCTGTCATCGTGCTGTCCGACAAAGACACCGCGGTGGATGCCGCGCGCAACATGATGCGCTTCTTCGAAGACGAGTCCTGCGGCCAATGCACGCCGTGCCGCGTGGGCACCTCGAAGACCGTGAAGCTCATCGAACAGGACAACAAGTGGGACGTCGACGCCCTGGCTGATCTGTCGCTCGTGATGCGCGACGCGTCGATCTGCGGTCTGGGTCAGGCTGCGCCGAACCCGGTCGACTGCGTGATCAAGTATTTCCCGCAGGAACTGGCCTGACTTCGGTCGGGTGAGTTCCGGAACTGATGAGGAATAAAGAATGAACGCCATTACCAAGAACGAAGTGCTGCAGTCCGACGCGCCGATGGTCACCTTTTCGCTGAACGGGCGTGAAGTCAGCGGCCGGGCCGACGAGACCATCCTCGACGTCGCCAAGCGCGAGGGCATTCCCGTCCCGCACCTGTGCTACATGGATGGCCTGGAAGCGGCCGGCAACTGCCGCGCCTGTGTGGTCGAGATCGACGGCGAGCGTGTGCTGGCCCCGTCGTGCTGTCGCCACCCGTCGAACAACATGAAGGTCACCACCAACAGCGAGCGCGCCGTGAAGTCGCAGAAGCTGGTGCTGGAGCTGCTGCAGTCGGACATGCCGGAGACGGAATACACCCGTCACAACGAAGTCGATTTCTGGTCCGAGAAGCTGGGCGTCGGCAAGCCGCGCTTTGCTCCGCGCGAGCAGCCGGAGTTCGACCTTTCGCACCCGGCCATCGCGGTCAACCTGGATGCTTGCATTCAGTGCACGCGCTGCCTGCGTGCCTGCCGTGACGAGCAGGTCAACGACGTCATCGGCCTGGCTTTCCGCGGCGCGCACGCCAAGATCGTGTTCGACATGGACGACCCGATGGGTGCGTCGACGTGTGTGGCTTGCGGCGAATGCGTTCAGGCATGCCCGACCGGCGCCCTGATGCCGGCGCGCGACGTGGCGCTGACCACCCCGGATCGTCAGATCGAATCGGTCTGCCCGTTCTGCGGCATCGGTTGCCAGCTCACCTACAACGTCAAAGACAACAAGATCCTCTACGTCGAAGGCCGTGATGGCCCGGCCAACGAGAAGCGTCTGTGCGTGAAAGGCCGCTACGGCTTCGACTATGCGCATCACCCGCATCGTCTGACCAAGCCGCTGGTCCGTCGTGACGACGCGCCGAAGAGCGGCGACTTCACCATGGACCCGGACAAGGTCATGGATGTCTTCCGCGAAGCCACGTGGGAAGAAGCGCTCGAGATCGCCGGCGGCGGTCTGCGCAAGATCCGCGACGAGCACGGCAAGAAGGCGCTCGCCGGTTTCGGCTCGGCCAAGGGCTCGAACGAAGAGGCTTACCTGTTCCAGAAGCTGGTGCGTGTCGGCTTCGGCAACAACAACGTCGACCACTGCACCCGTCTGTGCCACGCCTCGTCGGTGGTGGCGCTGCTCGAAGGCATCGGTTCGGGCGCCGTGTCGAACCCGGTGATGGACGTGGCCAAGGCCGAAGTCGTCATCCTGATCGGTGCCAACCCGACGGTGAACCACCCGGTTGGCGCGAGCTGGATCAAGAACGCCGTGAAGAACGGCACCAAGCTGATCGTGCTCGACCCGCGTCGTACCGACATCGCTCGTCATGCGCACCGCGTTCTGCAGTTCAAGCCGGACATGGACGTGCCGCTGCTCAACGCGCTGATGAACGTCATCGTGACCGAGGGCTTGGTCGACAAGGACTTCATCGCCAGCCGTACCATCGGCTACGAAGAGCTCGAGAAGAACGTTGCCCAGTACACGCCCGAGAAGATGGCTCCGATCTGCGGCATTGATGCCGAGACCATCCGCTACGTGGCGCGTCTGTACGCCACCTCGAAGGCTTCCATGATTCTGTGGGGCATGGGTGTGTCGCAGCACGTGCATGGCACCGATAACGCTCGCTGCCTGATCGCCCTGTCGCTGATGACCGGTCAGATCGGCAAGCCGGGTTCGGGTCTGCACCCGCTGCGTGGTCAGAACAACGTGCAGGGTGCTTCTGACGCCGGTCTGATCCCGATGGTGTATCCGGACTATCAGAGCGTGGCCGATCAGGCTGTGCGCAGCAAGTTCGCCAGCGCCTGGAACGTGTCGGAAGAGTCGCTTGATCCCAAGCCCGGCCTGACCGTGGTCGAGATCATGCACGCCATCGACCGCGGCGAAATCCGCGGCATGTACGTGCAGGGCGAAAACCCGGCGATGTCCGATCCGGACGCCAACCACGCCCGTCACAGCCTTGCATCGCTCGATCTGTTGGTGGTTCAGGACATCTTCCTGACCGAAACCGCTTATCTGGCCGACGTGATCCTGCCGGCAAGTGCTTTCCCCGAGAAGGACGGCACCTTCACCAACACCGACCGTCTGGTGCAGATGGGTCGTGCGGCCGTCACGCCGCCGGGTGAGGCACGTCAGGATCTGTGGGTGATCCAGGACATGGCCAACAAGCTTGGCTGCGGCTGGAACTACACGCACGTCTCGCAGGTGTTCGACGAGATGCGCAAGACCATGCCGAGCATTGGCGGCATCACCTGGGATCGTCTGGAGCGTGAGAACTCCGTGGTCTACCCGTGCGAGAAGGAAGGCGACGCGGGTGATCCGGTGGTGTTCATCGACAGCTTCCCGACGAAGACCGGCCGTGCGCGCTTCGTGCCTGCAGACATCATTCCTGCTGCCGAGCAGCCCGATGCCGAGTTCCCGATGGTGCTGATCACTGGTCGTCAGCTGGAGCACTGGCACACGGGTTCGATGACGCGTCGCGCATCGATGCTGGACGCCATCGAGCCGGATCCGACCGCGCTGATCCACCCGCTGGATCTGGCCGCTCTGGAAGTCGAGCCGGGCGAACTGGTGACGCTCGAGTCGCGTCGTGGCAAGGTCTCGCTGTACGCCCGTGCCGACGAAGGTACGCCGCGCGGCGCAGTGTTCGTGCCGTTCTGCTACTACGAAGCGGCTATCAACACGCTGACCAACGCTGCACTTGATCCGGCTGCCAAGATTCCGGAATTCAAGTACTGCGCCATCCGCATCTCGGCCGGCGGCACCCCGCCTGTGCAGTCGAGCTACGGTGGTGGCAAGGCGCTGGAACTCGTTACTGCGTGATGTCGTCCAGCGGGCCGGCCTCGGTCGGCCCGTGCAGCAAATAAAAAAAGCCCGGAGAGTTCTCCGGGCTTTTTCTTTGTCCGCCGCGGGGCGGAGGAGACTCAGGCGACGCTGAGCACGATCTTGCCGATGTGCTGGCTCGATTCCATCAGTGCGTGTGCCTTGCCGGCTTCTTCGAGCGGGAAGGTCTGATATACCACCGGCTTGATCTTGCCTGAATCCATCAGCGGCCAGATGCGCTCGCGCAGCTTGGCGGCAATTGCGGCCTTGAACTCGTTGGAGCGCGGGCGCAGCGTCGAGCCGGTGACGGTGAGGCGGCGGATCAGGATCTGGCCCAGCGGTACTTCGGCTTTTCCGCCGCCGAGCAGGGCGATGAACACCAGTCGGCCGTCGTTGGCGAGCGCCTTGATTTCGCGCGGCACGTAGTCACCGCCGACCATGTCGAGAATGACATCCACACCCTTGCCTTTGGTGGCTTCCTTCACGACTTCGACGAAGTCTTGTGTCTTGTAGTTGATACCGATCTCCGCGCCGATCACTTCGCAGGCGCGGCTCTTTTCGTCGGAGCCAGCGGTAGCGAACACGCGGTGACCCAGGGCCGTGGCCATCTGGATGGCGGTCACGCCGATGCCGGAGGTGCCGCCCTGCACCAGCAGGGTTTCGCCCTCGCTCAGCTCGCCGCGGTCGAACACGTTGCTCCACACGGTGAAGCAGGTTTCCGGCAGCGAGGCCGCGTCGATGGCGCTGTAGCCTTTGGGGATCGGCAGGCATTGGCCCGCGTCGGCAACGCAGTACTCGGCATAGCCGCCGCCATGCACCAGCGCGCAGACCATGTCACCCTTTTTGAAGGTGGTGTTGCTGAAATCGCCATCGACGATCTCGCCGGCCACTTCCAGGCCGGGCAGGTCGGAGGCGCCGGGAGGCACCGGGTAGCTGCCGGTGCGCTGCAGTACGTCGGGGCGGTTCACGCCGGCGGCCAAGACCCGGATGAGCACTTCACCCGGCTTGCAGGTCGGAATCGGGCGCTCGCACAGTTGGAGTACTTCGGGGCCGCCGGGTTGGGTGATTTCGATTGCGCGCATGATGCGGACTTCCTCTTTGCTGGTTTGTCGTTGCGGCACGGCGGTAACAGTGCGCTGCGCGCCACGATAAGCCGGCATTATATCCGGTCGGCCGAAACCGGCTCCGAGGGCCTTCAGTAATATCCCTACTTGTCAGGGCTGATGCGGGGCGATCCGGAAAACTTGACCGGCGTCATTGAAGGGGATTTCAGCGCGTGACTAAGATGCGCGCTCAAAAAATTTCCCCGACCGTCCGTTTCATTAAGGCGGTCGATCCGGCCAATTTGGCCCAGAACAGATATTTGTGATCCGCAGTCTGGATCTTGAGGAGAGATTCGATGACGAAAGCGCTTGAAGGCGTTCGTGTTCTTGATTTCACCCACGTGCAATCCGGCCCGAGCTGCACCCAGCTCCTGGCCTGGTTCGGCGCTGACGTGATCAAGGTTGAGCGGCCCGGTGTCGGCGATGCCACCCGTGCCCAGCTGCGCGACATCCCCGGTGTCGACAGCCTGTACTTCACCATGCTCAACCACAACAAGCGCTCGGTCACGCTCGACACCAAGAACGCCAAGGGCAAGGAAGTGCTTGAGCGTCTGATCAAGCAGTGCGACATCATGGTCGAGAACTTCGCCCCGGGCGCGCTCGATCGCATGGGCTTCACCTGGGAACGCATCCAGGAACTGAACCCCAAGATGATCCTGGCTTCGGTCAAAGGCTTCGGCCCCGGCCCCTACGAAGACTGCAAGGTCTATGAAAACGTGGCCCAGTGCACCGGCGGCTCGGCTTCCACCACCGGCTTCGAAGACGGCCCCCCGATGGTGACCGGCGCGCAGATCGGCGACAGCGGCACAGGCCTGCACCTGGCCCTCGGCGTGGTCACTGCGCTGTATCAGGCCAAGGTCACCGGTAAAGGCCAGAAAGTGCTGGCTCCGATGCAGGATGCCGTGCTGAACCTGTGCCGCGTCAAGCTGCGCGACCAGCAGCGCCTTGAGCGCACCGGCGTGATGAAGGAGTACCCGCAGTACCCGAACGGCGAGTTCGGCGATGCGGTGCCGCGCGCCGGCAACGCTTCGGGTGGCGGTCAGCCGGGCTGGATCCTGAAGTGCAAGGGCTGGGAAGAAGACAACAACGCGTACATCTACTTCATCACCCAGGCTGCGGTGTGGGGCTCGGTGTGCAAGGTGATCGGCAAGGAAGAGTGGATCGACGATCCCGAGTACGCCACGCCGGAAGCCCGTCTGCCCAAGCTCGTGTCGATCTTCGCGACCATCGAAGAATGGACCAAGACCAAGACCAAGTTCGAGGCCATGGACATTCTCAACAAGTACGACATCCCGTGCGGCCCGATCCTTTCGATGAAGGAAATCGCCTACGAGCCGTCGCTGCGTGCCACCGGCACCATCGTCGAGATCGATCACCCCGAGCGTGGCAAGTACCTGACCGTCGGCAACCCGATCAAGCTGTCGGCCAGCCCGACCGAAGTGACGCGTTCGCCGCTGCTGGGTGAGCATACGGACGAAGTGCTGGCGCTGCTCGGTTACGGCGCCGAAGACATCGCCGCCATGCGCAGCGAGAAGGTGGTCTGACCTTCACGCTTCGCGTTGCAGTGCGATAACACACGACCCGGAGTGCGGCTTGGCTGCGCTCCGGGTCGTTTGCGTTTAGGGCCTGCATGGGCCGCTATCGCCAAGAAGAGCATGCCATAATCGGCGGATTATTCCGGGAGAGGGCCAGCGCCTGACGCTTGGCGTCCCGCTCCACGCTTGTGTGATTCAAATGAACGGGTAAGTCATGAACCATCAAGAATTTGTTGAAGCCTACAAGGCCGGCACCGCCAATTTCTACATGGCGCAACCGATCGCAGCCAATGAGATCAACCGCCGCCTGTGGTTGCCGCTGATCAAGTTGCCGATTATCGGCATCGGTGTCGCGCTGGCCCTGGTTTCGATCCAGTATGGCTCCAACCTGTTGCTGTTTTCGGGTGTGCTGATTTTTCTGCTGGGTATCGGTGCGCCGATCCTGATCAAGAAGAACGCCATCCCCACGCTGTTGTACATGGCGCTGCACGACCCCCAGGTCTATGAAGATCTGCGCCAATCCGGCGTGCTGGAAGTCTATGACGGTGCGGAGTAAAGGCGTGCGTTGACATGCCGAAAGCATTGTCATGAGTGTGCGCACCGAGTTCGCCGACTGTCCCCCGCAAGGTGAAGAGTTCGGCCCGTGGAATCCGGGCCTGGGGCCCGAGTTGCCGCGGCATTTGTTGCCGTTGTCGACCATCTTCCGGCCGGAGAACGCTTTCACCAGCGTCGAGCATGCGCACGAGCGGCGGGATTTCACCGGGCTCGAGTTGCAGGAACTGGTGGTTTTCCGCCCCGAGCGCCTGATCGTGCACGAGCTGCTCATCCGCATCACCGCCGACCTTTCGGTGCCGGCGGGCAGCCGGGTAGAGGATCTGGGCATCAACTTTCGCCAGATGGCGGACCGCATCTTTCATCATTACGTGGCCCCGCATATGGAGGCCATTGTCGAGCACTACGACACGCTGAGCGACGAGATTGCGCTCTGTATCGAGAAAGAGCTCGACTCCACCCTGTTCGCGCCGGATCGCGACGCCCGGCAAAGCAATGATTCGGGGTGGGCGGCGCGCATCGGCCGACTTTTCCAGCGCCGTGCCGAGCCCGACAAGGCTGCTGAAAGCGCTTCGGATCGCGAAGAGCGCGTGCGCCGCGAGTGGGGCCGCAAGGCGCTTTCCGAAACGGATACCTTGCGTCAGGCGGTGTACCGCGCCCTGAGCCGCACCGTCTCGGCCATGCACATCAAGCACGGGCGCGTTTGGGCCGATCGCGATGTGCTGGCCAGCATCGCGACCGACATGGCGCGCAATGATCATTGCAGCAGCGCAATCGGACGGCAGATCGATCCTTTGATCCGCGAGGCTGCAAGCAAGGAAGGCTATGTGCTGCTGCCACGCCAGACGCACCCGGTAGTGCTCAATACCAAGGGAGCGTCGGCATCGGGCAAGAGCACGCTGCGCTCCATGCAGGAACGCCTCGTGCAGCGCATTGGCGCGGAGTGGGGTGAGTTCGCGCTGATCAGCCCGGACATCTGGCGAAAGTATCTGCTCGACTATGCCTCGCTGGGCCCCTCAACGAAGTACGCGGGTGCTTTGACCGGCATCGAGTTGGAGATCATCGATCACAAGCTCGACCGTTACATGGCGGGGAAGGCGGAGCGGGGCGACACTTCCCACCTGCTGATCGACCGCTTCCGCTTCGACAGTTTCGCGCTCGATTCCGATCAGGCCGGCAGCAATCTGCTGACACGCTTCGGGCACCTGATCTACATGTACTTCATGGTCACGCCGCCGCATCAGACCGTCGAGCGAGCGTGGCTGCGCGGTTTGGAATTCGGTCGCTTCAAGGCCGTGGAAGACCTGCTTGCGCACAACGTCGAAGCCTATTCGGGCATGGCCGAGATCTTTTTCACGTGGGCGTTGCGCACCACCAAATCGGTGCATTACGAGTTCCTCGACAACAGCGTTCCCAAGAGCGAGACGCCGCGCACGGTGGCGTTTGGCTGGAACGGCGACATGAACATTCTCGACGTGAAAGCCATTCTGGATGTCGAGCGTTTCCGCAAGATCAACGTGCATGCGAACTGCCCGGAGGCGGTTTACCCTACTGGCGACGCCATGGCGGCCGAGCATAATGCGCTGTTTTTGCTGCAGTGCATCCGGCGATTGCCAAGCGTCAATCTGGTGCACTGGGAAAGCGGGCGCGTCTATGCCCGTTTCGAGGCCTCGAAGCTCGCGTGGATTGATCCGCAGGCGCTGGAGTTGGCGTTTGCAGAAGAGGACGCGCGCGCTGCATTACTCGCCGTTGCGCCCGAGATTGCGGGCGCACCACGCCACGATGCCGAGGCAGCAGAGCGTCAGCGTGTAGCCCTGGAGTCCGCTCGCTTCCATACTTTGGGGCGCTGGGGTGGCAGCGTCTGACTCGGGAACCTTTTTTCAGACCCACGTGCCAGAGCCGTCTTTGCGCGTGCCGGAGAATCCATGAAGCCTGAAGCACCCAAGTCGTTCAAGGTCGAGATCTATTCCGACATCGTTTGCCCGTGGTGTTACGTCGGCAAGCGCTACATCGAGTCCGCTCTCGAGTATTACCGTCAGACGTATCCGAACGAGATCCAGCCCGAGGTGCATTGGCTGCCGTATCAGCTTCACTCGGCTCTGCCGCGCGAGGGGGTGGATCGTCATGAGTACCTCAAGCGTCGCTATCCAGGGCAGGCCAACTCCCTCGAGATGTTCTCAAAGGTGATCAAGGCAGGCCAAAAAATGGGCATCACCTACAACTTCGATCAGATCAAGGTGCAGCCCAACACCGTTGACGCGCACCGCCTGGTGCGCTTTGCCGAGCGTCATGGCGTGCGTGAGAGGGCGGTGGAGCTGCTTTTCCGGGCGTATTTCGTCGAGGGGCGCAACGTATCCGACGCGGACGAGTTGATCGCGATTGCCGAGAGTTGCGGTCTCAGTCGGGAAGAGTTTGCCCCTTATCTCGCGAGTGATGTGGATGTCGAATGGGTCAAGCGCGCGGACGCCCACGCCAAGGCCCTGGGCATCACCACCGTGCCGTTCGCTGTGTTGAACGGCCGCAAGGGCATGTCTGCCAACATGCCTGCAGACCGCATTTTCGAGGCGTTCCGGTGGGCCAGAAAGGATTTTGCCCGGCCTAAATGGCTTCCGAGGTTTCTTTGAAATGAGTGGCTTACGGTTCGGGTGTGCCCGAATCCAGTGCAAATGAATATCGCCGGGCTTGCCCGGCGATATTCATTTGGGGCAATGAATTTTGCATGAATCCGTTCGTGACGACATGCACACCCGCTTAGCGTATACCCCGATTTCCTTTGAATGCGTTGCCTGCGATTCTGAGCTCGCGTCGCCGCCAGGTTGTTTCAAAAGGCTTCCGGATTGTTGACCACCGTCAATAATTTCCTTACGAAAACCTTGCGGCGTCCGAAACATCATTTATCCTTGCATCAACTTGGCTTATGAAAGCCATGGATAAGAATGAAGAGACAAGCCGCACGTCACCAGGTTCCCTCAGGTGCGTCGGCGACTGAATCGGAAGCACCGGATCTCTTCCGGAATGTCCGGTAACCACCTAAGGAGGATCAACGCATGAAGTCAGTCTTTGCTCGTAACAAGACCGCTCCCGTTCTGACCGCCATCGCAGCCGCGGTTGCATTCGGCAGCCCGCTTGCCGCCAGTGCGGCATGGGAGCCGACCAAGCCGGTCGAGTGGATCATCCCCGCCGGCAGTGGCGGTGGTGCTGACCAGATGGCTCGTTTCATTCAGGGCGTTATCGTCAAGCATGACCTGATGAAGCAGCCGCTCGTCGTGGTGAACAAGTCCGGTGGTGCCGGGGCCGAAGGCTTCCTGTACATGAAGAACGCCAAGAACGATCCGCACAAGATCGTCATCACGCTTTCCAACCTCTTCACCACCCCGCTGGCAACCGGCATTCCGTTCAACTGGAAAGACCTGACGCCGGTTTCCATGCTGGCTCTGGACCAGTTCATGCTGTGGGTGCACGCCGATACGCCCTACAAGACGGCTGAAGAGTACGTCAAGGCCGTGAAAGAAGCAGGCCCGGGCAAGTACCGCATGGGCGGCACGGGTTCCAAGCAGGAAGACCAGATCATCACCGTCGCGCTGCAAAAAGCCACCGGTGCCCAATGGACCTACGTGCCTTACAAGGGCGGTGGCGAAATTGCGACCCAGCTGGTCGGCAAGCACATCAACTCGTCGGTGAACAACCCGATCGAAGCCGTCGCTCAGTGGCGCGGCGGGGCACTGCGCCCGCTGTGCGTGTTTGACAGCGAACGCAGCGTCTACACCACCAAGGTGGTTGATTCCATGGCGTGGTCTGACGTGCCGACTTGCAAAGAAGCGGGCGTCGATGTCGAGTATCAGATGCTGCGCGGCATCTTCACCACCCCCGGTGCAAAGCCTGAAGTGGTCGATTACTACGTCGATCTGTTCAAGCGCGTTCGCGAAACGGAAGACTGGAAGAACTTCATGGAAACCGGTGCCTTCAACCAGCGCTCGATGTCGGGCGACGAGTTCAAGGCATGGCTGACCAAATCCGAAGCCACGCACCGTGCGCTGATGGAAGAGGCCGGCTTCCTGGCGAAGTAACCCGGAGCAGCCCCGGCTTTCGGGTCGGGGCTGTCTTGTAGTCAGGTAAAAAAATAAGCGTGCGTACCGGTAACTGACGGACGCACGCAATTACGTGGCGGCCAGCACGGCCGATTTTGCAAGTAAAACGAGGGAACGTGGAATGAATCACGATCAAAACACAGCAAGCGAAGACAAGCCGCTTGTATCTACCCGCGTGATGGAGGTGGTGACCGGCTTGGTCATCGCGGCCCTCGGCGTGTTGGTTGTCTGGGATTCGAACCGTATGGGTTCAGGCTGGGGCGAAATGGGCCCTGAGCCGGGTTACTTTCCTTTCTACATTGGCTGCTTCCTGATTCTGGCGGGTGTGATGAACACCATCGCAGCCTTCCTGCCGGGCAACAAAGCCAGCGGCGACGTACCGTTCGTTACGCGTCAGCGTTTCAAGTCGGTGCTCGCGGTGTACATCCCCACCGTGCTCTACGTCGTGGCCATGCAGTACATCGGCCTGTACGTGGCGGCTGCGCTGTACATCATCGGCTTCATGATGCTCAACGGTAAATACCCGATCATCAAGACCTTGCCGTATGCCATCGGTGTGCCGATTTTCCTGTTCTTGATGTTCGAAGTGTGGTTCCTGATCGCTCTGCCGAAAGGCCCGATCGAAGCCATGCTCGGCTTCTGACAGACAGATTCGAATTCAGTCCGCAAGGACCGGACGACCGAATCTCGTCCGATAAGATCAACAGGAGAAAGTTGTGGAAGAGCTTAACTTACTGCTGGGTGGTATGGCCGTTGCGCTGACCCCCATGAACGTGGTGCTGATGTTCGTCGGGGTATTCCTCGGCGTGCTGATGGGCGTGCTGCCAGGCCTGGGCGGCGCGAACGGCATCGCAATTCTGCTGCCGCTGACGTTCAACATGGACCCGGTCGGCGCCATCATCATGCTGTCGTGCATCTACTGGGGCTCGCTGTTCGGCGGCGCGATCACCTCGATCGTGTTCAACATCCCGGGCTGCTCGTACTCCGTGGCAACCACCTTCGACGGCTATCCGATGGCTAAGAAGGGTCTGGCCGGCGAAGCGCTGACGACCTCGTTCACTGCATCGTTCATCGGTGCCGTGTTCGCGATCATGCTGATCACCTTCGTCGCTCCGATCATCGCCGAGTACGCTCTGCGCTTCGGTCCGCCGGAATTCTTCGCGATCATGGTGCTGACCTTCACCGCGTTCATGTCGATCGGTAAAGAAAAGCCGATGAAGACCGTGGCCGCGATGATGATCGGTTTCGCCCTGGCCTGCGTCGGTATCGACGTTGTGACCGGCTCGCTGCGCCTGACCTTCGGCACCATGGAACTGCTGCGTGGTTTCGAGTTCCTGATCGCGGTTATCGGTATGTTCGGCCTGGGTGAGATCCTCGTTTCGATGGAAGAGGGCCTCGAGTTCAAAGGCGTGCAGGCAAAGATCGACGTCAAGGTCGTGCTGCGTACGTGGAAGATGCTCGGCAAACACTGGGCCAACTTCGCCCGTTCGATGGTCTTCGGTGCTTGCCTGGGTATCGCCCCGGCCGGTGCTACGCCTGCGTCCTTCCTGGGCTACGGCATGGCCAAGCGTTTCTCGAAGAACGGTGACAAGTTCGGTACGGGTGAAATCGACGGCCTGATCGGCCCCGAAACCGCCAACAACGCTGCCGGTACTTCGGCCCTGCTGCCGATGCTGACCTTGGGCATCCCGGGTTCGCCGACCGCTGCCGTGCTGCTGGGTGGCCTGATGATCTGGGGTCTGCAGCCTGGTCCGCTGCTCTTCACTGAGCAGAAAGACTTCGTGTGGGGCCTGATCGCTTCGATGTACCTCGGCAACCTTGCCGCGCTCATCGTGTGCCTGACCACCGTGCCGCTGTTTGCTTCGATCATGCGCGTGCCGTTCGCCATCATCGCTCCGATCATCCTGACCGCGTGCTCGATCGGTGCCTACACCGTGGCCAACGCCATGGGCGACGTCTGGTACATGCTGATCTTCGGTATCGTTGGCTATGTCCTCAAGAAACTGAAGTATCCGATTGCTCCGCTGGTGCTGGCACTGGTTCTGGGTGGTGGTGCAGAAAACGCCTTCCGTCAGGCCATGCTGATGTCCAACGGCGAACTGGGTATCTTCTTCTCGAACGGCATCGTCAGCACCATCATGACCCTCGGTATCTTCATGGCAATCCTGCCGTTTGCTACCGCGCTGTACGAGAAGTTCTACGTTTCGAAGAAAATGGCCTCCGATTCGGCTAACTAAACGATCGGTAGTCTGAAATGAGAATGCGGCCCGCGTTGAGCGGGCCGCATTTGCTTTTGTGTCACGAAATCATGCAGGCCACAGGGTTTGCACTTCTGGTTCGAGTGATTAGAAGTGGCGCAGCTTGGTACTGGCGAATGCCAGGGTTGGTCGAGCGCAGGAACGACGTAGGCAGTTCAGCGCCGGGTTTCCAGCGAGGGCACTGATCATGCGTTAAGCAATGCGGCGTGCGACGGGATGCCGCCCGCAGCTCGCTTGTGCTTGTTGTGTCAACGGAAGGGCTTGCTGCCGCACCGCGCTAACTGTTGGCGTGACCGAGTTTGAGGAACCGCAGCCCGTACGCAGGTCGAGCCATGGGGAGTGGGGCGCTACGCGCAGGAAATGATTGAGGGCTGTCCTGCCGTGCTCGCCGTTGCGATGGGGGCGGCGGCGGAGCGGCCCCGCAGTGGAGATGTCTAGCGATACAACGTTGGGTCAGGCAGCTCGGCGTTTTCGAAACCCTCGCGGCGCAGGCGGCAAGCTGCACAGGCTCCGCAGGCGTGGCCGTCCTCACTGGCTTGATAGCACGAGACGGTCATTGAATAGTCGACACCCAGAGCCGAGCCTCGTCGAACGATTTCTGCTTTGGACAGATGCATCAGAGGGGTGTGGATACGCAGCCGTGCGCCTTCGACCGCGCTGCGGGTCGCAAGGTTGGCCATGGCTTCGAAGGCCGTGATGTACTCGGGGCGACAATCCGGGTAGCCCGAATAGTCCACCGCATTGACGCCAATGAAGATGTCGTTGGCGCCAACCACTTCAGCCCAGGCCAGCGCCATCGACAGCATGACCGTGTTGCGCGCGGGCACATAGGTGACCGGGATTCCCGGGCCTGCCGTGTCGTTGACCGGGACCTTGATGGTCGGATCGGTCAGTGCCGATCCCCCGAACTGCCCAAGGCTCACATTGGCCAGACGGTACTCGCGAACATTGAAGTGCTGGGCAATTCGGCGCGATGCCGAAAGCTCTGCAGCATGACGTTGTCCATAGGCAACCGAGAGCGCATAGCACTCGTAGCCGGCATCACGCGCGATGGCCAGGCAGGTGGTCGAGTCGAGGCCGCCGGAGAGCAGGATGACGGCAGAGCGAGTGCGATCGGTCATGAGGAAAAGCGGTTGTCAGCGTCCTCGGGCATCGTGCCAGAGGAGTTTATGGAGTTGCAGCTGGAAGCGAACCGGCAAACGGTCGCGCACGATCCAGTCCGCAAGTTGTTGAGCCGGCAAAGAGCCGTGGACCGGTGAGAAGAGTACATCGCAACGCTCGGCCAGCGAGTGCTCCGTTACCAGCGAGCGAGCCCAATCGTAATCCAGTTGGTCGGCCAGCACGAATTTGATTTCGTCCTTGCCCGTGAGCTGGACGAGGTTGTCCATGCGGTTCTTGGAAACCTCACCGGACCCCGGAGCCTTGAGATCCATGATGCGTGAAACACGCGGATCAACAGCGGAGATGTCGAGCGCACCACTGGTCTCTAGCGAGACGGAAAGGCCCGCGTCACACAATCTGGCAAGCAGCGCCAGGCACGATTTCTGTGCGAGTGGTTCCCCACCTGTTACGCAGACGTTGCGCACATTCGCCGCCACGGCCTCTGCGACGATGTCATCTATCTGTCGAGAAGTGCCGCCGTGAAAGGCATACTCGGTATCACACCAGGTGCACCGCAAGGGGCAGCCTGTGAGACGAATGAATACCGTGGGGAGTCCGACGCGCGACGATTCACCCTGCAGGGAGGTGAAGATTTCGGTGATGCGGACCGATTCGTCGCGGTCAGAGGCGCTACGACCGCTCATGTTGTCTGACCGGGCTCACTGCTGCGCGCGCTGACGCGCCACCTGAGCGGCGGAGCTGTTCGGGTGGCGGGCAATGATCTGCGCAAGGGTATCCTGTGCGGCGCGGCGCTCACCCAGCAGCATCTGGCTGTTGGCCAGGCCAAGCATGGCGTCCGGGACCATGGTGTCCTCGGGCCAGCTGTTGATCAGGTTGGCGAACAGGTCGCGTGCAGTGGCGATTTCCTTGGCCTGCAAAGCAGCATTGCCGGCCCAGAAATGGGCGTTTGGCTGCGAAGCGCTTTGAGGATAGGTGGTGATGAAGCTGCGGAAGGCGGCCAATGCTTCCGTATGCTGGCCGTTCTTGAGCAGTTCGAGGGCAGATTCGTAGGCAGCGGATTCTTCCGCCGGATTGGATGCCGCGCCCGGAGAAGAAGCACCCGGCGCGCCTGCGCCGGGGAGCTGTGCGCCGCCTGTTTCCAGGCGAAGAATGCGTGCGTCCAGATCAACATAGAAATCTTGCTGTCGAGCACGCAGCGATTCGATTTCGTGGGTCAAGACTTCGAGCTGGCCGCGAAGCCTGGCCACCTCTTCTTGCAGTGCGGCATTCTGGTTGAGCAGATCAAACTGCGCCCGGTTCGTCGTGCCGAACCGGGAGTTCATCTCTTCGCGCAGCGTGCTGACCTGTCTCGACTCGGAAGATCCGAATTGCGCCTGCACGGAGCCCGCGCACGCGAGCGTGAGCAGCAGCGCGGTCGTGAGGCGCCCAATCATCAGTATTCGCCGGAGTAGAGGATGTCAGTGCGGCGATTCTCGCCCCAGCAGCTCTCGGCCTGGTCGGTGCAGCGCGGCTTTTCTTCACCGAGGCTGACGGATTCGACCTGAGCTTCGTTCACACCCAGCAGAACCAGAGCACGTTTGACGGCCTCGGCACGCTTCTGACCGAGGGCCAGGTTGTACTCGCGGCTGCCGCGTTCATCGGTGTTGCCCTGAACCATCATGCGCATCTGGCCGTTGGCCTTCAGGAAGGCGGCGTGGGCTTCAACCAGCGGGGCGAACTCGGACTTGATGACAAAGCTGTCGAAGTCGAAGTACACCGTGCGGTCGGACAGAATGTGGTTGGGGTCGGTGAGTGCAGCAACACCGCCGGTGCGGCCAGCGGTAGCCGGATCGACACCGCTACCGAGCGCGCCGATCTTGACGCGCGAAACGCCGGCATCGGAAACGCCTGCGCTGGAGACGCCTGCGCCAGCACCGGCCGAGCTCGTCGGAGCCTTGTCGCCGGTCCCGCTACAAGCGATCAGCATGGATGAGAGAAGCACCGGCAGAAGAACTTTTTTCATGTCAATTCCCTTGTGTTTGGAGAACCGAAGACAACATTGTCATCGGGAGATGGGGCCCCAGGCTGGCTCACGGATTTGAGCCTCCTGCATGGTCAGCCGCTGTCGCACGCGACCGTCCGAAGATACTGCCGATAGAACTCCGCGGCGGGCGTTCCCGGAAACGTACAGAATCATCCTGCCGTTCGGGGAGAAGCTCGGAGATTCTACACCTTCCTCGCTTGTAAGTATCACAGTGCGATTTGTTCCAAATTCCATAAAACCAATCTGGAAGCGGCCGTCACGCCTAGTAGTGTAGGCAAGGTTGCGGCCGTCTGGCGAAACCCTAGGCGTAACGTTATATGTTCCGTCAAAGGTCACACGTTGCACGCCGCTGCCATCGACATTGACGCGGTAGATCTGCGGGCTGCCGCCGCGATCGGACGTGAAATAAATCGATTTGCCATCGGGTGCCCAGGCCGGTTCGGTGTCGATGTTCTGGGACGTCATCAGGCGGCGCAAACCGGAGCCGTCGGCGTTGATGATGTAGATCTGCGACGGACCGTCCTTGGTCAGCACGACGGCCAGCCGGTTGCCGTCCGGCGACCAGGCGGGGGCGGAGTTCGAGCCGCGGAAGTTGGCGATCTGCTGACGCTGCCCGGTGGGCAGATCGTGCACATAGATGACCGGCTTCTTGGCCTCGAACGATACGTAGGCGAGGCGCTTGCCATCAGGCGACCAAGCCGGCGAGATGATCGGTTCGCGCGAAATCAATGCCGGTTGCGGGTTGGCCCCGTCGGCGTCGGCAATCTGCAATTCGTGGCGATCGCCCTTGATGACGACATAGGCAATGCGGGTGGAGAAATACCCGGGTTGGCCCAGCAGGGTTTCGTGGACGAAGTCCGCGATGCGGTGGGCAGTGATGCGATTCTGGCGTGGGCTCATGTTGAGCGACAGCGCGCCCAGCTCGGTACGGCGGTTGGTGTCGAAGAGGCGAACGCGCACGTTGTAGCGACCGTCTCCGGCGGGGGAGACGGAGCCGGTGAGCACGGCGTCGGCACCACGACCACGCAATGCCGGCAGATCCGGGATGACCGATTCGGGGAATGTGGTCAGGCCGGTGTCCACCAAGCCGAACAGGCCGCTTCGCTCAAGATCGGCACGCACGACATCGCTGACGCTGTCGGGCAGGGAGCCTTCGTTTTCCAGCAGCGGGATGGCGACCGGGTAGCGCGTGGAGCTCGAGCCGGTGATTTCGATGGAAAGCTGGGCATGCGCCAGAGCAGCCGTGAGGAGCATGGCAGCAGCGAGCAATGAGCGGATGGCGAACATCTTCGTCCTGGCGGGCAGCGATTTTGAAAAAGTGTAGTCAAGCATGCGTATTCCCCTTCGTTTCAACGGAGCGTTACGCCCAGTCGTGTCTTCAAGCCCTGCTTACTCTGCCAAAGGCTTGAAGGTCAGATTCAGTTCGCGGTTGAACAGCGCCTTGTTTTTCGGTTGAGGCAACGGGCTGGCATTGCGGATGGCCCGCTCGATGGCGGCATCCAGTGCCGGGTTGCCAGAGGTTCTGGTCAGTTCGATCGACGCTACCGAGCCATCCGGTCTTTGGGTGACTTTGAACAGCGCCTCGGGGTTCCCTTCCAGTCCGGGTGGAATCACGAGCTGGCTGCGCACGTGCAAGCGGATGGTATGAACGTACTCGCTCATCTCGCTGCTCGAGCGGGCGGTGGCGGCCTGGGCGCGCCGCATCTCCTGATCCAGCATGCTGGACATGTCCGGCATCATGGGCTCGGGCGTCGGCGCAGGTTTGGGCGTCGGCTTGGGCTCCGGTTTCGGGGCAGGCTTGGGTTCGGGCTTGGGCTCCGGTTTTGGCTCGGGCTTAGGTTCGGGCTTCGGCTCCGGCTTTGGTTCGGGTTTGGGCTCCGGTTTCGGGGCCGGTTTGGGCGCAGGTTCGGGCTTCGGCGGCGGAGGCGGCTCGGGCTTAGGCTCAGGCTTCGGTGCCGGCTTGGGCGGCTCAGGTTCGGGCTTCGGCTCGGGCTTGGGTGCAGGTTGGGGCTCGGGCTTGGGCGTCGGTGCGGGAGCCGTTGCAGGACGGCTTTCCGTCTGCGGTTCGCCGACCAGTTCCACTTCCAGCATCGGAGGCGGCTTGGTCTCCCAGCTGACGCCGATGAACAGGAACGCAGCCAGTGCCGCGTGCACCAGAATGGCCAGCACGATGGACCACAGCTTGTGTGCCGTGGCCGCCGGTGCGGAGGGCGACCAGTCCGAATTCATCTGGCGGAACCGAATTGAGTTTGAAGGCTGGCGCGCGTGAAGCCGATGGTGCGGAGGCTGTCGAGCGTGGTGATGACGCGGTCGTACTCGACGTTGCGTTCGGCCGCCACGATGACGGGCTGTTCCGGGTTCTCCCCGTACAGCTCGGCCAAGGCGCGCTGCAATTCGCTCATGCCGAGTTGCTCGAAGGTGCCACCCGGCGCGCGTTGTAACTCAAGGCCTTCGCGCGTGACCTTTACCGTGGCGGCTTCGGGCGGCGGGGTGGAAACGTTCGAGGCGTTCGGTACGTCGATCGACCCGGTCTGGATCATCGGTGCGGTGACCATGAAGATCACGAGCAGTACCAGCATCACGTCGATGTACGGCACGACGTTGATCTGGTTCATTAGGCGACGCTGGCGCATGGGCTGACTCCTTGCCGTGCTCAGCGCAGGTGGCGTTGCAGGATGTTCGAGAACTCTTCCATGAAGCTCTCGAAGCGAATGCCGAGACGGTCGATGTCGTGGGTGAAGCGGTTGTAGGCGACGACAGCCGGAATGGCGGCGAACAGGCCGATGGCGGTGGCTACCAGCGCCTCGGCAATACCCGGCGCGACCAGTGCCAGGGAGGCCGAGCTGACGTTTGCCAGCCCGCGGAAGGCGTTCATGATGCCCCACACCGTGCCGAGCAGGCCGATGTACGGCGCGACCGAGCCGACCGTGGCGAGGAAGGCGAGGTGCGCTTCGAGGTCATCCATCTCGCGCTGCTGGGTGGCACGCATGGCGCGGCGTGAGCCATCGATGATGGCGGCGTGATCATGGCTCTTGGCACGCAGTTTGGTGAACTCGCGATAGCCGGATTCGAAGATGCGCTCCATGCCGGCCGTGGAGTGGCGCGCGGAAGAAGCTGACTGGAACAGGGTATTGAGATCCCCGCCGCTCCAGAAGCTGCGCTCGAACTCGCTGGTGCTCGCCCGCATGGCGCGAATCTGGAACCACTTGCGGAAGATCCAGTACCAGGAGATCACCGACAGCAGTGCCAGCAGGGCCATGACCAACTGGACCAGCAGGCTGGCCTCACCGATCAGGTACAGGATTGAGAGGTTCTCGTTAGGGGTCATTTTGTCGGGTCGGTAATGTCGGGCAACAAGGCACGAAGGGCCGCTGGGATTGCAATCGGGCGGCCGCGCACAAGGTCTACACAGGCCACAGAGATACGTGAGTCAAACAGAAGTTCCTCGTTGCGCAGCACGCTTTGCGCGAACACGATGCTGGCGCGGCCGACGCTGGCGACATGCGTGGACACCGTGACGAGGTCATCCAGACGGGCCGGCGAGAGATAATCCGCGGCCACCGAGCGCACGACGAACGCAACCTTGTCGGTGCTCAGTAGACCGTTCTGCTCAAAGCCGAGCTGACGCAGCCACTCCGTGCGGGCACGTTCACAGAAACGCAGGTAGTTCGCGTAATAAACGACGCCTGCGGCATCGGTGTCTTCGTAATAGACCCGGACGGTGAGAGTGAATGCACCGTCCGCGGGGACGGGCTGAAGCCTTGCTTTGGAGCGCATGCGCGCATTCTATCTGGCCGCAACAGCGCCGTGTGAGGCCCATTCGCACATTCCGTTTCGAACGGTAACCGATCCCGCTGCAAGCGCCCCCGGCGGCTATCAAAGTGCTATTCTTTGGCACTTTTTTACAAAAAGCCTGTTCATTTGCGACAGAGCCAAGCGTGCCCGTTACTCCCAAGCAAAAGACCACTCGTTCCGTGATCGATTCGGAAGCGCCGTCCAGCATTCTGGCTGAGGACGAACTGTCCCTGAATGAATGCGCCGGGCTTGTCGAGGTACAGGAAGTCAGCACCGGCATCGGGTCGGTGTGTGAAGAGGTTGCCGTGTTGTACGCCAACGGCAACATCCGCGAGGCTGAGGCCTTGCTCGATGCATTGCTGCGCGACAGCACCCATGGCGGCAACGAGTGGCCGTGGATGATGCTGCTCGATCTGTACCGGCTCACCGGGCAGCGCGAGCGTTTCGAGGCTCGCGTCATCGAGTTTGCGACCCGTTTCGAACGATCTCCCCCTCCTTGGGCCGACCTGTCGGCCGCCGGGCCGAAGTCCAAAACCGGTGCGGCGACAGCCGTCAATCTGACCGGCACGCTGACCGCCGGCGTCTCGAAGCAGCTGGCCCCGTATGTGGTGCTGGGGCAGCGCAACGGCACGGTGCGCATCGATTTGCAGACGGTGCGTGGCGCCGATGACGCCGGCTGTCAGGAGATGATCCAGGCGATTGCGCAGATGCGCCGCGATCGAATCACGGTTTCTCTGGTCAACTTCGGCAAGCTGCTGGATGCCTTGGTCGCCCGCGTCGTGGTCGGCACGCCCGATCAGCGGCCGGCGTGGCAGCTGTTGCTTGAGTTGCTGCAGCATGGCGATGATCAGGAGCGTTTCGAGCAATACGCGGTGGACTACGCAATCACTTTCGAAGAGTCGCCTCCCTCCTGGGCGCCGGTCGCGGCACTGCCATCAGCAGCGCACAAGGCGGAAGCCGAGGTGCCGACTCCGGTCGGTGCCGAGTTGAGTTTCGAGGGTGAAATGCTGGGCGGCAACAGTGCCGTGTTCGGCCGCCTGGTCGAACTGGCGGACAGGCAGAGCGAACTGGTGGTCGAGTGCGGGGTGCTGCGCCGCATGGATTTCGTCAGCGCTGGCACCCTCTTCAACGTGCTGTCCACACTGCAAGGCAAGGGCCGCCATGTGACCTTGCGCAACGTCAATGCCATGGTCTTGGCGCTCATGCACGTCATGGGCGTCGGGCAAGTGGCCAAGATCATTCCGCGCTGCTGAGCGCGTTCGAGTTTTTCAGGACGGTCTATGGAGCAATATCACGGTACAACCATCCTGTCGGTGCGACGTGGGCGCCATGTGGCGCTGGGCGGCGACGGACAGGTCACCTTGGGCAACATCGTCATCAAGGCCAGCGCACGCAAGGTGCGCCCGATCTACAACGGCAAGATTCTCGTGGGTTTCGCTGGTGGAACGGCCGATGCCTTCACGCTCGTGGAGCGGTTTGAGGCCAAGCTTGAAAAGCACCAGGGGCATTTGCTGCGTAGCGCTGTCGAGCTGGCCAAGGATTGGCGTACCGATCGCATGCTGCGCCGGCTTGAAGCCATGCTGGCCGTGGCCGATGCAGATCATTCACTGGTGATTACCGGCAACGGCGACGTGCTCGAGCCGGAGCAGGGCATCGTCGCCATCGGCAGTGGCGGGGCGTATGCCCAATCCGCCGCGCGGGCCCTGTACGAGAACACCGACCTGCCGCCCGACGAGATCGTGCGCCGCTCGCTGGCCATCGCCGGTGACCTGTGCATCTACACCAATCAGAACCACATCGTGGAGGAGCTGAAGCCATGAACGCCGCCGCACGGCCGCCCGAAGGCGGCGCTGCCCTCCCTTGTGGAGGTGGTCACGAAGTGGCCGGAGGGCAGTGAAATGACGTGGATGACACCCCCCGAAATCGTTTCGGAGCTCGACAAGCACATCGTCGGGCAGGACAAGGCCAAACGCGCCGTGGCGATTGCGCTGCGCAACCGCTGGCGCCGCGCGCAGGTCGCCGACCCGCTGCGTGGTGAGATCACGCCCAAGAACATTCTGATGATCGGCCCCACCGGCGTCGGCAAGACAGAGATCGCACGGCGTCTGGCACGCCTCGCCAATGCGCCGTTCATCAAGATCGAAGCTACCAAGTTCACGGAAGTCGGTTACGTCGGCCGTGACGTCGAGACGATCATTCGTGATCTTGTCGAGATCGCCATCAAGGATGCGCGCGAGCACGCCATGCGCCATGTGCGCACGCGCGCCGAAGACGCCGCCGAAGATCGTGTGCTCGACGCGCTGTTGCCACCGGCACGCCCCACCGGCTACGGCGACCCGGAGCCGGTCGATACGGCCACCCGTCAGAAATTCCGCAAGCGGCTGCGCGAGGGTGAGCTCGACGACAAGGAAATCGATATCGAAGTTGCTCTGCAGCCAATGGGCACGGAGATCTTCGCGCCGCCGGGCATGGAAGACCTGACGCAGCAGATCCAGGGCATGTTCCAGAACCTCGGCCAGGGGCGCCGCAAGCAGCGCCGCATGAAAATTTCCGAAGCGCTCAAGGTGCTGACGGACGAAGAAGCTGCGCGCCTGATCAACGACGAAGAGGTCAAGACCGAAGCCGTGCAGGCCGTCGAACAGAACGGCATCGTGTTTCTCGACGAGATCGACAAGGTTGCCGCGCGCTCCGATGCCAGCGGTGCTGATGTGTCCCGCCAAGGTGTGCAGCGTGATTTGCTGCCGCTGGTGGAGGGCACGACGGTGTCGACCAAGTACGGCATGATCCGTACCGACCACATCCTGTTCATCGCCAGCGGGGCCTTTCACCTCTCCAAGCCGAGCGATCTCATCCCTGAGCTGCAAGGGCGTTTGCCGATTCGTGTCGAGCTCGAAAGCCTGTCGGTGGAAGACTTCGAGCGAATCCTCACGCAGACCGATGCATGCCTCACGCGGCAGTACGAAGCCTTGTTGGCGACCGATGGCATGAAACTGTCGTTTTCTCGCGACGGAATCCGGCGCTTGGCCGAGATTGCCTTCCGCGTGAACGAGAAAACCGAAAACATCGGCGCACGCCGTCTATACACTGTGATGGAGAAGCTGCTCGAAGAGGTCTCCTTCGATGCGGGCAAGCCCGGCTTCGATACCCTTGAGGTTGATGCCGCCTACGTGGATGCCCGCCTGGAGCCGCTTTCACAGCGTGAGGATTTGGCCAGATACGTCTTGTGATGAGGTGATGAATGCGTGCAGCGATAGCGGTTTTGGCAGGTGCAACGATGCTGGCCGGGCCGGCATTCGGTGAGACCGGAGTCGATTTCCGCTACGGCGAGCGCGGCAACATCACCCAGTACGCGGCCAGTCTGCGATTTGGCGAATTGTGGGTGCGCGAAGGTTCATCCTGGACCATGCGCCTGCAGCCGGTCGTCGAGGGTGGGCGCTTTCGGTACAACGGTTCGCGCCCGGGCAATGACAGCCTGAGTTACGGCAGCGTCGGCCTTGGCTTCCGCGTTTCCGGGGCAAACAAGTCGTTGAGCCCGTATTTTGAAGCCGGCCTGGGTGGCGCATTGTTCAGCAAGACTTCACTGGGCGAGCGCAATTTCTCGACCAGCTTCCAGTTCACCGAGTGGATCGGCGTAGGTCTCGATTTCGGTGAGCGCTTCAGCATCGGCTGGCGCTATGCGCATTTCTCCAACGCGGGCATCAAAAAGCCCAACGACGGAGTCGATATGCAGCAGTTCGTGTTGGGCGCGCGCTTCTGAGGGCGCAAACGTTTCACTGATTCAGCGGGGCCGGTGGCAAACCGGCCCCTTTCTATTGAGGCGCGCTCAACGCGCGCTTGTTGGCCAGGTGCTCCATGGACATTGCCGTTCGCATCGTTGAGATCCTTTTCCCGCTGTTTTCCATCGCGGTGCTGGGGTATTTCGTCGGGCGGCGCATGAAGCCGGACCTGTCGCAGGCCAACAAGCTCAACATGGACGTGTTCGTGCCGGCGCTGGTGTTCGCCGCGCTGGCCAAT
Organism: Pseudazoarcus sp. NS20; assembly: GCF_059703745.1. Taxonomy (NCBI): domain Bacteria; kingdom Pseudomonadati; phylum Pseudomonadota; class Betaproteobacteria; order Rhodocyclales; family Zoogloeaceae; genus Pseudazoarcus; species Pseudazoarcus sp. NS20. Next base: position 1,112,951 of record NZ_BAAKIY010000001.1, read on the forward strand.
CGCGAGTTCGAAATCGGCGGTTTCGTGCCGCTGGGAGTCGCGACGCTGGTGGTGGTGATCGGCTCCGGCCTGGCGGCATGGGCGCTGGCGCGTGCGATGAAGATCGATCTGCGCACGCTGGTGCCGCCGATCATGTTCAACAACTGCGGCAACCTCGGCCTGCCCTTGGCCGTGCTGGCGTTTGGGGAAGCTGCGTTGGCGCCCGCCGTGGTGATGTTCATGATCTCCAACCTGCTGCATTTTTCCTACGGAGCCTGGTTGCTCGACAACCGCATCCGTTTATGGACGGTATGGCGGGTGCCTTCGGTGCTGGCGACCTTTGCGGGTCTGGCGGTGGCCATCGCAGGCATCGAAATCTGGCCGCCTTTGCTGACCTCCATCCGCTTGCTCGGCGAGATTTCGATTCCGCTGATGCTTTTCGCGCTGGGCGTTCGTCTCGCGGATTCCACCATTGATGCCGTGGGGCAAGGTGTGCTGGTGGCCGTGGCGCGGCCGTTGATCGGCGTGGCGCTGGCCTTCGGTGTGATGCTGTTCGTTGATCTGCCGCCGCAGGAGCGCGCGCTGTTGATTGTTTTTGGCGCACTGCCGCCGGCGGTGCTCAACTACATCTTCGCCGAGCGCTATGGGCAGGAGCCGGCAACGGTGGCCTCAATGGTGCTGGTCGGCAACCTTGCCGCGCTGATCACCTTGCCTGTGGCCCTGGCCGTGGCGCTGCCCTGAGAGCTTTCGAAGCGTCTTCCCCGTTGCATGGGGTCATGCCGGATGGTCTACTGAGAACGCTTCCCGACCGCTTCGGGCCAGGAGACCGCAATGAAAACCGCTGTTCGAATCATCGCCATCATCGTGGCTGTCGTCGTCGTCCTGTTCGGCGCACTCGCAGCCTATATTGCATTCATATTCGATCCCAACGATTACCGTGACCGCATCGCCGCCGAGGTCGAGAAGGCCACCGGACGGTCGCTGGCGATCAATGGCGACATCGGTTTGTCGGTGTTTCCGTGGATCGGGGTCGAGATCGAGCAGGTCAGCCTGGGCAACGCGCCGGGCTTCGGCGATCAGCCTTTCGCCAGTGCCGGGCTGGTCGAGGTGCGCGCCCGTCTGTTGCCGTTGCTGCGCTCGGAGCTTGAAGTGGCACGCGTGGTGTTGCGTGATCTCGATGCCGGGCTGGTGATCGATGCGCAAGGCAATAGCAACTGGGCTGATCTGGCGGGGGATGCGGGCGACGTGCCTTCCGCACGCGATGGCGGGGCGGCGCTGGCCGGTCTGGTGATTGCCGGCGTGCAGATCGATTCGGCTCGCGTGTCTTACTCTGACCTCCAGACCAACACCCGGTACGTCGTCGAAAATCTCGATCTCAAGACCGGCGAGGTGCGCGCTGGCAGCCGCTTCCCGCTGGAGCTCGGGTTCGACGTCACGAGCAGCGCCCCCGAGGTGTCCGGCCGCGTGGACATCACGGGCGATGTCCTCTTCGATCTGGCTGGCCCCTCGGCTGACATCGAAGGGTTCCGCTTCACCTTCAAGGGCGAGGGCGCGGGGCTGCCGGGTGGTCAGGCTGATCTGTCGCTGACCAGCAAGCTCGCGCTGGACATGGCGGCCGGTACGGCGTCGATCAACGGCATGGAGTTCAACGGCTACGGCGTGAAGGCGCTGGGGACGTTCGCGGCAAAGGGTTTGAAGGACAAGCTGGCCGTCAGCGGCACCTTCGAGGTGCCGACGCTGGACCCGATGGCCGTCATGAAAGCCATGGACATCGAAGCGCCGGAAGTGTCGGATTCGTCCGTGCTCAAGCGCGCCAGCATGAACGCGCGGGTAGAGGCGACCGCTTCGTCGGTGGCGCTGCGCGACTTCGTGGCCGTGCTTGATGACAGCAATCTGACGGGTGAAGTGGCGCTGACCGACCTTGCCAGAAAGGCGCTGCGCTTCGACCTGCAGCTCGACGGCATCAACCTTGACCGCTACCTGCCGCCGAGCGAGAAAACCGCCAAGCCGGCGTCCTCCGGCAAACCGTCTTCTTCTGAGAAGCCCGCTGGCACGGCCAAGCCGGCGACGGAGGCTGAGGCTCTCATCGATCCGGCGATGCTGCTCGGGCTCGACATCACGGGCAAGATGCGTGTCGGCACCCTGGTTGTGGCCGGTGCGACCCTGAGCGACATCAGCCTGGATGTGCGTGCCCAGAATGGCGTGGTGCGCCTGTCGTCGTTGTCGGCCACATTGTACGAAGGTCGCTATGCCGGGAACATCGTGCTGGACGGCCGCGGCCAAGCGCTGGCCGTCTCGCTCGACGAGACGCTCAAGGGCGTTCGCGTGGCTCCCTTGCTGCGCGACCTGACCGGCGCGGAAGAGCGTCTCACCGGCAATGCCAATCTCACGGCCAAGCTGCAGATGCGCGGCAACGATGTCGAGGCCATGAAGCGCACGTTGAGTGGCAATGTCGATTTCGGTTTTCTCAACGGCGCGGTCAAGGGTGTGAACATTGCGCACTTCGTTCGACAGGCTCAGGCGCGCATCAGCGGCCAGCCCGCCCCGCCGCTCAACGAGCCCAATCAGACCGACTTTTCGCAGCTGACCGGAACGCTGCAGATCGCCAACGGGGTGGCCCGCAACGACGATCTCGACGTGCGCTCACCGTTGCTGCGGGTGGGCGGTAGCGGCAGCGTGAACATTCCGGCGGAAACCATCGATTACGGCGTGCGCGCGAGCGTGGTGGCGACGCTGACCGGGCAGGGTGGGCAGGGCCTTGAGAACCTGAAGGGTGTGACGGTGCCGATCAAAGTGTCCGGCACCTTCTCGAACCCGAGCTATGGTCTGGATGTGCAGGCGCTGATGAGCGGTGCGCTCAAGCAGCAGACGCAGCAGGCGCAGGAGCGGCTGAAGGGTGAATTGCAGGAACGAGTTACGCCGGACGTCCAGGAGAAGCTGCGCGGACTGGGCGGTTTGCTGAATCGCTGAGGCTTGAAAAGGCCCGCCGCGCAGGGTGCGCGGCGGGCCTTTGTGCGTTTACGGCAGGGCGATCTGGTTGTCGATGCTGAACTGGTAATCCTTGAACACGTGTTCGGCGCTCAGCAACTGATATTTGCCGTCTTCGCCTTTTCGGCTGGTGTCTTTCAGCCGGTAGGTGTAGTGGCCGCAGGTCCAGCAGTCGAAGTTGCGCATGTGGGTGCACAGACAGGTCTTGTCCATCACCTTGAGCTTCTTCTCTTCGGGGTGCAGCGCCACTTCACGGTTGTAGGCGTCGATGTACGAACAGCCGCCGTTGGCGTCGAGCAGGTAGCCGTAGGCCTCGCAGTTGGGGCGAATGCCCGCGCCGATGGCCGGGCTGCTGGTGAGCATGCGCATCGGATAGCCGGTGGGCGAGACCTGATTGACCTCGATCTCTTCCTCTTGCGCCTCGAAATAATGCTGTTTGACGTCTTCCGGCAGCCCGCACTCGTGGGTCACCGTGAAGCGCGTGGCCACCTGCACACCGGCAGCGCCATTTTCGATGTGGGCCACGGCGTCGGAGCCGGTGAAGACGCCGCCGGCGGCGATCAGCGGGATGTCGAGCTCTTCGGCTTTCATCCAGTCGCGGATTTCGGCAACGATGGCGAACAGGTCGTACTGCGCCCAATCCTGGCCGAAGCCCAGGTGGCCGCCGGCCAGCGGGCCCTCGACCACGATGTAGTCGGGCAGGCGCTGGGTGCGCGACGACTTCTTCAGGAACAGCTGCAGCGCGCGCAGCGACGACACGATGATGCCGAGTTTTGCGTCGCGGAAGCGCGGGTGATCTTCGATCAGGGCGAACGAGCCCAGGTGCAGGCCGGCGGCCAGCGTGATGCCGTCGATGCCGGCGTCCAGCGCCGAGCGCAGGCGCACGCGCAGCGTGTCCTTGGGCCCGTTCATCGTCAGCTTTTCCATGCAGTTGATGAAGATCAGGCCGTCACCCTGTTTGCGCTCCATGGTGCGGCGCACGTGGGTTTCGGTGGCTTCGGCAAGCACGGCGAGGTCGAACTGGACGGCCGACTTGTCCATGTTGGCGACGTTGAATTTGTACAGTTTCTGTTTGTCGCGGACGTACTTGGTGTCGTAGCGGCGGTCGCTGACGGTCGGAACCATTGCATCCGAGATGTGGCCGATGCCGCCGAGGCGGGCGGCGACCAGCGACAGGTCTGAAGTGGAGATGTCCACGCCCATGCCACCGATCATGATCGGCACGTATTCGCGGGCTCCCAGCTTCAGGCGGTAATCGTCAAGGCGCTTCATGTGCTCTTTCTATCTTTTAGGTATGGCGGCGTCGCCGCGTTGTCTCCGGTGCTGCTTGGTGGCCCGAGCTTCGTCAGCGGGCGCAGTGAACGCAAGCGGGGGGCCTTCCGGCCCCCCGCGATTATCGCACTGCGCACCCTATATCAGCGAATCATTCCGGCGCCGACGGTGTTGTTGGTGCTTTCGTCGATGACGATGAAGGCGCCGGTGGCACGGTTCTGCGAGTAGGGGTCGACGAACACGGGTTGGGCGAGTTTGAGCGTGAGCCGGGCGATATCGTTCATTTCCAGCGCTGCGGTGTCGACGTTGTCGAGCGAGTTCAGGTCGAGCCGGTAGTCGATTTTCGCGACCTTGGCCTTCACCTCGCGCGCGGTGTGGCGCAGCAGATAAGTACGCGCCGGCGACAGCGGCGTTTCGGACAGCCAGCAGATGTCGGCTTCGAGTTGCTTCACCACCTGCGGTTGTTCAGCGCTCTTGACGATCATGTCGCCGCGCGAGATGTCGATCTCGTCTTCAAGCAGGATCGTCACCGATTGCTCGTGAATGGCGCTGGGCTGCTTCACGCCGCCGATCTCGATGGCCTTGACGCGGCTGGCGCGGCCGGACGGCAGCACCGTCACGGCGTCGCCGACGGCGATCTCGCCCGACTCCACACGGCCCATGAAGCCGCGGTAGTCGTGCAACTCTGCGTTGGCCGAATCCTGCGGGCGGCACACGTACTGCACCGGGAAGCGGAAGTCTTCGGCCACTTCGGTGTGCGCCGTCGGCGTGGCTTCGAGCACCTGCAGCAACGTCGGGCCGTCGTACCAGCCGAGTTGCTCGCCACGGTCGACGATCATGTCGCCGTTGAGTGCCGACATCGGGATGAAGCGCACGTCGGGAATGCCCAGGCGCTTGGCAAAGGCGGTGTACTCGGCGCGGATGCGCTCGAAGGTGGTCTGGTCGTAGTCGACCAGGTCCATCTTGTTCACCGCCACCACCAGATGCGGAATGCCGACCAGGTGGGCGAGGTAGGAGTGGCGGCGCGTCTGCGTCTGCACGCCCTTGCGCGCGTCGATCAGGATGATGGCCAGATGCGCGGTGGACGCGGCGGTGACCATGTTGCGCGTGTACTGCTCGTGCCCCGGCGCGTCGGCGATGATGTATTTGCGCGTGCCGGTGGTGAAGTAGCGGTAGGCCACGTCGATGGTGATGCCTTGCTCGCGCTCGGCCTGCAGGCCGTCGGTGAGCAGCGACAGGTCGACGGCGCTCATGCCGCGCTTGGCCGAGGTCTTCTCGATGGCGCTCAGCGTGTCGACGAGAATGGTCTTGGTGTCGAACAGCAGGCGGCCGATCAGCGTGCTCTTGCCGTCATCGACGCTGCCGCAGGTCAGAAAGCGCAGCAGGCCGGTGTCGATGCCGGGGAGGTTTTCGTTGGCGGACATGTTCAGGTTTCCTTCGATATTCGGTGGGGTCTCGGGCGCGCGGATCAGAAATAACCTTCTTTCTTGCGCTGCTCCATCGAGGCTTCCGAGGTCTGGTCGTCCATGCGCGTGGCGCCGCGCTCGGTGATCGTGGTGGTGGCGGTTTCGATCAGGATCTTGGCCACGCTGTCGGCGTCGGAGAGTACCGGCGCGGTGCAGGTCACGTCGCCTACCGTGCGGTAGCGCACCTGCAACTCTTCGATCTTGTCGCCCGGTTGCGCGGGGGTCAGCTCGGTGATCGGATACAGCAGATCACCCTTGCGCACCACCGGACGCACGTGGGCAAAGTAGATCGACGGCAGTTCGAGGTTTTCACGCTCGATGTACTGCCACACGTCCAGCTCGGTCCAGTTGCTGATCGGGAAGGCGCGGATGTTTTCGCCCTTGTGCGAACGTGCGTTGTACAGGTTCCACAACTCGGGGCGCTGGTTCTTCGGGTCCCACTGACCGAACTCGTCGCGGAAGCTCATGATGCGCTCCTTGGCGCGCGCCTTTTCTTCGTCGCGGCGTGCACCGCCGATGCAGGCATCGAAGCTGAATTCCTCGATGGCTTCGAGCAGGGTCACCGACTGGTGCTTGTTGCGCGATTCGGTCGGGGTCTTGAGCACCACGGTGCCGCGCGCCATGGAGTCTTCCACCGAGCGCACGATCAGGCGCTCGCCCAGTTCGGCGGCGCGGCGGTCGCGGAATTCGATCACTTCCGGATAGTTGTGGCCAGTATCGACGTGCAGCAGCGGGAACGGGAAACGACCCGGGCGGAATGCCTTTTCGGCCAGACGCAGCAGGCAGATCGAATCCTTGCCGCCGGAGAACAGCAGCGCCGGGTTGGCGCACTGGCCCGCGACTTCACGCAGGATGTGGATGGCTTCGGCTTCCAGCCAGTCGAGGTGGCTGAGGGTCTGTTTGGTCAGCGTGGACATTCGTGTCTCTTCTTCAGCGTTTCGGGTGGCTGCGCAGCGCGCGAATGGCGGCGCGCAGACCGGCCTTGAATGCGGCAATGCGGCCGCAGCGGGTGGTGTCTTGCATGGTGTTTATCCTCTCAAGCCTTGCGGAGTACGTGCAGCCCGCATTCCTTGCTTTCCGGGTTTTCCCACCACCAGCGGCCGGCGCGGACGTCTTCGCCGATGGCCACCGGGCGGGTACAGGGCGCACAGCCGATGCTCGGGTAGAACTTGTCGTGCAGGGCGTTGTAGGGCACATCGTTGAGGCGGATGTAGGCCCACACTTCCTTCTCGGTCCAGTCGCTGAGCGGGTTGAATTTCTCAAGCCCATTGTCGGCGTCGAACAGCTGCACGGGCAGTTCGGCGCGGGTGGCCGATTGCTGTGCGCGCATGCCGGTGATCCAGGCCTTTTTGCCCTTGAGCGCGCGCTGCAGCGGCTCGACCTTGCGGGCGTGGCAACAGGCTTTGCGTGCTTCGACCGAGTCGTAGAAACCGTTGATGCCGTGCTCGCGCGTGAAGGCTTCGACGCCTTCGTGTTGCGGGTAGTACAGCGTCAGCTTGAGGCCGTAGTGCTGTTGCAGCTTGGCCATCAACTCATAGGTTTCGAGCGGCAGGCGGCCGGTGTCGAGCGAGAAGTTGTCGATGGCGAAGCCGCCCTTGGCGATCAGGTCGGTGAGCACCATGTCTTCGGCGCCGAGGCTGTTGGCCAGGCCGACCGGCGTGTAATCGCGCGCGATGCGGCCGAGCAGCTCGCTCGCTGCCGCGGCTTTGGCCGAGACCGATTCGCGCAGCGCGCTGTCGGCCAGGTTTGGGTTCATGTTCGGATGCATGGTGCGTACTCAGGCAGCGCGCGCGACGCGGCGAAACAGCGGGCTGGTGGGCTCTACCGACGCCTGATACGGCTCGCTGAAGTCACTGATGCTCGCTACGGCGGCTTCGAGCTGTGCGTCGGTATAGCGGCCTTCGCGCGGTTGCAGGGCGTCGAAGCCGCAGCGCGTGTAGTAATTGAACTGGTCGCGCAGAACGTCACCGATGGCGCGCAATTCGCCGGTGTAGCCGTAGCGCGTGCGCAGCAGCACGGCGATGGAGCTGCCGCGGCCGTCGGTGAACTGCGGGAAGTCCAGGCCGATCACCGCGAGGCTGGCGAGGTCGTCGGCCAGTTCGGTCGGGTCTTCGTTGCCGGCCAGCCATACGCCGGCATCACGGCCGGCAAGTTCGTCGCGGCGCGCTTTCCACACCGCGAGCGGCACCAGCAGCGCGCCTGCGGGCAAGGTGACGGTTGCGGGCGTGTCGCCCTCGGCGAGGGTGACGATGATGCGCGCGTCGTCTTCAACGCGGCCATTGCGGATCAGCTTAGCCATTGGCGACTTTCCTTTGCGCTTCACGGGCGCCATAAACGTCGGCCTTGAACGGGTCGATGCCGGTGCGGCGCACGGTGTCGATGAAGAGCTCGTCTTCGTGACGTTGCGCCAGATAGGTCTTGATCAGCTGATCCACCACGTCGGGCATTTCAGCCGCGGCGAACGAGGGGCCGATGACCTTGCCGAGCGAGGTGTCGTTGCCCTGGCTGCCGCCGACCGTGACCTGATACCACTCCTCGCCGTTCTTATCGACGCCGAGCACGCCGATGTGGCCGACGTGGTGGTGGCCGCAGGCGTTCATGCAGCCCGAGATGTTGATCTCGATGTCGCCGATGTCGTACAGGTAGTCGAGGTTGTCGAAGCGCGCCTGAATGGCGTTGGCGATGGGGATCGACTTGGCGTTGGCGAGGCCGCAGAAGTCGCCGCCGGGACAGGCGATGATGTCGGTCAGCAGGCCGATGTTGGGGCTTGCCAGACCGGCGTCGCGCGCTTCGCTCCACAGCGAGAAGAGGTCGGACTGCTTGACGTCGGCCAGCACCACGTTCTGCTCGTGGCTGATACGCAGCTCGCCGAAGCTGTAGCGGTCGGCCCAGTCGGCGGCGTGGTCCATCTGCTCGGCGGTGATGTCGCCGGGGGCCACGTCCTTGTGCTTGGTGGACAGCGTCACGATGGCGTAGCCGGGTTGCTTGTGGGCGCGCACGTTGCGCTTGGCCCAGGCTGCGAACGGCTTGTTTTCTTTCAGCAGTGCCTGGTAGCCAGCGTCGTCGGCCGGCAGCGCTTCATACGCCGGATCGACGAAGTGGGCGGCAACGCGTGACACCTCGGCCTCGGTCAGCGTCGAGGGGCCGTCTTTCAGGTGCGCCCACTCGGCCTCTACCAGTTCGCGGAAGCCGTCGATGCCCATGGCTTTCACCAGAATCTTGATGCGAGCCTTGTACTTGTTGTCGCGGCGGCCGAAGCGGTTGTACACCCGCAGGATGGCTTCGCAGTAGGTGAGGATGTGCTGCCACGGCACGAAGGCGGCAATCTCTTCGCCGATGATCGGGGTGCGGCCCAGGCCGCCGCCGACCAGCACGCGGAAGCCCACATGGCCGCTTGCGTCGCGCTTGAGGTCAAGGCCGATGTCGTGGGCCTGAATCACCGCACGGTCGTCCTCGGCACCGTTCACCGCGAACTTGAATTTGCGCGGCAGGAAGGCGAATTCAGGGTGAAAAGTGCTCCACTGGCGCAGTACCTCGCACCACGGGCGCGGGTCCACCAACTCGTCACCGGCCACGCCGGCGAAGGGGTCGGAGGTGATGTTGCGGATGCAGTTGCCCGAGGTCTGGATGGCGTGCATCTCGACCGTCGCCAGTTCGGCGAGGATCTGCGGCACGTCCTTGATCTCCGGCCAGTTGAACTGGATGTTCTGGCGCGTGGTGAAGTGGCCGTAGCCGCGGTCGTAGGTTCGGGCGACATGCGCCAGCATGCGCAGCTGGCGGCTGGCCAGCAGGCCGTAGGGGATGGCCACGCGCAGCATCGGCGCGTAGCGCTGTGTGTACAGGCCGTTCTGCAGGCGCAGCGGGCGGAATTCGTCTTCGGTCATCTCGCCTGCAAGATAGCGGCGCGTTTGCTCGCGAAACTGCGCGACGCGTTCATCCACAAGGCGTTGGTCGTATTCGTCGTATCGGTACATCCGTTCTCTCCGTGGGCGGAGGCCGGCGCGTACCGGCACTCCTGCTCGATGGGAACGAATGCTAGAGGTTTCTCATAGTTGAAAGAAGAAGGTGTGCGTTAAACTGAAATAACCATTAGTTATTTGATGCGGACGTGTTCCGACGGGGTGACGCATGAATATCCAGCAACTGCGCTATGTGCATGAGGTCGCGCGCTGCGGCCTGAACGTGTCGGAAGCGGCCGAGGCGCTGTTCACCTCGCAGCCCGGCGTGTCCAAGCAGATCCGTCAGTTTGAGTCTGAGCTGGGCATCGACATCTTCGTGCGACACGGCAAGCGGCTGGTCGGTGTGACCGAGCCGGGGCGGCACATTCTGGCGATCGCCGAGCGCATGCTGCGCGACGTCGAGAACCTGCGCCAGGTCGGCGACGAATTCAGCAATGAATCCGAGGGCAGTCTGTCCATCGCCACCACGCACACCCAGGCGCGCTACGTGCTTCCGGCGGTGACGCGGGCCTTTCTCGAGCGTTATCCGCGCGTGAAACTGTCGCTGCATCAAGGCAACCCACGGCAGGTGTCGGAGATGGTGCTGAACGGCGAGGCCGACATCGCCATCGCCACCGAGCTGCTGCCCGACGAGTCCGACCTGGTGACGCTGCCGTGCCAGCAGTGGAACCGCTGCGTGGTGGCGGTGCCGCGTCACCCCATCCTGAATGAAGCGCCGCTGACGCTGGAAGCCATCGCGCGTTATCCGCTGATCACCTACGACGATGCCTTCACCGGCCGCAGCAAGGTCAACAAGGCTTTCCTCGGCCGCGGGCTCAAACCCAATGTGGTGCTCACCGCGCTCGATTCCGACGTGATCAAGACCTACGTGGGCATGGATCTGGGCATCGGCATCCTGGCGCGCATGGCCTTCGATGCGGCCGAGGATCGCAAGCTGGGCATGGTCGATGCGTCGCATCTGTTCGAATCAAGCACCACGCGCCTGGGCCTGCGTCGCAACGCCTTCTTGCGCGGCTACGTGTATGCCTTCATCGAACTCTTCGCACCGCATCTGACGCGGCGCATGGTCGATGCCGCTTTGAGCGGCAGCGACGCCGACGACTACGAGCTGTGAGCTGTCAGCGCCACGCGGCTGAAGGCCTGCGGGTCGCCCGCCGCGAGCGCCAGCATCAGCGCGGTGCGCGCCTGAGCCGGTGACAGACGCCCGGCCGCGAACGTGCCCAACTCGACATCCAGCCGGCGGTTGGCAATGAAGCCGCTGCTGCAGCGTGAGGCGCGCACCACCGGAATGCCGTCGCGCGTGAGCTGACGCACGGTGTCCGTCCAGGCGTCGGGCACGCTGCCATTGCCGGTCAGCGCCAGCACGATGCCGCGCGCGCCAAGCTCTATGGCCGCCTTGAGCCACTGCGGCGAGGTGCCTGCGGCCATGTGCAGGATGGGCACCTGCGGCAAGGCGCCGTCGGGCCACGGCAGCATCTCGGGCCGCGGTGCCGGCGGGCGGAAGAAACGCACCTGCGGGCGCGTGGAGCCCACCGGGCCGTCCAGCGCGACGAAGCCATCCATGCCGGTGGCGTGCGCCTTGCGCAGCCCGCGAGCCGGCAGGATGTGCTCCGCAAACACCACCAGCGTGCCGCGTCCGTGCGCGGCGGGGTCGATGGCCACCCGCAGCGCGTCGAGCAAGTTGGCAGGGCCGTCGTTGGACACCGCGTCGCTCGGGCGCATTGCGCCGGTGACCACCACCGGCTTGGCAGCAGGCAACAGCAATTCCAGCACCAGCGCGGTTTCTTCCAGCGTGTCGGTGCCGTGCGTGACCACCACGCCGGCCACATCTTCACGTTCGAGTACGCCGCGTACGCTGCGCACGATGTACAGCCAGTCGTCGGGCGTCATGTTCTTGCTGTCGAGCGCGAGGCAGGGCTCGACGATGATGTCGGCACGCTCGCGTGCGCCCGGCACCGCAGCCAGCAAGGCTTCGCCGGCAATCGTCCCGGCGGTGTAGCTGTCGGGGCCGGAGGCGGCGTCGGATGCGCCGGCGATGGTGCCACCGGTGGTCAGCAGGACGATTTTAGGTAGCGGCATGGTCGGTCTCCTTGGTTGCGCAGTGGGACGGTTTCAGGCTTCAGGAGGCGCCTGATCCGTCTCGATGGCTTCCTGCTGTTGCAGCGTCCACATGCGCGCGTAGTCGCCGCCCTTGGCCAGCAGTTGCGCGTGTCGGCCGCGCTCCACGATGTGACCCTGGTCGAGCACGATGATTTCATTGGCATCCATCACGGTGGACAGCCGGTGCGCGATGACCAGCGCCGTGCGCCCGCTGGCGGCGCGCTCGATCTGCGCCTGAATGGCCTTCTCGGTGCGTGAGTCGAGCGCCGAGGTGGCCTCATCGAAGATCAGGATGGCCGGGTTCTTCAGCAGTGCGCGGGCAATCGCCACACGCTGCTTCTCGCCGCCCGACAGCTTCAGCCCGCGCTCGCCCACCCTTGTGTCGAAACCGTCGGGCAGGCGCGCGACGAAATCGGTGAGCTGCGCGGCGCGCGCGGCGGCTTCGACCTCTTCGCGCGTGGCCTCGGGGCGGCCGTACTGGATGTTGTAGAACAGCGTGTCATTGAACAGCACGGTGTCCTGCGGGACGATGCCGATGGCGCTGCGCAGGCTGTGCTGCGTGAGCGTACGCAGATCATGTCCGTTGATGCGGATGGCGCCGGACTGCACGTCATAGAAGCGGTACAGCAGTCGCGCCAGCGTCGACTTGCCCGAGCCGGAGTGGCCCACCACCGCCACCGTGTGGCCGGCCGGCACGTCGAAACTCACGTCCATCAGAATCTGGCGATTGGCCTCGTAGGCGAAGCCGACGTTCTCGAAACGCACCGAGGCCTGGCCGGGTTCCAGCGCGATGGCGCCGGGTGCGTCGGCAATCTCGCGGTTCTGGTGCATCAGGTCGAACATGCGTTCGATGTCGGTCAGCGCCTGACGCAGCTCGCGGTAGATCACGCCGAGAAAGTTGAGCGGGATGTAGAGCTGGATCAGGAAGGCATTGACCAGCACGATGTCGCCGATGGTCATCTCGCCGGTGGCGACGCGGCTGGCGGCCTGCCACATCATCAGCGTCACGCCCACTGCCACGATCACCGCCTGACCGATGTTGAGGCCCGACAGCGAGTATTGGTTCTTCATCTGCGCGCGGGTCCATTTATCGACTTGCTCGTCGTAGCGGCGCGCCTCAAATTCCTCGTTGTTGAAGTACTTCACCGTCTCGAAATTGAGCAGGCTGTCGATGGCGCGCGCGTTGGCGGCGGAATCGAGTTCGTTGGCGTGACGGCGCAGCGCCGTGCGCCAGTTGGTGACCTGCACCGTGAACACGATGTAGAGCACCAGCGTCACGGCGGTGATGATGGCGAAAATGGCGTCGTAGTTGAGCAGCAGGATGCCGATCACCAGCCCGATTTCGACCAGCGTCGGCAGGATCGAATACAGCGTGTAGCTGATCAGCGAGTTGATCGAACGCGTGCCGCGCTCGATGTCGCGCGTCAGGCCGCCGGTCTGGCGCTCAAGGTGAAAGCGCAGGCTCAGCGCATGCAAGTGGCGGAACACCTGCAGCGAGATGCGTCGCACCGCCTGCTGCGTGACGCGCGCAAAAACGATTTCGCGCAGTTCGGTGAGCAGTGAGCTGGAAAAGCGCAGCACGCCATAGGCCAGCAGCAGCGCGGCAGGCACCACGATGAAGGCTTGTTCCTGCGTGATGGTGAGTGCGTCGATGACGCCCTTGAACACCATCGGTACGGCGACGTTGGCGCCCTTGGCGGCGATCAGGCAGGCCAGGGCGAACACCACGCGCCATTTGTAGGCCCACAGGTAGGGAATCAGGCTCTTGAGGGTTTGCCAGTCACGGCGTTCAAGAGGTTCGGGGCCGGGCAGGGCAGAAGTGGCTGAGCGTCTCATGGCGAGATTCTATCCGCTGCGCTCGCACCTGAACGGCGCGGGCGCAGCGGATTCGCTCCCGGTGCGCGGGAGCGCACCGGTGAATGGCTTCAGAAGCCCATCGGACGATGCGAGAACACCCAGGTTTCAGTCAGTGCGCCGTCCTTGGTGCGCAGGAAGGCGCGCATGTCCACCGGCTTGTCGCCTTCCGGGTAGAGGTCGAAGATCAGGCGCCAGTTTTCGGTGCCGACCACGCGGATGGCGTAGGGGTTGTCTATGCGTGCGTTGGTGCCTTCGACCTCGGGCAGCACGATGCCTTGCTCCGAGGTGTAACGGGCAAGCTCGCCGCCGGTGAAGTCGATGGCGTATTTGACGCCGCCTTCCGGGCGCGGCTGGCCGGGGATACCGGCGCGACCAAGGCGCGTGGCAATGACGTGACCGACCGGCTGGTCGCCGAATACCGGAGCCTTCATCCAGTGCAGGCGGTATTCGAAGCTCGGCGTGGAGCCGGCCGGCACGGGTTTGTCGGTGGTCCAGTAGGCAACGATGTTGTCGTAGATCTCGTCGTCGGTGGGGATCTCGACCAGTTGCACGTTGCCTTGGCCCCAGTCGCCCTTGGGTTCGATCCACACGGCCGGGCGGCGGTCGTAGAACACGCCGTCGTCTTCGTAGTTGGCGAAATCGCGATCACGCTGCATCAGGCCGAAACCGCGCGTGTTGTTGTCGACGAAGCTGCTGGTGCGCACCGTCGGCGGGTTGTCGAGCGGGCGCCAGATGCGCTCGCCTGCACCGGTCCACACCGCCAGGCCGTCGTTGTCGTGCACTTCCGGGCGCCAGTCGCTGGCCTCGTGGCGGTTGGTCTCCGAGTACCAGAACATGCTGGTCAGCGGCGCCACGCCCAGACGGCGCACTTCCTTGCGCAGGAACAGGCGCACCGACACGTCCATGACGATGGCTTCGGCGTTGGGGGTGGCACAGTCGATGCGCACGGCGCCGGTCAGGCTGGGGCTTTCCATCAGCGCGTGGATGACGATGCCGCCATCGTCTTGCGGTTGCAGCCAGAAACGCGTGAACTCGGGGAATTCTTCCGGGCCGTCGGGGAGCGCGGTGTCGATCGCGAGGCCGCGTGCCGAGAGGCCATACTGGTCTTTCGGGCCCGAGGTGCGGAAATACGAGGCACCCATGAACGCCAGCCAGTCGCGGCTGTGGTCACCCGCATGCAGCACGCGAAACCCGGCCCAGCCGGCGTCGTCGGGCAGATCGTCGGCTTTCAGGTCGCCGGTGTAGGTGAAGACGCTGGGGTCGTATTCCAACTCACGCGCGAGGCCGCTCTCTACAACGTCGATGCGCACCGGAACCGGCGTGCCCGCGTGCTGGTGGAACAAGGCCACCGGCGCGACGCCCACCTGGTCGTCCCATAGTGCGCGCTGGGTGTTGAAACGGATCTTCTGGTAAGCGTCATAGTCGATCTTGGCAAGGGCTTTCGTCAGTGCTGCCGAGGCTTTGCGCGTTCGATGCGGGCGAGAAGCAAGATCGCGTGCAAGTTCGGCAACCGATTCGAATGAGAAGGCCTCACCCGCTGCAGCGGGGTTGCCTGCGCTGGCCAGCGCAGCGGACAGGCCGCCCGGCACGAGGCCGGCAGCGGTTGCTGCGCCGATCAGATGGAAAAAGCGCCTGCGCTGAAGGTCGTGCATCGTCTTGAATCCTGAGTGTTTGGGTTGGGCGGAACTATCCATGTTTGCCTCGTGCCTCGTCAAACGGGGTGTGTTGCAACCCGCAACACCGGCAAAGCAAGCGTGGGCGTAATCGTACCGACTTGGACGTGCCGCGGATGGCAATTGCGCGTGAATGCATCACGGTGCGCTAAGCTGATGTCAGGTACATGCATTCGGACGGAGAAGACAATGCTGTGGTGGATTCTGTTCCTGACCGTGGCCGGGTGTGTGTTCGCGGTGTGGCACGATGCCACGCGCAGGCGTCTGATCAGTGACCCGGCCTTTCGCGCCTTTCGCAAGGCCTTGCCGCCAATGTCGCAGACCGAGCGCGACGCGCTTGAAGCGGGCACGGTGTGGTGGGAGGGCGAATTGTTTTCCGGTCGCCCGGACTGGAACCGCCTGCTTGACATCCCCTGGCCCAAGCTCTCCGACGAAGAGCAGGCCTTTCTCGATGGCGACACCGAAGAGCTGTGTCGCCTGATCGACGACTGGAACTTCACGCGCCGGCTCGACATGTCGCCGGAAGTTTGGGAATTCATTCGACGCAAGGGCTTCTTTGCGCTGATCATCCCGAAGCAGTATGGCGGCAAAGGCTTTTCCGCTTACGCCCACTCCCAGGTCGTTACCAAGCTGGCCACGCGTTCTTCGGCGCCAGCCGTGTCGGTGATGGTGCCCAACTCGCTCGGTCCGGCGGAATTGTTGCTGGCCTACGGCACCGAAGAGCAGAAGCAACACTGGCTGCCGCGTCTGGCCGCGGGCGATGAGGTGCCGGCCTTCGCGCTCACCAGCCCATGGGCCGGCTCGGATGCGGCCTCGATTCCCGATGTCGGCGTGGTGTGTCGCGGTGAGTGGAACGGCCAGCAGGTGCTGGGCATGCGCGTGTCTTTCGACAAGCGCTACATCACGCTGGCGCCGGTGTGTACGGTGTTCGGCCTGGCCTTCCGCCTGCACGACCCCGAGCATCTGCTGGGTGAGCAGGTCGATCTGGGCATCACCGTGGCGCTGGTGCCGCGCGAGCATCCGGGCGTGGACATCGGCCGTCGTCACTTGCCGCTCGACGCCGTGTGGATGAACGGGCCGATCCGCGGCAAGGATGTCTTCATGCCGCTCGATTTCATCATCGGCGGCCCGCAGATGGCCGGCCACGGTTGGCGCATGTTGATGGAGTGCCTCGCCGCCGGGCGCAGCATCTCGCTGCCGGCGGCGAACACCGGCACGCAGAAGCTCACGGCGCGTGCGGTGGGTGCCTATGCACGGGTACGGCGTCAATTCCGCACGCCCATCGGGCAATTCGAAGGGGTCGAAGAGGTGTTGGCGCGCATCGCCGCCAATACCTGGCTGAGCGATGCGGGGCGGGTGTTCACCGCGGGCGCGCTGGACCTCGGCGAAAAGCCGTCGGTGGTGTCGGCCATCGTCAAGTACCACGTCACCGAGCGGGCGCGGCAGACCATCAACGATGGCATGGACGTGATCGGCGGCAAGGGCATCTGCCTCGGGCCGCAGAATTTTCTCGGCCGTACCTATCAGCAACTGCCCATCGGCATCACCGTCGAGGGTGCCAACATCCTCACGCGCAGCCTGATCCTGTACGGGCAGGGGGCCATTCGCTGCCATCCGCATTTGCGTGCAGAAATGGACGCTGTGGCTGCTGACAACGGCGACGCCTTCCACCGCGCCTTCTCGGCCCACCTGAAGGGCTTTGGCGTGAATGCGCTACGCGCGCTGGGCATGGGGCTGACGGGCTCGCACTTCGTGACGGTGCCCGAGCGCGTCGGCCCCGAAACGCGCCGTTATTACCAGCAGTTGTCGCGTCTGTCGGCGGCTTTTGCGGTGGTGTCCGATGCCTGCCTGGCCTCGCTCGGCGGGCAGCTCAAGCGCCGCGAAAAGCTCTCGGCACGTCTCGGCGACATCCTCTCGCTGCTGTATCTGATGAGTGCCTGCCTGCGCCGTCATGAGGCAGAAGGGCGGCAGGCGGAAGATGCGGCCTTGCTGCGCGCGGCCATCTGGGATGCCACCTTCCGCACGCAACTGGCGTTCGAGGGCGTGCTGGCGAATCTGCCCAACCGACCGTTGGCGTGGGTGCTCAAATGCATCGTGTTTCCGCTCGGCCGGCCGTATGTGGTGGCCTCGGATCAGGCGGGCGCAGCCGCGGCAGCGACCTTGCTGGCGCCTTCCGCAACGCGTGAGCGGCTGACCCAGCCGATCTTTCTGGCGCAAGATGAAGAGGACCCGCTCGCCGCGTTGGAGGCGGCGCTGGAGGCCACGATTGCCGCCGAGCCGATCGAGAGCAAACTCAACCGCGCCGTGCGCGAGGGGAGCTTCGTGCCCGGCCCGATGTCGAGCGGTTCGGTGGATGAAGTCTGGGCACATGCATTGCAAGCCGGAGTCATCGAGCCGGCTGAACATGCCTTGATCGAGCGCCGCAACCGATTGCGCGACAAGGTGATCCGGGTGGACGACTTCCCCGTCGACTTCGATTTGCGCGCCAGCCTGTGTGAAGCGCCGAATCCCGGCGGCCTACAATGAATGATCTGAACGACGATTACTGCGCATGGTCCCTCACAAGGTGAATGAAGCCGTCTATATCGTTGATGCCGCACGCACTCCCTTTTTGAAGGCGCACGGCCGGCCGGGCCCGTTTTCGGCGGCCGATCTTGCCACGGCCAGCGGAACCCAGTTGCTGGCACGCCAGCCGTTTGCGCCGGATGCGCTGGATGCAGTGATTCTGGGCTGCGCCAGCCCCGCCGCAGACGAAGCCAATATCGCGCGCATTGCCGCGCTGCGCATGGGCTGCGGCCACAAGGTGCCGGGCTGGACGCCACAGCGCAATTGCGCTTCCGGCTTGCAGGCGCTGGATTCGGCGTGCGCCGAGCTGCGTCTCGGGCGGGCCGATCTGGTGTTGGCCGGCGGTGTGGACGCGCTGTCGCGCGCACCGCTGCTGCTGTCCGATGACTTCGTGACGTGGCTGGCCGAGTGGCGCAAGGCCGGGTTCGTCCAACGCCTGCGCCTGTTGCGCACGTTCCGCCTGGCCAGCCTGTCGCCGATCATCGGCCTGGAGCGCGGGCTGACGGACCCTGTAGTGGGGTTGCTGATGGGCCAGACGGCCGAAGTGCTGGCCAGTCGCTTCGACATTTCGCGCGAGGAGATGGACACCTACGCACAGCACAGCCACGAGCGCGCCGCACAGGGCTGGCAGGCCGGGCATTTCGGTGAGGTCGTGCCGCTGATCGCACCGGACGGCAGCTTGCTTGACCGTGATGACGGCATCCGCCCGGACTCCAACGTCGCCGATCTGGCGCGCTTGAAACCCTTCTTCGACCGCAAGTACGGCAACATCACCGCCGGCAACAGCTCGCAGGTCAGCGATGGCGCCGGCTGGTTGCTGCTGGCCTCCGAGCGCGCGGTAGAGCGCCTCGGCCTGCAGCCACTCGGGCGCATCGTCGATTGCGCCTGGGCTGCGCTCGACCCTGCCGCAATGGGCCTGGGCCCGGTGCATGCGGTTGCGCCACTGCTCGCACGCAACGGCCTGAACATGGCGGACATCGGTTTGTGGGAGCTCAACGAAGCTTTCGCCGCGCAGGTGCTGGCATGTCTGCGCGCGTGGGACGACCCGGATTATTGCCGCACGGAGCTTGGCATCGATTGCGGCGGCGCACCGCCGATGAGCCGCATCAACGTCGATGGCGGGGCCATCGCGCTGGGCCACCCGGTGGGTGCAAGTGGTGCGCGCATCGTCATGCATCTGCTGGCCGCCATGCGGCGCGAAGGCGTCGAGCGCGGCGTCGCCACGCTTTGCGTGGGCGGCGGACAGGGCGGCGCAATGCTGATCGAGGCGGTCCAATGACACACCAAGGCGTGCATCTGCGGCTCGAGCGTGACTGGGAGGGTGTGGCCTGGCTGGTGCTCGACCGTGCCGGCGAGCGCGTGAACACCTTGTCGGCCGCCGTGCTCGACGAGTTGGCCGAGGTTGTTGGCATGCTCGAGAACGATCCGCCGACTGGGCTGGTGATCACCTCGGCCAAGCGCGAGGGTTTTTGCGCCGGCGCCGATCTCGATGAAGTGGCCGCGACCGATTCTCCGCAGGCTGCGCGCGAGCTGGTGTCGCGTGGTTGGGACGTGTTCGAGCGCATCGCGCGTCTGCCGTTTCCCACGCTGGCGCTGATTCGCGGACATTGCCTCGGCGGCGGGCTGGAGTTGGCGCTGGCGTGCACCTACCGCGTGGTGGTGGATGACCCTAAAACGCGCCTCGGCCTGCCCGAAGTGCGTCTCGGGTTGGTGCCGGCCTGGGGCGGCATGCGTCGGCTGCCGGCGCTGGTCGGCCCGACGGTGGCGCTTGATCTGATGCTTTCAGGGCGCGACGTGTCGGCCCATCGAGCCCGCGCGATGGGCTTGGCCGACGTGTGCGTACCGCCGCGCATCATGGAAAACGCCGGGCGCACGGTCGTGATGTCCGGCCGGCATTGCCGTCATCTGCCGTGGCGCGACGTGCTCAAGGCCACGCTGCTGCGCCGCTTCGTGGCGAAGCAGGCACGCAAGCGCTTGGTCGCGCGAGTGCGTCCGGAGCACTATCCCGCACCCTTCGCCCTGCTCGAGGTGTGGGCGCGCCACGGTGGCGACACCTTGGCCGAGCCGGACGCGTCGCCGGTTTCGGTTGCCGCCTTGCTGCGCTCCGACACGGCGCACGAATTGCTGCGGGTGTTCCGCCTGCGTGAGCGTCTGCGCCGCACGGCGAGTGATATCGCACACGAGATTCGTCATGTGCATGTGATCGGCGCAGGCACCATGGGCGGTGACATCGCGGCGCTGTGTGCTGCGCGAGGCTTCCATGTGACGCTGCAGGATCAACGGCCCGAGGCCATCGCCGCAGCCATCGGGCGTGCGGGGGCGATGGCGCGCGAACGCTATCGCCATGACCCCATTCGCCAGCGCGACCTGCTCGATCGCTTGGTGCCCGATGCCGCCGGGAACGGCGTGCGCCGTGCCGATCTGGTGATCGAGGCGGTGGCGGAAGACCTCGACATCAAACGCGCGCTGTTTGCCGAAATCGAAGCGCGCGCCCGGCCCGATGCCCTGCTGGCCACCAACACCTCGAGCCTTGCGCTGGAAGACATTGCCGCGCAGTTCGCGCAGCCGGCGCGGCTGATCGGCCTGCATTTCTTCAACCCGGTGCAACGCATGCCGCTGGTCGAGGTGGTCGCCAAGGACGACAACGAGCGCGGCGCGATTGCGCGCGCGGCTTCGTTCGTCGTGGCACTGGGCAAGCTGCCATTGACGGTGGCCAGCCAGCCGGGCTTTCTGGTCAATGCGGTGCTGGCGCCCTACCTGTTCGAGGCGCTGCGCTGTGTGGACGAGGGTATTCCGGCTGCCGCCATCGACAAGGCCATGCGCGATGCGGGCATGGCCGTTGGCCCCATCGAACTGGTGGATCGCATCGGGCTTGATGTGGCGCTGGCGGCCGGTCGCGGAATGGGCCTCGAGCCGGTGCCGGCATGCCTGAAAAACGCCGTCGAGCGCGGAGACCTCGGACGCAAGAGCGGGCGCGGGCTGTATGAATGGCGTGACGGCCGGGTGCAGCGCGATGAGCGCGCGAAAGCGCCGCACGGTCTTGCCGAGCGCCTGTTCGAGCCTTTGGATGCCGCAGCGCGCAGCGCACTCGAGCGCGGTGTGGTGGCCGATGCCGATCTGGTCGATGCCGGGCTGATCTTCGGCGCCGGATACCCACCGTTTCTCGGCGGCCCGCTGCGCCGCGCCACCCGCCAACATCACAAGGCTGCCGCATGACCCATCATCCGCCTCGCCCCACCCAGGACGCCCCCAGCGCCTTGCCCGAGCACCGCCAGCCCGAGCTGCGCATGATGACCATGCTCGCCGATACCAATCCGGCGGGCGACGTGTTCGGCGGTTGGATCATGGCGCAGGTGGACGTGGCCGGAGCCATTGCCGCGCATCGTCTGGCGCGCGGTCGGGTGGTCACCGTGGCAGTGAATGCCTTCGCGTTTCATCAACCGGTTTCGGTGGGTGACGTGGTGAGTTTCTATGCCGACATCCAGCGCGTCGGCAGCACGTCGATCACCGTGGATGTCGAAGTGTTTGCCGAGCGTGACCCCGTCCATCCCAAGGTGGTCAAAGTGACCGAAGCCACGCTGACCTACGTCGCGCTGGACGAGCACGGCAACAAGCGCCCGGTGTTTCCGGACGGTCCGCCGGGCTGAAATCGGAGGGCGTCATGAGCCGTCTCGTCGTGCGCAAGGTAGGCGTGTTGGGCGCCGGGGTCATGGGGGCGCAGATTGCCGCGCACTGTGCCAACGCCGGCTGTGACGTCGTGTTGTTCGATCTGCCGGGTGCGGCTGCCGCCGCACTGGAGCGATTGCCATCCCTTTCACCACCCGCGCTTGCCACCGCGCGCGAAGGCCTGCGCATCACCGCCGCGAGCTACGACACGGACCTTGCCCGCCTGCGCGAATGCGAACTGGTGATCGAGGCGATTGCCGAGCGCCTCGACCTCAAGACCACGCTGTTCGAGCGTGTGGCGCCGTTCATCCAAGAAGAGGCCTTGTTGGTCACCAACACCTCCGGGCTGTCGGTGCGTGCCTTGTCAGACGTGCTGCCGTCGCCCCTGCGTGCGCGCTTCTGCGGCGTACATTTCTTCAACCCGCCACGCTACATGGCGCTGGTCGAACTGATCGCCGGGCCGGAGACCGAGCCGGTGTTGCTGGACCGTCTGGAGAGCTGGCTCACCACCCGGCTTGGCAAAAGCGTGGTGCGGGCACACGACACGCCCAACTTCATAGCCAACCGCATCGGCATGTTCGCGCTGCTGGCGGTGATGCGCCACACCGAGCGCCTGGGGCTGCACTTCGACGAGGCCGATGCGCTCACCGGCCCGCTCATCGGCCGGCCGCGCAGCGCCACCTTCCGCACCGCCGATGTGGTGGGGCTCGACACAATGGCGCACGTGATCGGCACATTGCGTGATCGGCTGCCGGACGATCCGTGGCACCCGTGGTTTGGCGAGCCGCAATGGTTGTCGCGCCTGGTGGGGCGCGGTGCGCTCGGCGCCAAGAGCGGTGCCGGCGTGTACCGCAAGGACGGCAAGCGCATCCAGGTGCTGGACGGTGAGACGTATCGCGACAGCCGTGCCGAGGTGGCGCCCGAGGTGGCCGCCATCCTGGCTGAGCGCGACCCGGCGCTGCGGCTGCAGCGTTTGCGGGCCTCGTCTCACCCGCAGGCCGAAATGCTGTGGTCGAGTCTGCGCGATCTTTTTCATTACGCGGCCTTCCATCTATCGGAAGTGGCCGAGAGCGCGCGCGAAGTGGATCTGGCGATGCGCTGGGGTTTCGGCTGGGCGCAAGGGCCGTTCGAACTGTGGCAAGCCGCCGGTTGGCGCGCCGTGGCGCAGGCCATTCAGGCCGACATCGACGCCGGGCTGACGATGGCCGACGTGCCCTTGCCAAAGTGGGTGTTCGGGCGTGATGCCGTGCATGAAACGGATGGTTCGTGGAGCGTGGCCAGTGGCGGGCTTCAGTCACGCATCGCGCTGCAGGTGTATCTGCGCCAGCTCACGCCGGAGCGCGTCTTCGGAGAGGACGGCGCCGCGCCCGGCGAAGAGCTTTGGCACAACGCCGGCGTGCGACTGTGGCGCCGCAGTGACCAGGACCCGCGCATCGGCATCGTTTCGCTCACCACACGCATGCACGTCATCGACGATGCGGTGCTGGAGGGTTTGCTGGAAGTCGTGCAGCGTGCCGGGCGCGATCTGAACGGGCTGCTGATTCATCAGGCTGCGCCATTCAGTGCCGGCGCCGACTTGAAGCGCGTGCTGGCGGGCTGCGAGGCGGGTGAGTTCGCCGCACTGGAGCGCATGATCCACGGTTTTCAGCGCGTGGCGCAGGCCATTCAGGGCTCGGTGGTGCCGGTCGTGGCCGCCATCGAGGGCCAGGCACTGGGGGGCGGATGCGAGTTCGCGATGCGCGCGGCGCACCGCGTGCTGGCCTTCGAGTCGCGTGTTGGTTTGGTGGAAAGCGCCGTGGGCCTGATTCCGGCAGGCGGCGGTTCGGCGGCGCTGGCGGTGGAGGCCGCGCGGCTGGCGCGCCGCGTGGGCGGCGAGGATGTGCTGCCCTTCGTGCGACAGATGTTCCTGCACATCATGAGGGCCACCGTGTCGGACAACGCGCGGCACGCGCAGGGTCTGGGCTACGCGCGCCGCAGCGACGACGTGGTGATGCACCCCCGCGAGCTGCTGTATGTCGCCATCCAGCGCGCACGCGTCTTGCACGATGTGGCGTGGGCGCCGGGGTCGCTGGAGCGCCAGGTGGTGGTGGCCGGGCGTGAGGGCGCAGCGGCATGTGTGGCTGCCCTGGCCGCCCGTCGCGAGCTCGGCCGACACGAGTTGCGTGTGGCGCAGGCCACGGCTACGGCCTTGTGCGGTGGAGACGTGGCGGCCGGGACGCACGTGGACGAAGCCGATCTGCTGGAACTCGAGCGCGCACAGTGCATGGCGTTGCTGCGCACGCCCGAAACACAGGCCCGCATCCGTCACATGCTGGAAACGGGCCGCCCCTTGCTCAACTGAAACGCCACCGAAGGCTCAGCCGGCCGGTGGGATGGTGTCGGTGAAGCTCGCGCGTTCGAACAGGCGTTCGCCCAGCATTTCCAGCTCGGGCCGCCCTTTCTTCCAGTCGAGTTGCGGCAAGCGTAACTCCAGAAAGCCCAGCATCACGCCCACGCTGATGTCGCCCAGACTCATGCCGTCGCCCTGCAGCCAGTGGCGGCCGGTGGCGAGTTGATC
Organism: Pseudazoarcus sp. NS20; assembly: GCF_059703745.1. Classification (NCBI taxonomy): domain Bacteria; kingdom Pseudomonadati; phylum Pseudomonadota; class Betaproteobacteria; order Rhodocyclales; family Zoogloeaceae; genus Pseudazoarcus; species Pseudazoarcus sp. NS20. Next base: position 1,137,033 of record NZ_BAAKIY010000001.1, read on the forward strand.
CAGGCGGTCGAGGCCGCGTTCGATGGCCTGCATCTGACGTGCCACCACGCTTTCGCTTCGCTGCGCTTCGGGGCGGCGCCCCTCGCGCACGATGACCACGGCAGCGTCGGTGATGCCGTCGGCCAGCGCTTCGAGTTGTCGCACCCTTACCGCTTCGAGCGGGTCTGCCGGGATCAGACGAGGCGCGATCGACAGCGTTTCGAGCCAGCCGGCGATCACCGGCGAATCGAAGAAGGTCTCGCCATCGTCGGTGACGAGCACCGGCACCTTGCCCAGCGGATTGACCTCGGGGACGGTACTGGTCGGCTCCCAGGGCGAATCGACCACGAGTTCGAAGGGCTGATTCTTTTCGGCCAGCATGATGCGGATCTTGCGAGCGTACGGGCTGGTCAGCGATGCAACGAGTTTCATGATGCCTCCTTGGGTGCGAGGGTGATTACAGCGGTGCCCAACTCCCTTCGATGATCTTGCGCAGCACATGCAGCTTGCCGCCGAAGAAGTGATCGGCGCCGGGTACGACCGACACCGGCAGATCCTGTTCGCCGGCCCAGTCGAAGACATTCTGCATGGAGCAGGTGTTGTCTTTCTCGCCGTGGATCAACAGCGTGGGCACGTCTTCGGGCAGCGGGTCGAGATCGTAGAAGCGGTCGGAGCCGATCATCTCGCCGCTCGGCGTGCCGACCAGCACGATGCGGTGCGCGGGCGCCGGAGATTCAGCCAGGCGCTTGGCCACGCGGCTTGCCACGAAGGCGCCGAACGAGAAGCCCGCCACAGCCTGCGGCAACACGCCCCAGCGCGATTGCGCCCAGCTCAGCACCGACAGCATGTCTTCGGTTTCGCCCCAGCCCTCGTCGTGCTCGCCTTCACTGCCACCCACGCCGCGGAAGTTGGGGCGAATGGTGGCGTAGTTGAGGTCGCGCATCGAGCGCGCCAGGGTGTGGGCTACCTTGTTGGTGTTGGTGCCCGAGAACAGCGGGTGCGGGTGGCATACCAGCGCGATGCCGCGCACCTCGTGCGGGACGTCGATCAGCGCATCGATCTTTCCGGCCGGGCCGCGAAGCTCGATCTGTTCGGTCGGAAGGGGACGGTTCATCAGGAATCTCCAAGTTTGAGTCGGGACACCACGCGACCATGGACGAGGTGCTCGTCGATGATCTCGTCGATGTCCTCCTGGTCCACATAGGTGTACCAGACGTTGTCGGGATAGACCACCAGCACCGGGCCGTCGTCGCAGCGATCGAGGCAGCCGGCCTTGTTGATGCGGATGTGGCCGCGGCCCTTGAGGCCGAGATCGCTGACGCGCTTCTTGGCGTAGGCCTGCAGGTCGGACGCCTTGTAGTCGTTGCAGCAGTTTTCGCCGGGTGCGCGCTGGTTACAGCAGAAGAAGACGTGGTGGCGGAAGTAACTCATCGGGGTCTCCGTCCGGCGCCGTGCGCGGTGGCGCAAAGCCGCCGGAGCAAAAGGCAATTATACCGCCGACGCTAGGCCCGGGCGTCGAGGTGGTCGCCGCGCCATAAGCCCAGTGCCGACAGATACGCCAGCGCCAGAAACGGCCAGGTGCCCGAGAGCAGGCGGATCAGGCCGTGGAAATTCTCGAAGTTGCCCGACAGCAGGCGCGAGGTGTTGGCCAGATAGGGGTTTTCGGGAATCAGGTTGGCGAGCGTCGCTGCGCCCAGCAATGCCATGCCGGCCAGCGCGTGCTGCATCACGCGCGGCAGGAAGAGTGCCGCAAGCAGCAGGGCGGTGCCGGCGATCAGTCCGTCGCGCGTGCCGGGGGTGAGCCACAGCCAGGCGTCACCGGGTGCCACGAACACGGCGGTGGCTGCGCTCTTGATGGCGATGCCGCCGAGCAGCAGCGCCACCATCGGCCACACCCGCGTGGTTTGCATCATGCAGCGGGCGAGCAGGCCGACGGCGAGCAGGCTGGACGCCACCATGGCCGCTTCCAGCGTGAAGAAGGCGCCGGGCTGGAAGGGCATCGGCGTGGGGAGCTGCAACAGGCGGCGCAGGTCGCCGGCTTCGAACAACGCACTGTCGGGCATCCATTGCGCCAGCAGCCACAGCGCCAGCAGGATCAGGCCGAGATCGCCGGTGCGCCCGGCAACGATGTTCTCGGCCCGCCAGCGCTGAATGCCGCCACCGCGGTCGAACAGTCTTCGCCCGGCCAGCGCCCCCAGTGCGGCGCCGAGGAAGGCTCCCAGCGTGTTGCAGGCCAGATCGAGGTTGGATGAAACGCGCGTCGGCAGGAAGTTCTGGGTGGTCTCTATCGAGAAGCTGAACAGCGCGCCCATGCACGTGGCCACCACGACGGCTGTAGCGACGTGCCAGCGCCGCGGCAAGGCGGGCACCAGCGCGAAGCCGAGCGGCATGTAGCCGAGGATGTTGACGACGATGTCCTCGGTGCGCAGGTATTTGGGTTTGGGTGCCCACAGGTAGTCGAAGAGCGGCAGCCCGCTCCAAGTCCAGCCGCTGAACGGATACAGGCAGGCGTAGGCGATCAGTGCGAAGCAACTGGCCGCAAGGTAGCGGGGCAGTCGGGGCGTCGTGCCGTCAAAGATCATACGTACGACGCTCTCCGCTGCGCTTCAGTGTGACGTGTGGTGCGTGCCCGCGGCCGCGTGGTGATGGCCGGCGTGCGGACGGTGATGTGTCGGCTTGCCGACGTAACCCCCGATGATCATGCCCAGCGCACTGACGGCGAGCCCGAACAGTTGCGGTTCGATGTCGCCTTCAGGCACGAACAGCTCCAGCATCAGCCAGGTGCCGATCCCCAGCACGATGGCCAGTGTGGCGCCGAGGTTGTTGGCGCGTTTCCAGAACAGGCCGGCTGCCAACGGGACGAAGGCGCCCGCAAGCGTCACGCGGTAGGCGCTTTCAACCATGTGATGGATGGTGGCGTCGGTGGACACGGCATACACCGCCACCAGCACGGCGAAGGCGCACACCGCCCCGCGTGTGCAGGCGAGCAGCTGGCGGTCGCTCATGCTCGGCCAGAAGCCTCGCAGGATGTTCTCGGAGAAGGTCACCGACGGGGCCAGCAGGGTGCCCGATGCGGTACTCATGATGACCGACAGCAGTGCACCGAAGAACACCACCTGGGCGGCGAACGGCATGTAATTGACGATCAGGCTCGGCAGGATCAACTGCGAGTCGACCTCCATGAATTTCTCGACCATCTCCGCGTCGATCAGCGTCGCCGAGTAGGCCAGAAACAGCGGTACGGCGGCGAAGAAGAAATACGCGAAGCCGCCGATGGTGGTGCCCAATACCGCCACGCGCTCGTTCTTGGAAGCGTTCACGCGCTGGAACACGTCCTGCTGCGGGATCGAGCCCAGGGCCATGGTGACCAGCGCGGCAATCCACGCCAGCATGTCGAGCATGTCGAGCGTGGGCAGGAATTCGAATTTGCCTTCGGCCGCAGCCTTGGCAATCACCGTGTTGAAGCCGCCGGCCATGTCGCCCGCAAGATACGTCACGTACAGCAGGCCGAGGATGATCACGATCATCTGCACAAAGGTGGTCAGTGCCACGGACCACATGCCGCCGAACAGCGTGTACACCAGTACCACCGCGGCGCCGATGAAGACGCCCTGGTTGATCGAGATGGCGCCGTCCGACAGCACGTTGAAGACCAGACCCAGCGCGGCCATCTGCGCGCCGACCCAGCCCAGGTAGGAGACGATGATGGCCAGCGACAGCGCGACTTCGGTGTTGCGGTTGTAGCGCACGCGGAAGAAGTCGCCCAGTGTCAGCAGGTTCATGCGGTACAGCGGCCGCGCGAAAATCAGGCCGAACAGCACCAGACACAGCGAAGCGCCGAGCGGATCGGAGATCAGTCCGCGAAAGCCTTCGTCGATGAAGGTGGCCGAGATGCCGAGCACGGTTTCTGCGCCGAACCACGTCGCAAAAACCATGGCCAGCACGAACACGAAGGGCAGATTGCGGCCGGCCACGATGTAGTCGCGTGCGTTGTGCACACGGGTGGCGGCGTACAGACCGATGGCGACGGAAACGGCAAGGTAGGCAACGACAAGCCAGAGCAGCATGGTCAGTTCTTCCGGGAGGTGGTCGGGAAGGGCGATTTTTGTGCGCGCAAGTGTATCAACGAATGTTGCGCGCGCGTGGCCACCCGCTTCGGGTAGGCCGATGGTGCGTCCAAACCATCATGCGCACCCGCCACAAGCACGGAATGAGCCAGTTCGGGGTCAGCCGAAGCGGCCATATATTTCGAGTGCGATCAGCACGGCCAGCAGCACGCCGATCAAGCTCAGCATGCGGCTTTGGCGACGCTGAACCTTGAGGGTGCGCTCGCGCTCGACCAAGCGTGTGCGGCGCTCGTGTTCCTGCTCGGCAAGCGCGGTATGCACCAGTCGGGGGATTTGCGGGAGTGCCGTGGCCCAGTTCGGAGCTTCGGCCTGGATCGAACGGGCGAAGCCGCGCAGGCCGATCTGCTCGCCCATCCAGCGTTCGAGGAAGGGCTTGGCGGTTTTCCACAGATCAAGCTCGGGGTCGAGCTGGCGACCCAGACCTTCGATGTTGAGCAGCGTCTTCTGCAGCAATACGAGCTGCGGCTGCACTTCCATCTCGAAGCGGCGCGCGGTCTGGAACAGGCGCAGCAGCGTCTTGCCGAACGAGATGTCTTTCAGCGGACGGTCGAAAATCGGCTCGCATACGGTGCGGATGGCCGCCTCGAAATCCTCCACGCGCGTCTTGGCCGGCACCCAGCCGGCCTCGATGTGCGCCAGCGCCACGCGGCGGTAGTCGCGCTTGAAGAAGGCCAGGAAGTTCTGCGCGAGGTAGTTCTTGTCCTGCTCGTTGAGCGTGCCCATGATGCCGAAGTCGAGCGCGATGTAGCGCCCGTCGGCGTGCACCAGAATGTTGCCGGGGTGCATGTCGGCATGGAAGAAGCCGTCGCGGAAGACCTGCGTGAAGAATATCTCGACGCCCGCGCGCGACAGCGCCGACAGGTCGGTGCCCTGTGCTACGAGCACATCCGTCTGCGAGATCGGCACGCCGTACATGCGCTCCATCACCATCACGCCGCGACCGCACCAATCCCAGTACACCTCGGGCACGCGCAGCAGCGCTGAGTCGGCGAAGTTGCGCCGTAACTGCGAGCAGTTGGCGGCCTCGCGCATCAGGTCGAGCTCGTCGTTCAGGTGCTTGGAGAACTCCGCCACCACCTCGCGCGGCTTCAGCCGGCGGCCTTCCGGCCACAGCGTGTCGAGCAGCACTGCGGCGCTCTCGAGCAGGGCGATGTCGTGCGCGATGACGCGCTCGATACCTGGGCGCAGGATCTTGATGGCCACTTCCGTGCCATCCGGCAGCGCCGCGAAATGCACCTGCGCTACCGACGCCGAGGCGACCGGCTGACGCTCGAACAGGCGGAAGACCTCGTCCACCGGACGGCCGTAGAACTCTTCGAGCATGGCAACCGCCTGCTCGGTGGGGAAGGGCGGCACGCGGTCTTGCAGCAGCGCCAGTTCGTCGGCGACATCGGGCGGCAGCAGGTCGCGCCGGGTGGACAGCATCTGGCCGAACTTCACGAAGATCGGACCAAGCGATTCAAGGGCGCGACGCAGGCGCACCGCGCGCGGCTCGGAGAAGCTGCGCCAGAAGAAGAACACCTTCCACAGCTTCGCCAGCCTGCCGCTGGCGTCCACATCCAGCACGATGCGGTCAAGCCCGAAGCGGAGGCTTACGACAATGATCCTGGCGAGACGAAAGATGCGCACGGCGGCTCGATGCTGGCGGAAAGCTGCGACTTTAGCCGGAAAGCGGGCAGCGGGGGAAGAACGGAGAGCCGCCGGGCGCGATCAGGTGGCGCCGGCGAGCGTGGCGGTCTTTTTCTTGCGGGCGGGTTTGCCGCCCGGCGGAGGCGGCGTGCTGGCAGCCAGCTTGGCGCGTGCCTCGTGCAGCATGTGCAGCGTGATCTTCTGCACTTCGGCCTTGCTGGCTTCGATGTGTGCGCGCAGGGCAATGGCGGCTTCGGTGGTCTTGCGCTGACGGATCAGGTCGAGAATCTTCTGATGCTCGTCATAGGTAGTCTGGATGCGCCGCTCCGAGATGAAGTCGAGCCTGCGGATGATGCGGATCTTCTCGGTCACGTCCCAATGCACCTTGGCCATCTCGCGGTTGCGGGCGGTGGCGATGATGCTCTGATGGAAGGCTTCGTCGAGCATGTGCACCTGCGGGCCGTCGGTGAGCCGCTCAGTCGCAGGCACGCACCAGATGGCGCGCAGCGGCAACAGCTCATCGGGCTCGCCGGTCTGGCACAGTTGGGTCACTGCGGCCACTTCGAGAATGATGCGCAGGTCGTACAGCTCGCCGAAGCGCTGGAAGTCGAACTGGCGCACGTTCCAGCCGCTGCGGAAAGCCACCTGCAGGTAGCCCTCGCGCTCGAGGCGGTACAGCGCATCGCGCACCGGCGTGCGCGACACGTTGAAACGCGCGGCGATTTCCTGCTCGGTGAAGCGGTCGCCGGGGATGAACTCGAAGTTGAAGATGCTCTGCTTGATCGTCTGGTAGATCTGCTCGGCCAGTGCGTTGGTTTGCGTTTTCACCGTTCGACCTGCTGTGGGAAGTGGGTTTCGGGCTGTGCCTGCGGCGTGCTCAGGCTTGCGTCATGCCTGCGCATGCAACGGACATCGATCATGTCCGCAATGATGCAGCTTTTCAGCGTAGCGGGGGTGCCAGGCGCACGCATCGTGCAATCTATTCGAAGATCTGACGCGGCAGATAGAACGACACGGTCCAGTTCGGGCGGTCGACGATCTGGCTGATGCGCAGGTCACCGGCAACGCTGCACAGCATGTAGGCGTCCATCGGCCGCACGCCGTGCGCCGAGGCAAGCAAGTCAATCATGCCGCGTACCGCAGCGCGGCAGGCTTCCATCAGATCCGGCGCGATGCCGGTGGTGACTTCGTAGCCGCGCGCGTCGTGATGTGCAGACACGGCACCCGGCGTGGTGAAGCGCGGGTACGCCAGCGACGTGCGCTTGATCAGGTCGAACTTGAGCGCCACTCGCATCGGGCTCTCGATGGCGGTGCCGCACACCTCGCCGTCGCCTTGGGCTGCGTGGGTGTCGCCCACCGAGAACAGCGCCCCCGCGACTTCCACCGGCAGATGCACCTCGGTGCCGGCCGACAGGTCGCGGATGTCGAGATTGCCGCCGACGCGTCGCGGCGGGACGATGCTGTGCACGCCGGGCGCGGCCGGGGCCACGCCGAGGGTGCCTGTGAACGGCTTGAGCGGAATGCGTGCGAACGAGCCGAACATTGCCGGCTCGGACAGATCCGGCCGGTAATCCCACACATGCAATGCTGGCTCGGTGAACTCATCGGCCAGCAGGCCGAAGCCCGGAATATTGGCCGTCCACCCCCAGCCGCTGGGCGCGAATTCCAGAATCGACACCTTCAGCACATCGCCGGGTTCCGCGCCGTCGATGAAGATCGGTCCGGTCACCGGGTTGAGCTTGCCGAAGTCCATCGCCGCTACGTCGGCAGCCCTCGAGTGCGGTGTGAATTGCCCGCCGGAGGCTTCCTGCACGTCGAATTCGATGCTGCTGCCGGGCGCGACCCGGACAACCGGTTCAAAAGCATTCGACCAGCCGAAATGGCTCTGATGCTGATGAATGGTGTGCGAGCAATGCGAACAGGACATGGGCGAGGCTCCTTGATGTGGCGGATTACAGAAAGGGCGCCAGCAGCATGCGCAGGCCTACGCACAGCATGATCAGCGCGAACAGCCGGTTGAGCACGCGGGTGGGCGCGATGCGTGTCACGTGCGCACCCAGTTGGGCGAAGGGAATGCTTGCGAGGATGATCCCCAGCAGCGCCGGCCACATCACGTAGCCGGTGGCGCCCGGCGGCAGGGCGGGGTTGCCCCAGCCGACGGCAATGAAGGTTGCCGTGCCGATCAACGCCGTCGGAGCGCCGCAGGCGGCGGCCGTGCCGATGGCCGGCTTCAGCGCCTCGCCGCAGCGCGTCAGCCATGGGATGGTCAGCGTGCCGCAGCCGATGCCGAACAGCGCCGAGGCCGTGCCGATCACCCCGCCGGCGGCCACTGCGCCGGCCGGCGACGGTGGTGCGCCGCGCGCCAGGCGCGGCCAGCCCGACAGGCTGTGCAGCGACAGCAGCACCAGAAAGCTGCCGAAGGCCGCGCGCAGCGCGCTGCCGCTCAAGGCGCTGGCGACGAGCACCCCGACGATGGCCCCGCCCAGCAGGCCAGGCAGCAACTGCCGCAGCCGGTACAGCAACACGTTGCCATTGCGGTGATGGGTGCGTGCCGCGGCGGCGCCCGACACCACGATGGACGCCAGCGAGGTGCCCACCGCCAAGTGCATGGCCACTTCAGGCGACACGTTCTGCAAGCTGAAGATGATCAGCAGCGCCGGGATGATGACGATGCCGCCACCGATGCCGAAGGTGCCGGCCAGCAGCCCCGACAAGGCTCCGATGCCGGCGTAGCCGAGCCAGATCAACGGCAGGGTGGGCAGCATCGTGGCTTACTCCGGCACGCGCAGATGCCAGTCGGTGGCCGACTGGAAGTGGTAGCCGGCGTCGATCAGCCGTTGCTCTTCGCACATCGGCGCGATCAGTTGCAGCCCGGTGGGCAGGCCGTTGTCGGCGAAGCCATTGGGCATTGCCAGTGTCGGCACGCCAAGATTGCTGAAGGGCTGGTTGAACGCAGGCGAGCCGGTGGCGTGCAGGCCGTGCGGCGCCGTGGTGGGAGCCGCAGGCGTGGCGAGAATGTCGGCCTTGTCGAAGGCGCCGGCAAAGGCGCGGCGGTAGCGCAGGCGTACGGCTTGCGCTTCGATGTAGCGCTCGGCCGGAATGGCAAGCCCCTCGCGGATGTATTCGCGCAGGTAGTCGCTGTAGAGTGCGGCGCGCTCGCCGAAATACTGGCTGTGGTAGTGCGCCACTTCCGCCTGCATCACCACGGCGTGCGCGGCGATGCTCTCTTCGAAGCCGGGCGGCGTGGCGATCTCGATCACCTCGTAGCCCATCTCGACGAAGGTCTTCAGCGCGGCTTCGTAGTGCGCCAGTACTGCGGTGTCGGCATTGCGGAAATGTCGGGTGTCGAGCACGCCGATGGTTTTCGGGCCGCTGGCGCGAAGCTGCAGCGGTACCGGCGGCGTCGGCAGCGTGGCCGGGTCGAGCGGGTCGGGGCCGGCCACCGCATTGAAGAACAGCACGGTGTCGGCAATGTCGCGGGTGAAGGCGCCGATGTGGTCGAGCGCAATGCTGGCGGGGATCACGCCGTGCTTGCTGATGCGGCCATAGGTGGGCTTGAGCACGGTCACGCCGTTGAAGGCGGCCGGCCGGCTGAGCGAGCCGGACGTCTGCGTGCCCAGCGCGAAGGGCACCATGCCGCTGGCCACCGCAGCGGCCGAGCCGCTGCTCGAGCCGGCCGGCGTGTGTTCCGGGTTCCAGGCGTTGGTGGTGGGCGGCGGGCCGCCCCAGTTGGCGAATTCGGTGGTGGTGGTCTTGCCCAGCAGAATGGCCTGTTGCTCACGCAGCAGACGTACCACGGTGGCGTCTTCCTGTGAGACTTCCCCTGCGATCACTTTCGAGCCGGCCTCGGTGGGCCAGCCGGCGGCGTGGAAGATGTCCTTGGCGCCGTAGGGCACGCCGAACAGCGGCGGCAGTTCGGCCAAGCGGGTGATGGTGTGGTCGAGCTTGCGGGCGTGCTCGCGCGCCTCGTCGGCGTGCAACTGCGTCCAGGCCTTGACGACCGGCTCCTTGCGTTCGATGACGGCCAGCGATTCCGCGAGCGCTTCGGACGGGCTGATTTCGCGGCGGGTGTAGAGCGTGCGCAAGGCGCTGATGGTGCGGGGAAGCATCGTGCTGTGACTCCAGAGTGAAACGGGCATGTGTCGATCAAGTGCGGCGCACGGGGCGGGCCCGTGCGCCGCGCGGGCTTACTGGCCCATGGCGCTCTTGGCGAAGCTCGGGTCGACCAGGTCGGCGTAGTGCATCTCGCCCTTGATGTTGCCCACGAGCTGCTGCATGCCGATGGCGTTCTCGAAGGCCTTCTCGGTGATCATCACGCTCGGCGGATAGACGTTGCGGTCGATCATGCGCTGCACGGCGGCATTCACCGTGGCGGCGTCGAGGCTGTCGAACTCTTTGCGGGCAACGGCTTTGGCGGCTTCCGGGTTGGCGTGGATCAGCTTGAGCGAGTCGTTGATGGCCGCGACGAAGCGCTTCACCAGATCCGGGTTGGTGTCGATCGTCTTCTGCGCCGTGTTGATGGTGGAGAAGGCGTACTCCGGGTAGTCCTCGGTGAAGTCATGCACCAGCTTCAGCCCCTGCGCCAGGCCTTGTTCGACCAGCGGCTGGTAGGCCACCGCGATGTCGGCGCTGCCGGCCAGTACGGGGCCGAGTTCGAGCATGTTCTGCACCTCGGTCACGCGCACGTCCTTGCCCCATTCAAGCTTGTTGTCCTGCAGGATGCGCTTGAGCAGAGTGTTCGACGTGCCGGGGGCGAGGCCCACGGCGACGCGCTTGCCCTTGAAGTCGGCCGGGCCCTCGAACTTCACGTCCTGCTTGGCCAGCACCCACACCGGCGCGCTGTTGGCCACCGCGCTGATGGCGCGTGCCTGGCCGCCGCGCTCGCGGGCAAAGCCGACATGCTCCGGCCCATGCACCGAGAACTGCGCTTCGCCCGACAGCACCGAGGCCAGCGCCACCGGGCCGGATCCGGCCGAGCGCACCACCGGCACGTCGATGTCGTGCTTGGCGAAGAGCCCCTCGTGGCGCGCCACATACACCGGCAGGTACAGCAGCGAATGGAAGGCCTCGGCGATCAGCACCGTGTCCTTGGCGTGGGCGTTCTGTCCGCCAGCCAGCAGCGGGATGGAAACAAGTGCGGCGCTCAGCAGTTTCGAGAGTTGCTTCATGACACTTACTCCTTGGGAAAAAATCAGTGTTTGGACCAGGCGAAAAGGCGCTTTTCGATCTGGGTGATGAGGAAGTACAGGGTTGCTGCGACGGCCATCAGGGCGAATACGCCTACCCATACGGCATTGAGGTTGAAGAGGTTGCCATTGACGAAGATCAGGCGACCGAGGCCCCGGTCGGAGGCGATGAATTCGCCGCCGACTTCGGCGATGAGGGCGAAGCCGATATTCAGACGGAATGCCGAGATGATCCACGGCATGGTGGCGGGAATGACCAGCTTGGCGAAGATCTGCCGCTTGGTCGCGCCCAGCGAACGCATCATGTTCACCAAGCTTTGATCGATCTGGTGCGAGCCCTGGTAAGCGGTCAGCACGGCCACCACGAAGGTCGCGATGAAGGCCAGTGCGATCTTCGAGAACATGCCCGAGCCGAACCAGATGATGATCATCGGCGCCAGCGCGATCTTGGGCAGGCCGTTGAGCGCGATGAAGAACGGGTCGAGGATGCGCGCCAGGCGTTTGGCGTACCACAGCAGCAGCCCGCACAGCGAGCCCAGAATGCTGCCGCCGAGAAAGCCGGCCACCGTGGCCTGCACCGTGGCGACGGTGTCAGTGAAGAGCTGCCCGGTGCCGATCATGCGCCAGGCTTCAGCGCCGATGCCCAGCGGCGAGCCCATCAGGAACGGATCGATGATCTTGTGATTGACGCCGACCTGCCACAGGAACAGCACCACGGCGATGATCAACAGGCGGGCGAGGTTGTCCTGCAGGAAGACCTGGCGGGCCTTGCGTTTGCGCTCCGAAACGGTCTTGCGCTTGGTGGCGGCGTCGGTGAGGGTGGAAGCTGTGCTCATGGGTGCTTGGCTCCGAGCTGAATGTCGAGGTCGGCCCAGATGGTGTCGAACAGGGCCTGATAGCGGCTGTCGCTGCGCGCCTTGATGCACGAGCCGTGCTCGCGTGAAAGCCCGACGTCGTAGAGGTTCTTGACGGTGGTCGGGCGCTGCGTCATCACCGCGATGCGGTCGGACATGGCAATGGCCTCGCCGATGTCGTGGGTGATCAGCACCACCGTCTTGCCGAACTCGCGCAGGATCGAAACGATCTCGTCCTCCAGCACCAGCCGGGTCTGGTAGTCGAGCGCCGAGAAGGGCTCGTCGAGCAGGATGATGTCGGGGTCGGTGATCAGCGTGCGGATCAGCGCCGCGCGCTGGCGCATGCCTCCCGACAGCGAATGCGGATACGCATTGGCGAAGTCGCCCAGGCCGTAGCGCGACAGGTAGTCCAGCCCTTTGGCATGGCGCTCGGCCTTGCCGATGCCGGCCAACTCAAGGCCCAACGTCACGTTCTCCAGAATCGTGCGCCACGGAAACAGCAGGTCGCGCTGCAGCATGTAGCCGATCTGCGAGCCGCGCTTGCTCTTCGGCCGGCCCTTGCGCAACACGATGTCGCCCGAGGTCGGCTCGAGCAGCTTGGCGATGATGTTGAACATCGTCGTCTTGCCGCAGCCGCTCGGCCCCACGATGCTGATGAACTCCCGCTCCTTGATGTCGAGCGTGATGTCGCGGATGACTTCGACGATGTTGCCCTCGTCATCCTCGAAGGTCTTTTTGAGGCGCTTCAGTGAAATGGCCGTGTCGCCACCGCTTGTGACGGTGTCGCCGGCGTGTGTTGCTACCGCTGCTTGCATGTTGAGCTCCCGCTGGTTCGGTAAGCCCTTACAGCAGGATTGATGCCAATAAGCGCAGCGGTGGGTTGCGATCGATTGTACTTATCGCGGTCACCCATATGGCATTCATGTCGCAGGAATCTGCCCGTCATGGCATGAGTGCTGGACGGCTTGTAATTGCTGCGTGTTGTCTTGGAGGGTGTGAAGGCGAATGCGAAAGATCGTGGCGCCGCCGGTCAATTTCTGAGTGCGTGTGCCGCGGCTGCCCAGTTCGCAGCCACGCCCGTCTTTGGGTCTACTTTCTGGCGCCACGCCCATCTTGTGTGCAAGTTTGTCGGCAAACAAGTGCGCTTGATGCGGCGGGTTGGTGCCGTGTCGTGGGCGGCCTTCACTTGGGCGGGAAGGGCGCGTTCGACGCGGTTTTGCCGGAGAGAATGGGGCGACGCCGGGTCGAGCGGGTGGGTGGGCCCGCGCATGTTTGCCGCGACGCGTGCGCGTTCTCCGGGAGGCTTTGGCGCCGAGGTGAGGCCCCATCGAAATGGTTGCAAATTGCACGCGAGCTCCGGGTTGGGTGCCCCGATCCGCTATAATTGCGGCCTTTTCCATGCATCAGAGTGCCATGAGCGCCGAACCCAGGATTCATCTCGCCGAACTGCTGCGCGCCGCATTGGCGAGCGTTGCGCCCGATCAGGTTGATACGCCCGTACACCTCGAGCGCCCCAAGCAGGCCGGGCATGGCGATTTCGCCACCAATCTGGCCTTGCAGCTGGCCAAGCCTCTGCGCCGCAACCCGCGTGAGTTGGCGACGCTTTTGGTGAAGGAGCTGCCGTCGTCGGATCTGGTTTCGAAGGTCGAGATCGCCGGGGCCGGCTTCATCAACTTCACGCTGGCGTCGGACGCTAAGACCTCGGTGGTGCGCGAAGTGCTCACGCGCGGCGAGGCCTTCGGTCGCGGCGAGCGCAAGAACCAGAAAGTGCAGGTGGAGTTCGTGTCGGCCAACCCGACCGGGCCGTTGCATGTGGGCCACGGGCGCGGTGCGGCGTATGGCGCGTCACTGTCGTCGGTGCTCGATTTCGCCGGCTACGACGTCACCCGCGAGTACTACATCAACGACGCTGGCCGTCAGATGGACATTCTTGGTACTTCGACCTGGCTGCGTTATCTCGCGCTGTTCGATATCGAGGTGCCCTTTCCGCCGAACGGCTATCAGGGCGATTACGTGGTGGCGATGGCGCGCGAACTGCGCGACGCGCACCAGGATCGCTTCGCCAAGGTCACTGCTGACGACGTGCTCGCCGGCACGCCCGGCCTGCCGGACGCCGCCCGCAAGGACGACGAGGCCGGCCGCCAACGCGAGCAGCATCTGGACGCGCTGATCGCCAACGCCAAGCGTCTGCTGGGTGAAGACTACGCCGCCGTGCATGGCTTCGCGCTGAACGAACAGCTCAGCGACTGCCGCCAGGATCTGGGCGAGTTCGGTGTGGTTTTCGAGCAGTGGTTCTCGGAGAAGAGCCTGTTCGACACCGGCTTGGTGGCGCGTGCTGTCGGCGAGCTCGAGCAGCGCGGTCACATTTACGTGCAGAACGGCGCCAAGTGGTTCCGCTCGACCGATTTCGGCGACGAGAAAGACCGTGTCGTGCAGCGCGACAACGGGCAATACACCTACTTCGCCTCGGACATTGCCTACCACCTGAACAAGTACGAACGCGGTTTCGACCGGGTCATCGACATCTGGGGTGCCGACCACCACGGCTACATCGCGCGCGTGACCGGTGCCATCAAAGCGCTCGATCTGCCGCCCGAAAAACTCGACGTGGCACTGGTGCAGTTTGCCGTGCTGTATCGAAACGGCCAGAAGGCTTCGATGTCTACCCGTTCGGGCGACTTCGTGACCCTGCGCGAGCTGCGCCGCGAAGTCGGCAACGACGCCTGCCGTTTCTTCTATGTGCTGCGCAAGAGCGATCAGCATCTGGATTTCGACCTCGACCTCGCCAAGAGTCAGAGCAACGAAAACCCGGTGTATTACATCCAGTACGCTCACGCGCGCGTGTGCTCGGTGCTGGCCCAGTGGGACGGCACCGAATCGGCGCTGCTCGACGCTGATCTGGCGGCCTTGTCGGGTGAGCGCGAACTTGCCTTGTGCGCGCGCTTGGGGGCTTTCGCCGAGCTCGTGCAGAACGCCGCAAACGACTATGCACCGCACCAGATCGCTTTTTACCTCAAGGATCTGGCGGGTGATTTCCACGGCTGGTACAACGCCGAGCGCATGCTCGTCGATGACGAAGCCGTCAAACTCGCACGTCTGGCCTTGGCGAGTGCGGTACGCCGCGTCCTCGCCAACGGTTTGAACCTGCTCGGCGTGACTGCGCCGGAATCGATGTAAACCCACGGGAGGGCCCCATGCCTCGTGAAACCAAGCCCCGCCGCGCACCGCGACGGCTCGTCGCCAAAACGTCCGGCAAAAGCAGCGGCGTAATTGCCGGCCTGCTGGTCGGTCTGGCGCTGGGGGCGGTACTGGCGGCCGGTTCGGCGTGGTACCTGACGCGCACTTCTCCGTTCCAGACACCGGCGCAGGTGATTGCACCGATCAGCACCGAGCCTCTGTCGCTGCCGGGAAAGCCGGGTGACCGCCCTGTCCAGGTACGCGATTTCGATTTCTACACCGTGCTGCCGCGCGGCGATGCCGGCATCGCCGCGCCCACGCCGCCGACCACTCCCACCGGTGAAGCTCCGCCCAAGGCGGAGCGCCTGTATCTGCAGGTGGGCGCCTTCAATGACCCGGCCGAAGCCGACAACATGAAGGCCCGGCTTGCGCTCAACGGTATCGAGGCCGTGGCCCAGCGCGCGCAGCTCGACGATGGCCGCATCGTGCACCGCGTGCGGGTCGGGCCGTTCGCCCGGCCGGAAGACATGACTTCGGTGCGCTCGCGCCTTGCCGCAGCCGGTGTGTCCGGCAACGTGGTGCAGGCCACGCCGTAATTTTCATCACAGGTGGAACCCGTTCAGAGCACCTGCGTCTGAACCCCAGTCCCTGACCCGCTGAGGAAGTTGATCGCCATGAATCGCCGTCTCATGCTCAAGAGCACCGCCGCTTTTGCCGCCCTGTCCGTCACGCCGTCGCTGCTGCTGGCGGCCGACCCGTTCGAAGTACTGGCCACGCCGGTGCCGCAGGATTCCAGCGGCAAGATCGAAGTGCTGGAGTTCTTTCACTACGGCTGCCCGCATTGCCGCAATTTCTATCCCTTGATTCAGGAATGGAAGAAGTCGTTGCCGGACGACGTCCGTTTCAGCGCCGTGCCGGCCATCTGGGGGCGTGAGCAACTGCGCGCTTTGGCACGGCTGTACTACGCCGCCGAGGGCATGGGTGTGCTCGAAAAGGTCGAGCCGGCCGTCTTCGTTGCTATCCAGGACGAGAAGAAGCCGCTGTTCACCGAGGCTGAAGTGCGTGCGTGGATCGGCAGCACCGGGGTCAAGGCCGACGAGTTCATGGATATCTACAGCTCGTTCGCCGTACAGGGGCAAGTCCAGCGTGCCGACCAGCTCGCTCGCACCTATCGCGTACAAGGCGTGCCCACCGTTGCTGTCGGTGGCCGTTACCTCACCTCTGCCTCGCTCAGCGGCAGTCATGCCAACACCCTCAAGGTGGTGGACCAGCTCGTGGAGCGAATCCGCAAGGGTGCGTGATACGTCTGCTTGCACCGCAGGCACGTCGTTTTGCTACATTCCTGACACAGGAGCGCTGAAGATCCGGCGCCCTTTCTCATCATCCGGGCTGCGGCCACCCGCCTGCAACCAACAGGAGTGAACATGGCTGAAGGCGGCACCGAAAGCGCAGGCGAGCGACGCGGCAGGCAACGTTTCGTCGCCTTGCGTCGCGGTAGTGAGTGTTTCTGGGCCGTCTTCGACGAGCAGCGTGAGGCGCTTACCGATCTGTCGCTGGAGGGCTTCGGCATGCCCGGGGCCTTCGAAGTGGGACGCTGCTTCAACGTCGTGCTGCACCGTGCGGGAGTGCCCGATCAAATACGTGGTACGGTGCGAGTAGCCAACTGTTTCAAGGGCGCAGACGGTGTGCAGTCCGGTTGCGTGTTCGAATCCTTCGCTGGCGACGGCAAGGAGCGACTGCGAGACTGGTTGATTGCCCACGTGATCGCCAACGCCACCATCCCCATCACTGAAAAGGACGCCGAGCGCATCGTTTCGGGCCCTTCGCTGATTTGAGCGGTGAGCCCCGCGCCGGCCCAAACCCGGAGCGCGTATGACCCGACGCAGTGACATCCCCACGGCGGACCAGACCGCCGAGCTGTTCCTCAAGACCCTTCCCGAAGCTGAGCACGAATCCGCCGAGCGCTTGCTGCGCGCGTGGTTCGACGGCTTTTCAGACAACGATCTAAGCGGCCGCAGCGCGGCCGATCTGGCCGGCGCAGCGCTCGCGCTTTGGCGTGCGATCAAGCAACGCCCGCCCGGCAAGCTTTCCATTCACGTCGAAGAGCCGTCAGCCGACTCCCATGGCTGGTCTTCGCCCCATACCGTACTGCGCATCGTCAATGACGACATGCCCTTCCTGGTCGATTCGGTCGGCATGGAGCTGAGCCGCCGCGGCCTCAACGTGCACCTGTTCATTCACCCGGTGCTGCGCGTGCAGCGTGATGAGGAGGGCGATCTGCTGCGGTTGGGTGACGCCGCCGCTCCGCTCGAATCGATCATGCACATCGAGCTGGATCGCCTGGGTGACGCCGTGGCGTGCACCGAGCTTGCGCAAGGCATTGGCGCGGTACTCGACGACGTGCGCGCGGCGGTGAGCGACTGGCCGGCCATGCGCGCACGCGTAGCCGAGGTCGAAGCCGGCATTGATGACGCTTCGGACGAGGCAGAAGAGGCGCGCGCGCTGCTGAAGTGGTTGCAGGCGAACAACTTCGTGATTCTCGGTTGCCGCGATTACACGCTGGTCGGGGAGGGCGAGCGCCTCGACATCGTCCCCGGCTCCGGCCTTGGGGTGTTGCGCGAACGTAACGGACCGTCGGCCTCTGCCGCCTTTGCCGCGCTGTCGGACGAAGTGCGCGCGCGCGCCGCCGATGCGCCGCTGCTCGGCATCACCAAATCCACTTCGCGCTCCACGGTGCATCGCACGGGCTATCTCGATCACATTGCCGTGCGCACCTTCGACGCGCAGGGCAATGTCAGCGGCGAGCGGCGCATTCTGGGCTTGTTCGCTTCCACCGCGTACAGCGCCCATCCGTCGAGCATTCCGGTACTGCGCCGCAAGGTGGAGCATGTCATCGAGCGCGCCGGCCTGCTACCGGGCAGTCATGCGGACAAGGCTCTGAAGGTGATTCTCGAGCAGTACCCGCGCGACGAGTTGTTCCAGATCGAGCCGGAGAAACTCCTCGAGCACGCCATCGGCATCTTGCGACTCGGCGAGCGTCAGCGCACGCGGCTGTTTCTGCGTCCCGATCCTTTCGGGCGCTTCGTTTCATGCCTGGTGTATGTGCCCCGCGAGAATTACGACACGGCGCAGCGCAAGCGCCTGCAGGCGGTGCTGATGGAGGCCTTCGGCGGCGTCTCGGCCGAGTTCGACGTGGTGTTGTCCGATTCCCCGCTGGCGCGTATCCAGTTCACCGTGCGTACCGAGGGCAGCATTGCGCCGCACGATCCGGCAGAGGTCGAGCAGCGTGTCGTCGAGGCTTCGCGCCGCTGGCAGGACGCCTTGCGCGAAGCGCTGATCCTGCGTCACGGCAGCACGCGCGCGCTGACACTGTGCAAACGCTGGGGCGAGGCCTTCCCGGCGGGCTATCGCGAGCGCTCGAACGTTGCCGAAGCGCTGGTCGATCTCGACTTCCTGGATGGCCTTGAAGGCCCGGACGACCTCGCCCTGCAGTTGCTGCGCGTGCCGGGAGATGGCGATACGCGCCTGCGCTTCAAGCTGTACCGGGCGATCGCGCCCTTGTCGCTGTCACGCAGTCTGCGCATGCTCGAACGCATGGGCGTGACGGTGACCGACGAGCAGCCCACGCGCCTGACGCGCTCCGATGGCGAGCCGGCGTGGATTCACGATTTCGGTCTGGATGTGCCGGCCGACGCCGTGCGCAACGTGGACAGCCTGCGGCCGGTCTTCGAAGAAGCCTTCCGGCACATCTGGCGGGGCGATGCCGACAACGACGAATTCAATCGCCTGAGCCTGCTGGCCGGCTTGTCATGGCGCGAGGTGGCCGTGCTGCGCGCCTATGCGCGCTACATGCGGCAGGCCGCCTTTCCGTTCAGCCAGACCTACATCGAACAGGCGTTGGCCGCGCACCCAGGCATCGCCAAAACGCTGGTGGGATTATTCGTGCGGCGCTTCGATCCAGCCGCTGACGCCGGTCGTGAACAGGCCTGCAAGCAATTGCAAGGCGAGGTGGTGGAGGCGCTCGACAAGGTCGAGAACCTCGACGAAGACCGCATTCTTCGTCAGTTCCTGGCGCTGATCGGGGCCACGCTGCGCACCAACTGGTTTGCTCGTCGCGAAGACGGCCCGCCGCGGCCGGTGCTGTCGTTCAAGCTCGATCCGCATGCCGTGCCCGGCCTGCCCGAGCCACGCCCGATGTTCGAGATTTTCGTGTCGTCGCCGCGCGTCGAGGGCGTGCACCTGCGCGGCGGCAAGGTCGCACGCGGCGGGCTGCGCTGGTCCGACCGCATGGAAGATTTCCGCACCGAGGTGCTCGGGCTCGTGAAGGCCCAGATCGTGAAGAACTCGGTGATCGTGCCGGTCGGCTCCAAGGGCGGCTTCGTGGTGCGCAACCCGCCGACCGAAGGTGGGCGCGAGGCCTATGCCGCCGAAGGGCTGGCGTGCTATCGGCTGTTCCTGTCCGGCCTGCTTGATCTCACGGACAACCTGGTGGACGGTGCAGTGGTGCCGCCGTCGGATGTGGTGCGTCATGACGAGGACGATCCCTACCTGGTGGTGGCGGCAGACAAGGGCACGGCGAGCTTCTCCGACCACGCCAATGCGGTGGCCGCCGAGTATGGCTTCTGGCTGGGTGATGCCTTTGCTTCGGGCGGTTCGGCGGGTTACGACCACAAGAAGATGGCCATCACGGCGCGTGGCGCGTGGGAATCGGTCAAGCGTCATTTCCGCAGCATGGGGCGCGACATCCAGCGTGAGGATTTCACCGTGGTCGGCGTGGGCGACATGTCGGGTGACGTGTTCGGCAACGGCATGCTGCTATCAAAGCACATCCGTCTGGTGGCCGCCTTCGACCACCGCCACATCTTCATCGACCCGGAGCCGGACGCGGCACGCTCGTGGGACGAGCGTTCGCGCCTGTTCGATGTGCCGCGTTCGAGTTGGGACGACTACGACAAATCACTGATCTCCCAGGGCGGTGGCGTGTGGCCGCGCAGCGCGAAATCGATTGAGTTGTCGCCCGAGGTGCGCGCCGTGCTCGACGTGAATGACGAGCGTCTGACGCCGGCCGACCTGATCCGGGCCATCCTGCGTGCGCCCGTCGATCTGCTCTACAACGGCGGCATCGGCACCTACGTCAAGGCGGGGAATGAGACCGACCTCGACGTGGGCGATCGCAACAACGATGCCGTGCGCGTCAATGGCGGCGAACTGCGCTGCCAGGTGGTGGGCGAGGGCGGCAACCTCGGCTTCACGCAGCGCGGGCGCATCGAGTACGCGCTGCGCGGCGGGCGCATCTTCACCGACGCAATAGACAATTCCGGCGGCGTGGATTGCTCCGATCACGAGGTGAACATCAAGATCCTGCTCAGCGACGTGATGCGCTCGGGCGAGCTCAGCCGTGAGGATCGCGACGTCCTGCTCGAAGAAATGACCGACGAAGTGGCCGGTCTGGTGCTGCGCGACAACTACGGTCAAGGCCAGGTGCTTGAACTGATGCGCAGCGGCGCAGCGGATGTGCTCAACGAGCATGCCGGCACGCTGCGGCGCCTTGCCGGGTCAGGTCGCCTCAACCGAAAGCTGGAGTTCCTGCCCTCCGATGAAGATCTCACGGTGCGCAAGGCCGACGACCGCGGGTTGGTGACGCCCGAGCTGGCGGTGTTGCTGGCCTATTCGAAGATCGAGCTGTACGACGAGGTGCTGGCTTCGCAGGTGCCGGACGACGCATTCGTTGCCGGTGCATTGTGGCGCTACTTCCCGCAGCCGCTGCGCGAGCGCTATGCCCAAACCATCGGGCAGCATGCGCTGCGGCGCGAGATCGTGGCCACGCATGTCGTGAACACCATGATCAACCGCGTGGGTGCAAGCTTCGTTGACCGCATCTGCGACGAGACCGGCCATGCTGCGCACGAGGTGGTGCGAGCCTGGCTGATCGTGCGCGAGGTGTTCGCGCTGGTGCCCTACTGGCGCCAGATCGAGGCAGTCGACAACCTTGCGTCGGCAGAGCGCCAGAATGCGCTGCTGCTCGAAGCACTCAAGCTGTCGCGCAGCGCAACGCTGTGGTTGCTGCGTAACCCCGCGTGGTTGGAAGACATCGGCAGCACGGTGGAGGCTTTCGGACCGCGCGTGAGCGCACTGGCGGCTGCCTTGCCGGAGTTGCTGGCGCCCGCCGATCACGAGGCGCTCGAAGCTGTTGCCGGGGAGCATGCCGCGGACAGCGTGCCGACAGAGCTTGCGCAGCGTGCGGCGGCCATGCGCTGGATGCGTCCCGCGCTGGACATCGTCGAACTCGCCCAGAGTGGCCAGCGTGACGAATGCGCGGTGGGGCGTATCTATTTCGCCTTGGCCGCCGCGCTGGAGTTGCCGTGGATTGCAGCGCAGATCGATGCCTTGCCCAGCGACGCACGCTGGTCGGCCTTGGCGCGGGGCGCCTTGCGGGTGGATCTGGCCACCGAGGCGCGTCGCCTCGTGGCGCAAGCGCTCGAGCACGGCGACGATGCCGACACCTGCGTGGCCGCCTTTGTCGAGGCGGGTGGGGAGCGACTGGCGCGTTACCGCGCGCTGGTGAGCGAAGCGCGCGGCATCACGCCCGACGTGGCCAGCCTCTCTGTGCTGCTGCGTGAATTGCGCGGCCTGGGCTGAGCCTCAGGCCGCTGCGGCCCGTGTGCGCTCCCGGCGCATGCGGGCCAATTGCATCCACACCACCAGACCGAGCAGCAGCATCGCAGGAATGTAGATCCAGTCCTTGCTCGGGCGGTCTGCCGCGGGCACTTCGATGTGGGTGATGTTGAAGCCCTGTTCAAGCCCCAGTCGCTCGGCCGCGCTGCCGAAGCGCACCATCGAAACCTGCACGTTGCCGGCGAAATCCATCACGTTGACGCCGGCTGCGGCGAGCCGCTCTTGCGCGGTGGCTGCAGGGGCGCCCAGCGGCAGCAAGACGCCACGCGACACGTCGTTGCCTTCGATCGAGATGCCTTCTACCCACACACGCAGGTTGGCGTTGGGCGGTGCCTCTTCGACCATGCGCGTCAGCTCTGTGGCCGGGTATTCGTCATACGGCGGGTAAATCTGATCCATCCAGAAGCCGGGGCGGAACAGACTGAACGTGATGAGCACCAAGAGGGCGGCTTCGTACCAGCGGTTGCGGGTCATGAACCAGCCCTGGGTGCCGGCAGCGAAACACAGGCTGGCAATGGTGGCCATCGAGATGGTCAGCACGAGGTGCCAGATGCTGGTGATGCCGATCAGCAGCAACTCGGTGTTGAAGATGAACATGAACGGCAGGATGGCCGTGCGGATGCTGTAGCCGAAGGCCGTTACGCCGGTACGGATCGGATCGCTGTTGGCGATGCCGGCGGCGGCATACGATGCCAGACCGACAGGGGGTGTGACGTCCGCCATCAGGCCGAAATAGAACACGAACAGATGTACGGCGATGAGCGGCACCAGCAGCCCGTTCTGTGCCCCCAACGCGACGATGACCGGGGCCATCAGTGAAGACACCACGATGTAGTTTGCGGTGGTCGGCAGGCCCATGCCGAGCACCAGACAAAGCAGTGCCACCAGCACCAGCATCACCAGCAGGTTTCCGCCCGACAGCACCTCGACCAGTTCGGTCATCACCAGGCCGATGCCCGTGAGCGTGACGGTGCCGACGATGATGCCAGCGGCGGCCGTTGCAATGGCGATGGCCACCATGTTGCGGGCCCCGGTGACCAGCCCGTTGAACAGGTCGATGAAGCCTTGCTGCACGGTGCCGGCGATGTTGCCGCCGTGGCGGAACAGAGCGAACAGCGGGCGCTGGGTGACCAAGATGAAGATCAGGAACAGCGTGGCCCAGAACGCGGACAGCGCAGGTGAGAGCTGCTCCACCATCAGGTTCCAGATCAGCGCGGCAACCGGCAGCAGGAAGTGCAGACCTGATTTCAGCGTCGGACCGATTGCGGGCAGGTACTCGATCGGCTTTTTCGGATCGTCCATCTGCAGCTCGGGGAAGCGCGCCGAATAGCGCACGATGCCCACATAGCCGGCCAACAGCAGTGCCCCGATGATCAGCGCCGAGGCATCGCCGGCGACGGTTTTAATCCAGCCGAAGCCCCAGTAAACGATGGCCGCGAAGATGATCAGCCCCGAGATCGTCAGCGTGGTGGATACCAGCACGTTCTTCAGCAGCAGCTCTTCGCGCCGCGGTAACCCCTTGAGATCGGCCTTCATGGCTTCGAGGTGCACGATGTAGAACAACGCGATGTACGAGATCAGCGCCGGCACGATGGCGTGCTTGAGCACCTGCGTGTATGGAATGCCGACGTATTCGACCATCAGGAAGGCCGCCGCGCCCATCACGGGGGGCATCAACTGGCCGTTCACCGAGGATGCCACCTCTACGGCTGCGGCCTTGTCGGCGCGATACCCCACCTTCTTGATCAGCGGAATGGTGAAGGTGCCGGTGGTGACCACGTTGGCGATGGATGAGCCCGAGATCACGCCGGTGGCGGCCGAGGCCACCACCGCGGCCTTGGCCGGGCCGCCACGCAACTGCCCGAGCAGCGCAATGGCGGATTTGATGAAGTAGTTGCCGGCACCGGCGGTCTCGAGCAAGGCACCGAACAGCACGAACAAAAAGATGAAGCTTGCCGACACGCCGATGGCCACGCCGAATACGCCTTCGGTACCCAGCCACAGGTGTGTCATGCCCTTGTTCAGCGACGCGCCACGGTGGGCAATCATGTCCGGCATGTAGGGGCCGAAGAAGATGTAGACCATGAACACCACGGCCAGAATCACCATCGGCAGGCCGAGCGCGCGGCGGGCCGACTCCAGCAGCAGTATCAGGCCGGCGACGGCGACGAACAGATCCAGGTCGGTCGGCAGGCCGGGGCGACGCGACAGTTCGGCGTAGAACAGAAAGAGATAGCCCGCGCAGAAGGCCGCGGCGAGCGCCAGCAGCCAGTCCGTGACCGGCACGCGGTCACGTGGGGATCGTTTGCAGGCGGGATACACGGCGAAGGCCAGGAATGTGGCCAGCGCCAGGTGGATGGAGCGCACCTCGGTGTCGTTGAAAACCAGCACGCCCAGGCTGAAGGGCAGCGGTGAGGCCACCCAGAGCTGGAACAGCGACCACGTCAGCGCCACCGCAACGATCAGGCCGGCGGCAATGCCGGTGGGGCGCCTGCCCCCGGTGTCGGCCTCGGCGACCAGGTGTCGCAATTCTTCGTCGTTGAGGGGCTTTTCGGTGGCGGCGGTGTGCTGGTCGACCATGCTTGCGTTTCCGTGTGGGCGGGCGCGTTGGCGGGGTGGCCGACTCGCATCCGGGTTGCATCAACACAAACGGCGGTCGGGGTTGCCCCGCCGCCGTCTGTGAGAACGTGACGCGCCGCTGTGCCGGCGCGTCAGGCGGGGATTACATCAAGCCTTTTTCCTTGAAGTAGCGCGCAGCACCGTCGTGCAGCGGAGCCGACAGGCCGTTCTTGACCATGTCCTTGGCTTCGAGGTGAGCGAAGGCCGGGTGCAGCTTCTTGAACTCTTCGAGGTTGTCGAACACCGCCTTGACCATGGTGTAGACGACTTCGTCCGAAACCTTGGCGGAAGTCACGAAGGTGGCCAGCACGCCGTAGGTCGGGGTGGGGTTCGGGTTGTTGGCATACAGCCCGCCCGGAATGTCGACCTTGGCGTAGTACGGGTGATCGGCCACCAGCTTGTCGACGGCTGCGCCGGTCATCGGAACCAGCTTGGCGCCGCAGGTGGTGGTCGGATCCTGGATGTTGGCAGACGGGTGGCCCACGGCGTAGAAGAAACCGTCGATGCGGTTGTCGCACAGTGCGGCACCGTGCTCGTCCGGGCGCAGCTCGGAGGCCAGCGAGAAGGCCGAGGTGTTCCAGCCCAGCTCGTTCAAGTACTGGTCGAGCGAGGCCCGCGTGCCCGAGCCCGGGTTGCCGACGTTGAAGCGCTTGCCCTTGAGGTCTTCGAACTTGGTGACGTTGGCTTCCTTGCGGGTCAGCACGGTGAACGGCTCCGGGTGCAGCGAGAAGACTGCGCGCAGATCCTTGTCGGCGCCGGCGTCCTTGAAGCTGCTGCTGCCGTTGTAGGCGTGATACTGCCAGTCGGACTGGGCCACGCCGAAGTCGAGCTCGCCCGCGCGGATGGTGTTCAGGTTGTAGACCGAGCCGCCGGTGCTTTCCACCGAGCAGCGGATGCCGTGGTCACGACGGCCCATGTTGATCAAGCGACAGATGGCACCGCCGGCCGCGTAGTACACACCGGTGACACCGCCGGTGCCGATGGTGACGAAGTTCTGCTGGGCAGAAGCCGGGGCCGCGGATAGGCTTCCCACGACGGCCAGTGCAGCGGCCAGTGCAGTGAATTGCTTCATGTTCGTTCTCCTGTCGGGTCATAAAAGGCGATCGTCGCCGGGTTGAACGCAAAACGATATGCCAGAAGATAACTCCGTTTTTCGAGAGCCGCCAGTACGGCCGCATGCAAGCCTCAATGGAGAGGCTGAGCCGTCATGCCGAGTGCCTGCGCAACCTCTTCGTGCAGGATGGCTCCGTCATGTACGTTGAGCCCCGCGCCCAGGTGCTTGTTGCGTGCGCAGGCTTCGCGCCAGCCCTGATCGGCCAGCGTCAGAATGTGGGGCAGGGTGGCGGCGTTAAGGGCCTGGGTGGCTGTGCGCGCCACGGCGCCGGGCATGTTGGCCACGCAGTAATGCACCACGCCTTCCTCGATGTAGGTCGGCGCGTCGTGCGTCGTGGGGCGCGAGGTTTCGCAGCAACCGCCCTGATCGATGGCGACATCCACGATGACGCTGCCTGCGGCCATGCCGGCAACCATTGGCCGCGTCACCAGCTTCGGCGCCGAGCCGCCAGGAATCAGTACGCCGCCGATTACCAGATCGGCTGATTCGAGCGAGCGGGTGATCGCATCCTGGTTGGAATGCAGCGTGGCCGCGCGTCGCCCGAAACGCTCGCCAACGCGCCGTAGGGCATCCAGGCTGCGGTCGATCACGGTGACGCGCGCGCCCATGCCGAGGGCCACCTCGGTGGCATTCAGCCCGACCATGCCGGCGCCGAGCACCACCACATGCCCGGGCTCCACCCCCGCCGCGCCGCCAAGCAACACACCGCGCCCGCCGGCGGCCTTTTCCAGGCAGTGCGCACCGGCCTGAATGCTCATGCGCCCGGCAATCTCGGACATCGGCGCAAGCAGCGGCAGGCTGTTGCCCGGCCCGGTGACGGTTTCGTAGGCGATGGCGGTGACGCCGCTGGCAAGCAGGTCGTGGGCTTGCTCCGGGTCGGGGGCCAGATGCAGGTAGGTGAACAGCACCTGGCCGCGGCGCAGCCATTTGCGCTCGCCCGCCTGGGGCTCTTTAACCTTGATGATCAGCTCTGCCTGCTGAAAGACTTCCTCTGCGGAATCGACGAGGCGCGCGCCGGCTCGTTCGTAGTCGACGTCCTCGGCACCGATGCCGGCACCGGCGCCGCGTTCGACGAGCACTTCGTGGCCGCGTGCGGCCAGTTCCTGTACGCCAGCAGGCGCGAGCCCGACGCGGTATTCGTGGTTCTTGATTTCGCGGGGGATGCCGACGCGCATGTGGCGCTCCATGAGGCTAGAGGTAAAGCCAAGTATGGGTGAGTGGGGTGGAGGCGGCAATCCTGTGGTGGGGCTTTTCGTGCTCTGGTGGTGAGAGTGTGGCTCTCTAATCCTTCAACCCGGATGCAGATTGCTGCTGCCTCTGGATGCGCTGGGTGGGGTGATGTTTTTCGTTGTTTTGGGGTGAGTTCGTTGTGTTGGCCTTGACCGGCCGGGACTCGCCCCGGCGGGCGACCTTCTTTCTTGTTTCACGACAAGAAAGAAGGCAAAGAAACGTGCCCCGCATCCGCGGCCCTTCGGGGTTCCCTCGCTTCGGGGGATTTCGCCGGCCGGTCCTGAACTCGCTTCGCTCGGACAGCAGGACCGGACTGCCCCGGCGAAATCCCCCTGCGCTCGGCGCTTCTGAGGGGAGGATGGGTGCGCGCGGTGCTGCCCGTTTTTGGTTCGGATTGCTCGGGTGCTCGGAGTTGGAGTGCCGGGTGTGCTGCGGGCACACCGGTTCTACCGTCATTGCGAGGAGCGAAGCGACGCGGCAATCTCGCAGCCTTTCCAGATTGCACAGTCGCGAGATTGCCGCGCTGCGCTCGCAATGACGGGTAGAGGCGCAGCGCCAACTAAAGAAGCCGCGGCCTCAATGCACGCCGTGTGTCCAAACCCCTTCTGAGCCGCTGAGCGTAGAGTGCTCACGGCGGGGCCTTCCGGCCTTGCTGTTTGAGCGGAACGCGAGTTTGCAAGGCCGGCCGCCGGGAGTGCTCGTAGCGAAGGGACCCCGAAGGGGCGGTGAGGAGGGCGCGTTTCTTTGCCTACTTTCTTGCCGCGCAGCAAGAAAGAAGGTCGCCTGCCGGGGCGAAATCCCGGCCGTTCAAGGTCAATCAAACGAACTCGCGCCGCACATGCGCGAACGTCTAATAGCCGCCGCAATGCGACAGCTGTTTCTCCCCTCGACGGTCCAGCGCAACGGTTACGAAAACCCCCCACCGTTGCTTGTCCCAAATGGCGGTGGCGCTCGAGCAGCGCCGGAGCAAATCAGCCCATCAGCCCGCTGAGCACGCGGTCTGCACCGCCGCATCCACCACCGCTGCCGCCAGCTCCGCACTGACGGCCTCCGGCGTCCGCACCCGGAACAGGTGCCGCACTAGGCTGTGCCGGTCGGTGCGCAGCAGCGCCTTGTCACGGCTGATCAACAAGGTGGCCCCGGCGTCGCGCGCAAGCTCCAGAAACTTCTGATCATCCGCATCACGGCAACGTGGCAGCGGCGCGGGCTCGTCCGCCGACGCAGGGGCCGCCGTGCAGCGTTGCCGATACTCGGCAAGCAACGCCGCCTGACGCTCCGGCGGAATGGAGAACTGTCGGTAGGCCAGCACGTGGGTAAGCTCGTCCAGCGTATCGGCACGCGCAACCGGACGAAAATCGCCCGCTTCGAGGGCGCGGGCGAGGGGGGCGAGTTTCGGATCCTGCCACCACCACAGTGCCATCACCGTGTTGGTGTCGAGGACCACCAGCGTGGTGCCAGTGCTCACGCAGCGGCCTTGCCGGTGCTGTCGAGGCGCTGCTTCACGTAGCTGCCGGGGGCGTCTTCCAGCGCCTTGAGCGGCCCCGCGGCGGGGTCGCGTGCGGCAACCTGAGCCTTATCCTGGCCGGTGATCCAGGCCTGCCAGTCATTCCACCACGAGCCGGGTTGGGCGGCGGCTGCGCTCAGCCAGTCGTCAGGGCTTTCGGGCAGGGTTTCATCCTGGCCGAGCCAATAACTGTATTTGTTGGCCACCGGCGGATTGACGATGCCGGCGATGTGGCCCGAGCCGCCGAGCACGAAGCGCACCGGGCCGCCGAAGTGGCGTGCGCCGGTGTAGGTGCTCTTCCACGGCGCGATGTGGTCTTCGACGGTGGAGATGAAGTAGCTCGGGGTCTTGATCTTGGTCAGGTCGATCTTGACGCCGTCGATCTCGATGCCGCCGGGCTCGATCAGGCAGTTCTTCATGTACATGTTGCGCAGGTAGAAGCTGTGCATCTTGGCCGGCAGGCGGGTGGAGTCGGAGTTCCAGTACAGCAGATCGAACGGGAAGGGGTCTTTGCCGAGCAGGTAGTTGTTCACCACGAACGACCAGATGAGGTCGTTGGCGCGCAGCATGTTGAAGGTGGTGGCCATCTCCGAGCCTTCGAGGTAGCCGCGCTCGCTCATCTTCTTCTCGAGGTTTGAGACCTGCTGCTCGTCGATGAACACGCCCAGTTCGCCGGGCTCGGCGAAGTCGGTGAGGGTGGTCAGGAAGGTTGCGGCGGCGATGCGTTTCTGGCGCTTGGCGGTGAGCCACGCCAGTGCGGTGGCGAGCAGTGTGCCGCCCAGGCAGTAACCGACGGCGTTGACCTGCTTCTCGCCGGTTTGCTCTTCGATGGCGTCGATGGCGGCCAGCACGCCTTCGCTCAGGTAGGCGTCGAAGCCGAGCTGGGCGAGCTTGGCGTCGGGGTTCACCCACGAGATCACGAACACCGTGTGGCCCTGATCCACGCACCACTTGATGTAGGAATTCTTCTCGCGCAGGTCGAGGATGTAGAACTTGTTGATCCACGGCGGCACGATCAGCAGCGGGCGCTTGAGTACTTTGGAGGTGGACGGCGCGTACTGGATGAGCTGCATCAGCTGGTTCTGGAACACCACCTTGCCGGGGCTGGTGGCAACGTTCTTGCCGAGCTCGAAGGCCTCGGTATCGGTCATGCGGATGCGCAGTTCGCCGTTGCCGCGCTCGATGTCGCCGAGCAGGTTGTTGAGGCCGCGCACGAGGTTCTGACCGCGGCTGGCAACGGTTTCGCGCAGCACTTCGGGGTTGGTCATGGCGAAGTTCGACGGGCTCAATGCGTCCACGTACTGGCGCGTGAAGAATTCGACCTTCTTCTGCGTCTGCTCATCGAGCCCCTCGACGCTGGATACGGTGTCGTGGATGTTGCGGGCGGTGATCAGGTAGGACTGCTTGATGAAGTCGAACAGGAAATTGTCTTGCCACTCGTCGTCCTTGAAGCGCTTGTCGCCTTTGTCGGGGGTGACCACGGGTGAGGCGGGGGCGCCCATCATGCGCAGCATCGAGTTCTGCCACAGCGCCATGTAGTCGCTGGCGAGCTTCATCTGCGCCTGAACGAGGGCGTAGGGGTTGGCCATCATGTGCGTGAGCATGTCCGAGAAGGCCTGCGTCACGCCCAGCTCGTCACTGGCCGGTTGCACGCCATTCTTCAACTGGCGCTGCATGTAATCCTGCAAGAGCGCCGAGGCGCGCTGGGCGACTTCGGCGTAGTTCGCGGCGATTTCAGCCGGGTCAGGCTGGGTGACGGGATCCTGCGGGGTGGTCGTGGCCATCGGCGAAGCTCCTGTATGTCAGCGGGTGCGCGCGAATCGGATGCTGCCGTCGGCCTCCAGAATGCGGCGGAGGCTGCCCCGGTGGTGCAGGTGGTTGAGATGGGCGATTGCTTCACCCATCGCGAACATCACCTGATGGTTGTCGAGCTCGCGCAGAAACAGCGTAGGCAGCAGTTCGGCGGCGCTCATGGGGCGGTCGAGAGCAGCGATTAGTGCGCTGCAGCGATCCGCGTGGTGCGCTTCAAGTGCATTGATTCGTGAGCGAATTCCGCGGAAAGGCTTGCCATGTGATGGTAGCACGAGCGTGTCGTCGGGCAAGTTCGTGATGCGGTGCAGCGAAGACAGGAACTGACCCAGCGGGTCGTCGTCCGGGCTGGCCGCCTGCACGCTGACATTGGTCGAGATGCGGGGCAACAGCATGTCGCCGGAGATCAGCACGCCCAGCTCGGCGCAGTACAGGCTGGCGTGTTCGGGCGAATGACCGTGGCCGACGATGATCTCCCAGGCACGGCCGTCAATCGTCAGGTGGTCACCGTGCAGCATGCGTCGGTGCTGCTGCGGCAGCGCGATCACGCCGCGCTTGTAGGTGTTGCCGCGAGCATCCAGCGCGGCCAGCCGGGTCTCGTCCAGACCGTGCTGGCGGAAGAAGGCGGTCATGTCGGCCGAGGTGTGGCCGGGTACTGAATGCCACACCACTTTCGCTGCCAGATATTCCGCCTCGGTCATGAACACCGGGGCCCCGTCGCGCTCGGCCAGCCAGGCCGCCAGGCCGAGGTGATCGGGGTGAAAGTGGGTCACCACCATGCCCGAGATGCGCCGCCCGTCGGCCTGCAATATCTGCTCCCAGAAGGCCTGTGTCTCCGGCGTGCCGAAGCCGCTGTCGACGATGGCGATGTCGTCGCCGTCCTCGAGCAGCCACAGGTTGATGTGGTCGAGCGCGAAGGGCAGCGGCATGCGCACCCAGCTCACGCCAGGGGCGATTTCCAGTGCTTCGCCGGGGGCAGGGAGTTCGTCGAACGGGTAGTCGATGGTGTCGGGCTGCTTCACGCGCGGTGCTCCGCTGGTTTCAGACTGTCCGCATGGTAGCCGCGAAGCCCGGCAAGGTGTTTCCCCAAGGCGCACGCGATGGCTGTTCACGGGCCGAGATGGCAAACTGTCGTGTCTGCCAATCACCCCGCAAGGAGCCTGCGCAATGAGCGCTGCGATCGATTTCTGGTTCGATTTTTCTTCGCCGTATGCCTACATGATGTCCGAGCGCATTGATGCGCTTGCGGCCAAGCACGGGCGTGAGGTGAAGTGGCGCCCGTTCCTGCTCGGTGCGGTGTTCAAACATACCGGCAGCGTGCCGATGCCGTCACAGCCGCTGAAGGGCGAGTACAGCAAGAACGACCTGCTGCGCAGCGCGCGCTTCCTCGGCCTGCCGTGCCGCATGCCCGATGCCTTTCCGATTTCGACGCACCAGGCCTGCCGCGTCTATTACTGGCTGGAGTCGCGTAATCCGCAACTGGCGCATGATTTCGCGCAGGCAGTATTCCGCGCCTACTTCACCGAAAACCGCGACATCTCGCAGGTCGATGTGCTGCAGGATATCGGTGAGAAGCACGGTATCGAGCGTGATGCCGTGGTGGCCGCAACCGGCGACGATGCCGTGAAAAACCACCTGCGCGAAGTGTGCGAGGCGGCGATTGCCGGCGGCGTGTTCGGCGCGCCTTACGTGGTCATCGACGGCGAGCCGTTCTGGGGTGTCGACCGTTTGCCGCAGATCGAGCGCTGGCTCGAAACCGGCGGGTTCTGAGCGTCATGTACCCGCAGCGCGTGCGCATCGTCGAGGTCGGCCCGCGTGACGGCTTGCAGAACGAGTCGCAGCCGGTGTCGGCGGCCATCAAGGCGGAGCTGGTGGCGCGTCTGGCCGATGCCGGGCTGCGCAGCATCGAGACCACGGCCTTCGTGTCGCCCAAGTGGGTGCCGCAGATGGCCGACGCGGCCGAGGTCATGGGGCGTGTCAATGCCGCTCGCCGGGCTGGCGTTCGCCATGCCGCGCTGACGCCCAATCTGAAAGGCTTCGAGGCCGCGCTGGCCGCGGGGGTGGATGAAGTCGCGGTGTTTGCCGCCGCCTCGGAAGCCTTCAGTCAGCGCAACATCAATTGCAGCATTGCCGAATCGCTGGAGCGCTTCACGCCCTTGATGGCGGCCGCCCGCGAGGCCGGCATGCCGGTGCGCGGCTATATTTCCTGTGTTGTCGGCTGCCCGTACGAGGGGGCCGTGGAGCCGCAGGCGGTAGCAGACATTGCTGCGCGCTTGATGGACATGGGCTGCTACGAGGTTTCGCTGGGCGACACCATCGGCAGCGGCAATCCGGCCAGCGTGCGCGCCATGCTGGATGCCGTAATGCGCGCCGTGCAGACCGACAAATTGGCCGGCCATTATCACGACACTTGGGGTATGGCGATTGCCAACATCCTGGTGTCGCTCGAAGCGGGCATCGCTACCTACGATGCGTCCGTCGGCGGGTTGGGCGGTTGCCCGTATGCGCCGGGTGCCTCGGGTAACGTCGCCACCGAAGATGTGCTGTGGTTGTTGCAGGGGCTCGGCATCGAGACCGGCGTTGATCTGGCTCGCCTAGTCGATACCGCGACGTGGATAAGCCAGCAGTTGGGCCGCCCGCCGGCATCGCGCGTGGCCCCGGCATTAAAGGCACGTGAGGGCGCGAAATGCGCGAACTGAAGCAGCCTCCGGTTGCCCAAGTCTCCATGAACTCTTTACTGGACCAGTCAATCATCGAATCGCCCTGCGTGAGGCAATGCTGCATCGATGAAACTACCGGGCAGTGCGTAGGCTGCGCGCGCACTCTGGATGAAATCACTGCGTGGAGTCGGTTGGAGAATGCGGAAAAGCTGCGCGTGCTGGCCGCCGTGGAACAACGCAAAGCGGGCAGGGGAGCGAGTCGTGAGCGGCGCTGACTCGGGCTGTCTCGGTCTATGCGATATCGACTGGGATCAGGGGCTGTGCCTCGGTTGCGGGCGCAGCACGGATGAAATTTACGGCACTTCGGCGGACGAAAGCGCAGCGCCACCTGCCGATGAAGCCGCGCAGTGACATGGAGAGAGCCATGCAGGTCGTTTTGATCAGCGGATTGTCCGGGTCGGGCAAGAGCGTGGTGCTCAAAGCGCTGGAGGATTACGGCTATTTCGCGGTCGACAACCTGCCGGTCATGCTGCTGCCGCAGTTGGTCGAGCACTTGCGCGATGCCGGCCACAAGCATGTGGCGGTTGCCGTGGATGTGCGCTCGGGCTGGAACCTCGTTGATCTGCCGGCGCAGATCGGCGCCACGCGCAAGCTGGTGGGCGATCTGCGTCTGGTGTTCCTGAACGCGCGGGATGAAACGCTGATTGCGCGCTTTTCGGAAACGCGTCGCCGCCACCCGCTGGCGAACGACGACGTGACGCTGGCCGAAGCGATCCAGCGCGAGCGCGAGGCGCTGGGCGATATTGCCGAGATGGCGCACAACTTCGATACCAGCGATCTGCTGCCCAATACGCTGCGTGAGTGGATCCGCGATTTCGTCGGCATCGAGCCCACGCAAGGGCTGACGCTGCTGTTCCAGTCCTTCGGTTTCAAGTTCGGTATTCCGCTCGACGCCGATCTGGTGTTCGACGTGCGCAGCCTGCCCAACCCGCATTACGACCCTTTGCTGCGCCCTCTGACCGGGCGTGACCAGCCGGTTATCGACTATCTGTCGCGGGTGCCCGACGTCAATCGCATGGCGGACGACATCCAGCGCTTCGTTGCCGACTGGCTGCCGAGCTTCGTGCGCGACAACCGCAGTTATCTGACCGTGGCCATCGGCTGCACGGGTGGGCAGCACCGTTCGGTGTATCTCACCGAGCGCCTCGCGCGCGAGTTCCGGGACGAGGTGCAGGTGCTTGTGCGCCATCGTTCCATCAAGCAGAGCACGGCGGCCAACAAATGAAGTTCGCGCTCACCGCCGAATGGCGGGCGTTGATGCGCCCCGGCGATTACGCCACGCTGGGGCTGGCAGCGGCGGTGTGCGTGGTGTCGGTGTTGACCTTGTGGCGCGGCGGCGCGCCGGACAAGGTCGTGGTGCGCGCCGGTGGTCAGGTGTTCGCCGAGGCTTCGCTTGCACGCGCTTCGGTGATCGAAGTGCCGGGCCCGCTTGGCACGACGCTTATCGAAATCGAGCCGGGGCGCGCCCGCGTGGCCGAAGACCCCGGCCTGCGCCAGTACTGCGTGCGTCAAGGCTGGCTGACGCGCTCAGGGGCGACTGCCATCTGCGCACCCAATCAGGTCAGCCTGTCGCTGGCCGGCGGTTCGTCCGAATTCGATTCCCTCAATTACTGATGCGCAACCGCAGCGTGGCTCGCTCAGCGCGCCACGGCAATGCGGTTGCGTCCGCCCTGTTTGGCTTCGTACAGCATGGCGTCCGCCTGCTCGACCAGGATCAACTGCGATTCAGCTTGCTGCGGTTTGAGGGTGGCCACGCCGATGCTGACCGTCACGCTGGATGACGCTTCCGGTGCGATGTGCGGCAGTCGCAAGGCCTCGACGGCCAGTCGGACCTTCTCCGCGATCAACTGCGCGCCGCCGTTGCTGGTGTTGGGCAGGATCACCGCGAATTCCTCTCCGCCGTAGCGCGCAGGCAGATCCGACGGGCGGTTGCATACTTCGGCGATGCAGGTGGCGATCTCACGCAAGGTCTTGTCGCCCGCGACATGGCCGAAATGGTCGTTGAAGGCCTTGAAGTAATCCACGTCGATCATCAGCAGCGAAACCTGGTCGCGCGTGCGGATCGCTCGACTCCATTCAGCGCGCAGGCTCTCATCGAAGTGACGGCGGTTGGCTACGCCAGTGAGCGCGTCCGTGCGCATCATCTGCTGCAGCATCAAGTTGGTTTCGCTGAGTTGTCGCTGGCTCTCGCGCAGCGCGCGCAGTGCCTCGTCGCGCTCGGAAATCGCGCGGTAGGCTGCCGTGTGATAACGGATGCGGGCGATCAACTCGATGCTGTCGGGGAGTTTGACGAGGTAATCGTTGGCGCCGCGAGCGAATGCCTGACTCTTTACCGATGAATCCTCGCGCACCGACAGCACGATGACCGGTACATTCTCCAGTTGCGGGCAGCGGCGGTAATCGCTTAGCAGGTCCATGCCGTCGATGCCGGGCATCACCAGATCCTGCAGGATCAGCGAGGGTTGCAGCTGTCGTGCGGCGGCAAGTGCTTCGCGGCCCTCCGCGCAATAGTGGAAGTCGATGCCTTCTTCATCCTTGAGGGCCTGGCTGATGGCTTCGGCGATGATGGCTTGATCGTCGACGAGCATGACCATGACCGGAGTGGCCTCCGAAGGGTGCTCGGTCAGCGTGGTTTCGTCGTTCACGTCGTTCTCCATAAGGTGTCGGCTGATCGCTCAGCTGACGAGTTCCACAATGCGTTTCCCGATGCTGTCGAGGGGCAGTACTTCGACCGCGGCGTCGAGTGCCGCCGCCGCCTTGGGCATGCCGAATACGGCGCTGCTGGCCTGATCCTGGGCGATGGTGATGAACCCACGTGCGCGCATGCGCGCCAAGCCGACGGCGCCGTCGCGCCCCATGCCTGTCAGCAGCACACCAATGGCCCTGCCGCGCCAGTGCTGCACCACGCTGTCGAAGAAAAAGTCGATTGACGGGCGATACACGATGTTGCGGGGCGCCTCGGCATACTCCAGATTGCACTCGGGGGTGAGCCGCAAGTGGCTGGAGCCGGCGGCCATCAGCACGGCGCCGCGCTGCGGGCGGTCGCCTTCGACGGCCAGTCGCAACGGCAGGTTGGACACCGAGGCCAGCCAGTCGGCCATGCGTGCGGAAAACACATCGGAAATGTGTTGAACCAGAATGATCGAGCCGGGGAAGTCGGGGCGGAACTGCCCCAGCAGATTGCCCAGCGCCTGCGGCCCGCCCGCGGAGGCGCCGATTACCACCAGCGGTGGGCCATCGTCCCGTACGCCTTTCTCGTTGCGTGTAGCGTCCTGGCGCCGCGCTGCGCTGCTGCGCACGTTGCGCAGGCGCGCAGCGAGCACCGACGCATCGATGCGCAGGGTCTCGCCCTCGATGTTCGCCGGCACCACGTCGCGTGCACCGGCACCGGTGGCTTCGAAGACCCGCGCAATGTCCGACTCGGTCTCGGTCATGGGCATCAGCGCCAGCACGGGGCAGGCCATCTCGTGCACGATGCTGCGCACGAACTCCATCATGCTGCCCCAGCGGCGTGTGACCACCAGGTCGACCAACACCACGTCCGGGGTGTCATCGCGCGTGCGCCTCAGGGCAAAGCCGGCATCCGACTCGCACCAGATCACTTCGTGACCCGCGGTGCGCACCGCACGCCGCAGAACCGACTCGAACGTCGGATCGGACAAGGCTATTCCGACCCTCATGCATCCTCCTTGCCCAGCAGCATGCGCACTGCCTGCAACAAGCCGTCGTCCTGGAAGCTGGACTTGGCGAGATAGTAATCGGCACCGGCTTCGAGGCCGCGCAGGCGGTCCTCTTCACGGTCCTTGTACGAAAGAATCATCACCGGCAGGCTGGCAAAGCGCGCTTCGCGGCGCAGCAGGCGCACGAACTCGATACCGTCCATGCGCGGCATGTCGATGTCGGTGATGAGCAGATCGAACTCCCCCGCCCGCAGTGTGTTCCAGCCGTCCATGCCATCCACCGCCACTTCCACATCATAGCCATGGCTGGCCAGCAGCTTGCGCTGCAGTTCGCGCACGGTGAGTGAATCCTCCACCACCAGCACGCGTTGGGCGCGTTGCCCGCTGCCTGCGGCCACAGCCCGGCCGAGCGATTCCACATGGCCCTCGCTGAGCAGTTTTCCGATGGAGGCGTTGATGTCTTCGATGTCGAGGATCAGCACCGGTGAGCCATCGTCGAGCAGAGCGCCTGCGGCCACGTCCTGGATCTTGCCCAGCCGGGCGTCGAGCGGCACCACAGCCAGCATGTGCTCGCCGGCGAACGCTTCGACGACGATGCCGTGAAGGCCGTCGGCATCGCGCAGCACCACGACCGGAATGCTGTCGGTGGCCGGTGTGCCGGGCGGGCGTTGCAGCAGTTGGGCGGCCGATATCAGGCCCACATGTTGGTCGTCGTGCCAGAAGTGCTGGCGCCCCTCGAGCTCGACGATGCGCGAGGGATCGAGGCGCAGCATGTGTTCGATCTGTGCCAGAGGGAAGGCGTAAGGCTCACCGCCGATAGTGGTCACCAGACTGCGCACCATCGAAAGCGTCAGCGGCACTTCAAGGCGGAAGGTGCAGCCTGCGCCGGGGCGCGACTCAAGGCGCACGTTGCCGCGCACCTGACGCAGATCGTGCTGCACTGCATCCAGCCCCACGCCGCGCCCCGAGACCTCGGTGACGGTCGTGCGCATGCTGAAGCCGGGCAGGAACAGGAACGTCAGCAGCTCGGCTTCGCTCAGGTGCGCGGCCGTGGCGGCGCTGGCGAAGCGGCGCTGCACCACCTCGTGGCGCAGCGCCTCGAGATCGATGCCGGCGCCGTCGTCGGACAGGTCGAGCAGCAGCATGCCGGCACGCTGGCGGGCGCTCAGCGTGATCACGCCTTCCTCCGGTTTGCCGGCGGCGCTGCGGGCTGCGGGTGTTTCGATGCCGTGGTCGACGGCGTTGCGCAGCAGGTGGGTGAGCGGCGCATCGAGCTTGTCCAGCACCTCGCGGTCCACCGGTGTGTTGCTGCCTTCGATCACAAGACGCACCTTCTTGCCCAGTGTGCGGGCCAGGTCGCGCGCCATGCGTTCGCGCCCGCCGAGCAGATCGGAGAACGGACGCATGCGCGACTTCTGGGCGGCTGCGAGCACCGCCTGGGCGCGTTGCGTGTTGCTCCAGGATGCGGCCTCGAAGGTGTGCAGGTGGGCATCGATCTGGCGTTGGCTCTCGGCCACCTGCTCGCGCAGGTCGGTGAGCAGCGCACGCGAGCGCAGGTCGAGCGCCAGCGTCAGCAATTGCTCCTGCAGCACGTCGAGCGCCCGTCGCGTGCGCATCTTCTGGCGTTTGAGGCGTTGCAGGTCGCTCCCTAGATTGCGCAGGCGGTGCGCTCCGATCACTGCCTTGCCGGAGGCGTCGAGCAACTCGGTGATGCGCCCGGCGGAAATGCGGATCCAGTCGCTGCCGCTCCCCGTGCCGTCGGATTCGGGCAGCGCGGGCGGTGCAGAGGGCGGCACGTGGAGGTCGGTCTGCGCTGCGGCGCTTGAGTGCTCAGCGGTATGCGCGGGCTGGGTGTAGGGCAGCAGGGTTTCGAGCCGGCCGATCAGGGGGCTGATGTCTTCGCCGCTGAAACTCGTAGGCTGTGCGCCGAGACGGCGCATCTGGTCCGTAGCCTCGAACAGCGTGTCGATGCAGCGTCGGTCGAGCGTCAGTTCGCCGTTCTGGGCGGCCACGAACACGTCTTCCATGGCATGCGCGATGAGCACGCCGGACTCTACGCCAACCACGCGCGCTGCGCCCTTGAGCGAGTGTGCTGCGCGCATGCACGCCTCGAGCTGGGTGGCGTGTTGCGGCTCACGCTCGAGCACCAGCAAGCCGTCGTCCAGCGCGGTGGTCTGGGTCTCCGATTCCTGGCGGAACAGTTCGAGCAGCGTGGTGTTCATGGCTGCGGCTCCGTCATCCGAAACAGGCGTTGATACGCGCTGCGAGTTGCTCGGGGTCGATCAGCGTCACGCTGCGCGGGCCGCAGCGGGCGACCCCCAGGGCCACGGCTTGCAGGGGCTCGGCGGTGTCTTTGCCCGGCGCCTGGATGTCGTCGTCCGCGATGCGCGTGATTTCGGCCACTTCATCGACCGGTGCGGCCACCCGGCCGTGCTCTCCGCCGAGAATCAACACCTGCGCCACGGTTCGCCCGCGCGTGTCGTCTTGCACGGCGAGGGCGATCTCGAACAGCCGCTTGAGGTCGAAACACGGTGCCAATGTGCCATTCACGTTGGTGACACCCAGCAAGGCATTGGCGCGTGCGTGCGGCAATGCGTGCACTGGTGAGGGCTCGATGATGGCGTCGAGCGCGCGCGTGGGCAGTGCCAGCCATGCGTCGGCCAGGCGGAAGATAGTGTAGCTGCGGCCCGTTGCAAGTGCTGGAGTGGAGAGGTCGCTGACTTCCGCTTCGATTTCCACGCTCAGGCGGTCACGCTGGGCTGCCGCCGCGACCTCGAACACCGGACAGTTGCGGCAGTGCACGTATTCCGTCAGGCGTTCGCAACTGCGATCACCCCGTACGCCGATGCGATTCCAGCAATCGTCGATCGGGGCGTCCGCTGCGGCGTTGCGCATGCCGTCATGCCTCATGTGCAGGGCCTCCGCTGTTGGAAGCGTCGTTGGCTCTCAGGCGCAGGGCGCGGGCACCGGCGTGGTCGCCGCGTGCGGCCAGCAACAGCGCCAGATGGCCCATGGCCTCGACATGGCTCGGGTCGAGGTAGAGCGCCTTGCGGTAATAGTCCAGGGCCAGCGTGGCGCTGCCGTTCTGGTCGTGCAGCAACCCGAGCCAGAAATACACGGTGGCGGACGGGCCGAGCACCAGCAAGGTTTCGAAGGCTTCGCGCGCGCCGCGCGCATCGCCGGATTCGGCCAGTGCGATGGCTGCGGCCAGCCGCTCCTCGTCGTTGGGCGCTGCCTGCGGCATCGTCGGTGCTGCGGGCGGGCGCGCGCGCGCGGCAAGCGGCCGCACTTCACGCTTGGGCGCGGCCGGTGCCGTGGCGGGCTTGCGGATGGCCGCGGCGATGGGGGCCGGCTGCGGGCGCGCGTGGGTGAAGGTCACGGCCTGGCGCGGGCCGATGCTGTGCAGGCCGGCCTCGGTCAGCAAGCCAGCCTCTGCGGGTGCTGCAAACAGGATGCCGTCCGGGCGCAGCATGCGCTTGAGGGCGTCGATGGCCGCGCTGCGCGTGGGCGCGTCGAAATAGATCAGCAGGTTGCGGCAGAAGACGATGTCGAAGGTCGCACCCAGTGCCGCGGGCAGCGCAGGGTCCAGCACGTTGCCCAGGTGGAAGCTGACACAGTCGCGTGCCTGGGGGTTGAGTTCGTATTCGCCCGCACTGACCGAGAAGTGGTGAGCGCAGCGTGCGTCGTTGCCGCGAAACGCGCGTGCCGGATAACGCGCGGCCTCGGCGATGCGCAGTACGCGCGGGCTGATGTCGAGCGCGTCGATGCGGATGCGTGTGGCCGGCAGGCCGGCATCGAGCAAGGTCATGGCGATCGAGTAGGGTTCTTCGCCGGTGGCGCACGGCAGGCTCAGGATGCGCAGCGGCGCGGAGTCCCGGCGGCTGCTTGCATGCTCGGCCAGCGCCGTGAACGAGTCGGGGTAACGGAAGAAACTGGTCTCCGGCACCACCACGGCGTCGATCAGTGATTGCTGCTCCTCGGGCTCGGCGTTGAGGCGCCGCCAGTACGCCTGCTCGTCCGTCAGGCGCGTGTCGCGCATGCGCATACGCACCGCGCGAGTGACCGCCGAGCGGCCGATCGAGGGTACATGCAGGCCGATGCGCTCGGTCAGGAAGGCCTCGATGTGTTCGATCATCGGGTGGTCTCGTGACGATCGAACAGGCGCGCCCGCACGTCCGGCGGCAGCAGCGCGTCCACTTCGATGCGCTGGATGAGGGCCTCGCCCTGACGCGCGACTGCACCCAGATACTCGCCCGGGCGTGGAGGGATGGGCGGCTCGCGGAAGGCTTCGTCGTCGAGCACCATCGTGCCGCTGACGCGCTCGAGCAACAGCCCGAGCGGCC
Organism: Pseudazoarcus sp. NS20; assembly: GCF_059703745.1. Lineage (NCBI taxonomy): Bacteria > Pseudomonadati > Pseudomonadota > Betaproteobacteria > Rhodocyclales > Zoogloeaceae > Pseudazoarcus > Pseudazoarcus sp. NS20. The sequence goes on from NZ_BAAKIY010000001.1 coordinate 1,177,679, forward strand.
CGCCTTCGCTGTCGACCAGCACGATGCGCGTGGCCATGCGATTGGCCGCCGGCTGGCCGGTGGTGCGCTGCACCAGATCGACCACCGGAAGCACCTCTCCGCGCTGTTCGATCAGACCGGCCAGCCATGCGGGCTCTTCGGGCAAGGCCTTGATCTTGCGCAGCGCAAGCACCTCGCGTACCTGGGCAGCGCGAATCGCATAGCGGTCATCGCCGAGCTTGAATACGAGGTGGAGCAGGCCGCGTCGGGCAGACGCGGTGCCCGGTTCAGGCTTGCTCATCGGTGTTGATCTTGAAACGCCCGACGCCCGCGCGCAGGCTGCCGGCGACTTCGCTCAGATCATCGATGGCCAGGCCGCTCTGGCGCAGCGATTCGACGGTCTGCTCGGTGGCCTCGCCAAGCTGTTCGAGTGCCAGATTGATCTGGCCGGCACCGGCCGCCTGGGTGTGCATGCCGCCACGCACCGATTCCATCTGCGGAGCCAGATCCTGCACGTCATGCAGGATGCGGGCGAGCTGATCGCCGAGTTGCGTCATCTCGCGGTTGCCGCGCCCGACGTCGTCGGAGAATTTCTCCATGCCCATGACGCCGGCGGAAATGGCGGACTGCACCTCGCGGATCATCTGTTCGATGTCGTAGGTGGCTACGGCGGTCTGATCGGCCAGACGGCGTACTTCGGCCGCCACCACGGCAAAGCCGCGCCCGTGCTCGCCGGCCTTCTCGGCTTCGATGGCGGCGTTGAGCGACAGCAGGTTGGTCTGGTCAGCCACCTTCACGATGGTGGTGACCACCTGGTTGATGTTGATGGCTTTCTCGTTGAGCAAGGCGAGTTTGGCGTTGACCACCTCGGCGGCGTCGGTGACGCGGCGCATCACGTCGTTCATGCGCTCGAGCCCGGCCTGGCCGGTCTCGGCGAGCGAGGCCGTGTCGTCGACGACCTTGGAAACCTCGTCCAGCGTGTGCGCCAGTGCCTGGGCGGTGTTGGAGATGTCGCGCGAGGTCTCGCCGATGGTCTGCGCGGTGGAGGCGGTTTCGGTGGCGGTGGCCTGCTGTTCGGTGGAGGCGGCGGCCATCTGCGCCACCGACGAGGTCATGCGCACGGCCGAGCGTTGCGACTGCGCCACCAGCCGCTTCAGATCCGCTACCGTCGAGTTGAAGCCTTGTTCGATGGAGGCGAATTCGTCGTTGCGGCCGAGGTCGATGCGGGCGGACAGGTCGCCGGTGGCGAGCACGCGCAGCTTGCCGACGATCTGTTCGATGGGGGCGGTCATGCTGTGCAGCAACGAGCGGCCGCTCAGCAGCGCAATGAGCACTACCAGCACGACGGTGACGACCAGCATCACTTCGACCCAGATGACTTCGTTGTCGATGTCGAGAATGGCGACATCCACGGCGGCATTGTTGTCCGCCACCAGACGGCCGAGAATTTCACGCCCGGCCTGCCAGGCGGGCAACAGGTCGCGCCGCCCGAGCGTCAGCGCTTCGGCAAGCTGACCGCGACTGGTCAGGTCGAGTACGCGGTCGAACACCACGAAATACGATTCGTAGGCCACCTCGAAGGCGTTGGCGTCGAGCTTGACAGTGGTTGCGTTGGCGGCCAGATAGTCACGCCAGGTGTCATCCATCTGGCGGGTGATGGAGCGCAGACGCAAGGTACGCTCTTCAAGCTCCTGCGCGGGGATGGCGGCTTCGTCGCGGAGCAGGAAGAGGCGCTGGGTCTCGAGCAGGTGGTCGGCCCAAAGCACGCGCATGCGGGCGGCGCTGAGCATGCCCGGCGTGGCCGATTCGCGCACTTCGGTGACCTGGCGATCGATGGTGAACATCATCGCGAATACGGATGTGGCGAGGATCAGGAGGATCGCGATGATTGCTGCAAAGCTCGCCAGAAGGCGCTTTCTGACGGTCCAGTGTTTCATGCCATTCTCCCGATGGGTATGCCGCGCGATTCAGTTTGCTACAAAGTGTGGCCGACTTTAACCACACGCAGCGAGGCGAGCAAGCACAGTCCGGCGGGCGTCGGGCGGAGGTTTCGTTTCAGTGGCGCGGAAGCTGCCGGTTGTGGCGCCGAGCGGCGGGCCGGGTGTGCTCAGCTCGACGTACGGTCGTCGCTCGGGTCAGGCAAGCTGGTATGTGTGGTGATGGTGTTGCGGCCCTTGCGCTTGGCCGTGTAACACGCGAGATCCGCGGCCACCAATGCGTCTCCCGACGAGGCCAGGTGGCCGTCGAGTGCGACCAGTCCGATGCTCACGCCGACCGTGAAGGTCTGGTCGCCCCATTCGAAGCGGTCGTTCGCCACGGCGTGGATCAACCCTTCGGCCACATGATGCGCTTCATCCAGCTCACAGCCACGCAGGATCAGGCCGAATTCGTCTCCGCCGATGCGGCACAGCAGGTCGCCGCTGCGCACGCGGTGGCGGATCAGCTCGGCGATGCGCGCCAGCAAGGCATCGCCGGCGGCATGGCCGGCGGTGTCGTTGACGATCTTGAAGCGGTCCAGGTCGAGGAAGCACAGCACCGATGCGTCGCTGGCCCGGCGGGAGGCCGACACCGCATCTTCGAGCGCCTGCTCGAAGGCGCGGCGGTTGGGCAACTTGGTGAGTGGGTCGTGGGTGGCCTGATAGGCCAGTTGTTGGGTGGCTTCGTCGATGCGTTGCTGCATGGTGTGCTGCGAGTCGGCAATAGCCGAAGCCATGGTGTTGAAGCCGTTCTGCAGGGTGCGCAGTTCGACCAGGTCGGCGTTCGGTGAAACCCGCGTGTCGAGCCGGCCTTCCGACATGTCGCGTACGGCTTCGGCCAGACGGCTCAGCGGGCGCGACACGGCGCCCGACAGGCCCAGCGTCAGCAGCAAGGTCAGGAAGATCACCGTGGACGTGATGGCCAGCGTGGTGTTGAGCATGGCTTGCTTGTGCGCGGCGAGCGTTGCCGTGTCGAGTTCGACATGCACCCAGCCGACGATAAGCGACTGCTCGACGAATGAAGGCGGGCTGCTTTCATCGAAGCGGGCAGGAGCCAGCGACACCGGGGCGACAGCGGCCACCCGCCCGTTGTCGAGGCTGAGCACCTGTGCTTGCGTGTGGCGGTCATCCCGCGTCAAGGCCTCGGTGTCGAAGCCGCGCCGTCCGCTGCTGGCCAACACGAAGCCGTCGGAGTCGATGATGCTGGCCGCAGCCACGTCACGTTGCTCCAGAACCGCTTCGAGCAGGCTCTGCAGTGCAAACACGTTGCCCGAGATGACGCCGTATTCGGCAGCCGGGGCGAGGAAACTGACGATGGCCTGGGCGCGCTCGCGCAGTGCTGCATCCGCCTGTGCGTTGCTGTGTCGTAGCAGGAAGCTGCTCAGGCCAGCCGCTAGCAGCACGGCCGGTACGAGCACCATCAGCACCAGGCGTTGGCGCAGGGAGAGTCGGTGCATCACGGCTGCCTCCCGGCGGCAACGGCCGCGCGCAAGGTGTCCTCATCGGGCACGGTCAGGTTGAGTGCACGCGCAACGCGCGTATTGACGGCAATATCGAAATGGCGCGCGTTGCGCGGCGCCGGCAGGCGCTGGGTGTCGGTCAGCCCTTCCAGCCACTCGATCAGGTCGCGCGTGGCGGTGGCCGGTGTGGAGAACACGGCAGCCAGCGCTCCCGCCTCGACCCACGCGCGCGAGTAAGCAAACAGCGGGCGCTGCATGCGGTAGCTGGTGAGCAGCAGTGCTCGCGCCACGGTGGGGTTGGAGACCACCGCGTCCGGCAAGGTCAGCACGGCATTGCAGCGGCCAAGCATGCGCTCGATGACTGGCAGCACGTCGCGCGCACTGGCGGCGAAGTCCGTGCGCAACGCAATCTCCAGGCGGCTGGCAGTGGCCTCGAAGCTGGCCTGCGCGCCTTGGCTTTCCGGCCCGAACAGCACACCAAGGCATGTCGTGCGTGGCATCACGGCGCTCAGCAGGGCAAGGTGACGTTCCGGGGGTTGATCCAGATACAGCGCGGTGATCGGGGCTTGAGGCCCGGCCGCGCGAATGCGCGCGAATTCGTTCTCCGTGACCAGGGCTGCCAGCACTGGTGTGCTGCCATGCATGACCGTCTGCGCGGCATTCGCGCCCAGGGCGATGATCAGGCTGCTCGTCTTGAGTGCCGCGCTGTCGATGCCGTGCTCCGCGTCTCCTGCCAGGAACAGTCGGTGGCGTGTGTTGGCCGCAAGGATGGAGTCAGCCACTTCACGCTCCAGCCCCTGGGCGCGCGAGGTGATGACGGCGATGTCGTGGGCCAAGGCGCTCGAGGCGGACAGCCAGATGAGCAAAATCAATACAAGCGGCTTCCACAGCCGTGACGAGATGAACTTCAACGCGAGAAGGCGTCGAGTCACCATGAAGTGCGCACACTGGCGAAGAGGCGGGGTTCGTGGCGGAACTTCCCGCCGTCGAACTCCGGATAGCGCCCGCCCAAGCCCTGGAAAGTCAGGGCGAATTCGTTGTCGCTGCCCGGCGGGCCGAAGCTGCGCGCCAGCTTCAGGTCGAAGCGATCACGCTTCTTCATGGCGCCGCCATCGTTCAGCCAGTGCACTGCATGTTGATGGTAGTAGCCCAGACTAGCCCGCCAGCGCTGGGGGAGATCCTTGATGAGTAGCAGTGAGGTGGAAGAGTAAGGCGCACTGTTTTGAAGGTTTTCTTCCTCTTCGACGTTAGTGCGTATATCGGTAAAAGCCTGCGAGAGGATTACGCGACCCCAGCCCGGCCGCTTCCAGTCGACGGTGACTTCGCCTCCACGCACGGTCGTGCTACCAAGGTTGAGGAAGTAATACATTGAGCGCGACAAACGCTGATTCGCAAGCACCGTGTCCGGTGGCACGACAAAGTTAGTGCTGCCGCAGAAGTCGCTGTTGGTGCCGTTGCGTGGGTAACGGCAGGCTTCGTCGTCGAGGTAGCCATCGTACCGATCATGGAAAACACGTGCATCAATTGACAGGCCGTGATTCGGGAGCCGAGCGATGTAGCCGATTTCAATGTGCCTGACTTCCTCGGGATCAACATCTTGAGCAGCGGTATAGAGCATGCGCACGATCTGCCCTTGATACCGAATGGTTTCCTTCGCGTAAGACTCCATTAATGAAGGGGCCCGGTAGGACTTACCCATCGAAAGGCGAAGCGCTGAGTTGGAGTCAATCGCGTAATTGAGCGCCAAGCGCGGCGAGAACAGTTTGCCGCTGTAGTCGTGTTGTTCGTATGTGCCGCCGATATTGATGGAGAGCGGTTCGAGCGGGCGCCAAGTCAAGCTGCCAAAGGTGTGCCAATAGTTGGCTCGCAGCGTTTTGTCGGTATCGAAATAGCGTTGTGACTGCGCGGTGTCTTGTCGGGCGCCAGCGCCAGCCAGGAAGCCCAGGCTCTGACCAAGCATGCCGGAGTACTGCATTTCAATGCTGTGACGGCCGGTGTCTGTATCAACATCCGTGTGAATCGGTCGAGCGTCCTCGGTGATCACCCAGCCAGCGCGTCGGCGATGGGCCTGATGGTGGTACTGCACGGTGAATTCGCTATCAGGGGTGAGCGTGCGCGTCCAAGCCGCATGGATCGAGTAAGAGCGAATTTTTTCGTCGCGGATTGGCCATTCGGCGGACTCATCCGACGTGGTGGGATAGCCGCGATCATCGATGCCCTGCACTAAGCCGACTTGAAGGCGCAGTTCATCCTGCACGGACACCTGCGTCGCGGCTTTAAGGTTTACGACCGTACGGCTGATTGACTCTTGGGAGTAGACATCGATGTCGCCTCCGTCGATGGCGGTGTACGGTTTGAAGTTGCGTGCTTCGCGTTTCGATGCGCTCAAGCGCCAATCGATGGGCGAGCCCAAAACACTGTTAAGGCGCACGCCGTGGTCGTAAAAGCCATCCTTCCCAAGGCGGGAAATTACCGTCATGCCGTCTTCAGTGGCCGGAGTGCGAGTAATGATGTTGATGACGCCTTGAAAAGCGTTGGCGCCATAGGCCGCACCGTGGGGGCCTCGCACGACCTCAATGCGGTCAATATCATCGACGCGCAAAGGTAGGTCTTGCCAGAGTGTGTTGCCCCACAAGGGGTCGTTCACCGTGCGACCATCCACGAGGACCTTGATGCGCCGATCAAATGCGTCCCCCATGCCGTGGTTGGCCACGGTGGGTGAGCCGTTGGGCCAGTCGGCGACCAGAAAGCCGGGCACCAGCCGCATCAGGTCGTGGACTTCGGTGAAGCCTGAGGCGTTGATCATTTCGCGGTCGATGATGGTCACCGGTGCCGGTGCGTCGAGCGGCGACTGGGCCAGGCGCGAGGCGGTGAGCACGACCGGCAGCGGGTCGAAGAAGCTTTCCTGGGCCCATGCATCCAGTGTTGCCAGCGTGGCGCATGACAACAACAGTGCTTGGTGTGGAGCAAGACGCATCTTCGGGACCTGACAGTGATTGCTCGCGATTATGCCTGTGTCACTGATTTTCTCGGGATGGGTATGTGCGCAAGCGAGAAGGATTTCTCAGCCGTGTTGCACAAAGCTGACGAGGGCGGTGCAGGGGTTACACTGGCGCCTCTTTGAACACCTTCCGTGCGTCCGCATGAGCGCAAGCGCTTTTCACATTCAGCCCACTGCCGACGACGGCCGCATCGCCCGCCTGGCGGCTGCGGCCATCGTGCTGTCGGTGGCCGAGGCCGCCATTCCCTTACCTTTGCCGGGGGTCAAGCCGGGGCTGGCGAACATCGTCATTCTCATCGTGTTGCTGCAATGGGGCTGGCGAGATGCGGTGTGGGTGGCTTTGTTGCGCGTGTTTGCTGGCAGCCTGCTGATCGGGCAGTTTCTGGCGCCGGGCTTTTTTCTGAGCTTTGCCGGGTCGATTACCAGCCTGGTGACGCTGGGCTTGGCCGTGCATCTGCCGCGCCGCTGGTTCGGCCCGGTAACGCTGTCGGTGCTGGCGGCGTTTGCGCACATTGGCGGGCAACTGGTGCTGGCGCGCGTGTGGCTCGTGCCGCACGACGGCATCTTCTATCTCTTTCCCGTATTTGCCCTGGCGGCCATGGTGTTCGGGCTGGTGAACGGGCTGGTGGCCGCACGCTTGCTGCGCGACATGCCGCCCGCACGGTCCGTCTCGTAAGGCAGTGCCTCGCTTTGCGCGAGGCGCCGTTCAATGCATGCCGTGCTTGCCCATCCAGTCGCGGAACGCGTCGATGCCGTCATCGCCCTCGCGCAGCCGCTTCATGTGCAGGATGAGGTTCTCGACCATGGTGTGAGCGGCGATGGCTGCCATCATTTCCAGTCGCTCTTCGGGTTCCAGCCCGTGTGCGACGAGGCGGCGGTCAAGTTCGCAGAAGTGGCTGGCCATGAGCTCACGGGCGTTGGCTTCGTCGATGGCCAGATCACCAAGGTCCACCGGGTCCTCTGCTTCGAGATCGGCGATCAGCTCTGCAAGCGATTGCGGATTCATGCCTTGTCCTCCTGTGGGGCGTGACGAAAACTTCGACCGTGAAAACGCGGGAAGGTGCTGCCTTGTCTGCCCTTAGCGACGACCTCCGAATAGCGATCCGAGCACGCCGCGGACAATCTGCCGCCCCAGCGCGCTGCCGATGGTGCGCGTGACCGTCTTGGCAGCGATCTGCACCAGCCCGTCGCGCTTGCCACCGCGTGGGCCGGTGGAGCCGAAGATGACGTCAGACATGCCGCCGCCAGCCCCCGCCGGGGATGTTTTCGGCGCCTCGGCCAGGCGCGCCTCGGCCTGCGCGCGCAGCAGCTCGTACGCGGATTCGCGATCCACCGCCTTCTCGTAGTGACCGTGCAGCAACGAGCCCTTGATGAGGGCGTCGCGCTCGGCGGCCGTGAGCGGCCCGAGGCGCGAGTTGGGGGCGATCACCGATGCGCGTTCGGTGATGCCGGGTCGGCCTTTTTCGTCCAGGAATGAAATCAGGGCTTCGCCCACGCCGAGTTCGGTGATGACCTCGGCCGCCTTGAAGGCCGGGTTGGGGCGCATGGTGTCGGCGGCGCTCTTGACGGCTTTCTGGTCGCGCGGGGTGAAGGCGCGCAGGGCATGCTGCACGCGGTTACCCAGTTGGCCGAGCACGGTGTCCGGCACGTCGAGCGGGCTTTGAGTGACGAAGTAGACGCCGACGCCCTTGGAGCGAATCAGGCGCACCACGTGCTCGACCTTTTCGATCAGCGCCTTGGGCGCGTCATTGAACAGCAGGTGGGCTTCGTCGAAGAAGAACACCAGTTTGGGCTTGTCCGGGTCACCGACTTCGGGGAGCTGTTCGAACAGTTCGGACAGCATCCACAGCAGGAAGGTGGAATACAGCTGCGGCGAGTGATAGAGCTTCTCGGCGGCCAGCACGTTGATCACGCCCCGCCCGGAGGCGTCGGTCTGGATCAGGTCGGCAAGGTCGAGCATCGGCTCGCCGAAAAAGCGGTCACCGCCCTGCGCTTCGAGGTTCAGCAGGCCGCGCTGGATGGCGCCAACCGAGGCGGCGGAGATGTTGCCGTACTCGGTGGTGAATTGCTTCGCGTTGTCGCCCACGTGCTGCAGCATGGCGCGCAAGTCTTTGAGGTCGAGCAGCAACAGGCCGTTGTCGTCGGCAATGCGGAACACGATTTGCAGCACGCCGGCCTGGGTTTCGTTGAGGTTGAGCAGGCGCGCCAGCAGCAGCGGGCCCATGTCGGAGATGGTGGCGCGCACCGGGTGGCCGAGCTCGCCGAAGACGTCCCAGAACACCACCGGGTTGGCGCGCGGCGTGAATTCGGTGATGCCGATGGCGGCCAGCCGCTCGAGCAGTTTGGGCGATGCCGTGCCCTCTGCCGCAACGCCCGACAGGTCGCCCTTCACGTCGGCCATGAACACCGGCACGCCGATGGCGGCGAAGGACTCGGCCATTTTCTGCAGCGTCACCGTCTTGCCGGTGCCGGTGGCGCCGGTAATCAGCCCGTGGCGGTTGGCAAGGCGCGGCAGCAAGGCCACATCGACGGTGCCCGCGCGGGCAATCAGCATGGGTTCGGGCATGGGTTTCCTCAGCGTTCGGTAGTGCCACACGCCGCCACGCAGCGTTCGTTGGCGGGCATGCAGGCCGGGCAGTCAAGACTGTTGCAGGTGCGGCGCTGGCACTGCAGCAGCGCGTCGCCGCAGCGATGCACGCACATGTTCCAGCCATCGCGGGCGGGGGAGGGCCGTGCGGGAATGCGCATGTTGCGGTCGGCTCCGCCGCGCAGGCACGAGGGCAGGTCGATGTCGCGCCTTGGGCCGGGCAGTGCGGCCCATTCTGCATCGCCGGGGCGGAGCTCGTCTTGCAGTTGCGCGATGGTGTCGCGAGTGACCAGGCCGGAGCCGAGCAGTGTGTCGAGCGCACGACAGTCGGCTCGCCAGGCATCACCCACAGAGCGCATGGAGCCGGCTTCCCGGCTCAGTCCCAGACGGGCGCACTCATGAGCGTAGAAAAAAGTGCGAGCCCGGTCGGAGAGCGTGGTCGGCACGGCGGCGTTGTAGAGAATGACGGGCGCGCCATGCTCGATGCGGGTTTCGAAGGCCACGGCCAGTGCCGGGTCGGCTACCGCGCGCACATTGTTGCCGTGCGCGTCGGTGCAGCCCTGGAATACGAGCTGCGTCTGCGCGGACACTGCGCCTGCACACAGCAACACCATGCACAGCAGCGTGCAGATTTTCCGGATCATGCTATCCCCCGCAGGCGCCTTCGCCCGTTTCGCATGAATTTATCAGACCGCACGCCTGACGGTGCAGCCGCCGATGAATCCGTTGCGCGAAGAACGCCATTTGCTCATCGACCCACTTAGGAACGCGGCGGCTTCGAGGTAAAATCGCGTCTTTTCACGAATCACTAATCAGAGAGCAGCCATGGCCGGACACTCAAAATGGGCCAACATCCAGCACCGTAAAGGCCGTCAGGACGAGAAGCGGGGCCGCGTCTTCAGCAAGCTGATCAAGGAAGTCACGGTGGCCGCGCGCATGGGCGGCGGTGACCCCAACTTCAACCCGCGCCTGCGTCTGGCGGTCGACAAGGCCAAGGGCGAGAACATGCCCAGCGACAACATCGACCGCGCCATCAAGCGCGGCACCGGTGAGCTCGAAGGCGTGAGCTACGAAGAAGTGCGCTATGAGGGCTACGGCATCGGCGGCGCGGCCGTGATGGTCGATTGCCTCACCGACAACAAGACACGCACTGTCGCCGACGTGCGCCATGCCTTCTCCAAGCATGGCGGCAACATGGGTACCGACGGCTGCGTGGCCTTCCAGTTCAAGCACTGCGGCCAGCTCATGTTTGCCCCCGGCACCAGCGAGGATGCGCTGATGGAAGCGGCGCTCGAAGCCGGCGCGGAAGACGTGCTGACGCATGACGATGGCTCGATCGAAGTCATCACGGCGCCGTACGAATACACCGGCGTCAAGGAAACGCTCGAAAAGTCCGGCTTCAAGGCGGAATTCGGTGAAGTCTCGATGAAGCCCGAGAACGAGACCGAACTGGCTGGCGACGATGCGGTGAAGATGCAGAAGCTGCTCGACGCGCTGGATGCGCTGGACGACGTGCAGGAGGTCTACACCTCCGCGGTGTTCGACGAATAAGCTCACTTTCGCTGGTGGCATCAAACCGCTGGCGGATCTCGCCGGCGGTGTCCGCGCCGACCCCTTGAGGAGTTTCCGCCATGCCCAGCGCCATGCTCACTGCCGCGATGCCCTTCCTGTTCGTGGTGCTGTGGAGCACGGGTTTCATCGGCGGCAAGCTCGGTCTGCCGTATGCCGAGCCGCTGACCTTTCTTTCGGTGCGCTATGCACTGGTGCTGGCACTGATGTTGCCGCTGGTGTGGCTCACGCGTGCGCCGTGGCCCACCGATCGCCGGCAGATTCTGCACATCGGCGTGTCCGGCCTGCTGGTGCACGGGCTCTATCTTGGCGGCGTGTTCTCGGCCATCGGGGCTGGCCTGCCGGCTGGCATCGCGGCGCTCATCGTCGGCATGCAGCCCTTGCTCACCGCCTTGGGGGCGGGGTGGCTACTGGGCGAGCGCGTCGTCGGGCGGCAATGGGTTGGCCTCGCGCTGGGCTTCATCGGCGTGGCCATGGTGGTGGCCAGCAAGGGCACGGATGCGGCCTTTGCCGATCATCTCGGCGCCATGCTCATCCCGGCGCTGCTGGCGTTGGCCGGCATCACCGCCGGCACGCTGTACCAGAAGCGCTACTGCCCCAGCTTCGATCTGCGCACCGGCTCGGTCATCCAGTTCATTCCGGCGTTGGTGGTCACGGCGCTGGCCGCCTGTGCCACCGAAACCATGCACATCGAGTGGACCGGCGAATTCATCTTCGCGCTGCTGTGGCTGGTGGTGGTGCTGTCGCTGGGGGCGATCTCGCTGCTCAACGTTTTGATCCGCATCGGCGGGGCGGTGAATGTGGCCAGCCTGTTCTATCTCACGCCGCCCACGACGGCGGTGATGGCGTGGTTGCTGTTCGACGAGCGTCTGGCCGCGTTGGCGTTGGCCGGCATGGCCGTGGCCGTGGCCGGCGTATGGCTGGCGCGGGCGCGCTGAACACAGCACAATCCGCCCCATGACATCGGCCACCCAAATCACCGCCACGCGCATCCTGGGCCTCGATCCGGGGCTGCGCATCACGGGCTTCGGCATCATCGACCAGCTTGGCAACCAGTTGCGCTATGTCGCGAGCGGCACCATCCGCACCAAGGATGGCGAGTTGCCCGGCCGCCTCAAGACGCTGCTCGATGGCGTGCGTGAGGTGGTGGCCACCTATTCGCCCGATCAGGTCGCGGTCGAGAAGGTCTTCGTCAACGTGAACCCGCAATCCACGCTGCTGCTGGGGCAGGCGCGCGGCGCGGTGATCTGCGGCGCGGTGTCGTGCGATCTGCCTGTGGCCGAATACACGGCCTTGCAGGTCAAACAGGCGGTGGTCGGCTACGGCAAGGCCGACAAGCTGCAGGTGCAGCACATGGTGCAGCGTTTGCTGTCACTGGATGGCGACCCCAGCGCCGACGCCGCCGATGCGCTGGCCTGCGCCATCTGCCACGCCAACGGGTCGTCCGGCGCGCTCGGCGCATTGGTCGGTGGCCGGCGTGCCGGCCGGTTGCACGCGCTGCGCTGAGGCTCGACATGTCTCGCATGCTGGCGCTCGCGCTACTGTGCCTGCTGCTGGGCTACGGCTTCTGGGTCAGCCCGGATTTCAAGGAGATTGCCGCCGGGGTAGCCATCTTCCTGTTCGGCATGCTGGCGCTGGAGCAGGGCTTCAAGACCTTCACCGGCGGCACGCTGGAACGCATTCTGCAGTTCTCCACCAACCGGCTCTGGAAGAGCGTGCTGTTCGGCATGGCCGCCACCACGCTGATGCAGTCGAGCACGCTGGTGTCGGTGATCTCCATCTCCTTCCTGTCAGCCGGCCTGCTCGGGCTGGCGCAAGGCATCGGCATCATCTTCGGTGCCAACCTCGGTTCCACCACTGGAGCGTGGCTGGTGGCCGGCTTCGGCCTGAAGGTGGATATCGCCGCCTACGCCATGCCGATGCTGGCCTTCGGCGTGATGTTCATGTTCACCAAGTCGAACACGCTCAAGGGCCTCGGTCAGATTCTCGCGGGCGTGGGTTTTCTGTTTCTCGGCATCCACTACATGAAAGAGGCCTTTGAGGCCTTCGGCCAGTCGCTGCAGTTGTCCGACTACGCCGTGCCGGGCATTCGCGGCCTGCTGCTGTTTACGCTGTTCGGCATTGTCGCCACGGTGGTCATGCAGTCGAGCCACGCCACGCTGGTGCTCATCATCACTGCGCTGGCGGCACAGCAGATCACCTACGAGAACGCGCTGGCGCTGGCCATCGGCGCCAACGTCGGCACCACGCTGACGGCCATCGTCAGTTCGCTCGGCGCCAACGTGCAGGGGCGCCGCCTGGCCGGTGCACATCTGGTCTTCAACGTCGTCACGGGCTTGATCGCGCTGCTCTTCATCCGTTTTTTCATGGAGGCGGTGGAAGTGGGCGCCGGGTGGCTCGGTATCGCTGAGGACGACTGGACGCTGAAGCTGGCCTTGTTCCACACGCTGTTCAATCTGGCCGGGTTGGCGCTGATGCTGCCGTTCACAAAGCACCTCGTGACATGGCTGGAGAAGGCCTTGCCGCAAAAGCCGGTCAGCGTGGTCACGCCGAAATTCATCAGCCCGACGCTGCTCGAAATGCCCGACGCAGCGGTGGAGGCTGCGCGCAAGGAATTGCAGCACCTCTACGCCAACGTTTTCGACGTGATGGCGCTGGCCTTGCACACCGACCCGGCGCGTTTGCGCCGTGGTGAAGATCTGGCACTGCTGGAGCAGGCGCCGGAGCGCGTACGCCCCATCGACATCGACGATTACTATCAGCGCCGCATCAAGCCGCTGTACGGCGAGATTCTCGATTTTCTCGCGCAGATCCGAACGCAGGACGGGCAGGCCGCGCAGGCGTTCGCGCTGCGCAATGCCGGACAGCAGATGATCGAAGCGCTCAAAGACCTCAAGCACATGCAGAAGAACCTGCAGCGCTACCTTGGCGCCAACACGCTGCACCCGCGCGCCGAGTATGTGGCGCTGCGGCGCGATCTGGCGCTGCTGCTGCATGCCGTGCATCGCATCGGCAGCGAGCCAGAGGGTGATGTCGATGCGGCGCTCGCTCGCCTCAAGGCGCATGCCGCCAGCAGTGATCTGGCGGCCAGCGGCGCCATCGACACCTTGATGCGCGAACGCCGCATCGCACCTGAGCAGGCCAGCTCGCTGATGAACGACAACGCCTATGCGGTGGATATCGCAGACTGCCTGATCACCGCCGCACACCTGCTCTTTGCGCCGTCGCTGGCGCCGCACCCGCTTGAGCATGCTCTGCAGCCTATGGTGCCGTCGGCTTCGGGTGAGGCGCTGAACGCCGCCAAGTGAACAGGTGCGGGAACATCCAGTGGCATATCATTGTCTGCTAACGCTGCATGCCCGCTCGGGCATCGTATAACAATGGCTCGGGACACACCCGTAGCACTCAGGAGACGCCAACAATGAAAACCTGCTCCCAATTCGACAGCCTGATGCCGTCGGCCAAACTGAACCGACGCAGCTTCGTCACCACCATCGCGGCCGCCGGCTTTGCGCTTGCCGTTCAGCCGATTCACGCGCAGACCGTGATCACCACGGACGCCAACGGCCTGGATACGGGCGATGCCTCGATCGACGTCGAGGGCGGCAAGCTCCCGGTGTATTACGCCCGCCCGGAAGGCGGCAAAAACCTTCCCACCGTGCTGGTGGTGCAGGAGATATTCGGCGTGCATGAGCACATCAAGGATGTCTGCCGTCGCCTGGCCAAGCAGGGCTATCTGGCGATTGCCCCGGAACTGTACTTCCGCCAGGGCGACCCGCGCACCATCGACAACGTGGCCGAACTGCTGCAGGCCATCGTGAACAAGGTGCCCGACGCCCAGGTGCTGGCCGACCTCGACGCCTGCGCCGCGTGGGCCGCCAAGAATCATGGCGACGCCGACAAGCTCGCCATCACGGGTTTTTGCTGGGGTGGCCGCATCACCTGGTTGTACGCCGCACACAATCCAAAGCTCAAGGCCGGCGTGGCCTGGTATGGCCGCCTGGACAGCCCGCCGAGCGATCTGCAGCCCAAGCACCCGGTCGATCTCGCCGGCGAACTCAAGGCGCCGGTGCTGGGCCTGTACGGCGGTGCCGACCAAGGCATTCCGTTGCACGACGTCGAGTTCATGCTCGAAGAGATCGAGCGCGCCGGCGCGAATAGCGAGATTCACGTCTATCCCGACGCTCCGCACGCCTTCAACGCCGACTACCGCCCGACTTACCGCAAGGACGAGGCCGAAGACGGCTGGAAGCGCATGCTGGCCTGGTTCGAGCGCAACGGCGTGTGAGCTTCGCGCAATGAAAAAGGGCGGCTTAGGCCGCCCTTTTTCGTTTAGGGGCGCCAGCGCCCGATGATTTCCAGCCCGTCCCCGCGCGCCCGCGCCACCACCGCCTCACCCATCGATGGCACTTCGCCGGTCAGTGCGGTGATGTTGACCTGATGCGTCACCCACACCCAGGTCTGATCGGCCGGAACGTGTTGGAGCGCTGCCAGTGCATCGCGCGTCTGTTGTTCGCTGCTGCCTTGCCCGGCGAAGAAAGAGTCCAGCGGCTGCCAGTGCTCCACGCCCAGTTGCTCGCCGAAAGCCAGTTCGGCCGTATCGACGCAGCGGCACCATCGGCTGGTGCGTACCTGGGTCACCGGAATCTGCAGCTCGCGCAGGCGTTGCCCGAAGCGGCGCGCCTCGTCGCGGCCGGCGGCCGACAAGTTGCGCTGCGAAGCGCAGTCGGCCAGCGTGAAGCCGGGCGGGTCGCCAATGCCGGGGTCGGTGCGCGCATGCCGCAGGAGAATCACCACGCCGCCAGCGCGCATGCGCTCTTCAATACTTGTGGAATCAGCGGGCGCTTGTGCCACCGCCGGTGGTGCGGCCAGCAGCGCTGTGAGAAGCCATGTCCTGAGTGTTGTGATGTTCATGCTATGGGCCTCGTGGGGATGAGGCATAGAGGTGTGTCGCGGGAAGGGGTTCCCGTGTTTTGGGGTGAGTTCGTTGTGTATGCCTTGACTGGCCGGGACTCGCCCCGGCGGGCGACCTTCTTTCTTGTTTCACGACAAGAAAGAAGGCAAAGAAACGTGCCCCGCATCCGCGCCCCTTCGGGGTTCCCTCGCTCCGTGGGATTTCGCCGGCCGGTCCTGAACTCGCTGTCGCTCGGACAGCAGGACCGGAGTGCCCCGTCGAAATCCCCCTGCGCTCGGCGCTTCTGAGGGGAGGATGGGTGCGCGCGGAGCGGCACGTTTTCTTCGAGTAGGTAGGTTGGGCTTTGGGTTCGTTCTCAGTGCCATTCGGAAGCGTCGAGGTGCCTTGGGCACAACCGCTCTACCGTCATTGCGAGGAGCGCAGCGACGCGGCAATCTCGCAGCCTTTCCATATTGCACAGTCACTGGATTGCCGCGCTTCGCTCGCAATGACGGGTAGAGGCGCAGCGCCAACTGAAGAGGCTCCAGCCCCAACGCACGTCGTGATTACCCATCCCTTCTGAGCCGCTGAGCGTAGAGCGCTCACGGCGGGGATGTCCGGCCTTGCTGTTTGAGCCCGACCGTAGGGCGCAATAAGCGAAGCGCATTGCGCCGTATTGGCCGAACATCCGGCGGATTACGCTGCGCTAATCCGCCCTACGGGAATGGCTCTGCCATTCTGGAGGGCACCCCTTTCTGAGCCGCTGAGCGCAGAGTGCTCACGGCGGGGTCTTCCGGCCTTGCTGTTTGAGCGGAACGCGAGTTTGCAAGGCCGGCCGCCGGGAGTGCTCGAAGCGAAGGAACCCCGAAGGGGCGGCGAGGAGGGCGCGTTTCTTTGCCTACTTTCTTGCCGCGCAGCAAGAAAGAAGGTCGCCCGCCGGGGCGAAATCCCGGCCGGTCAAGGTCAATCAAATGAACTCGCGTCACACAACCGCAAACATCCAATCGCTGCCTAACGAACTGCACGCGCACAGGCAGCAGCCCGACAGACGTCGGGCGCACGGGAGGTGCTGAAGCCTCAGCCCTTCGCCAACCCCAGTCGGCGGCAGATTTCGATCGCCGGGCCGTCCTGGTTCATCGAGTAAAAGTGCAGGCCAGGAGCGCCATCGGCGATCAGGTCTTCGCACAGTTCGGTGACCACATCCAGCCCGAACGCGCGAACGGAGGCGGCGTCGTCGCCGAACGACTCGAATTTGCGACGCATCCAGCGCGGGATTTCGGCGCCGCACATGTCCGAGAAGCGCGCCAGCTTGGAGAAGCTGCTGATCGGCATGATGCCCGGCACGATGGGGATGTTCACGCCCAGTGCCTGCGCTTCGTCGACGAAATGGGAGTACGCGTCGAGGTTGTAGAAATACTGCGTGATGGCCGAGTTGGCGCCGGCGTCGACCTTGCGCTTGAAGGCCAGCAAGTCGTCGCGCGGGCTCTTGGCCTGAGGGTGCCACTCGGGGTAGGCGGCGACTTCGATCAGGAAGCGGTCGCCGGTTTCCGCGCGGATGAATTCCACCAGTTCGTTGGCGTAGCGGAATTCGCCGCTGGCTCCGGCGCCCGAGGGCAGGTCGCCACGCAGGGCGACGATGCGGCGGATGCCGCTTTCGGCGTATTCGTCGAGGATGGCGCGCAGCTCATTGCGGGTGGAGCCGATGCACGACAGGTGCGGCGCGGCCTCGCTGCCGCTGGCAGCGATTTCGCGCACGGTGTTGAAGGTGCGCTCGCGCGTCGAGCCGCCGGCGCCGTAGGTCACGGAGAAGAATTGCGGGCTCAGCGTATCGGCCAGGCGCTGGCGCACGCCGCGCAGCTTTTCGGCGCCCTCGGGGGTTTGCGGCGGGAAGAATTCGATTGAAAGTTCAGTGGTTTGCATGGTGCATCCAGTGGAAAAGGGGCGCTCTTTCGCGCGCCAGCGTGCCGCCGTCAAAAATCTTCAGGAGTGAGTGCAAGCCGCGTGTCTTTGGCCAGACGTTGAGAGGCTTTGGTGAGCGCTTCCGTGCCGCAGCGCACGCGGCCGGCAGCAAGGGCCGCCTGTGCCTGGGTGCGCGAAGCCACGAGCCCTTGCTGCACCAGTAGTGCGTCCACACGCATCAAGCCGTCGTCGGTCGCAGCGGCCGGCACGCGGCGGGGTGCTACGGCCGGGCGCTGGTTGCGGTTGTGGAAGGAATTCATCGACATGGCGCGTCAGCTGACTTCGATGATCTCGACCGGGTTGTCGTACACGTCGTGGCGCTTGTCGTAGAGCGGGATGGTGGTGCCGTTCACGCGGTTGTGCGTGAGGTTGTCGATGCTCACGTCGGCGATCACGATCTGCTCCAGGTTGGCCGTGCCTTCGGCGGCAATGCCATCCCGCGCAAACGGAAAGTCGGACGGCGTGATGATGCTGGCCTGGCCGTAATGCACGCCCAGCCCCTGCACCGGCAGGTTGCCGACGGTGCTGGTCATGGCGACGTACACCTGGTTTTCGATGGCGCGTGCGTGGCAGCAGTAGCGCACACGCAGAAAGCCCTGGCGGTCGTCGGTGCACGACGGCACGAAGAGGATGTCGGCGCCGGCTTCACAAACCATGCGTGCAAGCTCGGGGAACTCGATGTCGTAGCAGATCAGGATGGCGATCTTGCCGTAGGGCGTGTTGAACAGGCGCAGTTGGTCACCTGCTGCGGTGTCCCACATCTCGCGCTCCCAGCGCGTGCGGTGGATCTTGTCCTGCTCGAAGATCTCGCCTTCGGGGCTGAACAGATAGGCCGTGTTGTAGAGCTGCCCGTCGCGCATCGTCGGGTGGCTGCCGCCGATGAGGTACACGCGGTGCTCCTGCGCCAGCTCGCGCATCAGGTCGAGGTAGCGCGGCGTGTAGTCGTGCATGTTGCGCACGGCTTCCGGCATGTCGCGCGTGTCCATGAACGACAGCAACTGCGTGGTGAAAATCTCCGGCAGCAGCACGAAATGCGGGCGGTAATCCCCCGCAGCCTGCATGACGAAACGGCACTGGTTCTCGAAACCCGACCAGTCGTGGATCTGGCGCAGCAGATACTGCACCGCGGCGATGCGTACGATCACAGGGCAATCTCCTCGGTTGTCCGGGTGGGGGCGCCCGGGTCGTAGTCAGGGTTGAGCCACACGATGAGCGATGCGTTCCCCAGCGACTCGCTGTCGTCGGGCAGGTAACCATGCACGATGCCACAGTAGCTGAAGCCCTCGTGCAGCTGGAAGCCCAGCACCGGGTCGCTCAGATCGCCCCAGATCACGCGCTTGGCGTATTCCTCGGCGGTCATGCGGTCGGCGAAGCGGTGGTAGCCCGGCATGCGCCCGCAGGCGATGATGCGCTTGAGGTTCATCTGCCGGCACAGGCTGCGGCGCCCCTCGTACAGAGCGTGGCCCACGCCGCTCCCGCGCAACTCGGGGTTCACGAACACCTCGGCGCCGTACAGCGTGCGGCCCATCGGGTTGTGGCTGCCGAAGTGGCCGCCGTCGGTGATGTCATCCCAGGTGTGGTGCTCGCCCCAGTCGTCCCACAGCACGATCAGCGAACTTGCGCAGCCGGCAAATTCGCCATCGACTTCGGCAATCAGCTGCCCTTGCGGAAAGACCTCAAGCTGATGACGCATCTGCTCGGCGGACCACGACGGAATGTCGGGGTACACGCGCTGCTGCAGCGCGATCAGCGGTTCGATGTCTTCCGGGCGGGTGTGTCGTACCGTGGCCAGACTCATGTTCATCCTCGTGAAACCGCGCCCGACGGTGGCCGGGCGCGGGGGCTCATCAGTAGCGGTAGTGCTCGGGCTTGTACGGGCCTTCCTTCGGCACGCCGATGTAGGCCGCTTGCTCGCTGGTGAGCTCGGTCAGTTGGGCGTTGAGCTTCTTCAGTTGCAGGCGCGCGACTTTCTCGTCGAGGTGCTTGGGCAGCGTGTACACGCCCACCGGATAACGCTCGGGGTGCAGGAACAGCTCGATCTGCGCAATCGTCTGGTTGGCGAAGGAAGAGCTCATCACGTAGCTCGGGTGGCCGGTGGCGCAGCCCAGGTTCACCAGGCGGCCCTTGGCCAGCAGGATGATGCGCTTGCCATCCGGGAAGATCACGTGATCCACCTGCGGCTTGATCTCTTCCCACTCGTACTGCTCCAGCGCGGCGACTTCGATCTCGTTGTCGAAGTGGCCGATGTTGCACACGATGGCCTGATCCTTCATGCGCTTCATGTGGTCATGCGTGATGACGTGGAAGTTGCCGGTGGTGGTCACGAAGATGTCGCCGTGTTCCGCGGCGTACTCCATGGTCACTACGCGGTAGCCTTCCATGGCGGCCTGCAGTGCGCAGATCGGGTCGATCTCGGTCACCCATACCTGTGCCGACAGGGCGCGCAGCGCTTGCGCCGAGCCCTTGCCGACGTCGCCGTAACCGCACACCACCGCGACCTTGCCGGCGATCATCACGTCGGTGGCGCGCTTGATGCCGTCGACCAGCGATTCACGGCAGCCGTAGAGGTTGTCGAACTTGCTCTTGGTCACCGAATCATTGACGTTGATGGCCGGGAAGCGCAGCTCGCCGCGCTGATGCATCTGGTACAGGCGATGCACGCCGGTGGTGGTTTCTTCCGTCACGCCCTGGATCTTGTCGAGGCGTGTGGAGTACCACTTCGGATCGGCCGACAGGCGGCCCTTGATCGAGGCGAACAGCTCGCGCTCTTCTTCCGAGCCGGGTTTGGAAAGCACCGAGGCGTCCTTCTCGGCGCGCGCGCCCAGGTGCAGCAGCAGCGTAGCGTCGCCGCCGTCGTCGAGGATCATGTTCGAGTAGCCACCGTCGGACCACTCGAAGATGCGGTGGGTGTAATCCCAGTAATCGGCCAGCGACTCACCCTTGACGGCGAACACCGGCACGCCGGTGGCGGCGATGGCCGCTGCGGCGTGATCCTGCGTCGAGAAGATGTTGCACGAGGCCCAGCGCACTTCGGCGCCCAGCGCGGTCAGGGTTTCGATCAGCACCGCCGTCTGTATGGTCATGTGCAGCGAGCCGGTGATGCGCGCGCCCTTGAGGGGTTGCGATGCCGCGAACTCTTCGCGGATGGCCATCAGGCCCGGCATTTCGGTTTCCGCGATGCGGATTTCCTTGCGTCCCCAGTCAGCCAGCGACAGGTCGGCGACGACGCAATCTTTCAGATCGGCCACAACAGTCATTTGAAGCTCCATGCTTGGAGCCAGGCGGGGAGGGGTGATGCGATGCGTGCTCACCCGTGCAGCCCCAACCCGGCGGGTTGGACAGGTGAGCGCGGTTGTGGCGATGCCGTATCAAGCGGCTTCCGAGCCTGGGGCCGGGCGGAAACCCGACGCCTTGCAGCGCTCCTCGGAACGTCGCGAAGTATACCGCAGAGCGGGGCGGTGGTCAGCCGCCGGCTGAGTCGCGCCCGGTGCGCCCCTGATGGCGCATCAAACTGACGATCAGCGCGATCACGGTGATCGGCATGACGTAGCCCAGCATCGCCGTCGAGAAGGCCGGCACGATGGGGTGGCTCTGCGCCGACAGCACCAGCCAGGCGGTGTAGGCCGCGTAGTAGCCGATGAACACGCCGCCTTCCCAGCGCGAGATTTCGCTGTTGGTGAGCATGATGGGCACGCACGCCAGAGCCACGGCCAGCATCACCCACAAGTCGAAGCTGCGTGCCGCTTCCGACACTGGAATGCCGCCGGCGTTGACCAGCCCCGTGGCGCCGATCACCGCGAAGATGTTGAATATGTTCGAGCCCACCACGTTGCCCACGGCAATATCGCGCTCGCCGCGCAGGGCAGCGACGATGGAGGTGGCCACTTCAGGCATCGACGTACCAACCGCCACCACCGTCAGGCCGATCACCAGATCACTGACGCCGAAGGCTTGGGCAAAAACAATGGCCGAATCGACCAGCCAGTTCGAGCCCACGACCAGACCCACCAGCCCGACCACGATCAGCCCGAGCTGCACGCTCCAGTGGCGATCCCAATTCGAGTCAGCCGGCATCTCGGCGGCGAATTCGTCGGCCAGTTCGCGCGATGCCTGACGCGACTGACGGATCAGGAACACCGTGTAGCCGACGACCAGCGCGAACAGCGCTCCGGCTTCAATCCGCGTGATGGTGCCGTCGAGCGCCATCACCACCATCAGCACCGAGGCGCCGATCATGATGGGGATTTCCTGCCGGATGATCTGCTGATTCACCAGCAAAGGCGTGATCAGCGCCGAGATGCCCAGAATCAGCAGAATGTTGGCGATGTTGCTGCCCACCACGTTGCCGATGGCCAGATCCGGGGTGCCGCCAAGCGAGGCGCCCACCGACACCGCCAGTTCAGGGGTACTGGTGCCGAATGCCACCACGGTCAGGCCCACCACCAGCGGCGATACGCCGAACGACAGCGCCAGTTTGGAGGCGCCGCGAACCATCAGTTCGGCACCGACCACCAGTGTGGCCAGGCCAAGAAGGAAAAACAGAGCGTGCGTGAGCATGATGGAACCGGAGGTGTGGATGGTGTGCGGGCCGCACGAGGCAATCGCCCGTACGGCCCGTTTCGGTGTTGCCGATTATAGCCAGCGAGGCGCTTTTTACAGACCCGCATCCGCACGCAGCGCGGCGGCTTTGGTGGTGGCCTCCCAGGTGAACTCCGGCTCGTCGCGTCCGAAGTGGCCGTAGGCAGCCGTCTTCGAGTAGATCGGGCGCAGCAGGTCGAGGTCCTGAATGATCGCCTTGGGTCGCAGATCGAAGTGGCGACTCACCAGCTCGGCAATTTTCTCGTCGCTGATGCGGCCGGTGCCGAAAGTGTTCACCAGCAGGCTCACCGGTTTGGCCACGCCGATGGCGTAGGCCACCTGGATCTCCGCGCGCGAAGCCAGGCCGGCAGCAACGATGTTCTTCGCCACCCAACGGCCGGCATACGCAGCCGAACGGTCGACCTTGGACGGATCCTTGCCCGAGAACGCGCCGCCGCCGTGGTGTGCCGCACCGCCGTAGGTGTCGACGATGATCTTGCGGCCGGTCAGGCCGGCGTCGCCGTGCGGGCCGCCGATGACGAAGCGGCCGGTGGGGTTGATCAGGTAGCGCACCTTGTCGTGCAGCAGCTCTTTGGGCAGCACCGGCTTGATGATTTCCTCGATGACCGCCTCGGTGATCTGTGCGTGCGTCACGTCTTCGGTGTGCTGCGTCGACAGCACCACCGTGTCGATGCCCACCGGCTTGCCGTTCACGTATTTCACCGTCAGCTGGCTCTTGGCGTCCGGGCGCAGCCACGGCAGGCGGCCGTCCTTGCGCAGCTCGGACTGGCGCTGGACGATGCGGTGTGCGTAGTAGATCGGCAGCGGCATCAGCGCTGGCGTTTCGTCGCAGGCGTAGCCGAACATCAAGCCCTGGTCACCCGCACCCTGGTCAAGGTCGAGGCCCTGGCCTTCATTCACGCCCTGCGCGATGTCGGCGGACTGCGTGTTGATGGCCGTGAGGATGGCGCACGATTTGTAGTCGAAGCCGGCTGCGGAGTCGTCGTAGCCGATGCGGCGGATCACGTCTTGCGCCACTTCACGGTAATTCACGTGGGCCGACGTGGTGATTTCGCCCGAGATGACCACCAGCCCGGTCGATACCAGGGTTTCGCACGCCACACGGCCGCGCGGGTCGCTTGCAAGAATGGCGTCGAGCACGCCATCGGAAATCTGGTCCGCTACTTTGTCGGGGTGGCCTTCGGATACCGATTCCGAGGTGAAAAGAAACTCAGTGCTCATTCAAAGACTCCCAAAAACAAAAATCCCCGGTTGCTCCGGCGAGGCCGGCTCCGGGGATTCGAGCGGCGACGCTTTAGCAGAATTTGGTGCCGCGCGCGTTGCGCTGCGGCGTTCGCCCTGCAAGTTGTCGTGTTAACTCGGCGATGCGCAATAATATCGCGGTTTCGGTTGCGGTCAAATCGGGATATCTTCGAGCCTGAAGTTGCCGCCAAACTATTCGAGCCCATGCCTCTCTCCCTGCCTGTTCCTGATTTCCCCTGCCGAATTGCAACCCCCGTGCCCGAGGCCGGCGCATGAAGGGAAAGCTGCTGATTGCCTTGCTGTGGCTGCTGCACTGGTTGCCGTTGCCGATTCTGGCCTTCGTCGGCAGGGCGTTCGGCTCTGTGCTGTATCACACCGTGCGTGGGCGGCGGCGCGTGGTGCAGGTAAACTTGGCGATGTGCTTTCCCGAGCTCAATGCGGCCGAGCGGCGGCGTTTGGCCAAAGACCATTTCAAGGCACTCGGGCGCAGCCTGCTGGAGCGCGGCCTGCTGTGGTGGGCCAAGCGAGAGCGCCTCGAGCGCATCGTGCGGGTGGAAAACGCAGAGGTGATCTCGCGCCTGCTGGCCGAGGGGCGGCCGGTGCTGCTGCTGGTGCCGCACTTCGTCGGGCTGGACGCCGGCGGCGCGGCGGTGGCCATGCAGTTCGATTCGGTGTCGATTTACGCCCGGCAGAGCGACCCCACGGTGGACCACTGGCTGCACCACGGGCGCAGCCGCTTCGGTGATCAGATACTGCTGGCGCGTGATGCCGGCCCGCGCGCAACCGTGCGTGCCATGAAGAGCGGCCGCCCGTTCTATTACCTGCCGGACATGAACTTCCGCACCAAGGATTTCGTGTTCGTGCCGTTCTTCGGCGTGCCCACGGCCACCATCACCGGCCTGTCACGCCTGTCCAAGCTGGCGGGCGCCGCTGTGGTGCCGTGCCCCACGCGCATGCTGCCCGGCGGCAAAGGGTATGTGGTCGAGATCGGCGAGGCGTGGGACAACTTCCCCACCGATGACCCGCTCGCCGACACCGCCCGCATGAACGCGTGGATCGAATCCACCGTACGCACCATGCCCGAGCAGTATTACTGGGTGCACCGCCGCTTCAAGACACGCCCGCCGGGTGAGAAAAAGCCGTACTGAAGAGGTCTCTCAGGTCACGTCAGAGCGTGCTTTTCGGCTGCCCGTAGTCCGCGAAGCGCTCAATCACATCGGCCATCTCCGCATCGCCCAGCAACACCGGAGCGCCCAATTGCAGCACGCGCCAGTACTGTTCGCACAGCGTTTCAAGCTCTATCGCGATGTCCAGCGCATGCGTCGGGTCGCGCCCGAAGGCCAGCATGCCGTGGTTGGCCAGCAGGCATGCGGTGCGCCCCTGCAGCGCCGTCTGCACGGCGTCGGAGAGTGCTTGCGTGCCGAAGGTGGCGTAAGCGGCGCAGCGCACGCTGCTGCCGCCAAAACGCGCAATCATGTAATGGAAGGGCGGGATTTCCAGCCGCTGACAGGCCAGTGCCGTGGCAAACGGCGAGTGCGCGTGCAGTACCGCACCGGCCTCGGGGCGGTGGGCATAGACGTCCAGATGCATGGGCCACTCCGACGACGGCGCCCGCGCGCCGTGCGCTGCGCCCTGCTCATCGACGAAAACCATGTCTTCGGGCGTGCATTGCTCGGCCTTGAGCCCGGTCGGGGTGATCAGCATGCCGCCCGGGCAACGCACGCTGGCGTTGCCCGAGGTGCCGACGTTCAGCCCGGCCGCGGTCATGCCGCGCGCGGCCTCAAGCAGGTGGGCGCGCAGTGCATCCGGCGGCGCGGTGTTCTCAAGCATGAGCGCCTCCGGGGCGGTTGGCGGCAAGTTCGCTCGGGCGCCATACGCCGGTTTCGGTGATGAGCGCGTCGATCAGGCGAGCCGGGGTCACGTCGAAAGCCAGATTGGCGGCGGCAACCTCAAGCGGGGCCAGGCGCACCTGCACAGCCTTTCCCTCTGCATCCACGCCCGAAATGCAGCGCACCTCCTCCACGCTGCGCTCTTCGATGGGAATCGCGGCCCCGTCCCCAGCGGCGAATTCCACGGTGGAGTACGGCGCAGCGATCCAGAACGGCACCCGGTTGTCGCGCGCGGCCAAGGCCTTGAGATAGGTGCCCACTTTGTTGGCCGCGTCGCCGTTGGCCGCCACGCGGTCGGCGCCGGTGATCACCACGTCCACCTCGCCGCGCGCCAGCAAGATACCCGCCGCGTTGTCGACCACCAGCGTGTGCGGCACGCCGGCCTGGCGAAGCTCCCACTCTGTGAGCAGGCCTTGGTTGCGTGGCCGGGTCTCGCTGACCCATACATGCATGTCCACGCCTTGGGCATGGGCTTCGAAAACCGGTGCCAGTGCCGTGCCCGCGCCACAGGTGGCCAGCCAGCCGGCGTTGCAGTGGGTCATCACGCGCACCGGGCCGCTGCGCTGCGCCGCAATGCGCGCGAGCAGCGCAGCGCCGTGTCGGCCAATCGCCGCGCAGGTGTCATGGTCGTGCTGCTGAATGGCCTCGGCCGCTTGCCATGCCGCCGCCAGCCGCTGTGCCGGGGCTATTGGCTGCAGATGCGCGCGCATGCGCTCGATGGCCCAGTGCAGGTTCACTGCCGTGGGCCGGGCGGCGCCCAGAACCCCGCAGGCGTATTCGAGGTGCGCATCGTCGGTGCGCTGGCGCAGGGCAAGGGCGATGCCGTAGGCCGCCGTAACACCGATCAGCGGTGCACCGCGCACCTGCATGTGGGCGATGGCGTGCGCGGCTTCTTCGAGTGTCTCGATGCGCACGCGCGAAACGGCGTGAGGCAAGCGCGTCTGATCGAGGGCGATCACGGCGTCGCCGTCGCGCTCCAGGGTGGGTATGGGCTGGCTGAATGGCATGGGCGAGATTCTAACGCCGCGCCACGCGCGCATCGCATGCGGGCCGGGTGTCGTCAGCGCCGCGCAAAACACGCTGCAGGCTGCGTGCTAAACTCGATTCCGCCTTCATTTCGGGTAATTCAGTCGTGCGCCTGTTGCTGATTCTGATTCTTGTGCTGGTGATTGGCTGGTGGGCCAGTCGTGCTCTCGAGCGCCGCTCCCGGCGGCCGAAGCCGGCCCGCAAAAAGGCCGCCCCCGAACGCATGCTGGCCTGCGATCACTGTGGCGTGCATATCCCCGAGGGAGAGGGTGTGCGCAGCGAGGCAGGCTTTTTCTGCTGCGACGAGCACCGGCGGCTCGGCAACAGCCGGCAATGACCGCTCCCGCGTCTGCGGCCAATAACGACGCGCTGCGCGCCGCGCCGCGCCGCATCTTCAACGTCTTCCGTCTGATTGTTGCCGGCTTGCTGGTGGTGGCCGGCAATCAGCTTGGCCTGGGCGGCGAACACCCCGACATCTTCGTGCTGACGGCCTCGGCGTATGCCGTCTTCGCCTTTTTGTCCGGCTTTCCGCTGGCTGCCCGCTTGCTGGGCGTCGGCGCCTTGCTGCGACTCCAGTTCGTGGTGGATATCGCCGCACTCACTGTCGTGCTCGGTGTCAGCGGTGGTCAGGTCAGCGGCGTGGCGGTGCTGATGATGGTGTATCTGGCGGCCGTCGGCGTGCTGGTCGAAGGGCGTTTGCCCATGTTCTATGCCGCGCTCGCCACCCTAGCGGTATTGGGTGAAAACGGCTGGCGCTATCTGACCACTGCCAACGCCTTCGACTGGGTGCGCATCGGCGTGGTGTGCATGGCCTTCTTTGCCATCGCCGTCACCGCACGCTGGCTTGCGCTGCGCGCACGTACGCAGGAAACCTTGGCCGAAGAACGCGGTGAGGCACTCGACCGTCAGCAAGCCATCAACGAGCGCATCATCGAAGACATGCCCGACGGCGTGCTGGTGTTCGATGGCGATGGGCGCGTGCGGCAGCTCAACCCCACCGCCGCCGCGCTGCTTGGTGACGACGCGCGGCCCGGAGGCTACATGCCCGAGTTGGCGATGCTGGTTTCGGCCTGCCGCATGGGAGGTGGGGCCGACAGCTTTCAAGTGCGTCTGGAGCGCTCCGGCAAGTACGTGCGCTGTCGTGCCGTGCGCGCCAACCTTGCCGAGGGGGCGGCCGGTGACGTGGTGGTGTACCTCACCGACCTCGACGAGGTGCAAAAGCAGATCCAGCAGCAAAAGCTCGCCGCGCTGGGCCGGCTCACCGCCAGCATGGCGCACGAGATCCGCAACCCGCTCACCGCGGTGACGCAGGCCGCCGACCTCATTGGCGAAGAAAAGCGCGCCGAAGTGCAGGCGCGCCTGGTGCGCATCATCCGCGACAACTCCCGCCGTATCGATCGCATGGTGCGCGACGTGCTGGCGCTGGGGCGGCGTGATGAGGTCGTGCGCGAGGCGCTGGTATTGGCGCCGGCGCTCGCCGGCATCGTCGAAGAGCTGGCGCTGGCGGGCGGGGCCGAGCACGCGATCTACGCACTGGAGGTGCCGGCCGGCGTCACGCTGTACATCGACCGCGCGCATTTCCATCAGATCGTCGTCAACCTGCTGACCAACGCCCGGCGTTACTGCTCGGCCGCGCCGGGGGCCATTCGGGTGCAGGCCGTGGCCCAGCCGTCGGGGCAGGTGGCGTTGCATGTGCGCGACGATGGGCCTGGCGTCGAGCCCTCGCGTCACAGCGGCGTCTTCGAGCCGTTTTACACTACCGACCCGAAAGGCACCGGCTTGGGGCTGTACATCGCCCGTGAGCTGGCCGAAGCCAACGGCGCGAGTCTGGAAATCGCCCCTGACGGCCCCGGTGCCCATTTTGTGCTGAGTGGAAGGAGTCACCCATGAGCACCGCTGCGTGCCGTGCCGATGTTCTCGTCGTCGATGACGAGGACGACATTCGCGAGCTGATCGAGCTGTCGTTGCTGCGCATGGGCCTGAGTTGCGACACCGCCGCCAATGTCGGCGAAGCCATGCAGCGCCTCGAGGCTGGCCGCTACCGCCTGTGCCTAACCGACATGCGTTTGCCCGACGGTGACGGGCTCGACGTCGTCGCGCGCATCCAGCAGCATCACGCCGGCCTGCCGGTGGCCGTCATCTCGGCATTCGGCAGCGTCGATACTGCCATCCGCGCGCTCAAGCTCGGCGCCTTCGATTTCGTCACCAAGCCGGTCGAGCTGCAAGACCTGCGTGCGCTGGTGCAGCACGCCTTGCGCCTCGACGAAGCGCCGGCCCCCCTCGACAACGAGCGCCGCCTGATCGGCCGTTCGCCCGCCATCGAGCATCTGCGTGGCCAGGTGGAGCGTCTTGCGCGCAGTCAGGCGCCGGTGTTCATCCGCGGCGAATCCGGCACCGGCAAGGAGGTCATCGCGCGCATGATCCACGGCCAGGGGCCGCGTGCCAAAGGGCCGTTTGTGCCCGTCAACTGCGGCGCGATTCCTCCTGAACTGATGGAGAGCGAATTTTTCGGGCATGTGCGTGGCAGCTTCAGCGGCGCCACGTCCGACAAGCCGGGCCTGTTCCGCGCTGCGCAGGGCGGCACGCTGTTTCTAGATGAAGTGGCCGAGCTGCCGCTGGCCATGCAGGTCAAGCTGCTGCGTGCCATTCAAGAGCGCGCCGTGCGCCCGGTGGGCGCGCATGCCGAAGAGGCGGTGGATGTACGCATCCTCTCCGCCTCGCACCGCGACCTTGCCGCGCTGGTGGCCGAAGGCCGCTTCCGGCAAGACCTTTTTTACCGCATCGATGTCATCGCGCTGCACGTGCCGCCGCTGCGCGAACGCCCGGAAGACATCGAAGCACTCACATCCCACATCCTGCAGCGCCTTGCCGCGCGTGATGGCGGCCCGGTACGTGCTCTGGCCCCCGAGGCGCTGACCTTCCTCAAAAGTTACGCCTTCCCCGGTAACGTGCGCGAACTCGAAAACCTGCTCGAACGCGCCTGCGCCCTGTGTGACGGCGAGCACATCCTGCCCGAGGACCTCACTCCGGACGCTCCGCCCAGCTTTCTTCCGACAGCAGATCCCTCCGCCCCGTGCGACGACCCGCTCGAGCGCGAGCGCATCCTCCGCACCCTCGACGAAACACGGTGGAACCGCA
Source organism: Pseudazoarcus sp. NS20 (assembly GCF_059703745.1). Classification (NCBI taxonomy): domain Bacteria; kingdom Pseudomonadati; phylum Pseudomonadota; class Betaproteobacteria; order Rhodocyclales; family Zoogloeaceae; genus Pseudazoarcus; species Pseudazoarcus sp. NS20. Next base: position 1,206,998 of record NZ_BAAKIY010000001.1, read on the forward strand.
GCGAGGCTGCACGCCGCCTGGGCATGACCTTGCGCCAACTGCGCTACCGCCTGCAGAAGTGGGGGCTGGAGTAAGGCCGGATATTCAAGGGGCAAAGTGCGTGGAGCAACGCGGAATGTCACCGCTGCAGGCCCCAGCCGCCGCAGGCCGTAATTCGCCTTCGGCCCCACACGACATGCGGTCGGGCTAGGCCTGCAGCGGTGACGGTGAAGTAGGTCGTGTTGAGCGCAGCGAAATGCGACGCCAGCGTCATCGCAGGCACGCTCCTCACGTCTCGCGGCAAGCCCGTTCGTGCACTGCCGTGGCGGGGTCGTTGCGCAGTGAGCGACCCGCACGAGGGAGGCGCCTGAAACGCCATGTCGTCTCCGGCGAGTCTCCGCAGCCGGCAAGCGCTGCCAGATTGCCGCGTCGCTACGCTCCTCGCAATGACAGTAATGACGGCACGTCCTCACGTCCCTCCGCGGCTCCCTTGCCTGTCATTGCAAGCGAAGCGCGGCAATCTGCGGCCTTTACAATCTGAGCTGGCTGTGAAGTGCCCCAGCGGCCGCGGCCCTCGCAACGGCAGGCGAGGGGTAAGACCTGTGACGGTGCTGTTTCCGGTCAGGCGATTCAGGTCTGGCGTTTGAGCGCCAGCCTACAGCCGCAAATCCGATTCGCCTCGCGCGAGGATGTACTTCAGGTCATACAGCACGTGCTCCGGCTTGCCCAGCGCACGAATCTGCTTCGCCCCCAGCGCGCGAAAGGCGTCGTGCGCCACGGCCAGCACAATCCCGTCGTAGCTGCCCGCGGCAGGCTCGGTCACCAGTTCCAATCCATACTCGCGTCGCGCATCGTCCGGTGCAGCGAGTGGGTCGTGCACATCGGCACAAATGCCGTAGTCCGCCAGCTCACGCACGATGTCCACCACTCGCGTGTTACGCAGGTCGGGGCAGTTCTCTTTGAAGGTGAGGCCCATCACCAGCACGCGAGCCCCATCCACCTCGATGCGGCGGCGGATCATCGCCTTGACCAGTTGCGAAGCCACATAGGCCCCCATGCCGTCGTTCAGGCGCCGCCCGGCCAGGATGATCTCCGGGTGATAGCCAATCGCTTGCGCCTTATGGGTGAGGTAGTACGGGTCGACGCCAATGCAGTGACCACCCACCAACCCAGGCCGGAAAGGCAGAAAATTCCACTTGGTGCCCGCCGCTTCAAGCACCGCCTGGGTGTCGATGCCCATGCGGTTGAAGATGATGGCCAGCTCGTTGATCAGCGCAATGTTCAAGTCGCGCTGTGTATTCTCGATGACCTTTGCCGCCTCAGCCACGCGAATGCTCTCGGCCTTGTAGGTGCCCGCGGTGATGATGCGCGCGTACAGCGCGTCCACCCGCTCCGCAGCAGCGTCCGACGAGCCGGACGTCACTTTGCGAATGCCCGATATGCGGTGCGCCCGATCACCGGGGTTCACCCGCTCGGGGCTGTAACCCACATCGAAGTCGGCATTCATGTGCAAGCCCGAGCGCGCCTCCAGAATGGGCACGCAGGCCTCCTCGGTGGCGCCGGGATACACCGTCGATTCAAATACCACCAAATCGCCACGCTTCAATACACCGCCCACCGTCTCGCATGCCGCAAGCAGCGGGCCCAGGTCCGGCCGCTTGTGCGCGTCGATGGGGGTGGGGACGGTAACGATGAAGGTGGTGCACGCAGCCAGGGCCGCCGCGTCGTGCGAGAACTGCAGGCGGTCAGCGGCGTGCAAATCTACATCCGAAACTTCGCACGTGTCGTCCCGGCCGCCTTGCAGCCGCTCAATGCGCTGCCGTGAAATGTCGAAGCCAACCACATTGGCGTGGCGCGCAAACTCCACGGCCAGCGGCAGCCCGACGTAGCCGAGGCCAATGACGGCAATGCAAGGGGGAGTTGGTGTGGGCATGCAGAGTAACGTCAGAGGCGGTGGGTTGGGCGAGCACGCAGTATAGAGGCACTTTCAACGTACATGACGCTGGCAATGTGGTGCGCATAGGTGCTGTGAAATGTACTGATGTGACAATTTACGGCTGTAAAATTGTCAGTAGTTGACATGCCGCTGTAAGCGGCCTGTTGCATGCGGAAGACATTTCCCGGAAATATTTGGCAATGACTTGTGTTTGCGTGACTTGCGACGGATGATGCTCTCGCACTGCAGGCGGGCTTTCAATGGCATAAGTATTGCTTGAGAACGTTCAGCCGGGTCATCCGCGACTGATTCACAAGGAGTGTTCTCATGAAGAAGGCTGTTCAAAAAGGTTTTACCCTGATCGAACTGATGATCGTCGTTGCGATCATCGGCATCCTCGCTGCCGTTGCGCTGCCGGCATATCAGGACTACACAATCCGTGCCCAGGTTTCGGAAGGTATGTCCCTGGCCTCTGGTGCGCGCACTGCGATGGCCGAGTACTACAATGATCGTGGCCAATTCGCGAGCGACAATGCTTCTTATGGCCTCGAGGCTCCGGCAGCAATCACCGGCTCCTATGTGTCTGGCGTCGATGCTGGAACTGAGCCCGGTGTCATCAGCGTTGCTTTCAATACTACCCGTGCAAACGCCAATATTCGCTCTGCCACGCTGGAGTTTTCGGCTATCACCTCGGCTGGTTCGATGGCTTGGACCTGCAAGGCCGGCGACCCGTCGACGATGCCGAATAAGTATTTGCCGAGCAGCTGCCGTACGAACTGATTCAAGTTGTTGGCTTGTTGCAAAACACCCCGCATTGCGGGGTGTTTTTTATTGAGATGCAGCATGCGAGAGGGGCTCGCCTCTGGTGGCTGATGGTGCCTGTGCTACGTTGCTGTAAGCTTCTTTGCCCTCTTTATTCGTCTACGGAGAGCGGGAGCCGCCGCACATCATCTGCAGTTTGATTGCGTTTGTCGGTTATCTTGCGCGCTGACATGGCTGCTCCTCGTTTCCTGTATCTTCTCGGCCTGCTGGCCGTCTTGACGATCCTGTTGTACTGGCGAGGGTTGTCAGGCGGCTATGTGTTCGATGATTTCCCCAACATCGTTCACAACGATGGGCTGCAAATCCAGCATTTTGCTTTTGGTGAATTGCTCCAGGCTGCCTTTGCTAGCGGCTCCGGCCCGCTCTCTCGTCCGTTGAGCATGCTCAGCTTTGCCGTTGAGCGGTATCTTTTTGGCCTTGACCCCTTTTTCATGAAATTGACGAATGTGTTGATTCACATCGTCAACGTAGCGTTGCTGTTCGCCTTGCTGCGGGTGGTGCTGATGCTTTTCCAGCAGCGGCGCCCGACAGTTGCGCAGTGGATTGTGCCGCCGCAAACGCTGGCGCTGCTGGTGGTTGCGGCTTGGGCTTTTGCGCCCGTCAACCTCACCTCCGTGTTGTACGTGGTGCAGCGCATGGAGAGCTTTGCCACTTTATTCATGCTGGCGGGCTTGTTGGGGTATGTGCATGGCCGGCGGCACATTGAGGCTGGGCGTGAGGCTCGCGGGTGGGGCTGGCTGCTCGGTGGCCTGCTTGGTGGGCTGTTGTGCGGTGGGCTGGCCAAAGAGACGGCGGTCATGCTGCCCGTGCACGCCTTGCTCATCGAGTGGCTGGTGTTTGGTTTCGGGGCGCAGCGTGCGACGCGCCATCAATTACTCGGTTTATACGCGCTGATACTGGCTCTGCCCGCTGTAGTGGGGGCAGTGCTTTATATGCCCGGAATTTTGTCAGGCGCGGCATATGCCAGCCGGCCGTTCGGGCTTGAAGAGCGGTTGTGGACGCAGGCGCACGCGCTGTGGCACTACCTAGGGTGGATTGTGCTGCCAATGCCTGGCGGGCTGTCGTTCTATCACGATGCGTTTCCCGTAGCCAAAGGTTTGCTCTCACCATGGACTACCTTGCCGGCCGTGCTCGGGCTGGTTGGGCTGGTGACCGGTGCCGTATGGCTGCGCCATCGTGCGCCGGTGGTGAGTTTTGGCGTGCTGTGGTTCTTCATCATGCATTTGCTGGTTTCGTCGGTTTTCCCGCTCGAGCTGGTATTCGAACATCGCAACTATCTTCCCTCTGCTGGCATTCTTCTAGCCGTATTCGCGCTTGTGCTCAGAGGCCGACCCGATGGCGAACTGGCCGGCGTGCGCGTGCTTGGCGTGGTGGTGCTGATCGCCTTTTATGCCTTTGTTTGTTTTCTGCGTGTGGGAGAGTGGTCTGATCCACTGCGACAAGCGTATTTCGAGGCGACGCGTCAGAGCGAATCCCCGAGGGCCCAGCACTCGTTGGGGCTGATGCTTGCAGTCATCTCTCCTGGCCCCGATTCGCCGCAGTTTCAGGAGGCCATGCAGCGCTTTGAGTACGCCGCAAACCTTCCATGCAGCACCCTGACGCCTTGGCAGGCACTGTTGTTCGAACACGGCCGCCATGGCCTGCCCGTGCCCGCGGAGGGGTGGGCTCGCATGCGGGAGCATGTTCGCACCCAGCCACTGGTCGCCCAAGATCTAAGTGCTTTGCGGCGCTTGCTTGAGGCTCACCTCACAGGCGTGATTCGCCTTGATCCGGCAGAGTTGGGCGCTCTGTTGAGAGAGGCGCAAGAGCACCATCCCAGGCGGTCACAACTCATGGCGCTCTATGGGCGCTATCTGTTCAATGTTGCAGGCGACGCAGAGCAGGCCGGGGTGTGGCTGCAGCGCTCTGTGACCTTGTCTCCTGGGGCGGCTATTCGTTGGAACGAGCTGATTCACTATCAGCTTGCAGTCGGGCAGTACGCTGAGGCGGAGCAAAGCCTTGAGCGTCTGCGTGAGCTCAACAGCTTCGGCCGGTGGAGTGGCGCCATTGCCGAGATTGAGCAGCGCTTGGCGCGTACCGCTACGCAGCAACAGCGGAGGGGGCTGTGACTATACGCGCTTGCCTGAGCGGGCAGCCGCGGGGCACGGCTGGCGCTTCGCTGTGCCTCTTGCTGGTAGTGGCATATGTGGCGTACTGGCCTGGCCTTTCCGGCGCATTCCTGTTTGATGATTTCAGCAATCTGGAAGTGCTCGGCTATTACGGCCGCATCGATAACCTGGAAGCACTCTGGCTGTATCTGTTGTCGGGCTTCTCCGGCCCCACGGGGCGGCCCCTTGCGACGCTGTCTTTTCTGATAGACGCTCGAGATTGGCCGGCAGACCCGTGGTCGTTCAAGCACACCAATGTGATCGTGCATCTCCTGGTGGGGCTGGCACTGTATCTACTGACTCGGCAAATTGCACGCGCGCTCGATTTCGAGTCGTCCCGGGCGGTACGCTTTGTGTTGCTTGCTACGGCGTTGTGGCTGTTGCACCCGTTCTGGGTGTCTACCACGCTATATGCCGTGCAGCGGATGGCGCAGCTCTCTACGCTGTTCGTGTTGCTCGGGTTGTGGTTGTATTTGCGGAGCCGCCTAAATCATCCCCGCGCCTTGAGTGTCTCGGCAGTGTTGCAGAGCGCGGTGGGCATCGGCCTGTGTGGTTTGCTGGCAGTATTGTCCAAAGAGAACGGCGCTTTGTTGCCTTTGCTCGCCCTCGCGCTTGAGGCCACTGTGCTGGCCGCACGCCAAGCGCATAGCGGCATCGCCCCGGCTCGGGCGTGGTGGTGGTGGCGCGTGCTATTGCTCGGTGTGCCTACGGTGCTGCTGTTGCTATACATGGCGCAGACCCTGCCGGCCCTGTTTGCCGGTAACCCTGGTGCACGTAGTTTCACACCCGGCGAGCGTCTGCTTGGTCAGAGCCTGATTCTTTGGGATTACCTGGGGCATTTGCTGTTGCCACGCCCGGCGCCGGGCAACCTCTTCAACGACCACCTGCATACGCCGTCGTCCTCCGGCGAGATCATTCTCGCAGGTCTTGCATGGGCTGTGCTTGTGGGCGGGGGAGTGTTGGCTTGGGTGTTTCGGGCTCGTGCGCCACTTGCCGCTCTGGCGTGGCTGTTTTTTCTTGCAGGGCATGTGCTCGAGTCGACGTTCATGAACCTTGAGCTGTATTTCGAGCATCGCAATTACTTGCCTGCAGCACTGCTCTTCCTTCCCGTTGCCGATCTGCAGACCCGGCCAGGTCGCGCCATGACGCCGCGGGCTGGTGTTGCCATAGGCTTGCTGATCGCTTTGGCGGCCCTGACCTGCATGCGCGCAGACCTGTGGGGCAAGCCTTTTCAGCAGGCGTTGGCGTGGGCGCGAAGCGTGCCTGACTCGCCCCGGGCCCAACATTATCTGGCTTCACGTTGGGGCGAGACCGGCAACCTTGCAGAGGCCGACCGCCTCAATCAGCGGGCCATTGCCTTGGCTCCGAATGAGCTGCCATGGCTGATGACGCAAGTTTCGCTGGATTGTCGGCAAGTGCGCGACCCCGCAGCCTCGATTGCCCGCGTAGAGCAGCGCGTGGTCTCGCTGCCGGCTGTGAATGCCGTCAGCCGGGAGCACATCACGCGTTTTCTTGATCTGATGCTTCAGCTTCCGTGTGACGGGCACACCGGGCCCAAGCCCACGCTGGCGTTGATCGAGCGAATCGAGCGCAGTGCGACCGCCCCCGGTGCGCTGCATGTTCTGCTTAACCAGCGCGCAGGCATCGCGCACCTCATGCAGGGTCAGGTAGGGCCGGCTTCTCAACGTTTTGCGCAGGGCTTGCGCGGCAATACGGATGAAGGTGTGCGCTTGCGCAATGCGGCGCTGCTGGCAAGTCATGGGGGTTACGAAGAGGCGCTGGCACTGCTCGACGATCATGTCGATATGCAGCCGCGGGGCGGTGGATGGTCAGTGACCAGCGCCCGGCGTCACTATGTCAAACAGGCAGAGTACTATCAGCGCGAGCGCGAGCACCTGCGTGCCCGGATTATTGAAAGCATGAGCAGCCCGGCTGCGGACGGAGAGCATGAGCGTACATCCCCAAGTCAATGAGTCGATCAGCGTGGTGCTGCCCGCCAAGAATGAAGCGGCCAGCATCGGTGCTGTGGTCGCAGGTATTCGTGAACAGTTGCCGGATGCGGAGATCATCGTAGTGGATGACGGCTCGACCGACTCCACTGCCGCAGTGGCCCGAGGTGGCGGTGCGAGCGTGGTTTCTCACCCCTATTCAATGGGCAACGGCGCGGCCATCAAGACGGGTGCCCGGCAGGCTTCGGGCAGTGTGCTGGTGTTCATGGATGCAGACGGCCAGCACGACCCGGCCGATATCTCGCGAATGCTGGCGCGTTTGGCTGGCGGCTTCGACATGGTGGTCGGGGCGCGGCAGAGGGGCTCGCAGGCCAGCTTGAGTCGAGGGCTGGGGAATGGTTTCTACAATCATCTGGCGAGTTACATGACCAACCAGCGAGTCGAAGACCTGACCTCGGGTTTCCGTGCGGTGCGAGCGGACAAGTTTCGAGAGTTTCTTTATCTGCTTCCAAACGGTTTCTCATACCCGACCACCTGCACCATGGCGTTCTTTCGTGCTGGGTACGCGGTGGCCTATGAGCCCATCCACGCCGCTCGTCGTATCGGGCAGAGCCATTTGCGTATCGTGAAAGATGGAATCCGCTTTCTGCTGATCATCTTTAAGGTGGGTACTTTGTATTCTCCGCTCAAGCTGTTTGCTCCCGCCGCAATGGGCTTCTTTGCTTTGGGGTTACTTTGGTACGCCGTCACGCTCGTGGCTCAAGGCCGTTTTACCAACATGAGCGCGTTGATGTTCACGACCAGCGTGATTGTCTTCATGATCGGTTTGGTGTCAGAGCAGATTACGGCGTTGATGTACAAAGATTCCGGTGACAAGCGCGGCTAATGATCCACATTGTCATTGGGACGAAAGCTCAACTCATAAAGATGGCTCCGGTCATGGCGGCACTTGAGCAGAACAGCGTGCCATATCGTTTCATTTGGACCGGCCAGCACCGTGACACTACGCAGGACATTCTCGATAACTTCGTTTTGCGGAGGCCGGATCATGTCTTATACGACGGCCCCGACATCACATCGATTGCCGCAATGGCGCGATGGAGCATACGCATACTTTGGCAATGCCTGAAAGATCAAAGCACGGTATTTGATCGTAACGGGCCGGGCTTGGTGCTTGTTCACGGAGATACGTTCTCGACCTTCCTCGGTGCTTTGATGGCGCGTTTAGCCGGCCTTCAGGTGGGGCATGTGGAATCTGGCTTGCGCTCGTTCAGACTATTTCATCCGTTCCCGGAAGAACTGACTCGCTTGCTCACATTCCAGCTGACGAATGTGTATTTCTGCCCGGACAAGATCGCTCTGCAAAACGTATCCCGATATCGTGGCGACAAGGTGGAGACGGGGGGGAATACCCTCTTGGACGCCTTGCGGTGTGCCCTCGCTGTGTCACCGCCGCTTGATCTCGATGTCCCGCAGTCAGCCTATGCAATCGTGACCTTGCATCGATTCGAGAACTTCAGCACCCATAAAGCGACGCTGCGCATTGTTGAAATAGTCGAGCGGATCGCAGGGGCGATGCCCTTGTTGTTCATTCTTCACAAGCCGACCGAGAAGGCCCTGCGGCGCTTCGGACTCTTCTCACGTCTCGCAGACAATCAGCGTATTCAGTTGCGCCAGCGCTACGACTATTTCCGGTTCGTCCGGTTGCTTCAGCCAGCGGAGTTCGTTGTCAGTGACGGCGGAAGCAACCAGGAAGAGTGTAGTTATTTGGGGAAGCCAATTTTGCTGCTGCGTAAAGCCACTGAGCGAGCGGAAGGGGTGGGGCGCAATTGTGTGTTGAGTGAATATCGTGGTGATCTGATTGATGGATTTGTCCGTGGTTATGCCGGCCTGCGCGCGGACTCAGAGTTGGCTGGCCGTCACCCATCGCAGGTGATTGCGAACTACTGCAAAACTCACTCCGCCAACGTAGTGCAATGAAAGTTAACCGCAGCAACCCCGTTCATTGGCTTTACCTTGCCGCGTTTTCACTGAATGTGCTCTGCGCGCTACTGCTGCGACGTCTGCCTACAAAGCGCAGCCACGACATCGTGCTTTACGGCCACAAGTTCAGTGGCAACCTGAAAGCGCTTTACTCTCAGCTAAATAGCTCGCAGGGCTTGAACGGGCGTGTCACGTATCTGTCGCTAGACCCCGCACATGTGGCGCAGTTGAGAAGGCGGGGCGTCAATGTGGTGAGCGCGGTGGGGCCGGCTGCGTCGCTGTTACTTGCTCGTTCGGCCGCGATAATCACCGACCACGGTCTGCACGTGATGGAGCCTTTGCTGCGTTTCACGGATATCCGGTTTTTTGATGTCTGGCACGGCATCCCTTTCAAGGGCTTTGATGCGGAGGATTTCAGAGTCCAGCGGCAGTACGAAGAGGTCTGGGTGGCTTCGCCTCTGCTGGCGGACTTGTATGCAAGCAAGTTCGGCTTCGAACCCGCCCGCGTAGCCGTCACTGGGTACGCACGCACGGACCGCTTGGCTTGCCCTGCCGAGAGTGTCATCGATATCCGCCGGAAGATCGGCGCCCCCTCAACTGGCCCACTCGTCTTGTTTGCCCCCACATGGGTGCAAGACGATCAAGGGCGTAGCCTGTATCCGTTCGGATGTTCAGAAGCAGGGTTTTTGCAGGCCATCTCAGAGGTTGCAGCACGCCATGGTGGCACTGTGCTCATGCGTGCGCACCTCAACAGTGGCGTTGTGGGGGATGGTTGGCCGAATGTCTTGTCCGTGCCCCAGTCGCTTTTCCCGGATACCGAAGCTGTGCTGTTGGCGGCCGATGTGCTGGTGTGCGACTGGTCGTCAATTGCGTTCGATTATCTTGTGCTCGAGCGGCCCACCATATTCCTCGATGTGCCTGCTCCTTTCGTCAAGGGGTTCTCTCTCGGGCCCGAGTACAGGTTCGGGCCCGTCGTGCCGTCACTGGCTGAGCTTGTTGTTCACCTCGACCGTGTGCTGGGCTCGCCAGAGCACGTTCACGCCGAGCTTTTGCCTCAGTTGAAAGCCGCAAAAGAGGCCGTTTATGAAGGCTATGCCGACGGGCTTTCTGCGCAGCGGTGCGCTGAGCGGCTGATCAAGAAGCTGCCTACAGCCTGATCTTTTCAATCACCGCTGTTGTTGATACTGCGGGTGTACGTTCGAAGTACACCACTTGGCAGATATCCGAGAACTCATCGAAGCGCCCCTTCCAGTCGTCGCCCATGGCAAGAACGTCCGCTTTGTAGTGCTTCAGGTACTCGCGTTTCCGCTCAAGTGACTCTTCGTAAAACGCTTCGCTCACGCACCTTAGCGATTGCACGATGCACAACCGCTCCTCTTGCGGAAAGACGGGTGCCCGGCCCTTCTTGGAAAAATTCAGAGCATCGGTAGAGACTCCGACGATCAGGGTGCTTCCAAGCGAAGCGGCCCGTTCGAGCAAATTCAGATGCCCGACATGAAAAACGTCAAAGGTTAAAACGATCTTATGCATAGAGGGGAGGAGGGCCTCTGGTTAGAAGGTATCCAGATCAATCGTGCCATGCGCTGTGACACCGGCGGCGATGAGCGTGTCTTGCATCTGCTTTAAGCTGGTTACGAGACCTTTGGTGGTAAGAAGGTGATTCCGAATACGGTTGCTCGTTCCGAGATTCAACTGGGCGGAACTGCAAAATCCGTATAAGTCGATGCTCTTGTACTTGCTGCACAAGTCGACTACGACCTCTTCAGCAATCATGTCGGTATCGATCATCTTCACCCCGAATTCTTCCCGCACTCGTGCGCGTGGGTGCGGCAGAAAGAAGACCTCTCCTTGAAGTTGCTGAGCGAATCTATTGATGCTTGTCAGTACTTCTGAAGCAGGTCTCGATGGCACTGAGCTTTCAAATACGGTCCCAAGAATGAGGGAGCAAGAGCGGTCTGTGCTCGGATCTAACACCGGGCTGATGATCGATATGGGCGTGGTTCTCTGCGATATGTTGTTTTTGGCGTCAGGGTAGAGAGTGTAGTGAAGCCGGGATTCCTTGCGTATTCTTTTAAGGCTGTATCTATTTCCAAATAGCGCTAATCCAAGCGCTTTTTTTATGCTTAATCCGTAAGTTGACGCGTAGAGGCTGGTTGAAGAAATATTTGCGGTTCCGTCATCAAAAGTTGTTATTTTTACACCGCCTTTTTTGCTGAGGGCTATAAATACAAAATTGCTGATTGCGGAGGCAAAGTAGACTTCTTGATAGTCGACGCCTGAAAATATTTTCTTTGCTTGGATTGCAAGTTTTGGAAAGGTGTTGTCGCAGCAATGGTAGTGAGTTCCTTCGAAAAGGTGTGATATTTTTCTAAAAGCCCTTTCGTATTTAGGGTTGCTGTTGTACGTGTAGAAAAAAAGGTGGCAATCTTTTTTTTCTATGCCCTCTGTTTCTATGATTCGCTGTATCAATAAAGACTGGAGCGGGGTTCCGCAGATGAAGAGCTTTCGCGAACGGCTGGGTGCGGTTTGGTGTTCGTTAAGTTCACCTCTCTCTCTATCTTCTTTCATTTTTTTATAGAAAGGTTAACGGCTTTGAATGGAGGTGGTGGGGAGGGGCGGTGCGTAATCAGCACGATCGTCCTTACTTTATCAAGCAGCCTAAGCGCATCCAGGGTGATGGTCTCTGTTGCCGAATCGAGAGCGTTTGTTGCTTCATCCATGAATATAATGGATGGACCGTTGTATAGGGCTCGCGCTATGCCAACTCTCTGGCGCTGTCCGCCTGACAGACGTATGCCTCGATCCCCGATTTTGGTGTTGTATCTGGAATCCAGTTCGTTGTTTATAAACTCATGGATTTGCGCTGCTTTTGCGGCATGCTCAACAGCATCCATGTCGATATCTTTTTTTGGAATGCCGAAAGCAATGTTTTCCGCTATAGATGCGTCTGCAAGATAAACGGTTTGCGGAACATAGCCGATGCTCCGCTGCCACGAGTTTACGTTTTCTGACGTGATCTTGACCCCGTCAATGCTTAGCGTGCCGGTTTGAGGTGTCAGTAGCCCCAGAAGGATGTCCATCAGCGTGCTTTTCCCCGCCCCACTTTCGCCGTGGATCGACATGAAAGTGCCTGGGGGTATGACTAAATCGAAATTGTCGAAGACCGGCTTGTGGGGCGACGACGGATATGCATAACGGACCCCTGATAAGCGGATTTCTTTTTTGAACGGGATTGAGTTCGTGGCGGGGTTTGTGAGGTGTTGGGGGAGAGTCAAGTCACGATGTAATGAATTGAGCGCGGTCGTGGATGAGCGCATTTGGGCGAAACCGCGGTACATGATCTGAGCAGCCGGTAGCATCCGGTAGGCGGCAAAGCCGTAAAGCCCTAGCGCCGGCAATACCTGCGCAATGTCGTTGCCGCGTGTCAGCAGCGCGAGCGCAATCAGGATGAGGCCGGAATAACCAACAGCCTCGACCAGATACAGCGGGGATTGGCTTAGCGTTTCGCTGGTTGCGAGGTGTCTGGAGAAGTCGCGCGAAGGCTTCGCAAACCTCTCTAAGTAGGCGTCGTGAGAGTGTGTGACCTTCACCTCTTTGATTCCGCCCAGTGCCTCATTGCACGCCTGATAGCGCATGGCGTTGGCGGTTTGACGCTCATGCCCGATGCGCAGCAGATGTTTGCGCACTGCGCCATAGATGACGCCGTACATCAGTGCCAGAACCGCGACGATGCAAAGGGCTGTGATTGGGTCGTAGATGAAGATGAGTAGCGCCATGGCCACGACAATCATGCCGTAAGCGATCAAGCGCGAGAGCGGTTGCAGCAAGCCGAGCACAAGTTGATCTGTCTCCGACAATACGTTTTTTGCGAGTACGGAGGGATTGTGGTGCAGGAAGAATTCGTAGGGCTGATTCAGATAGCTCTTGAGCAGTCGGGTGCTGAGTGAGTGCCGCGTCAGGTTGGTGAAGCGGTTCAGCGTGTGCAGGGTGATGGTCTTGAAGGCTGAAGCGGTGATGACGGTGGTGATCGACGCTACGCCCAGGCCAACGATGAAGTCGCGAGTGCTGCTGAAGCCAAAGTATTCATATGCGGCTTGCAGCCATTGATTCTCGTGGATGAATTCCGGGCGGGCGAGGGCGGACAGGAAGGGCATGATCGAGAGTACGCCCAGGGTCTCCACGGCGGTCATCATGACCACGAGCAACAGCATCCATGGCAGCTTGCGGCGCTCTGCGGGGGATAATGCGCCCCACAGTTTTGTCAGCGATTCAGTCATCCGACATCCGGGTTCGTTGCGGGTGGCGGCGGACGTTGCAGTGAGTCCGCGGCGCCAATTTTCTGGATTGTAGTCTCGGTCGTGGTGTGAAAGTGGCTTGATTGGGTGGATTGCGCCATCAGTTTGGCTGGCGCGGAATGTGCGGGCGGATTGCCAAGATTCGAGTGAGGAGAGTGCGGTGGTGAGAGTGAGTGCGGCTGGGTGGCTGGTGGAGGCCGGGCGTTGCTGTGCCTCTGCTAACTTCGATGCGCGTCAGTCGGGGGCTGAGGTCGAGTTGATCGTCATCCACAACATCAGCCTCCCTCCCGACGAGTTTGGCGGGCCAGGGGTGGAGCAGTTGTTCACCAACTGCCTGAATCCCGACGAGCACCCGTACTATGCGCAAATTGCTGGCTTGCGGGTGTCGGCGCATTTCTTCATCCGGCGGGATGGCGAGTTGATCCAGTTTGTGTCGACTGAAGATCGAGCTTGGCACGCGGGTGTTTCCTCGTGGCGCGGGCGGGAACGTTGTAACGATTTCTCAGTCGGAATCGAGCTCGAGGGGTGTGACACACAGCCCTTCGAAGCCGCGCAGTACGAGCGCTTGAATGAGCTGATTTTGGCGCTGAAAGCGCGGTATCCGATCCGTGACGTGGTGGGGCATTCCGACATTGCGCCGGGGCGTAAAACCGACCCTGGGCCTTGCTTTGATTGGGGGCAAATCGGGCTTGTGCGTGACTAGGGCTGGTCCCCTAAATTGACAAGTTGCGGATTCGTTGGAATAATTCTCGAAATTTTGTGCGCGCAGCCTCGGTTGCGTGTGTTTTTATACAGGTGCGGCGCTGGTCTGAATGACCGGCGCAGTCAATTGGCCGCGCGCACCGCGGGACTCGCTGTCTGGTTGCGGCGGCGAGTTTGACAACCTCTGTAATCAGCGTTGGTGAGCCCGGTTTTTCGGGCGCACGGTTGGCTCGGTAGTTCGGGCTGGCTCCAGGCGGGAAGTTGCAGGCAGGAGGAACCATGAATCACGCAACTCGCGCTCAGGCGCTGGCAAAGAATGTTTTCCAGCGAGTGGCGCAGGCAACGCACGGATTACTGTTTGTCTCGGCTTTTGCTGCAATTCTGCTGCTGGGCGGTCACTACGCGCGCGGTCAGGCTGCTGTTGAGCAGCCTTCGGCTGAGATGCTTGTGGCTTCCGAAGTAGGGCAGGTTGCGCTTGAAGAGCCGCAACTGTCTGACGAGATGCAGAAGGTGCGCGACTGGGTGGCGCGCCGTTATCGCGTGTCTTCCGAGGCGCTTGAGCTTGCATTTGTCGAGGCCGAGCTGAGCGCCCGCGAGGCCGAGCTGGATCCGCTTTTGATCGTCGCCATGATGGCGGTGGAGTCCAGCTTCAATCCCGCAGCCAAGAGCCACGCCGGTGCGTTGGGCTTGATGCAGGTGATCCCGCGCTGGCACATGGACAAGATCGGCCCCGATAACGACTACACCGCCTTGTTTGACCCACGCATCAATGTGCAGGTGGGCACGCTGGTGCTGGTCGAGGGCATGCAGCGTTATGGCTCGCTGGAAGCGGCCTTGCAGTATTACAACGGTGCGCGGCACGACCCCGAAATGCGTTACACGAAGCGCGTGATGTCGGTGAAACGCCAGTTGCAGGATGTGCTGGCGAAGTCGTCCGGCGCTTGAGTTTTTTCGCGCGTTGCAATCAAACGGCCCTTCGAGGGCCGTTTTGTTTTTGTGGGCGACGGTCTTAGGGGAGATCGCGCGGGTAGGGGGTGAGGGCTCGTTTGGCGTCCTTGCGGGGTGTGGCCGTGGGGCTGTCGTTGCGAGCGCAGCGCGGCAATCTGCTGAGGTGCTGTCTGCAGGCGCTGCGAGATTGCCGCGTCGCTGCGCTCCTCGTAATGACGGGTTACGTGGTTGGGTTTGGGTTGGTCGTGTTGAGCCGCAGGCGAAATTCGACAGGGGGGGCTTGTCATGGGAGTGGGTTGTCGGAATTCGCTGCGCTCATCCCGACCTGTGGGTAAGCGCCTGAGCTTTCGAAGATCCCGCCCTGCTGCTCAGCGCAGCAGAGCGTGCATGCGTTCTGCGGCTTCGAGCAGGCGTTCGCTGCGGGTGGTGTAGGCCAGGCGCAGGTGTCGGGCGGGGTGGTGGTTGCCGAAGTCGATGCCGGGTGTGGTGGCGACGCCGGCTTCTTCGATGAGGCGGCGGGCCAGAGCTTGGCTGTCTTCGGCCACGGCGGATATGTCGGCGTAGATGTAGAAGGCGCCGGTCGGGGTGGTGTCGATGCGCAGGCCGAGTTGGCGCAGGGCGGGCAGCAGAGTGTTGCGACGCAGGGCGAATTCGCCGCGTCGGGCTTCAAGAATTTCGCGGGTGTCGGGGCTGAATGCTGCGAGTGCGGCGTGCTGCGCGGTGGTTGGCGCGGAGATGAAGAAGTGCTGCGCGAGCTTTTCGATTTCACCCGCCCAGTGGCGCGGCGCAACCAGCCAGCCCAAGCGCCAGCCCGTCATGCCGAAATACTTCGAGAAGCTGTTCACCACGAACAGCCGGTCGCACGCCGCGCATGCGGCATCTTGCAGCACCGAGCAGGCTTCACCGCTGTAGTTGAGTCCCTGATAGATCTCGTCGACCACCAGCAGGCCATCGCGTCGGGCGGTGGCGGCGCGCAGTGCAGCCAGCTCGGCCACACCGAGTTCGGTGCCGGTGGGGTTGGATGGGCTGGCGACGATCAGCCCCAGCGTGTTGGCTTGCCAGTGCTCGGCCAGCAGTGCCGGCGTGGGCTGAAAGCGGGTGCTCGCATCCACTGGCAGTGCTTGCGGTGTGCCTTCGAAGCTGCGCACCAGGTGGCGGTTGCACGGATAGCCGGGATCGGGCAGCAGCCAGCCATCACCGGGATTTGTGGAGGCGGCAAGAATCAGCGTAAGCGCGCCCGAGGCGCCAAGTGTGACGATGATACGCTCGGGCTCGACATCCGCACCGAAGCGGTCGTGGTAATGGCGGGCGATGGCCTCGCGCAGCGCGGGCAGCCCAGCCGCCGGGGTGTACTGAACCTGCCCGCCGGCAATGAAGCGCTGGGCCGCTTCGACAATGGTCGGCGGGGTGGGGAAGTCCGGCTCGCCCACCTCCATGTGGATGATGTCGCGCCCTTGTGCCTCCAGCGCGCGGGCGCGGGCAAGCAATTCCATGACGCGAAACGGCGCAATGTCGGCCATGCGGTGAGCGAAGCGGGGTGGTGTGGCGGACATGGCGGGCGGCTGCATGCTGTGTGGAAAATACGACTGAAGACCACCGTGTGGGCTGTCTATGATTGTGCCATGGCGCCGCACGTCGGGCGCCCCGAGCGTGCCTGCGGGCGTGTTCTCATTTGTGTTGCTGGTGTGACTTCGCGGGTGCTTTCCGCGGCGTCGGGCCGTGCGGGCCCGAGTTGATGTGCCGGCGCCGCAAATGAGTGCGTGTCGCGCGGGCTTCGCGAGGGGCGCTTGTCGTGTGGCATCATCTTTTGATGGCCGGAGCGCCTGCTCCGGGGTCCGCACGTACGGAGGTTTCATGGACAAGCAGCTGCGCGAAGCCGCGCTCGAATATCACCGCCATCCCCGTCCGGGGAAAATCTCGGTGACGCCCACCAAGGTATTGTCGAACCAGCGCGATCTTTCTCTGGCCTATTCCCCCGGCGTTGCAGCGGCGTGTCTCGAAATTGCCGAGCACCCGCACGAGGCCGCCACGCTCACCGGCCGCGCCAACCTGTTGGCCGTCATCACCAACGGCACGGCCGTGCTGGGTCTGGGCAACATCGGCCCGCTGGCGTCCAAGCCGGTGATGGAAGGCAAGGCCGTGCTGTTCAAGAAGTTCGCCGGCATCGACGTGTTCGACCTTGAGGTCGATGCGCTCGACCCCGATCGCTTCATTGAGGTGGTGGCTGCGCTGGAGCCGACCTTCGGCGGCATCAACCTCGAAGACATCAAGGCGCCCGAGTGCTTCTACATCGAAGAGAAGCTGCGCGAGCGCATGAAGATTCCGGTCTTCCATGACGACCAGCACGGTACGGCCATCGTGGTGGCAGCAGCGATCACCAACGGCCTGCATCTGGTCGGCAAGGAGTTCAAAGACGTCAAAGTGGTTACGTCGGGCGCTGGTGCGGCCGCGCTGGCGTGCCTGTCGCTGCTCGAAAAGCTCGGCGTGCAGCGAGAGAACATCTGGGTGACGGATATCGAAGGCGTGGTCTACGAGGGCCGCACCACGCTGATGGACCCGCTCAAGCAGCGCTACGCGCAGAAGACCGACGCGCGCCGTCTGGCCGAGGTGATCGAAGGCTGCGACGTGTTCATGGGTCTGTCGGCCGGCGGCGTGCTCAAGCCCGAGATGGTAGAGCGCATGGCCGCCAAGCCGCTGATTCTGGCGCTCGCCAACCCCGAGCCCGAAATCACCCCCGATGCCGTGCGCGCGGTGCGCCACGACGCCATCATGGCTACGGGCCGGTCGGACTTCCCGAACCAGGTCAACAACGTGCTGTGCTTCCCGTTCATCTTCCGCGGTGCGCTGGACGTGGGCGCCACGGCCATCACCGACGAAATGAAGCTCGCCGCGGTGCAGGCGCTGGCCGAACTGGCGCGCGCCGAGCAGAGCGACGTGGTGGCTACGGCGTATGCGGAGCAGGTGGGTGGCTTCGGCCCGGAATACATCATTCCGCGCCCCTTCGACCCGCGCCTGCTGGTGATGATTGCCCCGGCGGTAGCCAAAGCGGCAATGGATTCGGGCGTGGCAACCCGCCCGATCACCGATTGGCACGCTTACCGCGGCCAGCTCAACAACGTGGTGTGGCATTCCGGTCTGCTGATGAAGCCGGTGTTTGCCGAGGCACGCAAGGCACCCAGCCGCATCATCTTTGCCGAGGGCGAGTCCGAGCGCGTGCTGCGCGCGGCGCAGACCGTCATCGACGAAGGCCTGGCGTGGCCGATCCTGGTCGGCCGCCCGGCGGTGATCATGCAGCGCATCGAGCGCTTCGGCCTGCGCATGCGGCCGGAGGCCGATTTCGAGCTGGTTAACCAGGATTCCGACCCGCGTTTCAAGGAGCTGTGGTCCGATTACCACCGCCTGATGGAGCGCCGCGGTGTGTCGGTGGAGTACGCCAAGAAGGAGGTGCGCCGCCGCACCACGCTGATTGGTTCGCTGATGCTCAAGTTGGGCTACGGTGACGGGCTGATCTGCGGCACGTACGGCATGTTCCCGGTGCACCTGGGGTTCATCGAAACGGTGCTGGGGCGCGAAGAGGGCGTGAATCACTTCTATGCGCTCAACGTGCTGGCGCTGCCCGGCCGCACGCTGTTCCTCGCCGACACCTACGTGAACGACAATCCGACGGCAGAACAGATCGTCGAGATGACGGCGCTGGCGGCCGAGCAAGTGCGCCGCTTCGGCATCGAGCCCAAGGTGGCGTTGCTGTCGCACTCGTCGTTCGGCAGCGGTGATTCAGCCAGTGCCGCCAAGATGCGCGAAGCGCTCGAAATGCTGCACCGCGACCACCCCGAGCTCGAAGTCGAAGGGGAAATGGGCGGCGATCTGGCGCTGGACGTGCAGGCGCGGCTCGATCTGTTCCCCAATGCGCACATGCGTGAAGAAGCCAACCTGCTTATCTTCCCGAACCTCGATGCGGCCAACATTGCCTACGGTTTGCTCAAGAACGGCGCAGGTCAGGGCGTGACGGTGGGGCCCATTCTGTTGGGTGCGTCCAAGCCGGTGCACATCCTCACGCCGGAGTCGACGGTGCGCCGCATCGTCAACATGACGGCCCTTGCCTCGGTGGAGGCCGCACTCAAAAACGGCTGAGGCAAAATCGCAAGGTGAGTGTGTAACAGGCTGTTCACCTCTCGCAAAACTTGCGTTAGTCTCATCACATCGGAGCCGCCTTCGGGCGGCTCCGCCTATTTCTGAACGAGAAAATTGCGTGATAAATCACGGGCTTTGCGTGTTTTTTTGGCAACATCCTTAAAATAAGCTTGCTATCCGCCTGGTTTGATTACGAAAATAGACCCTGACGAAGCCGTGGGGTTTCTCGCAGCATGAGCCGGGCACGATGATGCGTACAGCCATAGTTTTCCTTTCCCTCTGCACCATGTGGTCGGCCGCCGTTGCCGCCCCGCCTGCAGTTGATCTCAACCCCGCCGGCCTGCCGCAACTTCGATCTGCGGCGTACATCATCGTCAGCGAGCGCACTGGTGAGGTGCTGTTCGAGCAGCACAGCGAAAAGGCCGCCCCCATCGCTTCCATCACCAAGCTGATGACGGCCATGGTGATCCTCGATGCCCGCCAGCGTCTGACGGACCAGCTCACCGTCACCTCCGAAGACATCGATCAGTTGAAAGGCACTGGCTCGCGTCTGAGCGTCGGCACCCGCCTGTCGCGCGAAGAGATGCTCAACCTGATGCTGATGTCGTCCGAAAACCGCGCCGCTTCGGCGCTGGCGCGTCATTACCCCGGCGGCCGCAAGGCCTTCATTGAGGCCATGAACATCAAGGCCCGCATGCTGGGTCTCAAGCACACCCGCTTTGCCGACAGCAGCGGCCTCGATCCGCGCAACATCTCCAGCCCGCGCGACCTCGTGCGCATGGTTTCGGCCTCGGCCTCGTATCCGCTGATTCGCGAGTTCTCCACGCAGTCCGAGCGCTTCGTGCGCCTTGGCGGCCGCATGGAACGCTTCGGCAATTCCAATCCGCTGGTGCGTGACTCCGAATGGAAAGTCGGCCTTTCGAAAACCGGCTTCATCCGCGAGGCCGGCCGTTGCCTGGTGATGCAGACCTGGGTGCGTGGCGAGCCTGTGGTAATGGTGCTGCTCAATTCCGAAGGTACCTGGACGCGTACGGCCGACGCCAAGCGCGTGCGCACTTGGCTTGAAACCACCGGCTCCGACCGCCTCATCGCGCTGGCCTCCGGCCGCGGCGGCTAAGCCGCACCTCTCATTCCCCTGTTTCACCCGGCCCGAGTCGCCGTCCCCCGCTGGACGGTGACGGCGCTGTGGGCGAGAATCGCGCCAACGCCCTTCAGGCCCGACTCCCGGAAATTCCCATGCAGTTGCGTTTCACCAAAATGCACGGCCTCGGTAACGACTTCGTCGTGATCGACGCCACGCGTGCGCCCGTGCTCCTCACGCCCGAGCGGGTCCGCGCCATTGCCGACCGGCATTTCGGCGTGGGCTGCGATCAGCTTTTGGTGGTCGAGCCGGCCACGCAAGCCGATGTGGATTTCCGTTACCGCATCTTCAACGCCGATGGCGGCGAGGTGGAGCAGTGTGGCAATGGCGCACGCTGCTTCGTGCGCTTCGTGCACGAGAAGGGCCTGACCACCAAGCGCAGCATCCGCGTGGAAACGCGCTGCGGCATCATTGCGCCGCGACTCGAAGACGACGGGCTGGTGACGGTCGACATGGGAGTGCCCGTGCTCGAGTCGGCTCGTGTGCCGTTCGTCTCCGATTCCGACGAGGTGCTGCAACCGCTTGAGCTTGAAGATGGCTCGCGTGTCGAGATCACCGCGGTTTCCATGGGGAACCCGCATGCGGTGCAGATCGTGGCGGATGTGGATGCCGCGCCGGTGACCACCTCCGGGCCGCTGATCGAACACCACGCACGCTTCCCCGCGCGGGTGAACGCCGGCTTCATGCAGGTGATGGACGCCAGCCACGTGCGCCTGCGCGTATTCGAGCGCGGCGCAGGCGAGACGCTGGCCTGCGGCACCGGCGCTTGTGCCGCGGTGGTGGCCGGAATCCTGCGTGGGGTGCTCACCTCGCCCGTACGGGTGGCCACGCGCGGCGGCGAACTTTCGATTGCATGGGGCGGCCGTGGGCAGCCCGTGTTGATGACGGGCCCGGCCGTGACCGTGTTCGAAGGTGAAATCACGCTGGCCGACGACTGAGCGTCGCGTCTGCACACAGGAGTGACTTGATGGATGCTGAACAGGTCGCGCAGTACCTGCGCGAACACCCGGATTTCTTCGTCAAGCACGGCGATATCTTCGTCGAAGTGACGGTGCCGCACCCGCACGGTGGGCAGGCCATCACTCTGGCCGAACGCCAGTTGCATGCATTGCGCGACAAGATCCGTCTGCTAGAAGTGAAACTCACCGAACTGATTCGTTTCGGTGAGGAGAACGACGATATCGGTACCAAGCTGCAGCGCCTGATGCTTGCCATGCTGGCGGCCGAGGACTTCACCACGCTGCATCAATCCCTGCTGCAGAGTCTGCGCGATGATTTTCGCGTGCCGCACACGGCCTTGAGGCTGTGGAATGTTTCCGCCGCTTCCGACGAAGGGGTGTTCGAAGCCGTGAGCGAGGAGCTGCGCTTTCAGGTGGCCGAAATGCGCCACCCGTACTGCGGTGCGCCGGCCAACCTCGAAGCACTTGCGTGGTTCGGCGAGCCTTCGTCGCACATCCGCTCGGTGGCGCAGATTCCGCTGCGCTGCGATGGGCAGGTGGTTGGCCTGCTGGTGCTGGCCAGCGAAGAGGCAGAGCGCTTCTACCCTGATATGGGCACGCTCTTTCTCGCACGCCTGGGTGATGCGCTGGCCGTAGCCGCGCGACGCGTGCTGGGCTGACGTGAGCTCGCCCGACGTCTCTGCCTTGCCGGAAGACGTCGAGGCCTGGCTGGGCTGGCTGACCAGCCAGCGCCGGGCCGCACCCCTGACCGTCGAGGCCTACCGTCGCGATCTTGCCCGTTTGGTGGAGCTTGCCGCGCCGCGCAGTTTGGCGGAGTTGGCGGTGCACGACATCCGCCGCATGGCTGGCCGTCTGCATGCGGCGGGGCAGGGTAGCCGTTCCATCGCACGTGCCTTGTCGTCGTGGCGCGGCTTTTATCGCTGGATGACGCGTTACCGCGGCCTGGCCACCAACCCCGCCGAAAGCGTTCGTCCCCCGAAGGCGCCCACACGTTTGCCCAAGGCCCTGTCGCCCGACCAGACGGCGGCTTTGCTCGACGGCGCGCCGGAGGACCCGCTCGAAGTGCGCGATCGCGCGATGTTCGAGTTGTTCTATTCGTCCGGTTTGCGTTTGTCCGAGTTGACCTCGCTCGACGTCGAGGCCGGCCTCGATCAGGCCGACGCCATGGTCACCGTGTTGGGCAAACGCGGCAAGACGCGCATGGTGCCGGTCGGCTCGTTGGCGTTGTCCGCCATTCAGGCCTGGCTTGCCGAGCGTCCCAATTGGGCTTCTGCGGATGAGCCGGCGCTGTTCGTTACCCGCAGCGGCACCCGCATGACCCCCAGTGCCGTGCGCACGCGTCTGGCCCGCTGGGCGCGGCAGCGCGGGCTGGGCGTGCACGTGCATCCGCACATGCTGCGGCACAGTTTTGCCAGCCACGTGCTGCAGTCGAGCGGTGATCTGCGTGCCGTGCAGGAGCTGCTCGGCCACGCCAGCATCCGCAGCACGCAGGTGTATACCCATCTGGATTTCCAGCATCTCGCCAAGGTGTATGACGTGGCGCATCCGCGGGCGAAGCGGAAGTAGCCTTGTCGGCCGAGACGCCGAGACGCCGAGATCGGTTTGCCTGCTTGAGCCGTGCTGCGACGCGGCGCTGAATCCGTGGGACGTGTGTGGGTGGCTGAGTTCTCATTTCCGGCTTCCGGCTTCCGGCTTCCGGCTGAGGGCTTCTGTGCTCTGTTTCTTTGGTGTTATCGCTGTGCGTTGTTTCGAGGGGAGTTCGTAGGGTGGCCTTGACCGGCCGGGACTCGCCCCGGCGGGCGACTTCCTTTCTTGCTGCGCGGCAAGAAAGGAAGCAAAGAAACGCGCCCCGCATCCGCGCCCCTTCGGGGTTTCCTCGCTTCGGGGGATTTCGCCGGCCGGTCCTGAACTCGCTTCGCTCGGACAGCAGGACCGGACTTCCCCGTCGAAATCTCCCTGCGCTCGGCGCTTCTGAGGGGAGGATGGGTGCGCGCGGTGGGGCCCGTTTTTTAACTTGGTGGGTTGGGCTTTGGGCTCATTCGCAGTGCCATTCGGAAGTCCAGAGGTATCGAGGGCACAACCGCTCTACCGTCATTGCGAGGAGCGCAGCGACGCATCAATCTCGCAGCGCTTGCTGGCGGCACCCCGGTGGATTGCCGCGCTGCGCTCGCAATGACGGGACGAAAGGCTGTGCCCACCTCTGAGGTCGATACTTCCACGTACGTGTGTACTGTCTGTCATCTGGTCGGTGGGTCGGCTAGTGCGGTAGTGCTGGATCAGAGGGTGACGATGCCTGCCGAGCCGCGTAGCAACGGCCATGATTGTTCCCGCTTCAGCAACGCAACCACCACCCCGCGCCTGCGGTAGACTCGCGCCCTCGAATACAGCTGGAATCCACCATGGCACGTCTGATCCTCAACCCCGGCAAGGAACGCTCCGTGATGCGGCGTCATCCGTGGATTTTCGCGGGTTCGGTCGATCGGCTGGACGGGCGGGCGCGGCCGGGGGATACGGTGGAGGTCGTCAATGCCGAGGGCAAGTTCTTCGGGCGGGCGGCGTGGTCACCTGAATCGCAGATCCGTGCGCGGATGTGGACGTTCAGCGCTGACGTGACGATCGATCACGCCTTCTTCAAGCGTGCCGTGGCGGCTTCGGTGGCGCGTCGCAAGGCACATCCCTTGCTCAAAGGTGAGGAGGGCGTGCGGCTGATTCACGGCGAGTCCGACGGATTGCCGGGTGTGATTGCGGATCAGTACGGTGACGTGGTGGTGCTGCAACTCACCAGCGCCGGTGCGGACAAGTGGCGCGAGGCGATTGTGGCCGGGCTGGTGCAGGCCACGGGCTGCCGCGCGGTGTATGAGCGGTCGGATTCCGACGTGCGTGCACTCGAAGGCCTGGGGCCGGTGACCGGCTGTGTGCATGGCGAGTTGCCCGAGCAACTCGGCATCGTCGAGAACGGCGTGCGCATGGGTGTGGACGTGGTCGGTGGCCACAAGACCGGCTTCTACCTTGATCAGCGTGACAACCGCCTGCTGACCGGACGGCTGGCCGCTGGCCGGCGTGTGCTCAACTGCTTCTGCTACACCGGCGGCTTTTCGCTGCAGGCGCTGGCGGGGGGCGCTACCTCGGTTCTGTCGATCGATTCCTCCGGCCCGGCGCTGGAGGCGGGGCGTGTCAATTTGGCGCAAAACCCCCAGCTGGACGCCGACAAGGCGCAATGGCGACAGGCCGACGTGTTCGAAGCCTTGCGCGAGTTGAAGGCGGCCGGTGAGCGCTTCGACCTGATCGTGCTTGACCCGCCCAAGTTCGCACCGTCGGCCGCGCACGCTGACCGTGCCGCGCGCGCCTACAAGGACATCAACCTGTTCGGTTTCCGCCTGCTCGCACCGGGTGGAATCCTGATGACGTATTCGTGCTCCGGTGGCATCGGACACGAGCTGTTCCAGAAGATTGTCGCCGGCGCAGCGGTGGATGCGGGCGTCGATGCGCGCATTCTTCACCGCCTGTCTGCGGGTGCGGACCACCCGGTCGGGCTGGCTGTGCCGGAAGGCGAGTACCTCAAAGGCTTGGCTGTGCAGATCGATTGAAGGGAGCAGGGCGCAAGCTTCCGTGCGGGCCGCTGACGCTGCGAGATTGCCGCGTCGCTGCGCTCCTCGCAATGACGGTAGAGCGGGTGTGCGTTCGTTCGGGGGGTGTCACTGCTTGCTGCGGGTAGCCCGTTTGTCGTCACCGGCCTCTCTGGCAACTTTCGTGTTGAGTGCTCCGGCTTGTCGCCGCGCCTATACCCGTCATTGCGAGCGTATCGCGGCAATCTACTGAGCATGTTCCTGCACGTGCCAAGAGATTGCCGCGTTGCCGTGCTTCTCGCCATGGCCGCGTGCTGAGCGCCGCGACTTACGTAGTGGGTGCTCAGCGTTGCTGTGCTGCGCTCGATTCCGGGTTCTGCACGATTTCGCCCTGCCAGATGGCGGCGGCGATCAATCCGACGGCAATCATGGCCAGCGCGAAATAGGCGTACTGCCATTGCTGGCTGGCAATGCCGCCGCGGCGAGCCTGTAGCACGGCCATGATGCCGAGGCCGGCGGTGGCGAACAGGCCGGCGCCAAGCAGGCGTGCAGTGGTGCCGGTGAGGTGCAGCGCCAGAGTGGGGTCGCCGCGTGCCGGCCAGTAGAAATCAGCCCCTTGCCACAACCACGCCCCGCCAGCGACGCAGGCCACGATCGCAAAGGCGAGGAAGAAGCGCATTTCAGCTGGCGGTGAACAGGTCGTCGTCGCGCCCGGGGCGGGCGAGGCCGAAGTGGCGCCAGATCGCGGCAGTGGCGACGCGCCCGCGCGGCGTGCGCTGCAGATAGCCTTGCTGGATCAGGTAGGGCTCGAGCACGTCTTCGATGGTGTCGCCGGCTTCGCCGATGGCGGCGGCGAGGTTGTCGAGCCCCACCGGGCCGCCGTCGAACTTCTCCAGCATGGCGCTGAGCAGCTTGCGGTCCATCATGTCGAGGCCGAGTTGGTCGACTTCGAGCATCTGCAAGGCCGCATCGGCCACCGGCGCAGTGATGTTGCCGCCGGCTTTCACTTCGGCGTAGTCACGCACGCGGCGCAGCAGGCGGTTGGCGATACGCGGCGTGCCACGCGAGCGGCGGGCGATCTCGAATGCACCGGCGTCGTCGATCTCGACATTGAGGAGGCGGGCCGAGCGCCCCACGATGTAGCTCAGCTCTTCGGGCGTGTAGAACTCGAGCCGCGAGACGATGCCGAAGCGGTCGCGCAGCGGGTTGGTGAGCATGCCGGCGCGCGTGGTGGCGCCGACCAGCGTGAACGGCGGCAGGTCGAGTTTGACCGAGCGGGCGGCAGGGCCTTCGCCGATCATGATGTCGATCTGGTAATCCTCCAGTGCGGGGTAGAGGATCTCTTCCACCACCGGCGAGAGGCGGTGAATCTCGTCGATGAACAGCACGTCGTGTGGTTCGAGATTGGTCAGCAGCGCCGCCAGATCACCGGCGCGCTCCAGCACCGGGCCGGAGGTCTGACGCAGGTTCACGCCCATCTCTGCGGCGACGATGTGCGCCAGGGTGGTCTTGCCCAGGCCCGGGGGGCCGAACAGCAACACGTGGTCGAGCGCTTCGTTGCGGTTGCGTGCGGCGGCGATGAATATCTCGAGCTGCTCGCGAATGCGCGCCTGCCCGACGTACTCGGCCAGCCGTTTCGGGCGCAGGGCGCGCTCGATGGCGTCTTCCTGGCGGTCGGATGGCGCGGCGGATACGAGGCGCGGTGCCGCGCCGAGTTTGTCGGTTTCGATCATGGGTGGAGTTTAGCGGGTTCGGCGCGCATGCGCCGCCACTCGTGGGGCGCGGCGGGGTGTCGGCGCAGTGCCGCAGGAGGAGGTTTTAGAGGGCGCAGCGTCGCAATTCGCTGCGCTCATCGCGGCCTACGGGGGCTGAGTTTGGAGAGGGCGTAGGTCGTGTTGAGCCGTAGGCGAAATGCGACGAGCGGAGCTTCAGCAAGCGCAGCGTCGCAATTCGCTACGCTCATCGCGACCTGCTGGCGAATCAGGCCTTTCCGAGCAGCTTCAAGGCCTGACGTATGCCGTCGGATACGGAAATGTCTTCAGCCAGGCCCTTGGTGGCGGACAGCGCTTCGCGCTCGTTGTAGCCGAGGGCGAGCAGGGCGTTGAGGATGTCGCTGCGGTCGTTGCCGGGCGCGGCGGTCGGGCTGCCGATGGTGGCGGCGAGCGAGGGCAGGGCCTTGCCGAGCTTGTCGCGCAGCTCGAGTACCAGGCGTTCGGCGGTTTTCTTGCCGATGCCGGGAATCTTCACCAGCCGGCCGACTTCCTGCATGGCGATGGCCTGCGCCAGATCATTCACTGACATGCCCGACAACACGGCCAGCGCCATGCGTGCGCCAATGCCGGAGACCTTGAGCAGTTGGCGGAAGGCTTCGCGTTCGTCCGAGGTGGCGAAGCCGAACAGCAGGTGGGCGTCTTCACGCACCACGAACTGGGTGAATAGCGTCACTTTCTGCCCGGTGGCGGGCAGGCCGTAGAAGGTGCTCATGGGTACGTCGATCTCGTAGCCCAGGCCGCCCACGTCCACCACGATCTGCGGCGGGGTTTTTTCGAGCAGGGTTCCGGTGATGCGTCCGATCATGGCGATGTCCGTTCAGAAAATGGGCCAGCGATGAGCCAACAGGAATGCGCCGACAAGCAGCGCACCGTGGGCGACCGCGGCGAATAGGGTGAGGCGTGTAGCGCGCGCGAGTTCGTCCGCGTCGTCGAAGTCTTCGTGCAGGATGCGCACGGCGCGCAGCGAGAAGATCAGCGACACCGCTGCCGCGCCGCAGGCCTGTGGGAGTGAATCACGCCCGACCTGCAGCACCAGCCACAGGTAGGCCGGCAGCGACAGGCCGAACAGCCACAGCTTGGCGTTCATCGGACCGATGGCCGTGGCCAGCGTGTTGCGGCCTGCTGCCAGATCGGCTTCGCGTGCCTGCAAGGCGCGCATCAGCGGCACGCCACCGGCCAGCAAGGCAAACGGCAATCCGGTGGCGAAGGATGACCAGCTCCAGGTGCCGCGCACGAAATGGTCGGTGCCGCTCGTCAGCACCAGCAGAAACAGCATCGGCAGCACGATGGCGAAGATCAGTTCGGTGACGGCGTTGCCGGCGTCACCGGCCACGCGTGCGGTGGTGCGCTGAAAGCCCATGAAGGCGGGCGCAGCCAGCAGCAATGCGGCCACGGCCTTGAGCGGGTCGAGTGCAACGCCATCGGCGTGCGCGGCGGCCAAGCCGATGGCGGCGGCCAGCACGGCCAACAGCGGATCGGCCCACGGCAGGGTGCGTGCGGCCGTGCTCATAGCAGCACGATGTCGAACTGTTCCTGCGTGTAGCTCGCCTCGGGGTGCAGCGAGATGTTCTTGCCGATGAAGTCGGACAGCATGGCCAGCGCCTGCGACTCTTCATCGAGGAACAGATCGACCACGTTGGGCGCGGCCAGCAGGCGGAACTCGCGGGCGTTGAACTGGCGCGACTCGCGCAGCAGTTCGCGCAGGATCTCGTAGCACATGGTGCGTGCCGTCTTGACCTCGCCGCGCCCCTCGCAGGTGGGGCAGGGCTCGCACAGCAGGTGGGTGAGCGATTCGCGCGTGCGTTTGCGCGTCATCTCGACCAGGCCGAGGCCGGTGAAGCCGTTGACGCTCATCTTGGTGTGGTCGCGCTGCAGCGCCTTCTGCAACTCGTCGAGCACCTGGTTGCGGTGCTCGAGGTTTTCCATGTCGATGAAGTCGATGATGATGATGCCGCCCAGGTTGCGCAGGCGCAGCTGGCGGGCGATGGTCTGCGCGGCTTCGAGGTTGGTCTTGAAGATGGTGTCGTCGAAATTGCGCGCGCCGACAAAGCCGCCGGTGTTCACGTCGATGGTGGTCATCGCCTCGGTCTGATCGAAGATCAGGTAGCCGCCGGACTTCAGGTCCACGCGCCGTGCCAGCGCCTTCTCGATTTCGACTTCGACGTTGTGCAGGTCGAACAGCGGGCGCTCGCCACTGTAGTGCGCCAGCAGCGGCAGCACCTTCGGGCTGTACTCCTGCGCAAAGGCCAGCAGGCGCTGATAGTTCTCGCGCGAGTCCACCAGGATGCGCCCGACCTGGTCGGTGACCAGGTCACGCAGCACGCGGTGCGCGAGGTCGAGATCCTGGTACAGCACGGCGGGCGGGCGCGAAGCCGTGGCGCGGTTGCGTATCTCGGCCCACAGCTTGCGCAGGTAGTTGATGTCGGCGGCCAACTCTTCATCGGTGGCCGCTTCGGCCACGGTGCGCACGATGTAGCCACCCGTTTCGTCTTCGGGGATCAGCGCGGTGAGCCGTTCGCGCAGGCGCTCGCGCTCGGCTTCATCCTCGATGCGCTGTGAAATGCCGATGTGCTTTTCTTGCGGCAGATACACCAGCATGCGGCCGGCCAGACTGATCTGCGTCGACAGCCGCGCGCCCTTGGTGCCGAGCGGGTCTTTGAGCGCCTGCACGGTGATGTTCTGGCCCTCGGCGAGCAGGCGTTCGATGCTGCGCACCGGCTCGCCGTTGCTGCGTTCGTTCCAGATGTCGGCGACGTGCAGAAAGGCGGTGCGCTCGAGGCCGATGTCGATGAACGCCGACTGCATGCCCGGCAGCACGCGCACTACGCGCCCCAGATAGACGTTGCCGACGATGCCGCGGTTGGCGGTGCGCTCAACGTGCAGTTCTTGCACCACTCCTTGCTCGGAGACAGCCACGCGCGTTTCCTGCGGCGTGCAGTTGATGAGGAATTCGATGCTCATGGACAACGCTCAATGGGGGATTCGAAATGCCGGCGCGCCGTGCATTGCGGATGACCCATCGGGGGCGCAAATTCGGAGAGGCGGGCGTGTTTCGGGCGGCCCGCCGGCAGCGCGTGTTGGGCGGCATGCCGTGCCGAGCCGGCACAGCTGACATGGTAAATGAGAAAGCGCCCTGCGGCTTAGAGTACGGGCAAGCCGAAGCGGGTTAGCAACTGCGCCGTTTCGAACAGCGGCAAGCCCATGATGCCCGAGTGGCTGCCGCGGATTTCAGCCACGAAGGTCGCTGCGCGCCCCTGGATGCCGTAGGCGCCGGCCTTGTCCATAGGTTCGCCGGTGGCCACGTAATGCTTGATCTCGTCGCGCGAGAGTTTGCGAAAGCGCACGTCGCTGATGCTGGTGAGGCACTCGCTGCGGTAGTCATCAGCCAGTGCGACGGCGGTGAGTACCCGATGGCTGCGGTCGGACAGGCGTTCGAGCGTGGCTTGGGCCTCGTCGCGCGAGGCCGGCTTGCCGATGATCTCGCCATCCACTTCGAGCGTGGTGTCGGCGCCGAGAACGGGGCGGCGCAGCAGGCGGCGCATGCTGATGCGCCGGGCACCGGCTTGCGCCTTCATCAACGCCAGCCGCCGCACGTAATCCTCGACCGGCTCACCCGGGTGGGGCGTTTCATCCACGTCGGTGTCGCTGCGTTCGTTGTCGCGGAACAGCAGCATGTCGAAATCGACATCGATCTGACGCAGCAACTCGCGGCGGCGAGGGCTTCGGGAGGCAAGGTAGATGCGGGGTCGGTTCATAAGGCATGTGCCGCTGCACGCACGGCTTTCTTTAGGAAGGTTTACGTCATTCTCGATGATACGGGTGATTGCGGGTTACGCTCCAGGCTCTGTACAGCGCTTCGGCCAGCAAAGGGCGCACCAAAGCGTGAGGCAAGGTCAGGCTGGACAGCCTCATGGTCTCGTGGGCGGATCGTTTGATCGATTCGGCCAGGCCATCCGGCCCGCCTATGATCAGGGCGATGTCTTCGCCCGATTCGCGCCAGCCCTCGAGGCGAGTGGCCAGTGCGGTGGTGGTCAGGTCGCGGCCGTGCTCGTCGAGAATCACGCGGCGGCAGCGTGCCGGCAGTGCAGCCTCGATGCGGCTGGCCTCGGCGGCCTGCATGGCCTCGACGGTCTTTCCGGTGGTGCGCGGCTCGGCCTTGATCTCGATCAGCTCAAGCGGCATCTCGCGCGGCATGCGCTTGGCGAATTCGTTGAAGCCGGCGTCCACCCAGCCGGGCATGCGAGTGCCGACGGCCACCAGCAGCAGCTTCATCGCGTCACCCCGCGCGGGCGCATCAGCCCCGGCTGGCGGGTCGGCGCGGTGCGGACGGCGTGGCCGACCACAATTCCTCGATGTTGTAGTAGCTGCGAATAGCCGGCTGCATGATGTGCACGACGATGTCGGCCAGATCGACCAGCACCCATTCGCCGCTTTCTTCGCCTTCGACGCTGATGACGTCGCCGCCGGCCTCTTTCACCTTCTCCTGCACGTTGCGTGCGAGGGCGCGGGTCTGGCGGTTGGAGTCGGCGCTGGCGACGATGACGCGGTCGAACAGTGGCGTGAAGCGGGAGGTATCGATGACCTCGATGTCGCGCGCCTTGATGTCTTCGAGGGCGTCGACGACGGTTTTCTGAAGTTCTGTGAGGTCCATTAGGGGGTCAGCGATACAAAGAGTGGGCGGCAATATAGTCGACAACGGAATCCGGGAGCAAATAGCGCGGGCTGCGGTCTTCCCGCACCAACGTACGGATTTCCGTCGCAGAAATGGCCAGTGGCGTCATGTGGAACCGTACCACTTCGCCGGCCGGGCTGGAAAGAAGGCGGCTGCGGTCGGTGCTGATACGGTGTGCCAGCGCGGCGCCGAGTGCCTCGGGCAGTTCGTCGGCCGCATGGCCCGGCCGGTCTGCCACGGCAATGTGGGCAAAGCCCAGGATTTCTTCCCAGCGGTGCCAGCTTGCCAGCCCTAGAAAGGCGTCGGCGCCGAGCATCAGCACCAGCGGGCGGGCGCCATGCTCGGCGCGCAGGCGTTCGAGCGTGAGCACCGTGTAGCTGCGGCCGGCGCTGCGCACTTCCGAGTCGTCGCAGCAGAAGGCCGGATTGCCGGCGATGGCGTGTTGCACCATGGCTAGCCTGTGTTCGGCGGCAGTGCGCGGCGTGTCGCGATGCGGCGGGTTGCCAGCCGGGATGAAGCACACCGCGGCAAGGCCCAGCGCCTCGCGCGCTTCTTCAGCCAGGCGCAGGTGCCCGGTGTGGATCGGATCAAACGTGCCGCCAAAGAGCCCGAGCGGGGCGGCCTCAGCCTGCGGGCGGGACATCTCGGTTCCAGCCGAACACGTCGCGCGCGTTGGCATAGAAGCTGGCGAAGGTGATCGGCAGCAGCACCAGCGGCAGCAGCATGGTCAGGATGCTCGCAAACAGCGGCGAGATCAGGCCGGCGAAACTGATCAGGATGCGCGGCACCAGCCCGAGCATGAGCAGTAGCACGATGCCGAACAGCACGTGGGCACGCCAGTTCTGCAGGCAGGCGTAAAAGCTGAAGAACATGGCCTTGGCTGCCGGCACGCGCCACCAGCCGGCCAGAATGGGCGCAAACCAGTAGGTGGCCAGCACCGGCAGCGACAGCACGAAGGCCACGGCCAGCGCCGTGCCCAGGTTGGGCAGGTCGTCGGCGGGGTCGAAGGGCTCGCTGCCGGTGAGGATGCGCATCAGGCTGCCGTCGTCGAAGAACGAGGTGACGAACAGCACGATCATGCTGCCGATCAGATACATGCCGCCGATCGCCATCAGGTTGGGCACATTGCTGCGGAAGCCCGAGAACAGGATGTCGGGCCCGGCCTTGCGCCCTTCATCCACCGTGCGGCAGGTGTTGAGCACACCGAGCGACATCACCGGCATCAACAGATAGGCCACGGCCTGCCCGATGAACGGAATCGCACCCAGCAGCAAAAGCAGCAGCATGTAGGTGAACGAGGCAAAAATCAGAATGGCCGGGCTGCGGCGATACAGGCGGGCGCCTTCGGTGACCCAGTGCCAGCCTTGTTTCATGGGAAAGCGTCGTGCTTGCATGTTCCGGTGTGTGCTTCCTGTCGGAGAGTGGTCGCGCCGTCTCAGGCGTTGGCGGGAAGTGCATGCGCGCTGGTGATGCGCCAGCGCAGGATGTTGCGGAATTCATCGGGGTTCTTGACCTGCACCATCTCGCCGCCGCGCGGCAAGTGCAGGTCTTCGAGCCGTGACAGCCAGAAGCGCAGCGCCGCGGCGCGCAGTGCCGCCGGCCACAGCTCACGCTCGGCTGGCGTGAAAGGGCGCTCGGCCGCGTAGGCCTGCAGCAGGGCGTCGGCGCGTTCGGCGTCGAGCCGGCCGTCGGCCATGGTACACCAGTCGTTTACCGTCACTGCCACGTCGAACAGCAGGGCGTCGTTGCCGGCGAAATAGAAGTCGATGACGCCGCCGATCAGATCACCATCCCACAGCACATTGTCGCGAAACAGGTCTGCGTGAATCACGCCTTGAGGCAGCGCAGTGAAGTCCTGCCCGGCTTGCCAGTCAAGCTCGGAGCGGAGCAGCTCGGCTTCGTCAGGCGGCACATGGCTGACCACCCGCTTGCCGGCTTCGGCACGCCACGCGGCGCCGCGGGCGTTGGGCTGGCGGCGCCCGTACGACAGCCCCGCGCGGTGCAGGCCGGCCAGCATCGCGCCCACGCGGCGGCAGTGTTGCGCCGTGGCTTCGGTGATTGAACGCCCGGACAGGCGCCGCACCAGCGCGGCGGGGCGGCCGGACAGCGTGCCCAGATACTCGTTGTGCCGATTGGCCACCGGCGCAGGCACCGGCAGGCCGTGGTGCGCCAGATGCGCCGTGAGGTACAGGTAATAAGGCAGGTCCGAGCGCGGAATCGACTCGAACAGGGTCAGCACGTAACGCCCCAGCGTGGTCGTTACGAAGAAGTTGCTGTTTTGCACCCCCGCCGCGATGCCCTCGAACTCAACGAGGCGGCCGACGGCAAAGCTGTCGAGCCAGCGGGCGAGGTCGTCATGACTGACGGCCGTGAATACCGACATGTACGGGCGTTTCCCTTCGACTTACCAGGACTTGATGACCCACATCGGCACGGACAGCTCGGGGCGCTGGTCGTGGCGGATCATCACGCCGTCCCCCTTCTGGTCGATCAGGTAATACGGCACGCCGTGCGCAGGCGTGACCTTGACCATGTACAGGCGGCCGTTGGAGCGATACTCCTCAACCTGATCGCCATCGCGCTGCATGATGGTGACTTCGGGCTCGGCCGGGTCGTCGGTCATGCCTTCGGGCGGCGGCGGGGGCGGCGGAAGCGGCTCGAGAATCTGGGCGGCGACCGGCATCGAGACGGCCAGCAGCAGGATCATGAGAAAGCGGGGCATGTTCGATCTCCGTTGGATACGTGCATTCTAGCGTCTTACGGTCAGGCCGTCCGGGGTGGCGTGGCGGAATGCAGCGTCAGCGCGGTTACAAGCTCAGCCACCGCGCGTTGCCTTTGGTTTGGTCGGTCGTCTACGGAGGCCCCGGCGCTTCCCCGTAGGTCGGGATGAGCGCAGCGAATTCCGACAACCCACGCCCATGACAACCCCGCCGTCGCATTTCGCCTGCGGCTCAACACGACCTACGCACACCCGACACCCCCCAAACCCGTCATTGCGAGCGCACCGCAGCAGATTGCCGCGCTGCGCTCGCAATGACAAAAGCCTCGACTGCCCCCCCGCCTTCCGCCTTGGCTGGCTAATACCGCACGCGTGCCGACGATTTACAGGTTGAGCATCAATTCGTGCTCTTCCGGCAGCGGCTCGAAACCACGTGTCTCGTAGTGCTTGAAGATGGCCGCCACGATTTCCGCCGGGTCGTCGATGATCTGCACCAGGTTCATGTCGTCGGGGTTGATCATGCCCTCGTCGATGAGGCGGTCGCGGAACCAGTCGAGCAGGCCGCGCCAGAACGGCTCATGCACCAGAATCACCGGAATGCGGCGGCTCTTGCGCGTCTGTATCAACGTCAGCACTTCGAGCAGTTCGTCCAGCGTGCCGAAGCCGCCGGGCAGCACCACGTAGGCCGCGGCGAACTTCACGAAGCAGTACTTGCGCGCGAAGAAGTGCTGGAAGGTCTGCGAGATGTCCTGATACGGGTTGCCGTGCTGCTCCATCGGCAGGCGGATGTTCAGCCCTACCGACGGGCTCTTGCCGTGGTAGGCGCCCTTGTTGGCCGCTTCCATGATGCCGGGGCCGCCGCCGGAGATCACCGAGAAGCCTGCGTTGGAGCACTGCTTGGCGATTTCCTCGGCCAGAACAGAGTAGGGGTGGTCGGCGCGCGTGCGGGCGCTGCCGAAGATCGACACCGCCGGGCGGATGGCGTTGAGCCGCTCCGTGGCCTCCACGAACTCTGACATAATCCCGAAAATCCGCCAGGATTCGCGGGCGTTGAAGTTATGCGCGTCGCTGCCCGGCACGCTGCGGGGAAGTTTCTCTTTCGCCGTCATGCGGTTCTCTTTTTGTGTCCGTCGTCAGGTGTCGGCGCGGGGTCAGCCCGTGTCGCCGTCGGCGGTTTCACCGCCAGGAAGTCCAGAATGCCCACGCTGCTGCTCGTAGACGGTTCCAGTTATCTCTATCGTGCTTTTCATGCCTTGCCCGATCTGCGCAACTCGGCGGGCGAGCCGACCGGCGCCGTGCGTGGCGTGCTCTCGATGCTGCGCCGTCTTGAGAGCCAGTACGCGGCAGAGTATCGCGCCTGCGTATTCGACGCCAAGGGAAAGACCTTTCGTGATGACTGGTATCCCGACTACAAATCGCACCGCCCGCCCATGCCCGACGACCTGCGCGCGCAGATTGCGCCGCTGCACGAAGGCGTTGAGGCCGAGGGCTGGCCGCTGTTGATGGTGGACGGCGTTGAGGCCGACGACGTCATCGGCACGCTGACGCGCCAGGCTGTCGAGGCCGGCTGGGAGGTGGTGATTTCCACCGGCGACAAGGACCTGACCCAACTCGTGCAGCCGGGCGTGCGCTGGGTCAATACCATGACCGAAGAGGTACTCGATGAAGCCGGTGTGACCGCCAAGTTCGGCGTGCCGCCCGAGCGCATCATCGATTACCTGACGCTGGTGGGCGACACCGTCGACAACGTGCCGGGCGTGGAGAAATGCGGCCCCAAGACGGCCGTGAAATGGCTCACCCAATACGGCACGCTCGACAACATCGTCGCTAACGCCGATCAGGTGAGTGGCAAGGTGGGCGAGAACCTGCGCAAGCACCTCGACTTCCTGCCGCTCGGGCGCAAGCTCGTCACCGTGGCGCTCGACCTTGATCTGCCATTCAAGCCAGCCGACCTGCCTGCGCGTGATGACGACAAGGTACGCCTGCGAGCCCTGTACGAGCGCATGGATTTCAAGAGCTGGCTGCGCGATCTTGACCGCGACGGCAAATCCGATGCCGTGGTGCCAGCCACCGAGGAGGCCGCGAGCGAAGAGGTGGTCGAGCGCGAGTACGAAACCATTCTGACCTGGGCCGCCTTTGACGCCTGGCTGGCCAGGATCGAAGCAGCCGAACTGACCGCTTTCGACACCGAAACCACCAGCCTCGATCCGCTGCAGGCGCGCCTGGTCGGCATGTCGTTCTCGGTCGAGCCGGGCAAGGCGGTGTATCTGCCGCTCACCCATCGCGGCGCGGACACGCCCGAGCAATTGCCGCTGGACGAAGTACTCATCCGCCTCAAGCCGTGGCTGGAATCGAACAAGCACGCCAAGCTCGGCCAGAACCTCAAATACGACGCCCACGTGCTGGCCAACCACGACATCGCCTTGCGCGGCATCGTCGAGGACACCCTGCTCGAATCCTACGTGCTCGAAAGCGACAAGTCGCACGACATGGATTCGCTCGCCATGCGGCATCTGGGCGTCAAGACCATTCCCTACACCGACGTGTGCGGCAAAGGCGCCAAGCAGATCGGCTTTGACGAAGTCGCCATCGACCGCGCCACCGAATACGCCGCGGAAGACGCCGACATCACGCTG
Organism: Pseudazoarcus sp. NS20; assembly: GCF_059703745.1. NCBI lineage: Bacteria > Pseudomonadati > Pseudomonadota > Betaproteobacteria > Rhodocyclales > Zoogloeaceae > Pseudazoarcus > Pseudazoarcus sp. NS20. The sequence continues at coordinate 1,243,355 of NZ_BAAKIY010000001.1, forward strand.
CGCCTGCACCGCCGCTTTGCCGGCCAGCTTGAGCGCGAGCCGCAGCTTGCTGCGCTGTACCGCGACATCGAACTGCCCACCTTGCAGGTGCTGTTCGAGATGGAGCGCACTGGCGTGCTGATCGACCCCTTCCTGCTGTCCCAGCATTCCGAGCAGCTCGGCCGGCGTCTGCACGAGCTGGAGCTGGAAGCGCAGTCGCTGGCGGGCCAGCCCTTCAACCTCGGCTCGCCCAAGCAGTTGGGCGAAATCCTCTTCGGCAAGCTCGGTCTCCCGGTGGTCAAGAAGACCGCCACCGGTCAGCCCTCCACCGACGAAGACGTGCTGACGCAGCTGGCGGAGGACTACCCGTTGCCCAAACTGCTGCTGGAGCACCGCGGGTTGTCCAAACTCAAGAGCACCTACGCCGACAAGCTGCCGCGCATGGTCAACCCCAAAACGGGGCGTGTGCACACCAGCTTCTCGCAGGCCACGGCCGTCACCGGCCGGCTCTCAAGCTCCGAGCCCAACCTGCAGAACATCCCCATCCGCACGCCCGAAGGCCGCCGCATCCGAGCCGCCTTCATCGCGCCACGTGATCACGTCATCGTGTCGGCCGACTACTCGCAAATCGAACTGCGCATCATGGCGCACCTGTCGAGCGACGCCCGCCTGCTCGAAGCCTTCGCGCAAGGCGAAGACGTGCACCGCGCCACCGCGTCCGAGGTGTTCGGTGCCGCGCCCGCGGAAGTGACTAACGAACAGCGGCGCTACGCCAAGGTGATCAACTTCGGCCTGATCTACGGCATGAGCGCCCATGGTCTGGCAAAAAACCTCGGCATCGAGCGCGGCGCCGCTCAAGGCTGGATCGACCGCTATTTCGCGCGCTACCCCGGCGTCGCCGACTACATGGAGCGCATCAAGGCCGAGGCCAAAGACAAAGGCTACGTCGAAACCGTCTTCGGCCGCCGCTTGTACCTGCCCGACATTCGCGCCCAGCAAGTCGGCCGCCGCCAAGGCGCCGAACGCGCCGCCATCAACGCACCCATGCAAGGCACCGCCGCCGACCTCATCAAGAAAGCCATGATCGCGGTCAGTCACTGGCTGTCCGAGCAGAAGCTGCAGTCACGCCTGGTGCTGCAAGTGCACGATGAGCTGGTGCTGGAGGTGCCGAACACCGAGCTCGATCTGATCCGCCGCGAGCTCCCCAATCTGATGGCCGGCGTGGCCGAGTTGTCGGTGCCGCTGCTGGTCGAGGTGGGGGCGGGGGATAACTGGGACGAGGCGCATTAAGTGCCCGATACATTGCCGCCTGTATAATTCCGCCCAATTTCGATGCATTTTGTCGTTGTCGCTCTTCCGTGGCGCGATAAAGAAAAGGATTGCCCTTGTCTCTGACCATTCTCGGCCTTTCCGGCGCACTTACCCACGACCCTTCCGCGGCGCTGTATATCGACGGCAAGCTGATTGCGGCAGCTGAAGAAGAGCGCTTCGTGCGCGACAAGCACGCCAAGGGTCGCATGCCCTACGAGTCGGCCAAGTTCTGTCTGGAGTTCGCCGGCATCAAGCCGTCGGATGTCGACGTCGTAGCGATTCCGTTTGCGCCGATCAGCCTGTTCGGGCCGGCGCGCTGGCACTACGCCAAGCGTTACTGGTATGCGCCCGATCGCGCGCTCGACGCGATCCTCATGGGTAACCGCCGTTTTCATCGCTACCGTCGCCGCATCGAATGGTGCTTGCTGCAACTTGGTTTTGATCTGAAGAAGGTCGAACTTGTGCCGGTAGAGCATCACCTCGCGCACGCATCCAGCGCCTACCACTGCTCCGGCTTCACGCAGAAGACGGCCATCATGGGTATCGACGGCAAGGGCGAATACGCCACCACCTTCTTTGGCTGGGGCGAAAACGGCAAGATTCACAAGATCAAGGAGTTCTTCGACCCGGATTCGCTTGGCGGCCTGTACGGCGCCATCACCGAGTATCTGGGCTTCGAGATGCTCGATGGCGAGTACAAGGTGATGGGCATGGCGCCTTATGGCGACGCGGCCCGCCACGACTTCTCGCGCCTGGCGAAGTTCGAGAACGGTGAGCTGATCATCAACACCGACTTCGCCAACGTGATCGGCTTCCGCCGTTACAAGGAGAACGGTAAGGGCTATTACTTCTCGCCCAAGCTGATCGAGTGGCTCGGCCCGATGCGCAAGGGCGACATCGCCGACGACCCGTACATCCATTACGCCGCGAGCATGCAAAAGCTCTTCGAAGAGCTCGCGCTGCAGATGATGGACTACTACCTGGGCGACATCCTTCGCGAGACCGGTCGTATCGCCTTCGCCGGCGGCGGGGCGCTCAACGTCAAGCTCAACCAGAAGATCATCGCCCGCCCTGAGGTGAAAGAGCTCTTCGTGCAACCGGCCTCGGGCGACTCCGGTACGGCTGTGGGTGCGGCGTCTTACGTTTCCGTGGCGCGCGGCGTGCCGGTCGAAAAGATGGAGCACGTTTATCTGGGCCCGGCCTACAGCAACGAAGACGTCATCGCCGCCTGCGCCAGGCATCCGGCGAACCCGCAGTGGAAGCTCATCGACAAGGTGCCGGAGCGCATCGCTCAACTGCTGGCGGACGGCCATCCGGTGGCGTGGTTCCAGGGGCGCATGGAGTTCGGCCCCCGCGCGCTTGGCGGCCGCTCCATCATCGGTTGCCCCAGCGCGCCGGGTGTGGCCGACCGGATCAACGAACAGATCAAGTTCCGTGAACGCTGGCGCCCGTTCTGCCCCAGCATGCTCGACACCGTCGGCCCGCGCATGTTCGGCTCCGATCACCCCGCGCCGTTCATGACCTTCACCTTCGAAGTTGAAGAAGAATGGAAAACGCGCGTTCCCGAAGTCGTGCATGAAGACGGCACCGCCCGCGCCCAGGTGCTCAAGCGCGAATACAACCCGCGCTATTACGACCTGATGCTTGAAATGGAAAAGCTTACCGGCAACGGCGTGGTGCTTAACACCTCGCTCAACCGCCGTGGCGAGCCGATGATCTGCTCGCCCACCGACGCGCTGAACATGTTCTTCGGGTCGGATCTGCAGTATCTGGTGATGGAGGATGTGCTGGTGGTGAAGGGGACAGCGTGAGTGTCGCGATGCCGGCCCCAAAGCGGTCGTCGGAGCTTCGGGTCGCCGTTGTGCCGTTCCCCGCCCTCGGCGATCTCACCATTTATTTACGCTTGGCCCAGACTTTTGTCGCTGCCGGCGCGCGCGTTACCTATTTCTCTGATCATCTGGCCCCGGCCGCCCGATTCTTTCCCTGGCTTGCTGTCCAACGGCTTGAGGGCGCAGGGTTGTCCTCCTTGCTGGACAGGTTCGATCTGGTGATATGGGACGCAGGGGTTGCGCCGCAGTCGGGTGAGGGGCGGGCGGGCGACGCCTTCGCGACGCTGCTGTCCACTCATGCCAATCTCGCTGTCGTGACTTCCAAGGATCTACCAGACCCACTCCGCACGATCTCATCTCGTATCCGAATCGGGAACCAAAGCTTCGGCAATGCCTGCGCAGCGTTTTGTCGAGACTCTAAAGCTGGTCTGACGATGGTGGACTGGGTAGATCGATATCTCGCAGAGACTTTCAACCTCGCGGCGCGGGAAGAAGCGCCGTCTGTCAGCTTTGACGATGTTCGGTCGAGCCCGCTGCCCAGACAGGCCCTTATTTTTCCGACGACGCCTAATCCCCGCAAAAACTACTGGCCGCGAGGTTTCCGGGCCATTGCTCGACGATTGGCCGCTTCCGGTTGGGAGGTGTCATTTGTCTCGGCGCTTGCAGATCGTCACCGTCTTGAGTCCGAGTATTCCGGGTTCAGGATAGAGGCTTTCCCCGATTTGGGCGGCCTGATGGAATTCATGCGCGACGCGAGCATCGTCATAAGCAATGACTCTGGGGGCGGTCATCTAGCTTCCATGCTGGGCGTGCCGACAGTGACGATAACGCGCAAGCCCCCCGATTTCGTGTGGCGTCCGGGGTTCAATAATGGTGGGCTGGTGCTGTCACCACTTTTCACGTTCAAGGGGCCGAGTGGTCACGTATGGCGTCCGCTTATTCCGTTCTGGCGCGTTGAGCCGCATGCAAATGCTATGTTTGAGCGGCGTGAGCTGACTCTAAATGTGAGTGAGGGGGCTCAATGATGTCCGTAGCCTGTTTCGCGATGTGGAGGGGGCGTTTTGAGTTTTGTGCTCTGCGGTGTTTGAGCGGACTGCACGAGGAGCGTGTGATCCGGCATGGCTTGCATGGTGCGGCCAATGTCCCGGAGGCGCGCGGTGTCTAAGGAAAGGCGCGCTCTGGGGCTGAAAATACTCATCCCGTACTTCGGGGTCTGGCCTTCGTGGTTCCCCTTTTTTTTGCGTAGCTGCGCAGATAACCCGGGTGTCGAATGGGTGCTATTCAGTGATTGCGGTATTCCCGGTTCATGCCCTCCCAACGTACGCATCGTTGAGTTTAGTTTCGAGCACTACTGCGGTCTCGTTTCTGAGCGGCTCGGCATTGATTTCGCGCCGTCGTCATCGCGCAAGCTCTGCGATATTAAACCGGCATTGGCCGAGATTCATGCCGACTATCTTGAAGGCGCGCGTTTCTGGGCTTTCGGCGATATCGACGTCGTTTTGGGTGATCTCGAGGCTTACCTGCACGCGCGCAAATTCGAGGCGCGCGATGTGACTGCGCTGCATTCGCGGAGACTCTCTGGCCATTTGACCGTTCTTCGCAATGTTCCCGAGATCAACAGCGCCTTCCGGCGAGTTTTGGACTGGAAGGCGCTGTTTGTCGCTCCTCGGCACGCGGCTTTCGATGAGAAAGCGTTTTCGCGAGTGTTTCTTCGACACAAGAATTCACCGAAGTGGGTGCAATGGTTCGCCAAAAAGTGGGATCCATGGCTTGATCGTGCTGAATTCCGGGAGGCCTTCACGACTCCGGACGCCAAGATTCCGTGGATCGACGGCAGTTTCGACTTCCCCGCAGCGTGGTATTGGAAGAGGGGTCGTCTCTGGAACGACAAGGATGCAGCAACGACTTATCCTTATCTCCATTTCATGCACTGGAAAAAGCAGTGGACGGAAGATAATGTCAAAGGTCTTGAATACGCTTGGGATCCGGCTGTCGTGCTGGAAATTTCTCCGAAAGGGATCTTTGCCAAAGTGGCGCCGGATACTTGACTGGACGCCGTCACGTCAGGTTTGCATCTGAACATTATCAGGATGGTTACATGAAAGTTCTTGTGCTTGCTGAGGCGGGCAGTATGCGCAACGCCACCACGTGGGAGGCCCTGCGTGATGAGTATGAGTGCGAAGTTCGCTGTTTCGAAAAGGGAAGGCTCCGGGCGACGGTCGAAATGACGGCTCATCAAGAGTTTGATCGCGTCGTACTCTGCGGTGGCTTCCGGCGTTCCGGAAGCGATATCCGAGCATTGGCACAGCTTCCAGAAGTCGTCATCTATGATCTTGATCTGCAACAGGATTACATGCCGGATAGTAAATATTATCGGCAGTTTCCCTCGTTGTTCAAGATGTTCCCAAAGGTCAGTCTTATCGTCACTAGTCTTGCGGCCTTTGAGCATTATCAACGGCTAGGGTTTGTCGTGTCTTACGTGCCAAAGGCCTATGATCATCGATTGATTACCCATATGGGTTCGCCGCGAGATCTCGAATTTGCTTTTATAGGCCGAACCGGCCACTCGCTCTACAGGCAGAGGCGTTTGATGCTGCAGGAGGTTTCACGTCATCTCCCTGTGCAGACTCTGCGAACAGCAGATCTTTCTGAAGAAGATGATGAGTACGCGCGCACGTTAAACCGTGTGCGCTTTTTCATCAGTGCTGATGCAGGCTTTCAGGAGTATCACATCAAGAATTTTGAAGCTCTCGCCGCAGGCTGTGTTCTGTGTGCGTTGACGACGAGTCCGCGGGAAAATGAACTATTGGGCTTCGAAGATATGCGCAACGTCGTGCTTTACAGTTCGGCAGAGGAGCTCGCGGAGAAAGTGAATACTATTCGCAAGACTTCGGGCTTGGCTGAGTCCATCGCGGAGGAGGGCCGGAGGTTGGCCGAGTCCAGGCATCAGTGGCGACATCGCCGCGGTTTGCTTAAAGATGCGCTCGTCAGACAGCCCGGCGTGCCGCCACCCATGACGTGGCGCGAGCGCATGTTGTGGGCGAGAACCAGGGCCTATTGGGCATTGGGTCGAAAATGAGCAGACGGGGGCAAAGTTGAATGCAAGGCGGGCGTGAAATGAATGAAAGATGGGTGCTCCAGCTTTGCCACTGCTACTACGGCCCTTTTGCCGACGTGGCCCGACAATGGTCGGCGCTTTTTCAAGGCACTGCTACTCGGGTGGCCACCGTATATCTCACGGGACAGCGCGACGGCGCTGTGGCGGAGCGGACCGCCTGCGACGAAGTTGACTTCCTGGAGTTCTCGAGTGCCCAAGTCGGTGGGTTGAAGATAGGAGCCGTGCGCCGAGTGCGAGAGCTGTTAAAGCAGCGTCCTTATGAAGGGATCATCGCCCATCGCTTCAAGCCAGTTTATATCGCGTGCCTTTCAAGTCGCCTGCCGGTTATTGGTGTTCACCACGCGTTCGGAGATTACGACCGCGTTTCACGCAGGCTGCTTGCACGCTGGTACAGGCAGAGGCTGAATCTCGTGGGCGTCTCGGACGCCGTCCGAGACGACATCTGCCGCTCCCTGCCTTTCATGCGTAATCAGGTGCACACCTTGCACAACCGGATCGATGTCGCTGCCGTTCGCTCCGAACTCGTTTCCCGTCAAAGCGCACGTGATCGACTGGGTTTGCCTGACGATGCTTGGATTGTCGGAAACGTTGGGCGCTTGCATCGCGACAAGGACCAATCCACGCTCATACGGGGATTCGCTAAAGCTGTGCCGAAACTACCGAAAAGCGCCTTGCTTGTCATCATAGGAAGCGGTCCGCTCGAAAGCGCCCTTAAAGCCGAAGCCCGAGTCTTGAACATAGAAGGCCGTGTGCGCTTCGTGGGGCAAATCCCCGAGGCCCGGCGTTACTTCGCTGCATTTGACGTCTTCGCCCTCACGTCGGATCACGAGCCGTTCGGCATGGTGCTGTTGGAGGCCATGGCAGCTTCCGTGCCCGTCATTGCGTGTGCGTCCGGCGGGGCGCCGGAGGTCGTCGATCGGCCCGAGGCGCAGTTTGAGCTTGGTGATGACGTGACGTTAGCGTCCAGGTTGGCCGAGTACGCCACTCTCGGGCAGGGCGAATTGCGAGCGATCATAGATCACCAGAACGCCCGGCTGACCGAAGCCTTCTCCGATCAAGCCGCCCGTGGCCGCTTCTTCGGAGAAGGCTTCGGTCAGGGGTTCTGAAGGCGGTTGGCGGGGGGCATCCCCGCGTCAGTTCGCCATCCTCGTCCGCGTAGATAAAATGCATAGACGAAGCCGCCGACCACCGAATTCAGGAAGAAACCAGATGGGTAAGTTACGTACGATTCGAAAACATTGACGACCGCCCAGAACGCAAAAAACGCCCAAGCAAAAGCGAACACATCAGATGGCATCCAGCCCTTTTGCCATGCAATCACCGATCTGTAGGCAACCAGTGCAGCGATTGAGGCAATGCCGAAAAATCCGGCCCAGCCGAGTGCAATCAGGACTTCGAAGTAGCTACTGTGGATGTGGCCGAAGTTTTTCTTGAAGTCGTCGCTGAAATACGGTGAGTGCTGAATCAGGCGGTTAACAGTTCGAGCGCCCCATCCCATCAGTGGCCGCTCGGCAATCCAGGCCGTCGCCGCCGACCAAGATGCCACGCGAACCTGCGTGCTCGACAAATCCTCATTAGTCTCGAAACGCGCCGCGCTGGCTAATTTTGCAGCTGAAATATCTTCCTCGGAAATGCGCTCAGCTAGTCTTTGCGGCCCTTGCATAGCGGCGAAGATGAGCACTGCCACTGCCACTGCCACTGCGGCGGTAACTCCACCAATGATCAATTTACGTTTGCGAGGCGTTTCGTCGGAGCTTTTGATGTATGCGATGCGCAATGAAATCGCTAACAATAGCGGAACGGCCAGCCCCAATCCTAGCCATGCTGCGCGCACTTGTGTCACCACGGTCGCCCAAGTCATGAGCGTCACCAATACGATCATGACTGTACCTACGATTGGCCTTAACTTGCTCTGAACGGACGCGATGCAGCGCGGAGCAAAGGCTAACGTCGCCAGTAAGCCTGTCGAGAAAATGACGCCGGCGTGCTGAGCGTTGTCGATGCCAAAGTCGATACGTTTGCCAGCCCAAGCTTGGCCCCAATGCTCTGGGGGCGCGAGTAGAGCAAGGTAAAGCAACAGGCCAGTCGCGGCACTTATCAGCAGGGCGTATGGGCTTTGCCACGTGGAACCAGTCAAGCCGTGGGCGAGCACCAAAAAGAAGCACACTGAAGTCAGGTATGACCGGGCCTTAGAGCCGCCAAACAACTCCTCCGGTACCGAGTATAGGTGCCAGAGATAGCCTGCCAGTATGAGGGCCCAGAATGCAGTGCAAAGCAACAGCATCCTGTCTGGATGAATCCAAGCTGTGCGGAACACAATACAGGCGACGAAGAGCAGAAGCTGGGCAATCACCAGGGCTTCGGACGCCTCTCTAAAGAGAAACCACAGAAACGGGAACAGCAAAGTCGAACCGCAAAAAAAAGCGTGGACGACGTTTGGCTGCGGAGCGGACGAACGGATCGGTGTCACGGTAGACCGTACTCGTTGAACATCGCTTGAATTTGCTCGTCGTTCGCGTGCTTGTTGGTTTTCCAGAGAGACACTTGCTGGGTTCCCTTCCAGGGCATTAGATCATGACGCGTGCCAGAGTGGCGGGTATAGCGTCCATTCAGGCGTGTCATCCAGTAGAGCCAGACATCGTCCGCTGTCGGGCAGAGACGCATGAATTTCGCAGTATCTAAAATGTCGGCGTAAAAGCAGCCAGCGGGATAATAGGTGCCGGCCGCGCCTGTGGCGAAGTTGTAGGCGGTAGATTGTCGATTGTTGGCATTGCTGTTCCATTGGCGGTAGGGCCGAATGCCATCATTGTCGATCGTCATCTCATGGACCCGATGTGCGATTACGTCTCCGGGGTGCTGGCTCGCCGCGCTAAGTAGTTCTTCTAGCCATTCCGGCCAGTAATAAATATCATCGTCGGCGGTGACGATGTCGGCTTCCGGAAAAGCAGCCAGCGCTGGAATAATTTTCTTAAAGGACTTCAAGTCTTCGCAGTGGCGAACTTCAAGGCCTTGTTTAACAAGATTAGTTACCGATTTCGGTAACAGATGAGCATCCTCGTGGGCGATCCATAGAATCACTTTGTCCGCCTTAACCTTCTGTATTAGCAGGCTCTTAAGGGTGAGGTGTAGCGTCGCGTAGCGCGCCGGATAAGAGGTGAGCGATACGATCACCGGAGCGGCGCGGCCATGTGTTTGACAGCGTGGCTTCATCGCCCAACGAGTCTGCAGGGCTAGCCAGTTTCGTAGCCGCAAACATCTACGTATGAATTTCGGCGGCCTGACTTGCATTTGCTTTGGTGGGGTGCCATTCATGTCAGCCTACCTTTTTTCTGTGATATTCGCGCTGTATGCATGAACAAGTGTTGTCGAGATAAAGCCGATAATTAGGTACTAGCGACCTGTATTGTATATTCCGAAGTCATTTGGCGCGCGGTTCCTTGGCGGGTGAGAGTACGGGATCGACGGCGCATATGTTGAATGCGCTAGTGAGTTGTTCGGGGGTGTATTCCGGGACGTGACATTTTAGTAGTGTGCGTACTTCACCGTCGCTAAGACGATCGACTTCGCTGAACAACTTGTTGAGCGTAACAATTACGTCGGAAGAGACGGTTCGCGCAGCGGCAATCCGCAGTTTCGGGTGCGGGGTCGTACAGGTCGTTTCACTGTCGGCCAGCAACTCTTCATACAGCTTCTCTCCTGGCCGCAACCCCGTGAACTCGATGCGAATTTCTGCTTCCGTGTAGCCACAAAGGTGAATCATGTTGCGTGCCATGTCAGCAATGCGTACCGGTTCGCCCATATCAAGCACGAAGATTTCGCCGCCCTTGCCCATTGCTGAGGCTTGCAGTACCAACTGCGCCGCTTCAGGGATCGACATGAAATACCGGGTAATGTCCGGGTGGGTCACGGTCACCGGACCGCCGCGAGCAATCTGCTCCTGAAACTTCGGGATGACGCTTCCATTGCTTCCCAGAACGTTGCCGAAGCGCACGATTTCGAACTGCGTGGCAGACGATTGCCGGTACAGCGCTTCGCACACCATTTCGGCGAGTCGCTTGCTGGCCCCCATGACGTTGGTCGGGTTAACGGCCTTGTCGGTTGAGATCAGGATGAAGCGCTCGGCGGAATAGGTTTGCGCGCACTGTGCGACCTGCAGCGTGCCCAGCACGTTGTTTCGCACTGCTTGCCACGCGTTTCCTACCTCCATGAGGGGCACATGCTTGTATGCGGCAGCATGAAACACGATTTGCGGGCGGTGTTCAGAGAACACTTCATCAAGCCGCACGGCGTCGCGCACGTCGCCGGCAAGCGGAACAATGCGGGTGGAGGGGCTGTGCAAGGCGAACCATTGCTCCAGCGAATACAGCGCGAACTCGCTGATTTCGTATAGCACCAGCGTGCGCGGTTTGGAACGCGTGAGCTGCCGGCACAATTCGCTGCCGATAGATCCGCCCGCACCGGTCACCAATACCGTCTTGCCCGCGATCATTTCAAGCACATGCGCCGTATCGATGCTGACCGTTTCGCGGCCGAGCAGATCCTCTATGGCTACCGGCTGCATCTTGGTGATCGCCACCCGTCCAGTCATCAGGTCTTCCAGTCTCGGCACGGTGAAGACTCGTGCGCCGCCTGAGACGGCCAGGTTGGTGGCTCGCCTCAGCTCTTCCGGCGGAGCCGAAGGAATGGCAAGGATGACGTGCTGCGCCTTAAACTTGCGCAGCACTTCCGGCAGCGATGCTAGTGTCCCCGCCACCGGGTGGCCATGCAACTCTAGCCCCAGCTTCGAAGGGTTGTCGTCCACCAGCGCCACAACACGCCAATCCGCTGTGCGTTCAAGCTCGCGCACCAACATGGCTCCAGCCGTGCCAGCGCCTACGATAATCACTGGTTCTCCCGCTGCCTTCAGATCGCCGTAAAAACAGTGCTCTTTCCACATACGCCATGCGGCCCGGCCTCCTCCCATGATCACCAGCAGTAGTAGCGGGTACAAGACGAGCATTGAGCGGGGAATGGCAGGGCCGGGGGTGCGGTCAACCGCGAGCACGGCGATCAGGCCGCCAGCTGAGATGCCCACGGCTTTGATGACGCGTTTCAAGTCCGGCAGGCTGGCAAAGCTCCACATGCCGCGATACAAGCCGGCCCAGTAACAGGCGCCCACTTGAATGCACAGGAGGACCCCCAAACCGACGACAGCTTTCTCGTTGTAGTTGGAAGGCCACTCGAAGTTAAAGCGCAGTAGGAAGCCGCCGAGCCAAGCTACTGTAACTGCGCTCAAGTCGAACATAAAGACCAGCAGAGAGCGCGTGCTCCACTTTGGACTAATCATGAGTGATGCGTCCCGCCGGTTGCTGCACGCATCACCTTCTCTATCGTGTTACAGGTGTGCTCAATTTCTAAGGAACCGATGGTTGGGTGCACCAGGAACATCAAGCTAGTCTCGCCCAGTTCGCGCGCGATGGGCATTGGGCGCTCAGGTCGATAGCCGGTGCCGTCAAACGCCTTTTCCAGATACACCTCCGAGCAAGAGCCGGTATAGCACGGCACTCCCAGAGCATTGATCTCACGTAGGATGCGATCCCGGCTCCATCCCGCGGACAGCTGGTCAGGCTCTACAAATGCGTAGCACTTGTAGGCGGCATGATTGATGTGTGCGGGCACCGCTGGCACGCGCAAGCCAGGCAAGTGCCGAATGGCATCCCAAACGGCATGTGCGTTGCGGCTACGTTGAGCATGCCAGTCTTCCATGCGATGTAGCTGAATGCGGCCAATGGCTGCCTGCATTTCCGTCATGCGCCAATTCGTTCCGAATTGTTCATGTACCCATCGGAAGCCTGGCGCATGATTGCGCTCATAGACGGCCTCCCAACTCTTGCCGTGGTCTTTGAAAGACCACATTTTCGACCACAGGGCGCGGTCGTTGGTGGTGACCATGCCGCCTTCGCCGCCGGTGGTCATGATTTTGTCCTGACAAAACGACCACGCGCCGATATGGCCGATAGAGCCGACCGGACGGCCCTTGTAGCGCGCTCCATGCGCCTGTGCGCAATCCTCGATGACCTTCAGCCCGAAATCACCTGCCAGGCTCATGATGTAGTCCATTTCGCATGGCCAACCGGCCAAATGAACGCACAGGATGGCCTTCGTGCGCGGGGTCATTACGCGCCGTGCAGTTTCCGCAGTGATGTTTTGGCTCTCACGGTCGACGTCGGCAAAAACCGGTTCGGCGCCCGCGTGTACAATTGACGAAGCCGATGCCAAAAACGTGCGCGGCGTGACGATAACTTCATCGCCCGCCCCGATCTCGAGTGCCTTGAGTGCCAGATCCAGCGCAACCGTGCCGTTCGCGAGGCAAACCGCGTGCGCCGTACCGGCCCACGCGGCAAATTCTTCTTCGAAGCGCCTGCATCGCTCTCCGGTCCAGTAGTTGACGCGGTTGGACAGCAACACGTCCTGAACCGCGTCAGCCTCCTCTCTGGAGTACGCAGGCCAAGGGGGAAAAGGGGTGTCGATCACTGAAAGCTCACGCAACAAAGATCACAGCTGATTGGCCGTGGAGAATGATGCCGGAACGCCGGTTGCCGTGACATCGTCAGGCAGGTCCATAACTACGGCAGCGCCTGCCCCGACGATTACATTGGAGCCGATATGAATGCCTTGTCGCACGCTAGCGCCGATGCCTACCCAGCTGCCGTCGCCCACGATGACATTGCCTCCCAAATGCGCAGCGGGGCTGATGTGCACGCCGTTACCCAAAATACAGTCGTGGTCTATGCTGCTTTGCGTGTTCAGGATTGCCCCCACCCCTGTGCGGGCATAGGCGTTCATCACCGCCCCAGGTAAAACCACTGACCCGGCACCGAGTTGCGCGTAACGGCTCACGCACGAATTTGGATGTATTAAGCTGATAACGTTGGCGCGCGCTTGCAGCAACTCGTGCAGCTTGTCTCGACGGATCGCGTTGTTCCCAATTGCGACGAACACCCCGTCGAATTCCGCCAAGCGCGCGACAAGGTTGCTGAATGTTCCAAGCACGGGCCATTCTTCGTTGCGCGAGCAGGTCGGGTAGGCGTCATCGAAGAATACGCAGTGCTCCCAGCCCAATAGCTCAGCGGTGTCGCCGATGACTTTCCCGTGCCCACTCGCGCCGAAGACGGCCAAGGCTTTCATTGGTCGTTTCCGGTGAACTTAGACATTGTGACTTGCCCCCGCTCGTTGATGCCTTCGTGCACCAGCACCTTACGCACGGTCAGCAGCAGAATCCTCAGATCCAGCCAAAGACTGCAATTGTCTACGTACCAGACGTCCATGGCAAAGCGTTCCTGCCAACTGACTTCATTACGGCCGTTGATCTGGGCCCAGCCGGTCACGCCAGGGCGCACTTCGTGACGGCGGAACTGTTCGGGGCTGTATAGCGGCAAATACTCCATCAACAACGGTCGAGGGCCGACAAGACTCATGTCGCCCTTAAGCACGTTCCACAGCCCGGGCAGTTCGTCTAGGCTCGAAGAGCGCAAAAAACCGCCGAAAGGCGTCATGCGCTGTGCATCCGCCAGCGGTTCGCCGTCCGGCCCGTTGGCATTAACCATCGTGCGAAATTTGACCAACTTGAAAGGCTTGCCGTGTAGACCTGGGCGGACCTGGAAGAAAAGCACGGGCCGACCAAGTTTGCGACGGATTTGCAGTGCAACAACGGCGATTATTGGTGATAACAGCACCAGTGCACCCGCTGAGAGTACGACGTCGAGAAGTCGCTTCACAATTGAATGACCTGATCAAACTTTATGGACTGAGGGCTGTGTCGATTTTAATAGTTTCCACTCGCGATCGATTTTGCTTTGTCGCCCTTGCGCTCAGCGGCTAAGGAAAAAACTTGTGCAAGTTGTTCAGCTAGAAGGTCGCGGTCAAAAAGTTCTACAGCAATCCTCTTTGAGGCTTCGCCTGCTCTCTTCATGAAATTTGCATCTGAAAGTTGATTTGAAATCAAGTGCGCGGCTTCATCAAAGCTTTTGCGCCAGGTCACTATTCCGCAGCTTTCGCGGTTCACTATATCAGCCTGCCAGCCGCCATAATTGATCAAAATGGGTTTGCCTGCAGCGAGGGTGTCGAAAAACTTGTTTGCGGAGTTAGCCTGCATTTCTTTCATGTCCACAAACAAACTGCAAATAATGTCTGATGTGGCGAAGATTGCTGGCATATCCCGCTTGGGTGCAGGATCCTCGATGAATAGATTCACGTTTAATACACCTGCGCGTCTCGCTTGTTCTTCGACCAGAGCCCTCTCCATGCCGTCGCCAATAAGCAAGATCCGTATTTCAGGGGAGGTTTTCAAAAGCGCCGTTGCCAAGCCGATCATGTAACTCACGCCGTTGATTTTACCGAATGTGCCAGGATAGGTAACAAGCGGGCGGTCGCCCAGCCACAGCCGCTTCGCCCGCCAAGCGGTGCCTTCTTCGGGACTAACGTCAAAATCAGTGTTGTCGCAGCTGTTTGGTATGACCGCTACCCGTTCTTCAGCGTAGCCTGATTTTACTATTCCGTCTCTCATCCCGGGTGATAAGGCAACTACCGCTTCCGAGTTGCGATAAGCCCAGAACTCAAGCCAGCGAGCTAGTCGTATGCTAAAAGGATTCTTGAGGGCCCCTATCGCAATTGGCAATTCGGGCCATAAGTCACGCACTTCAAAAACCATAGGGATTCTTAGTTTCTTCGCTGCCAGCGCGCTAGGGATCGAAATGGTCAACGGGGTGCTCGTGGCAAACACAATATCCCCTTCGATGGATATCGCCCGTCGCGCTGAGCTGAGTGCAAAATGCATGAAGGCTTTGATCCGGTCCGGATACGGCATGTGGTTCGAATACGGGACGGGCAGCCAATGAACTTCGATTCCGTCCTCGTTCGTCACGAACCAGTCTTTGCGATCGTCATCTTCTCGCCAGGAAGTGATCATCGTTACCCGATGACCCATTTTCACAAGCCGGCGCGCCATCTCATAAGAACGAGTTCCGCCCGGCATCGACCGAGTATTGAAGTATTGATGAAGGTAAAGAATGTGCATGAGATGTGGCTGGCAGGATGTTTCTTGGCGGCGAAGGGGTGACAGTTTAAACGCGCCATTAGTGATCTGGGTCAGGGGGCGGTGATGTCATTCAGGACGCGCAAGGTCATCGCGTCCGTTCCTTGGCGTCGCGACGATGGTTTGCTAGGAATCGCCGCCAGCGGGCAGCATCGAGAACCCGCCTCCATTCGATGTGCATTGATGAGAAGATCGCCAACCGCCAAACTTTTAAAGCCACGAAGGGACCATGCTTGAGCGCGAGCAGCATATGACCGGTTGCGGAGCGCCCTTTTCGCACGCCAAGCGCAGAGAGGCGACATGCGACCGAGCGGTCAATCAGAAAGCGCTCAATGAAGGCGGTTGCCGTCACGTTTGCAGTAAGGCTTGCGGGGCGACGGAATACGCGATAAACGGACGTCATTTCCGTTCGCACGTTCCTTGCATGCACTGCCGCCAAGACATTAAACGCGACGTCGTTGCTGCGGCGCACTGGATCGAACCGAAGGTGATGGGTCTCGATGAAAGCTCGAGAATAAACTTTCGCCCAAGGAACTACATGCTGGAGTCGCAAGCGCTGCAGTGAGTCGGCATTAGGTGATTGGGCGTAA